>NZ_BCYY01000021.1 GCF_001598435.1 Sphingomonas pituitosa NBRC 102491
GGCCCCGCCGATCCGGAATATGTCGACTGGCTCGCGGTCGACCGCGTCGAGGGGCGCGAGTTCGATATCGGCCTGCACCGCCACTGGCTCGACCCCTCGCGTCCGCTTGCCAAGACCGTGCTCGAACCCGCGCACGGCGTGCTCGTCACCTCCGCCACGCTGCGCGCCGGCGGGGACTGGGACGTGGCCGAGGCGCGCTCGGGCAGCACCCATCTGCTCCGCCCCGCCCAGCGCTTCGAGGCGAAGAGCCCGTTCGACTATCCCAACCAGGCCGAGGTGCTGATCGTCACCGACGTGAAGCGCGGCGACATGGCGGCGCTGGCCAACGCCTATGCCCGGCTGATCGCCGCGGCGGGCGGCGGCACGCTCGGCCTGTTCACCGCCATCCGGCGCCTCCGCGCGGTCCATGCCCGCATCGCCGATCGGCTGGCGCGCGACGGGCTGCCGCTGCTCGCCCAGCATGTCGACCCGATCGACACCGGCACCCTCGTCGACATCTTCCGCGACGATCCGCGCGCCTCGCTGATCGGCACCGATGCGCTGCGCGACGGAGTCGATGTGCCCGGCGATTCGCTGCGACTGGTGGTGATGGAAGGCGTGCCCTGGCCCAAGCCGAGCGTGCTCCACGCCGCGCGGCGGCTGGCCGGCGGCGGTTCGGCCTATGACGACCGGATAGTCCGCGCGCGGCTTGCCCAGGCGTTCGGCCGGTTGATCCGGCGGGCGGACGATCGCGGCGCCTTCGTGCTGCTGTCTGCCGCCACGCCCTCGCGCCTGCTCGACGCGTTTCCGCCAGGCACGCGCATCACCCGCACCACGCTCGATTCCGCGGTTGAGCGGGTTCAGCTTTCCTTGGGGCCAAGCTTGCGGCATGACGCGGGCGAAACCGCCAGCGTTCATCTCGGGGAAGCATGAAGACCCTTCTCGTCCTCCGCCACGCCAAGTCCGGTTGGGACGATCCGGTCGCCCGCGATTTCGATCGGCCGCTCAATCCCAAGGGCCAGCGGGCTGCCGTGGCGATGGGCCGCTATCTGCGCGACCAGGGCCTGCGCTTCGATCACGCCATCGCCTCCCCAGCGGTCCGCGTACGGGAAACGCTGGCGCAGGTGTCCCACGGACTTGGCGCAGCGATCGAGCCCGCCTGGGACCAGAAGCTGTATCTCGCCTCGCTCGGCACGCTGCTCGACGCGATCGAGGGCCTGTCCGACGGTGCCGACACGGTGCTGCTCTCCGGACACAATCCCGGGCTGGAGGAACTGGTGCTGGACCGGGTTCGCACGCCCAGCCCGCTACGCGACGCGGCGGAGCAGAAATTTCCCACCGCAACCCTCGCTGAGCTGCGTTTCGACATCGTGCATTGGGCCGAGGCATCGGGCGCGAACGCCGAGCTGGTCCGCTTCGTCCGGCCGCGCGATCTGGACCCCAGTCTCGGCCCCGACGCCTGACGCACGGGCCATATCGCCTCGGGCACCGCCGTGCCTTTCGCGTTGATCGCCGGGGCGAGGGTCGGGACCCGCCCCACCCTCGCCCCGGCTGCGATCAGCGATCTTCGGCCAGCGCCTGCGCCAGCGAATCCCGGATCGTCTGCAGTTCTGCGGTGCGGTTCCTGCCGCGCGCCGCCTTTTCCTCCGCCAGCAGCCGTTGCACGCCGCGGATGGTGTAGCCCTCTTCGCTGAGGAGGTGATGGATGCGGCGCACGAGCGCCACGTCATCGGGTCGATAATACCGGCGGTTGCCCGCACGGGTGAGTGGCTTCAGCTGGGGAAACCGGGTTTCCCAATAGCGCAAGATATGCTGCGGCCTGCCGATTTCAGCGGCGAGCTCACCTATGGTCCGCAACGCGCCGGCGGCCTTCTCGGTCGCCGACATCGGGACCTCAGCGAGCTGAGACGATGCGGTCACGCATCATCTGGCTGGCACGGAAGGTGAGCACGCGGCGGGGTGCGATGGGCACCTCCACGCCCGTCTTGGGATTGCGGCCGACCCGCTCGCCCTTGTCCCGCAGCACGAAGCTGCCGAAGCCCGAGATCTTGACGTTCTCGCCCTTGGCCAGTGCCTCGCACATGTGCTTCAGGATCTGTTCGACGATCCGCGACGCGTCGGCGCGCGACAGCCCCACTTCGCGATGCAGCGACTCGGCCAAGTCTGCCCTGGTCAGCGTTCCCGCAGCCGTCATTCAGCAATTCCTTTCGTGCACTTAGGTACCCGTATCAGATTGTTACGCGCTATCAAGATTGATGTTGAAGCGCCAGTAACGCCTCAGACATATTCTGGAAAAACACGTATCTGGTCCAAAATGGGGATACCGGAAGAACGCCTAGAAGCGGACGACGGCTGCACCCCAGGTGAACCCGCCACCCATGGCTTCCAAAACGAGTAGGTCGCCGCGCCGGATCCGACCGTCCCGCACCGCAGCATCGAGCGCGAGCGGCACCGATGCCGCCGAGGTGTTGGCGTGCCGGTCGACGGTGACGATCACCTTCTCCGGCGCCAGGTCCAGCTTGCGCGCGGTCGCGTCCAGGATGCGCGCATTGGCCTGGTGCGGCACCACCCAATCTACGTCGCCGGGCTGCAGACCTGCTGCAGCGAGCGATTCCTGCATCACCGAGGCGAGGTTGGTCACAGCGTGGCGGAACACCTCGCGCCCCTTCATCCGCAGCTTGCCGACGGTGCCGGTGGTCGACACGCCGCCATCGACATAGAGCAGATCGTTGTAGCGGCCGTCGGCGTGGAGCTTGGTGGCAAGGATGCCCTGCGGCGCATCACCGTCCGTGTCCTGCGCCTCGAGCACGATCGCGCCGGCGCCGTCGCCGAACAGCACGCAGGTGGTGCGGTCTTCCCAGTCGAGGATGCGGCTGAACGTCTCGGCGCCGATCACCAGCGCCCGGCGATGCACGCCGGCGCGAAGCATCGAATCGGCGACCTGCACCGCATAGAGAAAGCCCGAGCACACCGCCGCCACGTCGAACGCGACGCAGTCAAGGATGCCGAGCGCGTTCTGCACGCGCGTCGCGGTGGCGGGGAAGGTCTGGTCGGGGGTGGCGGTGGCGAGCACGATCAGGTCGATCTCGCTCGCGGCGATCCCGGCCGATTCGAGTGCCGCCCGCGCCGCATCGGCGGCGAGCGTGCCGGTCGTCTCCTCCGGCCCGGCGATGTGGCGAAAGCGGATGCCGGTCCGCTCGACGATCCATTCGTCGCTGGTATCGACGCGCTCCGCCAGCTCCGCGTTGGAAACACGCTGTGCCGGCAGGGCCGAGCCCGTGCCGAGAATCACCGAACGTACGGTCATGCGACCCCTTCTTCCCGTCTCTTACGCGGCCTTGGCCTCGAAGTTCCCCAGATCCTCGGCAATACGCCGGGTCAGGTCGTCGCGCACCATCTTGGCGGCGAAGCCGATCGCGGTATCCACGCCGAGTTCGTTCGCGCCGCCGTGACTCTTCACGACGATGCCGTTCAGCCCGAGGAAAACGGCACCATTATGGTTGTTCGGGTCGAGATGGTGGCGCAGCAGCTCGGTCGCAGGCTTCGAAATGAGGAAGCCCAGCTTGGAACGCAGCGAGCTGCTGAACGCCCGGCGCAGCAAATCCGCCACGAAGCGGGCGGTGCCTTCCGCCGTCTTGAGCGCGATGTTGCCCGAGAAACCGTCGCACACGATCACGTCGACATCGCCGCGCGACAGCCGGTTGCCTTCGATGAAGCCGGTGAATTCGAGCGGCAGGTGCTTGGCCGCGCGCAGCTGGGCCGCGGCGTCGCGGATGCTGTCCGTGCCCTTCATCTCTTCGGTGCCGATGTTGAGCAGCGCCACGCGCGGGCGCGCGAGATCGAGCGCGGTGCGCGCATAGGCGGCACCCATCACCGCGAACTGCACGAGATTCCGCTGGTCCACCTCGGTATTGGCGCCGAGATCGAGCATCACCGTGTCGTTGGCACCCAGCGACGGCAGCAGCGCGGCGAGCGCCGGCCGGTCGATCCCCGCCATGGTGCGGAGCGACAGCTTGGCCATCGCCATCAAGGCGCCGGTATTGCCCGAGGAGACCGCGGCACCCGCACGGCCCTGCTTCACCAGATCGATGGCAATGCCCATCGACGTGGTCTTGGCGCGGCGAATCGCCTGGCTCGGCTTGGCATCGGCCGCAACGACTTCGGCCGCGTGGACGATCTCGCACGCGGCTGCCAGATTGGGATGCGCCTTCAGGCCGTCACGAATGCGCGACTCGTCGCCGACGAGAAGGAACTCCATCCCCTCGAAGCGGCGACGTGCACGTGCAGCGCCGGCGAGCATGACGGCGACCCCCTCGTCGCCGCCCATTGCATCGACGGCGATCCGCGAGGGAACAGTCATACCGGCAACCCCCCGTTGCGGAACGTCGTTCAGCCCTCGACCGAAACGATTTCGCGGCCGTTATAGTGGCCGCACGCGTTGCACAGGTTGTGCGGACGCTTGAGTTCGCCGCAGTTCGGGCACTCCTGGAACGATTCGACGGTCAGCGAATCGTGCGACCGACGCATGCCGCGCTTCGACGGCGAGGTCTTTCTCTTAGGGACGGCCATGTCGGCACCTTCAACAAGCTATAGAATCAATAAAGTCGCGATACGCCCACAGGGTCATTCGGGCAAGCGACGGCTAGGCCGGCCGCTCGCCGGACCAGCAGGCAGGTCACGAAGCGAGCCCGCGCGTATAGCGATTCTCGTCCACGTTGCAAGCAGAAGCCGCGCGTGGCAGGGGTTTTCGCCTTGTTTGAACGGGGGACCCGATGTTTTTTCTGCCGGTTGCACTCACCAGCGCGGGCGCTGCGGCGCTGATCAATCTGTGGCTGGCGATTCGCGTCATCCAGCTGCGCCATGCCGAAAAGATCCTGACCGGCGACGGCGGCAGCCCGCGACTCCTCGCGCGCATGCGCGCGCAGATGAACTTCGTCGAATACACCCCCTTCGTGCTGATCCTGATCGGCCTGATCGAGCTGGCCCAGGGCACGCGATTCTATCTGTGGGTCATCGCCGCCGTGTATCTGCTCGGCCGCGTGCTGCACGGCTTCGGGATGGACGGCTGGCGGCGCGGCCGCGAGATCGGCGCGCTCATCACCTTCCTGGTCCTCGCCGGGCTCGGCCTCTATGCCGCGTGGCTCGGCTATACGGGCTCGAACCCGCTCCACTGATTCCCGCCCCCACCCCGTCATCCCGGCTTCCGCCGGGATGACGCACAAAGGAGCGGAGGATTCGCTCAGGCCCTCGCGAGCACCGAGTCGGCGACGAACGGGTTGGTGCGCCGCTCCTGGCCGAAATTGCTCGGCTGGCCGTGGCCGGGGACGAACACCGTCTCATCCCCCAGCGGCCAGAGCCGGGTGGTGATCGCGTCGATCAGGTCCTGGTGGTTGCCCAAGGGGAAGTCGGTCCGCCCGATCGATCCCTGGAACAGCACGTCGCCGACGATCGCCAGCTGCGATTCGGGATGGTGGAACACGACATGTCCGGGCGTGTGGCCCGGGCAGTGATAGACGTCGAGCACCAGCTCGCCCACCGTCACCTGGTCGCCCTGAACCAGCCAGCGATCCGGTTCGAACGGCTTGCCGGGCACGCGATAGGCGCGGCCGTCGTCCTCGAGCCGCGCGATCCAGTAGCGATCGGCCTCGTGCGGGCCTTCGATCGGCACGCCCAGCTCCTCGGCGAAGATGCCCGCGGAGCCGCAATGATCGATATGGCCGTGGGTGATCAGCAGCTTCTCGATCGTCACGCCGTGCTGGGTCGCCGCGGCGCGCAGCCGGTCGAGATCGCCGCCCGGATCGACGAACGCGCCGCGCATCGTCTTCGTGCACCAGAGCAGGGTGCAATTCTGCTGGAGCGGCGTGACGGGCACGATCGCCGCGCGGAGCGGCGGCTGGGCAGCGTTGGGATCGGGGTTCGCCATGGCTCTCGCTACCGCGCGCGGGCGCGCGCGGCAACCAAGGCTTGCTCTCCGAGCGCAGCCTCTGCATTCCAGCGGGCTGATGGTATTGCGTCCTCCCTTCGTCCTGCTCGACGACGCGCGCGCCGACGGCCGCGGCGCGCGGCTTTATACGAATCCCGTCGAAACCCTCGTCGCGTACCGTCCGGACGAGATCGCGCCCGCGCTGAACCGCCTGCGCGCCGCCCGCGCCGAAGGGCTCGATAGCGCCGGCTGGCTCGCCTATGAGGCGGGCGCTGCGCTCGAACCCGCCGCCCCGGCGCGCGATGCGGACGGCCCCCTGCTCTGGTTCGGCCTGTTCCGCGGCCACCAGCGGCTTGCCGGGGACGCGGTCCCTGCCCTGCTGCCCGAACCCGCCGGCGCCTGGGCCGGCCGCCCCCGCCCGCTGCTCGACCGCGCTGCCTACGATGCCGCCTTCGCTCGCGCGCGCGCCTATATAGAAGCCGGCGACATCTATCAGGCCAACCTCACCTTCCGTGCCGCAGTGCCGATCGCGGGTCATCCGGCCGCGCTGTATGCGCTGCTCCGCGCCCGATCGGCGGCCGGGCACGGCGCGCTGGTCGCCACCGGCGAGCAATGGCTGCTCAGCCTTTCCCCCGAACTGTTCTTCACGCTGGAGGACGGCACCCTCACCGCCCGCCCGATGAAGGGCACGACGCACCGCGACGCCGACCCCGCCGTCGACGCGGCACTCGCCCACGGGCTTGCCGAAGATCCCAAGCAGCGCGCCGAAAACCTGATGATCGTCGATCTGATGCGCAACGATCTCGGCCGCGTGGCACGCGCCGGTAGCGTCGCGGTGCCGCAGCTGTTCCACGTCGAGACCTATCCCACGGTCCACCAGATGACCTCGACGATCACCGCCCGCCTTGCCGAGGGGCTGGGAGCCGTCGACGCGCTCGCGGCGTTGTTCCCCTGCGGTTCGGTGACCGGCGCGCCGAAGATCCGTGCAATGCAGGTGATCGCCGAAGTCGAACCCGACGCCCGCCGCGTCTATACGGGCTCGATAGGGAGGATCGACGCCGATGGCAGTGCCGAATTCAACGTCGCCATTCGTACCCTGGCCGTCGACGCCGCGGGATGCGCGACGCTTGGCCTCGGCTCCGGCGTCGTCGCCGATTCGAATGCTGCGAGCGAATGGGCGGAGTGCCTCGCCAAGGGGGCGTTCGTGACCGCCGGCGAGCACGGCTTCGACCTGATCGAGACGATGCGCTTCGATCCCGAGGACGGGATCCTGCTGCTCGAGCGCCATCTCGAGCGCATCCGGGGGAGCGCCGAGATCTTCGGCTTCCCGTTCGACCGCCATGTCGTCCGCAACGAGCTCCAGGCCGCCACTTTCCGACTGCGCGACGCGGCGAAGGTACGGCTGCTGCTCGGGCCTTCCGGGGCGGTGGCGATTGGCATCGGGCCGCTCCCTGCCCCGCCACCCGAGCCGATAAAGGTCCGGATCGTGCCCCATTCCGTGCCCGCGAACGATTTCCGCCTGGCACACAAGACCACCCGCCGGTCGGTCTACGACACCCCCCGGCGCGCCGCCGGCACCTGGGAGGTCGTGTTCACCGATGCGGAGGGCTATTGCACCGAAGGCAGCTTCACCGCGCTGTTCGTCGAGCGGGACGGCGTGCTGGTGACACCGCCGCTGTCGCGCGGCCTGCTTCCCGGCGTGCTCCGCGCCGAACTGCTCGCCACCGGCCGGGCGGTCGAAGGCGATCTCCGACCGGCGGATCTCGCCGGCGGATTCCTGCTCGGCAACGCGCTGCGTGGACTGGTTGCAGCCGTTACAGTTGCGGAAGGCGCCGAAGCGGACCTATAGGCGCGCATCTTTCCCGGAAAAGGCGTCCAGACTCATGCAGACTTCCGCCGCGCTCCAGCGCATCCAGCCCTCCGCCACGCTCGCCATGACCAGCCGCGTGTTCGAGCTGAAGCGTGCCGGCGTCGACGTGATCGGCCTGGGCGCCGGCGAACCCGATTTCGACACGCCCGATTTCGTCAAGGAAGCCGCGATTCAGGCGATCCGCGACGGCAAGACCAAGTACACCAATGTCGACGGCACGCCTGAACTGAAGGCCGCGGTGATCGAAAAGTTCAAGCGCGACAACGGCTTGGACTATACCCCCGCCCAGGTGACGATCAACGTCGGCGGCAAGCACACGCTGTTCAACGCGATCGTCGCGACGGTGGAAGCCGGCGACGAGGTGATCATCCCCGCCCCCTATTGGGTCAGCTATCCTGACGTAGTTCAGTTCGCGGGCGGCACCCCGGTGTTCATCGCCGCCGGTGCCGACCAGGCCTACAAGATCACCCCCGCCCAGCTCGAAGCGGCGATCACGCCCAGGACCAAGTGGGTGATCCTCAACTCGCCGTCCAACCCCACCGGCGCCGCCTATTCGGCCGCCGAGCTGAAGGCGCTGGGCGAAGTGATCGAACGCCACCCGCACGTCTGGGTGTTCGCCGACGACATGTACGAGCACATCCTGTACGACGGCTTCGAATTCGCCACGATCGCGCAGGTCTGCCCGTCGCTCTACGAGCGCACGCTCACCGTCAACGGCTGCTCCAAGGCCTATGCGATGACCGGCTGGCGGATCGGCTTCGCCGGCGGCCCGGCGCCGCTGATCAAGGCGATCGCCAAGCTCCAGTCGCAGTCGACCTCGAACCCCTGCTCGATCGCCCAGGCGGCCGCCGTCGCGGCGCTCTCCGGCGACCAGAGCTTCCTCAAGGACCGCGCCGCCGCCTTCCAGACGCGCCGCGACCTCGTCGTCTCCATGCTCAACGACATCGACGGCATGACCTGCCCGACGCCCGAGGGCGCCTTCTACGTCTATCCCGAGTTCAGCGCGCTGATCGGCAAGACCACGCCCAAGGGCAAGGTGATCGCCACCGACGAGGACATGATCGGCTATTTCCTCGACGACGCCCGCGTGGCGGCGGTGCACGGTGCTGCGTTCGGCCTGTCGCCGGCGATGCGGATCAGCTATGCGACGTCCGAGGCGCTGCTCCGCGAAGCCTGCACCCGCATCCAGACGGCCTGCGCCGACCTGCGCTGATCGGGATTGGGCGGGAGCTGCGTCGCTCTTATATTGGGGTTCGCATGACCCGTAGCACGTTGAAGCTCCCGCTCTCCCTTGCCGCGCTTGCCGGCGGCGCGTTCCTGCTGATCGCGGCCGGCGGCCTGCGCATCGAGAAGGTGACCGCGGTCGCGGTGCCGCCGCCTGCGGTCGACGTCGCCAAGGCGAAGAAGCCGCAGACGGCAGTGTTCGCCGGCGGCTGCTTCTGGGGCATGGAAGCGGTGTTCCAGTCGGTGAAGGGCGTCCACTCGGTGACCAACGGCTATGCCGGCGGCACGGCGGGCACTGCCACCTACGACCAGGTCAAGGGCGAGAAGACGGGCCATGCCGAAGCGGTGAAGGTCGTCTACGACCCGACCCGGGTTAGCTACGGCACGCTGCTCCGCGTCTTCTTCTCGGTGGCGCACGACCCCACCCAGAAGGGCGGCCAGGGCCCGGATCGCGGCCCCAGCTATCGCAGCGCGATCTTCCCGCAGACTGCCGAGCAGCGCCGGGTCGCCGGGGCGTATATCGCCCAGCTCACCCAGGCCAAGGCGTTCGCCAAGCCGATCACGACGAAGCTGGAGACCGGCGGCTTCTACCCTGCCGAGGAATATCACCAGGACTTCTTCTGGCGGCACCCGACGCACCCCTACATCATGCGCTGGGACCAGCCCAAGGTGGCGGCGTTCCGCTCGACCTACCCGCAGCTGGCACACTGATCGGGCGGCGGTCCTACAGGCAATGTCCCGCTATGTTCGGCGGGCTCTTTGAAGTGCTGGATCCACGTTGCTCTCCCCACAGCCGTCATCCCGGCAAAAGCCGGGATCCATTGGGGTCTACGCAGCGGCTCGTGCTCGCACCGGGTGCCGAATGGTTCCCGGCTTTCGCCGGGATGACGGTGCCTGGATAGCGAGAAGCTCTGCCGCACGCGTTCCGATGGTTTGGGGTGCAAAAAAGGCCGAGCGCCTAAACTTCATAAATTTCGGCCCCGCGAAAACCCGCACGCGCCTAAACTTCCTAAACTTAGCGATCCGGGCGGCGCTCAAAAATCGATCGCGATGCCCTTCAGCTCCCAGTCGCCATAGCGCACCGGATCCTTGGCCAGCGGGTCCTTTTCCGGCCGCTGCATCGGTTCGGGCTTGGGTACCGGCGGGCTCTTCGAGAGATATGCCGGCGGCGTCACATGCGCGGGTCGCTTGCCCATCGGGATTGCCTTCCTTGGTTGCCCGGCCCATGTCGGCCGCCAAAGGAGCATGGTCAAGTGAACGGTTGGGTAGCGCACGCACGGGCAGAACTTTCGATGGGAGCGCGCTGAGCATGGCCCGTCCGACCACCCGCCGCCCCGCCGAGCGCGAGCCGGACGCCCCCGGCGTCCCCGCGCGCCGCGCCGCGCTCCGATTGCTCGACGCGGTGCTCCGTCGCGGCCTCGCGCTGGAACAGGCGCTCGATTCCGCCGCACAGGGCCTCGCCCCCAACGACCGCGGTCTCGCCCATGCCATCGCCGCGGAGGCGCTGCGTCGGCTGCCCGATCTCGACGCGCTGATCGATTCCGCCACCCGGCAGCGCCTGCCCGACGACGCCAAGGCCCGCTTCGCGCTGCGCATCGCGCTGGTCCAGGCGATTGCGCTCGGCACCCCCGGCCATGCCGCGATCTCGACGGTGCTGCCGCTGGTCGATGGCGGCCCGCGCAAGCTGGTCCACGGCGTGTTCGGCACGCTGATGCGCGGCAACGCGACGCTGCCCGACGTGCCGATGCTCCCCGACGCGGTGGCGCTGCGCTGGCAGGCGCATTGGGGCGACGCGATGGTGCAGGCCGCGTGCGAGGCCATCGCGACACCGCCGCCGCTCGACCTTAGCCTGAAGAACGATGGCGTAACGGTGGAAGATGCCGCCAGCCTCGCCCCGCGCCACGCCCGGCTCGAACCGGGCACCAGCGTGCCCGATCTGCCCGGTTTCGCCGAGGGCGACTGGTGGGTGCAGGACCTCGCCGCCTCGATCCCCGCCCGGCTGATCGGTGCGGGCACCGGCACCGCGCTCGACCTCTGCGCCGCACCCGGCGGCAAGACGCTCCAGCTCGCCGCCGCCGGCTGGCAGGTGACCGCGGTCGACGTCGCCGAGAACCGGCTGGCCCGCCTGCGCGAGAATCTGGAACGCACCGGGCTTTCGGCGCAGATCGTCGCCGCCGACCTGCTGACCTGGAGCCCCGCCGCCCCGGCCGACGCGGTGCTGCTCGATGCGCCGTGCAGCGCCACCGGCATCTTCCGCCGCCATCCGGACGTGCTCCACCGCGTCCGCCCCTCGTTGATCGCCGAGATGGCCGAGCTGCAGGCCAGGCTGCTCGACCGCGCCGCCGCCTGGGTGAAGCCGGGCGGCACGCTGGTGTTCGCCACCTGCTCGCTCGAACCCAAGGAAGGCGAGGCCCACCTCGCCCCCTTCCTCGCCGCGCATCCCGAGTTCGAACTGGTGCCGGCCACGGCGGACGAACTCCCCGCCGGCATTTCGCCGCGCGACGACGGCTCGGTACGCATCCTGCCGGGCATGCTGGCGGAGCAGAGCGGGCTCGATGGCTTCTTCATCGCCCGCTTCCGCCGCCGCTGATCGCACCTGCGGGGCCCTTCGTCCCGCCTGTGCAGCAACCTGTGGATAAAGCTGTGGAGAAGGGTGCGCAAACGGTGCGCGGCCCGCCCCTCCGGTTGCGCCCGACTCGCCCCTTGCCTAGGAGACAGATCATGTCCGTCCGCATCGCCCCCTCGATCCTCTCGGCCGATTTCGCGCGGCTCGGCGAGGAAGTCCGCGCCATCGACGCCGCCGGCGCCGACTGGATCCATGTCGACGTGATGGACGGGCATTTCGTGCCGAACATCACCATCGGCCCGGCGGTGGTGAAGGCGCTGCGCCCGCATTCGGCCAAGAATTTCGACGTGCATCTGATGATCACGCCGGTCGACCCGATGCTCGCCGCCTTTGCCGAGGCCGGGGCCGACACGATCTCGGTGCACCCCGAGGCGGGGCCTCACCTCCATCGTACGCTCCAGACGATCAAGGCGCTGGGCAAGCGCGCCGGCGTGGTGCTCAACCCGTCCACCCCGGTCGATGCGATCGACTATGTGATGGACCTGGTCGACCTGATCCTGGTGATGAGCGTCAACCCCGGCTTCGGCGGGCAGAAGTTCCTCGAGAGCCAGCTGCCCAAGATCACCGAACTGCGCCGCCGCATCGAGGCGAGCGGCCGGGCGATCGACCTGGAGGTGGATGGCGGCATCGACCGCGAGACCGCACCCAAGGCGATCGCCGCCGGCGCCAATGCGCTGGTCGCCGGCACCGCGACCTTTACCGGCGGCCCGAGCCGGTACGCCGCCAATATCGCCGCGCTGCGCGGCGCTTGACCGAGCCTGCGCCGGACTCCGCCGCCGACGGAGTCGAGGAAGGCAAGCGGCTGATCCGGGTGGGCGGCGATCGCGGCCTGTCGCTCGCCGACCGGATCGCCGATCGCTTCCAGCGCCTCGCCTGGCGCTCGCCCTTCTACGCGATGCGGCTGAAGGGCCGGCACCCGCTCAAGCTGCTCACCGCCGCCGACGATCCGTTCTTCGGCGATCCGCAGCGCGGCAATGCCCTGCTGGACGGCGAACTGCGCCTCTGCGGCGAGGTCCGCGCGATCGAGAGCCTCGATTTCGCCAGGCCGGACGGGTCGCCTGCCTTCACCCAGCACCTGCAGGGCTTTGCCTGGCTGCGCGACCTTTCCAGCGTCGCCACCCGCCAGCAGGGCGCGCCGATCGCCGAAGACATCATGCGCCGCTGGCTCAAGGTGCATGGCGAGCAGGTGGCAGACCCCGCCTGGCGTCCCGATCTGGTCGGCCGGCGCATCCTGGCCTGGGTGGCGCACGCCCCGCTGATCCTGTCGTCGACCGACCAGGTCTATCGTTCGGGCGTGATGCACGCGCTGGCCCGCGGTGCCCGCCATCTCGATCGCAGCGCCGACAAGGTGCCGGTCGGCGTTCCCCGGCTCGCCGCTTGGGCGGGCCTCGTCGCGGCGGGGCTGGTGCTGCCCGGCGGTGATCCGCGCCGCGCCTTTGCCGAGGCAGGGCTCAACCGCGCGATCACGGCGTCGGTCTATGAAGATGGCGGCACCGTCGGCCGCTCGCCCGACGGCCAGCTCGACGCGATCCAGCTGATCACCCTGCTGTGCGAGACCTATGCCGCCCGCCGCATCGAGCCGCCCACCTTCGTGCTCGGCGCGCTCAACCGGATGGTCGCGGCACTGCTCGGCGTGTGCCACGGCGATGGCGGGCTCTCCAGCTGGCAGGGCTGCGGCCCTATCAGCGGCGAGGTGATCGCACAAACGATCGAGGCGACGGGGGTCCGCACGCGCCCGCTCAAGCAGGCGCGCGACTGGGGCTATCAGCGGCTCGCCTGCGCCGGCACCGTGCTGATCCTCGACGCGGCGCCGCCGCCCGACGCCAGGGTGGCGCAGACCGGCTGCGCCTCCACCCTCGCCTTCGAGCTTTCCGACGGCCCCGACCGAATCGTCGTCAATTGCGGCGGCAGCCGCGCCGCCGATGCCCGGCTGCCCGCCGAGCTGGTCCAGGGCCTGCGCACCACCGCCGCGCATTCCACGCTGGTGCTGGGCGACAGCAACTCGACCGCGATCCACGCCGATGGCACGCTCGGCCGCGGCGTCAGCGAAGTCGAGCTGGTGCGGCACGAGACCGAGAACGCCAGCCGGATCGAGGCGGCGCATGACGGCTATGTCCGCCGCTTCGGCCTGCTCCACCGCCGCGAACTGACCCTGTCGCACGACGGGCGCGACCTGCGCGGCGAGGACCTGCTGCTCCCGGGCGGCAAGCGCCGCATTGACTCGACGGCTTTCGCGCTGCGCTTCCACCTTGCGCCGCATGTCGAGGTCTCGCCCACCGCCGATGGGCACGGCGCGATCCTCCGCGCGCCCTCGGGCATGCTCTGGCAGTTCCGCGCCAAGGGCGGCACACTGGCGATCGAAGAAAGCCTGTGGATCGATGCGCGCGGGCGGCCGCACGCCACCCAGCAGCTGGTGATCCAGGGTGAGACGCCGGCAGGCGGCGCCAGCCTGAACTGGGTATTCCACCGCTCCAAATAGGGCTTGCCCCGCGCGGCCTGATCCGGGAGAGGGGCGGGCCATGGACATCAAGATCACCCGCGCGCTCCTCTCGGTCTCCGACAAGACCGGGATCGTCGAACTCGGCCAGGCACTGGCTGCCCAGGGCGTCGAGCTCGTCTCGACCGGCGGCACCGCCACGGCGCTTCGCAACGCTGGCCTCACGGTCCGCGACATTTCGGACCTGACCGGCTTCCCCGAGATGATGGACGGCCGGGTGAAGACGCTGCACCCCAAGGTGCATGGCGGCCTGCTCTCGGTGCGCACCAATGCCGAGCATCAGGCCTCGATGGCCGAGCATGACATCGTGCCGATCGACCTCGTCGTGGTGAACCTCTATCCCTTCGCCCAGACCGTCGCCAAGGGCGCCGACCGCGACGAGATCATCGAGAATATCGATATCGGCGGCCCGTCGATGGTGCGTTCGGCCGCGAAGAACCATGAGTCGGTGGCGATCGTCACCGATCCGGCCGATTATGCGCTGGTGATGGGCGGGACCACGACCCTGGAGCAGCGCCGCCAGTTCGCCGCCAAGGCCTATGCCGCCACCGCGGCGTATGACGCGATGATCTCCAGCTGGTTCGCCTTCGCCGACCAGGGCGAGGCCTTCCCGGAAACGCTCAATATCTCGCTCAAGCGCGGCCAGGCGCTGCGCTATGGCGAGAACCCGCATCAGCAGGCGGCTTTCTATGCCGCGACCGGTGCCGCGGCGCGCGGCATCGGCCAGGCCCGCCAGCTCCAGGGCAAGGAACTGAGCTACAACAACTATAACGACGCCGATGCCGCGCTCGAGCTGGTCAGCGAATTCCGCGACGGCCCGCCGACGGCGGTGATCGTCAAGCACGCCAATCCGTGCGGCGTGGCGAGCGGCGCGACCCTCGCCGAGGCCTACGCGGCGGCGTTCGCCTGCGACACCGTCTCGGCGTTCGGCGGCATCATCGCCGTCAACCGCCCGCTCGACCGCGCGACCGCCGAGCAGATCACCGGCATCTTCACCGAAGTGGTGGTGGCGCCCGACGCCGACGAGGAAGCGCTGGCGCTGTTTGCGGCGAAGAAGAATCTCCGCCTGCTGCTGACCGGCGAACTGCCCGATCCGGCGCGCGCCGGCCTGTTCGCCAAGTCGATCGCCGGCGGCTGGCTGGTCCAGGGCCGCGACAACGGCATCGTCACCCGCGACCAGCTCAAGGTCGTCACCCAGCGCCAGCCGACCGAGCAGGAACTGGCCGACTGCCTGTTCGCCTGGACGGTGGCCAAGCACGTCAAGTCGAACGCGATCGTCTATGCCAAGGACGGCAGCACCGCAGGCGTCGGCGCCGGCCAGATGAACCGCCTGGAAAGCGCCCGCATCGCCGCGTGGAAGGCGAAGGACGCGGCGGACAAGGCCGGCTGGGCCACCCCGCGCACGATCGGCTCGGCAGTGGCGTCGGACGCCTTCTTCCCCTTCGCCGACGGCCTGCTGGCGGCGGTGGAAGCCGGGGCGACCGCCGTGATCCAGCCGGGCGGCTCGATCCGCGACGACGAAGTGATCGCGGCGGCCGACGCGGCCGGGCTCGCGATGGTGTTCACGGGGATGCGCCACTTCCGGCATTGAGGTGCGCGCGCCGCGCTTCCGATGGGGGCGCGGCGTGGCATCCCACCTCTGTCATCCCCGCGAAGGCGGGGATCCATTGCCGCTGGTGGCCCGGTTCTTTCTGCAACGTTCCGCCGAATGGATGCCGGCCTTCGCGGGGATGACAGTGCGAGTATGGGCGGGCGCTGCCGCTCGCTCGGCCCCCTCCACCACCGACTGCGGCGGCGGTCCCTCCCCCGGCTCCGCCGAGGGAGGAAACGCTTACACCTCGGCCGCCATTACCTCCGCTCGCGGAACCTTGCGGAACAGCGCGCGGTCCTCGGGGCCGAAGCCGAAGCGGATGATCACGAACAGGAAGGTGATCAGCATCGCGGGCATGCCCAGGCTCATCTCCGCCCATTCGAGGCGGTGCGGCAGCGAGGTGAAGGCGGCCCCAACCAGTCCGGCGACCAGCATCGCCGCGAAGAAGCTGGGCCGGATGCTCACCACCGGCGCGCCGAGCCTGGCCTGGAGCAGCAGGCCCTTCACCACCGATCCGATCGTCAGCGACAATGCAAGCGCTACCGCCGGCGCGGCCGACTGCACCGGCACCGGCCAGCCCTGCCCCCGCGCCACGAAGATCAGCGCGAAGCTTAGGCCAATCTGCAGCATCAGCACGCCAATCGAGATCGCCAGATTGGTGTGCCGGGCGATGTAGACCAGCGCCGTCTCGCACACCGCGCCGGGCGAGGCGAATACCTCCGAGAACAAGAGGATACACAGCACCGCCGAACCGATCACGAACTCGCGGCCGAGCAGGCCCATCACCCCCTCTGCGGGGATCGAGAACATCACCGCCAGCCCTGCCTGCGCGCAGAGGATCCAGAAGCCGACCTGGCGCACCTGCCGCGCCACCGCCGGGCGGTCGCCCGCGGCGAGGCTCTGGGTGATGACGGGCCCGAGGATCGGATCGAAGCTCGATTTCAGCCGCTGCGGCACCGAGGCGACCTGCTGCGCCATGTAATAGATGCCGACCACCGACGGCGCGAACAGCAGCCCGAGGATGAAGCGATCGACGTTGCGCGTCGCCCATTCGATCGCGTCGGCGCCCGCCAGCGGCGCGTTGCGCCGCGCGAGGCCCCAGATCACCGCCGGCTGCGGCCGCCAGCCGACCGGCAGGCCATATTCGCGCACGAACGGCACGATCGAGGCGACCAGGGCCGCGCTCATCGACAGCACATAGGCCATCAGCAGCCCGTCGCGCAAGGATACGAACGAGAAGCCATAGGCCGCGATACTGATCGTCCAAGGCTCGATGATCGCGCGCGCCGTCACCGCCGCGCCGATATTGTGGCGATAGGCGAGCGCGGACAGCGACACGTCGGACAGCGCGATCGCGATCACCGCGACAGACAGGAACCGCTCCAGCCCCATCACCGGGCTGTTGGGGAACAGCGCCTGCGGGAACAGGATCAGCACGCCGCTCGCGATCAGTGCCGCGAGGAAGGCGACCACCATCGCGTCCCACACGACATGGGTGTGCGGGCGATCGGTGCTCGACAGCGCCTGCGCCAGTCCGCGCTTGAGGCCCAGGGTGGCGACCAGCGCAACGAACTCGATCACCAGCACCGCGATCGCGTAGCGGCCGACGATCTCCGGCCCATAGGCCCGGCCCGCGATGAACAGGAAGGGCAGCCGCGCCACCAGCCGGATGATGAAGCCCAGCATGTTGGTGCGCCCGCCCTTGGCGAGCGCGTTGATGTCTTGCGACGCCTGGCCGTTGCTCAATGCGCGGCGCCCCAACTGGGACCGACACCGATCTCCACGCCCAGCGGCACGGTGAGCTTGATCGCCGGTTCGGCGGCGGTAGCCATCACCCGCTCGATGATCGGCCGCGCGGCCGCGACGTCGCCCTCGGGCAGTTCGAACACAAGTTCGTCGTGCACCTGGAGGAGCATGCGGACCTTATCCAGCCCCGCCTCGGCCAGCGCCGGGCCCATCCGGGTCATGGCGCGCTTGATGATGTCGGCGCTGGTGCCCTGGATCGGCGCGTTGATCGCGGCGCGCTCGCTACCCGCCCGCTCGTTCGGGTTGGGCGATTTGAGGCGCGGGAAATGCGTCTTCCGGCCGAACAGCGTGGTGGTGTAGCCGCGCTCCTTCGCCTCGCGCAGCGTATCGGCGATGTAGCGATTGATGCCGGGGAAGCGCTCGAAATAGCGGCTGATCATCGCCTGCGCCTCGTCCGGCGTCACGTCGAGCCGGCCGGCGAGGCCCCAGCGCGAAATGCCGTAGAGGATCGCGAAGTTGATCGTCTTGGCACGGCCGCGCGTGTCGCGATTGACTTCGCCGAACAGCTCCATCGCGGTCATGCTGTGGATGTCGTCGCCCTTCTCGAACGCGGTGCGCAGTGCGGGCACGTCAGCAATATGCGCGGCGAGGCGCAGCTCGATCTGCGAATAGTCGGCCGAGAGGATAACGTTGCCCGGCTCGGCCACGAACGCGTCGCGGATCTGGCGGCCGACCTCGGTGCGGATCGGGATGTTCTGCAGGTTCGGATCGGTCGACGACAGCCGCCCGGTCTGCGCGCCGGTGAGGCTGTAGCTGGTGTGGACGCGGCCGGTGTGCGGGTTGATCTGCGCCTGGAGCGCATCGGTATAGGTGGACTTGAGCTTGGAAAGCTGGCGCCAGTCGAGCACCTTCAGCACCATCTCGCGGCCGGGTGAATCCTTATCGGCGGCGATGCGCTCGAGCTCGTTGACGTCGGTGGAGTAGACGCCCGACTTGCCCTTGCGGCCGCCCTTGATCCCCATCTTGTCGAACAGCACGTCGCCCAGCTGCTTGGGGCTGCCGATGGTGAACTTGAAGCCGGCGATGGCGTGGATTTCCTCCTCCAGCGCGGCGATCTGCTGCGCGAAATCGGAGGAGAGCCTGGCGAGCACCCCGGCATCGACCTTGATGCCGGCGCTTTCCATGTCGGCGAGCACCGCGACCAGCGGCCGATCGACGCTCTCATAGACCCGCGTCACGCTCTCATAGGCGAGCCGCGGTTTCAGGCGCCGCCACAACCGCAGCGTGACATCGGCATCCTCGGCGGCGTAGCGGGTCGCTGCCTTGAGATCGACCTGGCCGAAGCCCAGCTGGCTCTTGCCCGTGCCGACCACGTCCTTGTACGCGATGCAGCTGTGCGCAAGGTGGGTGGCGGCAAGCTCGTCCATGCCGTGGCCGTGCAGGCCGGCATCGAGATCGAAGCTCATCACGATCGTGTCGTCATAGGGGGCGACGCGAATGCCGGCGCGGCCGAGCACGATCATGTCGTACTTCAGGTTATGCCCGATCTTGAGCACCGCCGGGTCTTCCAGCAGCGGCTTGAGCCGGGCGATCGCCTCGGCGCGATCGATCTGCACCGGCTTTTCGGCGAACATGTCCGTCCCGCCATGGCCGAGCGGGATGTAGCAGGCGAGATTGGGCGCCAGCGCCATGCTGACCCCGACCAGATCGGCCTGGGTGGCATCGAGCCCGGTCGTCTCGGTATCGATTGCCACCCAGCCCTGATGCCGCGAGACGGTGATCCAGCGGTCCAGCGCGGTCAGATCGGTGACGGTCTCATAGTCATCGTGCGCGCAAGGCGGGTCTTCCTCGACGCCCGGCGTATCCGGCGTCTCGACCGGCGCATCGGCGACGCTGGACAAGCGCGCCAGCAGCGTCTTGAAGCCGTGATGCTCCAGGAAGGCGCGCATCGGCGCATCGGGGATGCCCTGCAGCTCCAGCGCCTCCAGCGGCTCCGGCAGCGGTACGTCGCAGGCGAGCGTGACGAGCTGATGGCTCAGCCGCGCGAGATCGGCGTGCTCGATCAGATTGTCGCGCAGCTTGCTCTTCTTCATCGCCGGCGCCGCGGCGAGGACCGATTCGAGATCGCCATATTCGAGGATCAGCTTGGCCGCCGTCTTCGGGCCCACACCGGGCACGCCGGGGACATTGTCGACGCTGTCGCCCATCAGCGCCAGCACTTCGCCGAGCTTTTCCGGGCCGACGCCGAACTTCTCGCGCGTATCGTCCGGGCCCATCCGCCGGTTGTTCATCGTATCGAGCATGTCGACCGACGGATCGGTCATCAGCTGCATCAGATCCTTGTCGGAGCTGACGATCGTGACCGACCAGCCCTGCGCCAGCGCCGCCTTGGTATAGCTGGCGATCAGGTCGTCGGCCTCCCAGCCCAGTTCCTCGATGCACGGCAGGCTGAACGCGCGGGTGGCGTCGCGGATCATCGGGAACTGGGGGCGCAGATCTTCCGGCGCCGGCGGGCGGTGCGCCTTGTACTGGTCGTACAGGTCGTTGCGGAAGGTGTGCTCGGACTTGTCGAGAATCACCGCCATATGGGTGGGGCCGTCGGCCTTGTGCAGCGCGTCGACCAGCTTCCACAACATGGTGGTATAGCCGTACACCGCCCCCACCGGCTCGCCATGCTTGTTCGTCAGCGGCGGCAGCCGGTGATAGGCGCGGAAGATGTAGCTGGAGCCGTCGACGAGATAGAGATGGGGCATGGGGCGGGAGATAGCAGCGCGGTGCGCCGCCGTCATCCCGCCGAGGTGCCTGTTTTAGGCCCTGGTTTTCAGGCGCCTGCCTGATGTTCGGCGACGATCGCGCGCACCACGCCCTGCATCAGCAGCTGGCGCTCGTTGATCGGGCGCGGCGTGTCGCCGATCATCACCGCCAGCGCATAGGAACGGCCATCGGGTGCGGTGAGAAGTGCCACGTCGTTATAGCCCGCCGTGCGGCCGAACAGGTCCTGGCCGGTGCCGGTCTTGTGCGCGAGCTGCCAGCCCGGCGGCAGCGCCCCGCGCAGGCGATACTTGCCGGTGTGCGAGGCCTGCATCGTCGCGATCAGCCACTGGGTGGAGACGGGCGAGAGCAGCTCGCCGCGCTTCAGCCGGGCGATCGCGCCGGCAATGGCGAGAGGCGCCGCGCCGTCGGGCGGATCGGCGACATAGCGCTGATAGGCCCAAACGCGCGTCGCGCGGGGCAGCTGGGCGCGGGCCACCGCAAAGCTGTTACCCATCGAATATTCGGGCTTCCACGCGGGCAGGCCCGAGGTGCCGAGCTGGAGCAGCTTCTCGCCGGGACCGAAGCGGATCGAGCCCAATGCGTTGCGGGCGATGAACGAGCGCACCGCCGGCGGCCCGCCGACGAGGCGCAGCAGCTTGTCGTTGCAGGTATTGTCGCTCATCGTCAGCGCGCGGCGCATGATCTCGCCGACGGTGCTGACATAGCCCTGGTCGCCCTTGACCAGCGAGGCCACCGGCTGATGGAACAGCGTGAAATCGGCGCGGGTGATGACGAGCGGGTCGCTGAGCCGGATGCGGCCCTGGTCGACCTGGTCGAGCACGGTCATCGCCACCCACAGCTTGGAGACGCTCTGCTGCGGCAGCTTGCGCGCGCCGCCTTGCGAAGCGGTCCAGTTGCGATCGACACTGGTGACGGCGATGCCGACGACGCCGTCGAAATTCTGCGCGATGTCCGACAGGCGGTTCACCAGCCCCGCGGGTGGCGGCGTTTCCGGACGCGGCGCGGCATGGGCGGGCGGAATCGGCAGCAGCACGCCGTAATTGGGCGCGGGGAAATAGGCGGCGAGTTCGGGATGTTCGTGCACCGCGCAGCCCAGCAGCACCGCGGGCCCAAGCCCCGCGACGGTCAGCGCACGCTCGACCTTGGAAAACCGAATTTTACGCACCGCAACCAACCTCTTGCCCACATCCATCATGCGACCGCCCCTAGAGGCGGCAAAGCGCGGGATTCCCGCAATGCGACGAAGCGAGTCGGTGGAGCGACGAGACGTGAGGCGTGCGGCCGGGCGATCGCTCTCCCCGTCCCCACCGTCATCCCAGCGAACGCTGGGATCTCCATCAGCAGCGCTGCACCGTTGTCGCCCGGCCACTGGGAGGCCCCAGCTTTCGCTGGGGCGACGGCTTGGGGCGAATTCAAGGTACCAGCACCGTGTCGACCGCCTCCGGCAGCGTCTCCGGATAGTCGAGCGTATAATGCAGGCCGCGGCTCTCCTTGCGGTGCAGCGCCGAGCGGACGATCAGGTCGGCGCTCTCCAGCAGGTTGCGCAGCTCGATCAGGTCCGGCGTGACGCGGAAATGGCCGTAATAGTCCGCCACTTCCTCGCGCAGCAGCTTGATGCGGTGGGCAGCCCGCTCCAGTCGCTTGGTGGTCCGCACGATGCCGACATAGTTCCACATGAACCGGCGGATCTCGGTCCAGTTCTGCTTGATGACGACTTCTTCGTCCGAATCGGCGACCCGGCTCTCGTCCCAGGGCCGGATCGCCGGCGGCGGCGGCAGCTCGCCCCAATGCCCCATGATGTGATTCGCCACCGCTTCGCCGAACACGAAGCATTCGAGCAGCGAGTTGGACGCCAGCCGGTTCGCCCCGTGGAGCCCCGACTGGCTCACCTCGCCCGCGGCGTAGAGGCCGGGCAGGTCGGTGCGCCCGTCGCGATCGATCATCACGCCGCCGCAGGTATAATGCTGGGCGGGCACCACCGGGATCGGCGCCTTCGTCATGTCGATGTCGAGGTCGAGCAACCGGTGGTAGATCGTCGGGAAATGGTGCTGGACGAATTCCGGCCCCATGTGACTGATGTCGAGGTGGACATAGTCGAGGCCGAGCCGCTTGATCTCATGGTCGATCGCGCGCGCCACGATATCGCGCGGCGCCAGCTCCAGCCGCGGATCGAAATCGGGCATGAAGCGGTGGCCCGCCTCCTCGCCGGCATCGGGGGGCAGCAGCAGATGCCCACCCTCGCCGCGCACCGCCTCGGTGATCAGGAAGTTCTTGACGTCGAGATTGTAGAGGCAGGTCGGGTGGAACTGCATCATCTCCATGTTCGAGATGCGGCAGCCCGCGCGCCACGCCATCGCGATGCCGTCGCCGGTCGCGCCGCGCGGGGCGGTGGAGAACAGATAGGTGCGCCCTGCCCCGCCGGTCGCGAGCACCGTCGCGCGGGCGGTGAACAGCTCGACGCGGTTGGTCGCGCGGTTGAAGGCATAGACGCCCCAGACATTGCCCGCGCCGGAATACCGTAATTCATGCCGGCTGGTGGCGAGGTCGATCACCACCATGTCGGGCACCAGCGTGATGTTCGGGTGCGCCTGCGCGGCGCGGAGCAGTGCCATTTGCACCGCATAGCCGGTCGCATCGTCGACATGGGCGATACGTCGGTGGCTGTGGCCGCCCTCGCGGGTGAGGTGCAGCGCATTGCCCTCGGTGTTGAACGGCACGCCCAGTTTCACCAGCCGCTCGATCGCGGCGGGGGCGTTCTCGACCACCATCTCCACCGTCGCGCGGTCGTTGAGGCCGGCGCCGGCGACCATCGTGTCGTCGATATGGCTTTCGAAGGTGTCGCCGTCTTCCAGCACCGCGGCGATGCCGCCCTGCGCCCAGGCGGTCGAGCCCTCGGCAAAGCCGCCCTTGGCCAGCACCGTCACCTTGAACCTGTCCGCCAGGTGCAGCGCGGTGGTAAGCCCCGCCGCGCCGGAACCGAGGACCAGGACATCGCTTTGGTGGGTGGTGTCGGACAAAGAGGCACTCCTTTGCGGCGCTTTAAGCGCGCCCGGCGCGGGTTTCGCAATCCCCACCCTTGGACCATAGGGGGTTCGCGAGCAGGAGAAGCGTATGCGGTTGGGCTGGTGGATCGGAGTGGCGGCGCTGTTCGGCAGCGGCTCGGCACAGGCGGCGACGTGCCGGCTGGGCGCACCGGGGACGACGGTGTCGGTGGCGATTGCGGGCACCGGCCGGTCGATGCTGGTGCATGTGCCCACGGGCCGGGCCGAGGCGCGGCGGCCGCTGGTGTTCGTGTTCCACGGCAGCACCGGCAAGGGCCGCGACATCCTCGCCCAGTCGAAGCTGGAGGCGACCGCAGACCGCCACGGCTTCCTGCTCGCAGCACCCGATGGCGGAATCCCCGCCGCGACGGGGTTCGTGTGGAACATCCCCGGCGTGCCGACGGTGACCGGCAAGGTACCCGGCCCCGAGGATGCCGACGACGTCGCCTTCGTGAAGACCGCGATCGACCAGCTGGCCGCCAAGGGCTGCGTGGATCGCGCGCGGGTCTACGCCACCGGCTATTCGGGCGGCGGGCGGCTGAGTTCGTGGCTCGGCTGCGTCGCGGCGGACCGCTTCGCCGCCATCGCGCCGGTGGTCGGCCTGCGCGCAGGCAATCCATTGAAAGAGACGCCGCGCGTCCCCGATCCGGCGACCTGCACGCCCTCGCGGCCGATGCCGGTGCTCGCGTTCGCCGGCGATGCCGACACCACCAACCCGATCCAGGGCGGCGGCGCGGGATACTGGCAGTACACGATGCACACGGCGCTCGCCCGCTGGGCGGACCTGAACGGGTGTCGGGCGGGGCCGGTCGCGAGCGAGGTTTCGGTAGAGGTGAAAGAAGAGCGCTTCACCCGCTGCTCGGGCGGCGCGGACGTGACCGGACGGGTGAAGCATGGCGCAGGCCATGTCTGGGTGGCGGACAACGAGGCGATGTGGGCGTTCTTCGCGCGGCATCGGCATTGACTGCTTCCTTTTAGCGACGACGCTAAAATGGTCAGCTGCCGAGTAATATCGGCTTCTCGAGGGCCGTTTGTTCGACCACACTGTCAGCTGCAGGCATGAGGATATCGGCGTGATCGAGTGGTTGGAAGCTCACGACAAACTTGCAGGTTGGGCTCAGTTTGCCGGCGCCATTTTAGCCTTGGGCCTCACATATTTCACTGCCTTCATGCCGGTCTGGCATCGAAAAAGGCAGTTGGAAGCAAGCGGGAAGCGCCTTCTACAAAACGGGTATGAAGCTATGGAAAGTTTCCACCGTACCTTCGGTCACTTCCTACCCCTTTCTATTAACTTATATGCCGCGTCACTCGCGATGTCATCCGTCGCCGACGAGATAAGCCGCTTTCCAATTTACGAACTTGATGACCAAGGCAGTCGGTCCGTAGCTCGCCATTTGATTGCAACGGGCGTGACACTCTCCGGCACACGTCTGATGTTAGATTCAATGGCCAAAGACATCGAAGGCAGACCAGCGACCGAAGAAGAGCGGGATATCATTCGAGATTTCATGGCAGAGCAGCTGAAGCTTATCACTAACATGTTAAGCGGCGCGGAGTTGAAGCGTCCCGAATGGCCTGGCGCGTCACAGTCGAACCCGCCACCAACTTCCTGATGCAATATTGGGAAACGTAGTTCCCCTGTTCCCCCTACGCCGCCCGCGTCAGGTTCAAGAACACATCCTCCAGATCCGCCTCGCGGGTCGACACGTCGACGATGCCCAGCCCCGCCGCCTGCACCGCGCCCAGCACTTCGCCCGCGTTCGCCTGGTCCTTACGGTAGGTGATCACCAGCACCCGCTCGCCCTTCAGCTCCACCTTCTGGAAACAGGCATTGTCCGGCGCGGCGACGATATCGCGGTCCACCGTCACCTCGACCACCTTTTCCTGCGCCATGCCGACCAGCTCGCGGGTCGGCTTGTTGGCGATCAGCTGGCCGTGGTTGATGATCGCAATGCGGTCGCACAGCTCCTCGGCCTCTTCGAGATAGTGCGTGGTCAGCACCACCGTCACGCCGCGCTGGTTGAGCTGCTTCACATAGGCCCAGAGCTGCTGGCGCAGTTCGACGTCGACACCCGCCGTCGGCTCGTCGAGCACGATGATCGGCGGCGAATGCACCATCGCCTTGGCGACCATCAGCCGCCGCTTCATGCCGCCGGAGAGCGTGCGCGAATAGGCATTGGCCTTGTCTTCCAGATGCACCGCGCGGAGCAGCGCCATCGCGTCGAACCTGCCCTTCGGCACGCCGTACAGCCCGGCCTGGATCTCCAGCGTCTCCTTCGGCGTGAAGAAAGGATCGAACAGGATCTCCTGGTTGACGATGCCGATGCTCGCCTTGGCGTTGCGCGGATGCGCGTCGATGTCGAAGCCCCAGATCGAGACCTTGCCGTCGGTCTTGTTGACCAGCCCCGCCAGGATGTTGATCAGCGTCGACTTGCCCGCGCCGTTGGGGCCGAGCAGCCCGAAGATCTGGCCGCGCGGCACATCGAACGTCACCCCGTCCAGCGCGCGCTTGCCGCCCGCATAGGTCTTGCACAGAGTGTCGATCGCGATCGCTGCCTGGGTCATGGGCGATGGCTTTAAGACCCCGCGCATCCGATTGCGAGCCCCCGCACGCTTTGCTAAGGGCCAAGGCCATGATCGCCCCGCCCGAAGTCATCCGCACCGCCCATGCCCGCGTCGCCTGCGACGGCACCGGCCCCGGCCTGCCCGCCGCGCTCGGCCATCCGCGCGTCTATCTCCAGATCGACGAAACCGGCTATGTCGATTGCGGCTATTGCGACCGCCGCTTCGTGCTGATCGGCGGCGTGGCCGACGGTGCGGACCAGGGCCAGCTGCCCGATCATCCGGCAGGCGGCAGCATCTGATCGTCGCAGGAGCGCGTGACTCCGTGCGCGCGCATCCTATATCGTCTGGATGAGCATCACTTCCGATCCCCGCGCCTTCCTCTATCGTGACGGGTTCGATCCCGACACCGCCGTTCGCCTGACCGCCGATGCGCTTGGGCAAGCCGAGGATGGCGAGCTCTATCTACAATATCGCAAGTCCGAGGCGTTCGGCTTCGACGACGGCCGGCTGAAGACCGCCGCTTATGACACGCAGTCGGGCTTTGGCCTGCGCGCGGTCTCCGGCGAGACGACCGCGTTCGCGCACGCCAACGAGATCAGCGCCGCCGCGATCCGCCGCGCCGCCGAGACGATGGCGCTGATCGATCCGGCCAAGCAGGGCAAGGCAGCCCCGCCGCAGGGTAACAACCGCCATCTCTACACCGACGCCGATCCGCTCGACCTGGTGCCGTTCGCCGACAAGGTGAATCTCTGCCAGACGATCGACGCTGCGGCACGGGCGCGCGATCCGCGCGTGAAACAGGTTTCCGTCAGCCTTACCGGGCAGTGGAGCGTGATCGAGGTGGTGCGCGCCGACGGCTTTGTCGCCACCGATGTGCGGCCGCTGGTGCGGCTCAACGTCTCGGTGGTGGTCGAGCAGAATGGCCGCCGCGAGACGGGCAGCTACGGCACCGGCGGGCGGGTGGTCTATGACCGGCTGTTCCAGCCCGAGACCTGGAACCGCGCGATCGACGAGGCGCTGGCGCAGGCGCTGGTCAATCTCGACGCGGTCGCGGCGCCGGCCGGCGACATGACCGTGCTGTGCGGCCCCGGCTGGCCGGGCGTGCTGCTGCACGAGGCGGTGGGCCATGGCCTGGAAGGCGATTTCAACCGCAAGGGCACCAGCGCCTTTTCCGGTCGGATCGGCGAGCGCGTCGCCGCGCCCGGCGTGACGGTGGTGGACGACGGCTCGCTCCACGATCGCCGCGGCTCACTGTCGATCGACGACGAGGGCACGCCGACGCGCGAGACGGTGCTGATCGAGGACGGCATCCTCAAGGGCTATATGCAGGACCGGCTCAACGCCCGGCTGATGGGCGTCGCGCCGACCGGCAATGGCCGCCGCGAAAGCTTCCAGCACGCGCCGATGCCGCGGATGACCAACACCTTCATGAAGGGCGGCAAAGACGATCCCGCCGAGCTGCTGGCCCGCGTGAAGAAGGGCATCTACGCCAAGAGCTTCGGCGGCGGTCAGGTCGACATCGTCTCGGGCAAGTTCGTCTTCTCGTGCACCGAAGCGTATCTGGTCGAGAACGGCAAGCTCGGCGCGCCGATAAAGGGCGCGACGCTGATCGGCGACGGGCCGACCGTGCTCCACCGCGTGACCGGCATCGGCAACGACTTCGCGCTCGATGAAGGCGTGGGCATGTGCGGCAAGGGCGGCCAGTCGGTCCCCGCCGGCGTGGGCCAGCCGACGCTGCTGGTGGAAGGGCTGACGGTGGGCGGGACGGCGGCGTGAGCCGTCAGTTACCGGTCAGCAGCATGTCGAACGCGGCGATGATGTCGAGCCGATAGGCTTCGAGCGATGCGACCGCCGGGCCGAGATCCTTGGCCCGGACGGTCGCAGCATATTGCGTCACCATCGCGCAGCGCTCCCCGGCGATGTCGAACACCGGATTCAGGCGAGCGCGCAGTGCCGGCGCGCGGTCGAGCGGCACCAGCGGTGCGACGATGCGGGTGGAAAGGTGCCCCAGCACTTCGGCCTGGCAGTTGAGCAGCAACGCACCGTCGGCGGTGCGATGCACGTCGTACTGCGCCATCAGAACATGCGGTAGCGTTCGAGGGGAAGGCCGTTCTCTTCCACCCATTTGTTGCAGGCTTCGGCCCAGGCGCGATTCTCTTCCTGCCAGCGCCGGTCCTGCTCGGCCTTGGTCGCCTGCCGGATCGCGGCTTCGCAGACCTGCGACAGGTTCAGCCCCACCTCGCGCGCCGCCGCGACGACGCCGGTGTCGATCGAGACGTTCACCGCCTTGCGCTTGCCGGACGCGATCGGATCGTGCTTCATGCGGACAAGCTATGCGCATGCCCCATGCGCGTCAATCATCGGAGGCCCGCATGGCCCTTGCCGAACTCGGCCGGTTCAACCGGCAGGAAGCGTTCATCGTCCAGGGCCGGCTGGAGGATGACGACATCCCCAGCTTCGTGTTCGATGCGGGCGCCAGCATCGCCGACGGCAGCTATCTGCTGATCCCGGTGCGGGTGATGGTCGACGACGAGAATCTCGCCGCCGCCCGCGCGATCCTCGACGCGGCGGGCGCTCTCAAGCCGTAACGCCCTGGAGCAGCTTGGGCACGTCGCCGCTTTCGCCGCGCGCCTCGCCCATGAACCAGTTCTTGAGCGGCGGGAGCTTGTCCACGGCCGCGAGGCCGAAGCGCCGCGCCGCATGGGGCAGCGTGCCGGGTATGCCGAAGAGCCGGGTCAGCCCGTCGGTCGCCAGCGCGACCATGAAGGTGTCGAGCCCGCGCCAGCGCTGGTAGCGCGCGAGCAGTTCGGGATCGCCCATGTCGAGCCCCAGCCTTTTGCCGTCGACCAGCACCTCGACCAACGTCGCCACGTCGCGGAAGCCGACATTGACGCCCTGCCCCGCGATCGGATGGATGCCGTGCGCCGCGTCGCCGACCAGCGCCAGCCGCTCGGCGGTGATCCAGGCGGCGTGGTGGAAGCCAAGCGGATAGGAGGAGCGCGCCGAGAGCGGCCCGAGCTTGCCGAGGAAACCGCCCATCTTCTTCTCGGCCTCGGCCAGATAGGCGCGGTCCGAGATCTTGTGCATCGCCGCCGCGTCGCGCGCGTTCACCGTCCACACCACCGCCGAGCGGTGGCCGTTTTCGTCGTCGAGCAGCGGCAGGATCGCGAACGGACCCTGCGGGTAGAAGATCTCGAAGGCGATGTTCTCGTGGGAACGCTCATGGTTGAGCGTGGCGATCATCGCGGCATGGTCATAGGTCCAGCGCGCGACCTTGAAGCCGGCCGAGTCGCGGGTCGGCGAGTTGCGCCCCTCCGCCGCGATCAGCAGCTGCGCGCGCACCGTCGCGCCCGAATCGAGCGTCGCGACGACGCCGTGCGGCCCGCGCTCTACCGAGACCGCGCGGGTCTGCATCCGCACATCAGCCAGTGGCGCCGCCTGCGCGGCCTCGTACAGCGCCGTCCGCAGCACGCGATTCTCGAACATATGGCCCAGCGCGCCGTCATCCGCGTCCGGCGCGAAGTCGAGCTTGCCCGGCTCCAGCCCGTCGGAAACGCGAATACCCTCGATCGGGCACCCCTTGCCTGCCAGCCGGCCGGCGATGCCGATCGCCTCGAACATCCGCATCGGGGCGCTGGCGATCGCCGAGGCGCGGCCGTCGAAGCCAGCGCCGAGAATCGTTGCCGGGTCTGCCGGATCGATCACGATCGAGCTGATGCCATGCGCGTCGAGCGCAGCCGCCAGCGCGCTGCCGACCAGCCCGCCGCCGAGGATGAGAATGTCCGCCTGGTCCATGGCCCCGCCCTAGCAGGTTCGCACGCGCCTGCCAGCCGTCAACAGGTGCAGGGTTCGGAAACCCCTGCACCTGCACGACCTCAATGCTGGTGGAGACGCTCGATCATCCCATCCATCCGCTTGGCGAGAAAGCCGGGCGAATAGCTGTCGCGATAGTTGCGCGGATCGGCCCTGGTCGAGGCCATCGGCTCGAACGGCGTGAAGCTCGTGGTCAGCGCCACCGCGCCGCCCATCGTGCCCGCGCCCTGGATCGCCAGCGTCAGCTCGGTCACGTGCAGGATGAAATCGGGCGGGATCGGGCAGGGCTCGCCCATCCGCAGCGCGCGCGCGGTCTCGGCGACGCCGAGCATCTTGTCCTGCGCGCCGACCTCGCGGCGCTTGGCGCCCGCCACCAGCTTCTTGAGGAACGAGGTCTTGCCCGCCGCATTGGCGCGCATCGTCGCGAACGACTTCCAGTGCCGCACGAACGGCAGCAGCCGCCCGCCGACGCCGAAGCCGCGGCCGAACAGCGGCTGGAGCCGCAGGCTGCGCGCCTTGCGGGCGTTGAGGCTGAGCTGCGAGAAGCGCTCGAGGAACACCGGCGACTGGTAATGCCGATAGGTATCGGTGCTCAGCTCGCCTTCGTCGCCGATCACGCGCATCCGGTGGTCCGCCGGCGCGGCGATGCTGCAGGTGACGCGCGCGGTGACGCCGCTCACGAAATCGAGCGTCGCCACCGAGAAGTCGGGCGTAGTCGCCGGATGCATCGGCTGGTCGGTCTTGTGCGGCACCACCACCTTCGAGAAGGCGGTGACCGAACGCACCGGCCCGAACATCGCCAGCATCCACACCAGATGGTAGCCGACATGCTCGAAGGTGCAGCCCATCTCATATTCGTGGATATAGGGCCAGGGCGCGCCGGTGCGGCTGCGCCAGGTCTCGGGCTTCATCAGATAGATGGGGTTGTCGTCGAACTCGGCATAGATCAGCAGCGGCTTGCCGATCGCGCCGTCGCGCACCGCCTTCCACATCGTCTGGACGCTGTCGCTGAGGAAGTTGCACGGCGCACTCGACAGGACGAGCCCGCGCTCCTCGGCGATGCGGAACAGCGTGCGCGCCTCTTCCAGATCGGTGGTCAGCGGCTTTTCCGAATAGACGTGCTTGCCGCCTTCGAGCAGCGCGCGGGTCAGCGCGAAATGCGCCTCGATGCTGGTGAGGTTCAGCACCAGCGTCACCGCGGGATCGTCCAGGATCGCCTGGAGATCGGGATAGACCGAGAAGCCGTAATATTCGGACACCTTCGACGAGCGCGCCAGATCGATGTCGTACACGCCGCGCACGTCGATCTCCGGGTGCGCCCATGCCGTGGTCATGTAGTGATCGAACACATAGCCGCAGCCGATGATCGCCACGCCCGTCTTGCCCGTGCTTTCGCCCTGCATCTGCATCAACGCTGTCCCCCGATCCGATTCCGCACTGTGTCCATCGTCTCCATCACCGCAATACTGTCGCTCAAGGTCATCTCCGGGCTCTCGTAAAGCCCCGCAGCCAGGCAGCGTGCGACTTCCTCGACCTGATAGTGATAGCCATTGCCGGCGAACAGCCGCCGCTCGCGCTTGCCGCCGCGCGTCAGCAGGCCATGCCATTGCGACAGCTTCTGCGGCAGCCCCTGCTCGCGGAGCAACGCCTTGCGGCCAAGCCCGGCGTCGTTGCCGCGCCGCCGCGGCGTCATCCGCTGGAGCCGCACGCCATAGGGGCGGAAGATCGGCCCCTCGAACGCCACGCTGCCATGCGTGCCGGCGATGCGCAGCCCGTTGTCGCCGAGCGCGCGCAGGCTGGTGTTGACCGTCGCTACCACCCCGCCGGCAAAGCGCAGGCTGATCGCCGCGTCTTCCTCAACGCCGGTCGCGCCGATATGGCCGAGCGCCTCGATCGCCTCCGGTGCGCCGAACAGCCAATGGAGCAGCGAAATGGGGTAGACGCCGAGCTGCGCCAGCGCGCCCCCGCCGCGTAGCGGATCGAAGCTGGTGCTCGCCGCATCGGGTTCGTTGGTGAAGCAGAATTCGCCATGTGCCTGCCGCACCTCGCCCACCGCGCCTTCGCGGAGCAGATCGCGCAGACGGCGCGCGGCGGGATTGAAGCGCGTCCACATCGCTTCCATGCAGAACACGCCGTGCGCGCGGGCAGCGTCGGCGATGCGCCGCGCTTCCTCGACCGAGGACGCGAACGGCTTTTCGATCAGCACCGCCTTGCCCGCTTCGATACAGCCGATTGCGTGGCGCGCATGTTCGGACGGCGGCGTCGCGATATAGGCGACATCGAAAGGCGAAGCCGCGGTGATCGACTCATAGCCCTCGGCCACGTCCGGAATGCCGAACGCCTGGGCGAATCGCCGCGCCGAATCCGCGCTGCGCGAAACGACCAGTTGCGGCCTGGCGCCATTGGCGTGACGAAGTCCGGAGACAAACTTCGCCGAAATTCCTCCGGTGCCGAATATCGCCCAACGTGCGTCCACTCGTATATCCCCCAAGATCGTTGCCGCGTCGTGCCCCAGGCTGATGAACGTCAGCCAAGCTGCTGATACTGCTTGCGCGATCCCCACCAAGAAGCAGCGACCGTCGAACCATTCCACAGGCGCATCGATTCCGAAGCACCTTTCTGCATGCGCATAGCAGGGAAGAACTTGCTGCGCTGCAAAATGTTCGACCAGCCGCTTGCCGAACACGACGGCAAGCGGGCCGTAGACGTCCGCGCCTTGACGCGGGACTCCGCAGGCGCGATGATTCCGGTACGTTTTTCCTTACAGATCCGGAGGCTGGGCGATGGCGTCCCGCGCAGAAGCGCCGCATTGGCGCGACACGATGAAGGCGGGCGTCCGCCGCGGCGGATTCGTCCTGGCGGGCACGGCGCTGTTCGTGCTGACCGTCGCGCTCGTGTTGGCGCTGGTGAGCTATCACGCCTCCGATCCGGCGCTGAATACCGCGTCCGCCGGCCCGGCCCGAAATTGGCTGGGCGGCGTCGGCGCCTGGGTCGCCGACATCCTCTACACGCTCATCGGGGTGCCGATGCTGCTGCTTGCCCCCGTCGGGCTGCTGGCGGCCCACCGGATGATGATCGATCGGCCGATCGAGCGGCCGCGCCGGATGATCGTCAGCGCGCTGGGTGCTGCCGCGCTTGCCGCGATCGGGCTGGGCCTGCTCCATTTCGACTGGTCGCTGCCGCTCGACTGGCGCCTGCCCGCGGGCATGGGCGGGCTGATCGGCCTCTCGATTGCGGGTGGAATCGACTGGCTGATCGGGCTCGCCGGCGATCCGGCCGTGTCCTTCTGGGTGGGGCGCGGCGTCGGCCTGCTGCTGGTGCTGGGCGGATTGTGGCTGTGGTGGATGCGGCTGGAGTTCACCTCCCCGCTCCGCCTGCTGCGCATGCCCCGGTTCACGCGCAGCACCGGTGAAGCGCGGATCGTCGCGGCCGCCGAGACGACGGGCTTCCGGCCCAAGCCGCAAGCCGTTGCCGCGTTCGGCGCAGACCCGGACGAGGACGAGGATCTGCCCTTCGATCGCGATCCGCCGCGCATGTCGGAGCCGCGCCGCGTGGTGGTACCGGACAACCGACCGGGCCCGGTGATCGCCGATCGCACCGTCTCCACCGCGCCGGCACGTACCAAGCCGCCGGTGCAGGCCGCGCTCGACTTCAAGGACAGCTACCAGCTGCCGCCGCTCGACCTGCTGACCCCGCCGCCGGCCAACCGCACCGCCACGGTCGACAAGGCGGCGCTGGAGCGCAACGCTCGCCTGCTCGAAAGCGTACTCGAGGACTTCCACGTGAAGGGCGAGATCGTCGAGGTCCGCCCCGGCCCGGTCGTCACCATGTACGAGCTCGAGCCGGCGAGCGGCATCAAGGCCAGCCGGGTGATCCAGCTGGCCGACGACATCGCCCGCAACATGAGCGCGATCTCCGCCCGCGTCGCCACCATCCCCGGCCGCACCGTGATGGGCATCGAGCTGCCCAACACGACCCGGGAGGGGGTCAGCCTGCACGAGCTGATCGGCAGCCAGCAGTTCGAGGAACAGGGCGCCACCCTGCCGGTGGTGCTCGGCAAGAACATCGCCGGCGAGCCGGTGATCGCCGATCTCGCACCGATGCCGCACCTGCTCGTCGCGGGTACCACCGGCTCGGGCAAGTCGGTGGGGCTGAACTGCATGATCCTGTCGCTGCTCTACCGGCTGACGCCCGAGCAGTGCCGGCTGATCATGATCGATCCGAAGATGCTGGAACTCAGCATGTACAAGGACATCCCCCATTTGCTCGCCGACGTGGTGACCGATCCGCCCAAGGCGGTGCGCGCGCTGAAATGGGCGGTCGAGCAGATGGAGGATCGCTACCGGATGATGGCCTCGGTCAACGTCCGCAGCCTGGCGAGCTACAACGACAAGGTCCGCACCGCCAAGGCCAAGGGCCAGACGCTCGGCCGCAAGGTGCAGGTCGGCTATGACCCGGAGACCGGCAAGCCGATCTACGAGGAAGAGACGCTCGACCTGCAGGTGCTGCCGCTGATCGTCGTCATCGTCGACGAGCTGGCCGACCTGATGATGACGGCCGGCAAGGAAGTCGAATTCCTGATCCAGCGGCTGGCGCAGAAGGCGCGCGCGGCGGGCATCCACCTGATCATGGCGACGCAGCGCCCCTCGGTCGATGTCATCACCGGCGTGATCAAGGCGAACCTGCCGACCCGCATCAGCTTCCACGTCACCTCGAAGATCGATTCGCGCACCATTCTCGGCGAACAGGGTGCCGAGCAGCTGCTGGGCAAGGGCGACATGCTCTACATGTCCGGCGGCAAGGGCATCACCCGCGTCCACGGGCCCTTCGTCAGCGACGACGAGGTCCAGGCGGTCACCGATTTCTGGCGGGCGCAAGGCGCCCCCGACTATATCACCGCAGTGACCGAGGAGCCCGAGGACGGCGGCTTCACGCTGGAAGGCGCGCCCGACGGCGAGGACAGTCCCGAGGAGCAGACCTATCGCCGTGCGGTGCAGCTGGTGGCGGAAAGCCAGAAGGCGTCGACCTCGTGGCTGCAGCGCCAGCTGCGCGTCGGCTACAACTCGGCCGCGCGGCTGATCGAGCGGATGGAGCGCGAGAATCTCGTCTCCAAGCCCGACCATGTCGGCCGCCGCGAGGTGCTGATGGATACCGACGGCCGCCCGTTGTAACGGGATCGAATCGGGCGGGGTACGGGTTCACAGCCCGTTCAAGCCCCGCCCGCTATCCGGGCGACCAGCAATTCGGAGACGTTTCTCGTGTTTTCCCGTTCCTTGGCTCTGTCGCTGCTCGCCGCCCCGCTGCTGGTGGCAGCCGCGCCTGCGCCCGAGCTCGACCAGGTCCAGCAACATCTCAAGGCGGTCACCAGCATGACCGCCGAGTTCACCCAGGAAGACCGCAACGGCCGCGTCGTCGCGGGCACGATGACGCTGAAGAGGCCCGGCAAGATCCGCTTCCAATATGAAAAGGGCGTGCCCCAGCTGATCGTCGCCGACGGCAGCAGCCTCTATTTCATCGATTATCAGGTCCGGCAGGTGCAGCGCTGGCCGATCGGCAATTCGCCGCTGCGCGTGCTGCTCGATCCGAATCGCGACATCAGCGGCTATGCGAGCGTAAAGCCCACCGCCGATTCGCGCGTCGTCTCGGTGGAAGTGCACGACAACAAGCACCCCGAATATGGCCGGATCACGCTCGTCTTCCAGAAGGACGCCGCTGCCCCCGCCGGCCTGAAGCTGCAGGGCTGGGTTGCGCTCGACGCACAGAACAACCGCACGACGATCCGGCTGAGCAACCAGCGCTTCAATGCGCCGGTGGCCGATTCGAGCTTCCGCTGGACCGACCCGCGTCCGCAGGGCCGCACGCATTAATTCCAATTCTGTGCAATCGTTCATCCAAGCGACAGGTTTGCTGCTCTAAGAGCAAGTGGCGGATGGGGTTTTTGCCCGGGATTTTTCCCCCTGTTGCCTGGGCCTGATACCCCTTCCCGCCTGCGTGACGAACGCTAGGTCGGCCCTCGCTCCATTGCCCCCGGAGCGGGGGCCTTTCCTTTTGGGACGGGAGTGGTCTGGCGCTCGCCCCAAGAATCGCTACATCGACGCGCGTGAAGATCGCCTCCTGGAACATCAACTCCGTCCGCTTCCGCATCGCTATCGTCGAGCAGTTTCTGCGCGAGGAAGCCCCCGACATCCTTTGTCTCCAGGAGACCAAGGTGATCGACGGCGATTTCCCCGAGGCGCCGTTCCACGATCTCGGCTACACCCATGTCATCAAGCACGGCCAGCGGATGCACCACGGCGTCGCGATCGTCAGCCGCGTTCCGCTGGTCGAGGACGACCGACTCGACTGGCAGGCGAACCAGGAAGCCCGGCACGTCGGCGTGCGGCTGCCGAACGGCGTGCGACTGGAGAATGTCTATGTCCCCGCCGGCGGCGACGTGCCCGATCGGGAGGTGAACCCCAAGTTCGGCCAGAAGCTCGATTTCGTCCAGCGGATGACCGAATGGTCGGAAACCCTGAACGTGCCCACGATCCTCACCGGCGACTTCAACATCGCCCCGCTCGAATCGGACGTGTGGAGCCACAAGCAGCTGCTCGACGTGGTCAGCCATACGCCGATCGAGGTCGAGGCGCTGGGGCGGCTGCAGGCGGCGCATGGCTGGGTCGATCTCGGCCGCAAGTTCATCCCGGCGCCGGCGCGCTGCTTCACCTGGTGGAGCTACCGTGCGAAGGACTGGGCCGCCTCCGATCGCGGACGGCGGCTCGACCATATGTGGGCGAGCCCGGCGGTTGCGGACAAGGCCACGGCGCACAAGGTATGCGAACCGTGCCGCTCGTGGCTCAAGCCCTCGGACCATGTGCCGATCGTGACGGAGTTCGACTTTTGACGAGTGCCCGTGCCGCCGCCGAAGCCGTCGATGCGCTGCGCCGCGGCTGGCCGATCGCCATCCGGGGTGCGGAAGGCACGCTACGCTTGCTCGCGATCGAGACCGGCGACACGGAGCGACTGGCGGCGTTCGATCCCGCCGGAAGCGCGCCGGTGCTTCTCTCGGCCGGCCGCGCGGCGACGCTGAAGCTCGCCAACCAGCGCGACGCGGCGACGCCCGATGCGCCGGTGTTGGTCGAGCGGGTGGACTGGCTCGACTTTGACGCGGCGACGGCGCTGGCCGACCCGCAGTTCGATCTCGCCACGCCGCTGAAGGGCCCCTTTCGCGCGATCCCGGTGGTGCAGGCCGACGCCGCCGCGGCGGCGCTGCGGCTGGCCCGTATCGCGGGGCTGCTGCCGGCCTTCTTCGTGCTCGAGGACGCCTCAGCGAGCGCTGTCACCCTTGCCGATATCGACGCGCACGAGGATGCCGACCGCCTGCGCATCGTCGGCCGCGCCCGGCTGCCGGTGGAGGCCGCCGAAGACGCCGAGATCGTCGCCTTCCGCACCGACGAGATGCCCGGCGAGCATATCGCGCTGCTGATCGGCCAGCCCAATGGCGAGGCGCCGCTGGTGCGCCTCCATAGCGAATGCCTGACCGGCGACATGCTCGGCAGCCTGAAATGCGATTGCGGGCCGCAGCTCAAGGCGGCGATCGCGGAGATTTCGACGAGCGGCTGGGGCATCCTGCTCTATCTGCGCCAGGAAGGCCGCGGCATCGGCCTGATCAACAAGCTGCGCGCCTATGCGCTGCAGGACCAGGGCTTCGACACGGTCGATGCCAACACCCGGCTGGGCTTCGCGATCGACGCGCGCAACTTCCGGGTGGCGGCGCGGATGCTGACCCTGCTCGGCCAGCCACGCATCCGGCTGCTCACTAACAACCCGCAAAAGGTGGAGACGCTGCGCGCGGCGGGCGTGGACGTGCTGGAGCGCGTGCCGCACGTGCTGCCGGCGAACCCGCACAATGCGCGGTATCTGGCGACCAAGCGCGATCGGACGGGGCACGAGTTTTAAGGCCGCCTGCGCTACCTAAGCGTTTCCTCCCCTGCCAGGGGGAGGAAACGCCGTCACGCGATCAGTCGGGCGACCTCGTCGAAATCATGGGCGATGTGCTGCACGCCCAGCGCCTTGAGCCGCTCGCCATGATCCGCCGCGCAGTGGGTGCCGGCGCACAGGCCGATCACCGTCGCGCCCGAGGCGACCGCGCCGGTCACGCCCACCGGCGAATCCTCCAGGATCACGCACGCTTCGATCGGCACGCCCAGCGCAGCGGCGGCGTGGAGGTAGAGGTCCGGCGCCGGCTTGCCGCGCGTGACATGCTCGCGGCCGCTGAACAGCTTGTCGCCGAACAGGTCGCGCACGCCGAGATGGCGGAGATGCGTGTCGATCCAGTGCGTGGGGCTCGACGAGGCGATCGCCTTGGGCAGATCGGCGGGCAGGCTTTCGAGGAAGCGGAGCGCCCCCGCCACCGCCGGCAGGCCTTCCGAAAGCGCGCGGGCGTCTTCCTCGGCGCGGGCCGTGTGGAAGCCCTCGGGCACGGTGCGGCCGATCCAGCGCTCGATCGCGGCGAGGAAATCATGTCCCGCCAGCCCCATGAAATTCGCCATCGAATGTTCGGGCGTGGTCGGGTGGCCGATGCTGGTCAGGTAATCGGCGATCTGCTTGTTGCCGGCATATTCGCTCTCCAGCAGCACGCCGTCGAAATCGAACAGGATCGCATCGAACCGCACCGACAGCGTCTTCGGCATTCCGGACAGGTCGTTCATGCGCGCTCTCCGAACAGCGCCGTGCCGACGCGAACATGGGTGGCGCCGAGCGTCACCGCGGTCTCATAGTCGCTCGACATGCCCATGCTGAGCCCGTCCAGCCCCTGGTCGCGGGCCAGCTTGGCGAGCAGCGCGAAATAGGGGGCAGCCTCCAGACCCGCCGGCGGCACGCACATCAGGCCGGCGACGGGCAGATTCGCGGCGTGCGCCTCGGCGAGCAGCGCCGGGAGTTCGGCCACCGGGCAACCGCCCTTTTGCGCCTCGTCGCCGATGTTGACCTGGAGGAAGCAAGCCGGGCGGCGATCGGCCTTGTCCATCGCCTTGGCCAGCGCCGTCACCAGCGAGGGCCGATCGACCCCGTGGATCGCGTCGAACAGCGCAACGGCTTCCTCGGCCTTGTTCGACTGCAGCTGGCCGACCAGGTGCAGTTCGATCCCGGAAGTTGTCTCGCGCAACTGCGGCCACTTGCCCTGGGCTTCCTGGACGCGGTTCTCGCCGAACACGCGCTGCCCGGCGTCGATCAACGGCTGGATGGTTGCGGCGTCGTGCGTCTTGGAAACCGCGATCAGGGTGATGTCGGCGGGCTTGCGGCCGGCGATCTTGGCGGCGCGGGCGATCGCGGTCTGCACCGCGGCGAGCCGCTGGCTGGCATCGTCTTGAAGCATGCGCCGGGCTATAGGCACGGACATGCGCCACCGCCACCCCCCTATCCCACGCCTTTGGTTGATGACTGACCCGCGACTGGGCGAGGAGTTATGGGACGTGCTGGAGCGGCTGCCACGCGGCAGTGGGGTCATCTTCCGCCATTACCAGCTGCCCTCGGCAGAGCGGCGCGCGCTGTTCGCCCGCACCGCCAAGATAGCGCGAAGGCGAGGACTCGTGCTGCTCCGCGCGGGCGCGACGCCGATGCGGGGCGAAGCGGGCACGCATGGGCGCCGCGGCTCGGGCATCATCACTTGGCCGGTCCATTCGCGCCGTGAGACGGTGACGGCGATCCGCGCGGGTGCCGATGCGCTGCTCGTCTCGCCGGTGTTCCCGACGCGCTCGCACCCAGGCGCACGGGTGCTGGGCCCGGTGCGATTCGGTTTGCTGGTGCGCGGCGTCACGATCCCCGTCATCGCGCTGGGCGGCATGGATATGCAACAGGCCAGACGGCTCAGGTCTCTGGGAATTCACGGCTGGGCGGCGATCGACGCCTGGACCCGCTGACTTAGAAGTGGAAGGCAGTGCCGATATAGATCGACTGGCTTTCGCGACGGGTATCGTCATTGAATTGCGTCAGGCGATCACGCTCGCTCTTGTACCGCACGCCGGCGGTCACATCGAGGCGGCGCGACACCGCATAAGAGCCGCCGAGATCGAACGAATAGCTGGGCTTGTCGCCGATCAGCACCGGCGTGCCCGCCAGCGGACGATCCTCGCTTGCCGCGATCCGGCCGCTCAGGCGCTTGCCCGCATAGCTGAGCGCGACTTCCGAACGATCGCGGCTGCCGGGCTGGATGCCCGCCATGTCGATGTGCGTCACGTCGCCCGAGACGGCGAAGCGACGCCAGCCCACCGCGACGCCGAGATTATAGGCGATCGGCGCCAGGCTGACCGAGGCCGGCTTGGCCGAAGCGACACGGCTGCCCGCATCGATCGCGCGATTCGAAGCAGCGCGAACCGCGACGGTGACACCGCGAGTCGACGCCGTGCGCGACTCGGCCGGAGTGAAGCGGAAGCCGGCACCGTTCATCCCGCTGCGCGCCAGCATGGCGGCGAGCTTCGGATCGGCAGCGGCCGGGGTGAACCCGCCGGCGCCTTGCAGCGCCAGGGGTGCGGGGCGAACGGCCGCCTTTAAAGCGCGGTCTCGTTCCTGTGCCTGGAGCGTGGGCGCGACGAGGAACCCGGCGGCGCAGATCGCCCCCAGCCCAAGTCCCGACATCCAACGTACCAAGCGCATTTGCATACCTCTCTAATGGTGGGCTCTACCATGGAATCAAAGTGACGTTCCACCGGTGGCAGCAATTTTCCCGGAGTGTTGCATGCAACCCACAGAATCGTACCAGATGCGACCAATCAGGGACCAGCGCGTCGGCCTTGCTCCCGCCACATCCCGCCCTATAGATGCTGGCACTCATTCCCTTGCCCGGTAGGAAGTACGACGTCCATGAACCGCCTGTTGCGCTTTGCGATCCTGGGGTCGCTCGCTGTTTCCGCCTCCGCCTGCAGCCACCAGAAGAAGGGCGTGAACGCGGATCTGGCGGCGTCGAAGGTCACGACGATCGGCGTCAACGCCTATCTGTGGCGCGCCACGCTGGACACGCTGAGCTTCATGCCGCTGCTCCAGACCGATTCGAACGGCGGCGTGATCGTTACCGACTGGTATGTGAACCCCAACGTCCCCACCGAGCGGATGAAGGTGACGGTGACCGTGCTCGACCAGGATCTGCGCGCCGATGCGCTGCGGGTCGCGGCGCTGCGCGAAGTGAACCGGGGCGGCGCCTGGGTCTCGGCCCCCGTGCAGGCTGCTACCGTCCAGAAGCTCGAGGATATCATCCTGACCCGTGCCCGCGATCTGCGCCGCGCGGCCGTCGCCAACTAACCGGAAGTACAACATGGCGTCTCGCTTCAATCCCTTGAAGGCGGACGCGGCGTGGCAGAAGGCGTGGGAGGAAAACCGCACCTTCGCCGCCCGCGACGATTCGCCCAAGCCGAAGTCCTATGTGCTCGAGATGTTCCCCTATCCCTCGGGGCGCATCCATATGGGCCATGTGCGCAACTACACGATGGGCGACGTGCTGGCGCGCTTCCGCCGGATGAAGGGCATGGAAGTGCTCCATCCGATGGGCTGGGACGCCTTCGGCATGCCCGCCGAAAATGCCGCGATGGAAAAGAAGGTCCATCCGGGCGCCTGGACCCGCCAGAACATCGCGACGATGAAGGCGCAGCTCAAGCGGCTGGGCTTCGCACTCGACTGGACGCGCGAGATCGCCACCTGCGAGCCCGACTATTACGGCCAGGAACAGTCGCTGTTCCTCGACCTGTATGAAGCCGGCCTGGTCTACCGCAAGGAAAGCGCGGTCAACTGGGACCCGGTCGACATGACCGTGCTCGCCAACGAGCAGGTGATCGACGGGCGCGGCTGGCGCTCGGGCGCGCTGGTCGAGCGGCGCAAGCTCAACCAGTGGTTCCTCAAGATCACCGATTTCGCCGACGATTTGCTCGAAGGGCTGCAGGGCCTCGAGCATTGGCCGGACAAGGTGAAGCTGATGCAGGAAAACTGGATCGGCAAGTCGGAAGGCCTGCAGTTCACCTGGAGCCTGTCGAACGGCGAGGGGCTGACCGTCTACACCACACGACCGGACACGATCTTCGGCGCGAGCTTCGTCGCGATCGCGGCGGACCATCCCATCGCGCAGCAGCTCGCTGCGGGCAATCCGGAAGTCCAGGCGTTCATCGAGCGCTGCAAGCAGGGCGGCACCACCGCCGCCGAGCTGGAGACGCAGGAAAAGCTCGGCTGGAACACCGGCCTCACCGCGCAGCACCCGTTCGACGCGAACTGGCAGGTGCCGGTCTACATCGCGAACTTCGTGCTGATGGACTATGGCACCGGCGCCGTGTTCGGCGTGCCGGCGCACGACCAGCGCGACTTCGAATTCGCCACCAAATACGCGCTGCCGATCCGCCGCGTCGTCTCCGAAGGCGACAAGACCGCAGCCGAATTCGACGGCTCTGAGGCCTATACCGGCCCCGGCACGCTGGTGAACTCGCACTTCCTCGACGGCCTCGATGTCGCAGAGGCCAAGCGCGAAGTCATCCGCCGCGCCGAGGAAGGCAATTGGGGCACCGGCAGCACCGTGTGGCGCCTGCGCGACTGGGGCGTCAGCCGCCAGCGCTACTGGGGCACCCCGATCCCGATCATCCATTGCGAGGATTGCGGGCCCGTCGGCGTGCCGAAGGACCAGCTGCCGGTCACGCTGCCCGAGGATGTGTCGTTCGACGTCCCCGGCAACCCGCTCGACCGGCACGCGACGTGGAAGCATGTCGATTGCCCGAAATGCGGCAAGCCCGCGCGGCGCGAAACCGACACGCTCGACACCTTCGTCGATTCGAGCTGGTATTTCCTGCGCTTCGCCAGCCAGCCCTCGGACCAGCCGTTCGACAAGGCGGTGGCCGAGCAGTGGCTGCCGGTCGGCCAGTATATCGGCGGCGTCGAGCATGCGATCCTGCACCTGCTCTACGCCCGCTTCTTCACCCGCGCGCTGCGCCATATCGGCCGCATCGACGTGGCCGAGCCGTTCGCCGGGCTGTTCACGCAGGGCATGGTCACGCACGCCAGCTACTACCAGCTGGAAGAGCATGACGGGCTCGAGCGGAAACTCTATTTCGAACCGACCCAGGTCTCGTTCCGCGCCGACGGATCGGCCTATCTGACCGACACCGGCGCCGAAGTGACCGTCGGCCGCGTCGAGAAGATGTCGAAGTCGAAGAAGAACACCGTCGACCCGACCGAGATCGTCGACCAGTATGGCGCCGACGCGACCCGCTGGTTTGTGCTGTCGGACAGCCCGCCCGAGCGCGACCTGGAATGGAGCGAAAGCGGCATCGAAGGCGCATGGCGCTTCGTCAACCGGCTGTGGCGCCTGTTCGACGGGCTGGAGAATGCGGAAGGCGAGGACAAGGATCTCGACCGCAAGCTCCACCGCACCATCGCCGGCGTCGCCGAGGACATCGAGGCGCTGACCTTCAACAAGGCCGTCGCCAAGCTTTACGAGCTGACCGCGGCGATCGAGAAGGCCAAGCCCTCCGCCTCGCGCACCGCCGCGATCCGCGCGCTGGTCCGCATCGTCGCACCGATGGTGCCGCACATCGCCGAAGAGGCTTGGGCGGCGCTGGGCGAGACTGGCATGATCGCCGATGCCGCCTGGCCCGAGGTCGATCCGGCGCTGCTGATCGACGACGAGGTGACCATCGCGGTGCAGGTCAACGGCAAGCTGCGCGATACGCTGGTGATGCCGAAGGGTGCCGCCAAGGATATCGTCGAGGCCGCGGCACTTGCATCGGACAAGATCGTTCGGTCGCTCGAAGGCAAGGCGCCGCGCAAGATCATCGTGGTGCCCGATCGATTGGTGAACATCGTCGCATGAACAAGTCCGTCGCCCTGCTCGCCCCCCTCGCGCTCGCGCTTTCGGCGTGCGGGCTGCATCCGATGTACCAGGGGGGCAGCGGCGGCGCGGTCGCGACGACGCTGTCGGCGGTCGAAGTCGCGCCGATCCAGGGCCAGTCGGGCTGGCTGGTGTCGAATGCGCTCAAGGACCGGCTGGCGAACAATGCCGGCGCGGCGGCCTATCGGCTCGAAGTGAAGCTCGACGACCAGATCATCGGCCTGGGCGTGCGGCGCGACGACTCGGTCTCGCGCGAGCGACGGACGCTGCGCGCGCGTTACCAGCTGATCGACCTGCGGAGCGGCCAGGTGGTGCTGGATGCCACGGCGGGCTCTGACGCCGGTATCGACGTGGTCGGGTCCGAATATGCCACGATCGCGGCGGAGAAGTCGGCACTCGAGCGGCTCTCGGGCATCGTCGCCGACCAGATCGTCGCGCGGCTCGCGCGCACCGTCCGCGAGGGCGGCGCGCGGGTGAAGTGAAGGCGAACGCGGGCCAGATCCGCGCAGCGGTAGAGGCACCCAAGCCCGATACACGACTCTATCTGCTCCACGGCCCCGACGAGGCAGGCGCCGCCGATCTCGCGGCGCGGCTCGGCAAGGCGCTGGGGCCGGACGTCGAGCGGATCGACATCGACATGAAGATGCTGCGCGACCAGCCCGGGCTGCTGGCCGACGAGGCGGCGTCGCTGTCGCTGTTCGGGGGCGCGCGCTACATCCGGGTTTCCAATATCGAGGAAGGCGCGGCCGAGGCGATCGCGCTGCTGCTCGGCGCCGAGCGCGCGGGCAATCCGGTGGTGGCGATCGGCCCCAACCTCAAGACCAGCGGCAAGCTGGTCAAGGCGGCGATCGCCGCGCCCAGTGCGATGGCCTTCGCCTGCTATGTCCCCGAGGGCGCAGGCGCGGCGCAGCTGGCGGGTACGATCGCGCGCGAGCATGGCCTGCGCCTCACCGGCGACGTGCCGCACCGGATGGCGGCGGCGGCCAATGGCGACCGCGCGATCCTCACCCGCGAGATCGAGAAGCTGGCGCTGTTCCTCGACGCCGATCATGAACATCCGCGCGATGCCGACGGCGCCGCGCTCGATGCGATCGGCGCGGACCTCGGCGAAGGCGAGCTGTTCGGTGCGATCGAGGCGATCCTCGACGGCCGGGTGACTCAAGTCGGCGAGGAGCTGGCCAAGCTCGGCGAAGGCGGCGGCTCGGCGATACCGCTGATGCGCCAGCTGGTCCGCCGACTGATGACGCTGGCAGAACTCCGCGCCGAGATGGACCAGGGCGCCAGCATCGACGACGCGATGGAGCGCCACCGTGTCTTCTTCAAGGAACGCCCCGCCACCGGCCGCGCGCTCCGCCGCTGGGGCGCGCCACAGATCGCGCGGGCGATCGAGCGGGTACGCCAGACCGAGCGGGCGATGATGTCCTCGGGCAGCGCGGGGGAATTGCTGGCCGAGGTGGAATGCGTGGCGATCGCGCGGGCTGCGGCGCGCGCGAAGGGCTGACTCGATCTTCCCCGTTGCTGGAAGGATCTGGGGGATTCCCTTCTCTCCGCGCCCATGCTTCATGCGCCGGATGATCCGCGCCCATCTCGCCCTGCCCGCCCTGCTCGCTCTCCCCGCTGCCGCGCATGCCCAGCAGGCGGTGCTGTTCGACGGCCGCACCACCGCCGCCATCCTGCATGATGACGCCCCCTCGGCGAAGCTCGCCGGCGAACTGCTCGCCCGCGACATCGGCAAGCGCGCGGGCAAGACGCCGGTCGTGGCGGGCGATCTCGCCGCCTGCGGCAAGCTCTGCGTCGTCATCGGGCAGAAGGATTCGGCGCTGGTCCGCGCAGTAGCGGCCGACGCGAGGGTCGACCTCGGGGCGCTCGATGGCCAGTGGGAGCGCTATGTCCGCGTCCTCGCGCCCTCGAGGCAACATCCCGGCCGCTCGTACCTGCTGATCGCCGGTTCGGACGCGCGCGGCGCGATCTGGGGCACGGTTGATCTCAGCCGCGCGCTGGGCATCTCGGCCTGGGAATGGTGGGCGGACGTGACGCCGCGCCATACCGACCGGCTGGTAGTCGACGGCCGCCGACTGCTCTCCGACGCGCCCTCGGTCCAGTATCGCGGCATCTTCCTCAACGACGAGGATTGGGGGCTCCAGCCCTGGGCGGCCAAGACCTACGAGCCCGAGACCGGCGATATCGGCCCCAAGACCTATGCGCGCGTCTTCGAACTGATGTGGCGGCTCAAGGCCAACATGATCTGGCCGGCGATGCACGAAAGCACCAAGCCCTTCTACCAGATCCCCGGCAACGCCGAGACGGCCAGGGCCTATGCCATCGTCGTCGGCACCTCGCACGCCGAGCCGATGATGCGCAACAATGTGCGCGAGTGGGACGAGAAGACGCAAGGCCCGTTCAACTTCTTCACCAATCGCGAGCGGATGGTCGACTATTGGCGCCGCCGCGTGGACGACGTGAAGGGTTTCGAGAACGTCTATACGATCGGCCTGCGCGGCAAGCATGATTCGGCGCTGGAGGGCGCGAAGAGCCCCGAACAGGCGCTCGCCGCCACCACCCAGGCGATAGACCTGCAGCGCGGCCTGCTCGCCACCGCGCAGGGCAAGCCAGCTGACCAAATTCCGCAGGTACTGACGCTCTACAAGGAAGTGCTCGACGTCTATCGCAGCGGGCTGAAGGTGCCCGAGGACGTGACGCTCGTCTGGCCCGAGGACAATTACGGCTATCTCGGCCAGCTCCCCACCGCCGCCGAACGGGCGCGAAAAGGTGGCTCGGGCCTCTACTATCACATCAGCTATTGGGGCCGGCCGCACGACTATCTTTGGCTCGCGACCACCCATCCGGGACTGATCCGCGAGCAGCTCGACCGCGCCTGGGCGACGGGTACGCGCAAGCTGTGGGTGGTCAATGTCGGCGACATCAAGCCGGGCGAAGTGCTGGCGAGCTATTTCCTCGATATCGCCTTCGACGCCAAGCTGCTGAACAAGCCCGTCCGGGCACAGCTGGCCGACTGGGCGAAGGACCAGTTCGGCGACCAGGGCCGGGCCGTGGCGGACGTCCTCATGGACTATTACGACCTCGCCTGGGAGCGGAAGCCCGAGTTCATGGGCTTCAGCACCGTCGAGCCCGAAACGCCGATCCGCATCGGCGACTATGTCCGCAGCGGCGGCGACGAGGCACAGGCGCGGATCGCCCGCTATCAGGCGCTGCTCGACAAGGCCGAGGCGCTGGGCGCGACGATGTCCGCCGATCGCCGCGACGCCTTTTTCCAGCTCGTCCTGTACCCGGTGCGCGGGGCCGCCAAGCTCAACGAGCGCAACCTCAAGCTCGATCTCGCCGCGCTCTATGCGCGTCAGGGTCGCGCCAGCGCCAATGCGCTCGCCGATCAGGCCCGCGCCGCGCACCAGACGATCGTCGCCGATACCGCCGCCTATAATGCCCAGAATGGCGGCAAGTGGCGCGGGATCATGGACATGGCCCCGCGCCGGCTCGCCGTGTTCGCCGAGCCGACCTATCCCCAGATCACGCTTCCGCCCGTCGCCCAGTGCGGCGCCGATGCCCGCGCGCTCGCCTTCGTGCCCGGCAAGGCCGAGACGCGCTTCATGACGGTCTATGGCAAGGGCGCGGTGAGCGACTGGACCGTCGAGGGACTGGAGGGCGTCGAACTCTCCGCCCGCGCAGGGACGCTCGATGCGAGCAACGGCTACGAGATGCGCGTCGCGGTCAACTATGACGGCAAGGGCGCGATCGCGGCGGGCAAGATCCGCTGCAACGGCACGATGGTCTATCTGGAGCCCGTCCTCCAGCCCTTCCCCGCCGGCGACGCCACGCCGGAGGTGAACCACATTATCTCGCTGACCGCCGCCGACCTGACACTGGCGGGCACGCCCTGGGAGCGGATCGCCGAACTCGGTTCGCGCGGTGCGGTATTGCGCAGCAGGCTCGACCTGCCCTCCAGCGACCGGGCGGAGGCGACCGCGCCGCTCGTCCTGCCGTTCCAGCTGGGCAACAAGGGCGATGCCGAGCTGAAGATCGTCGGCCTGCCGGTCCATCCGCTAAGCTCCGCCAACAAGCTGCGGCTGGGCGTGCGGGTGGATGGCGGCGCGATCACCGTGCTCGACTTCGAAACGCATGGCCGCAGCGACGAGTGGAAGGCCAACGTCCTCTCCAACACCGCGGTGCGCACGCTGAAGCTCGGCCTGCTCGCCGCCGGTGCGCACCGGATCGAAGTCTTCGCGATGGACCCCGGCTTCCTGCTCGACCGGATCGACGTGCGGCTGGACGGCGCGCCCGACTATTACGGGGCGCCGCCGATCCGCTGAGCCGCGAGCTCGGCGGCGGCCACGTCGCGCAGCCGCCGGGCGACCTCGGGGTTGATCCCGAGATCCTCGGCGGCGCGCTCGCGCGGCCCCAGGCTGCGGGGATCACGGCCGGTGATTGCGCCAAACTCGACCAGCGCCTCCAGATAATAGCCCTCGGCGCTCGCATGATACTGGTCCCAGGTCCACAGGCTGACCTGCCCGAAGGCCAGGCCGTCATAAGGATTCGGATCGGCATAACCGTCGCGGATGGCGCGGTTCCAGGCGGTGCCGACCGGCAGCACGGCGTGGATACCATAGCCGGAGGCAAGCCCCAGCCGGTTCGCCGCGAGCAGATCCTCCGCCATCCGCGCGATCGGGAGGCCGAACCAGTGTCCGGACGGGCGATAGGTCTGGTCGGCGCGCGACCAGGTGGCGACCAGGTTTACCTGCGCGGCAGGGTTGCGCGCATGGAACAGCGCCGCCAGCGCGCGTGCGGCGGCGAGATGGCGGGTGGGGTCGCCCGGCCGCTCGGTATCGAGCGTGCTGAAGCCCTGCAGCACCACCACGTCCCAGCGCCGGTCGATCAGCGCGCGGCGGTTGGCGAGGTGCCAGGCCAGGTCCTTGCCGGGCGAGGTTTCCAGGCTGACCTGCCAGTCGAGCCCGGATTCGATGGCAAAGGTGCGGAACAGCGCCGGGACGCCGCCGATCCCCTCGCGGTTGAGGTCGGTCACGCGATCCGGGCGATAGCGCATCACCGGCGAATTGGCGCCGAAGGTGAAGCTGTTGCCGACGAACAGGATGGTCTTGGCGGCGGCGGGCAGCGTCCAGACGAGGCAGGCGAAGACCAGGGCGATGCGGCGGGCAAGCATGGGCATGACGCCTCCCTAGCCGCCCGCACCCCGGTTTCACAATGACTTGGGTGGGAAAGCCTGTTCCCCCTTCGTTCGTATCGCGGTATAGCCGGGCGATGTCCCCGCCCCCGATCCGCAAGATCCTGCATATCGACATGGATGCGTTCTACGCCTCGGTCGAGCAGCGCGATGATCCGAGCTTGCGCGGCAAGCCGGTGGCGGTGGGATCGGCGGCGGCGCGCGGGGTGGTCGCGGCGGCGAGCTACGAGGCGCGCACCTTCGGGGTGCGCTCGGCCCTCCCCTCGGTCACCGCGCTCCGCCGCTGCCCCGACCTGATCTTCGTGCGGCCGCGGTTCGACGTGTACAAGGCGGTGTCGCAGGCGATCCACGCGATCTTTGCCGACTATACCGATCTCATCCAGCCGCTGTCGCTCGACGAGGCCTATCTCGACGTGACCGAAGATCGCCGCGGGCTCGGCACCGCCTGGGCGACCGCGAAGGAGATCCGCGCGCGGATCCTGGCAGAGACCGGCCTCACCGCCTCTGCGGGCGTTTCGTACAACAAGTTCCTCGCCAAGCTCGCCTCGGACCATCGCAAGCCGAACGGCCAGTTCGCGGTGACACCGGATATGGGCGCGGCCTGGGTGGAGACGCTGCCGGTGTCGCGCTTCCACGGCGTGGGGCCGGTCACCGCTGCCAAGATGCAGCGGCTGGGGATCGAGACGGGTGCGGACCTGCGCGCCAAGTCGCTCGACTTTCTCCAGCAGCATTTCGGCAGCAGCGCCGAATGGTATCACCAGATCGTCCGCGGGATCGACGAGCGGCCGGTGAACCCGAACCGCGAGCGCAAGTCTTCCGGCTCCGAAACCACCTTTAGCCGCGACCTTACCGACGATGCCGAAATCGAAACGGCGGTGCTCGGCCAGGCGGACGACGTGTGGGAATGGTGCGAACGCACCCGGGGCTTCGGCCGCACCGCGACCGTGAAGATCAAATATGCCGATTTCCAGATCATCACCCGCAGCCGCAGCCACACCGCGCCGATCACCAGCCGCGAGCAGCTCCACGCCGCCAGCCTTGCGTTGCTGCGATCGGTGCTGCCCACCCCCAAGGGCATAAGGCTGGTGGGGGTGACGGTGTCGAACTTCGAACGCGGCGTCGCCGAGCCGCTGCCGCTGTTCGGCCATGCCGACGCGGAGTAACTTCGCGATTTCAACATCCTGCCATCGGGGAACCGGGTTCGGGCGTCGCGCGCTTGTCTGGACACGACCAACAGGGGAAGCAGGATGGACGCGAAGGGGCGCGACGCGCACAGCCCATGGGCGATGCCCTGGGCCGGATGGAAGTCCGTCCTGTGGCGCAGCTGGAGCGAGGCGAGCGACGACAATGTCGGGCTGATCGCCGCCGGCGTCGCCTTTTACGGCTTCCTTGCGCTGGTGCCGCTGCTCGGCGCGGTGGTGCTGTGCTACGGGCTGATCGCCGATCCGCCGACCGTGCTGCACGACGTGCGGGCGCTCTCCACCATCCTGCCGCGCGACATCGCCGGCGTGGTGGGCGACCAGTTGCTGGGGATCGTCTATCGCCCCGATGGCGAGAAGGGGCTGGGCATCCTGATCGCGCTCGCCATTGCGCTGTTCGGTGCCCGCAACGGCGCCGGCGCGGTGATCGCCGCGCTCAACATCGCCTATGAGGAGAAGGAGAAGCGCAACTTCCTGTGGGTGAACCTCACCGCGATGGCGATCACGCTGGGCGCGGTGCTGGCGGCGGTGCTCGCGGCGGTTGCGATGACCGCGCTCGGCGCACTCGACAAGCTGCTGCCCTTCGCCCCCGATTCGCTGCTGGTGCTGGGCAAGGTGGTGAGCCATGCGCTGCTGACGCTGGCCGGCGCGGCGGGCGCGGCGGCGCTCTACCGCTTCGGCCCCTCGCGCGCCCAGCCGCGCTGGACCTGGATCACGCCCGGATCGCTGTTCGCGGCGCTGGCATGGATGGGGCTGACGCTCGGCTTCGGCGCCTATGTTCGCTATGTCGGCCGCTACGACGCGACCTATGGCGCGCTCGGCACGATCGTCGCGCTGCTCACCTGGCTGTATCTCTCCGCCTATATCCTGCTGTTCGGCGCCGAGCTGAACGCCGAGCTGGAACACCAGACCAGGCAGGACACGACCACGGGTGCCCCCCAGCCGCTCGGCCAGCGCCATGCATGGGTGGCGGACAACGTCGCCGAATGATGGCGCAACGGCTCGTCGCGCAGGCGGTGGCCCTGCCCTGCCCGCCTCCCCTATAGCGGCGCGATGCTTCGCCTCCCCTTGATCCCGCTGCTGCTGGCGCTGCTCTGCGCCGCGCTCCCCGCCCAGGCCCAGCAGAACGCCTTCGACCTGGTCGGGCCGGACCTGAAGCTGACCGTCACGCGCGGCGGCACGACGCTGCCGATCGGCGCGGTTCCCTCGCTCCAGCCGGGCGACAAGGTGACCGCCGAAGCCGCGCTGCCGCCCGACCAGGCGGCGCGTTATCTGCTCGTCGTCGCGTTCCTGCGCGGTGCGACCAACCCGCCGCCCAAGGACTGGTTCTTCGTCGCCGAGACGTGGCGTAAGAAGAAGAACCGGCTGGAGCTGACCGTGCCCGAAGGCGCCGAACAGGCCGTACTGCTGCTGGCGCCCGATACCGGCGGCGGCTTCAATGCGGTGCGCGATGCCGTGCGCGGGCGGCCGGGCGTGTTCGTGCGCGTGGCGCAGGACCTGTTCCAGGCCTCGCTCGACCGCGCGCGGCTGGATGCCTTCGTCGCCGCGATCGCGCGGATCGGCGATACCGCACCCGAACGCCTCGCCACCGCCGCCCCGGTGCTGGCAAATGCGCTGCGAATCAAGCTGAACGCCGAATGCCTGGCACGCCCGCGCGGGCTGCAGGCGGCGTGCCTCACCCAGAATCGCGATTCGCTGGTGCTGCAGACGCAGCGGGGCACCACACTCGCCGAGACGCTGACCGGCACCCCCGCCGACCTCGCCTACAGCATCGCCGCCACGCCTCAGGGCGGCGGCGGCTATTACAGCTCCTATATCGGCCTCGCGCGCGACGTGGCGAAGCTGTTCGGCGCGTTCCGCAGCCCGCAATATCAGTATCTGCCGGCGCTGGCGCTGGGCCGCGGCGACACCCTGAAGCTGCTGCTCAACGCCGCGCCCTCGTTCCAGAGCCCGCGTTCGGTACTGGCCGCGCCGCTGCCGCCGATCGGCCCCGCCTCGCCGCCGATCTGGCAGGCGGGCGGGCCGACGCCGGTGTGCCTCGCCCAGCCCGGCCTGGCGCTGCCGCTGGAGGATGCGCCCCTGCTCTACGCGACGGACTTCGGCCGATCGCTGTCGGTGCGGGTGACGAGCAACGAGGGCAAGACGCGCGACTTCCCCGTCCTGCCCGATGTCGAGAAGGGCGGCATCCGCCTGGAGGGCGCAGTGCCGGCGGATCTGGGCACCGTCTCCAACGCGGTGCTGCAGGGACGCTGGGGGTTCGACGGCTTCACCGGGCCGCGCCTGCCGGTGCAGCTTGACGCGATGGGCGCGTGGCGCGCGGTGCCGGACAGCGCCGTGGTGGTCGGGCGCGAGCACCCGTTGGTGCTGCGTGGCGGTGCCGCGTTCTGCGTCAGCCAGATCGCGTTGAGCGATCCGGCCGGCACGCGCACGCCGGTGCCATTCAAGGTGACAGGCCAGGACGAACTGACCATGACGCTGCCGCTCAAGGACGCCAAGCCCGGTGCGTTCACGCTCAACGTCGCCCGCTTCGGCAGCGCCCCGCCCGACACCATTCCGCTGCTCGCGCGGCTGGAGGCGAGCCGGATCGAACGCTTCGTGGTGCACGAAGGCGACCGAGACGGCGTGCTCGAAGGCGCGCGGCTCGACCAGGTGGCCGGGCTCGACTGGCGCGGGCTCCACTTCACCGCTGGCGCACTGTCCCGCGGCACCGATGGCGACCGGCTGGCAATGGCGATCGAGGGCAGCGTTCCCGCCGGCGACGGCGAAGCCGTGGTCCGGCTGCGCGACGGACGGACGGTGAAGCTCGCCGTACGGGCGACCGCGCCCCGAACCGGGGCGACGCTGCTCAGCCGCGCCGCTGCGGGCAAGACGGCGAACAACGGCCTGCCCATCGCCCTGCCGGAGGGCGTGCTGCCCGCCGATGCCGCGATAGACTTCTCGTTCAGGATCACGCGGGGAACGCTGGGCGACGGCGGAACGGTGGAGATTGCCGTTATCGAGGGTCCGGGCGCGACCCTGGGCTTCCGCGACGGCGCGCTGCAGCGGGTGGGGAAAGACGTGGTGGTGGCGCACTTCGCGCCCCGGGCGCTGCTCGGCGCGGGCGTCGTTGGGTCGCTCCGCTACAGGCTGGTGCAGGATGGCACACCGGGCGACTGGCAGCCGCTGGTGACGCTAGCGCGGCTTCCGAAGCTTGCCGGCCTCTCCTGCCCCGCCGAGGCCGCGACCTGCACGCTGTCCGGAGACGATCTGTTCGTGCTGGCCGCAGTCGGCGACAAGCCCGACCTTGCCGGCGCGACGACGGTGCCGCTGGGCTTCGTCGGAAGCAGCATCACGCTGCCGCGACCAGCAGGGAAAACGCTGTATCTGCGACTGCACGATGCGCCGGCCAGCATCGCGACGGTGACACTGCCCGGCTGATCGCGGCTTACCGGATGCCGGTCAGCGCCGCGCGGCAGTCCTCCGCGCATTCGCGGCACATCGTCGCGCACAACTGGCAATGCGCGGCATCATGCCGGCCGCATTCCTGGGCGCAGAGCTCGCAGGCGCGGATGCAGGTCTCGAGCATCATGCGCAGCATCGGAACATTCTGGCCGGTACGCCGGGTCGCCAGTCGGGCGGTCGTCGCGCAGACATCCGCGCAGTCGAGACAGGTCCGAACGCACTGGTGCATGTCCATCGCCTCGGCGACGCAGGCATCGGCGCAACTGGTGCACATCAGCGAGCAGAGCATCGCGTGGCGCGCGGCTTTGGCGAGCGCTGCATTCGCGTCGGCACCTACATCGGGGTGCAGCGCGATCATCTTTTCTAAGGACATGGGGATGGCTCCTTGCTGGCCGGCATCGGTCGCCTTCCCAACGGGTCGGAAGCCCGAGGGTTCAGAAGAAATGCCGTGGAACCAGCCCGATAGATCGCCCGTTATCGAACGTAACAGGAACATAGCGAGGCGACCATGGACGAGACACTGCACAATCCGAAGCTGGACGAGCATCCCGGCTCGAATACCGAGAAGAACCCCGACGACTGGGTTTCGGGCGACGATCCGATGACCGGCGCGCAGGCATCCTACCTCACTACCCTGCTCGAAGAAGCGGGCGAGCCGCCGATCGAAGGCAGTCTCAACAAGGCGGAAGCCTCGAAGCGCATCGATGCGCTGAAGGAACAGCTCGGCCGCTGAGGCGGGGCCGGCTGGCTCAACCCTGCTTGGCGAGCGTATCGAACGCCTTCAGCCGGGTTAGCAGCGCGCGCATCTGGTCGAGCGGCACCATGTTGGGGCCGTCGCTGGGGGCGGCGTCGGGCGCCTGGTGCGTCTCGATGAACACCGCCGCCACGCCCACCGCTACCGCCGCGCGGGCAAGCACCGGCACGAATTCGCGCTGCCCGCCCGAACTCGTCCCCTGCCCGCCGGGCTGCTGCACCGAGTGGGTGGCGTCGAACATCACCGGATAGCCGGTCTCTGCCATGATCGGCAGCGCGCGCATGTCGCTTACCAGCGTGTTGTAGCCGAAGCTGGCGCCGCGTTCGCACAGGATGATGTTCTCGTTGCCCGAGGCGGCGAGCTTGTTGGCGACGTTCTTCATGTCCCAGGGCGCGAGGAACTGGCCCTTCTTCACGTTCACCGCGCGGCCGGTCTGCGCGGCGGCGACGAGCAGGTCGGTCTGGCGGCAGAGGAACGCCGGAATCTGCAGCACGTCGACCATCTCGGCCACCGGCGCGCACTGGCCTGCATCGTGCACGTCGGTAAGCACCGGGCAGCCGAACCGGGCCTTGAGGTCCGCGAACACCTGCAGCGCCGCGTCCATGCCGATGCCGCGCGGTGCATCGATCGAGGTGCGGTTACCCTTGTCGAACGAGCTCTTGTAGATGAAGCCGATGCCCAGCTCCGCGCACAATGTGGTCAGCGCCTCGGCCATGAAGAAGGCATGGTCGCGGCTCTCCATCGCGCACGGGCCGGCGACGAGCACGAACGGCTTGTCGTTGGCGATCTCGAGGGCACCGACCTTGACCGTCTTCATCTTCACATCCTTCAAAACGCCCCGCATTCGGCGAGGATCGCGTCCACGTCGCGGCCCCGCGCCGCAGCCATGCGGATGCGCGCCTCGTTCGAAAGCACGTTCCACGCGGCTTCCTCGATCTCGGCCCACATCGCCCTGGGCACCGCCACTATCCCATCCGCATCGGCAAATACCACATCCCCGTTGGCGATCTGCACCTCGCCCATGGTGATCGGACGGTTCATCGCCTTGAGCGTGCCTTCATATTTGATGTCGTCGCAGGTCTGGCTGCGCGCATAGACCGGCAGGCCCAGCGCGCGGACATCGGCGGTATCCCGCGTGGCACCGTCGATCACCGCGCCGACCGCGCCGGTGACGGGCAGATCGCTCGCCATGTCCGCCATCGCCTTGCTCTCGGTATCGAGGCATACTTCGGTGATCGCCGGGCAGTCGAGCGCCTGGAGCAGCAGCGCGTCGCCCAACGTCGCGGTGACGTCGATCACCTGCGGATGGGCCTGCATCAGCGCGGCGGCGGGCGTGTCGTAGACGTCTCGGCGCGACTGGAAGTGGCGGCGGAGATCGCCGTCGACGACCAGACCGAGCAGCCGTCCGCAGTCGCCGACGACGCACGCCGCGCCCATTCGTCCCGCCGACATGACGGCGAGCAGATCGGCAACGGGGGCGTCGGGCCCCACCATGGGCAGCTCTTCCCCGGTGCGCATCAGCGTGCGGATCGCGAGCGACTGCCGGCCGAGCAGGCTGGCGGGATGGTGGCGCAGGAAATCGGCGCGGGTGAAGCCGTGCGTCCGGCTGACCGCCACCGCCAGCGCATCGCCGATGGCAAGCTGCAGCGTGGTGCTCGAGGTAGGCGCCATGCCGATGTGATCGGCCTCGCCGGCGGTGCAGGCCGGGATCAGGATGTCGACCGCGCGCCCGAGGGGCGAGTCCGTCCGAGGACGCCGAGGAGCACGCAGGCGCGCGCCTTCCGCCCGGGCAGGATGCGCAGGATCTCGTCCGTAAACCACCACCGCGTCACCACCGGCGGATAGAAGAGGATCTTCACCGAAATGCGCGGCCGGAGCCCGTCGGTCCGGCGCCGTTCGGATGAAGGATGCGGTCTCCCAATGCCTGCTCCACTGCGGGTCGGGACGTGCGTCCCCTTCTGTCCCTTGCAGGAACAGCGCATTCCCTTCCGGCGCAGACGCTAGGAAAATCTTGCCTAGTCGATGCTGGCGCCGGAACCGTTACGCGCAGCGACCAGTTTCAGCGCCATCTCCCGACGCAAGGTGCCGGAGCACGCCATGGCCGACCAGCAACGTTCCTCGCGCGTGCTCCTCGCGCTCGCGCTTCTTCTCGCGCTGGTGGGCCTGGCGATCGGCGGCGGCGGGCTCTGGCTCGCCCTGCTCGGCGGTTCGCTCTTCTATCTTCCCGCCGGCGTGGCGCTCTTGGCCACCGCCTGGCTGCTGTATCGCCGCAAGCCGGCAGCGCTGCTGCTCTACGCCGCATTGCTGGTGGTGACGATGCTGTGGGCGGTCACCGAAGCCGGGTGGGACTTCTGGGCGCTGGCGCCCCGCGGCGACGTGCTGGTGCCGCTCGGCATCGTGCTGGCGCTGCCCTGGGTGACGCGGCGGCTCGGTTCGCGCCGCTGGCCGGGACCCGCCTGGCCGCTGGTCGGCAGCCTGGGCCTTGCCGCGCTGGTGCTGCTCGCCACCGCCTTCACCAATCCCCACGACCTGCAGGGCAGTCTGCCCGGCGCCCGCGGCATCGCGCCGGCAAGCGTGTTGGGCGGCACCCCCAGGGAAGACTGGAACGCCTATGGTCGCTCGTGGCGCGGCGATCGCTGGTCGCCGATCGACCAGATCACCCCCGCCAATGTCGCCAGGCTAGAAAAGGCATGGGAATTCCACACCGGCGATCTCAAGACCGGCGCCGACCCGGACGAGTTCACCTATGAGGTGACGCCGATCAAGGTCGGCAGCCTCGTCTACCTGTGCTCGCCGCACAACATCGTCTTCGCGCTCGATGCCGAGACGGGCAAGCAGGTGTGGCGCTACGATCCGCAGATTCGCGCCTCGCAGGAGATGCAGCATCTCACCTGCCGCGGCGTATCCTATCACAGCAACGGCGCCGCACCTGGCACCGGCGGTATCTGCGCCAACCGGATCCTCATGGGCACCAACGACGCCCGGCTGATCGCGCTGGATTCCGCCAGCGGACGGCCCTGCCCCGGTTTCGGCACCAATGGCCAGGTCGATGTCTGGCCGGGCCTGCCGGGCCAGCAGCGCGGCTGGTGGCAGATCACCTCGCCGCCCGTGATCATCGGCAACCTCGCGGTGTTCGGCGGCGCGGTCTACGACAACAAGACGACCTTCATGCCTTCGGGCGTGGTGCGCGGCTATGACGTGAACACCGGCCGCGCCGTCTGGGCGTTCGATCCCGCCAACCCGAACGATACCCGCCCCAAGCCGCCCGGCACCGGCCGCTATACGCCGTCCAGCCCGAACAGCTGGACAATCGCCGCTGCCGACCCGGCGCTGGGCCTCGTCTATATCCCCACCGGCATGGCCGCGATCGACCAATGGGGCGGACGCCGCACGCCGGAGACCGAACGCTTCGCCACCTCGGTGATCGCGCTGGAGGCCGCGACGGGCAAGGTCCGTTGGACCTTCCAGACCGTCCATCATGACCTGTGGGACATGGATGTGCCCGCCCAGCCCGCGCTGGTCGACCTCAACCTGCCCGGCCGTGGCCGCGTGCCGACGCTGATCCAATCGACGAAGACCGGCAACCTGTTCGTGCTCGATCGCCGGACCGGGCGGCCCGTCTTCCCGGTGCGCGAGATTCCCGTGCCGCAGGGCGCCGCACCGGGTGACCGCACCTCTCCCACACAACCCGAGTCAGCGCTGAGCCTGATGGCGAAGAAGCGCGTGACCGATGCCGACATGTGGGGCGCGACGATGTTCGACCAGCTCGCCTGCCGCATCAAGTTCAAGCGGCTGCGCTACGAGGGGCCGTTCACCCCGCCTTCGCAGCAGGGCACGCTCGTATTCCCCGGCAATTTCGGCGTGATGGACTGGGGCGGCATGGCGATCGACCCGGTACGGATGATCGCCTTCGCGCATCCGAACTACATGGCGTTCGTCGATCGGCTGGTGCCGCGCAGGGAATCGGACGCGGGCACCCCCGGGCAGCGCGGCCCGGCCGGCGGCTCGGACTTCAGCGGATCGGACATCAAGGGCTTCAACCCCAACACCGGCGCCCCGTTCGCGGTCGCGCTCAACCCGTTCCTTTCCGCGCTGGGCCTGCCCTGCCAGGCGCCGCCCTGGGGCTATGTTGCGGGTATCGACCTGGTGAGCGGCAAGACCGTTTGGCAGCACCGCAACGGCACCTCGCGCGACCAGACGCCGATACCGCTGCCGTTCAAGCTGGGCGTGCCCTCGCTCGGCGGGCCGATGCTGACGGCGGGCGGCGTGGCGTTCATGGGATCCGCGCTCGATTACTATCTGCGGGCATATGACGTCACGACCGGCCAGGTGCTCTGGCGCGGCCGCCTCCCCGCCGGCGGCCAGGCAACGCCGATGAGCTACTGGTCGGCGAGAAGCGGCCGGCAGTTCGTCGTGATCGCCGCTGGTGGCCATGGCTCGCTCGGCACGAAACGTGGTGATTCGATCGTCGCCTATGCCCTGCCGCAGGGAAGTCGATAAGTCGAAGCAATCGTTGCGGCCTGTCTATTGATCCAGGATATGGGTTTGACTTTCCCCATGAAGTAGTTGCCTCCTCCTATTCAGGGCCTGATCGGCCCGCAAAACGGGGGCAGGTGATCTTGCGACGTTCGCTGATCCTCATGGGTCTGACCGGTCTGCTGCCGATCGTCGTGCTGGGCTCCGCCTATGGCGCGGTTACCCTGCGCGAACAGCGCGCCGCGCTGGACCGTCAGGCGGCACTGGCGAGCCGATCCACCGCGCGCCTCGTCGGCCGAGAGATCGCCGCGACCATGGATGCGGTGAAGATGATCAGCCGCTCGCCCTCGCTGGACGCGGGCATCGATCGCGCGCGCTTTACCATGCTCGGCCTGCGGCTGATGGACGACCATCGCAACTGGACGGCGCTCAGCATCGCCGATTCCGCGGGCAACCGCATACTCGATCTGCCGGAGCCCATCGGCGGAAGCCTTGGGAAGGTGGTCGATCCGGTCAGCCTTGCCCGCGCCGTGCGGACGCGCGAGGCGCAGATCGGCCATGTCGTCCGGGGCCCCGGCGGCGGCGTCGCCTTTGCGGTGCGGGCGCCCGTCCTGCAGCGCGGCGCCGTTCCCTACGTCGTGTCCGCCGTCATTCCCGTGCAGGCCATGCAGCACCTGCTGTTCGCCGAGGAGATTCCCGCCGATTGGCGCCTGCGCCTGTTCGACAAGCGCGGTGCGGTCATCGCGCAGTCCGGCGCGGCGACAGGCGATGCCGTGCAGTCGGTCGTCACCGCGGTGCCGGAAGCCGGCTGGCATGTCGAAGTGGCGGTGCCGCGCGGCAGCTTTGCCGCAGTCACCCGGCAGACCCGGTTCGTGCTGATCGGCGGCGGGGTGGTAGCGCTGGCGCTGTTCGCCGCACTGGGCTTCGCGCTGATGCTGGAGCTGCGTCGCTTCCGGCAACGCCAGGCGGCGACGTTGCAGGCGCAGCGGTTGGAGGCGCTGGGCCGCCTGACCGGCGGCGTCGCGCACGATCTCAACAATCTGCTGACGCCGATTCTGGGTGGACTCGACCTGCTGCGCAGCCGGATCGGCGAGGACTCCAAGGCGCTGCGCTACATCGATAGTGCGACGAGCAGCGCCGAACGGGCCCGCAGCCTCGTCGCGCGGCTGCTCGCCTATGCCAAGCGCCAGGCGCTCACCCCCGAGGCGATCGACGTTCCCGCCATGCTTGCCGATCTGCAGGAACTGCTCCAGCGTTCGGTGGGTCCGACGATCCGTTGCACGATCCACACCACGCCGGACCAGCCTGCGGTGCGCGCCGACCGCAATCAGCTGGAGCTGGCGGTGCTCAACCTCGTGATCAACGCGCGGGATGCGATCCAGACCGGCGGCCGGATCAGCGGCACAATCCGCGTCGATGTTCGCCAGCCGCGGCACGAGGACGTGCGTGGGCTGCCGCGCGGCGAGTATCTTGCGCTCGCCGTGCACGATGACGGCTGCGGCATGGATGCCGCCACGCTGCGGCGCGCGATGGAGCCGTTCTTCACGACCAAGGCGGGCGATCGCGGCACCGGCCTCGGCCTGTCGATGGTGCATGGCTTCGCCGAACAATCGGCCGGACGGCTGGTGCTGGAAAGCGCGCCGGGCCAGGGCACCAGCGCCACGCTGATCCTGCCGACGACCGAGGCACCCGCGCCGGCACGGGACGCGGCGGGAGACCGGCCGACACGCACCGCCGAGATCCTGCTGGTCGACGACGATCCCGCCGTTCGCGAGGCCGCCGCCGAAGTGCTGCGCGCGCATGGCCATCTGGTCGCCGAAGCGGAATCGCTGAGCCAGGGCATGGCCGCGCTCCACGGAGCGCCCGGCACCGCGCTGGTGATCACCGACTATATGATGCCCGGCGGCACCGGCGGCGAGTTCATCACGCGCGCCCGCGACGCCGGCCTTCCCCAGCCCTTCCTGCTGCTGACCGGCTATACCGACACTGCGGAGGACCTGCCGGGCGACGTGCCCCAGCTGCGCAAGCCCTTCCGCGAACGCGAGCTGCTGGACGCCGTCGACGCGCTGCTCGTCTGAGCGACCTCACATCTCGCCCGGCCCGGGCAACCAAGCGGGATCGAAGCGGATGCGACGGGGCGGCAGGGGCGATATAGTGCGCAGCATCTCGATGTCGCCCAGCACGATCCGCTGACCATGCCGGGCGATCAGCCCCTCGCGCTCGAGCAGGCGCATCGTGCGATTGACGTGGACGGCCGTCAGCCCGAGCACGTCGCCCAGCAGCTCCTGCGTCAGCGGCATGTCGAATCGCCCCTCCTCGACCGCGCCGATCCTCGCCAGCCGATCATGGAAATCGAGAAGCAGCCGCACCAGCCGCTCGCGGGCGGAGGACTTTCCCATCGCCGCGACGACGTCCATCAGCGCCAGCCGCTCGATCTGCACCGACATGAACAACAGCGGCCCGATCCGGGGATGGGCGATGAGCACCTCGCGCATGCGGGTGAGCGGCACCTTCGACACGCGGCATTCGGTCACCGCCGTCAGCGTGTCCGCAGCGGTATCGAGCACCATGCTGGGCGTGCTCATCATGTCGCCGGCAATGTGGACCTTGACGATCTGGCGCTGCCCGGCGGGCAGCCGGATTGCCGAGGTGGCCCAGCCTTGAAGCAGCAGGTAGATACCGTCCACCGGATCGCGATCGCGACGGATCGTCGCGTTGCGGCGATAGACCATCTCGGGTTCGCCCAGGTTGCGCAATACTTCGGCTTCTTCGTCGCTGAGCGTTGCCTGCTCGTGGAATCGCGTCAACGGATAGTTCGGCACTCCAGATGCTCCCCCTGTCCTGGATGTGTCCGCCGGCAGAAAGCCGACGTGCCGGAACGGCGGCCCCTGCACGCCGGGCCAGCTCGCTCACAAACGCTGCCTAACCGGGGCGCCCCCGGCTGGCAATCACACCCATAGGGGTAATTCGACTTAACCTGTTATAAGATTTAGATTTTCATTCGCAACGCATTGGTGCCTGCACTCACAGCTCCGGCAGCTGGTCCAGCAGCTTGTCCGGGGTTATCGGGAAGCTGCGCACGCGCACCCCGCAGGCGTGGTGGATCGCGTTCGCGATGGCCCCCGCCGCGCCGCAGATGCCGAGTTCGCCGACACCCTTCGCCTGGAGCGGACTGCCCGCCGGATCGCGCTCGTCGACCAGCACCACGTCGAGCGCCGGCACATCCGCGTTCACCGGGACATGATATTCGGCGACGTCGTGGTTGACGAGGTGGCCGTCTCGCGGATCGAACACCAGCTCTTCGGTGAGGGCGCTGCCGATGCCCCACACCATGCCGCCCAGGCACTGCGAGGTCGCGGTCTTTGCGTTGAGCGCCCGGCCCAGGCCGAAAGCACCAGTCATCCGCCGCACCCGCGTCTCGCCGGTATAGGCGTTCACGCCCACCTCGACGAAGAAGGCGCCGTACATGGCGATGGCGAACTTCTCGTCGATGCCGCCATTCTTGAAATGGCCGGTCTCGGTGAGGTCCGCCTTCACCAGTTCGGTGAACGGGATGCGACGATTGCCCGCAACGGCGGTGCCGTCCTTGAGCGTGAGATCCGCTTCGTCGACGCCGAGCTGTTCGGCCAGCTGCTCGCGGATCGACTCGCAGGCCGCAAATACCGCCGAGCCGGTCGACGCCGCCCCCCAACTGCCGCCCGAGCCCGCGCCCGGCGGATAGCGGGTGTCGCCGAGCTGGACGAGGACCTTCTCCGGCGGCAGGCCGAGCATCTCGCCGGCGATCTGGCCGAGAATGGCATAGGTGCCGGTACCGATATCAGTCATGTCGCTCTCGACCACGGCGGTACCGTCGGTCGACAGCGTCACCCTGGCCTGGGCTTCGTTGAGGTTGTGGACGCGGCAGGCGGTGGCCATGCCGGTGCCGATCCACCATTCGCCCTCGCGGCGCTGGCACGGGCGGCGGTCGCTGCCGTCCCATCCGAAGCGCTCGGCGCCGACCTTCAGGCACTCGGCGAGGCGGCGCGAGCTGTAGGGCAGCCCTTCGCTCGGATGCATCTCGGGGATGTTGCGCAGGCGCAGCTCGACGGGATCGATGCCGCTGGCCAGTGCCAGCTCGTCCATCGCCGCTTCGAGGCACTGCATGCCCACCGCCTCGCCCGGTGCGCGCACCGAGCCCGCGGTCATCCGGTGGATGCGCGCGAGGTCGATGCGCAACCGGCGATGCTCGCCGCGATACAGGAATTCGCTCGCCTGCGTCACCGGCTCGGCGAACTTCTCGCCGGGCAGGTTGGAGACCCAGGCCTCATGGCCGAAGCCGTTCAGTCGCCCCTCGCCATCCGCGGCAAGGCGGATGCGCTGGCGTGTCTCAGACCGGCGCATCACGCACTGGAACACCTGCTGGCGGCTCATCACCACCCGCACCGGCCGGCCGAGCTCGATCGCCGCCACCGCCGCCGCGGTCAGCTCCGCGCTGATGCCCAGCTTGGAGCCGAAGCCGCCGCCGACATAGGGGGAGATCAGCCGCACCTGCTCGGGCTTGATCCCCAGCGCGTCGGCCAGTTCCTTCTGATTGTATTTGAGCATCTGCAGGCTCGAATGGGCGGTGAGCGTGTTGCCGTCCCAGTCGGCGATGCTGGCGTGCGGTTCCATCGCCGCGCTGGCATGGCCTTCGGTGGTATAGGTGACGTCCACCGCGTGGGCAGCATCGCGCATCGCGACGTCAAGATTGCCCTGCTCCACCGGCTCGCCATAGGCTTCGTGGGCAGCGTGGCTGTCGTCCTGCTCGAGCGGCACCTTGGCGGGATCGTCGGCGCGATAGGCGATGCGCAGCCGGGTGGCGGCGTCGCGCGCCTGCTCGAACGTCTCGGCGACGACGAGCGCGACCGGCTGGCCGTAATAATCGACCTTGTGGATCTCGCGGACGGGCGACTTGCCCGCCCCGCCCTGCGCCGAGCGCGTGATCATCCGCGGGTCGGCGATAACGGCCAGCACGCCCGGCATGCCGAGCACCGGTGCGGACTCGATCTCGACGACCTCGCCGCGGCTGATCGTCGCGAGGACGAGCACGCCTTCGGCGCAGTCGGCGAGGACATATTCGGCCGCGTAGGGCGCGACACCCGTTGTCTTGGCGCTGCCGTCGGGCCGGTCGAGCGGACGGCCGATGATGCCCTGCGCCATCGCATCGAGCCGGTTGCGCTCGTCCGGCTTGTCCATCGTGTACAGGCGAGTCACAGCGTACCTCCCGTCGCTTCGCGCAGCACCGCCTTCAGCGTGCGGCGGGTGAGCGGAATCTTGAAATCGTTGCTGCCCTGGCCGCGTGCCGTGTCGAGCAGCAGCGCAGCAGCTTCGTCGAAGAGCGCGTCCGACGGCGCCTGGCCTTCGAGCAGCGCCTCCACACGGGGATCATGCCACGGCTTGTGCGCCAGCCCGCCAAAGGCCAGCCGCGCGCTGGCGATCACGCCTTCCTCCAGATGCACCACCGCCGCCACCGAGACGAGCGCGAAGGCGTAGGAAGCACGGTCGCGCACCTTGCGGTACAGCTGGGTGCCGCCCGGCGGCGCCGGCAGCACCACGCCGGTGATCACGTCGCCGGGTTCGAGCACATTGTCGCGCTCGGGCGTGTCGCCGGGCAGGCGGTGGAAGTCGCGCACCGGCACCATCCGCTTGTCGCCTTTCGCGCCATGGATCTCGACGGTGGCGTCGAGCGCCGACAAGGCGACGGCCATGTCGCCCGGATAGGTGGCGATGCAGGCGTCACTCGCCCCGAGGATGGCGTGAATCCGGTTGAACCCGCCGATCGCGGCGCAGCCGGTGCCGGGCTCCCGCTTGTTGCAGCTCTGGGAGAGATCGTAGAAGTAATAGCAGCGGGTCCGCTGGCAAAGGTTGCCGCCGGTCGTCGCCTTGTTGCGCAGCTGGAAGGTAGCGCCCGCCAGGATCGCGCGCGCCAGTACCGGATACTGGCCACGAATCCGCGGATCGGCGGCGCAGGCGCTGTTCGAGACGAGCGCGCCAATGTGCAGCCCTTCCCCATGCGGCGTGATCCCGCCCAGCGGCAGGCGGTTGACGTCGACGAGGGCGGTGGGCGTCTCCACCTCCAGCTTCATCAGGTCGAGCAGGTTGGTGCCGCCGGCGATCGGCTTGGCCCCCTCCGCCACGAGCAGCTGGCCGGCATCGCCCAGGCCATGGGCGCGCTGATAGTCGAAGGGCTTCATGCCTGCGCCTCCGCAACTTCGGCGATCGCCGCGACGATGTTCGAATAGGCACCGCAACGGCAGACATTGCCGCTCATCCGCTCGCGGATCTCTTCCTCGCTGAGCTTGGGCGCGCCAGCGACATCGTCACTGACGAAGCTGGTCCAGCCCGCGGCGACCTCGTCGAGCATCGCCTTGGCCGAGCAGATCTGGCCGGGCGTGCAGTATCCGCACTGATAGCCGTCATGGCGCACGAACGCGGCCTGGAGCGGATGCGGCGCATCGGGCGTGCCGAGGCCTTCGATGGTAGTCACGCTGTCGCCATCGTGCATCACGGCGAGCGTCAGGCAGCTGTTGATCCGCTGCCCGTTGAGCAGCACCGTGCACGCGCCGCACTGGCCGTGATCGCACCCCTTCTTGGTGCCGGTGAGACCGCAACCCGTGCGGAGGAAATCGAGCAGACTGGTTCGGGGATCGACGTCGAGATCATGTTCGGCGCCGTTGATGGTGATGGGCATGCGCGGCCTCCCTGGTCAGGGGGGCGAACGCGCGGATGCCGGGATCGGTCCCAAGGATGGGAAGGTTGTCATCAACCCTGTGCGTTCCCTCCCGCTTGCAGGAGGAGAACGATATTCAATGCCCCTTGCGCGGGATCAGGTGGAGCAACCCGGCGATCACGCCGCCCACCACCAGCCCGGCGACCGCCGAGCCCAGCGCATACACCGCCCAAGCGACCACGCCGCCGATCGGCCCCGTCGCGGCACCCGCGACTTCGGACCAATGATGCAGCGCATGCGGCACCGCGCCGAACCCGAATTCCTCCAGCCCGTGCAGCAGGATGCCGCCGCCGACCCAGGCCATCGCGCCCACGCCGATATGCGACAGCGCGGTGAGCAGCACCGGCATCGCCGTGACCAGCCCGCGCCCGAACACCGCGACGCCGCCCGACCCGCCGTTTCGGCTGAGGTGAAGGCCTATATCGTCCATCTTCACAAGCAGCGCGACGACGCCATAGACGCCGATGGTAATCGCGAACGCCACCAGCACCAGCGCGCCGGCGCGTGTCACGAACGCCATGTCCGCCGGCAGCTGCGCCAGCGCGATCACCATGATCTCGGCCGACAGGATCAGATCGGTACGGATCGCGCCGAGCACCTGGCGCTTTTCCAGCGCCTTGGCGTCGGTGATCGCCGCGACCTCGTCGGCATGATGTTCGCCGAGGAGCGCCTCGAGGATCTTCTCCGCCGCCTCGAAGCAGAGATAGGTGCCGCCCAGCATCAGGATCGGCGTCAGCGCCCAGGGCGCGAAGGCGCTGAGCAGCAGCGCCAGCGGCAGGATCACGACCAGCTTGTTGGCGATCGAACCGAGCGCGATCTTGCCGATGATCGGCAGCTCGCGATCGGGTGTGAGGCCGACGACGTAGCGCGGCGTAACCGCGGTATCGTCGATCACCACCCCCGCCGCCTTCACGCCGGCCCGGCCCGCCGCCGCGCCGACATCGTCCAGCGACGCTGCCGCCAGTTTCGCCAGCGCCGCGATATCGTCCAGCAATGCGACCAGGCCACCCGCCATCAATTCCCCCTTATGTTGCGTCCGCGCTAGCCGAGATGAAGCGAAAATGCACGCGTAGCGGTTAGGCTCCGCTCGATCGCCGGGGCACACACAGCGCCGTGCTGCGGTTCAGCCATGCTCGGTGCCGAAGGCCCGGTCACCGGCGTCGCCCAGGCCCGGCACGATATAGCTGTTCGCGTTCAGGGTTGCGTCCAGCCCCGCAGTCCAGATGGGCACGTCGGGATGGGCTGCACGGACCGCGACCGCACCAGGTCGCGCCGCCAGCAGACAGACGAAGCGCAGGTCGCGAGCGCCGGCAGCTTTCAGCCGGTCCAGTGCAGCGATCGCGCTGTTGCCCGTTGCCAGCATCGGATCGACCATCACCACCGGCCGGCTGGCAATGTCCGCGGGTGCCTTGAAGTAATATTCGATGGCTGCAAGCGTGACCGGGTCCCGGTACAGGCCGAGATGCGCGACCGCAGCTTCCGGCAGCAGGTCCAGCAGGCCATCGGCCATCGCCAGTCCCGCGCGGAGCACCGGAACGAGCACCGGGGGTGCACCGGCCAGGGCTGGCGCGTCCATCGGTGCGACGGGCGTGTCGATCGAGATCGGCGCAAGCGGCAGGTCGGCGAGCGCCGCAGCCCCAAGCAGGCTGGCGACGGCGCGCAGCTCGCTGCGGAAATGCGCGGGGGGCGTGCGGCGATCGCGCAATCGGGTAAGTCGGTGCTGGACCAGCGGGTGGGCGACGATCGTCAGCCCTGCAATCGGGATCTCGGGTTCGGCCATGGCCGTGTTGGTGGGCGATGCATTGCCCGGATGCAAGACGCGGTCGCGGCTACTATGGTCGAGCCTGCCCTGTAGGCGATGCGTTGCAACGCCCTGCCCTCGGTTTACGGCAAGCTTATCCGGCGCGTGTCGTATCGGCGCCGACCGAACCGCCGATCCGCTTCAGCAGACGTGTCCCACATAGCAGCCAGCCCGGCCCACGCGGGGCTGGCAAGGTGAGCCGTGATCGGATCGCATCGCGCGCGGCGTCATGCCACGTCGGTCGAACCGCATCCACGCCATGGCTACGCCATCTGTCGCCTTGAAGTTGCTCGATCATCATCACCCTTCCCGCCAGCTTACAAAACGCAGCGCCGGGGTGAGGGTTCACAACTTCTTTACCACGATCCGGCAAAAGCTCAGTCTGTATCTCCATTCGTGATGCCGGCGGCTAAGAGCAAATCAGGGATGCATTTGGCGAAAGCGAAATAGCCCTTGCGGCTATGCGGCCATGCGCGCGCGTCCCAGCCGCGGCAATGCTCTGCGATCCGCATGCTGGTGGATGAACGATGCGCTGCCAGCGCATCGGCAATAGGCCCGACCGGCGCATAGCCCGTCACGATCTGCGAGCAGCCTTCGGAAGCAGCAAGCGCCGCAGCAGCCTCCAGATCATCCACCCAGGCTGCGGCAGCCTGCCAATGGCTCGACGCGCGTTGCAGTCCATCGGCGACCGCGGCGATGTCCGCCGCACCACTGCAAAGGCGTCGGCACGCGACCACGCGGCGCACATGCAAGGATGCGAGCATAGGCTCCATCTCCAGGGAAAGGTCCTCTGGGGTCAGCAACAGCAGGGTTGGCGCGTGCAGATCCGGCCTATCGAATGTTCGCAGCGGCACGATGTCGGGAGCGGGCGTTTCACGTGGAACATCGGCGTGGGTAGCAAGACCCTGCGGATCGAAGCGCCCGCCGGTGTGCAGACGGATGCGCTCCGCGCTGGCGAGATAGACCTTGCCCTGGGTGTGCAACCCCGCAACCCAGCGCCAAGACAGCGTGTTGGAGGCGGGGTCCGCGTCCACCAAATGGGCGAAGGTGAACGCCGCGCCCAGTTCCCAGGGCAAGCCCAGCGTGAAGATCCAGATCGAAGCGAACTGCATCCGCGCCCAATTGTGCAGGTACCCCGTCTCGCGCAGTTCCCGAACCCAGGCATCGAAGGCGTCGATGCCGGTGCGCCCGGTCACGGCCACGTCGTAGCCCGCAGGTAGATCCTTGCTTCGGTGGTCGCAGTCCCGCCGCCATGCGCGCCAGACGGCGGGATGCTGCTCCATCCACCCCTTCCAATAGGTCCGCCAAAAAAGCTCCTGGAGGAACTTCGCGGCTGCCTGAGAACCATGGGCCGCCACCACGGCGCGGGCGACCTCCTCCTCGCTGATCAGCCGTCGACGCAGGGCCGAGGAGAGCCTCGAAACCGCCTGGTGCCTGCCAGGCCCCGCATCCGAGTTGCGCCCCTCCGCGTAGCTTCTTCCAGCCTTGGGCACGAACGTCGCAAGCCGATCCAGAGCCGCGTTGCGCGACAGCGGGAACTCAAAGGAAAGGGTCGATGACCGATCTTGCGCGGAGAGCAGCATGGCGGAATGCTGCCATGCTGCCACCGAAGGTCAATCCTGCCACAAGGGGCAGCCATATCGGATCAGATGCGTTCGCCGCTCAGCCGCTGACAAACCATATCGAGCTGATCGAGCGTCGAATATTGCACCGTCAGCGTACCGCCCTTCTCCGCCTGCGCAATGCGAACGTTCAGTCCAAGCACGTCGCCCAAGTGCCGCTCCAACGCCGCAATGTCCGGATCGGGCTCGGCGCGGACCTCGGCAGCCTTGCGCTTTGGGGCGGGCTTGGCAATGCGGGCCAACTTCTCGGTGTCGCGCACCGAAAGTCCCTTGGCCACGACTTCGTGCGCCAGCTTCTCGGGATCGGGCGCGCCGATCAGCGCGCGGGCATGACCCATTTCGAGCGAACGGTCGACGACCATCTCGCGTACCGGCTCAGGGAGGTCGAGCAGCCGCAACAGATTGGCGATGTGGCTGCGCGATTTGTGAACGATCTTGCCCAGCGCTTCCTGCGTGTGGCCAAATTCCCGGATCAGCCGGGCATAGCCTTCCGCTTCTTCGATCGCGTTGAGGTCCTGGCGCTGGATATTCTCGATCAGCGCAATTTCGAGCGTCTCCGCGTCATTGAGCTCGCGGACAATCACCGGCACTTCGTGCAGCCGGGCTCGCTGCGCCGCGCGCCAGCGCCGCTCACCGGCGACGATCTGGAAGCTCTGGCCGTGGGGCCGTACGAAGATCGGCTGGATCAGCCCGCGCGTCCGGATCGACTCCGCCAGCGTGTCCAACGCCTCCTCGTCGAAGTGGCGGCGCGGCTGGTTCGGATCGGCAACGAGCGAGCTTATCGGCAGCATCCGGACGCCGGAGCTGCTGGTCGGATTGCCCTTGATCGGCTCCTCGGAAAGGCTGTCCCCCAGCAACGCGGAAAGCCCGCGGCCGAGACCGGGGCGGGGTTTGCGGGCGGCGGCGGGAGATTCGGTCATGCGGCTTTCTGCAACTTGGGGAGTCGATCGATCACTTCGCGCGCAAGCGCGATATAGGCTTCGGAACCGGCACAGCGATGGTCATAGATCAGCGCCGGCACGCCGTGGCTGGGCGCCTCCGAAAGGCGGACATTGCGTGGGATGACGGTATCGAACACCACGCGCCCGAGCACTGCCCGCACGTCTTCCGAAACCTGGTCGGTCAGGCGATTCCGCCGGTCGTACATGGTCAGCGCAACGCCGAGAATCGACAGGCCGGGATTGAACCGGGTGCGAATTCGCTCGACCGTGTTCAGCAGCTGGCTGAGGCCTTCAAGCGCGAAAAACTCGCACTGGAGCGGCACCAGCAGCGCGTGGGCTGCCACCATAGCGTTGACCGTCAACAGGCCCAGCGACGGCGGGCAGTCGACCAGGATCACGTCCCAGCGCTCGGCACGATGGCGCTTGATCGCCGCATCGAGCCGGTGGGTACGGGCGTCGAACTCGATCAGCTCGATCTCGGCGCCGGACAGGTCCTGCGTCGCCGGCACCACGTCCAGGCCAGGAACACTGGTCGGCACCGCAACATCCTCAAGATCCGCATCGGTGACCAGCAGGTCATAGCTGGAATGCTCCCGATCCCCGCGGCCGATACCGAGTCCAGTCGAGGCATTGCCCTGCGGGTCGAAATCGATCAGCAGCACACGCTGTCCAGTGGCGGCAAGCGCCGTACCGACGTTGATGGCGGTCGTGGTCTTGCCCACACCGCCCTTTTGATTGGCGATCGTGATGGTGATCATCTGGCGCCTATCTGTGTTGCGACCACGATGCCCGAGTCCGGGTGCGTGATGCTGGGTTCCACGTGAAACCGACCTTGCCATTTCGCGCGCGCGGCATCCACCTCCGATTGTGCGCTGCGCCCCTTGGGCAGCAACCAGACTGTGGACGAATCGGTGCAGTGCACTGTGGATAACATCAAGGTCGACAACTCGGCGACCGCCCGTGCGGAGACGATGGCAACCGCATGTTCCGGTCGGAACGACTCCACCTTGCTGCCGATGACGGTGACGCGGTCGGCGATGCCGAGCTGGTCGGCGGCTTCACGCAGGAACAGAACCCGCTTTGCGCGCGGTTCTACCAGCACGACCGGGCGATCGGTGAGCAATGCGACGACGATGCCGGGCAGTCCTGCGCCGCTCCCTACGTCCAGCCACACACCGTCCTTCGCATTACCTGCAAGGGGAACCAGCTGCGCGGAATCGGTCAGGTGGCGCGCCCAGAGGCTGTCGAGGGTCGAGCGGGAAATGAGGTTCTGATTCTCGGCCTCGGCAACGAGGATGTTCCCGAAAGCCTCTACCATTGTTTCACGTGAAACACCGAAGCGGTCGCGTACCCAGTTGCGGGCTTCTTCTTCGGTCATGCCACCGCCTTTCGCGCGTGCAGTAGGATCGCCGACAAGGCCGCCGGCGTGATGCCGCGAATACGCGCGGCGCCGCCGAGCGTTTCGGGTGCTGCCGCGCTCAGGCGCTCCACCATTTCGTTCGACAGGCCAGGGATCGCTGCATAGTCCAGGCCAGGATGCAGCCGAACCGCATCATTGGCGCGGAGCTGCGCCACCTCGGCATCCTGCCGTTCGAGATAGGGGGCGTAGCGCGCGTCCTCCACATATTCCGCGAGCAGTGCCGGATCGGCTTGGGGTGTGGCATCCAGTACATGCGCGATCTCCACTCCCGGGAAGCGCAGCCATTCCCGCGCAGCCCGGCGCGCGCCATCCTGCGCGACGGGGGCTCCCCGCAAGTGCAGCTGGTGCGCCGTCCGCTCCACGGCGAACTGCGCGTCGAGAGATGCGCGACCCGCTTCCCGCAATCCGAGGCGCGCGCGACGCTCCGCGCCCAGGAGGCCGAGCGTATCGGCAATCGGGCCCAGCCGCGTCTCCGCATTGTCCGCGCGAAGCCGAAGCCGGAACTCCGCGCGCGCGGTCAGCATGCGATAGGGTTCAGTCACGCCCTGCAACACCAGGTCGTCGATCATCACGCCGAGATAGGAGGTGGCACGGTCCAGCACCAACGGCACCGCGCCCAGCGCAAGCGCGGCGGCATTGGCGCCCGCAGCGAGGCCCTGCCCGCCCGCTTCCTCATAGCCCGTCGTCCCATTGATCTGGCCTGCGAAGAAGAGGCCCGGGATCAACGGCATCGCAAGCGTGGAATCGAGCGCGCGGGGATCGATATAATCATATTCCACGGCATAGCCGGGAACGGTAATCACCGCCGCTTCCAGCCCGGGGATAGAGGCGATCATCGCCGCCTGCACGTCCACAGGCAGCGACGTCGATAGCCCGTTTGGATAGATCCAGTGGTGATCGAGCGCCTCGGGCTCAAGGAAAATCTGGTGGCCGTCGCGGTCGCCGAAGCGATGCACCTTGTCCTCGATCGAGGGACAGTAGCGCGGGCCCTGCGCTTCAATCGCGCCGGTAAACATCGGCGAGCGATCCAGGCCGCTACGGATCGCATCATGCGTCGCCTGCGTCGTGCGGGTAACGGCGCAGTGCAGCTGGGGAAGCGGCCGCGCTGCGACCATCGGCGACATCGTCCATTGCTCGACGTCGGAGGGCTGCTCCTCGGTTCGCGCCCAGTCGATTGTCCGACCGTCCAGGCGTGGCGGCGTGCCCGTCTTCAGTCGTCCCATCGGCAGCGCCAGCTCGCGGAGCTGCGCTGCGAGGCGGAGCGCTGAGGCCTCCCCTACCCGTCCTCCTTCAAACCGCTCCTCGCCCCGGAACAGGCGGCCGCCGAGGAATGTGCCGGTCGCCAGCACGACAGCAGTGGCGCCAAGCAGCGTGCCGTCGCGGAGCTGCACGCCGGCGATACGCCCGCCTTCGAGCGTCAGCGCTTCGGCTTCCCCGGCAATGAGGGTCAGCCCCTCTTGCGCGTGCAGCATCGCCTGGATCGCGGCGGCATAGCGGCCCCGATCGGCCTGTACCCGCGGCCCCTGCACTGCCGTGCCCTTGGACCGATTGAGCATGCGATAATGGATGCCGGCAGCGTCGGCAGCGCGTGCCATCAGGCCGTCGAGAGCATCGATCTCGCGAACCAGATGGCCTTTGCCAAGCCCGCCGATCGCCGGATTGCACGACATTGCGCCGAGCTTGGTCAGATCGAAGCTGAGCAGCGCGGTGCGCGCGCCACGACGCGCGGATGCGGCAGCCGCCTCCGTGCCGGCATGGCCGCCGCCGATCACGATCACATCGAATTGCATCGTTCCGCTAAACGCCTTCGCGCAGGACTTGTCCAGAGCGCGTGCGGTGGAACGGTGTCGCAGCATGTTCCACGTGAAACACGTTACTTGCCGATGCAGAATTTTCCGAACAGGGCGTCCAGCACATCCTCCACCCCGGCGCGACCGGTGATCGCATCCAGCGCCCGACGGGCTGCACGCAGCTCCTCGGCGAAGAGCAGCGGGTCGTCCAGCAGCGATGCCCGCGCCAAGGCGTCGGCCGCAGCGACGCACCAGCTTCGCTGCCTCGCGTTCAGCGCAACCAGATCCGGCGGCGGCAGCAGCGACGCCGCCACTTCCGACATGCGGTTCCAGAGCGCCTCAAGGCCCCTTCCCTCGCGCACCGAGACGGAGATCTGCCCATCCCGTGCCAACGCGCGCCCTTCAGCATCGGCGCGGGCATGAACCCATAATGCGCAGGCATGGGGCGGCGGCGGATCATCGCCGAGCCAAAGCAACAGATCAGCCTCTGCCAGCGCCTCCCGCGCTCGTGCGACACCGATTGCTTCCACGGGATCGTTCGTGTCATCCGCCAGCCCCGCCGTATCGATCAGCAGCCAGGCCAGCCCGGCGCGCACCACGGGCACTTCGATACGATCCCGCGTGGTGCCGGCGATCGGCGAGACGATCGCAGCCTCCCGCTCCGCCAGAGCGTTGAACAGGGTCGACTTGCCTGCATTGGGCGGTCCACCCAGCACCACCCGAAGTCCATCGCGTAGTCGCTCCACCGGAGGGCGCGCTGCAACCGCCCCAATGTCGCTACCAAGCGCCGCCGCAGCGGCCCGCAGGTCCGGGAGCGGATCGGCGCCCGCGACATCATCTTCGTCGCCATGGTCCAGTTCGGCTTCGATCCGAGCGGCAATGCCGAGCAGCCGCATCGTCCAGTCCTCCGCCTGGCGCCGCACCGCACCACCCGCGCTGCGGATCGCCGCGCGCCGCTGTCCTTCGGTTTCGGCTGACAGCAGATCACCCAGGCCTTCGGCCTCGCTCAGATCGAGCCGGCCGTTGAGCAGCGCGCGACGCGTGAACTCGCCCGCTTCCGCCGCGCGCAGGCCCGGCAATGCTCCAAGCGCTGCTTCCACAGCGCGTACCACGGCCCTGCCGCCATGCAGATGGAGTTCGGCCAGATCCTCGCCCGTAGCCGATCGGGGCCCAGGAAAGCACAGCAACAGCGCATGGTCGAGCACCTCGCCCGCCCCGTCCCGCAGCGTTCGGAGCGCAGCATGGCGCGATGCGGGAAGCTCACCGGCAAGATGCTGCACCGCACCAAATGCGTGCGTGCCGCTGATCCGGAGGACGGCGATCGCCGCCGGGGGCGCGCCGCTGGAAATCGCGAAGATCGTATCCATGCCGATCGCGTCAGCTTCCCGGCTTCTTGGTGGCTGCGTCGAACAGGCCGCGCCAGAAGTTCATGCCCGCCTCGCCCATCGGCGCCCAGCTGCGCATCATCTGCTCAAAGCCTTCGGGGGTGCCGTGGTTCTCGATCGCCTGCACCATCAGCTGCACATAGCGATCATGAACCGGAGTAAGGTCCGGCAAGCCCATGGCGCGACGCGCTTCTTCCGGCGTACACTCGACTTCGACGTTGATCTTCATGAGCTTCCTTCCGCGCTTGAGCGCATGCCCGGCCCCCTGCTAGGCCATGGCCATGTATGCGCGCGACCATGCCCTGATCGCAACGCCCATCGGCCCGATCCGGATCGAAGGCGATGATCGGCAACTGGCGCGGATCGCCATCGGCGCAGAGGGTCCGCCGGCGTGGGGGACCAGCCCGGTCGTTCGGGCAGCGGTGGAGCAGCTTCAGCAATGGTTGGCGGGTGCGCGGCGCGACTTCACCCTGCCGCTGGCGCCGCCGCCAACGCCGCGCGGCGCTATCCTTCGAGATGGCTTGATCGCCGTGCCGTTCGGGTCGACCCTCAGCTATGGTGATCTTTCACGCGCGCTGGGTTCCAGCGCTCGGGCGATCGGACAACTTTGCGCGCGTAATCCGTTTCCCATCCTGGTTCCCTGCCACCGCGTGCTGAACCAGGGCGACGGGCTGGGTGCCTATTCGGCCGGGCAAGGGCCGACGACCAAATCCTGGCTGCTCGAGCATGAGCGGCGCCTAACCGGAGAGTATCTGCTATGAGCACCATGACGATCGACGCGCTGGACGAGAGCGGCAGCTTCTCCGCCTATGTAGCGCGTCCGGAAGGGTCTCCCCGCGCTGGCATCATCGTGATCCAGGAGATCTTCGGCGTGAACGAAGGCATCCGTCAGAAGTGCGAGGATTTCGCACGGGAAGGCTATCTCGCGGTGGCACCCGACCTGTTCTGGCGGCTCGGCCCCGGCATCGAACTCGACGCCGACGTGCCGGAAGAAATGCAGCAGGCCTTCGACCTGTTCGGCAAGTTCGACCAGGATCAGGGCATCGCCGATATCGAGTCGACCATCCAGACGGTGCGTGCCGAGCTGGGCGGCGGCAAGGTCGGCGCGGTCGGCTTCTGCCTGGGCGGACGCCTCGCCTACATGACCGCAGCGCGCACCGATATCGACGCGAGCGTCGGCTATTATGCGGTAGGCATCGACGGGTTGCTCGGCGAGAAGCATGCCATCGCCAAGCCGCTGCTGCTGCACATCCCGGTCGCCGATCACTTCGTCTCGCCCGAAGTGCAGGCGAAGATGCACGAAGGCCTGGACGACCACCCCAAGGTGACACTGTACGACTATCCGGGCGAGGATCACGGCTTCGCCGCGGAACTGGGCAAGCGCCGTTCGGAAGCGGCGGCGCAGCTTGCCGACCAGCGCACCGCGGATTTCTTCGCCGAGCATCTCGGCTGAGGACGCCCTTCCCCTCCCTGCCGCGCAGGGAGGGGTCCCAAGGCTTTAGAACAGACTGGTGAGCCCCACGGTGCCGGGCGTGCCGACCCAGCCTTCGTAGATCATCTTGAACGCAACGAAGACGATCACCGCAAGGCCGATATAGGCGATCCAGCGGTGGCGATCGATCAGCTTGGCGATGAGGTTCGCCGCCAGCCCCATCAGCGCCACCGACAGCAGCAGCCCGACCACCAGAATGCCGGGATGCTCGCGCGCCGCGCCGGCCACCGCCAGCACGTTGTCGAGGCTCATCGAGACGTCGGCCACCGCAACCGCCCAGGCGGCACCGGCGAAACTGCGCGCCGAACGCACGCCCGAATGCTCGTCGCCCTCGATCTCCGCCGACCCTGCGCTCTCGCCGCCATGGCGGATCTCGCGCCAGAACTTCCAGCTGACCCAGAGCAGCAGCAAGCCGCCCGCGAAGATCAGCCCGACAATGCCCATCAGCCAGCTGACGATCAGCGCGAAGGCGATGCGCAGCACTAGGGCCGCGCCGATGCCGATCAGGATCACCTTCTTGCGCTGCTCGGCGGGCAGCCCTGCCGCCAGCGCGCCGACGACGATGGCGTTGTCGCCCGCCAGCACCAGGTCGATCATCAGCACCGACCCGAATGCGGCCAGCGCGGCCGGATCGCCGAGGTTGGAGAAATCGGCGACGATGTGCTGCCAGATGTCGAGCGGCGAGCCGATGCCGCCCGCAGCGGCGCTGAGAAGAAGATCGATCATGCCGAAACCCTAGCGCTCCCGTCCGTACAAGCAACGCCTACGCTGCCCAAGCCGACACGTTCCCGGCGGCCCCACGCAAAAAGGCCGGGCGCAAGGGCCCGGCCTTTCCGAAATATAACGGGAACCGCTGCGTTACTGGTTCATGCTGTCGAAGAAGTCTTCGTTGGTCTTCGAATCCTTCATCTTGTCGAGCAGGAATTCCATCGCGTCGATGGTGCCCATCTGCATCAGGATGCGGCGCAGCACCCACATCTTGGTGAGCTTGGCCTTTTCGACCAGCAGCTCTTCCTTGCGGGTGCCCGACTTGCCGACGTCGAGCGCCGGGAAGATGCGCTTGTCCGCCACCTTGCGGTCGAGGACGATTTCCGAGTTGCCGGTGCCCTTGAACTCTTCGAAGATCACTTCGTCCATGCGGCTGCCGGTATCGATCAGCGCGGTGGCGATGATCGAGAGCGAGCCACCTTCCTCGATGTTGCGCGCGGCGCCGAAGAAGCGCTTCGGGCGCTGCAGGGCGTTGGCGTCAACACCGCCGGTCAGCACCTTGCCCGAGCTCGGCACCACGGTGTTGTAGGCGCGGCCGAGGCGGGTGATCGAATCGAGCAGGATCACCACGTCCTTCTTGTGCTCGACCAGGCGCTTGGCCTTTTCGATCACCATTTCCGCGACTTGCACGTGGCGCGTCGCCGGCTCGTCGAAGGTCGAACTGATCACTTCGCCCTTCACCGAACGCTGCATGTCGGTCACTTCTTCCGGCCGCTCGTCGATGAGCAGCACGATCAGGAAGACTTCGGGGTGGTTGTCGGTGATCGCCTTGGCGATGTTCTGCAAGAGCACCGTCTTGCCGACGCGCGGCGGGGCGACGATCAGTGCGCGCTGGCCCTTGCCCTGCGGTGCGACGATGTCGATCACGCGGGCCGACTTGTCCTTGACCGTCGGGTCGAGCGTGTCGAGGCGCAGCTTCTGCTCGGGATAGAGCGGGGTTAGATTGTCGAAGTTGACGCGGTGGCGCACCGCATCCGGATCGTCGAAATTCACCTTCACCAGCTTGGTGAGGGCGAAATAGCGTTCGCCGTCCTTCGGCCCGCGGATCTCGCCTTCCACCGTGTCGCCGGTGCGCAGGCCGAATTTCCGGACCTGGTTGGGGCTGACATAAATGTCGTCGGGGCCGGCGAGATAGTTCGCTTCGGGCGAGCGCAGGAAGCCGAAGCCGTCGGGCAGCACTTCGATCGTGCCTTCGCCCATGATCTGATCACCCTGTTCGGCCTGGGCCTTAAGGATGGCGAAGAGCAGGTCCTGCTTGCGCAGCGTCGACGCGCTCTCGACGCCCAGTGCCTCGGCCATGGTGACCAGCTCGGCGGGGGCGGTTTTCTTGAGGTCCTTGAGATGCATGTAAGGTCCGGAAATTCTAAGGGGGAGAGCGTCGATCGGCGATAGGTACGCGCAGGATTCGATGCTTGAAGGAAGGATGCACCGAGGTCCGGTACACGGCCACAAAATTAGGTACCGGCTCTCGCCAAGTCAACTGCGATTCGGCGCAGATTTACCCGCGCCGATCGCAGTGTTTCTCAGAACGGCTTCACCTCGGCGAGGATGACGATGAAGACCAGCGCCAGCGCCGGTACCTCGTTGAGGAAGCGCAGCGTACGGGTGGCGATCGGCGCCTGCCCGCGCGCCAGCTTCTTCGCATAGCCGACCGCCCAGCCATGATAGCCGCTGAGCAGCACGACGAGCAGCAGCTTGGCATGGAGCCAGCCGATCCCGGCCTGCCCGTCGAACAGCCCGATATTGGCCGACAGCGCCAGCCCGAGCACCCAGACGATGACCAGCGACGGGGTGAGGATCATCCGCCGCAGCATGCCCTCGCGCTTCGCCCATGCCGCCGCCTCGGGCGTGCCCAGCGCCTCCTGATGGTGGATCAGGTAGCGCGGGAACAGGAACAGCCCCGCCATCCAGAACACCACGAAGATGACGTGGAACGCCTTCACCCAGAGATAGGCATTGCCCAGCCAGCCGATCATGCTGCGGTTCCTCGTACGCGGGCCAGCAGCTGCTCGACATGCGCGATCGGCGTGTCGGGCAGGATGCCGTGCCCCAGGTTGAACACATGCGGCCGCTCCGGGAAGGCGGCCAGGATCCGGTCAATCGCGCCATCGAGCACCGCGCCGCCGGTGATCAGCGCCAGCGGATCGAGATTGCCCTGCACCGGCAGCCCCTCCGGAAGCACTGCGTTCGCCCATGCAGGATCAACCGTCTCGTCGAGTCCGATCGCATCGACCCCGGTTTCGCGGGCATAGGCGGCGAGTTTGCCCCCTGCCCCCTTCGGGAATCCAATCACGGGCACCAGATCCCGGACGGCCGCCGCGATCCGCGCGTTGGGGGCGATCACCCAGCGTTCGAACTGGGCCGGGCTGAGGCTGCCCGACCAGCTGTCGAACAGCTGCACCGCCTCGACCCCCGCTTCGGCCTGGGCGCGCAGATAGGCGATGGTCTGGTCGGCGATGCGATCGACCAGCGCCTGCATCAGGCCCTCGTCGCGATAGGCGAGCCTTCGCGCCTCGGCCTGTTCGCGGCTGCCCTGCCCGGCGATCATGTAGGTCGCCACGGTCCAGGGGGAGCCCGCAAAGCCCAGGAAGGTGGTCTGAGGCTCCAGGGCCGCCTTTACCCGCCGAATCGTGCCGTAGATGGGCTCCAGGACGCTGGAATCGGCATCGAAGCCGTCGAGCACGTCGCGTGTGGTCACCGTCGGCGCGAGTCTGGGGCCCTCGCCGGTCTCGAACCAGAGCTGCTGGCCGAGCGCCATCGGCACCACCAGGATGTCGGAAAACAGGATCGCGCCGTCCATGCCGAAGCGGCGGATCGGTTGCAGCGTCACTTCCGCTGCCGCGTCGGAATCCATCGCGAGCGCGAGGAACCCGCCCTTCTCGGCACGGAGCGCACGGTATTCGGGCAGGTATCGGCCGGCCTGGCGCATGAGCCAGATGGGCGGAACGGGCTGGCGAGTCCCTGTCAGGGTCGCGAGCAGCGGCTTGGAAGCACGAAGAGTCAGAGCCGGGATCCCCACTACTATAAGATTCGATTCTCAGGATGTTGGAGTCTGTTGGCCGGTGAAAGCCGGGGCTTATGGTGATGTGAGTCAGTTGCCAACAATTTGACTCCTGCTGCCATCCGGAATCGCACGGATTCGGAAAATCTGTCCACAGGACTCACAGGCTGTGGACCGAAAGTACAAGCTGGGGATGCGGCTGTGGACGAATCAAGCGGCGAATCCCGAATCACGGCGGGTTGGCCGGGTGCCGAGGTTACGCTACCGCTTGTTCGCCATGTTATGCACAGATCGGTCCCCAGCCTGATGCGGCTGCACCTGCACCTGCTCTCGGACTCCACCGGGGAGACGCTGGAAAACATCGCCAAGGCGGCGCTGGCGCAGTTCGACGATGTCGAGCCGCTGCGGCATTTCTGGCCGATGGTGCGCAGCGAGGCGCATCTCGAGCGCATCCTGCAGGAGATCGCGCAGAACCCGGGCCTGGTCATCTACACGCTGGTCAATCGCGACATCCGCCGCATGCTCGAGACGCGCTGCCGCGCGCTGGGGCTGCCGGCGATCGCGCCGCTCGACCAGGTGAGCCACGCGCTGTCCAACCTGCTCGGCCAGGAAGCCAAGGCGCGGCCGGGGCGGCAGCACATGCTCGACGCCGCCTATTTCGCCCGCGTCGATGCGATCCAGTTCACCATCGCGCATGACGACGGCATCGGCTGGGAGGATTGGGAAGAGAGCGACATTCTGCTCGCCGGCGTCTCGCGCTCGTCGAAGACGCCGACCTCGATCTATCTCGCCAACCGCGGCTACAAGGTGTCGAACATCCCGGTGGTGGTGGAATCGCCGCCCCCGGCCAAGCTGTTCCAGCTCAAGCGGCCGCTGATCGTCGGCCTCACCACCAGCGCCGACCGGCTGGTGCAGATCCGCCGCAACCGGCTGCTCTCGCTCAACCAGGCGCCGGAGACCGATTATGTCGACCAGGAAGCGGTGCAGCGCGAAATTGCCTTTGCCCGGCGGATGTTCGCCGATCATGGCTGGCCGGTGATCGACGTCACCCGGCGCTCGATCGAGGAAACCGCGGCTGCGATCATCCAGCTGTGCAACGACCGTGAAATGGACCGCCGATAAAGATGCTTACCCTCGTTCTCGCCTCGCAGAGCGCCTCGCGCCGGGCGATGCTCGATGCCGCCGGCGTGGCGCATGAGGCGCTGCCCGCGCTGGTCGACGAAGCCAGCGCGAAGGAATCGCTGCTCGCCGAGGGCACGAGCCCCCGCGATCTCGCCGATGCGCTTGCCGAACTGAAGGCGCTCAAGGTTTCGCGCATGGCCCCGCAGGCACTGGTGCTGGGCGGCGATTCGCTCGTCGCGCTCGACGACGGCAGCCTGCTCGACAAGCCGGAGAGCCGCGAGCAGGCGCGCGACCATCTCCAGCGCATGTCGGGCAAGACGCACGAACTCTATAGCGCGGCGGTGATCGCCGAGGGCGGCCGCCCGGTGTGGCGCCACGTCGATCGCGCGCGGCTGCACGTGCGCCCGTTGAGCGATGCGTTCATCGAATCGTACCTCGATGCGGAATGGCCGGCGATCGCCGGCTGTGTCGGCTGCTTCCGGATCGAGGGACCGGGCGTGCAGCTGTTCCACCGCACCGAGGGCAGCCATTTCACCATTCTCGGCATGCCGTTGCTGCCGATTCTCGACTATCTGCGCACCCGGGGAGTGATGCCCAAGTGACCCGTTATGCCGAGGTGATCGGCGATCCGATCGCCCATTCGAAATCGCCGATTATTCATAAGTTCTGGCTCGATGCGCTGAGCATCGAAGGCGATTATCGCCGTACCCATGTGCTCGATGCCGACCTCGCCGCCTATTTCGCTCGCGCGAAGGACGATGCCGACTGGCGCGGCTGCAACGTCACAATCCCGCACAAGCTGGCGGTGATGGATCTGGTCGGCGATCCCGGCGGAGTGCGGAACACGATCGGCGCGATGAACACCGTGATCCGCGGTGAGGACGGCACCCTGATCGGCACCAACACCGATGCCGGCGGCTTCTTCTCGCCGATCGCCGGGCTGGAGCTGGAGGGCCGCCATGCGGTGGTGGTCGGCGCCGGCGGCGGCGCGCGCGCGGTGCTGTTCGCGCTGTCGCGCGTCGGCATCGGCCGGGTGACCATCCTCAACCGCAACGTGCTGAAGGCGGCGGCGATGCTCTCCAGCTTCGGGGTGAAGGGCGACGCGCTGCCGATCGGCGCGCCGCTGCCCGCTGCCGACCTGCTGGTGAACGCCAGCCCGCTCGGCATGGACGGCCAGCCGCCGCTTGACCTCAACCTCGATCCGCTGCCCGAGCATGCCGTGGTCTACGACATCGTCTACGCCCCGCTCGAAACGCCGCTGCTCGCCCAGGCGCGCGACCGCGAGCTGGATACCGTGGACGGGCTCGAGATGCTGGTCGGCCAGGCCGCGCTCGCCTTCGAGCTCTTCTTCGGCGCCGAGCCCCCGCGCGACCGCGACGAGGAACTGCGCGCGCTGCTCACCGCATGAGCCACCGGCCGATCGTGCTGGGCCTCACCGGCTCGATCGGCATGGGCAAGTCGACCGTCGCGGCGATGTTCGCGGCCGCCGGCGTGCCGGTGTTCGATGCGGACGCGGTCGTCCATCATCTCCAGGGGCCGAACGGCGCGGCGGTGGCGGCAATCGAGGCCGAGTTTCCCGACACCACCACCGAACTCGGCGTGAATCGCACGCTGCTGCGCGAGGCGGTGATGGCCGACCCGACCGCCTTCGCCAGACTCGAAGCGATCCTTCATCCCGCCGTCTCCGAGGCGCGCGAGTCGTTCCTGGCAGCGCATGTCGAGTCGCCGCTGGTCGTTCTTGACGTACCATTGCTGTTCGAGGCGGGCGGCTGGCGGCACGTCGACAAGATCGCGGTCGTTTCGGCGCCAGCGGCGATTCAGCGCGAACGCGTCCTCGCCCGCCCCGGCATGACCGCCGAGCGGTTCGAGGCGATTCTCGCGCGGCAGCTGCCGGACGCGGAGAAGCGCGCGCGCGCCGACTTCGTCGTCCCTACGCACGAAGGCCTGCAGGTTACGGAAGATTGCGTACGCGCGGTGATCGCTTGCCTCGCGCCGCCGGTGGGTGGATAAGCGCTCCATGCGGGAGATAGTGTTCGATACCGAAACGACGGGACTCAACTTCTCAGGCGGCGACCGCCTCGTCGAAATCGGCTGTGTCGAGCTGGTAAACCGGGTTGCCACCGGCAACCATTTCCACGCCTATATCAATCCGCAGCGTGCCATGCCGGTGGAGGCGTTCAACGTCCACGGCCTGTCCGAGCGATTCCTCTCCGACAAGCCGCTGTTCACCGACGTGGTCGAGGATCTGCTCGACTTCATCGGCGATTCGCCGATGGTCGCGCACAACGCCGGCTTCGACTTCAGCTTCCTGAACGGCGAGCTCGGCCGGTGTAGCCGGCCGCTGATCGACCTTGGCCGGATGGTCGACACGCTGGTGCTCGCGCGCACCCGCCATCCCGGCGCCAAGCACACGCTCGACGCGCTGTGCAGCCGCTACGGTATCGACCTGAGCGCGCGGACGCTGCACGGCGCGCTGCTCGACGCGCAGCTGCTGGCCCAGGTCTATGTCGAACTGACCGGCGGCCGCCAGATCACGCTCGGCCTGGCCGAGGAAGTGCCGGTGATGCCGGAGACCCCGATCGAAGCGCCGACTCGGGTACACGTCCGGCCGGCGCGGCGGTTCACCGCGAGTGCGGCGGAACTTGCACGGCACGCAGCGTTTCTGAAGTCCCTGGACGAGCCGCTATGGGGTGTTCCCACAATCGACGCGGTTCCGGCGCAGCCCTAGGTCGCTCGTCCCTAATTGCGAAGTGGAGGTACATTATGGATATCCGGATCTCGGGGCATCAGGTCGATACGGGCGCAGCGCTCAAGACGCAGGTGACGGATCGGGTCCAGGGTATCGCCGATAAATATTTCTCTCGCGCCATCTCGTCGCAGATTACCTTCGGCAAGGGGCCGCACGACAACGGCTTCACCTGCGACATCGTGATGCACGTGACGCAAGGCCTGGTGCTCAAGGCGACCAACAGCGGCATGGAAGCGCATGGCGCGTTCGACGGCGCCGCGGACCGGATCGACAAGCAGTTGCGGCGCTATGTCCGACGACTCAAGGATCGTCGCCCGACAGAAGTGATCGCGCTGGCGGAAGGCGGTGCGTATGACAATGGCTTCGACAATGCCGGCTACACCCTGTTCCAGGAATCGCATGCCGAAGAGGAAGTCGCGGATGCGCCGCTGGTGATCGCGGAGACGCGCGTCGACGTTCCGGATGCCACGGTGTCGGACGCGGTGATGATGCTGGACTTGCGCAATACGAACGCATTGCTGTTCCGCAACAGCGGCACGGGCGCCTATAATATGGTCTATCGCCGTGGCGACGGAACGATTGGCTGGGTTGAGCCCAACCGCGCACCGGCGTAAGGCCGGGCTGCCCGCGGGCAGCACCGCTTCTTTGGAACGATTTCATGACTGATCTGAGCGATTTGCTCGTGCCGGAGGCGGTGCTCGCCGGCGTGACGGCGGGCAACAAGAAAGCGCTGTTCCAGCAGCTTGGCACCATCTCGGCAGCGACCTACGGCGTCGATGCCAAGCTGGTGGCCGAGCGGCTGGCCGAACGCGAACGGCTGGGCTCGACCGGCTTCGGCGGCGGCATCGCCATCCCCCATGCGCGGCTGGATGACCTGCCGCGCGTGTGCGGCGTGTTCGCCCGGCTGGAGCAGCCGCTCGATTTCGGCGCGGTCGATGATCTGCCGGTAGACCTGGTGTTCATGCTGCTATCGCCGACCAATGCCGGCGCCGAGCACCTGAAGGCGCTCGCCTCGGTGTCGCGGCGTCTCCGCGAGCGACCGTTCGCGGAGAAGCTGCGCGGTGCCGGCTCGAAGGACGCGCTCTACGTGCTGCTGACCGGAGTCGAGGCGCGTGACGCCGCCTGAAGCGGCGCCGACGGGTGCCGAGGCGCATTACCGGGCGCTCGAATCGCTCTACGCCGCAGCGCCGATCAACCAGCTCTTTCCCTCGGTCCTTGAAATCCCCGAAGCGGGGCTCGCCCGGATTCGCTTCGACGTCGATGCACGCTATTTCCATGCCGCCGGGGCGACGCACGGCACCAGCTATTTCAAGATGCTCGACGATGCAGCCTTTTATGCGGCGAACAGCCTCGTCACCGACCGATTCCTGCTGACCACCGCCTTCAACCTGCTGCTCACCCGGCCCCTGCCCGAGGGGCCGGTAATCGCGGAAGGTCGCTGGGTCAGCGGCCAGCGGCGCGTGTTCGTGGCCGAAGCGCGGCTGGTCGACGCAAACGGCGAGGAGGCAGCGCGCGGCACCGGCACCTTCATGCGCTCGCGCATCCCGCTCGCCACCCTGCCCGGCTATCGCACCGCATGACGCCTCGGCTGACCAGCGCGATGCTGGTGAGCGCGCTGGTGCGGCGCGCGGATGGCGCCGGGGGCTCGGCGATGGTGCTGGCGAAGGGGGATGCGACCTCCGGTGCGATCCTGCTGCTGCTGCTCGAGCGCGGCGCCGATCCCCGTTTCGTCGAGCGGGGCATCGGGCCCGGCGGAGTCGCTGCGCTGCTTCCTTCCGGACCGAAGGCACTGGCGGACGAGGCCGAGGCCAGCGCCTATTGGCGGCGGCGGCGCGAACGCGACACCGATCTGTGGGTCGTCGAACTGGATATCGCAGGCGCCGAACGGTTCGCCGCTGAAACGATGAACCTTTGTTGACAGTTCGCGCCTCGCTCGCGAAAGCGATCACAACGTTCATTCGCGTTGTGCCGTTCGAGGTGTGAAGTCGATCGGTTACGCAGTCGGGGGGTACGTCCGGCGGTCCAGTCTCCTCGGGAGCAGCGATCGATCGCACGCCAACCGCACAATACAGATATGAAATGAAGTTTCTGCCACGGGCTGCGACTTTCGCAGCTGTGACTTTTTGCGCTGGCGCACTTGCGAATGCCGCCACGCTCAACCTGAGCCCGCTTCCGCAGCAGGAAGCGAAGATTCAGGCGACGGTGCAGCCAGCACCGGCTCAGGTACAGAACGTCCTTGCTTCCCAGCAGGTTCCCGCGGCTCAGGCCGCGGTCGAGCAGCAGGGTTCCGATGCCGAGGACGACGCCACCCCGGAATATGCCAGCCTCTCCGACGCGGTTGCCGCGCAGCAAGATATCGCCGCGCTCGAAGAGGATCGCGAACTCCGCTGCCTTGCCACCGGCGTCTATTTCGAAGCCCGCAGCGAGCCGCTCTCCGGCCAGCTCGCGGTCGCCGACGTGATCCTCAACCGCAGCACCTCGGGCCGTTTCCCCGGCTCGGTCTGCTCGGTTGTGACCCAGAAGGGCCAGTTCTCGTTCGTCCGCCGCGGCAAGCTGCCGACCCCGCCGGCGAATGCCCAGTGGCGCCGCGCGCTCGCGGTGGCGCAGGTCGCCCGCAAGAATCTGTGGGAAAGCCCGGCCGGCGACGCGCTCTATTTCCATGCGCGCTACGTCAGCGGCAGCCAGGGCCGCGCCACCGTCGCCACGGTGGGCAATCACATCTTCTATCGCTGATCGGGCCTCGCCCTGCAGCACGTGAAAAGCCGCCGAAGTGATTCGGCTGCTTTTCTGTGTTCGCTGAATGTTCTATGTTCCGGCGATGAATGCGCACCAGCCTCTGCCCCCCCCGCTCACGCCCGAAGCCGAGGCGCTGGTCGCCGCCGACGTGGTGCGGGGCGTGTGCCGGATGCTGCTGCGCCACGATTGCGTGGCGATCGCCGAAGTGCCGCTGGACGGCGGCCGGCGTGTAGATCTGATGGCGCTGGACGCGCGCGGCAACATCGTCATCGTCGAGATCAAGGTGTCGCGCGCGGACTTGCTCGGCGACGGCAAATGGCCTGAATATCTGGGCCATTGCGACCGTTTCTTCTGGGCGGTGCCGCAGGGGTTCGACCTGCGTCCGCTTGACCAGCCGCATTTCCTGCCGGAGCGCACCGGGTTGATCGTCGCCGACCGGTACGACGCCGCCGTTGCCCGGGAAGCCGCAACGGTGCCGCTGCCGGCGCCGGCACGGCGCAAGGCGACCCTCGCCTTCGCCCGACGTGCGGGACGAAGGCTGCTGAGCATGCTTGATCCCGACGTTGCCGACGGGTTCTGATGCGTAGTTAGAGCTTCGGCCCTGCCGCGGTTGCGGCGCGGCCCAGCTTGGGCGCATCGGCAAGCAGCTTGGCGATCGACGGGTAGCGGGTCTCGCGCTTGGCATATTCCCGTGCCGAGAGCCCGCCACCGAAATCGGCGCGATCGGGATCGGCGCCGGCATCAAGCAGCTTCTTCGCCACTTCGGCATCATGGGCGAGGACGGCGCGGATCAGCGGAGTCACCCCCCCATTGTTCGCCAGGTTGACGTTGGCCTTCTTGGCGAGGAGCGCGTCCACCCCCGGCCCCCAGCCCAGGCCGGCAGCGAAGATCAGCGGGGTGTTGCCGTCGCGATCCTGGATGTTCACGTTTACGCCCGGCTGGTTGATCAACACGGAGAGATAGGTGGGATCCTGACGCTTCACGACGATGTGCATCGCGGCCTCGCCGGTGCCGTAGGGATCCTTCACGTTGATCATCGAGGATGCCTTGTCGCGCAGGAACTCGTTGACCTTGTTCCCGTCCTGCTTACGGATCGCATCGAGGAACTGGATGCTCTCGCGCGGCTGGCCCATGCCCTGGGCGAGTGCGGGGAGCGGCAGGAGAAACAGGGCCGCGGCAGCGGCGGAGGCGAGACGGAACGTCATTGCTGGATCGGTACCTTCGATACGGGCGACGGATGCAGCCGACTTCCTAGCAAAGACTGGCGGTGGATACCATGAACAGCATGTTTCGAGCTTTGATACCTGCCGCAATGCTGGTGCTGTCGGCATGCGGCGCGGGCGGCACCGGCGAACCGCCGCTTGCCGGTGCGCGGATCGGCGGGCCGTTCACCCTCACCGACCAGAACGGCAAGATCGTTAGCGATGGCGATTTCGCGGGCAAATACCGCATCGTCTATTTCGGCTACACCTATTGCCCGGACGTGTGCCCGACGGACCTGACGAAGGTCGGTGCAGCCCTTCGCACGCTCGACAAGCAGGCGCCGCGGACGGCGCAGAAGATCGTGCCGCTGTTCATCACGATCGATCCGGAGCGCGACACGCCCGCGCAGCTCAAGCAATATGTCGGCAACTTCCACCCACGGCTGATCGGGCTCACCGGGAAGCCGGAGGCGATCGCGCAGGTAGCGAAGGCCTATGCCGTCGCCTATATGAAGCAGCCTACGCCGTCGGGTTATCTGATGGGCCATACCCAAGTGGCCTATCTGATGGGGCCGGACGGCAAGCCGATCACCAGCCTGCCGCTGGAGAAGGACCCCCCGGCGATCGTCGCCGAGCTTGAGCATTGGGTGCATTGACCAACAAATTCTGGGAAGATCTGCCGCTGGAGGCACTCGACCGCGCGCAGTGGGAAGCCCTGTGCGACGGCTGCGGCAAATGCTGCCTCCACAAGCTGGAGGATGAGGAGACGGGCGAGCTGTTCGCCACCAACGTCGCCTGCAAGCTGCTCGATCGCAAGATGGGCCTGTGCAAGGATTACAAGCACCGCCGCGCCTATGTGCCCGAATGCGTGCGGCTGACGACGCGCAATGTGCGCGACATCGAATGGCTGCCGAGCACCTGCGCCTATCGGCTGCGCGCCAATGGCGAGAAGCTGCCGGATTGGCATTACCTCGTCTCCGGCGACCGTGAGGCGGTCCACCGCGCCGGCGAATCGACCCGCGGCTGGACTGTTTCCGAGGACGATGCCGGCGATCTCGAACATCACATGACGGACCGCCGCCTTTGATCGAGGGGCTCGAAGTGATCCGCCATCCCCGCGCGCGGCGGATGCGGCTCGCGATCGATCCCCGCGACGGCAAGGTTCGGCTGACGATTCCGCCGCGCGCCAGCCTCGCCAAGGCGATGCAATGGGTGGGCGAGCAGCAGGGCTGGATCGCGGCCCAGCGGGAGCAGCTGCCTGGTGGACGACCCTTCGTGCCTGGCGCACGCGTGCCGTTCGAGGACGGCGAGCTGACGATTGTCTGGCCGGTCGCAGGCGTGCGCGGCGTGCGGCGCGCGGGCGACCTGCTGCGCTGCGGTGGCACCGAGGAAGGCCTCGGCCGCCGGGTCGAGCGCTGGCTGCGTGCAGAGGCGCTGCGGGTGCTGAGCGAAGATACCGCGCAGTATGCCGCGCTGGCAGGCGTTCGCGTCACCAAGGTCGCGATCGGCGATCCGCGCAGCCGCTGGGGCAGCTGCGCCTCCACGGGCGTGATCCGCTATAGCTGGCGACTGATCCTTGCACCGAGCGAAGTGCGTCGCGCCACCGTGGCGCATGAAGTCGCGCACCGGGTGCACATGAACCACGGCCCCGATTTCCATGCGCTGGTCGAGCAGCTCTACGGCACCGACCCGACACCGCACCGGCATTGGCTGCGCCGGCATGGCGCAGGGCTGCACTGGGTGGGGCGGGAATAGCCTCCCCAGCCTGCGGGAGGGGGATTTAGATTCAATATTCGTCGTTTGGCCGCTGGCGATCCTGCAGCGCGGGCTGGCGCTGCGGCTGGCGGGCGGGCTGTTGCTGCGCCGGCGGGCGGCCGGTCATCCGGTTGATCCAGTCGCGGTCGAGCCGCTCGCCCTGCTGCGGCTGGACGGGCGCGGGCCGCCCGCCCGGCTGGGCCGGGGCGGCGCCGTCCAGCTCCTCGCCGTCCTGCGGTTCCGTCGGGGCCACCTGCGGCGGCTGGGCGATCGGATTGCCGTCCTCGTCGACCATCATGCCGTTGTCGGGGGCACCATACGCGTCCTCGTCGGGTTCGAGCGCGTTGTCGGGCGGAGTCAGCTGCGTCTCGAACTGCTCGACCGGGCGGTTGGCCACCGCCTGGATCATGAAGTCATGGAAGGCGCGCGCCGGCGCGCGCCCGCCCTGCAGACCTGGCACCACCTTGGCGTCGTCGCGGCCCATCCACACGCCGGTGGTGAGGCCGCTGGAGAAGCCGATGAACCAGCCGTCCTTGTTCGAGGTCGTCGTGCCGGTCTTGCCCGCGACCGGACGCCCGATCTGGGCAGCGCGGCCCGTACCGGTGGCGACGGCAGTCTGCATCAGGTCGATCATCTGCGCGGCGACATAGTTGGCGACCAGCACATGGCTGGTATCCACTTCGTGCTGGTAGATCACCTTGCCATTGGCGGTCACGCGCGTGATGCCATAGGGCGTCACCGCCACGCCGTTATTGCCCACCGAGGCGAAGGCGCGGGTCATGTCGATCAGGCGCACGTTGGAGGTGCCGAGCACCATTGCCGGCTGGGTGTTGATCGGCGTGGTGATGCCGAAGCGCTTGGCCATGTCGGCGATGGTGGTGAAGCCGACTTCCTGGCCGAACTTCGCCGCGATCGTGTTGACCGAATAGGCGAAGGCGGTCCGGATCGTGATGGGCCCGCTGTTGCGGCGCGAATCGTTGCGCGGGGTCCAGCCGTCGATCGTCACCGGCTCATCGACCACGATGTCGTCGGGCTTGTGCCCGGCCTCGAGCGCCGAGAGGTAGACGAACAGCTTGAACGACGACCCCGGCTGGCGCTGCGCCTGGGTCGCGCGGTTGTAGATCGACGACACATAGTCCTTGCCGCCCACCATCGCCCGCACCGCGCCGTCGCGGTCGATCGAGACGAGTGCGCCCTGCGCGCCGTCGGGCGCGTTGACGCGGATTGCCTGGTCGGCGCTGCGCTGCATGTTGAGGTCGAGCGTGGTCCACACGTCGAGCGGCGCCTCGGTTTCGTCGATCAGCGTCTCCAGCTGCGGCAGCGCCCAGTCGGTGAAGTAGCGGACGCTGTTCTGCTTCGGCTCCGGTGCCAGCTGCACGGCGTGCGGATCGGTGCTGTTGGCCTGGGCTTCGCTGATCTTGCCGGCATCGGCCATCAGCTTGAGCACCACCGTGGCGCGGTCGACCGCAGCCTCGGCATCGGCCGTGGGCGAGTAATGCGAAGGCGCCTTCACCAGGCCGGCGACGATCGCGGATTCGCCGAGCGACAGGGTCGTCGCCGGATGGCCGAAGAATTTCCGGCTCGCCGCGTCGATGCCATAGGCGCCGCCACCGAAATAGACCTTGTTCAGGTAGAGCTCGAGGATTTCCTGCTTCGAGAATTTGCGCTCGAGCGCCAGCGCCAGGATCGCCTCGCGGATCTTGCGGGTGACGCTGTACTTGTTCGACAGGAAGATGGTGCGCGCCACCTGCTGGGTGATGGTCGACCCACCCTGCAGGCGGCGGCCTTCGTCATGCAGTCGCTTGGCCACCCAGAAGATGCGCGCGACGCCGACCGGATCGACGCCCCAGTGCGATTCGAAGCGCCGATCTTCGGTCGCGATGATCGCGTCCTTCATCGCCTGCGGGATCTGGTCGTACTTGATCCATTCGCCATAGCTCGGCCCGAGCGAGACCAGCACCGTGCCGTCGACCGCGTGGACGCGGATCATCTGGCCGTTGGGCGAAGACTTCATCTGGTCGAAGCTGGGAAGTGTCGCCCGCGCCGAATAGACCGCGATCACCAGCGCGATGAACGCGATCAGCGCCACCCCGATGCCGCTGATCAGCGACCAGAGGAAGAACTTCTTCCAGAAGGAGCCCCGGCGCCACCAGGGCGCAGCTGCGGTTTTCGATTTCACGGCCATGTTACGGCGTGGTCGATTACAGCCTAGCGGGGCTTCCTACAAGGATCAGGCGGCCGATGCGCCCGCGGCGCGCGGCCGAAAGTCGAGGCTCACCGAATTCATGCAATAGCGCAGGCCCGTCGGCGGCGGTCCATCGGGGAAGACATGGCCGAGATGACCGTCGCAGCGCGCGCACCGCGCCTCGATCCGGCGCATGCCATGGCTGGTGTCGGCATGTTCGGAGACATGGCCCGGCGCCACCGGCTGGGTAAAGCTGGGCCAGCCGGAGCCGGAATCATATTTGTCGACGCTGTCGAAAAGCTCGAGCTGGCAACCCGCGCAGCGATAGATGCCGTCGGCCTTGTTGTCATTGAAATGTCCGGAAAACGCACGTTCGGTGCCCGCCTGGCGCAACACGTGGAACTGCTCGGGGGTGAGGCGCTTGCGCCATTCGGACTCGGAGAGGTTCAGCTGTTCCATAGGCCCGCGATGTGGGTCTGCGGGCCTGTTCCGTCAATCCGGGGAAGGCCCTCAATCCGGGATGGTGATCCGCTGGACGACCGCGCCGCTTGCGCGCAGCTGGGCCTTCAGCACCTCCGGCCTGGGGGCGTAGAGGAAGCCGAAGCTCACCGTGCCCTTGCGGGTACGCACAGCGTGGTGGAGCCGGTGCGCCTGCACGATCCGCTTCATGTAGCTGGACCGCGGGATGTAGCGGTGGCGGATCCGCTTGTGGACGATCAGGTCGTGAAAGCCGAAATAGATCGCGCCGTACGCAGCAATCCCGGCGCCGATCCAGGTGAAGCCCGGCCACCAGCCCAGCTGCACGCCGCCCAGCAGCAATACGAACGAGGGCACCGCGAAGATCGCGGCATAGAGGTCGTTCAATTCCCAGTTGCCGGTGCGCGGCCGATGGTGGCTTTTGTGCAGGAACCAGCCCGGCCCGTGCATGATCCAGCGGTGCGCGGCATAGGCGAACAGCTCCATGCCCAAAACGGTGGCGAGGAACAGCAGGAAGGCGTTGAGCGGCGACATGACGTCCATGTAGGCGATCTGCCGCGCCCATTCCATTGACTTTGCCCAAAGGGGCAGGGTCAGACCTGCGGCATATCCAGCAAATCCGCGCCCATCGCCGAGATCAGCCAGTCATGGAAGATCTGCACCGGGCGCAGCGTCAGCGCGCGGGGGCGGCAGACGAACCAGTAGCTGTAATGGCTCTCCACCGTCAGGTCGAACAGCTGCACCAGCCGCTCGTCACGGGCGGACTGGTAGTGCGATTCGAGCATGAAGGCGACGCCCAGGCCCTGTGCTGCGGCCTCCAGCATCAGGTTGCCAGAGTCGAACAGGTCGATCGCTGCGGGTTCGAGGTCCGGATAGCCCGCCGCCATCCGCCACGCGGTGAAGGTTTCGGGCATTTCGCGATGGACCAGCGCCGTCAGGCGGGACAGGTCCATGGGGTCGCGGACAGGATTCGGCCCCTCCACCAGGCTGCGCGCGCCGATCACGTGCACGCGGTTGCGATCCAGCCGGCGCGAATAATAGCCGGGATCGATGTCGCGGGCGATGACGATGGCGGCGTCCAGCCCGTCGCCCAGCCGCGCCATCCCGTGGCTGCCGGTATCGACGTCGAGATGGAGTTCGGGATGCCGCTGCTTCAGCTCGGGCAGGCGCGGCAGCAGCTGCTGCGTCGCGTAAAGCGGCAGCACGCCGAGCCGCAGCCGCAGCAATTCGCTGCCGCTGGTCATCGTCTCGATCGCATCGGTCATCGTGTCGAGCGCCGGCGCGATCAGGCTGAGCAGCCGCTCGCCATCGTCGTTGAGCCGCAGCGACTGGTGCCGCCGCTCGAACAGCGGCTTGCCGATGAAGCGCTCAAGGGCCTGGACCCGCCGGCTGAGCGCAGGCGAGGACAGTGCCAGTTCCTCGGCGGCAGCCTTGATCGAGCCCAGGCGGGCGACCTGGACAAATGCTTCGATCGCGGTGAGCGGCGGAAGGCGTCGCATCGATCCGTCTCTCTTCGTTTGGTGCGGTGCAGCAAAGGGCTCGCAAAGGCTGAAGGCCCCCACGCAATCCATTCCCGCTGTAGGGGAATATCGCTCCGGACAATCGCGATTGCAAGCCATGCATCTACGCGGTGTAATTTTCGCACTTGCACAAAAACGTGCCGCACCGCACATAGGGGGTGCCTTTCAGGCATCCTCTCCTAAAACTTTCCAAGGCCGCCCTTTATTGAGGCGGCCCTTTTTTTTGCCTCCGCCGTTCCTAGCTTTCGTGCCTACCGCCACGAAGGAATCCAGAATGGCCGATGACGAATCCCGCACGAGGCGGCTGCAGGTCGCCAATGCGCGTCCCGAAGACAGCGGCCGCGGACTCGCCCATATCCCGCGCAGCCTGATGGCCGCGCTTGGCATCACCGAGGGTGATGTGATCGAGATCGTCGGCAAGCGCAGCACTCCTGCGCGTGCCGTCCTCCCCTATTCCGAAGACGAAGGGCTGGAGCTGCTCCGCATCGACGGGCTCCAGCGCGCCAATGCCGGGGTCGGCTCGGGCGACTTCGTCGAGGTGCGCCGCGCCGATTCGAAGCCGGCGACGCGCGTCGTGTTCGGCCCGGCCCAGGCGAATCTGCGCCTGCGCGGCACCGGCGAGGCGCTCAAGCGCACGTTCTTCACCCGTCCGCTCACCGCCGGCGACACGATCGCCACGGTCGGCCACCAGCGCGCCGACGTGCCGCCCAACGTCCAGCAGTTCGTGCGGGCGCCCGCCTATGCGCTGCAGGAAATCCGCCTGACGGTGCTGTCCACCGTGCCGCGCGGCGTGGTGCATATCGACGAGAATACCGAGGTCGAGCTCCGCACCGAATATGAGGAGGCGAAGGAAAGCCGCCGCGCCGACGTGACCTATGACGATATCGGCGGCATGGGCGCGACAATCGACCAGCTGCGCGAGATGGTCGAGCTGCCGCTGCGGTATCCCGAGTTGTTCCAGCGCCTGGGCGTCGATCCGCCCAAGGGTGTGCTGCTGCATGGTCCGCCCGGTACCGGCAAGACGCGGCTCGCCCGCGCCGTCGCCAACGAAAGCGACGCCAGCTTCCACCTGATCAACGGGCCGGAGATCATGGGTTCGGCGTACGGCGAATCCGAGCAGCGGCTGCGCCAGGTGTTCGAGGAAGCGGCGAAGAATGCGCCGTCCATCGTCTTCATCGACGAGATCGACTCGATCGCGCCGAAGCGCGGCCAGGTAACCGGCGAGGCGGAGAAGCGCCTCGTCGCCCAGCTGCTGACGCTGATGGACGGGCTGGAGGCGCGCGCCAACATCGTCGTCATCGCCGCGACCAATCGCCCCGAGGCGATCGACGAGGCGCTGCGCCGTCCGGGCCGGTTCGATCGCGAGATCGTCGTCGGCGTGCCGGACGATCGCGGCCGGCGCGAGATCCTCGGCATCCACACCCGCGGCATGCCGCTGGGCGACGATGTCGACCTGCCCGAGCTGGCGCGCACTACCTATGGGTTCGTCGGCGCCGATCTCGCTGCGTTGACGCGCGAGGCCGCGATCGAATCGGTTCGCCGGATCATGCCGCGTCTCAACCTGGAGGAAGGCACGATTCCGCCCGAGGTGCTCGATACGCTCTCGGTCACCCGCGACGATTTCCTGGAGGCGCTCAAGCGCGTCCAGCCCTCGGCGATGCGCGAAGTGATGGTGCAGGCGCCGACGGTCCGCTGGGAGGACGTCGGCGGGCTCGA
>NZ_BCYY01000022.1 GCF_001598435.1 Sphingomonas pituitosa NBRC 102491
CGGGCGCGATCCACTCGCCGATATTGCCGCTGTTGCCGATCGCGGTGCGATAGCGGTCGCGATAGGCCAGCGCAATGCGCGCATCCCAGCCGCGGCCGGTATAGTAGAGCGTCGCATTGCCCTGCCACCGCGAGAGGTCGATCAGCGTCAGCCGCACCGGCACTCCGGCATAGACCACGTCCGACCGGCCATCGACATAGGTGCCGTTCAGCTGCACGCCCAGCCGGTCGAGCGGCAACGGCAGGAAGCGCAATTCCTGCTGCAGCGTCAGCTCGGCGCCGCGGATAGCGGCTCCCCCGCCGTTGAACGGACGCACCACGTTGAACAGCGTGGTCACGCTCTGCCCGGGAAACAGGAAGGTCAGCGGATATCCGGTGGCGACATAGGGCTGCACCGTCGTCGCCGAGGTGATGAACGAGTTCATGCGCTTGTAGAACAGGCCGGCCGCGATCACCCCGCCGCCGGCGCCATAGCGTTCCAGCGCGAGGTCGAGGGACTGGGCGCGGAACGGCTTGAGATCGGGATTGCCGGCCGTGATCGTGCCACCAAAAGGCGAGACCGACACCACCGCTGCGGCACGCAGGTCTGCGACGTCGGGCCGGTTCACGTTTTCGCTTGCTGCCGCGCGCAGCACCAGGTCTTGCTTCAAATTCAACCGCACCTCCAGCGAGGGCAGCCAGGCACGGCTGTCGGTGACGTGCGTGACCGGGGCCGCCAGCATGTCGCTGGTCGCAGTCCCCGTCGACCGGGTGGTGATCGCCTCATAGCGCAGCCCCCCGCGCAACCGCAGCGGCAGCGCGCCGAGACGCCCGTCCCAATCGAGCAGCGCGAACACTGCCGTGCTTTCCTCGCGCAGCCGGTAATCGGTGCCGGGAACATTGTCGCCGACGTTCAGGTCCCGTCGCTGACCGGTGGCGGCATAGGTCGCATCGACATCGGCGATCACATAGGGCGCAAGCGTCGGCCCGCTGAACAGCGTCGTGACCGCCGGCCGGCCATCGGAATAGTCGACACGCGTACGCCGCTGATAGCCGCTGTTGGCGAAGCGATGCCAGCCGCCGCCAGCGCGCAGCATCAGCCCGGGCGCCAGCGTGCGATCCATGGTCAGGCGCGCTTGGGCGTTGCTGTTATCGATCGCATCCTCGCGTGCGTCGGCGCGCATCAGACTCCAGACGCTAGGACCGGCTGGATCGAAGCCATACACGTTTCGCGGGGCGCCACCGGTGGAGATCGTAGCGAAATCCCGGTTCCGCGTCTGCAGGAACACCTTGTCGAACACCGGCCCGCGAAACGCCGATCTGTTGTAGCCGAGGGTCAACTGCGCGATCGTCACGGCATCGATCGGCTTCCGCAGCGAGAGCGTCGCCTGGTCGAACCGGGTACGATCCTCCGTCCGCTTGGCCTCGGTGCGCAGGTCGACGCCCGAATAGCGTGCCGCCGCGAGCGTATCGCCGACGATGGTCGCGGCGAGCAGGCGCTGCGTGCCGGTGACGTTGCCGGTAAGGCCGTTGTCGCCCGCCGCCGCCAGCGATCGCTCGTCCCGATGATCGGCAAGCGCTGCGTGCACCCAGTCGACGGCCAGCTCGGACCCGTCGTCGCCGGCATGCTGGAGTGCCGCGACGAGGTTGAGACGGTCGAGCCGGTTGACCCAGCTCGAATAGGTCGATGCGCGCGGGCCATAGACCGGGCGCCCGCGAGCCCCCGTCAGCCGGCCGCGCTGCTCGGGCGCGATGTCGCTCCCGAGATTGGCGGCACCGAAGGTGATCGGCGCCCAGTCCCAGTTACGATAGCCATATTCGGCGACATGGTTGCGACTGAAAGCCGCGGCGACCAGCGCCCCCCAGTGCGCGTTGCGACGCGACAACTCCACGGTGCCCTGGGGCGTCGTCGCCATGCCGTTGCCGCCGGACCGGGCACGCAGCGACACCAGCGTCTCGTTCCCCGGCCGGTCGAACGGACGCACCGTCTGCAACGCGACGGTGCCACCGATCCCGCCGGCATCGGCATCGGCCGACCAGCTCTTCTCCACCACCACCTGCGAGACCAGGCTGGCCTCGAACACCGAATAGTCGAAGCGTCGCTCGCGGCTCACCGATCCGCGATTGTCGAAGCCCGAGGCGGTGGTGGCGAGCGCGTCGATGCCGTCGAGCGTGGTGCGGGTGAACAGCGGGCCGAGCCCGCGCAGCGACACCTGCCGCCCCTCGCCATTGTCGCGGCTGATCGCAACGCCCGGCAGCCGCTGCAATGCATCGGCGACGTTGCGATCCGGGAAATCGGCGATGTCCTGTGCGCGGGTCGCTTCGCGCACCCCCGGCGCAAGGCGCTTGATCGCGACCGACTGGCGCACCGCCTCGCGATATCCGGTCACGACGATCAGCGGCGGTTCGGGCGACGGCGGCAGGACTGCGCCGATATCGGGCGGGGCGGGCCTCTGCACCACGACATAGCCGCCCCCCGCCGCCCGTGCGGCCAGCGGCAGACCGGTGATCGCGCGGGTAATGGCCGCGTCGATCGTCATATGCCCGCGGATACGCCGTACAACGCGTATCGAGGCGGATTGCGCGGTGAGAATTTCTACACCGGCCTGGCGGGACAAGGCGCCGAGCACCTCCGCCAGCGGACCGGGCGGCACGTCGAAGCGAATACGGCGTTGCTCGGCGGTAGAACGCGATTGGCACGGGGCGGCAACAGGCGAAAGCAATCCCAGGATCAGCACCGCTCCTGAAACCCACCGGTACGATAGACGATGCCCGCGCAGACCCTTTGCCTCCGCCGGTGCGGGTACCAGTCGAACATGACAGATTGTTGACCCAGGCATGGGAGGAACGGCGACACCGTCCCTCCCCGGGCCAGGTTCAGAACGAAATGCGGACGCCGCCCATCACCGTCGTTCCCGAACGGGTGACGACGTAGAGGCGCTGGGTGCTGTCCGAATATTGCTTCTCGCGCTGGTTGGTCAGATTGATCGCGTCGAGGGTCAGCTGGATCTTGCTGGTCAGGTTGTAGTGCGCCGACGCGTCCAGATAGGTGGTCGGGGCATAACCACTGAGATCCTGATCCTTGCCCAGGCTCGTCGATACCGGCGCCGCGCTGTAGACATAACGGCTGCGGTAGTTGACTGAGACGCGCGCATCGAACTTGGCGTCCTGGTAATAGAGCGTCGCATTGGCGTTGACGTGGCTGAGCCCTTCCAGCGTGGTGCGGATCGCGTCCGAACCATAGACCTTGCGATAGTCGTATTTCGCATCGAGATAGGTGAAGTTGCCGCTGGCGCCGAAATGATCGAACGGTGCCGGCAGGAAGGTGAAGTCGGCCTGGCCCGCCAGTTCCACGCCCGCCAGATCGGTGCCGTCCAGGTTCACCGGGATCGAATAGCTGGCGATGATTGTATTCGCCGTCAGGTTCGGCGCCAGTGTGGTCGGCTGGCCGGTGACGCTGTAGGGCACGTTCGACAGCGTCTTGGTGGCGATGAAGCCGTCGAGATGCTTGTAGAAGCCGCCCAGCGCGACATAGCCGACCCGCCCGAAATAATGCTCGAGCGACACGTTGAGGTCGGTGGATTTATACGGTTTCAGCTCCGGATTGCCGACCGAGACGCTGTAGGTGCCGTCGTCGGTCCGCGTCACCGACGCATTGGCCGCCAGGGCACTCAACGTCGGACGGTTGATGTTCTTGCCGGCCGATACGCGCAGCTGCAGGCCCTGCTGCAGTTCCAGCGTCAGGTTCATCGCCGGCAGTACGCCGTCATAGTGCTTCTTGATGCTTGCGTTGTCGCTGCCTAGCGGCCCGCTCGACACGCCGCTCGAGGTCAGGTCGGTGCGATAATAGCGCAGGCCGATATTGCCGCGGAACGGCAGGCTGCCAAGGTGATGGTCCCAGTCATATTGCGCGAAACCGGCGCCAGTACGCTCCTCGACCCCGTAGACGCTCAGCTTCGGGCCAAGATAGGCGTTGCGATCGATGCCGAGCTGGCTCAGCGCCTTGTTGTAATCGACGACCACCCAGTCCTGACCGCTATAGCCGGTATAGACCTGTGCATAGTTGGCGATGTTGGCGCTCACCTTCCCGGTCTGGAACTCGGTCTGATAGACGTTGACCTGGCCACCACGGCTGTACCCGCTGTTTTCGAACCGCCGCCATTCACCGCCGAACGACAGATTGTCGTCGGGGCTCAGCGCATATTCGAACCGGCCCTTGGCAGTGTCGAACGCCGATTCCTGATAGTTGGACCCGATCAGCAGGTTGTGGGCGTGCCACAGCGCCGGATTGCCCGTGTCCCATTTGTAGCTGTTTACTAGGGAGTAGGTGCCACCACGATAGTCCGAGGCCACACCGCCATAGGCTTCGAGGTAGAACTTGTCGCTGATCGGCATGTCGTAGCTCGAACGCTCGACTCCGCCGGTGACGAAGAACTTCAGCTTGTCGCTCAGCTCGGCATCGCCGCTCAGCACCAGCTGCTTGAAGATGTTCTTGGTCTTCTGCGTGCGCGTTTCGGTCGCGGTGTTGGCGCCGTCGACGTCGAGATAGTCGACCTCGTTCTGGTCGTTCCAGTGGATCTGGTTGATCTTGGAGTTCTTGTAGGTCACGCCCGCAAAGGTCTGCGCGCCGCCCAGCCAGGTCGAGCCGCCACCACCGCGCGAGGCGAGGTGAGTCTCGAAGCGATCGGCCTTGTACTCGCCGTACAGGCCGTCGAGCGCGAGGTTGATCTTGTCGCTGGGCTTCCACTGGATCGCGGCGGTCAGGCCCAGGCGATCCTGGGTGCTGTCCCACACCGACAGACGGTTGCCGCGGGCGAAGCGCAGGTCGCCCGAATTGACCTTGGCCTGCTCAGCCGCAGTTAGCGCCGAAATGTCGCTGCCATTCGCCTTGTTGCGGCGCCAGCGATAGGTATCGAAGCCCTCTTCGCGCGTATTGCGGTGGCTGTACGCACCCGAGATCAGGATGCCGAAATTGCCCCAGTTCTTGGACAGCAGTCCGGTGAAGCGCGGCTGCGCGTCCTTGGTCAGCGTGTTGGTGCCCAGCTGGGCGGAAAGCACCGCCTTGGTGCCGGCATAGTCGAACGGACGGCCGGTGTGCAGGCCGACGGTGCCCGCCAGGCCACCTTCGGTCTGGATCGCCTGGTACGATTTCTCGACATCGACGCGGTTGAACAATTCAGCGGCGAACAGGTTGAAGTCGAAGGCGCGGTCCCGCGAATTCTGGCCGCGGCTGTCCTGCGGCGAATCGACATTGCCCAGCACTTCCATGCCGTTCAGCTGGACGCGGGTGAAATCAGGGCCGAGGCCGCGCAGGCTGATGCGGCGGCCTTCGCCCGCTTCGCGGTTGATCGCGACGCCGGGCAGGCGCTGGATCGCCTCGGCGAGGTTGAGATCGGGGAAGGCGGCGATGTCGTCGGCCGCGATCGAATCCTGGATGATCGCCGATTTGCGCTTGATGTCGCGGGCCTGCTCCAGGCTGGCGCGATAGCCGGTGACGACAATGTCCTGCGGCGCGTCGGCAGTGGCCTGCTGGTCCTGCGCCAGCGCGGGCTGCGCGACACAGCCGAGCGCCGTCGTCACCAGCCAAAGGGTGCGCTTGTTCAACATGATCTTCGATGTCCCCCGTAGATTAGGTCGTTACGTGTCGCACGGTGTGCGCGGTTCGACCGGGTAGAGGGCGGCCTGCATGCAACGGGGACAAAAGAAATTTGTTAATTTTTTGTGACAATTGTTGCAATAATATTGCAATCACAATTAATGCAAATATCTATTCCTGCATTGGAAATGAAATTAGTAATCTATTTTCATCTTATTCACCAAACAATGGAGGCTGATCTTTGCAGGGAGCGGCAATGGCGCGTGGCGATCTGACGGACGAGGAATGGGCGGTGCTCGAAGGTCTGCTGCCGTCCGAGCGCGGCCGAAAGGCGCGACCCGCCCATGACAATCGGCGATTTCTGAACGGCATGCTGCATGTGCTGCGGGTTGGCTGCCCCTGGCGCGACATGCACGAGCGCTGCGGCAAGTGGAACTCGGTCTATGTGCGGTTCCGGCGTTGGGCGGAACAAGGCGTCTGGGATGCGATGCTGGCCACGCTGGTCGAGTTCGGGCTGACCGACGACTGGCAGCACATGATCGATAGCACCACGGTTCGCGGCCATGTTTCGGCAGCGGGCGCTAAAGGGGGACTCATAAGGAGGCTTTTGGTCGATCACGCGGCGGCTTTACGTGCAAAGTCCATGCCCGCTGTGACAATCAGGGACGTCCTCTTGGCTTCATCCTGACCGGCGGCGAGACGTCGGATTACGGCGCTGTCGATGACCTCATGGCGCTGCCGGTCAACAAGCCAAACGCGCTGCTGGCCGACAAAGGCTATGACGGCGATGTGGTCCGGGCGAACCTGTTGATCCGCGGTATCCTGCCGATCATCCCGCCCAAGGCCAACCGGCGCGAGCCCATCGCCTGCGACTTCCGTCGATACCGGGATCGTAATCGCATCGAGCGCATGTTCGGCTACCTCAAGCATCAACGCCGCATCACCACCCGCTACGACAAGACCGCTCTATCGTTCGCCAATTTCCTCAATCTCGCCGCCATCCGCCGGTGGCTGCCCAACTTTGTCAACACGACCTAGCCCTGAGCTGGAGCTGCGCTAGCACACGGGTTTGCGCCCTCTCAGCAATCTCAAGACGTTAGCATCCTGCGGCCATCGCCGGGAGGCGCTGTTCTGGCACATTCCAAGCGCAGCCAGCGCACTTCCCACACCAGCGCGCGCTACGATGTGGGGCATGTCACGCATGGCATTGAGCCGGATCGCCGGGAAGCGGCCTTTCACGATCTGCTGCCAGATCGAATGAAGCCTTTGGCGTCAATGCGGAACCTCTGAAAAACGGCACGACCGGCACGATCGAGCGAATGGGATTAACGCCGCGCCTGCCGCATCGGCGAAGGGGCGGGTGCGAACAGTCGTTCCCAGCGTACGGCAGCCTATGGCCTTCCATCTGACGCGCGGTTAGTCTGCGTCCCCGAAGACGGGGGATGACAATGCGTTTCGTGCGTTCAAGCGTTTCGGGGATGGTGCTGGCTGCGTTGCTGGCAGGATGCGGCGGGGGCGGCGGCGGCAGTGGCTCCTCGGGGACCGTCGTTCAGCCCGGCACCGGCACGAGCAGCCCCACCCCTGCCGCCAGTGCCTGCACGCTGCGCGCGCGCCAGGACTGGATCCTGGCCACGATGCGCGAATGGTACCTGTTCCCCGAGACGCTGCCCGCCAGCCTCGATCCGGCAGGCTATACCAGCGCCGATGCCTATCTCGATGCGCTGACCGCCACGGCGCGCGCCCAGGGGCGGGACCGCTACTTCACCTATCTCACCTCGATCGCCGAGGAGAACGCCTATTACTCCAGCGGCTCCAGCGCCGGCTTCGGCTTCCGCCTGACCAGCGACGGCATGCGGACCATCACCGTCGCGGAGAGCTTCGAGGGCGGCAATGCACTGCAGGCCGGCATCGATCGCGGGGCGCAGATCCTGGCGATCGGCACTACCAGCAACGACCTTCGCGACGTCAGCGACATCATGGCGGCGCAAGGGTCGGCCGGCGTGCAGGCGGCGCTGGGTCCCGACACCAGCGGCACCACCCGCGTGCTGCGGGTGCGGGATGCGAACGGCAGCATCCGCACCGTCACCCTGGCCAAGTCCGACTTTACCCTCACCCCGGTCTCCAGCCGATATGGCGCACAGGTCCTGACCGATCCGAACGGCGGCGGGCGGGTCGGCTATGTCAACCTGCGGACCTTCATCACCACCGCCGATCCGGCGCTGCGCAGCGCCTTTGCGACGTTCAAGGCGCAGGGGATCGACAAGGTGATCGTCGACCTGCGCTACAATGGCGGCGGCCTCGTCGCGGTCGCCGAACTGTTCGGCGACCTGCTGGGGGGCGCGCGCGCGCCTACCGACGTGTTCGACTATACCAGCTTCCGGCCGGAGAAGTCGGCGAACGACGCCGTGCGCCTGTTCGCGCCCAAGCCCGAATCGATCACGCCCACGCGCATTGCCTTCATCGGCACGCGCGCCACCGCCTCGGCCAGCGAGCTGGTGATCAACGGGATGATCCCCTATTTCCGCGCGAACCTGGGGCTGGTCGGCACCAACACCTATGGCAAGCCGGTCGGGCAGGTCGCGATCGACAAGTCGGCATGCGACGATCGGCTGCGCGTGATCGCCTTCGCCACGCAGAACGCCAATCGGCAGGGCAGCTATTTCAGCGGCCTCGCCAGCAACGTCGAGGCGAGCTGCGCGGCTGCCGACGATCTGTCGCAACCGCTGGGCGATGTGCGGGAGGCGTCGGTGAAGGCCGCGCTCGATTTCGTCGCCGGACGCAGCTGTACCCCGATCGGCGGCACCGGCTTTGCCCGGCTGGCGGCAGCGCCCAGGGAACTGCTGACGCCCGAACGCCCCAGCACCGCTCAGCGCGAAGTGCCGGGCCTGTTCTGACGCAAGTCAACGGCGCCGAAGATCGCAAGTAACCGCAAGTAGATAAAGGTTAATTTGCAACCATCGCCTGCCTGGCCGGTTTACCGTGCACGTCCAGGAGGGAAATGATGAAGACAATGATCCTGTGCGGCGCCTTCGCGTCGCTAGCGATGACGGCTGCCACGGCCGCCGAGGCGCCCAGCCGGGCAGGCCCGCAAACCGAACCCATGGCACCGGCGCAGATGACGATGCCGCGCGATGCGATGGGCTATGCCCGCAAGGCCGGCGCCGGCGACCTGTACGAAATCCAATCCTCCCGTCTTGCGCAGCAAAAGGCGGGAAGCGGGGCGGTCCGCCAGTTCGGCCAGATGATGATCGAGCATCATGACATGACGACGCAGCAGCTCACCAGCGCTGCCCGCGCCGCCGGCATGACCCCGCCGCCCCCGGCGCTCGAACCGCGGCAGCAGAAGATGATCGACGAGCTGCGCGGCCTGTCCGGCGCGCAGTTCGATGCCGCCTATCTTCGCCAGCAGCGCATGGCGCACCAGGAAGCGCTGGCGCTCCATTCCGGCTATGCGGAGAATGGCGACAACGCCGCGCTGCGCAAGGTGGCTGCCGCCGCCGTGCCCATCGTGCAGCGCCACATCGATCTGCTCGCCCAGCTGCCGAAGGGCTGAGCGGCCTCGCACCTGCCAGCCGGGATGCACGATCGCCGCCGAGACAGGCTTCGTGCGCGGCGGGTCGACCCGCCGGGACTGTAAGGTTAGGAACAGGCGTCCGTCCTAAGGGTGCCCGTCATGCAGTCCCCGTCCGAAACGCCCGCCGCCGTCCGCATCCTCGTCGTGGAGGATGATGCCCAGCTCAACGCGCTGCTCGTCCGGCAGCTGTCCGCGCTGGGTTATGACGTGGAGAGCGCGGAGGACGGGCGCGCGGCGATCGCCACCCTCGCCCGCGCGCAGTTCGATGCGGTATTGCTCGATCGCATGCTGCCCGCGATCGAGGGTGTCGAAGTCCTGCGCCGCATGCGCGCCGAAGGCGTGGAGACGCCGGTGATCCTGCTCACCGCGCTGGGGCTGACCCAGGAGCGGGTGGAAGGCCTGGAGGCCGGCGCCGACGACTATATCGTCAAGCCGTTTGAGATCGACGAGCTCAACGCCCGCATCCGCGCGGTGCTGCGCCGCCGCAGCACGCCCGCAGCCGACAATGCGACGCTGAGCGCAGGCGATGTGACCGTGAGCGTGCTGCGCCACCGCGTCACCCGCGCCGGCAAGCCGATCGAATTGCAGAAGACAGAGTTGAAGCTACTCGCCGAGCTGGTCCGCGAGGCGGGCAGCGTGCTGTCGCGCAAGATGCTGATCGAACGCGTCTGGGGCTACGACTTCGTGCCGACCACCAATATCGTCGACGTCCACATCCTCAAGCTGCGCCAGCGGCTGGAAATGCCCGGCCTGCCCGATCCGATCGCGACGGTGCGGGGCGTGGGCTACATGTTCCGCGCCTGAGCGGTGCCGCGGCGGCGCCTCCATTCGCTCGGGCGGATCGCGATCGCCTTCGCGCTCGGCCTCTCGGCCGCGACGACGCTCGCCGGCGTGGGTGTGTACCTCGCGCTGCTCGACGCGATCGATCATCAGGTGGATCTGCGACTGCAAGGCGAGGCGCGCGAGTTGCTGGAGGGCAATGCCGACCTGCCCGAAATCGCCCGGCGCATCACCCGCGAGAGCAGCGAGCGCGAGAGCGCCGATATCGGCTTCCTCCTACGCGATTCCGCCGGGCGGGTGATCGCCGGCAACATCGCGCCGGCGCATCCGCTGCCGATCGGCGTCTCCACGCTCCGGCACGACGCGGCGATCCCCGGCCTCAGCCGCGGCAGGGCCTGGGTGAAGCGGCTGCCCGGCGGCGAGACGCTGGCACTCGTGGCGGAAAGCGAACCGGTCGACCAGCACGATCACCGGCGCGTGCGCATCCTGGCGATGGGCTTCGGCGCGGTGGTGGCGCTGCTGCTGATCGGCACCTTCGCGCTGATCCGCGCGATCCGCATCAACATCGCGGCGATCGGCAGCACCGCCGAGGCGATCATCGACGGCGACCTGCGCGCGCGGGTGCCGGTGAACCGGCCCGGCAGCGCATTTGGCGGGCTGGCGGTGACGTTCAACCGCATGCTCGACCGGATCGGCGACCTGATGACCGGCATGCGCGGCATCTCCAACGACATCGCCCACGACCTGCGCACCCCGCTGGCGCGGCTGCACGGCCGGCTGGCGGCGCTGGCCGTCGCGCCGGAGGCGGCGCCAGTCCGGGAGGAACTGGCCGATGCCGTGGCCGAGAGCGAGGAGATCCTCGCGATCTTCGCCGCCATCCTGCGCATCACCGAAATCGAGGGTGGCGAGCGCCGCGCGGGTTTCGAGCGCGTCGACCTCGCCGCGCTCGCGGGCGAGGTGGGCGAAGGACTGGAACTGGTAGCTACCGAAAGCGGTCGCGACTTCACCTTCCTGTCGCCGGACATGGTGGTGCCGGTCGAGGGCGATCCGCGCCTCCTTACCCAGCTGGTGGTCAACCTGATCGAGAATGCCGTCACCCATACGCCTGCCGGCAGCACCGTGCGGCTGGCGGTGCGACGCGAGGCCGGCGCGGCGCTGCTCAGCATCGAAGACGACGGCCCCGGCATCCCCGCCGCGGACCGAGACCGCGCGCTGCGGCGCTTCGGAAGGCTCGACGCCAGCCGGCACACGCGCGGGCACGGGCTGGGCCTGCCGCTCGCAGTGGCGATCGCCCGGCTGCACCACGGCACGCTGACGCTGGAGGATGCGCGCCCCGGCCTGCGCGTTACGCTGCGGCTGGCGCTGGCGGCCTGATCGTTCGGACTGTCGGGAAGGGTAGAAGGCGGCTGGTGGAGCTGAGGGGAATCGAACCCCTGACCTCTGCAGTGCGATTGCATTCTAGGTTGACGAAAACGGCAGATTTCCGTCGATTGCTACTCCCGAATGGCGCGAACAAGCGAAGAACATAAGGCTGTTTGCGATACCAGCGCGATACCAGAACTAGCGGCACGATCTCGCATCAAGCGCATCCATGCTCGGCATTGCAGCTGTCCGGCTTGGACAGGAGGCATAATGCGCCCCCCTAGCCGAGAGGGAGAGTAGCACGCGGGATAGCTATAACATCCATAACATCGGCCGTTTTCCGCCACTTTTGACCTAACAAAATAGCTGACCTCGATATAACCGGGTTATGGTGGAGTGATATAATCTTTCTAGAAATTATAATCGTTCATTTACAGTACCTTGCCACGCTTCTCGTCCCTGAGGTTAACATTGATTATGCCTCAGCTATAACATTTTAAGTTTGCTAAATCAGTGACTTAGGATCACATAAGGCAGCAGATCAGCGAAATTATGTCTTCCCGCCCCCTAGAGGGTAGGAAAGCGTCGCGCTGACGCATCATCTTCTTGTGCAAGAGGCCCGGCAGGGAGCAGCCTTAGCTGCATCAGATCGCATCACGTTATCGCGCCTGCTCCCTCTGAGGGCGGCTCAGCGGCGATAGACTGCATCAAAAGGGGCACGAAAAGGGGGCGGGCGAGGCGGGGGGAAAAGCGCTCTTTTCGGGGTTGCAGTGGTCGAGGGGGCAGGGGGTGGGCGCCCGAGCCGCTGGAGACCGCATGAAGGTCGATCTGGCTCGGCGGCTGAGATTCGCACCACGATCACGCCCACTCCCTACGGCGCTCCCGGCGGGTGCTGGCCCAGTCTATTTGCGGTCATGCGGTGGGGCTCAGCCCTTTCACTCACACAACAATGTTACACACAATATGCAGGCATCTCCGCGCGTGGCTCATCATTATTCGCTTTACACAACCTAAGATGAAGCATAGGAGGAATGCATCGGCGGTGATCGCCGATCGGGCACCTCGCCGGATCAGGGGTTGGAACAAGACAATGACCAGCTACATCGCCACCATGAATGACGCCGCCAAGACCGACATTCAGGTTACCCCGCGGGCACGCGAAATCGAAGCCTATGGCTTGGTCCAGGCGATCCTTGAAGAAGCCCGCCGCACCCCCGCCTACAAGGCGCTGCGCCAGGCCGAAGATGCGCAGATCATTTCGATTGAGATCGACGGCGAAGTGATCACCCAGTTTTGAGCCGCCATCGCTCGCGCATCACCCTTCTCGCTCCAGCGCCTCGCGCGCTGGAGCTTATCCGTTGGCATACCCCGGCGGGAGCGCAAGCGCTCGGCTACATCCAGCGCGGCGAGGATCAGGGGCGGCTACTGCGCCTCGCCTCCGGATCGCTGGTCATCCAGCTGCCCACCGGCGCGATCGGTACGCTAGACCAGCGCAAGGCGCAGGCAATGCTGGACGGAGAGAATAATGCCCCGCCCAACCCGTGAAAGTCTGGCGGTCGACCGTATCACCGATGTCTACGGCACCGAATGGCTGGTATCTGAGTTTCGACCCAGCGGTCAGGGTTTTGCGCTGCCGCTTGGCTGGCCCGTAGAAGGTGTAGGCCCCGGCAACCCGCGCGTCATTACCACGGCTGCGCTCGCCGAGTATTTGCAGTCGGTCGAGCGCCCGCGGGATATCGTGCTGCCAATTGGCGCCAGCACCATCAAGCGCCTGCGCGCCGAGTTGGACCTGCATTTCGAGTGGAACGCCTGGTGGGCAGCCCGAGCGGACGATCTGCACACGATGACGCTGGAGCAATTCTGTCGCCGCCACGGCTGCTCGATGGGTGCGGCCAGCCAGCGCCGGCGGGCCACGCCGAGAGCATGAAAAGAGCCCGGAAGCTCGTGCTTCCGGGCTCGCGGAAATCGGTCGCGCGCGACCGTAATCAGCCGGGCAGCGGGAAATTGCTGATCAGCAGCTCACCGGCCTTGGAGGCAGCGCCCTTCGCCACCGTGTATGTCGTGCCCACCTCGGTCATTGCAAAAGCGCCGAACACCTCGCGCACGCCCGGCGTGTCGTTCAGCGAGAGCAGGAACTTGCCCTTGATGCCGGCGAGCTGGGCGGCAAGCCGCTCGAAATCGTCGCGGCCGAAGACCTCCTGGCCATAGTCGGTCTCGCATCCCCAATAGGGCGGATCGAGGTAGAACAGCGTGCCGGCGCGATCGTAGCGATCGATGAACGCGGCATAGTTCAGCTGCTCGATCACCACGCCGGCCAGGCGATCATGGATGTCCGCGAGCCCCGGCTCGAGCTTGGTGATGTTGAACCGCGCGCCCTGGGTCACGTCCACCCCGAACACGCGCCCGTTCACCTTCCCCCCGAAGGCGAGCCGCTGCAGATACAGGAACCGCGCCGCGCGCTGGAGATCGGTGAGGCGCTCGCTGGGCAGCGCCCGGAGCCGCTCAAACTCGGCACGACTGGCGACGCGAAAGCGCAGCATGTCGAGCAGATAGGGATAGTGCTCCTGCAGCACGCGGAAGAACGTCGCGACGTCGCCGCTGACGTCGTTGATCACCTCGGCCTTCGGCCGCTGCCGGCGGCGCAGGAAGATGCCGCCCATGCCGACGAAGGGCTCGGCGTAGAGCTGGTGGTCGACCTGCTCGATGATGCGAACGATGCGGCCGGCGAGATTACGCTTGCCGCCGATATAGCCGGCGGCGGGAGACACGGGGGTAACGGCACTCAGCATGGTGGAAGGCTCTGCCTCTTCTGGGGTTGGCGCTGCCGGTCGGCGGCGCAAGGGGAACCGCCGACCGCGACCAGGCCGGCGGGATCTTGGGGGCGCCACGGTGACACGGCACCCGATCTGTAGGAAACAGCCGGAAGCGCAGGCGAAACGGTTTTATGCGGCGGCGGCCTGCTTTCGCTCGCGAAACCGGATGACCTCGCGCCCGACCAGCTCGTTGAACTGCAGCAGCCGCACCTGCAGCGGCAGGATCTCCAGCTCGAAGAACATGTCGACCGCCTGGAGCGGGTTGCCAAAGCCGCTGGAGCCCTGCGCCGGCACGATGCCGAGCAGCTGGGGCGGCACGCGGTGTGCGGCGAGCACGTCGTCGCGCGTCGCGTTCTTGATGCCGAGAAACTCGTCCTTCGCGCCCACCTCGGCGATCGGCAGGATCTTGAGGCTCCCCTCCTTGGCGTTCGGCGCGTGCACGAACAGGTTGCGGAAGTTGCCCGGCCCGCGCGACGCCTTGAGCGCCGTCTTCAAGGCGGTGGTGTCCTTCTCGTCGATTTCGCCGGTGGCATAGAGGATATACCCGGCATGGCTGCCGTTCAGATAATAGCGGCGGCGGAACAGCGTCGCCGCCTCGTTGAGCAACGCCGACTGCAGCGCGCTCAGATATTCCGGCACGCCGTAGATCTCCTGGTTCACGTCCGGCTGGCAGACCTGCTGCACGCTGCCGGGGGCGAACTCCACCTCGTCGCGGTCCCCGGGCACATAGAAGAACCGCCCCGCCTCCACCCCGCGCCGGGTGTATTTGGCGATGGCATGCTCATAGCGCAGCACGCCGCCCAGGACGTTGCGGCGCTCCTCCAGATAGCCGTTGCCGAACACGAGGAAATCCTGCGCCAGCGCCTCGAACGCCGCGGTGCCGAGCAGCGGCGATGCCTGGAACGAGGCCACCAGCAGGTTGCGCTTGAGCATGATGGCGCTGCTGTGGTGCGGCGATACGCGGAACGCGCGCGCCAGGCCGTCCAGGCTCACCGGCGGTTCGTACCAGCGGCCGTTGTGCCAGCACTCGGCCATGTCGAGCAGCTCGCGCCGGTTGAGCACCGGCTCCGGATCGCCGAAGCTGAACGCCAGGCCACCCGAGCTGGTCTCTTCCTTCGCCGGCACCAAAGCCCCAGACGACGCCGCCGCCGTTTCCTGCCGGGACATCGTCCGCGCCCGAGTCCGCTTCGCCATCGATTATCTCCAAGCGCGTCTGCGGCCGCGCGCTGCCGTCCAGTGGTTCGTTGATCAGGATGTGCATCACGGCCCAGGCCAGGTCGCCGTGGCCGATGCTTTCGTCGCCGCGGCTGGTCTTGAAGGTGATCGCCTTGCCCGAGCTGGTGAGCGCCTTCTTGATGCTGAGGAAGCTCGACTGCACGTCGATCCAGCTCGCGTCGAATTCGATGCGGCCGCGCGCAAAGCTGTGCTGCGCCTTCATCACCATCTGCGCCTTGGACTCGAGCGAATATTCGATCTTGGTGCAGCCGCGCACCGTGCCGCTGAGCAGCTGGTACACGGCCGAGCCGATGCCGGTGGCGTCGATGCCCAGATAGGTGCAGTTGTACCGCGCGAGCCGCTGGCGGATGAACTCGGCCTGGGCCTGGTAGTCGAGCCCGCGCAGCTGGTACTTCTCGAGCAGCCGGAACTTGCCCCCGGGCCCTTCCGGCGGCAGCGCGATCACCAGCGCTGCGTTGTCGCCGTTCTCGCTCTCCTGCGGATCATAGCCGGCCCAGACCGCGCGGGTGCCCACCGGACGCGAGCTGAGCGGCTGCACGTCGAGCCAATCGACGACGCTGTCGACCGTCGCGCGCTGCAGCTCGTTGAACTTGAAGGCCGAGAGGCTGTCATCGACGAACTGGCACATCAGCAGGTTCGCGAATTCGTCGGGCGCATATTCGATGCGCAGCTCGTCCAGGTCGAACAGGTCGCAGCCGCGCGCCTCGGCATCCTCGATCGTCACGATCTGGCGCCAGATATTGTCTTCGCACAGCACGCCGGCTTTCAAGCGGCCGTGCCCGGTGTCGATCGAGACCCGGAGCTCCTTTTTCACCCGGCGATTGCGGCGCTCGCCGGTCCAATAGGGGTGCGCCTGGTGCGCCACCGTGGACGGCGTGGAGAAGTAGGTTTTCCGCCAATTCTTGTGCATCGCCATGCCGCTGGCGACCTTGTTCAGCTCCTCGAATCCATAGGTCCAGAAGAACTCGTCGAAATAGAAATTGCCGTGATATGCCTGCGCGGTGCGCGCGTTGGTGCCGAGGAAGATCAGCTGCGGCAGATCCTCGCCCTCGGGCAGCGTCTCGGCATCCAGCACGATCGGATCGCCCTGCAGCTTCACTCCCACCTTCGCCGCGAACTGGATGATGTAGCCCCGGAAGATATGCGCCTGGCTCTTCGATGCGGACAGGAAGATCATGTTGCCGCGCCCGCGCAGCGCGTCGAGCAGCGCCTCGCGGGCGAAATACCAGGTCGCGCCGATCTGGCGGGATTTCAGGATCATGCGGGTGCGCTGGTCGCGCGCGTCCCACCAATCCTGCTGATAGCCGAACAGCTCGTCGTGGAAGATGCGCTCCAGCTCCTCCACCTGCTCGCGGGTGAAATAGTTGGTCTTGGCCTTCTTCTTTTCGCCCCTGTTCCGGTTGCCGACCTTCTCGTTCAGGTCGCCTTCGTGCCCGCCCGGCTGCTCATAGCGCCGCACCCGCGCGGCGGTGGTGACCGCGCGCATGAGCAGGTCGATTTCCTTGAAGTCGCCGGGGGTCTTCTTGTCCTTGTCGACCAGCCCGACGATGCGCGCCTCGATCGCGTCCTCGATCTTGGTGAGTGCCGGCGCATCGTCCCACCGATCGCGCTGGCGCCAGGACTCCACCGTCGCGCGCGAAAGCGCCAGCTCCTCGGCGATCTGGGTAACCGTCCAATAGCGCCAGTACAGGCTGCGCGCCTTCCGCCGTGCATCCACGGGGATCGGCATCGTCGATGCTGGCAGGGGTTCGTCGGCGGCATGCATGGCGCCGCGAACCTAGCCACGCCGAACGCCCGCCTTTGAGCGGCTCGCCTTGTGCAGCCCCGTTTCTACAAGTCCGCTTGCTTGAGAAGATCGCCCGATCCGGTCCCTGTTCGCCTGGTCAAACGCCGCCTCGGCTCGATCACGCAGGGACCAGCACCGCCATGGCCAAACTCTCCAAGTTCTTCCGCGCCTTCGTCGCCGGCCAGACGATCAGCGACGGGCGCACGATCACCGACGAGATGATCGACGACGTGGTCGCGACCTTCAACCGCGACACCTATTCGCCGCGCATCAACATCGAGCATATCGCCGGCTTCAGCCCGGAGCCGCCCTTCAACGGCTATGGCGACGTCGCCGCCGTCAAGGCGCAGGACGACGAATTCACCATCGATGGCAAGTCCGAGAAGCGCCGCGCGCTCTATGTGCAGGTCGCCGCCAACGACAACCTGGTGAAGCTCTCGGCCGATGGCCAGAAGCCGTATCCGTCCGTGGAGCTGACCCCGGATTATGCCGGCACCGGCAAGGTCGGCCTGGTCGGCCTCGCCTTCACCGACACCCCCGCTTCGATCGGCACCCAGAAGCTGCAGTTCTCGCGCACCGCGCCAGGCACCATTTTCAGCGCCTCGGATCAGGCGGTCGCGATCGAATTCGAGCAGGGCGCGGCGGGCATCGCCGACGCCATTGCCGCCGGCATCGCCAAGGCATTCGGCATGTTCCGCACGGGCGAGCAGCAGGATCAAAAGCCCGAGCCGAAGCCGGAGCCCAAGCCCGCCAACGACAACACCTTCGACATGACAGCCTTCAGCAAGGCGATGAGCGATGCCGTCTCGGCCGCGGTCAAGCCCGCGCTGGACGCTGTGGGCGAAGTCCGCGGCGAGCTGGCGACCATGAAGGGCCAGCTCGAAACCACGCCAGCCGGGTTCAGCCGCCCGCCGGCCAGCGGCGGTGCCGGCCAGCACCTCACCGACTGCTGATCGTCGCCCACCGCCTCCCCACGCCCGCGCCCCTCCCCCGCACCCCGGAGCAACTTCCATGCAGAATCAGACCCGCGTGCTGTTCAACTCGTACCTTGGGCAGCTCGCCAAGCTGAACAACCTCGACGGCCACTTCTTCGCCCCCGGCTCGACCGAGATCAAAAGCTTCTCGGTCGCCCCCGCGATCGAGCAGAAGCTGCTCGCGAAGCTGCAGACCACCAGCGACTTTCTGTCGCGCATCAACGTGATCCCGGTTGCCGCGCAGATTGGCGACCGCGTCGGCGTCGGCGTCACCCGCACGCTCGCGGGCCGCACGGATCTGTCGGTTCCCGGCAACCGCCGCCGACCGACCAGCCCCTTCGGCAGCGACGCGATCGACCAGTACATCTGCAAGAAGACCGACTACGACTATGCGTGGCCCTATGCGCTGCTCGATGCCTGGGCGCACCGCCCGGAATTCCAGCAGCTCTGCCGCGACGCCGTGCTGGTGCAGAAGTCGCAGGACATCATCACCATCGGCTTCAACGGCGTAGACGCCAAGGCGCAGACCGACCGCGTCACCTATCCGCTGCTGCAGGACGTCAACTATGGTTGGCTCTACAAGATGCGGACCTACGCGCCGAACCGCGTCCTGTCCCATGGCGGCCTCGATCAGGCGAAGGTCTATGTGTCGGACAGCGGCAGCGCCGATTACGAAAACCTCGACGCGCTCGTCTTCGACGTGATCCACAACCTGCTGCATGAGCAGTTCCGGGGCGCGACCGACCTGGTGGTGATCGTCGGCAGCGATCTTGTTCACGAGAAATACTTCAAGATCGTGAGCGAGGCCGGCAACACCGCCACCGAGATCGTCGCGCGCGACGTGATCCTGTCGAGCCGGCAGCTTGGCGGCAAGCCGACCATGCAGGTGCCGAACTTCCCGGCCAATGCGCTGATGGTCACCAGCCTCAGCAACCTGTCCTACTATCAGCAGACGGGTTCGGCGCGCCGCAACGTCGTCGAGGAATCTGCCTACGACCAGATCGCCAACTACGAGAGCGTCAACGACGCCTTCGTCGTCGAGGAATACGGCAAGGCCGCCCTGGTCGAGAACATCAAGCTTGGCCCGAAGGTCTGAGGACCTGCGCCAGGTCTGCCCGCCCTCTCCCCACCCAGCACCGGAACGCATCATGAGCCCAGCTCGCCAGCATCGTGACCGCTTCGCCGCTTCGGCCAGGTCCGATCACACCAGCACAGTCGTTGCCGCGCCGGAGGGCGAGGGCGGGCAGGAACCCCTGCTCGCCTCCCCCATCGTGTCTGCCAGCCCCGCGCGTCTGCACTCGCTGCAGCACGCGGCGCGCGCGGCGATCGAAGATCCCGCCGCGCTCGATCCAGCGCTGGGCGACGGGCCCGATGCGCAGATCATGCTGCGCCTGGTCCACGACATGCGGCGCCTGAAGGGCATCCAGTCGATCGAGAAGAAGATCGAGGCCAAGCGCGAAATGCTGCCCGCCTATCGCGATTGGGTGATGGCACGCCTCGCCGCGGCGGCCGAGGCCGGCAAGGCCGTGGCCGACGAAGTGATCCCCACCATCATGGTCTGGCTGATCGACGTCGGCGAATATCGCGGTGCGATCGAGCTGGCCGAATACATGCTGCTGCACGATCTGCCGATGCCCGCACGCTACCAGCGCACCACGGCCGCTCTGGTAACCGAGGAAATCGCCATCGCCGCCATCAAGGCGCAGAGCACCGGCCAGCGCTTCGAGCTGGGCATCCTCTGGGCAGTCGAAAGCCTTACCGAGGGCGCGGACATGCACGATCAGATCCGCGCCAAGCTCTACAAGGCGATCGGCCAGGAGACCGCGCTCGCGGCCGAGGCGCTGCTTTCGGCCGACGATCAGCGCCCTGCGCTCGACAAGGCACTCGATGCGCTGCGCCGCGCGCACCAGCTCGACGAACGGGCTGGCGTGAAGGGTAACATCCGGAAGCTGGAGAAGCTGCTCGGCGCGGCTGCTCCGGCCACCACCACCGAATCCGCGCCCGCCCAGGGCGCCTGACCAGCTCGCCCCCGGCGCTCGGGGGCGGATCGCGCGCGACGGGAGGGCCTACGGGCTGAGGGCCGTCGCGGACCCGGTCCCCACCCCCGTTTGCCGGGGTCGCCACCGAAGGAACCGCGATCCGATGATGATTGGCCTCGACCTGCTGCTCATCCTGCTTGGCCTCTGTGTCGCGGGCGTCGGCTTCGCGCGAGCCATGATCGCGAGCCTGTTCGCGGTTTCCGCATCGGCATACTGGAAGGGAATCAGTATGGCCGTAGCGAACCTGCTCGGCTTCGTTCTCTGGTGCGCCGTGTTCGGCCGGGTGGCGCTCGCATGAGCGGGTTCGGCTGCCCTCCCATCCTGACGCCACCACCCGCCGCGCCCGATGCCGCACCTATCTTCAACGACGGCTGGTTTCCGGATATCGACCCCGCCGAGCTGCGCAAGGCGCGGCGCATCCCCGGCGATCTGCCGGCGGATCGCCTGCGCGCCGCCGTGCGCGAGGCGATCATCTGGACCAACGACCAGCTCGAGGATTGGCGCGCCGAGCAGTCGGCCCCCAGCTTCGCCGAGGTTCCCGCGCCGACGCTCGACGGCTTGAGCCGCAACGTCGTGCTGTACCAGCTCGCCGTGGGCGCGTCCGCCAAGGCACTGCTGATCGAGCGGCAGCGCGACGTCGACCTCACCGGCGCCGGCCAGCGCAAGGTGGACGAGCTGGACGACTCGATCGGCGAGCTGCGCCGCGACGCGCTCCACGCCGTGCGCCGGATCCTCGGCCAGACCCGCACCAACGTCGAGCTGCTGTGATGGCGGACATTCTCACCACGCGCCAGGGCGACACGCTGGACGAGCTGCTGTGGCGCGAGCGCGGCCTCGGCCCGGAAGCGCTCGACGCGGTGCTCGCCGCCAATCCCGGCCTGGCCGAGCGCGGCCCCACCCTTCCGATCGGCACGCCGGTCACCCTCCCCGTCCTCGCCGCCCAGGCACCGCCGGTGCGCGAGACGGTCCAGCTCTGGAGTTGACCATGGAACAGAAGATCGCGGCCCTGCTCGACGCATTTTTCGCGCTGCTCTCGGGTATTGCCCCCGGCGCGATCGGCGCGGCCGTGGGGCTCGCCTGGCGCAAGGGCCTCACCTGGCGCGAGCGCTTCATCCAGCTCGTCGTGGGCATCATTGTGTCGTGGTTCGCAGGCCGCGCGATCGGCGCGATCTGGGCGCTCGATCCCTTCGTGCTCCAGGGCATCGCCTTCACGGTCGGCATGATCGCCTTCGAGGCTACCCCCCGCTTCATCGCTGCGGCGGCCGACGTGGCCGGCACCATCCCCGCGACCTTACGCGACCGCTTCCTCGGCAAGGGAGGCGACCAGTGAGCTACGACCGCGCCGCGCTGGAAGCCGAGCTGATCCGCGACGAAGGCGAGGAACTCAAGGTCTACCGCTGCACCGCGAACAAGCGGTCCATCGGCGTCGGCCGCAACCTTGATGACGTCGGGATCTCCAAGGCGGAGTCCGCCGCGCTCGGCATCACACTCGCCAGCGTGCTCAAGAACGGCATCACGCGCACTCAGTCTCGCGCGCTGCTCGCGAACGACATCGATGCCTGCGAGCGCCAGCTCGACGCCAAGCTGCCCTGGTGGCGGGGGCTCAGCGACGTGCGCCAGCGCGTGCTGCTGAACATGTGCTTCAACCTCGGCATCACGGGCCTGCTCGGGTTCAAGAACACGCTCGCGAAGATGCAGCGCGGCGACTTCGCCGCCGCCGCCGCCGGCATGCGCGCCTCGCTCTGGGCCCGCCAGGTCGGCGCGCGCGCCGAGCGCCTCGCGACCATGATGGAAAAGGGAACCGCATGATCAAGCTGATCACCGGCGCCTGGTCGGCGCTCCATAAATGGGCCGGCAACAGCTGGCTCGTCCTGCTCGCCCTCAGCCTCGCCACCGCGGCCCTCTACGTCGATGCGCGCCGCGTCCGCGCCGATCGCGATGCCTGGGCGTCGTGGGCCACCGCGACCTGTGCCCTTGCAGGCGCGACGCCCGCCGCCACGACGGCCGAGCGCGTCGATGCCGCCGGGAAGCGCCACAAGGCGGTGCTGCCGCGCGGGGTCGCCTGCAGCGAGGCGGTGCAGGATCTCGCCGCCTTCCGCGCGGGAACGCTCGCCAGCACCGCCCGCCTGCTCACCGCCGCCGCTGCCGAGCAGCAGGCCAAGGCCGTCAGCGACCGCACCACCGCCCAGGCCGAGTCCGGGAACCGGGCCGTCGCCCTCACCACCATGGAGAAAGCCGATGCGCAGATCCGCGACGACGATCGCGTCGATGGCAGCTGGTTTGCTGCTCTCAACCGCCTTGGCGGCATGCAGCCCAGCCATTGAGCACCGCCCGGCGGAGGTGGTCGCCGTTCCTGTGAAGGACACGCCCTCCGCCGACCTGCTCGTCTGCCCCGAGGCCCCGCCCGCATTTCCCACCGATCAGGTCGCCACCATCCCCCCGCCCCTGCGCGCCGCCCTGCGCGGCCTGGTGCTCCACGATCGCGACCAGCGCGTCCGCTTCCGCCGCCTGATCGAATGGATCGCCGCAAGAACCTGCAAGCCCGAACCGGAGACCCGTTGAAATGGCCAAAGCCGCCACCGCTGAACTGCAGGCGCAGATGCTCTCCGCGCTGCAGGCGCTCGCCCCGGCGACCGATGCCGTGCCGATCGCGCCCAGCGACACCGCCGATCTCGATCAGGAAGCCTCGGCAATCGCCTGCGGCGGCAACGCCGGCACCGTGAAGCTGCGCACCGCCGCCGGCAAGGATCGCACCATCGCCATTGCCTCGGGACAGACGATCGCCTTGCGCTTCAAGCGCGTGTTCAACACCGGCACCTCCGCGACCGGACTCAGCGCGCTGCTGAGCGCCGTGGCGCTGGCCATGACGCCTGCCCCGGCCCCGACGCCCACGCCCGCACCCACGCCCCAGCCGACGCTCAGCCTTTCGAGCGCCGTCACCAAGGCCGAGGGCAATTCCGGCACAACCGCGTTCACCTGGACGCTCACCCTCAACCGCGACGGCTCGACGGCCGCCTATCCGTTCACCTGGGCGGTGACCGGCAGCGGCAGCAACCCGGCGAATGCCGCGGACTTCGGCGGCACCTTCCCCAGTGGCAGCGGCACCTTCGCAGCCGGCGAAACCACCAAGACGATCACCCTGCCGGTGAGCGGCGACACGGCGGCCGAGCCGGACGAAACCTTCACGCTGACGGTCACCGCCTCGGGCCTCAACACGGTCACCAGCACCGGCACGATCAGCAACGACGATCTGCCGACGCTTACGCTCACGCCCACCACCGCATCCGTCCCCGCCAGCGCGGCACCCGGCTACCAGCTGGCGGCGATCGGCAACGTTCCCGCCGGGGTAACGCCCACGCTGACGCCGAACGACGGCCGCTTCCTGATCGGCGGCGGCGCCGGGACCGGCTGGGTTGTCGTGCTCGGCAACGCCGCAATCAGCGACGGCAAGGTCAACATCAACGTCGCAGCAGGCGGCGCGAACGGCGCGACTCTGGCGCTCACCATTACTGCAATCGGCACGGGCACCTCTGCAAACCGACTCAGTTTCGCGGGCACCGGCTTCCGCGAAAACGTCACGGCTGGCCGAAACGTCAGCGGCACCACCGTGGGCCCGTGGGACCTCAACCGGACGTATCTCTTCTGCGGTGCCGATACCTACTTCTGCACCGGGGATTGGGACCTTCCGAACCCCGAGTTCTACTACAATCACCAGACCTACCTGGCTGGCGGCGGAACGTCGTTCGTTCAGGACTCCAACTATGCGGCGACGTTCGACGGGTTTGCCTTCGAGTGGGGTGGTGTCTGGCGGCAAGCCACGCCTGACAGCACCCGGCTCGATACGTCGGTCGACGGGAAGGGCAAGTGGATCAAGATGGGCGGCGTCACCCTGCCGGCCAACACCAAGATCCGCCTCCGCGCGACATACAAGTTCGACGATGTGGCCGGCCAGACCTTCCCGCGCAACGACTATTACGGCGTAACGGGCGGCGCCGCGCAGGGATCGACGACCTCGATGGCTGCGACCCTGACGAACAATGCAGCCTACAACAACTCGAACGTCGCAGCGCTTCGCCCGACCAAGATGGCGGCCAAGGGGGGCGATGGGCGTCCGTGCGTGCTGCTCATAGGCGATAGCAAGGGCTTGGGCCGCGACGGCGCGGCTGCGGCGCTGCAGATTTCGCCGCGTCTGGAAGCGGGCTATGCCAGCCTCGGCCTGGACAGCAACGTCGGGGCCAAGCGCCTCCCGTTCGCCAACTTCTGCGTGAGCGGGCAGAACGTGGAGAATTTCGGCAACCCGGCACTGGTCGGCGGTATGCTCGAAATGATCGACAAGCTGGTCGAGCGCAACGGCGGCCTCCTGCCGTATGACGTGCTGCTGAGCCAGCACGGGACCAACAGCATCGGCGGATCGGCGATCCTCAACACGCTGATCCAGAGCTATCGCGACATGTACGGTCTCTGGCGGACGCGCGGCGGCAATGCGCCGGTCCCGATCGCACAGCTTGAACTGACCGCGTACGCCGCGGCCGGCACGGACGCCTTCGGTACGCTCACCGGCCAGACCTTCCGGCCCGGCGGCGTCGACCAGTACCCGAACGGCATCCGCTGGAAGCTCAACGAGGCTATCGGCGGCACGGATGGGCTGGGCGACGCGGCGGCGACGCTGCGCAACGGCACCAACGCCATCACGTGGAGCGAGGCGCCCTGGCGCGACGGCGCAGCGGACACCGGCGCCAACCGCGACAAGTGGCCGGTCGCCCCATTCAGCTCCACCCTGGCGGCCGCCTGGACGGGCTCGGGCGCGTTCAAGGTGGTCGGGCAGTTCCCGTACAAGCTGGCCGTCCAAATCCAGCTGGACTCGGGCGGCTGGGCATACGGCATCGTCTCGTCCGTTCAGGACAATGGCGACGGTACGAGCACGGTCGCCTGTGTCTGGCAGGGCGGCACCGGCGCGGCGGCTCAGGGCGCCACGATCCGGGGCGTCTACGCGGGCGGCAACGGCCTGCACGAAAGCACCTATGCCCATGAAATCCAGGCTGCGGCGGTCGTCCGGCTGAAGGTGAAGATGGGCCAGGGCCTCTGACGTCCGCGACGAGGAGGCGATCGGTGCCCTCGCCTCCTCGTCCGGTCCCATCGCGGCATCCTGGGAAATTCGGACCAATGAACAAACCCGATAGCCTGCGCCGCGTGTTGCTGGCCCATGTGCTCCAGCTCGGCGCCGATCCGTCGAAGCTCAGCCTCTTCGTCGACAAGGGCCGCATCGCCGCGCGGCCCGGCGGGCTGTCGTTCGAATATCGCTACACCCTCAACATCGTCGTGCAGGATTACGCCGGCTCGATCGACGGGCTGATGGTGCCCATCCTCGCCTGGATCGCGCAGGCGCAGCCCGAACTGCTCGAGGCCGGCCAGCAGGAGCCGTTTCGCTTCGAGTCCGAACTCCTCGACGGCGACACGGCCGACGTGTCGCTGTGGATCGAGCTGACCGAGGCGGTGTCGGTCGAAGCGCTGGCGCAGGGCGGCTTCAACGCGGTCCACCTCCCCGAGCCGCGGCTCGTCGAATGAGCGGCGACCTGGCCGAGCTGGAGCGGATCGCGGGTGCGCTGCTGCGCACGACGGCGCCGTCGGAGCGCCGCCGGATCCTGCGCGCGATGGTCAAGGACCTGCAGCGATCGCAGTCCGCGCGGATCGGCCGCCAGCAGAACCCCGATGGCAGCGCCTACACGCCGCGCAAGGCCAAGCCGGCACCGCGCCCGGGCAACTATGCCGTGAAGTTCCTCTACCCCAAGGGCGCCGCCGAGCCGCGCCTGGTGCTCATGAAAAGCTGGGCGCACGAGGGCAACCTGCTCACCGGCTATGACGTCGAGGCCGGCGGCGTGCGCAGCTTCTTCTGGGACAAGGTCGACCGCTGGCTGCCGCTGGAGCCCGAGGAGCAGAACAAGGGCGCGGGAAAATACCGGCGCAAGGGCAGCATCCGCCGCGCCGCCATGTTCCGCAAGCTTCGCAGCGGGCGCAACCTCCGCGCCGGCGCCACCGATCGCGAGGCGTGGATTGGCTTCGCCGGCCGCGCGTCGGAGATCGCCAGCGTGTCGCAGGAAGGGCTGATGGACCGCCCGGCGGCCAAGGCAAAGCCAGTGCGCTATGCCCGCCGAGCGGTCCTGGGCGTCACCGACGCCGAGGCTGGCGCGATGCTGGATCGTCTCTTGCGCCACCTGAACCCCTGACATTGTAAAGCGACACCTCTACAAGCCGAGCTACTGGCAGCAGACCGGGCACCGCCGCGACATGGCGGCATGGCCGATACCTCCGTCACCTTCACCGCAGTCGATCTCTCGCGCCTGCCGGCGCCGAAAGTGATCGAGCAGCTGAGCTTCGAGCAGATCTATGGCGAGATGCTCGCCTCGCTCGTTCGGCTGAAACCGGACTTCGACGCGACCGTCGAATCTGATCCGGCAGTGATCCTGCTGCAGGTCTGCGCCTATCGCGAGATGCTGCTGCGCGGCCAGATCAACGACGCCGCCAAGGCGGTGATGCCGGCCTTCGCCACCGGCTCCGACCTCGATCACCTGGCCGCGTTGATGAACGTCACCCGGCTGGAGCTCGATCCCGGCGACGCCGCCAACAACGTGCCGCCAACCTATGAGGATGACACCTCGCTCCGCGCCCGCGTGGTGCTGGCGCCCGAGGGCTTCTCGGTAGCAGGCCCGGAGGGCGCCTATATCTACCATGCCCGCTCCGCCGATGGCGACGTGCTGGACGCCAGTGCCACGAGCCCCGCGCCCGGCCAGGTGCTGGTGACGATCCTGTCGCGCCTGGGCGACGGCACCGCCTCGCCCGAGCTTATCGCCAAGATCGCGGCCCACGTCTCGGCCGAGACGGTCCGTCCGCTCACCGATGCGGTGACCGTGCAGTCCGCCACCATCGTGCCCTACCAGATCCGCGCCAGCCTCACGACGTACAGCGGGCCCGACGGCTCGATCGTGCTCGCCGAGGCGCAGCGGCGCGTGCAGGACTATCGCGAGCGCCAGCACCGCCTGGGCGTCGACGTGACGCGCTCCGGCATCTTCGCCGCGCTCCACGCGGAGGGCGTGCAGAACGTCGTCCTCGCCGAGCCGGCGGCCGACATCGTGGTGGATCGAACGCAGGCGGCCTTCTGCACCGCGATCGATGTCACCTATGCGGGTATCGGCGAATGAGCAGCAGCCTGCTTCCGCCGAACGTCACCGCCCTTGAACGCGCGATCGAGGCGGCGACCGCGCGCATGGGTGCGCTGCCGGTGCCGCTGCGCGACCTGGTCAATCCGGACACCTGCCCGCTTCCCCTCCTGCCCTACCTGGCCTGGGCGGTGTCGATCGACGCCTGGTCGAGCGATTGGCCGGAGGAGGTGAAGCGCGCCCGCGTGCGCCGCGCGATCGAAATCCAGCGGCACAAGGGCACCGCCTCGTCGGTGCGCGCGGTGGTTCAATCGTTCGGCGGCGCCGTGGCGCTGCGCGAATGGTGGCAGCTCGATCCGCCCGGCGAGCCCCACACCTTCACCATGGCCGTGGAGCTGAGCGGCGGCGGCGGCGCTCCCGCCACCGCTGCCTTTGCCGATGCCGTGATCAACGAAGTCCGCCGCACCAAGCCGGTGCGCTCGCACTTCACCTTCACCCAGGGGCTCCGCTTCACCGGTGCGACCGGCCTGATCGCCGCTGCGCGGCCCCTCGTCTTCACCCGCCTGGCGTTCGCCGCCTGACCGGAGCCCCGCCGATGTCCGACGCTCTCACCATCACCGTCACCAATGCGGGCCGCGCCGCGCTCGTCAACGCCGCCAAGGACGGCACCAACGCGGTGCGCATCGCCGCCGTTGGTGTGTCTGCGACTGCCATCACTCCCAGCGCTGCCACCACGTCGCTCCCCGGCGAGATTAAACGCATCGCGACCATCTCCGGCGATGCCGTCGCAGCCGATACGATCCACATCACCGTTCGGGACGAGACGAACGCGGCCTACGCCGTGCGGTCGATCGCTCTGTATCTCAGCGACGGCACTCTGTTTGCTGTCTATGGACAGGCCAATGTCTTCGTCGAAAAATCGTCTCAGGCCATGCTGCTGCTCGCGCTCGACGTGCGCTTCGTCGACATCACGGCGACCAGCATCACCTTCGGGTCGACCGACTTCCTCAATCCACCCGCCACAACGGATAGGGCCGGTGTCGCCGAGCTGGCGACGGATGCCGAAACCAGCGCCGGCACGGACGATCGCCGCGCCGTCACGCCCAAGGGCCTGAGCTTTGCCCTTTCCGCGCGCCTCGCCGGCTGGGGCAACGACATCTGGCGCGCAAGCAACGACGGCGCGGGCTCGGGCCTCGATGCCGATCTGCTCGATGGGCAGCAGGGCAGCTGGTACGCGGATATCAGTGGCCGCCTAGGCTATGTGCCTGCGAACCGTGCGGGAGACGCTTTCACCGGGCGATGCACGTTCGGCGGCGGCGTTACGGGAGGCAATGGCGTCGGCACCGGCACTCCGTTCCTCGGCGAGCTGGAGATCAAGGGCAACGGCGTGGGCGCCGCCATGCTCGCATTCCACCGTCCGAACGCATTTGCCGCCTATCTTGGCGTAGACGTCGACAATCAGCTCAAGTTCGGCGGATCTAGCATGGGCGCGATTTCGTACGCGCTTTGGCACGCGGGCAATGATGGCGCCGGTTCGGGTCTCGACGCGGACCTGCTCGATGGTCGGCAAGCTGCCGATTTCCTGTCCAAGGCCGGCGACACGGCGTCAGGCAGGTTGGTGTTCAGCGCCGCCGCCGCCGGCAACGGAGGCGTGGCAGCACCAACCGGCGACCGCGGCGAAATCGAGGTCCGCGGTAATGGCGTCGGCGCGGCGATGATGACCTTTCATCGCCCTGGCGGCTTCGGCATGCACTTCGGGCTGGATACCGACAACCGCCTCAAGGTCGGCGGCTTCACCTTCGGCAACGAGGCCTATCAGATCTGGCACAGCGGGAGCGACGGCGCCGGTTCCGGCCTCGACGCCGATCTGCTCGACGGGCATGACGGCGGCTATTACGCGGACGTTCTTGCCCGTCTCGGCTATGTGCCGGTCCAGCAGGGAACCGGCATCGGGCAGCTGCCGAACACCATCAAGATCGGATGGTCAGGCGCGCGCGTGAAGATGACGGTCGACGCAACCGACATCGGTAACGTCCTGTTCGACAGTCATGTTGCCGACGTCTGGCGGAGCAGCAACGACGGCGCGGGCTCCGGCCTGGACGCCGATCTGCTCGACGGTCGCCAGGCGTCCGACTTCGCGCTGCTGAGCGACGGCTCCCGCTTCGGATCGAACGGGAACGGCTATTGGGAGCGCCGCCCCAACGGCGTGATCGAGCAATGGGGGAAGGTGACGGGTCCTTTCACCGAGAGCGCGGTCGGCATCAGCTTCCCGGTCCCCTTCGCCGACCCCAATTCGGTCGTGGTCACGCCCGTCGCCGTCAACGCGAGCGCCAACAACCGTTTCGACATCACCGTGCAGCGCGTCGATATCTCGGCAAATGGCTGCACGCTGATGGTCCAGTACACTGCCGCCTCGAGCTCGATCAATCAGATCGACGGCATCGACTGGCGCGCGGTCGGCATTTGAGCAGCAAAGGAAATCCCATGAAGACGACGATCAACAGCGTGGATGCGAGCGCCGGCACCGCTTCGGTGACCTTCGAGCATGACGGGATCACCCATACCCGGGACGTGAACATCTGCCGCACCGCCAAGGGCAAGTTCGATGCGGCGGCGACCGATGCGCGCATCGCGGACGTCGCGCGCGGCGTGGAGGTGAAGATCGCAGCCGGAGCGATCACCAATCCGCTCCCGGCGCAGGAACAGAATTCCCCCGCGACGAAATAGCCGCACCTTGTAGAGCTGCTGTCTTACAAGCTCGGACCCGCGCGCGGCGGCGCTGCCGGCGGCACAGTCCGGCACCGTGAGCGACCTCAACGATCCCCGCCGCCTGATCGGCAACCTGATGCGCCTGGGCACGATCGAGAGCATCGATCTTGCCCAGGGCACCGTGCGCGTTCGCGTGGGCGAGATCGTCACCGGCGACATTCCCTTCGCCGCGCCGCGCGCCGGCGCCATGCGTATCTGGGCGCCGCCGAGCATCGGCGAGCAGGTCCTGCTCTTCTGCCCCGAAGGCGACATCGAAGCCGGCATCATCCTGGGCGCGCTGTTCTGCGATGCGCACCCCGCCCCCACCGCTGACGGCACCTATCTGGTCGATTTCGGCGACGGGACGCGGCTCGCCTACGACAGCGAGGCGCGCAAGCTCTCGATCACCGTGGCCGGCGCGGCCGAGATCTCTGCCCCCGATGGCCTCACCATCAACGCCGACGTCCAGCTCAACGGCAAGGTGGACGCGACGGGCAAGATCACCAGCGCCGAGGACGTCGTCGCTGCCGGCAAGAGCCTCACCGGCCACAAGCATCTGCAGGTGCAGCCCGGCAACGGCGTGTCGGGGGCGCCGCAATGAGGGGCATGGATGCCGCCACCGGCAAGCCGCTGGCAGGCGAAGCGCACCTGTCGCAGTCGATCGGCCGCATTCTCTCCACGCCGATCGGCACGCGCGTCGGCCGCCGCGACTTCGGCTCGCTGCTGCCCGAGCTGATCGACCAGCCCGCGAACCCCGCGCTCCGGATCCGGATCTTCGCTGCGACTGCCCTGGCGCTCAAGCGCTGGGAGCCGCGCATCCGCGTAACCCGCGTCGGCCTGGCACAGCTCGAGCCCGGCACGGCGACCGTCGTCATCGACGGCATCCGCACCGACCAGCCCCGCGCCGCGTCGCGCACCCGCATCACCGTGCCGATCGCCTCACGATCCGGCCTCACCTTCACCGCCTAGGAGCCCCACGCCATGGCCTATTCGCACGGCATCAACATCACCGAAGTGACCAGCGGCAGTCGCCCGCTCACCACCGTTGCGACGGCAGTGATCGGCCTGGTCGCAACCGCACCGGCTGCGAACGCCGACGCCTTCCCGCTCAACAAGGCCGTCCTGGTCACCGACGCAGAGGCGGCGTTGGGCAAGGCGGGCGCCACCGGCACGCTGCCCAATGTGCTGCGCGCGATCAGCGATCAGGTGCGCTGCCCGATCGTGGTCGTGCGCATCGCCGACGGCGCCAACGCGGCCGAGAAGACGGCAAACGCGGTCGGCACCACCACCGCGCAGGGCCAGAAGACCGGCATGCAGGCGCTGCTCGCCGCCGAGGCGCAGCTCGGCGTCAAGCCGCGCATCCTCGGTGCCCCCGGCCTCGACAGCCAGGCCGTCGCCGAGGCGCTGGCGATCGTCGCGGGCAAACTGCGCGGCATGGCCTATGCCGCGGCGGTCGGCGGCGATGTCAGCGCGGCGATCGCCTATCGCGCCGCCTTCAGCGCGCGCGAGCTGATGCTCGTCTATCCCGATTTCTACGCGGCCGACGCGATCAGCGGCGAAACGGCGATCAGCTACGGCGTCGCCCGCGTGCTCGGCCTGCGCGCGCGGATCGATCAGGAGCAGGGCTGGCACAAGACGATCAGCAACGTCGCGGTCGCGGGCGTCACCGGCATCACCAAGGATATCCAGTTCGATATTCAGGATCCGGCCTGCGAGGCGAACCTCCTCAATGCCGCGCAGATCTGCGCGCTGGTGCGCACCAGCACCGGCTTCCGCGTGTGGGGCTCGCGCACCTGCGCGGAGGAGCCGCTGTTCGCCTTCGAAAGCAGCGTCCGCACCGCACAGGTGATCCGCGACACCATCGCCGCCGGCATGCTGTGGGCGATCGACAAGCCGCTGCGCCCCAGCCTGGCGAAGGACATCGTCGAGACGATCAACGGCACGCTTCGGCAGATGAAGCTGGCCGGCCAGATCATCGGTGGCCGCGCCTGGTACGATCCCCAGCAGAACACGCCTGACACGCTGGCAGGCGGCAAGCTGGTGATCCCCTACGACTTCACGCCGGTGCCGCCGCTGGAAAACCTCTCGCTGCAGCAGCGCATCACCGACACCTATTTCGCCGACTTCGCGGCCGGCGTCGCCGCCTGATCGCACCCCCTCCCCCATCTGATCGAAAGGCACCGGCATGGCACTGCCCCGCAAGCTCAAGGACATGAACCTCTATTCGGAGGGCGAATCGTTCCGCGGCATCGTGACGTCGGTCACGCTGCCCAAGCTCGCCCGCAAGCTCGAAGACTATCGCGGCGCCGGCATGGACGGCACCGTGAAGCTCGACCAGGGCGCTGAGGCGATGGAGATGGAATTCACCCTCGGCGGTCCCGAGCTTTCCATTCTCCGCCAGTTTGCCCGCCCCGGCGTCGCCGGCAGCTATCTGCGCTTCGCCGGCGCCTGGCAGGATGAAGGCACCGGCGTGGTCGATATCGGCGAGATCACCGTGCGCGGTCGCTTCGAGGAGATGGACTTCGGCGAGATGAAGCCCGGCGAGGGCGGCGAGTTCAAGTGCAAGTTCCAGTGCGCCTATTTCCGCCTCGAATGGAACGGCGAGGAACTGGCCGAGATCGATCCGCTGAACGGCATCTATCGGATCGCCGGTGAGGATCGCCTGGCCGGCTGGAGCAGCCTGCTCGCCTGATCGCGTCCCCCTCCCCCCTAATCGAAAGCCTGTTCCATGACCGCAATCCGCACCTTCACCCTCGACGATCCGATCACCATTGCCGGCGAGGAGAAGATCGCCGCCGGCACCGTCATCACCGTTCGCAAGCCCGGTTCGGGCGAGCTGCGCGGCCTGGCGCTGAACAGCCTGATCAACCTCGACGTCGCCTCGCTGGAGACGCTGGCGCCGCGCATCACCAGCCCCACGATCCACAAGCCCTTCGCCGCCGCGATGGCGCCCAACGACATGCTGCAGTTCGGCACCGAGGTGATCGATTTTTTGCTGCCGAAGGCCGCGAAGCCGGTCTCCCACGACGCATAGAAGACGCGATGGCGGACGTGGCGGCGGTCTTTCACTGGCCGCCGCCCGTCATGCACGAGATGGGCGTGGCCGAGCTGATGGGCTGGCACGCCCGCGCGATCGAACGGCTGAAGGCCATGAACGGCATCGAGGACTGACACGATGGACCGCAATCTGCGCATCCGCATGCTGCTCGAAGCCGGCGACAAGGTATCCCGGCCGCTGCGCGACATCGCCAGCGGCTCGGGCCGCGCTTCGCGATCCCTGCAGCAGACCCGCGACCAGCTCGCCGCGCTCAATCGCGCCCAGTCCGATCTGGCGTCGTTCCGCACCCTCAAGAACGACCTGCGCGGCACCGAGCAGCAGCTCGGCCTCGCGCGCACCCGCGTCGCCGAGCTGGCGCGCCAGATGCAGGCGGCCGAGAACCCCTCGCGCAAGCTCGCCCGCGACTTCGACGCCGCCAAGCGCGCAGCCGCAGCGCTGAAATCGCAAGCCGAGGGACAGAGCGCCGAGCTGCAGCGCCTGCGCGACCGGATGCGCGAGGCCGGGCTCGGCGCCGGGGGCCTCGTCCAGCACGAGCGCAACCTGCGCCAGGCCGTCGCCCGCACCAACGATCAGCTCGAGGAGCAGAGCCGCCGCCTGCAGCAATCGAGCGACCGCGCCCGCCGCATGGGCGCCGCGCGGGAGCGCTTCGGCGCCATGCAGGGCACCGCCGCCGGCATGGCCGCGAGCGGCTTCTCCGCGATCGAGACCGGCCGCGCGATCGGCGCGCCGCTGGTCGGCGCCGTCGTCGCCGCGCAGCAGTTCCAATCGGGCATGACGGACATCGCCCAGAAGGCGGACCTCACCCGCGCCCAGGCCGAGAAGATGGGCGAAGGGCTGCTCGTCGCCGCGCGCGCCGCCAACCAGCTGCCCGAGAACCTGCAGCAGGGCGTCGACGTGCTGAGCGGCTTCGGCCTCAACCCCGCCAAGGCGACCGAGATGATCGCGCCGATCGGCCGCGCCGCGACCGCGTACAAGGCCGAAATCTCGGACCTGGCCGCCGCCAGCTTCGCCAATCTCGACAATCTGAAGGTGCCGATCGAGCAGACCGGCCGCGCGATCGACGTGATGGCGCAGGCCGGCAAGGCCGGTGCCTTCGAGATGAAGGACATGGCGCAGTATTTCCCCACGCTCAGCGCCGGCTATCAGGCGCTGGGGCAGAAGGGCGTCGGCGCCGTCGCGGATCTCTCGGCCGCGCTGCAGATCGCCCGCAAGGGCGCGGGCGACGCCGCGACCGCAGCGGGCAACGTGTCGAACGTCCTGCAGAAGATCAGCTCGCCGGGCACGGTCAAGGCGTTCGGCAAGATGGGCGTGGATCTGCCCAAGGCGCTGAAAAAGCTCTACGCCGAGGGCAAGACGCCGCTCGAAGCCATTGCCGAGCTGACCAACAAGACGCTGGGGGGCGACATGTCGAAGCTGGGCAACCTGTTCGAGGATGCCCAGGTGCAGCAGGGCCTGCGCCCGCTGATCGCCAACATGGAGGAATATCGCCGCATCCGCGCCGAGGCGCTGTCGGCCGGCGGCACCACCGACCGTGACTTCGCCGAGCGCATGAAGGACTCGGCCGAACAGACCAAGCGCCTGCAGGTGAGCGGCACCGCGCTGGCGGTGACGCTGGGCGCCGCGCTGCTCCCCACCGTCAACGCCGTGCTGGAGCGCGCGAACGCCTTCACCGATCGGGTATCGAAGTGGACCGCCGCCAACCCCGGCCTTTCGCGCTCGATCGCGGTCGGTGCCGCCGCCTTCGCCGCCCTGTTTCTGGTCCTGGGCGGCGGCGCCATCCTCATCGCCGGCCTGGTCGCCCCGTTCGCGGCGCTCTCGGCCACGGCCACCCTTCTCGGCGTGGGCATGCTGCCGCTGATCGGCATCGTCGGGGGCGTCGTGCTCGGCGTGGTGGCGCTCGGGGCTGCTGCCTACGCGATCTATGCCAATTGGGGCGCGATCAGCACCTGGTTCGCCGGGCTGTGGGAAAGCATCAAGTCGGCGACCTGGACCGCGATCCAGTTCGTCGGCCGCCTGCTGCTGAACTTCTCGCCTGTGGGGCTGATGATCCAAGGCTTCATGGCGCTGCTGGCGTGGATGCGGGGCCCGCTGGGGCAACAGATGATCGCGGCCGGCGGCGATATCGTGCGCGGCATCATCACCGGCATCTCAGCCATGCTGGGCCAGCTCAAGGCAACGGTCATGGGCGCGGCATCGGCCGCGGCGAACTGGTTCAAGAGCAAGCTCGGCATCCACTCGCCCTCCCGCGTGTTCGCCTCGTTCGGCGGGTTCATGATGCAGGGGCTCGATCAGGGCCTCGCGCGCGAGCAGGATGCGCCGGTCGATCGCGTGGATGGCCTTACCGCCCGGCTGGCGAACGCCGTCGCCACCGGCACCGCGGCGCTGGCGATCGGCGCCGGCAGCGCCGGCCCGGCCGCCGCCGTTCCCAGCGCCGGGCCGGTCGCCGCCGCCGCCGCTCCCATCGCCGCGCCCGCGCCGATCGGCCCGATCACCATCGTGATCCAGCAGCAGCCCGGGCAGTCCGGTCAGGATCTCGCCCGCATGGTGCGCGACGAGCTGGAAAAGCTGACGCGCGGCGGGGCCGGCGCTGGGCGGCGCACGTCCATGGCCGACCGACCGGATGGAGACGACCTGTGAAGCTGCTCAGCCTGGGCATGTTCGTCTTCGCAATCGACACGCTCGCCTATGACGAGCTGCAGCGGAAGCGCGCCTGGCGCTTCGCGACGAACGGCCGCGTGGGCGCGAAGGACGCGATCCAGTTCACCGGCGCGGATCTGGAGACGATCACCCTGTCCGGCAGCACGCATATCGAGCTGGCGGACGGGCGCGCGTCGCTCGATCAGCTGATCGACATGGCGGCCGAGGGCGGGGATTGGCCCCTTGTCGACGGGCTGGGCAACGTGCTGGGCAGCTTCGTCATCACCTCGATCGACGAGCGGCACCGCCACTTCCTGCCGGACGGCCAGCCCCGCCAGATCGACTTCGGCATCGACCTGCTCGAAGCGCCGGACGCTGCCGCATGACGCCGATCGCCGATTTCCGCATTACGCTGGACGGCGAGGATCTCTCCCCGAAGATCCGGCCGCGCCTGATCAGCCTGCGCATCACCGAGAAGCGCGGCGGCGACGCCGACCAGCTCGACCTGGTGCTCGACGATAGCGACGGCCGCTTGGCGCTGCCGCCCGAGGGCGCGGTGCTGACCGTCGAGCTTGGCTGGAAAGCCGGCGACGGCGTGGCGATAGGGCTGGTCGACAAGGGCCGCTTCAAGGTGGACGAAGTGGAGCATAGCGGACCGCCAGATACCGTGAGCATCCGCGCCAGCGCGGCGGACTTCGCCAGCGCCCTCACCACGCGCCGCGAGCAGAGCTGGCACAGCACCACCCTGGGCGCGATCGTCGACACCGTGGCAGGGCGGCACAAGCTCAAGCCGCGCTGCGCGCCCGCGCTCGCGTCCATTGCCGTCCACGCCAAGGCGCAGGAGCGCGAAAGCGATATCGCGCTGCTGCGCCGCTTGGGCCGCGAGCATGATGCCGTGGCGACCATCAAGGCCGGGTGCCTGATCTTCGCGCCGATCGGCGCCGGGATCACGGCGACCGGCCAGCCCCTGCCCGGCGTTACCATCCGCCGGCGCGACGGTGATCGGCACAGCTACCGCGTTGAGAAGCGCGAGGCGGCGGGCAAGGTGGTAGCCGAATGGCACGATCGGAAGGCTGCGAAAAAGAAGAAGGTGACCGCGGGCAGCGGCGACGGCACCGAGCGGAAGCTATCCCGCGTCTATGCGAGCGAGGGCGAGGCGAAGCGCGCAGCAGCGGCGGAAACGAAGCGCGCCGGCCGCGCGCCGCGCAGCCTGGATCTCACCCTCGCCCTCGGCCGCGCCGAACTGGCGCCCGAGCAGCCCGCCACGGCAGAAGGGTTCAAAGCCGATATCGACGCACAGCGTTGGCTGATCTCGGAGGTGAACCATCAGCTGGACGCGCGCGGAGGCTTCACCACGGCGGTCAATCTGGAGATTCGCGCCTAGCTTTTTGTAGTAACATTCTGCTTGCAAGCCGGGCGAATTGTTACTACAGTTTCTGCATGATCATCGTTTGGGACGAACCGAAGCGCCTCGCAAATCTCGACAAGCACGGGATCGATTTTGCGCATGTCGGTTTCGACTTCTTCCTCTCGGCGATCGTTGGTGAAGCCAAGGATGGCCGCTATTTCGCGGTTGGCGAGCTGAACGGCGTAATCACCGTGATCTTCGCCCGCCTTGGCACTGAAGGGCTGTCGATCATTTCGGCGCGCCCCGCGAGCAAGAAGGAAAGGCAACTGCTGGCATGACCAAGCGCGGATACACCCAGGCCGACCTTGATGCGGTCTCCGACACCCCCGAGTTGACCGAGGAGCAGATCGCGGGCGCGCGCCCGTTCGCGGAGGCCTTCCCGGATCTCGCGGCAAAGATGGTTCGCTCGCGCGGGCCGCAGAAAGCACCGCGGAAGGTGAGTACTACGATTCGACTGTCCCCGGACGTGGTCGACTTTTTCAAGGCCAGCGGCGACGGGTGGCAATCGCGGATCAACGATGCCCTGCGCCAGTGGGTGGCAGAGCACCGTTGATCGGCTTCATTCCCCTCGCTTGCATGTTGGTCGCTGTGGACGGCGATACGCTTCGCTGCGGCAGTGAGCGCATAAGGCTGCTAGGTATCGACGCACCCGAAATGCCAGGACATTGCCGGCGCGGACGGCAATGCGTCCCCGGCGATCCAGTGCGATCGAAGCAGGCGCTCGCACTGGCCATCCGTGGCGCCGCGACGATCAAGCGGATCGGACTCGATCGCTATGGTCGCACCCTTGCTGCCGTCCGTGTGAATGGCCGCGATGTCAGTTGCGGCCAGATCCGCGGCGGCAATGCCGCTTATATTGCCCGCTGGGACAACGGCGGGCGAGTTGCCCGCGCGTGCGGAATCACAGGCCTAGACGATCCAATGAGCCGTTCGGCCGGGACGCAGCCCATTGCCGCGCCGCTTCGACCGCGCGAGGGGCGTCGATCGCCTGCTCTGTCGCGAACAGCAGCGTCTGCTGCCCGCTGATCTCTTCCCGCAAGATCCTGGCCAAGGCCTCATAGGTGAAGGTCAGATGATAGAACTGGCCCGCGCGGTCATGGATAGATATCCCGACAATGTCGCCGGGATCGATGTCAGGCCGATGCGCCAGATTGACGGCTACTAGCCGGACTGCTGCCCCTATGGACCCATAAACTTGGGCGTCTACGATCCGGTCGGCGAACCAAACCTGAGCCTCAAGCCGGTGCTGAACCGATCGAGACAGGTTCACCCTCGAAGGGTTCAGAACCCGCCCAACCGGCACCGCGGTGCCCGGCTTCAACGGGGTCAACAATGCACCACCTGCGACGAAGATCGCGGTGACGGAGAGAATCGCGCGAGCGAACCGCGTGCATCGCGGACGGCCCGGCGCAGAATTTGCGAGATATGTCACTCAGCCCCCTGAACGGCGGTGCTATTGCCTCCGCCGAAGCAGCGGCGCAACCGAGATTTCTCCCGGTCGATCTTGTCCGACGTCGGTCATGCAATATCGCCGGCAGGCGCCATGCTGCCGTGAGGGCCGTCACGATGCCGCCTCGAAAAACCGAAAACGTCAAGGGATACCGTCACATGCCAGTGTCGCACGAACCGGGCATGAGAACGTTGTTTCCTACAGCTTCGCTCTTTCATTATGGAGAACGGAACGGGAACATAAAAGAGCAACGTTAGAGGGCGCATTACGTGAATTTTCGTGAACAGGGGCAGGGGTGTGATTTCGGGTGTTCAGATTGCAACATGACCTGCGCAGTGCTCACTGCCGCGCGAGATTCGCTTTGGTTGCAGGTTGAGACTTTGTCGCGCGCGCAAGCGACGCGACCACATCTTCAACAGGGATTTGCGCTTGAAGCTGCGCGAGAGCGGCTGGCAATAGCTGAGCGAGAAATCGAGCGCGTTCGTCCCGCGAGTCGTCTGGACGCTCCAGAGCCAACAGCGCCGCGAACATCTGGGTCAGCGCATCTTCACTAGGTAGCGCGACATGCATCATCAGGTGCCGGACCGGGGGAGGCGCCGGCACCAACGCATCTTCGTCAGCCTTATCAGACGGAACATCCTCGCCGCGCAGCCAGCGCAGCGACACGCCAAGCACCTCAGCAATTTCAGGCAGGAACTTGGATCGCTTGATCTTCCCGCTCATGATCTGATGGATCGTTCCGGGCGTCACACCGATTGCACGCGCAAGCGACGACTGATCGTGCTGCGCCCTCTCCATCGCCTGCCGCACGCGCTCGGGGTTCAAGGCCGTCATGCGGTCGAGCGATAGTGCAAGAGATTGTAGCTCGCTATCAGAGACATCTCTTCCCGACATTAATAGTTCCCTCTCATAGAATCCTCTTGCGTACTTTGAGAGGTTTCTATAACGTTGGCGTATGGATGAGAGACACCTCTTAACCGCGCTCGCCGCGTTCGATCGCGCGCTGCAGATCGCAGGTTCGCAGAGCGCGCTTGCCCGAATTTGCGGCTGCACCCCCGGAGCAATCTACCAGCCCCGGAAACAGGGTAAGCCGCTGTCCGCGCGCTTCGTCTTGAAAGTCGAAGCTGCGACTGGCGTGTCCCGCCACGATCTTCGTCCCGATTTTTACCCGCGAGCGGTAGAGGAGACTCTTCATGACGCCTCTGTATCGGAGAAAACTATAAGCGTCGCCTGCAATCAGGCTCCGCTTTTGCCGAAGGCGCCGGCCGATGACTGAGATCGCTTCGCACGAGGTTCGCACGCTAGGCCATATGCTCGCCGCGCTGACCGACCTTCAAACCAAGGCAGCCGAGATCCAGCGCGAGCCTGTTGGCATCGCCAACATCGACAACGCAGCAGGCTGGAAGATCGTGCTCGAGAAGAACGATCTCGGTCTGTTGAACGTCCGCTTTTCGAGGCCGCGCAATGGCTGACCTCGCACCGAATAACCCCACGGGTCGCACTGTGGGGCAGGCCACCATCGACGTTGTGTCTCCTTGCGGCGGTGGTGGCCTACCTGATCTTGCCGATCTCAAGGCCGAGCGGGAGAGGCTCTGGCAATACCGCCCGCGCACGCGTGCCAAGAAGTACGCGAAGGCCGAGCGCTTGAGCCAGATCCGCCGCATGCTTGCGGCGATCGCGATCGAGAATGGCTTTTGCGCCAACTGCTTCGAGAATCTGGCCGGCGCGACGGGACCTGAGTGCTCCAGCTGTGAGGAGCTGCCTTTCTGATGACCAAGCAACGCACCCCCGGCACTTGGGCCCACGCCGCCTTCAAGATCGGCGAGCACCTCGGCGCCAAGCGCGCCGCTGCCGTCGCGCAGGTTAGCGAACGCACCTTCTACAACTGGGCCGATCCGGATCTTGAGGGCACACCCACGCTGGCCCAAGCGTTCGCGCTCGATATGGCATTTTTCGATGCCGGCGGCGACACGTTGCCCTTCCTCGCGGTCTACCAGGCTGCGACCGAGTGCCGCGCGATCGTTGCCGATCCGTGCCGCCTCGCCCTCGTCGATGATATCGCGGACACCGCCAAGGAATTCGGCGAGGTCGTCGAACACGGCCTCGCCGCCGCACGGTCGACCGCCAGCCGCAGCGACGTGCTGCGGGCGATGACGGAGGCGGCCGAACTGGAACAGGCGGCCAAGACAATCACGCGCCGACTTGGCGCCATCTTTCGCCGTGGCGCGGGGCCTCGGCAAATCGCGGGGGGAACCCAATGAGCATGAAGCGAAGCCTCCATGTGCTGTGTCCGGAGTGCGGGTCACGCGTGACCTGTCGCACAAGCGAACAGATGACCCGCACCGTCCGCGAAGGGCGGATGCTGTGCGACAACGACGACTGCGGGTGCGCTTTCGTCGTTCACATTATCGCCGTGCGCCTCGTGGTTCGGGGCCTTGCCCCCAACCCCGAGCTGCACCTGCCGGTCGGCAGGTGGAGAGAGCCGGCGAACGACGATAGCCCACCACGCCCGGCCAATGACGACAGGATCGCCGCCGATCTCGTGACCGGCTGACGCCCGCCGGCACCGCGCCGGCCGAACTGAAACTCGAATGCCTAGCCCGAAGCGCCCCGCTTCCGGGAACGCCCTCCGCTTGCCTGCGAAAGACCACACCACCCGATGCGCGACGATTTGCTCAAGGACGTCCTGGCCCGCCTGAAGCGTGACTACGGCTTCAAGGAAAAGGGCGCATGGCTGCAGGAGGGTCGCTGCGCGCACTGCGACAAGAAGGAAGCCTTCGTCCGTGCCGACAACCCGTGGGTGGTGAAGTGCGGGCGCCAGAACAAGTGCGGGCGCGATAGCGCCGTCAAGGAGCTGTATCCGGACCTGTTCGACAACTGGTCGAACCGCCACAAGGCCACCCCCGAGGATCCGAACGCGGCGGCCGACGCCTATCTGCAGCACGCCCGGGGCTTCAACCTGTCCGGCCTGCGTGGCAGCTACCGGCAGGAGTGGTACAGCGATCAGAAGCTCGGCCTTACGACCGCCACCGTTCGCTTCCCCCTCCCCGGCGACAGCTATTGGGAACGGCTGATCGACCAGCCCAGCCGCTTCGGGAAGAAGAAGGCGCGGTTCAACTATGGCAGCACCTGGCGCGGCCATTGCTGGCTGTACCCGAAGAGCAGCATGCTCGACTATGCGCGTGCCGGCGAGATCTGGATCGCCGAGGGCATCTTCGACGCCATCGCGCTCGTCCAGACCGGCAAGGTGCACGCCGTCGCGGCGATGTCGTGCAACGTCTATCCTGAGCACTTCCTCGCCGAGCTGCGCAAGACGTGCGGCGATCTCAACATCGCCACCCCCAAGCTGATCTGGGCCTTCGATGTCGGCGCGGCTGGCGTGCGCTTTACCCGCAAGTTCGCGGACCAAGCCCGAGCCGAGGGCTGGACCTGCGGCGCCGCCCAGGTGCGCCCGGATGGCGAGGGCGAGAAGCTCGACTGGAACGACCTGGCGCAGCGCGACAAGCTGCAGCCGTCCGACCTGGACGAGTATCGCTGGAACGGCGAGATCACGATCGCCAGCTCGGCCACCGCCAAGGCCCTGCTGATCTACGAGCGCAAGCGGCTCGAGTCTTTCCCGATCACCTTCGGCGGCAAGCAGCTATGGGCCAACTTCTCGCTGGAGCGCATCCAGGGAGAGCTGCAGTCGCTGCTCGAAAGCCAGGATCCGGAGTTCGAGGACTTCAAGGAGCTGCCGTTCGACGAGCAGTGGAACAAGGCCGCCGAGCGCGCCGTCGCGATCGAGGAGGTGGCGAACTGCACCTTCCGCACCCTCTATTATCAGCGCGACCCGATCGTCGAGGAAGGCTCGTACCTCATCCGCGTCGACTTTCCGTCCGACCGTGCGGGCGTGAAGGCCACCTTTTCCGGCTCCGCCTGCTCGGGTGCAGGCGACTTCAAGAAGCGCCTCGCCAGTATTGCCCCCGGCGCCCAGTGGACCGGCAACCAGTATCAGCTGGACAAGCTGATGCAGGTACAATGGGCGCAGATCCGCATGGTCGAGGCCCTGCAGTTCGTCGGCTATTCCAAGGAGCATGAGGCGTGGGTTTTCGGCGACATCGCCGTCCACAAGGGCCGCACCTATGAGGTGAACGAGGAGGATTATTTCCGCCTCGGCAAACAGTCGGTGAAGCTGCGCTCCAACGAGCGAATGCTGCGGATCGAGTACGATCCCGATCGCCTGGACCTGACATGGGTGAAGCCGCTGTCGCTGGCCTATGGCCCCAAGGGACTGGTGGTGCTCGCCTATTGGGTGCTGAGCCTGTTCGCGGAGCAGGTGCGCCACCACCAGGAGAGCCTGGGCTTCCTCGAAATGACCGGCGAGCCCGGCAGCGGCAAGACGACGCTGCTGGAGTTCCTCTGGAAACTGCTCGGCCGCCCCGGATACGAAGGCTTCGATCCCACCAAGGGCACGATCGCCGGTATCGCACGCACGCTCGGCCAGGTCGCGAACCTGCCGGTGGCGATGATCGAGGGCGACCGTACCCAAGAGACGGCGCATGCCCGCCGCTTCGAATGGGACGAGCTGAAGACCGCCTATAACGGCCGCCCCGTGCGCACGCGCGCCGTCGCGAACGCCGGCATGGAAACCTACGAGCCGCCATTCCGCGCAGCGCTGGTGATCGCCCAGAACGCCCGCGTGCAGGGATCGGAAGCGCTCACCGAGCGCATCATGGGCGTGCACTTCGACAAGGGCCGGTTCTCCCCCGAAGGCAAGGCCGCCGCGGGCAAGCTCAAGGCCGCCGACATCAAGGCGATTTCGGGCTTTCCGGTGCACGTGACCCGGCGCGAGGAGCAGATCCTAGCCGCCTATTTCGCGGCCTATGCCCGCCACGAACCGGCGATGCGGGACTATCCCGGATGCGGCAACTATCGCTTCGCGCACAACCACGCACAGCTCGCCGCGATGCTGGACGCGATGCGCGTCGTCATCACCAACATCAGCGACCGCGATGTCGCAGATGCGCACGCGCTGATCCTCGCCATGCTGGTGGAGCGCCACCAGCTCACCGACGCGGATCACCCGTATGTCGTGCAGTTCTGGGAGCGGTACGACCATTTCCTCGCCCAGGACGCGAGCGTCACCAACCCGCCGAACCCAATCAACCACAGCCGCAAGGCCGATCAGATCGCCATCAGCCTGGTGCAGTACGAATCGCGCTGCACCACCAGCGGCCTGCGCCCGCTCTGCACGATGATCGAGCTGCAGAAGCTGCTCAAGACCTCGAAGAGCCGCCGCTTCATCGCGGTGAAGCCGATCAATTCCATCACCGGCAAGACCGTCGCCTGCTGGGTCTTCCGCAATCCCGATTCCCACGAGAGCAAAGGAGCATAATCGATGCTGCTGCCCAACACGCACGTCCCCGGCACGCGCAGTGCGCCCATGCGCATGACGGCCGCCCGCTATCTGGAGCTGCGCCGCAAGGCGGCGGGGCTCTCCCGCTACGAACTGGCGGTGCGCTTGAACAGTTTAGAACTGGCGGTGCGCTTGAGCAGTTTTCCCAGCCCAGCCCAACGGCACCGCGGTATCGGCGCCATCGCCTCGCTGATCGAACAGCTGGAACGCCCCGGCTCGCGTGCGAAGCACCCCGAGCTGGTCCAGGCGCTTGCAACGATCATCCCCGTCGACGTCGCCATCTACAACCAGCTCGCGAACGATCCGGTGGACCGTCACCCGACCGTTTGCTTGTCGTGCGGCTGTTCGGACTATTTTCCGTGCACCGGCGCCGCCGGCATCTGCACGCTGGAGCGCGGCACCTGCACCCGCTGCCAGAGCGGAGCGGCCCAATGAACCGGCTGCAGCGCATCTTCGGCTGCAACTGCAAGAGCTGCCAGCCCACCGCGCACCCGCTCGCCCGCCTGGTCTTCAATGCCTGGGGCGGCCTGGGCGTCGGCCTGATCATCATCCAGATCCTGAGGAACTTCCAGTGACCACCATGACCATGCGCCAGGAGCGCGCGGGCGACGGCTCGCTGCGCCACGTGCCCACCCCGTTCATCCCCACCGCCGGCAAGGCCAAGGGCAAGAAGGCCACCAAGCCGGCCGATCCGATCAAGGCCAACCCCGACACCTCCGCGCAGCAGCTCGCCCAGCTGATCGAGCGCATCGAGCGCCTGGAGGAGGAGAAGGCGGGCATCCTTGGCGACATCAACGAAGTCTATGCCGAGGCGAAGGCGACCGGGTTCGACGTCAAGACGATGCGCACCATCGTGAAGATCCGGAAACTGGAAAAGCACCACCGCATCGAGGCGGAGGAGATCCTCGAAACCTACAAGTCCGCGCTGGGAATCGTGTGATGCGCCGCCCCGACCTCGTCCGCGCCATCACGCGCGAGATCCCGATCCTCGCCTTCGTCGTCATCGTGCTCCTGCTCGCTCTGGCGCAGCAGCGGCCCGAGCGCGCCTGCGGCGAAACCCAATTGGAGACCCGCCCATGATCCGCATCGACCCGCGCCGCGCAGGCGCGCACGTCCGCACCGCCGGCAAGGCCATCGTGACGATCGGCGTGATGTTCACGCTGTTCCTGATCGCCATCGGCACCGTGATGGGGGAGCGCCGCCGATGAAGCGCCGCCGCCCCCAACCCCAGCTTTGCGACGTCATCGGTTGCGGTCGTTCGCGCGTGCCGCTGCGCCGTGTGTGCGACCGCTGTCGCGAGCGCCTGCCCGCGGAGATCCGCATTGCGATCGAGGAAGCGCACCACCAGCGCCGCTGGTGCGACCACCTCACCGCCCGTCGCCAGGCCGGCGCATTCCTGAACCTGCCGGTGCCCACGAAGGCGCCGGCCACCATCACCCCCAGCATATCGCCACAGCGTGCCTACGAGCTGCAGGCGCGGATGCTGGGCGAAAGGAGCGAGCCATGAGCAGCACCGCCAAACGCCTCTGCATCGTATGCGGGCGCCCGATCGCCAAGCGCACGAGCGACTTCTTCTTTCGCGAACCCGTAGCGTATCAGCCGCCTAAGCCACACTCTTGGGGCGGCGACCATAATGCCATTGAGGCAAAGCCCGACGGGTGGCGGGAGGGGAACTCAATCTACCTCCATCAGAGGCCCCGCAGTCGCGAAGAAGCACAGCGTTATGTGAACGGCGAGATCATCAGTGTTCGCCGTGACGGCGAGGTGCTTTCGCGCGTCAGCTACTGGGATGGCGAGAGCTGGCAGGACAGGTTCTTCTGCACAAATCGGTGCGCCATGGATCAGGGCTACGCATCTGCTCAGCACGGGCACCGCTACCTCTGGAAGTCTCGCTCATGACAGACGAACAGATCCTAGCCGCTGTCGCCCAGCGCCCGTGCAGCCAGCACACCTATGTCGTGCGGAACATCCTGGCGACCGAGCTGGGCCGCATGGAGATCACGACCGCTCAGGTCCGCCGACGCCTCACCGCCCTTGAGAAACAGGGAAAGGTGAAGTCGCGTCGGTGGGGACCGGGCAGCAGCATCGAATGGACGATCAATGCCGATCAGCCCTGAAAACCGCGCCCGCTACCCCGAGGACTGGCCCGCGATCAGCCTGCGCATCCGCAAGGAACGTGCGGGCGATCGGTGCGAGTGCCAGGGCGAATGCGGCCACCCGCACCTCGGGCGTTGCCCCGAGGTGAACGGCGGGCCGCATAGCGTCACCGGCTCGACGGTGGTGCTCACCGTCGCGCACCTTGATCACCAGCCCGAGCACTGCACGGACGAGAACCTCCGCGCCATGTGCCAGCGGTGCCATCTCGGCTACGACCGTGATCACCACGCCCATAATGTCAGGCAGACGATGTCCCGCCGGCGGCTGCAGGCCGCCGGCAACCTTGAACTGTTCGGCGGCGACTTGGGCACCCCGACTCTGCCCACGCTTCCCGAGGTGCTCGCGCCGCCGGCACCGGCCTCGGCCGAGTGGCCGTTCGGCAACCTGCGCCCCGGCGGATACGGCGTGATCTATGCGGACCCGCCGTGGCGCTTTGCAAACTTCTCGGCCAAGGGCGAGGCGAAGAACCCGACGGCGCATTATCCTTGCATGTCGCTCGCGGATCTCGCCCGCCTGCCGGTCGCGCGGCTCGCCGCGCCCGACTGCGCGCTGATCATGTGGGCGACGGCGCCGCTGCTCGACCGCGCGATCGAGCTGCTGCGCGCGTGGGGCTTCACCTTCAAGAGCGCCGGGGCCTGGGCGAAGCGCACGTCGACCGATCGCAGCTGGGCCTTCGGCACCGGCTATGTCTTCCGCTCGGCCGCCGAGTTCTATCTCGTCGGCACGATCGGCAAGCCACGCGTCCAGTCGCGCAGCGTCCGCAACCTGCTGGTGGCGCCGGTGCGCGAACATAGCCGCAAGCCCGACAGCATGATCGCCGACGTCGAGGCGCTCTATGCCGGCCCCTATGTCGAGCTGTTCGCCCGCCAGCGCCGGCCCGGCTGGGACTGCTGGGGCAATGATGTCGAGAAATTCGCCTCGGAGATCGGGTGATGCGCACGCGCCACAACGAAATCTTTATACGCCGCTGGAAGTCCAAGGCCGGCCGGTTGAAGGAAGTCCGCAAACGCTTCACGCCACGCCGGCCATATGACCGGTTCCTTTGGGCTATCGCACGCCACCGGATGCCCGTCGCGGACGCCATGCTTTCCCTTGAGCACGCCATCCCCCGCCATGGCAATGCGCTGTGGATGCGCCTCCACGCGGTCTCATATCCGCACGCATCGCGGTACCCACGATCGGCGATGCGGACCGCGAGCTTTAGCCCCGCCTTTCTGGCGGTGGAACGTCGGAGGAACAGATTCGCCGAATCGGAGACGATCGGGCATGGATGATCTTCCCGTCAGTGTCCTGCTCAAGCGGGTGCGGCGCGCGGCGCGTAATGGCGAGCGCCTGCACCTTGGTCCGGAGCATGCGCGGGCGTTGATGGACCCGCGTGTCTACGCGGTGCTGTGTGAGATCGAGTCGGAGGAATTCAGGGCGGGATGGCAGGTCGAAGGCGAAGCGGTGCAGGTTCCGGCACGGCCAAGGCCGGCGAAGCCCAGCGCTTCGAGCTCGGGCCTTTCTGGCTTTGGTATCGCCGCGACCGCGACGACTGGAACATCTGTTGGCTCGATGGACGTGTCACTCGGCGCGCATCGACGGGTATCGGCGGTGACGGCGGAAATCCGCCGGAAGAAGCGAAACTCGCCCTCATAGACCACTGGACCGCGTGGAAGGCGCAGGCCGAGGCGATCATGCCGACCGGCCCGCGCGGTCCCCATGAGGTGCTGCTCGCCGACCTCACCGCCGCCTGGCTGGAAGAGCATGTCGCGCACCTCGAAAGCCCCGAGCGCTATCTCGACAGCGTGGATCGCCTCGAAGCCTTCTGGGCCGAGCTGCGCGCGCAGCAGCTGCTGCCCGAGCCGTTCAGCGTCGCCAACGTATCGAATGCGCTGGTCGACGCCTTCATCGCCTGGCGCGCCGCCCAGGGCGTTTCGGCGCCGACGATCTCGCGCGACCTGGCTGCGCTGCGCGGCCCGATCAACTGGGCGATGAAGCCGGAAATCAACCGGCTGTCTAGCGCACCGAAGATCAAGGACGTGAAGGGCCGCAAGAAGCCGAAGGAACTGGAGTGGAGCCCAGAGCAGGTGGCCGCCATCCTCGATGCCGCGCGCGGCGCGCCGGAACGGGACCACGTCTTCCTGTTCACGCTGATCATGCTGAGCACCCACGGCCGCGCCGAGGCGACACTCGAGCTGGACGCATCGCAGATCCGCCGCGGCATGATCCACTTCCTTCGGCCTGGCGAAGAGCAGACCCGCAAGCGCCGGCCGATCGTGCCGATCTGCCCCACGCTCGCACCATGGCTGGAAGGCGCCACCGGCAAGATCATCCGCTACCGCGTGCCCACGTCGCAGAAGACGCGCGCGGCCGGCGGCCCAGACCATTACGAGCGCCCGACAAGCGATATCGGCAACGCCTTCGAGGGCGTGCTGCTCGCCGCCCACGCAGCGCGGCCGGATCTCGGCTTTGCCGAGCAGGTACGCGACAAAGCCGGCGAGCTGGTCTGGCTTCCGCCCCGTCGCAAGCTGGGCGAGACGCGCCCTCGGCCGAAGCTGCGCGGCATCGGCACGCCCAACACCCTGCGCCACACCATCCACACCTGGCACAAGCGGTTCGGCGTGCCCGATGCGCAGATCGACGCAGCGGCCGGGCACAGCGAGGAGGGCACCGGCGCGAATTACACGCACCTGCGCCCGGAGTATCTGCGCGAGTTCATCACCTCCACTGAGGCATTCTGGGCGGCTGTCGGGGAGCACACCGACGCGCACTTGCGATACCAGCGCGATACCAACGTGGCCGAACTGGCCTCGGCGCGCTGTCGTCGGTGATGGGAAAAGGTAGCTATCTCAGCTAGAAGGCGGTGGTGGAGCTGAGGGGAATCGAACCCCTGACCTCTGCAGTGCGATTGCAGCGCTCTCCCATCTGAGCTACAGCCCCGCCGCCTTGATCCCGGGCTGGCCCGAGAGGCGCTCCCCTTAGCGAGCCCAAACGTGCGATGCAACCGGCTTGTGGCGTCTTCCCGCCGCTTTTGGTTCGGCAGCGGCGAAGTGCCTGTCCGCCAAGTTAAATCCTCGGAACCCATCTGCCCCTCCGCTCGCTTGAACGACGTGTGACGGCAAGCATGCCGCAGCCGCCGAAATCTCAGCAGGAGAGATACGATGGACGACCGCAACAACCGCTACGGCCCCTATGGCCCCACCGGCTATAACGACAGCAGCAGCCAGGGCGACTATGGCCGGGATTACGGCTCCGGCCGCGATTACACCTATAGCAGCGCGCGCGACTATGCCGCCGCCGGCGAACTGGGCCGCGGGCGCGACCGCAACCAGCGCGACGACTGGAACCGCGGCCGCTCGGACGGGCGCAACCAGGATCGCTCGAACTATGGCGCGCAGGCCTATGGCCAGCGCAGCCAGGAACGCAGCGGCTGGGACGGCGGCGACAATGACTGGAGCGATACCAGCTCGCGCAGCTACAGCAATTATGGCGGCGCCTCCGGCCAGCAACGCGACCGCGACTATGGGCAGCGCACCTATGGCAATAGCGACTGGGGCGATCGCGACGCATTCGCGCGCAGCTACGGCCAGCAGGACCAGGGCCGTTCCGGCTATGGGCGGCAGGATCAGAGCCGCGGTGCCTATGGCTATGATCGCAACCGCGGCGGCAACGACCTGCGCGGCTATGACAGCGATCGCGGCTTCTTCGATCGCGCCGGCGACGAGGTCCGCTCGTGGTTCGGCGACGAGGAAGCCGAGCGCCGCCGCCGCCAGGACCAGCGCTATGACGAGCAGCAGGCGCGCAACGAGGGCCATGCCGACAACCATTACGGCGAATGGCGCCGCAGCCGCCTCCAGGAATTCGACCGCGACTATGACGAATATCGCCGCGAGAATGCCCAGCGCTTTCACAGCGAGTTCGAGAATTTCCGTACCGAACGCACCGGCCAGCGCGACTCGCTCCGCCGCGTGACCGAGCATATGGAAGTGCTGGGTTCGGACGGCAGCCATGTCGGCACCGTCGACAAGGTGCGGGGCGATCGCATCATCCTCACCAAGACCGACACCGACGCCGAGGGTCGCCACCACTCGATCCCGTCGCGCTGGATCCAGACGGTCGACGACAAGGTGAATCTGCGCAAGACCGCCGACGAAGCCAAGAACCATTGGCGCGACGAGGAACAGTCGGGCGCGATGTTCGGCGAGGACAAGGTGAAGTCCACCGCCACGACCACCGATCAGAGCGCCGTGCGTGACGGTTCGCAGGACTGGAGCACGACCGGTAATCTGAATTCGAGCTTCAAGGGCACCTACTAAGGGCGCCTGAGGCGAAGAGAGGGGCCGTCCGGCAATACCGGGCGGCCCCTTTCCGTTGAAGCATATCCTCCCCCGCCAGGGGGAGGAAACGCCAAACGGGAGGGCCGGCTGCGGGTACGCCCCATTCACCCGATCACAGGTCGACGCGGTCCGCGTGCATCACCTTGGTCCAGGCCTTGCCGAACGCGGCGACGAACGCCGCTTCGGCATCGTCGGTCGCATAGGCCTCGGCCAGCGCCCGCAGCTGCGAGTTCGAACCGAAGATCAGGTCGACGCGGCTGCCGGTCCACCTGGCTTCGCCGGTCTTGCGGTCCTTCGCCACGAAGCTGCCGTCGCCCTGCGCTTCCCACTTCGCGGTGAAGCTGGTGACGAGCAGGTTGCGGAAGAAGTCGTTGGTCAGCGTTTCCGGACGATCGGTGAACACGCCGTGCTTCGAGTCGCCATGGTTGGCGCCCAGCACGCGCAGGCCGCCGACCAGCACGGTCATTTCCGGCGCGGTGAGCGTCAGCAGCGCGGCACGGTCGACCAGCAGTTCCTCTTCCGACCAGCCCATGGTGTCGCCCGCATAGTTGCGGAAGCCGTCTACCTTGGGCTCGAGCGGTTCGAAGCTGTGCGCGTCGGTCTGCTCCTGCGTCGCATCGGTACGGCCCGGTGCGAACGGCAGCGCCAGCGCATGCCCGGCCTTCTTCGCCGCGGCTTCCACCGCCGCCGTGCCGCCGAGCACGATCAGATCCGCGAGCGACACCTTCTTGCCGCCGGTCTGGGCCGCGTTGAACCTGGCCTGGATGCCTTCCAGCACGCCCAGCGCCTGGGCGAGTTCGGCCGGCTCGTTCACCGCCCAGTCCTTTTGCGGGGCGAGGCGGATGCGCGCGCCATTGGCGCCGCCGCGCTTGTCCGAACCGCGATAGGTGCCGGCCGATGCCCAGGCGGTCTTCACCAGACGCGCGATCGACAGGCCGGAGCCGAGAATCTCGGCCTTGAGCGCCGCCACATCGGCGTCGTCGATCAGCGCATGGTCCACCGACGGCACCGGGTCCTGCCAGATACGCGGCTCGGCCGGAACTTCAGGCCCGAGCAGCTTGCCGTGCGGGCCGCTGTCGCGGTGGGTCAGCTTGTACCAGGCCTCGGCAAAGGCATGGGCGAACTGGTCCGGATTCTCGTAGAAGCGCCGCGAGATCGGGCCGTAGGCGGGGTCGTCGCGCAGCGCGAGATCGGTGGTCAGCATCGTCGGGCGATGCTTCTTCGACGGATCATGCGCGTCCGGGATCACCTCGCCGGCGTTCGTCGCCACCCACTGGTGCGCGCCGGCCGGGCTCTTGGTCAGTTCATACTCATACTCGAACAGGTTCTTGAAGAAGCCGTTGCCCCACTGGGTTGGCGTCTCGGTCCAGGTGACTTCGAGGCCGCTGGTGATCGTGTCGCCGGCATTGCCCTTGCCGAAGCTGTTCGCCCAGCCGAGCGCCTGCATCTCCAGCCCCGCGCCTTCCGGCTCCGGCCCGATATGCTGGCTCGGGTCCGCCGCGCCGTGCGTCTTGCCGAAGGTATGGCCGCCGGCGATCAGCGCCACCGTCTCCTCGTCGTTCATCGCCATGCGTGCGAAGGTTTCGCGGATGTCGTGCGCGGCGAGCAGCGGATCGGGGTTGCCGTCCGGGCCTTCCGGATTGACGTAGATCAGGCCCATCTGCACTGCCGCAAGCGGATTGGAGAGGCTGCGCTCACCCGAATAGCGGCCGCCCGGCTTCTCGCTGGTCTGCAGCCATTCGCGCTCGGGGCCCCAGTTGATGTCGCGCTCCGGCTCCCACACATCGGCGCGGCCGCCGCCGAAGCCGGCGGTCTTGAAGCCCATCGATTCGAGCGCGCAATTGCCGGTGAGGATCATCAGATCGGCCCAGGACAGCGCCCGGCCGTACTTCTGCTTGATCGGCCACAGCAGCATGCGCGCCTTGTCGAGATTGGCATTGTCCGGCCAGCTGTTGAGCGGCGCGAAACGCTGCGTGCCCGAGCCCGCGCCGCCGCGCCCGTCGCCGACGCGGTAGGTGCCGGCGCTGTGCCACGCCATGCGGATGAACAGCGGGCCGTAATGGCCGAAGTCCGCCGGCCACCAATCCTGCGAATCGGTCATCAGCGCGAAGATGTCGGCCTTCACTGCCGCCAGATCGAGCTTCTGGAATTCGGCGACATAATCGAAGTCCGCGCCCATCGGGTCGCCGGCGGGCGGGTTCTGGTGGAGCACGGTCAGGTCGAGCTGGTTGGGCCACCAGGTCCGGTTCGTCATGTCGAACAGGACGGCATTACCCTCCATTTTGCCACCATGCATCGGGCATTGGGATTCGGCGTTCATTCGGGCATCTCCTTGGGATCCGGGCTATGGTCTGCGCAGAGCCTCGCACGGCCAGAGCGATCGATGAAATGGATTAGTTCGGGCACACTGATCGATCTTTCCGCTCGTGTCAGTATATCTCAACGGATAGGCCCCGACCATGGTCACGCAGACGAAACGGATCCCGCTCAGGATGATTACAGCAACGGGTGGATTGCCCGCCTGACTTGGTTACATATGTAACCATCATCAGAATACACATCGGAGAGCCTGCAATGACCGACGCCACCGAAGCCGATCTGACCGGCGGCACCCCCCGTCCCCGCCCCGAGGGCGATGTCGAGAAGATCGGCGATCGCAAGCTCAAGCCGGCGACGATGATGATGGGGCACGGCTATGATCCGATGCTCTCCGAAGGCGCGCTCAAGCCGCCGATCTTCCTCACCTCCACCTTCGTCTTCCCCAATGCGGCGGCGGGCAAGCGCCATTTCGAGGGCGTGACCGGCAAGCGCCCGGGCGGCGCCGAGGGCCTGGTCTATTCGCGCTTCAACGGCCCGAACCAGGAGATCCTGGAAGACCGCCTCGCGATCTGGGAAGAGGCCGAGGACGCGCTGGCCTTTTCCTCGGGCATGTCGGCGATCGCGACCCTGTTCCTGTCGATGGTCAAGCCCGGCGACACGATCGTCCATTCGGGCCCGCTCTATGCGGCGACCGAGACGCTGATCGCGCGCATCCTCGGCCGCTTCGGCATTCACTGGCTCGACTTCCCGGCGGGCGCCACCCGCGAGGAGATCGATGCGGTGCTCAGCAAGGCGGCGACCGGGAACGTCGCGCTGATCTATCTGGAGAGCCCGGCCAACCCGACCAACGCGCTGGTCGACGTCGAAGCCGTCGCCGCCAGCCGCGACGCGATCTTCAAGGGCGACACCAAGCCGCCGATCGCGATCGACAACACCTTCCTCGGGCCGCTCTGGGCGCAGCCGCTCCGCCAAGGTGCGGACATCGTCGTCTACTCGCTGACCAAATATGCCGGCGGCCATTCGGACCTGGTGGCGGGCGGCGTGCTCGGATCGAAGGCGCACATCAACACCATCCGGCTGATGCGCAACACGATCGGCACGATCTGCGATCCGAACACGGCGTGGATGCTGCTGCGCTCGCTGGAGACGCTGGAGCTGCGGATGAGCCGCGCGGGCGAGAACGCCGCCAAGGTGTGCGAATTCCTCGCGGCGCATCCCAAGGTGGAGCGCGTCGGCTATCTCGGCTTCCTCGAGCGCGGCGAGGACAAGCGCCAGGCCGACATCTATCGCCGCCACTGCACCGGCGCGGGATCGACCTTCTCGCTCTATCTGAAGGGCGGCGAGAAGGAGGCGTTCGCGTTCCTCGACGCGCTCAAGATCGCCAAGCTGGCGGTGAGCCTGGGCGGCACCGAGACGCTGGCCAGCCACCCGGCGGGAATGACGCACCTGTCGGTGGCCGAGGCGCGCAAGCAGGCGCTGGGAATCACCGACAATCTGGTCCGCATCTCGGTCGGCGTCGAGGATGCCGACGACCTTATCGCCGACTTCGAGAATGCGCTGAAGGCGGTGTGATCTTTCCGGTGACGAAGGAGGACAGAAAGCCCTCCTTCGTCATCCCGGCGAACGCCGGGATGGCGGCTTTGGTGCGGAGAAACACCGCCGCACCGTCCCTTACTTCAGCGTCCGCGCGGCGTCCTCGACCAGCGCCGCCATCGTCTGCTGGTCCTTCAGCGACGGATGGAAGTGGCAGGCGGTGAATTCCAGCTGGGGCACCGCCACCGCCGTCGCCCCCGTCGCCGTCGCCACCGTTCGCACGTCGGCGATGAAGGCGGGCGCGCCCATCAGCAGGAAGCGCGCGGCCGGGTTCGCGCCCTGCAGCTGCCGCACGAATGCGACATATTTCGCCCGATAATCGGCGTGCAGCGCGGCATCGTCCTTCCACGCCTCGCCGGCATGGACCGGCGTCGAGAAATCGTTGGTTCCGAGGTTGATCACGACCAGCTGCGGCTGCCAGTCGTCCTGCACCGCGGGCGCCGGTTCGCCGGGAATGGCGCGGGCGTAGAGCACCGGCAGCGTCTCGCCGGGGTTGCCGCCGGCATAGTTGCGCACCACGCCGCGCCCTGAAAAGGCGATGACGCGATAGTCGGCATCCCATTTCTTCGCGAGCAGCGGCCCGAAGGCGCGCTGGGTATCGGTGGTGTCGTGCACCTGCTCGCCGGTGCAATCCCGCACGGTCGCGGTGTCGCCATAGCCGACGCTGTGCGAGTCGCCGATGAACTCGACGCGGCGCGCATGCATCGGTGGGGCGAGCGCCGTGCCGTCTGTGGTGATGCCGAGCATGCGGCTATAGCCGCTCTGGCTCTCGGTCAGCTTCTCGACGCGGATGACATGTTCGCCGTCCGCCAGCCCCTCGAACCGGCGCTGCACCTTGCCGGGCTTTTTCAGCACCGCGCGCTCCACCCCGTCGATCAGCACGGCGAGATGGTCCTCGCCGGCCTCGACCGACACGGTGACGGAGGTGCCCTTGAACCGCCCCTCGAAATAGACGCCGGGCCAGCCGAAGCGGCCATCGGCAGTCACGCGGCCCCCGGCGTGCAGCGGAATGGACGTTTCGGCAGGCGCGAGCATCAGCGCGGCGACAAGGGCTAGGCGAAGCATGCAGCCTGCCTAGCAACCCCGCGCGGCGCCGTCAGCCCCAGAGCCGCTCGCGATAGGCCTCGAAGCAGCGCGCGCCGCAACGCAGGCGGATCAGCGCGCCTTCGGCCATCGCGTTCGCGCGGCGCGGATCCTCTTCCACCGCCGGGCGAATGGCCTCGCGGTTCCAGTCCTCGCTGTGCTTGATGTCGAGCACCGCGTGCAGCGTGAAGTAGCGCGCTTCCTTGGGGCTGAGCCCCACGCGCTTCAGCCCTTCGGCCGTCGCGGCGGAGCGGCCGGGCGCGGTCAGCTCGATCACGCCCAGCGCCCCTACCGAATGCCAGGCATAGCGGCGGCTGCTCGCCATCGCGGTCATCGCATTGGCGAGGCACAGGCTTTCCCACACGGTGTTCTCGATCACCGGGGTAACGGCCAGCGTCTCGACCAGCGCATCGAGCATCGGGCCGTGCATGCCCTTCTCGGTGCCGTGCCCCATCTCGTCCCAGTAATTGCGGGCGAGTTCGAGCTTCGGGCGGGTCGGCAGCTTCACCTGCGTCATCGCGACGAGATCGTCGAACCCCGCCTCGCCGGCAGCCTCCTGCTCGAAGAACCATCGAAGCTGGTCCCGGTCCGCCTCCGCAGCCAGCCAGGGGAAGAGCGGGTCGCCCTGCCCCGGCCCGGTCGCCTTCAGTTCCTCGAACCAGGCGATGAAGCCCTCGACGTCGGTGGGCGCCGCCGCTGCCTCGTCGACGATCTCGGCGCGCAGTTCCTCGAGGAACGCGCCCTGCAGCCGCTCCATGCGCATGTCGCGCTCGAACAGGCGCTGCCAGTCGTCGGACGGGAAGCCGGGTTCCAGCCGCTCCCGGTTCCAGTGGGCCAGGCCGCGCTGGAAGCTGTCGGTAAGAAACTGCGAACGGATGCGTGGCGCGAAGTCGCGCGCGAGCGTTGCCATGGGAAAACTCTCTCCTGCTTGGCTGCCTAAACCCGCAGGCCGAGGGGGGAGTTCCGATCCACTTAAGTAGATCAACCACTTGGCTGTCACGGCATGGTCATGTGCACCGCAGCGTGCATCGGGTGCATTCGTCGCGCCCAAGTAGGTAATTGCAACAATTGCACGCGCCTCGATAGGGCTGCATCGCCGCCAACGATGCAGCTCTGAGAGGATCCATGTCGCGTATCGCCCACCCCGGACTCGCCGCCAAGGTCACCACCGCCGAACACGCCGCCTCGTTCATCGCCGATGGCATGACCGTGGGGATGAGCGGCTTCACCGGCTCCGGCTATCCCAAGGCGGTGCCGACCGCGCTCGCCGCGCAGATCGAGGCCGAACATGCCGTCGGCAAGCCGATGCGGCTCAAGGTGTGGACCGGCGCCTCGACCGGCCCGGAGCTGGACGGCGCGCTCGCCCGCGTCGACGGCATTTCCGCCCGGCTGCCCTATAATTCCGATCCGATCGCCCGCGAGAAGATCAACGCGGGCGAGATGGACTATGTCGACCTGCACCTCAGCCAGGTCGCCCCGCTCGCCTGGGAGGGGTTTCTCGGCCAGCTCGACGTCGCGGTGATCGAAGTCGCCGGCATCCGCGCGGACGGATCGCTGATCCCCTCCACCTCGGTCGGCAACAACAAGACCTGGCTCGATGTCGCCAAGCGCGTGATCCTGGAGGTGAACAGCTGGCAGAACCCGGCGCTCGAGGGGATGCACGACATCTATTACGGCACCGCGCTGCCGCCCAACCGCGTGCCGATCCCGCTCACCGCGCCCGACCAGCGCATCGGCCAGCCGACGCTGCGCTGCGATCCGCACAAGGTGATCGCGGTGGTCGAGACCAACGCCCCCGATCGCAACCTGCCCTTCGCAGCACCCGACGCGAGCGCGGTCGCCATCGCCCAGCATCTGATCGAGTTCTTCCGCCACGAAGTCGGCAAGGGCCGGCTGCCGCCGTCGCTGCTGCCGCTGCAATCGGGGGTGGGCAACATCGCCAATGCGGTGCTCGCCGGGCTGATGACCGCGCCGTTCGAGAACCTCACCGCCTATACCGAAGTGCTGCAGGACGGGATGCTCGACCTGCTCGACGCCGGCAAGCTGCGCATGGCGAGCTGCACCGCCTTCTCGCTGAGCCCCGCCGCCGCCGAGCGGCTGAACCAGGATCTCGACCGCTTCCGCGACCGCATCCTGCTGCGCTCGCAGGAGATCAGCAACCATCCCGAAGTCGTGCGGCGCCTCGGCTGCCTGGCGATGAACGGGATGATCGAGGCGGATCTGTACGGCAACGTCAATTCCACCCATGTGATGGGCTCGCGCATCCAGAACGGCATCGGCGGATCGGGCGACTTCGCGCGCAACGCCTATATCTCGATCTTCATGTCGCCTTCGACCGCGAAGGGCGGCGCGATCTCCGCGATCGTGCCGCACGTCTCCCATGTCGATCACATCGCGCAGGACGTGCAGATCGTGGTGACCGAGCAGGGCCTGGCCGATCTGCGCGGCCTTGCGCCCCGCAAGCGTGCCGAGCAGGTGATCGAACGCTGCGCCCATCCAAGCTTCCGCCCGATGCTGCGCGACTATTACGAGCGCGCGCTGGCCGGCAGCTATGGCAAGCAGACGCCGATGCTGCCGGGCGAAGCCTTCGCCTGGCACCAGCGATTCATCGATACGGGTTCGATGCTGTAAGACTACCTAGGGTCGGTTCCACGGGACGAATCGTGCCGGCGGCATCGCTATAATGCTCCTGCGCCGTGGCGGCTTGCGCTACGGCCAGGGGTCTGCAGGCTGGTGAGCAAGGAACCGATCGAAGAGCCTCGACGCGATCCGCTGGAAACCGCGCTCAGGCTGCGCGTGACGGCCGCATCGGCGACCGTGATCATCATGATGCTCGCGCATGTGCTTCATCCCCTCGCGCATTCGCGGGATGCGCAGCTGATCGACAGCGCCATCGAATTCGGCGGCGCTGTCTTCGTGCTGCTCCTGCTGATGCTGGGCGGTCCGCAATCGATCCGAGCGCTGCGCGAGCGCCGCCAGGATGCCGAGCGCGCGCATGCCGAGCGCAAGCAGATCAACCATCTGTTCCGCATGACGGAGATGCTGCAAAGCGCCAACGGCTATGCCGACGCCAACGCCGTGCTGGGCGCAACGATCGAATCGCTGCTCGCGGGGTTCGGCGGCGCGCTCTACGTGCTCAACAATTCCCGCGACCGGCTGGAGCTTTCCGGCAGCTGGCATTGGCCGGAGGCGGACACGCTCCGCCCCATGCTCACACCGTCGCAATGCTGGGCGCTGAAGCGCGGCAAACCGCATGTGAACGCGGAGAAACATGGGGCGCTGCGCTGCGATCATCACCTCGGCACGGCGACCGTGCTCGAACTGCCGATGACCGCGCATGGCGAGATCCAGGGCATGCTGAAGATAGCGACCACCCTGCCCGACGCGGCGGCGGAGCTGGCGCGCATCCAGCCGCTCGCCACCGCGATCGCCGATGCGATGTCGCTGGCGATTTCCAACATCGCGCTGCGCGAGAAACTGCGCACCCAGGCGCTGCGCGATCCGCTGACCGGCCTGTACAACCGCCGCTACATGGAAGACGCGCTCGGCCGCTATGCCAGCCTCACCGAGCGCAGCGGCACGCACCTGTCCGTGATCATGATCGACCTCGATCACTTCAAGAAGCTGAACGACGAGTTCGGCCATGCCGTGGGCGATTCGGTGCTGCGCGAGACCGCCGCCACGATCATGGGTGCACTGCGCACCTCCGACGTCGCCTGCCGCTACGGCGGCGAGGAACTGCTGGTGATCCTGCCCGAGTGCAGGCTCGACGAGGCCGTGGTGAAAGCGGAAATCCTGCGCGAACGCATCGAAGCGCTGTCCGCCATGCACGAGGCCAAGGTTTCCGCCTCGTTCGGCGTCGCCGCCATGCCCGATAGCACCCGCGCGGTGGCCGATCTGCTCGGCATGGCGGACGCTGCGCTGTATCAGGCCAAGGAAGGCGGGCGGAACCGCGTCGTCGCCGCGCCGAGCCGCGAAACGCCGATCCTCCCGCTCGCCGCAGAGTGACGCGCCAGCGGGCTTCCGCCTTCAGCTTCGCTCGGTTAAGCCTCGGGAATGCAGGGGACATTTCAGCGCGCCGCGCTCGCACTCGCCGCCACGGCGCTACTCGCCGCACCGCTCGCCGCGCAGACCGGCTATGAGCATGCCGATCCGCTGGTCGGCACCGGCGGCGAGGGCCACACCTTCCCCGGCGCCGTCGCCCCGTTCGGCATGGTGCAGCTGAGCCCCGATACCGATACCGGCTGCGAAATCCGCCAATGCTACGGCCATGCCGCCGGCTATCGCTATGGCGACCCGACCATCCAGGGCTTCTCGCTGACCCATTTCTCGGGCGCCGGTCATTCGGATCTGGGCGACCTCCTGATCGCGCCGGTGGCGGGCGACACGGTGCCGCTGGAACCGGGCGACCCGAAGCAGCCGGGCTCGGGCTATCGCTCGCGCTTCGCTCATGCCGACGAAGTCGCGCGGCCGGGCTATTATGCGGTGACGCTGCAGGACCAGGCCGTCCACGCCGAGATGACCGCGGGCACCCGCGTCGCGGTGGAGCGCTATGCCTTCCCGGCCGGCAAGCCGGCGCATCTGGTGCTCGATCTGCGGAGCTCGCTGTACAATTATCCGGGCAAGATCCTGTGGTCCTCGGTGCGCGTGCGCCCCGACGGTACGATCACCGGCGCGCGCGAGACGCGCGGCTGGGCGCCCGCGCGCAAGCTGTTCTTCGCGATCCGCCCCTCGGTGCCGCTCAAGGCGCACGCCTTCGTCGATACCGAGGGCAAGCTGCCCTATCGCGGCTTCCAGGGGCCCGGACGCGGCGACGAAGGCGTCGCACAACTGCAGGGGCGCGCGATCGTCGCGCGGCTCGATTTCGGCGTACTCGATCGTCCGCTCGAACTCCGCGTCGCGCTGTCGAGCGTCGATGAGGACGCCGCGCTGGCAAACCTCGCCAGCGAGCCCGGCGACTTCGACACGGTGCGCGCCCGCACCACCGCCGCGTGGCGCCAGGCGCTGGGTGCGATCGAGGCGCAGGGAAGCGACAAGGCGCTGCGCAACTTCTACTCGGCCTTCTACCACACGCTGATGGCGCCCAGCGTCTTCTCCGACGCCGATGGCCGCTATCGCGGGCCCGACGACCAGGTCCACCAGGCCGAGGGCTTCACCTTCCACTCGACCTTCTCGCTGTGGGATACGTTCCGCGCCGAGCACCCGCTGCTGCTGCTTGTCCAGCCCGAGGCGCGCAACCGCGACATCGTCCGCTCGCTGATCGCCAGCCAGCAGGCGAGCCCGTTCGGCATCCTGCCGGTGTGGCAGTTCCAGGGGCGCGAGACCTGGACGATGATCGGCTATCACGCCGTGCCGGTGATGGCCGACGCCTATCTGAAGGGCATACGCGGCTTCGACGGCAAGGCGGCGCTCGACGCGATGGTGGCGAGCGCGACCTATGGCCCCTATGGCGGGCTCGACTGGTACCAGAAGCTCGGCTTCGTGCCGATCGACAAGGAGCCCGAGGCGGCCTCCAAGACCGTCGAATATGCCTATGACGACTGGACCATCGCCCGCATGGCCCGCGCGCTGGGCCGCGACGATCTCGCCGCAACGTTCGAGAAGCGCGCGGGCAACTGGCGCAACAGCTTCGACGTCAAGACCGGCTTCCTGCGCGCCCGCAAGAGCGAAGGCGCGTACCGCACGCCGTTCGATCCCACCGCGATCAACTATGGTTCGGACTATACCGAGGGCAATGCCTGGCAATATTCGTGGTTCGTGCCGCACGATCAGGCCGGACTGTTCCGGCTGATGGGCGGCGATGCCGCGGTCGTCCGCAAGCTCGACGCGATGTTCGATTTCGACAATTCAAAGATCGACTACAGCCATGCCGAGGACATTGCCGGGCTGATCGGCCAGTATATCCATGGCAACGAGCCCAGCCACCACGTCGCCTATCTGTACAGCTATGCCGGCCAGCCCTGGCGGACGCAGGAGCGGCTCAAGCAGATCGTCGACAGCCAGTACAAGCCGACGCCGGACGGTCTGGCCGGCAATGACGATCTCGGCCAGATGTCGGCCTGGCTGGTGTTCACGATGCTGGGATTTTACCCCGTCGCGCCGGGATCGAACCAATATGTGCTCGGCCGCCCGTTCCTCGCGCGCGCCGCGCTGACGCTGCCGAACGGCAAGCGCTTCACGGTGACCGCGCCGGGGCTGTCGGACACCAACCGATATGTCGGCAGCGTGACGCTGAACGGCCGCAAGCTCGACCGCGCGTACATCACCCATGAGGAAGTCATGCGCGGCGGCGAACTGCGCTTCGCCATGCAGGCCATGCCGAACCGGACGGTGGTGCCGGCAGCGGGGCGGCCCTATTCGATGTCCGTGCCCGCCTCGCGCTGACGCTGACGTTGAAAAGTCAGCCCTTCCCTCAAACCGTCATCCCGGCGAAAGCCGGGATCCATTCGCCTCTCGGTTTCGGCAAGAACCTTGACCTAGCCCCCAATGGATCCCGGCTTTCGCCGGGATGACGATCAGTAGGGGCCAGTCTTGCAAGTTACGCTATGCCGGGATGCCTTAACCGTCGCCGACGCGTTCGATGTCCGCCCCGACCGCCTGCAGCTTCTCTTCCAGCCGCTCATAGCCGCGGTCGAGATGGTACACGCGGTTGACCTGGGTCTCGCCCTCGGCGGCGAGGCCGGCGAGGATCAGGCTCATCGAGGCGCGCAGATCGGTCGCCATCACCGGTGCACCGGTCAGCTTGGGCACCCCGCGCACGATCGCGGTGCGGCCATGCACCTCGATGTCCGCCCCCATGCGCGCCAGTTCGGGCACGTGCATGTAGCGGTTCTCGAAGATCGTCTCGGTCAGCGTGCTGGCGCCGTCGGCCTTGCACAGCATCGCCATGAACTGCGCCTGCATGTCGGTGGCGAAGCCCGGGAACGGCGCGGTGTTGAGCGTCAGCGGCTGGATGCCGTTCTCGGCGGCGATGCGTACGCCGTTCACCGTCTCCTCCACCGTGATGCCTGCTTCGACCAGCGCATCGAGCGTCGCGCGCATGTCCTCGGCCGAAGCGCCGACCAGTTCGACGTCGCCGCCGGTGATCGCCGCCGCGCAGGCATAGCTGCCCGCCTCGATGCGATCGGGCATCACCGCATAGGTGGCACCGTGCAGCCGATCGCGGCCGTCGATCTCCAGCGTCTCCGTGCCGATGCCGCGGATAACCGCGCCCATCGCGACTAGCAGGTTGCACAGGTCGACGATCTCTGGCTCACGCGCCGCGTTTTCGAGGACGCTGGTCCCGCGTGCCGTCGCAGCCGCCATCAGCGCGTTTTCGGTCGCGCCGACCGAGACGACGGGGAAGCGGAAGCGCCCGCCCGAAATCCGGCCGCCCGGCGCGATCGCCTTCACATAGCCGGCACTCAGCTCGATCTCGGCGCCCAGCGCCTCCAGCGCCTTGAGATGGAGATCGATCGGGCGGTTGCCGATCGCGCAGCCGCCGGGCAGCGACACCGTCGCCTCGCCTTCGCGCGCGAGCAGCGGGCCGAGCACCAGGATCGAGGCGCGCATCTTGCGGACGATGTCATAGGGGGCAACCGTCGACGTCAACCGGCTGGCGCGGACCGAGAGGACGCGGCCGAATTCGTTCGGGCGGGTGCCCTCTACCGAGGTCGATGCCCCCAGCTCATTCAGTAGATGTCCGAAGCTGTCTACGTCCGCCAGCCGTGGCAGGTTCCTGAGCGTGAGCGGCTCGTCAGTCAGCAGCGCACACGGCATCAGGGTGAGGGCGGCGTTCTTCGCGCCGGAAATCGCGATCTTGCCGGCAAGCCGATTGCCGCCACGGATAAGGATACGGTCCATGGCGAGCTTCTAGCCGCTCTGCGCGTCCGCGCAAGCGGTGGGCTGCTGGAGGGGCTTGATCGATTTTAATGCACTGATTTCGTTGCGCTGCTTTGCAGGAAATGCCCGGGGGAAAGTGCAGAGCGTGTCAGCCAGTTGTTTTGCCGATGTTTTGAGCGAGTTCATCACGCTTACGCAACGAGAGCGTGAGGCGCTGGATGCGCTCGAGCTGCGCCAGCGCCATATCCGGCGCGGCGCCATATTGCAGCGTGAGAACGAGCCATGCGGAGAATTGTTCATTCTCCGCAAAGGCTTGATGATGAGCTACGTACTGCTGGACGATGGCAGCCGCCAGATCCTCCGATCCCTGTTCCCGGGCGACATGCTCGGGATCTCGTCGGCAATCTATCGCGAGGCGCCGGAGACGCTCTGTGCCCTCTCGGACACGGTGGTCTGCCCGTTCGACCGCGCCGCGCTGTCCGGCATCATGCAGCAGCATCCGCGCCTTTCGGCGATGATTCTCGTCTACAGCCAGATCGAGCGGGTGGCGCTGACCGACCGTCTCGCCGCGCTGGGCCGCACCAGCGCCAAGGCGCGAGTCGCGGCGCTGCTGCTCGACCTGCGCAATCGCCTCCGCGCGACCGACAAGTCGATCGACCGCGAATACACGCTGGGACTGACGCAGGAGGAAATCGGCGACGCCACCGGCCTCACCGCGGTGCACGTCAACCGGATGCTGCGCCAGCTGGAGGAGGAAGGCATGATCGCCCGCGAGGGCGGCCGCGTCACCCTGCTCGACCGCGCGGCACTGGCCGGTGCAGCGAACTACGTCAATCGCTACGAAGGGCTCGACCTGCGCTGGCTGCCGCCCGCGCGGTGAGGCGCAGGACTCCTCCACCTCCCTCGTCCTTCCCGCGAAGGCGGGAATCCATTTGCCGGGACGGCGGGGGAAAGAACCGCAATTTCAGCGCCAATGGATCCCCGCCTTCGCGGGAAGGACGGGCGTTATGCGTGGGAACGATACCGACGCCGACCACCTCGGCGCAGCGAAAATCGCTTATGCCTTTTCCAGCGTGCACTGCAGCGGGTGCTGGTTCTGCCGGGCGAAGTCGATCACCTGCGAGACCTTGGTCTCGGCGACTTCGTAGCTGAAGACCCCACAAACGCCCACGCCGCGCTGGTGGACGTGGAGCATCACCTGGGTCGCTTCCTCGATGTTCATGCGGAAGAAGCGCTGCAGGACGAGCACGACGAACTCCATCGGCGTGTAATCGTCGTTGAGCATCAACACTCGGTACGGGGTCGGCTTCTTGGTGCGGGTGCGCGTGCGCGTGGCGATGCCGACCGCGTTGTCGTTACCGCGATCATCCTGGTCGCCGTCCTCGGCCATCCGAATCTCAATTGTACGAAGCTCGACCATAGGGGTCGCAAAATATGACGCGCTGCCCCCAAGGGCAAGGCGTCGCGCCGGGCGGACCGCATTTTGTGGCCAAGAAAAAAGGGCAGCCGCCGTAGCGACTGCCCCAATTCGGTCCTTCGCAGGTCGGCAGAGCCGATCAGGCGTTGGTCTTCACCTTCTCGACGGCAACCGCGAAGCGGTTCGAGATCGGCTGCGCGGCGTCGCCGGCCAGCTTGATCATCGCTTCGGTGTGCTTCGAGGCTTCGGCGACATAGGCGTCGAACGCGCCGCGCATATAGTCGCTCTGCAGCTTGAAGAAGTCGGTCGGCGACTTGACCGAGGCCAGGTTCTTCATCGCAGCGGTCGCGCTCTCGAACGAGCGGCGGCTATAGTCGGCAGCTTCCTGGCCCAGGCTCTCGAAGCCCTTGGCGGCGATGCGGCCGGACTCGACGATCGCTTCGATGTTGCCCTTGGCGAACTCGTTCGCTTCCTCGACCAGCTTGGTCGACTTCTCGACGGCAGCCTTGGCGCGCTCGTTCATGTCGCCGAACACATTGTGGGCCTGGGTCGTCGCGTTCTCGAAATTGGTAGCCATGATAGTCGTTTCCTTCGCGGTGCTGGTGGTGACCGCCGGCGCGACGGTCTCTGCTGCTTCGATCACCGGTTCGGCCACGGCCGTGGCCGTTTCCGCGGGGGCGGCGATCGCCTCTTCGACGTTGGTCTTCACTTCCTGCGGTGCAGCGGCATCGACGGGCGCGGGTATCAGCGCCGCGGCCGGGACGATCGTCTCGGCGACGGGCGGTACGGGCGTCGGCGGTGCCGCGGCAGCTTCGGCCAGTATCGCGGACTTCACAGCCCCGCGTGCCGCCATTTTGGCGGCGGGCTTGGCCGTCGTCTTAGGTCCCTTGATGGCCATGTGACTAGCTTCCCTGCCTATTGCTGCACCGCAACAGATAGCGACATGGCGCCCGATTTGCAAGGCGTCATTGTGCACTGCACAAAAAGTTACAAATGCCGCTATTTCCCAACATTTTCTCAGCGCATCTTAACGTAATCCCCCGGAGCTTCCGCAACTGCACAAAGGTTCCCACCCCCTGGCACCCGCGCGCCGTTCACCGCGACTTTGCCACCGTTGACCGCACGCACCCAGTCGACCCAGTCGGGCCACCAGCTCCCGGCATGTTCCGTCGCATTTTCCACGAAGGAATCGAGCGACTCGGCAGGGTTCTGATTGGTCCAGTATTGGTATTTTTTCGCCGAAGGCGGGTTTATTACACCCGCGATATGGCCGGAACCCGCGAGCACGAACTTGTGCGGCCCGCGAAAATGCTCCGTCAACTTCCAGACACTTTTGGCCGGCGCGATATGATCTTCGCGACCCGCCTGTATATAGGCCGGCGTTTCCACCTTGGAGAGGTCGACCGGAGTGCCGCCGATGCTCAGCGCGCCGGGCACGATCAGCTTGTTGTCGCGGTAGAGGTCGGTCAGGTAGCTGAGGTGCCAGGTCGCCGGCAGGTTGGTGACGTCCGAGTTCCAGTGGAGCAGGTCGAACGGCGCATATTCCTGCCCCATCAGATAGTTGTTGGTGACGTAGTTCCAGATCAGGTCGCGCCCGCGCAGCAGGTTGAACGTCGCCGCCATGTAGCGCCCGTCGAGGAACCCGTCGCCGCTGAGGCTGCGGATCATCGCCAGCTGATCGTCGTCAACGAACACGCGCAGGTCGCCCGCGTCGGTGAAGTCGACCTGCGCGGTGAAGAAGGTCGCGCTCGCCACCTTCGCCGCCTCCCCGCGCGCGGCGAGCACCGCCAGCGTCGCCGCCAGCGTGGTGCCGGCGACGCAATAGCCGATCGTGTGCACGCTCTCCACGCCGAGCAGGTCGCGTACGGTGTCGATCGCGTCGATCTGGCCGCGCTCGACATAATCGTCCCACACCACGTCCTTCATGCTCGCATCCGCCGAGCGCCACGAGACGACGAACACGGTGATCCCCTGCTCCACCGCCCAGCGGATGAAGCTCTTCTCGGGGGTGAGATCGAGAATGTAGAAGCGGTTGATCCACGGCGGGAAGATGATCAGCGGCGTTTCCAGCACCTCGTCCGTCGTCGGCGAATACTGGATCAGCTCGTAGAGCGGGGTGCGCTTCACCACCTTGCCCGGCGTCATCGCCAGGTTGCGGCCGAGTTCGAAGGCCCCCGCGGCGGTCTGCGTCATCTGGCCCTTGGCCATGTCCTGCAGCATGTGCTGCAGGCCCTTCAGGAGGCTCTCGCCCTTGGTCTCGACGATCTTCTCGAGCACCTGCGGGTTGGTGGCGGGGAAGTTGGTGGGGCTGATCGCGTCGATGAAGCCTTTGGTGGCGAACCGGATCTGGTCCTTCTGCCGTTCATCGACATGCTCCAGCGCCTCGACATTCTTGAGCATGTGGTCGGCGATCACGAAATAGCTCTGCCGCAGGAAATCGAACACCGGCTGCTCGCGCCACTGCGGCGCCTTGAAGCGCTTGTCGCGCGCCTGCTCGGGCGTCTCGACGAACGGCTCGGCATGGGCAGGATCGAGGAAGCGCTGCCACAGCTGCATCGTGTCCGCCCAGAACTCGGCGCTGGCCCGCATCGCCGGCGTGGGATCGAGCAGCATGCCGAAGGGCGGTGCGCCGGGCGCATGCTCCATCAGGTCCAGACCATGCTCCAGCATCATCTGCTGCGCGCGGCCTAGCACCCAGGTCCAGTGCTGCAGGTCCTCCAGGCGGGGCAAGGTCGGCGTGCGCGTATCGGCCATTCGGTCCTCTCCTTTGCCCCGCCTTAGCGCGGGCCGAGCAATGCGTCATTCCCGGATACGCTTTTATGGCGTAGAACGCGCGCACGACACAATTTTGTGTCGCGTGTCAAAACCCTTGAAAGTCGAGGAAATGTCCGAAGAATTCTACCGCATCAAGCGCTTGCCTCCCTATGTTATCGCAGAAGTGAACGCGATGCGGGCAGCGGCGCGGGCGGCAGGCGAGGACATCATCGACCTTGGCATGGGCAATCCCGATCTGCCCCCGCCCGACCATGTGATCGAGAAACTGTGCGAGGTGGCCCGCAAGCCCGACGCGCACGGCTATTCGCAGTCCAAGGGCATTCCGGGCCTGCGCCGCGCCCAGGCGAACTATTATGGCCGCCGCTTCGGCGTCGATCTCGATCCCGAGACCGAAGTCGTCGTGACGATGGGCTCGAAGGAGGGCCTCGCCAGCCTCGCCACCGCGATCACCGCGCCGGGCGACGTGGTGCTGGCGCCGAACCCCAGCTACCCGATCCACACCTTCGGCTTCATCATCGCAGGGGCGACGATCCGCGCGGTGCCGACAACGCCCGACGACGCCTATTTCGAGAGCCTCGAGCGCGCGATGAACTTCACCGTGCCGCGCCCCTCGATCTTGGTCGTGAACTACCCGTCCAACCCCACGGCGGAGACGGTGGACCTCGCCTTCTACGAGCGCCTCGTTGCCTGGGCGCGCGAGAACAAGGTGTGGATCCTCTCCGACCTCGCCTATTCCGAGCTGTATTTCGATGGCAAGCCGACGCCGTCGATCCTGCAGGTGAAGGGCGCGAAAGAGGTCGCGGTCGAGTTCACCTCGCTCAGCAAGACCTATTCGATGGCCGGCTGGCGCATCGGCTTCGCGGTGGGTAACCGCCAGCTGATCGCGGCGATGTCGCGAGTGAAGTCGTACCTCGACTACGGCGCGTTCACGCCGATCCAGGCCGCCGCCTGCGCCGCGCTCAACGGCCCGCAGGACATCGTCGAGAAGAACCGCCTGCTCTATCACAAGCGCCGCGACGTGATGGTGGAGAGCTTCGCGCGTGCCGGCTGGGAAATCCCCTCCCCGCGCGCGTCGATGTTCGCCTGGGCGCCGCTGCCGCCGGCGCTGGCGCATCTGGGAAGCCTCGAGTTTTCCAAGCAGATGCTCACCCATGCCAAGGTCGCGGTGGCGCCCGGCGTCGGGTACGGCGAGAATGGCGAGGGCTTCGTCCGCATCGCGATGGTGGAGAACGAGCAGCGCCTCCGCCAGGCCGCGCGCAACGTGAAGAAGTATCTCCAGTCGATGGGGGTCAACACGCCGGCGGCGAACGCGGGGTGATGGCGGCAATGCGGCGGTTCTGCTAGACTGCCGTTGCAAATGACATGGGCTTCCTAGGATGCGAGCCTCCGCAGCTGCAACGGCGGGGGCTCATTCCCCTACGACCGTCATCCCGGCGAAAGCCGGGATCCAGTGAGGCCTGCGGTTCGGCTCCATCCCCAGCGTTCTGGCAAATGGATCCCGGCTTCCGCCGGGATGACGGTCGTGTTCGATCCCGGCACGCCCGCATGCGTACGTCGCACTTGCGAACCGCGGCTCGCTCGGGGCAAAGCCCGCGATCATGTCCCGTCCCGGTTTCCCCTTCTCCACCCGCTTCCGCGTCCGCTATTCCGAGATCGACGGGCAGAAGATCGTCTTCAACTCGCGCTATCTCGAATATGCCGATGTCGGGCTCACCGAATTCTGGCGCTGGGCCGATCTCGCCAAGCTCGGGCCCGAATGGATGGAGGCGGAGTTCAACGTCGTCCGCGCGCAGGTCGAGTATAAGCGCCCGTTCCGTTTCGACGATCTGGTCGAGGTGTTCGTCCGCGTGGAGCGGCTCGGCAACAGCAGCATGACGATGCGCGCCGATCTCTGCCACGCCGAGACGGGCGAGCTACATGCCGAGGTGGAACTGGTCAGCGTCCATCTCGACCTGGAGACGCGCCGTCCCAAGCCGATCCCGGACGCGGTGCGCACCGCGCTGCTCGCGATCGGCGGCTAGACGACCACGTCGGCGAAGGCGCCGCCCTGGGCGCGGCCCAGCTTGCGCTTCATCTCTTCCTCGATCTCCTGGCGGATCGCCGCCTGCTTTTCCGGGGAGAGCTGGTCGAACTGTTGCTGGGTGAGGCTGTGCCGCTTGAGCACGGCTTCCTTGGTGCGTTCGGCCGGGCTCTTCCTGGCCTCGCGCAGAAAGGCCTCGGCGGTGTCGTCCACGGGGCCGCCTGCGCCGCCGTGGATCGCAGCACTTGCTGCCACGCCCTTCACGCCACCGATCCCCACCGTCGAAATGCCGAACGCCATGCGCAAATTTCCCTGATGCACAGGCGCATTATAGAAGCATTTACGCTTTCGGGCGCGCCCGGCCGCACTTACTCTGCAGCGCGGGCTTCCTCGGCGTCCTCGGGCAGGGCCCAGAGCAGGTCGCCCTTGCCGAGCACCCGCCCGTCCTGCGCCTGCACCGTTACCGGCGCGATCGGCTTGCCGTCGCGTGCATCGACCAGGATCGGCGACGCGGGCACGCCGGTTTCCCAGCGCTCGCCCCATTGGCGCAGCGCCACCATCGTCGGCAGCAGCGCATGCCCCTTGTCGGTCAGGCGATACTCCACCTTGCGGCGGTCGTCGGCGCACGGGACGCGGGCGAGGATGCCATGCTCCACCAGCCGCGCCAGGCGGTTGGCGAGAATGTTGCGGGCGATGCCCAGCTCGCTCTGGAACTCCTCGAAGTGGCGGATGCCGTTGAACGCACCGCGCAGGATCAGGAACGACCAGCGTTCCCCCATCGCCTCCAGCGCCGCCGGCAGGCTGCATTCCCGCGCCATCGCCCGCAGCGTTTCTCGAACGGCTCCACCCATAGATGCTACCCTATCGTAAAATCCGGGGGTGGGAAACCGGGCGCAACGTCACGCTTCTGCAACAGCGTGGCACGGAAGCCCGACTTTTCCGTCAAATCGGTTGCAAAAACCGGGCTGGTCACGCCATCTAGACAGTGTGCTGCGTCAGTATGAACTTGTAGACCGGGTCCTCTCCTACGACCCCGAAGCCGATGAGGCATTGCTCAACCGGGCCTATGTCTTCTCGGTCAACGCCCATGGCACGCAGAAGCGGGCCTCGGGAGACCCCTATTTCAGCCACCCGATCGAGGTGGCCGGCATCCTCACCGACCTGCATCTCGACGACGAGACGATCGCGACCGCGATCCTTCACGACACGATCGAGGACACGGTGGCGACGCCGGAGGAGATCCGGCGGCTGTTCGGCCCGAACGTCGCCCGCATGGTCGACGGCGTCACCAAGCTGTCCAAGATCGAGGCGCAGACCGAAAGCGAGCGCGCCGCCGAGAATCTCCGCAAGTTCCTGCTCGCAATGTCCGACGACATCCGCGTGCTGCTGGTGAAGCTGGCCGATCGCCTCCACAACATGCGCACGCTCCACTTCATCAAGAAGGAGGAGAAGCGCCGCCGCATCGCCCGCGAGACGATGGACATCTATGCCCCGCTCGCCGAGCGGATCGGCATGTACGAGTTCATGAAGGAGATGCAGACGCTCGCCTTCCGCGAGCTCGAGCCCGAGGCCTATGAATCGATCACGAAGCGGCTGGAGAGCTTCCGCGTCGAGGGCGAGGACCGGGTGCTCAAGATCGCCTCGGGCCTGAAGCTGCTGCTCGGCCGCGGCGGCATCGAGGCGGACGTGACGGGGCGCGAGAAGCATCCCTATTCGATCTGGAAGAAGATGTCCGAGCGCCATGTCAGCCTCGAACAGCTCTCCGACATCATGGCCTTCCGCGCGATCGTCGACAGCGAGGAGGAGTGCTACCGCGCGCTCGGCGCCATCCACCGCCGCTGGCCGATGGTGCCCGGGCGGTTCAAGGATTACATCTCGACGCCGAAGCGCAACGGCTATCGCTCGCTCCACACCACGATCATGCACGCGGGCGACACGCGCGTGGAGGTGCAGATCCGCACCCGCGACATGCATGCCCAGGCCGAATTCGGCCTTGCGGCGCACTGGGCGTACAAGCAGAGCTCGGTGCGGCCCGACACCCAGGTCAGCTGGATCCGCGACCTGATCGAGATCCTCGAACATGCCGAGAGCCCGGAAGAGCTGCTCGAACATACTCGCATGGCGATGTACCAGGATCGCATCTTCGCCTTCACGCCGAAGGGCGAGCTGATCCAGCTGCCCAAGGGCGCGACGCCGATCGACTTCGCCTATGCGGTGCACACCGATCTGGGCGACCAGTCGGTCGGCGCCAAGGTGAACGGCAAGGTGGTGCCGCTGCGTACCGAGATCGAACAGGGCGACCAGGTGCAGATCCTCCGCTCCAAGGCCCAGGAACCGCAGCCCAACTGGCTGAACTTCGCGATCACCGGCAAGGCGCGCGCCGCGATCCGCAGGCACCTGCGCCACAAGGAACGCGACGAGACGATCCGGCTGGGCCGCAAGCTCTACGAGGACATCGTCGCCCGCCTGCCCGTGCCCCCGGGCGAAGGCGCGCTCGCCGAAGCGCTGAAGCGGCTGAAGCTTCCGGACCCGGAAGCGCTGATGGAAGCGATCGCCCGCCGCACGCTTACCGACGGCCAGGTCATGGAAGCCGTGATGCCCGGCTCGGCCAGCGGCGAGGATGACCAGTTGCCGCCCCAGCACCACGCGATCGACATCAAGGGTCTCACGCCCGGCGTGGCGTTCACCTATGCCGAGGATTGCTGCCCGGTGCCGGGCGACCGCATCCTGGGCGTGCGCAAGCCCGACCAGCCGATCGTCGTCCACCGCATCGATTGCCCCAGCCTGGCGACGGTGGAAGAGGCGGACTGGGTGGACCTGACCTGGGGCGACAAGGCCGATGGCGGCGTGGCGGAAATCGCGGTTACGCTAAAGAACGAACCCGGCGCGCTGGGCACGGTCGCGACGCTGATCGGCCAGCACAAGGCCAACATCCTCGGGCTGCGGCTGGATAACCGCGACACGACCTTCCACACCAACACGATCGACCTCGAAGTGCGCAACGCCGCGCATCTGATGAAGCTGCTCGCGGCGCTGCGCGCGGCGGACGCGGTGAGTTCGGCCGAGCGGGTGTGAGGAACGTCCGTTTCCTCCCCCTCCCGGGGGAGGAAACACGGTAGACCTTGGCCAAATCCGCGCTACCTTCCCCCCGATCAGACCTATCGGAGGGGGAACACCGTGGACCGTCGACACTTCCTCGCATCGTCGAGCACCGCCGCGCTTGCCGCGCTGATCCCGGCCGCCGCGCGCGCCGCGGTGGCGGGCACCCGCGATGCCGAGATCAACGCCGTCTACAATCAGATCGTCCTGGAGCGCATCCAGCGCGCGCCCGAATTCGCCACCTCGCTCGGCTTCGACAAAGGCCCGAACGCGCCGCTCAAGCACAAGCTCAGCGACGGCAGCCCCGCCGCCAAGGCGCGCACCCTTGCCGACACCAAAGCCGCGATCGCGAAGATCGAGGCGTTCGCGCCCGCCACCCTGTCCGAACCCGCGCGGCTGGATCGCGAGGTCGTACTCTATTCGCTGCGCAGCGGGATCGTCGCGCAGGACAGGTTCCAGATCGATTCGGTCGGCCGACCCTTCCCGATCTTCCAGCAGGGCGGCGCCTATTTCTCGACGCCGGACTTCCTCAATACCAGCCACACCATCGTGACGCAGGACGATGCCGAGGCCTATCTGGATCGCCTCGACGCCTTTGCCGGCGCGCTCGACCAGGACACCGCCGACCAGAAGGACGCCGCAGCCCGCGGTCTCGTCGCCCCCGGCTTCTGCCTTGAGCTCACCCTCGCCCAGATGGCCAAGCTGCGGCAGCCCGATCCGGCGGCGAACACGCTCACCCAGTCGCTGGTCCGCCGCGCGGCCGCCAAGCAGCTGCAGGGCGACTGGCAGGGCCGCGCCGCCAAGATTGTCGGCGAGAAGGTCTATCCCGCCCTCGACCGCCAATATGCGCTGATCCAGGCGCTGCACGCCAAGGGCCGGACCTCCGCCGGCCTGTGGGACGTGCCGCGCGGCCAGGACATCTATGCCGCCGCGCTGGAGCAATGGACCACCACCAGCTTCACGCCGGATCAGGTCCACAAGATGGGCCAGGAACAGGTGGCGGAGATCAGCGCCCAGCTCGATGCGCTGCTCAAGGCGCAGGGCCTGACCCAGGGCAGCGTCGGCGAGCGGCTGACCGCGCTCAACGCCCGCCCCGACCAGCTCTATCCGGATACGGCGGAGGGCCGCACCGCGCTGATCGCCGGGCTCAACACCGGCGTGCAGGAAATCGCGACGCTGCTGCCCAAGGCCTTCCTCGACCCCAACAAGGCGCCGCTGGAGATCCGCGCGGTGCCGGTGGAGATCCAGGACGGCGCCTCGAACGGCTATTACACCCGCGCCGCGCTGGATGGCTCGCGCCCGGCGATCTACTGGATCAACCTCAAGAGCGTGCACGACTGGCCGAAATACAGCCTGCCCTCGCTCACCTTCCACGAAGGCCTGCCCGGCCACCATCTCCAGATCAGCACCGCGCAGGCGGCGGAAGGGCCGCTGATCCGCAAGTTCGGCTTCTTCAGCGCCTATACCGAGGGCTGGGCGCTCTATGCCGAGCAGCTGGCCGACGAGATCGGCGCCTATCATGGCCCCCTGGAGCGCGCCGGCTATCTCCAGTCCTTCCTGTTCCGCGCCGCGCGGCTGGTGGTGGATACCGGCATCCACACCAAGAAGTGGAGCCGCGAGCAGGCGACCGACTATCTGGTCGCCACCACCGGTTTCCCGCGCGCCCGCTCGCAGCGCGAGGTGGAGCGCTATTGCACCCAGCCGGGCCAGGCGTGCAGCTACAAGCTCGGCCACATCGCCTGGACCCGCGCGCGCGCCAATGCGCAGAAGATCGCCGGCCCGAAGTTCGACCTCAAGCAGTTCCACGAGGTGATCCGGCTGGGCGCGATGCCGCTCACCATGTTCGAACGGCTGGTGGAGGAGCGCGCCAAGGCGATTGCGTGAGGGGATTGAGACTTCCCCGACACGGCAGGGCTGTCCCCCATTGCCGAAATACCGCGTCATCCCCGCGAAGGCGGGGATCCATTGGCGCTGGATCGCCGGTTCTTTCCCCCAGCGCCGAGGGCAATGGATTCCCGCCTTCGCGGGAATGACGATGGTCAGGGAGGTGCCGCTGGCCCCTCGCCTCAACTGCGATAGCCCTCCCCTCGCGGGGGAGGGTCCGCGATAACGAGGTTCGCGCGCGGGCCGGTGGCCTTCGAACTCCCCGGCCCGCGCGCAGGATCAGGCGGCCCTGGTCGCCTGATCCATAAGCGTCTTCGCCAGCGCGATCGCGTCGGCTTCCTTCCTCTTGCCCGCCTGCACCTCGTCGGCGATTTCGAGCAGCCGGCTGGCGATCACCGTGCCGGCCTGCGCCGCCTCGGTGATGCGGATGCCGCCCTTGGCGTTGGCGATGCGATCCCATTCGGCGCGGATCGCCGCCCAATAGCCCTTGGTCGCGCTCCAATAGGCATCCGCCGCCTTCACGTCATAGCCGTCGAAGCGGGTATAGCTGTTCAGCACATATTCCTGGACGACCGGCTGCAGCGTGCCGTCGATCACGCCCATCTTGGTATTGTCCTGCCAGTGGATCCAGCCGGTCGGGGTCGGCTGGTGGCGGTTAATGCCGAGATAGCGGTCATAGACGGGGCCGCGCACCGCATCGCGCCGGGCGAGCGGACGCCAGGTCCAGCCGGAACGCCAGCGCCGCACCCTGCCCTCGGTGGTCCACTGGCCCCAGCCGCCGTAGCGCGGGCTGTCATCGACCTGATAGACGGTCTGCGACCAGCGACCCCGGCGCATCGCCTCGGGCACCGCTTCCCATTTCCAGCTGTTCGGCCCGGCATAGACGAGGACGCGGGCGGGCTCATAGTCCCAGTCCTGGCGCCAGTGCTTGATCACCATGGACTTGCCGCCCTGCGCCACCACCAGCAGGTGCTGGAGCACGATATGGCGGCCGGTGTCCTCGATCACCCGCACCACTTCGTTGCCGCCGGAGACCTTGGCCTCGATCGGCGTGTAATCGGCGCGCCAGGCAGTCGATTCCTGCATGTCAAAGCGCACCTTGTACGCCCCCGCCATGGCGAGGATGTCGCGCCGGTCGGCCTCGAACGATGCCTGTTCCTCGGCAGCGGTCCGTGGTTTCACCGGGCCGTCTGCGGCGGCGGGCAGCGCCGGCAGCGTCGCCAGCAGGCTCAGGGCAAGCAGCCCGATATGGTGGATCTTCATGATGTCCCCTCCAATGCTCAGAAGCGGTAGCTGATCGAGACGCTGCCGTTGCGTCCCGGCTGGGTATAGGCGTCGGTGATCGTCGCGCTGGCGGCGAGGCCGCGCACGTCGTTCCACCAGGCATATTTCGTGTCGAGCAGGTTGAAGATGCCGGCGCGTAGCGTGAGCCCGTCCGTCACCCGCACGAAGGCGGTGGCGTCGACGATGGTGAAGGCATCCGGCCGGTAGCAGGCGGCGGTGCACACGGCCGTCGTGGCACTCAGCTCCTTGCGGGTGCTGTGCGTCACGGTCAGCTGGCCGCCGAACGCGCCGCCCGGCGCACGATAGCCGAGCCCGCCGACGATCTTCGCGGGATCGACCGTCGAGAGCGACGCCCGCGCGCCGTTGCGGATCACGTCACCATCGGCATAGGCGAAGGCGAGATTGGCGCTGAAGCCGCGGCCGAGCTTCGCGTCCACCCGGCCTTCGATGCCGTTCACCCGCGCCTCGTCGAGGTTGATGAACTGGTAGACCGCGGGGTTCGCGGGCGTGAATGCGCCGCCCACCACTTCCTGCGAGATGAAGTTGTCGTAATCCGCATGGAAGCCGGTCAGCTGCACGCGCACCCCGCCGCCGCCGAAGCGGATGCCGCCTTCCACGCTGCGGCTGGTCTCGGGCTTCAGGTTCGGATTGGGTTCGGAGCGATAGCCGAAGGCGAGGTTCTGGAAGAACTGGTTGACCTGGCTCGGCTCAGGCGCCTTGAAGCCCTGCGCATAGTTGGCGAACAGGCTCACGTCCGGGCTCAGCGCGAGCGTCGCGCCGATCTTGGGCGAGACGCGCGAGCCGCTCTGGCTGGCGGAATTGAACGCGGGCAGCGCCGCGTCCTTCTTCGGATCCAGCGCATAATGGTCGAAGCGCAGCGCCGGGAACAGCGTCACCGGCCCGAGACTGATCTCGTCGGATACGAACACGCCCGCCAGCGTGAAGTCGGTGATCGGGAACGCGCGCGTCGGATAGGTCTCGCCGGCGGGCGGCACGGTGCCGTCGCGGAATCCCTCCTGCCGGGTACGGCTGGCATCGGCACCGATGATCAGCCGGTGGCGCAGCGCGCCGGTCTCATAGGCGAACATGATGTCGCCCGATCCGCCGAACACGCGGTTGTCGAAGGTATTCAGCCGGGTGCGATCGGCGAGCACAACGCGGTCCTCGGCGGAGAACTGGCGGTCCTCGGCCTGCTGCCAGTAGAGGCTGAGCCGCGTGCGCTGGATCGCGCCCTGCCCGGCCCAGGTCCAGTCGAACGCCGCACGCTTGCGCTTCGTCTTGTCGTTCGCCGTGGTGCCGGCGACGCTGGTGCTGACGCTGGTCAGCACGTTGCTGTCCATCCGGTTGTCGAGATATTCGCCGGTCAGCCGCAGCTTGTGGCCGGTGCCGGGTTCGTAGACGATGCGACCCAGCACGGCGTTCGAATCGCCGTCCTGCGGATTAGGTTCGGTGCGCGCGGCACCGACGCCGCCCACGCTGCCCTTGTTGTCGAGCTCGGCGAAGTCGCGGCGGGTATAGGCGAGCATCGCCGACCAGGCGCCGCTGCGCCCTGCGAGGATGCCGGTCTCGCTCCATTCCTGGTCGGATGACTGGTAGCCGGCCCGCACCAGCCCGCCCACGGACTTGCCGCCGGTCAGGAAGTCGCCCGGATCGGCGGTGGTGAAGCTGATCGCGCCCGCCAGGCCGTCGCTGCCATAGAGCGCCGAGGCCGGCCCGCGCAGGATCTCGACCGATTTGACGAGGCCGAGATCGACATAGTCGCCGCGCCCCACGCTCTGCGCGCCGAAGGTGAAGCCGTCGGGCACGCGCACGCCGTCCACCTGGATCAGTACGCGATTGCCGCCGATGCCGCGGACCACGAAACCCTCATTGCCCGCGCGACCGGTGGTACCCGATGCCGCGCCGAACCGCGCCGGCTGCCGGGGCACGCTGATGCCGGGCTCGAAGCGCACCAGGTCCTTGATGTCGTTCACCAGCTGGTCCGCCATCTTCTCGTCGGTCACCACGGTGACGGTGGCCGGCACCTTCTGCGTATCGGTGGCGATGCGCGTTGCCGTCACCGTGATCGTCGCAGGATCGGGCGTGCCCTCCTCGTTGGCGGCGAAGCGCGCCTGCTGCGCCTGGGCGAAAGCCGGCGCGGCAGATAGATAGGCGAACAGGCTCGCCGCCCCGGCCAGGCGGGCGATGGAATGGATCACGAAGGCTCCCCTTACTTGCGATTGCAACTGATTCGCAGTTGCTATAACCCGAAAGAGGAGGACGTCAAACCCGTTCCGTAACGATCGCAGACGGCCGCATGGTTGCCGTCGCAGGAACCCGCCGCCACAAGGGCGGTTGCCTTCCCCGTGTCCGTGAGCCCGCCATGTTTCGACTTCCCCGCACCGCCACCGCGCCCTTCTGCCCCTCGGAGGTGCGCGGCACGGTGATGGTGCCCGCCAACCTTCCGCCGCTTGCCAAGCTGCTGCGCTACATGGGGCCGGGGCTGCTGGTCTCGGTCGGCTATATCGACCCGGGTAACTGGGCGACCGACATCGAGGCGGGTTCGCGCTACGGCTATGGGCTCCTGTTCGTCATTCTGGCGTCCAGCGCGGCGGCGATGCTGCTGCAATCCCTCTGCGCGCGGCTGGGCATCGCGACGGGCCGCGACCTCGCCCGGCTGGTGCGCGACCGCTATTCGCCGGGCGTCGCCAGGACCTTGTGGGTGTTCGCCGAACTGGCGATCATCGCCACCGATGTCGCCGAGGTACTGGGCAGCGCGCTCGCCTTCCAGCTGCTGCTCGGCATTCCCTTGTGGATCGGCGTGCTGATCACCGCGCTGGACGTGGTGATCGTGCTGAGCCTCAAGGGTCAGGGCTTCCGCCAGATGGAAGCGATCATGCTGGGGCTGGTCGGCACGGTCGCGGCCTGTTTCGTGGTGCAGCTGTTCCTTTCGCCCCCGGACGGCGCGGCGGTGCTGGCCGGCATGGTGCCCGATCCGGCGCGCCTGGCAGACCCGCACGCGCTCTACCTGGCCATCGGCATTCTCGGCGCGACGGTGATGCCGCACAATCTCTACCTGCACAGTTCGGTCGTGCAGACCCGCGTGTCGCGCACCGACGAAAGCGGCCTGAAGGAAGCGGTGCGCTATGCCCAGATCGACATCATCGCCGCCCTGCTCGCCGCCACCTTCGTCAACGCCGCGATCCTGATCGTCGCGGCTTCCGCCTTCCACGCCAACGGCAACACCGGCGTGCGCGAGATCGAGGACGCCTACCGCCTCCTCGTTCCCGCCACCGGCGCCGCGATCGCCGCACCCCTGTTCGGCATCGCACTGCTCGCCTCGGGGCAGAGCGCCACCTTCACCGGCACGATCGCGGGGCAGGTGATCCTGGAGGGGTTTCTCGACCTCAAGATCCCCTGCTGGGTGCGACGGCTGATCACGCGTGGCCTTGCGCTGATCCCCGCGCTGGTCGGCGTGCTGCTGCTCGGCGACGGCGCGGTCGGCCGGCTGCTGGTGCTGACGCAGGTGGTGCTGTCCGCCGGCCTGCCCTTCGCGATGGCGCCGCTGCTGCTGCTCACCGCCGATCGCACGCTGATGGGCCGCTTCGCCAGCCCCCGCTGGCTGCAGCTGGTCGGCTGGCTATTGTTCGCAGGCATCACCGCTGCGAACCTCTGGCTCGTTTCGAGCCTGTTCGCGTGATGCGCGCCCGCTCGACGGGCCGTTCCGGCAGCGCTACAGAGCGCCGGTCATGAAACGTCCCCAGCTTTCCGTCGTCGTCCCGTGCTACAACGAAGAAGCATGCCTCGACATGCTCCACGCCCGCGTCAGCGCCGCCGCGCGCGCTGCGGTGGGCGAGTCGTACGAGATCGTGTTCGTCAACGACGGCTCGCGCGACCGCAGCTGGGACGTGATGCAGCGCCTGTCCGCTGCCGATCCGCACCTCGTCGCGATCAACCTCTCGCGCAACCACGGCCACCAGCTCGCGCTCACCGCCGGGCTCGACCTGTGCGCCGGCGAGCAGATTCTGATCATCGACGCCGATCTGCAGGACCCGCCCGAGCTGCTGACCGAGATGCGCGCCACCATGGCCGCGCAGGGCGCCGACGTGGTCTATGCCGTCCGCCGCAAGCGCGAGGGTGAGAGCCTGTTCAAGAAGGCGACGGCGGCGGTGTTCTACCGCATGCTGGATCGCATCACCGACACGCCGATCCCGCTCGATACCGGCGACTTCCGCCTGATGAGCCGGCGTGCGCTCGACGCGCTGCTGTCGCTGCCCGAACAGGCGCGCTTCATCCGCGGCATGGTCGCGTGGATCGGCTTCCGCCAGGTGCCGTTCGTCTACGACCGGCACGAGCGCCATGCCGGCGAGACCAAATATCCGCTGGGCAAGATGATCCGTTTCGCGCTCGACGCGATCACCGGCTTCTCGACCGCCCCCTTGCGCTTCGCCAGCCATGTCGGGCTGCTGCTGACGGCAGCGTCGGTGCTCCTGATCCTCTACATCCTGATCGCGTGGGCGATGGGCCACGCGATCCAGGGCTGGACCTCGACGATGCTGGTCGTCGTCGTGATCGGCGCGGTGCAGATGTTCGTGCTGGGGATGATCGGCGAATATCTCGGCCGGCTGTACGTCGAGTCGAAGCGGCGGCCGCTCTACCTGATCGCCGATGTGGCCGGCCCCGTGCAGGGCCATGCCTCGCTCGGCTATCGCCACCAGGATTCGGGCGCGGTCAGCGTCTCGCCCCAGGCCCGCCACAACGACGCGGCGGAGTGAGTTTCTTCTAGATCCTCCCCTGTCTAGGCAGTCGCCTACGGCCAAACTACCGCGTCATCCCCGCGAAGGCGGGGATCCATTGGCGCTGATGCCGAACTTCTTTCCCCGAACGCACAGGCGAATGGATTCCCGCCTTCGCGGGAATGACGATGGTTGTTGAGGCGTCGACACCCCTCCGTCGCGCTTCGCGCGCCACCTCTCCGTACAGGGAGGATTTACCCCTTCGGCTCGGCGATCACGATGATCGACAGCCCCGGCGGCATCGGCAGGCGACCGAGCAGGTGCCGCTCCAGCCCGAAGATCGTCTCGAACGCCTTGTTGAGCAGCGCCGGCGGCGGCGAATCGTCGCTGTCGTCCTTGCCCATCAGCTTGCCGGCGAAGCGCGCGGCGACCGCCACCGGGAACAGCAGCGAGTTGAACCAGCGCAGCTTGCGCCACTTGAGCCCGGCCTTTTCCAGCGCCGCGAGCAGCGTGCCCTTGGAATAGCGGCGCTTGTGATGGTTCACCGTATCGTGGGCGCTCCACATCCACTGGTGCGCGGGCACGGTGATCAGGATCTTGCCGCCGGGCTTCAGCACCCGCGCCATCGCCTTGAGCGCGCCGACATCGTCGTCGATATGCTCGACCACGTCGAGCACCGCGATGAGGTCGTAGCTGCCGGGCTCGACCCCCGTCAGGTCGGGCAGCGGGGACGAACCGACCGGCTTGCCCAGCCGCTCGCTGGCGATGGCGGCGGCCGCGGGATCGATCTCGATGGCATCGACCTCGCCGAACGCGCCGAGCATCGGCAGGTTGTGCCCGGTGCCGCAGCCGATCTCGAGGATCCTGGCGTCCTTCGGCACCGCGCCGTAGCGGGCGAGATAATCGGCGAGGATGTCGCGGCGAGCGCGGTACCACCAATGGGTGGAATCATGCGCCGCCATGCGGTCGTAAACGATACGGTCCATTTCAGCCGAAAACCCACAAGCGATTGAGTGCAAAGGTTGCAAACGGCGTGACGAGCACCGCCGGCACCAGCGGCCACCAGGTGGGCCCATGGACCCAGGGGCCGGTCAGCAACCAGGTGAAGCCGGCGTTGAGCAGCATGCCCGTCGCCTGCACGACGAAAAATTTGAGCTTCAGCGCCGCATTCTCCTCGACGCCATGGCCCTGGAAGCTCCAGCGGCTGTGCAGGAAATAGCCGAAGACCACCGCGACCAGAAAGCCCGCCACCGAAGCCGCCACCGGATGGATGACATAGGTGGCGAGCGGCCAGTAGACGGCGGCATAGACCACCGTCGAAAGCCCGCCGACGATCACGAAGCGGATCAGCTGGCCCAGCACGCCGCTGGCGCGCAAAGCCTCCACTCGTTGCAATACTGCCGTCATCTCGCTTGCCCTCCGACCGGCGCTCGCCCTAATGCGCTGCAGCATCCGAGGAAAGCGATTTTGACGCCCAACATCCAGCGGCTTTTCCGCCTTCGAGACGAATTCGACCGCCACTGGCTGCTCTGGACGCTGGTCGCCTGGGCGTGCGTGACGGTTTGGTACCTCGTCCAGCGCCAGGCCAACATCTATTGGCTGACCCTCGGCGACACCGACGACAACATGCGGCTGATGCAGGTGCGCGCGCTGCTCGCGGGGCAAGGCTGGTACGATCTGCGCCAGTACCGGATGGATCCGGCGCTGGGCGGGTTCGACATCCACTGGTCGCGGATCGTCGACCTGCCGATCGCCGGGCTGATCCTGCTGCTCAAGCCGTTCGTCGGCATGGCCACTGCGGAGAAATGGGCGTGCGGCATCGCGCCGCTGCTGCCGCTGTCGATCACGATGACCGGTCTTGCACTCACCGTGCGGCGGCTGGTTTCGCATTTCGCCTGGCCGATCGCGCTGGTGCTGCTGATCGCCGCCTGCACCACGACGCTGCCGATGTACGCGCCGCTGCGCATCGACCATCATGGCTGGCAGCTCGCCGCGCTGGCGATGACCGTCGCCGGGATCGCCGACCCCAGGGGCGCCCGGGGCGGCGCGACCGTTGGGCTGGCCAGCGCCTTCTCGCTGTCGATCGGGCTGGAGTTGCTCCCCTTCTGCGCGATGGCGGGCGCGATCCTCGCGCTGCGCTGGGTTTGGGACGCGGCCGAGCGGCCCCGGCTGATGGTCTACGGCCTCACGCTGGGCGGCGGCTCGGCGATCGGCTTCGCCGCCTTCGCGTCGTACGCCAACCAGGCGATGCGCTGCGACGCGCTGACGCCGGTGTGGCTGAGCGTGCTGGTCGCCGCCGGTGCGCTGGTGGTCGCGCTGACGCTGCTCAATCCGGCGTCGCGCTGGATCCGGCTGGGGCTCGCGATCGTCGCAGGCGGACTGATCGTCGCGGGCTTCGTCCATTTCTTCCCGCAATGCCTCGGCCGGCCCGAGCAGGTCTCCGACGAGCTCTACCACACCTGGCTGTCCAACGTCCGCGAGGCGCGGCCGATCTACCGCCATCCCGCCGACGTCGCGATCCCAGTGGCGATCGTGGCGGGGCTGGGCCTGCTCGGTGCGCTGCTCGCGGTGTGGAACGCGCGGCGCAGCCCGAAGCTGGTCGGCTGGGTCGCGGTCGCGCTGTTCACCGCCTTCGCCGCCGCGATGCTGCTGTGGCAGATGCGCGCGGCGCCCGGCGCGCAGCTGCTCGCGGTGCCCGGCATCACGGCCTTGATCTGGATCCTCGTGCCCCTGATCGTCCGGCGCGGGCCGCTGTGGCTGCGCATCGGCGTGGCGGTGCTCGCCTTCGTCGGCGTCGGCGTGCTCGCCAGCGGCGTGAAGATGCCCTGGGCGACCAAGACCGCCTCCAGGCCCGGCAGCGACAAGGTACGCCAGGCGAACATCGCCTGCACCCGCACCTCGCAGCTGCGCACGCTCGACGCGATCCCGGCCGCGACGATGTTCACCCAGGTCGATCTCGGGCCGCGGCTGATCGTGGTGACCCACCACAACGCCGTCGCCGGGCCCTATCACCGCAACGGCCAGGCGATCCTCGACGTCCACCACGCCTTCACCGGCACGGCGGACGGCTTCCGTGCCATCGCCGCGCGGCACCAGGCGGCCTATCTGCTGCTCTGCCCCAACATGGCCGAGACAACCGTGTACCGTTCGCACAACCCGGTGGGCTTCTACGCGCAGCTCGCCAGGGGCCGGGTGCCGGACTGGCTGGAGCCGGTCGCGCTGCCCGACGGCTCGCCCTACAAGCTCTGGAAGATACGGTACCAGGGGCAGTAACCCGCCGGGCGGATGGACGGACGGGGGGCTGCCCGGCTACAGCGCCTCCCATGCCCGCAACCCCCGCCTGGCCGCCGCAATCCGCCCCCCGCCTGTTCGTCGCGGGCCCGCTCGAACCCGGCATGCGCCGGATCGACGGACCGCAGGCGCATTATCTGGGATCGGTGATGCGGCTGAAGCCGGGCGAAGCGGTGAAGCTGTTCGACGGCACGAGCGGCGAATGGCTCGGCATCGCCCGCGACGTGGGCAAGCGCGACCTGACGCTGGAGGTCACCGAGCAGCTCCGCCCGCACGAAGCCGTGCCGGACCTGTGGCTGTGCGCCGCACCGATCAAGAAGGGCCGCATCGACTGGGTGGCGGAAAAGGCCTGCGAGCTGGGCGTCGCGCGGCTGGTGCCGGTGCTCACCCGCCGCACGGTGATCGACCGGCTCAACCTCGATCGCCTGCGCAGCCACATGGTCGAGGCCGCCGAGCAATGCGGCCGCACCGCGCTGCCCGAGCTGGTCGAACCGGTGAAGCTCCCCGCCCTGCTCCGCGACTGGCCCGCGGACCGCGCGCTGTTCTTCGCCGACGAGACCGGCGGCGTGCCTGCCTTGGAGGCGATGCGGGCGCACCCGGGACCCGCCGCGATCCTGGTCGGCCCGGAAGGCGGATTCGACGCCGAGGAACGCGAATCGATCCGCGCCGTTCCGCAAGCGATCGGCATTGCGCTCGGCCCCCGCATCCTGCGCGCCGAGACCGCGGCGGCGGCGGCGGTAAGCCTGTGGATGGGCGCTGCCGGCGACTGGTAAACCGAACGGTACAAAAATCCGCTGGCGTCGTTTCGTCGGCATCGCTAAGGGCGCGAAAATGAGCACCAAGACCGTTTCGACCAAGACCGCGGCGGTCATCGAGGATCGCGCCCAGCTGGTGGAATATTTCGCCAAGGGCGAAAAGCCGGCGGAGCGCTGGCGCATCGGCACCGAGCACGAAAAGTTCGTCTATTGGATGGACGGGAGCCACCGTGCGCCCAGCTATGAGGAGCGCGGCGGCATCCATGCGCTACTGATCGGCCTCACCGAATTCGGCTGGAAGCCGATCTACGAGGGCGAGCACGTCATCGCTTTGTCCGGCCCCGACGGCGCGATCAGCCTGGAACCCGCCGGCCAGTTCGAACTCTCCGGCGCGCCGCTGGAGAATCTCCACGACACCTGCGCCGAAACCGGCCGCCACCTCAAGCAGGTCAAGGCCGTCGGCGACCGGCTGGGCATCGGCTTCCTCGGCATGGGCATGTGGCCGGACAAGACCCGCGCCGAGCTGCCGATCATGCCCAAGGGCCGCTACGAGATCATGCTGCGCCACATGCCGCGCGTGGGGAGCCTCGGGCTCGACATGATGCTGCGCACCTGCACGATCCAGGTGAACCTGGATTATGCCAGCGAAGCCGACATGGCGAAGAAGTTCCGCGTCGGCCTGGCGCTGCAGCCGCTGGCGACCGCGCTGTTCGCCAACTCGCCCTTCACCGAGGGCAAGCCCAACGGCTATCTCTCCTACCGCAGCCATATCTGGTCAGACACCGATCCGGCGCGCACCGGCATGCTGCCCTTCGTGTTCGAGGACGGCTTCGGCTACGAGCGCTATGCCGACTATGCGCTCGATGTGCCGATGTACTTCGTCTACCGCGACGGCAAGTATATCGACGCGGCGGGCCTCAGCTTCCGCGACTTCCTCAAGGGCGAGCTGTCGGTCCTGCCAGGCGAGCTGCCGACGATCGACGACTGGGCCGACCACCTCTCCACCGCCTTCCCCGAAGTGCGGATGAAGCAGTTCCTCGAAATGCGCGGCGCCGATGGCGGCCGCTGGGGCCGCATCTGCGCGCTACCGGCGCTGTGGGTGGGCCTGCTGTACGATCAGGGCGCGCTCGATGCGGCCTGGGATCTGGTGAAGGGCTGGTCGATGGAAGGCCGCGAGGCACTGCGCAGCGCGGTGCCGAAGCTCGCTTTGGATGCACCGTTGCCGGGCGGCGGCAAGCTGGCGGACATCGCCGGCGAGGTGCTGGAGATTGCCGGAGCGGGCCTCAAGGCGCGCGCGCGGCTCAACGGCTCGGGTGACAACGAATCCGGCTTCCTCGATCCGCTGCGCGAGATCGTGCGCACCGGCAAGGTGCCGGCACAGGTGCTGCTCGATCGCTATCATGGCGACTGGCAGGGGGATATCACGCGGGTCTATGGCGAGGCGAAGTTCTGATCCTGCGATCCTCCCCCGCCAGGGGGAGGTGTCAGGCGCAGCCTGACGGAGGGGGAGGAAGCACGCCGGCTGGTTGGTCGCTTACCTCCCCC
>NZ_BCYY01000023.1 GCF_001598435.1 Sphingomonas pituitosa NBRC 102491
CGCGGTGAAGGAGGGCCGCGCCGACCGCGCGATGATCCCGATCGAGAATTCGCTGCACGGCCGCGTGGCGGACATCCACTTCCTGCTGCCCGAATCCGGCCTGTCGATCATCGGCGAGCATTTCCTCGCGATCCGCCACACGTTGATGGGCACCGGCGCCATCGACGGCGTGCGCGAGGCGATGAGCCACCCCCAGGCGCTCGGCCAATGCCGCCACTGGCTGAAGGCGCACGGCATCGCGCAGGTCGCCTATCCCGATACCGCCGGCGCCGCCGCAATGGTGGCGGAACTGGGCGACCCCAAGGTGGCGGCGCTCGCGCCTGCCCATGCGGCGGAGCTGTACGGACTGAACATCCTCGCCAGCGACATCGCCGATGCCGCGCACAACATGACCCGCTTCGTGGTGCTGTCGCGGGACGCACCGGCCGTTACCGGCGAAGGCCCGTACATGACCTCGCTGATCTTCGAGGTGAAGAACATCCCCGCCGCGCTCTACAAGGCGCTGGGCGGCTTCGCGACCAACGGCGTCAATATGACCAAGCTGGAAAGCTACCAGCGCGAGGCGAGCTTCGCGGCGACCGAATTCTACGCGGACATCGTCGGCAGCCCCGAGGACCCGGCAGTCCTCCGGGCGCTCGAGGAACTGGGCTTCCACACCAAATGGGTACGGCTGCTGGGGACCTATCCGCAGGCTAGGGCTCGGCCGTAAGTCTATCCTCATCCTCCCCCGCCAGGGGGAGGATTGGGGTACACCTAGGCCCCCTCGGCCCAGGCCTTGAGCAGCGTGTAGGCGATCGCATAGCCCGGCGGCGCAAGGAACGGCGCTTCCGGATCGCGTGCCAGCGCCTGGCGCACCTGCGCGCGATCGAACCAGCCGGCATGTTCCAGCTCGTGCACGTCGATCGCGATGTCCTCGTCGAGCGCCTCGCCGATGCACGCGATCATCAGCTGCGAGGGGAAGGGCCAGGGCTGGCTGGCGACATAGCGGACCTTGCCGACATGCACGCCCGATTCCTCCAGCGTCTCGCGGCGCACCGCATCCTCGACGCTCTCGCCCACCTCCAGGAAGCCCGCGAGCGCCGAGTAGCGATGTGGCGGCCAGCTCGGCTGGCGGCCGAGCAGCACCCGGTCGCCATGTTCCGCGAGCATGATCACGACAGGGTCGACGCGCGGATAATGTTCCGTGCCGCAATTGGGGCAAAGCCGGCCCCAGCCGGCGCGGAAGATGTCGGTCGGCGTGCCGCAGCGGGAGCAGAAGCCGTTGCGCGCATGCCAGTCGATCAGGCTGCGCGCGGCCGCGTAGTTCGCGGCATCCTCGGCACGGAACGCGTCGAGGATCGCCGACAGCTCGGGCGGGCGGCCCGGCGGCAGCGGCGTGCCGGGCACCAGCGTCTGCACGAAGCGCGGCTCGCCCTCGATGAAACCGAGGAACAGCAGCGGCTGCGTAGCGGCGTCGAGCCCGGTCCAGACCAGCCGCCCCTCGCCATCCAGCTGCGGCACCAGCCCATCCATTACCAGCAGCCGCGCGCGCGGATCGGCGAGCGCGGCCGCCAGCAGCTCGGGTTCGTGGCGGACGCGGTCGTCGCGGTCGAGCGTGCCGCCGGTGAAGCCTGGCGTGATCACTTGGCGAGATCGGCGTAAACGGCCGTGCGCACCGGCACCTTGAGGCCCAGATCGGCGAGCAGGATGTTGACCATCATCGTCGCGCGGACCTGGTTCTTGGGATCGACCCAGGCGAAGGTACCCGCCGCGCCCGACCAGCCGAACGTGCCCTTGCCCGCGCCGCCCGGCTGATCGGCAAGGAACACCGATCCACCGGCGCCGAAGCCCATCGGCACGCCGGTATCGCGCGCCATCACCGCGAGCATCGTCTTGTCGACGCCCGGCGGCAGCAGGTCGGACATGGCGAGCGCCGCCGTCTCCGGCTTGAGGATGCGCACGCCGTCCAGTTCGCCGCCATTCTGCAGCATGTGGAGGAAGCGATCATAGTCGCGCGCCGACATCGCCAGCCCCGCGCCGCCATAGGGAAAGCTCGGCTTCTTGAGGTATACCGAGGTCGCGCCCGGATCGATCGGCAGGCGATTGCTGCCGACTAGCGTATATTCGGTCGCCAGACGTCCCGCCTCGCCCGCCGGCACGGTCCAGTAGCTGGAGGTCATCTTGAGGGGTGCAAGGATGCGGGTGTTGACGAAGCTGTCGAACGGCATCCCGCTCGCCACCTCGATCACCCGGCCGAGCACGTCCAGCCCGATCGAGTAGCTGAACTTGGCGCCCGGCTCGGCGATCAGCGGGAGGGTCGCGGTGCGGTTGGCGAACGCCTCCAGCGTCGCGGGGCGTACGGGGCGCGCGGTCGCCTCGAACGAATCGCTCACCTGGGCGGGGTTGATGCCGAGCCGGTTATACTCGTTGAGCAACGGCCCCTTGGTGATGATGTTGTAGCCGAGACCCGCCGTGTGGGTGAGCAGGTTGCGGACCGTGATCGGCCTGGTCGCGGGGCGGCTGGTCAGGTCCTTGGCCGGATCGACCAGCACCTTCATCTCCTTGAACGCCGGAATGAAGTCGCTGATCGGCTGGTCGAGTTTGAGCTTGCCCTGCTCGATCAGGATCATCGCGGCGATGCCGGTGATCGGCTTGGTCATCGAATAGACGCGCCACAGCGTGTCGCCATTGACCTTGGGCGATGTCGGCTCGTCGGACATGCGGCCGTCTGCGACGATCGTCGCGGGCGCCTGGCCCTTGGCATAGGTGATGACGATGCCGGGCACCTTGCCCGAGGCGATGGTCTGGCGCGCGAAGCTCTGGACCTGGCTGGGCGCAGTTTGGGCCTGCACCAGCGGCGCCTGGAGCAGCGCCATCGCCCCGAATAGTCCGAACACTCGCTTGGCCGTCATCGCAGTCTCCGTATCGCTTTGGCCGCCTTGGCGAAAACGGTGGGCAGGCCTGCCGACTCGATGTCGGCGATCGGCCACCATTCGCCTGGGGGTGCGACTGCATGGCGGGGGATTGTTGCAGTCGCAAGCGCGACCTCGAGATCGAAATGGGTGAAGCCGTGGCGCACGGTTTCGTTCAACATCCGCCACGGTGCGGCTGCCGGTGCCTCCGCCATGCCCGATGGTGTCTCGACCCAGGGCCCGGTCGGCAGCGCGCGCATCCCGCCGAGCAGCCCCTTGTCCGGCCGGCGGACGAGCAGCACCGCGTCGTCCCGCTCCAGCCAGAACATCGTGCCGTGGCGCTGGGGCTTGGGCGCCTTCTTCGCCTTGACCGGATAGGTTTCGGGATTCCCGTCCGCCCGCGCGGTGCAGCCGAAGGCGATCGGGCAGAGCAGGCATTTCGGCGCGCGGACGGTGCAGATGCCGCTGCCAAGGTCCATCATCGCCTGGGCGAAATCGCCGGCGCGCGCATCGGGGGTGATCGTGTCGGTGCGCCGTCGGATCGCCGGGCGCGACCCCGGCAGCGGATCGGCAAGCGCGAACAGCCGCGTCACCACCCGCTCGACATTGGCATCGACCACCACCGCCCGCCGCCCGAAGGCGATCGCGGCGATGGCGGCGGCGGTATAGTCGCCGATGCCGGGGAGCGCGCGCAAGCCAGGCTCGGTATCGGGCAGGTCGCCCAGCCGCGCCACCTCGCGGGCGCAGGCGAGCATGTTGCGGGCGCGGGCATAATAGCCGAGCCCCGCCCAGGCGGCCATCACATCGGCATCCTCGGCCGCCGCCATCGCCGCGAAACCCGGCCAGCGCGACGTAAATTTCTCGAAATAGGGGATGACCGTGGCGACCTGGGTCTGCTGCAGCATCACCTCCGACAGCCAGACGCGATACGGGTCGGTCGCATTGGCGCCAGGTGGCGCGCGCCAGGGGAGGCGGCGGGCATTGGCGTCGTACCAGGCTAGAAGCGCGGGGGCGATCGATTCAGGAGCGTTGTCGGGCACGCCCCGCCTATGGCATGGGTGACCCGACATGACGAAGCCCCCGCGTACCACCACCCGCCAGCCGCGCCCCGCGCCGCAGCGCTCGAACCGCGTCCGCGCGGTGTCCGAGTTGCTGCCCGACGTGGGTGGCGCCGCGTTCCGCAAGTTCGGCTTCGTGCAATCGGCGGTCGTCAGTCGCTGGGGCGAGATCGTCGGCGAGCGCTATGCCCGCGTTTCCGCCCCCGAATCGATTCGTTTCCCGCGCGGCAAGCGCGAGGAAGGCGTGCTGGCGCTCACCGTATCGGGCGCCTTCGCCCCGATGATGCAGCATATCGCCCCCGAGATCATCGAGCGGGTGAACCGTTTCTTCGGCTACCCCGCCGTCGCCAAGCTGACGATGCGCCATGGCGACCTGCGCGCGCCCAAGGCAAAGCCGGCCCCGCCCCCCAGCCTCAAGCCGCTGTCCGAAGCGATGGGCGACAGCCTGCGCGGCATCGCCGACCCGGAGCTGCGCGCGGTGCTCGAATCGCTTGCCGCGGGCGTCGCGGCGCAGGAGGAAAATCCGGTGTTCGGCCGGATCGATTGAGATGATGCAGCGACTTTTCACCCTGATGCTCGCGCTGGTGCCGCTGTTCGCGCTCGGTGCCGCCCCCGCCCCGCAGCCCAACTGGCTGACCACCGTCGTCGCGACGCCCGAAGGCGGCTATCGCCAGGGGAACCCCAACGCGCCGATCAAGCTGGTCGAATATGGCTCGCGCACCTGCCCGACCTGCTACCAGTTCGCCGAACAGGGCATGAAGCCGCTGCGCGACCAGTATATCGCCACCGGCAAGGTCAGCTACGAATATCGCGACTATCTGGTGCACGGCGCGCCCGATCTGGCGCTCGCGCTGCTGAACCAGTGCGTCGGCACCCAGCGCTTTTTCCCGGTGCTCGATGCGATCTACGCGAACCAGCCCAAGTTCGAGGAAAGGTTGATCGCGCTCAGCAAGACGCCCGCGACGATCGAGGCCTGGCAGAAGCTGCCGCCGGCACAGATGGCGACGCGCTTTGCCGAGAACATGGGCATGATCGCCTTTCTCAAGACGCAGGGCTTGCCTGAGGCGAAGGCCCGCCAGTGTCTCGCCGACCCCAAGGGAATCGCGCGCATCGCCAAGACCCAGGCGGACGGCGTGAACCTGTACAAGGTGGACGGTACGCCCAGCTTCTTCGTCAACGGCCGCCGCGTGCGCGCCTTCACCTGGCCCTATCTCGAGCCCGAACTGCGCGCCGCCGGCGCCTGACCCTTTCTGAACCCGGAGACTTCCATGCGTTTCGCCCTCGTGCTCCTTCCCATCCTGGCGCTGGCCGCCTGCAACGGCGGCGACAAGTCCGCCGGCGGCGGTAATGGCAGCGCGGCCGTGCAGGCCTCCGCGCCCGTCGCCGGCGCCGCGGCCCCGGCCGGCAAGCAGTGGACCGACATGGTCGAGAAGACCAAGGACAACGGCTTCCGCCAGGGCAATCCGAACGCGCCGATCAAGCTGGTCGAATATGGCTCGCGGATGTGCCCGTTCTGCGCCCAGTTCGGCACCACCGGCGTCGGCCCGTTGCGCGAAAAGTACATCGCCACCGGCAAGGTCAGCTATGAATATCGCGACTTCCTGATCCACGGCGCGCCCGATCTCGCGCTCGCGCTGCTCAACCAGTGCGTGCCGACCGACGCCTTCTTCCCGACGCTGGACCAGATCTATGCCGGCCAGGAAGAGTTCGAGAAGAAGATCATGGGCCTGCAGCAGACCAACCCGCAGGTGCTCGACCAGATCCAGCAGATGCCGCCGCCCCAGGCCGCAGCCGGCTTCGCCCAGGCGCTGGGCATGGTCGATTTCATGAAGCAGCGCGGCCTGCCGGAAGCCCAGGCCAAGGCGTGCCTCGCCGACCAGAAGCAGATCGAGACGATCGCCAAGGTCAATGCGGACGGCGCCAACGTGTACGGCGTGAACTCGACCCCGACCTTCTTCATCAACGGCCAGAAGACCGACGTGAACAGCTGGGCCGATCTGGAGCCGCTGCTCCAGAAGGCCGGCGCCCGCTGATCGACCAAACCCCATGCAGATAAAGCGGCTGCGGCTGACGGGCTTCAAGAGCTTCGTCGACCCGGCCGATCTGCGGATCGAACCGGGGCTGACGGGCATCGTCGGCCCCAATGGCTGCGGCAAGTCGAACCTGCTCGAAGCGCTGCGCTGGGTGATGGGCGAAACCAGCGCCAAGTCGATGCGCGGCGCCGGCATGGAAGACGTGATCTTCGCCGGCACCGCCACCCGGCCGCAACGCGACTTCGCCGAAGTGACGATCGTCGCCGACCTGCCCGAGCAGCAGGACGAACTGGAGATCATCCGCCGCATCGAGCGCGGCGCCGGATCCGCCTATCGCATCAACGGCCGCGACGTGCGCGCCAAGGACGTGGCGCTCGCCTTTGCCGACGCCGCGACCGGCGCGCATTCCCCTGCACTGGTCAGCCAGGGGCGGATCGGCGCGATCATCGCCGCCAAGCCGGGCGATCGCCGCGCGATGCTGGAGGAAGCCGCAGGCATCGCCGGCCTCCACGTCCGCCGCCGCGACGCCGAACAGAAATTGCGCGCGACGGAGACCAACCTCACCCGGCTCGACGAGCTGATCGGCGAGCAGGAACAGCGCGCCGCCGCGCTCAAGCGCCAGGCGCGGCAGGCCGAACGCTATCGCGAGCTTTCCGACCGCATCCGCGTCGCCGAGGGCCGGATGATCTTCGCCCGCTGGCGCGACGCGGCGATGGCCGCCGATGTCGCGCGCAAGGAAGCGGCCGAGGCCGACACGCTGGTCGCAGAACGCAGCGCGGCGCAGGCCGAGGCCGAGGCGGCGCAGCACGCCGCGACCGAGGCGGTGGGCACGCTGCGCGCCGAGTCGCTGCGGCTGCGCGACGCCGCCAGCGATGCCCAGCACCGGCTGCAGACGCTCCGCAACGCCCGCCACGGCGTGGAGCGCCGGATCGCCGAGCTGGCCGAGGCGAGCCGGCGGCTGGAGGCCGACCGCTCGCGCGAAGCCTCCCTCGCGCGCGACGCGGCCGAGGCGATCGAACGACTGACCGCCGAACAGGCGACGCTGGACGCGCGGATCGCCGAGACGGGCGCGCGCGTGCCGCTGCTCGAGTCGGCGCTGGCCGAGGCCGAACGCGGCGCCCGCGACGCCGAAGTCGCGCTATCGCAGGCGCTGGCACAGCAGGCGAGCGAGGCGGCGGAAGTGCGGGTCGCCGAGGCGGCGCTGTCCGCCGCCCGCGGCAGGCTCGAGCGCAGCCAGCGCGACCAGGCGCGGATCGATGCCGAGGGCCGCGCGCTGGGCGATACCGCGCCGCTCCATGCCGAGCGCCACCGTGCCGCCGAAGCGCGGGCGGAAGCGCAGCGCCAGGCGGAGGCGGCGCGCGACGCGCTCACCCGCGCCGATGCCGAGGAGCGCGCCGCGATCGAATCGCGCAATGGTGCGCAGGCTGCGCGCGCGACCGCACATGCCGAACTCGCCCAGATCGACAGCGAAGCCGCCGCGCTCGCCAAGGCGACCAAACCCTCGGGCAAGGACCGGCTGCTCGATCGGGTGACCGTCGCCGCCGGCTATGAGCGCGCGCTGGCGGCGGCGCTCGGCGACGATCTCGAAGCCGGGCTGGATGCCGCCGCCGAGCGGCACTGGGGCGGCGCCGAGTCGCTGCCCACCGATCCCGCGCGCCCCGCCGGCACCACCCCGCTGGCCGAGCATGTCACCGCCCCCGCCGAACTCGCGCGCCGCCTGGCCCAGGTGCTGGTGTGCGAGACCGATGGCGGCCAGCCGCTCGCCGTCGGCCAGCGACTGGTGACGCTGCAGGGCGTGCTGCGCCGCTGGGACGGCTATCGCGCCCGCTCGGGCGGCGCGGCGGCGGCGGAGCGGCTGGAACGGGTCAATCGGCTCGCCGCGCTGGAGCGGGCGCGCCCGGCGGCGCAGGCCGCGCTGGAAGCGGCGGCGGCAGCCCTCAGCCGGATCGAAGCGACCATCGCCGACGCCCGACGCAGCGCCGCCGAAAATCGCAAGCGGCTCGACCAGGCCGACCTCGCCATGCGCGAGGCGACCCGCGCCGAGGATCGCGCCGCGAGCCAGCTCGAACGGCTGGAGGCGCAGCGCGCCGATCTCGAGACCCGCCGCGCCCGCGTCGCCGCCGAGACCGAGGAGGCCGGCGCCGAGGTCGGGCGCGCCGAAACGGCGAAGGCGGCGCTGCCCGACGGGGCGGAAACGCGCGCGAAGGTGGCGGCGCGCTCCCGCGAGGCCGACACCGCCCGCGCCGCGGCGGCAAGCGCCCGCGCCGAGCGCGCCACGCTCGATCGCGACCTGGCGCAGGCACGCGAGCGGCTATCCGCGGCGGCAGCCGAGGCGAAGAGCTGGTCCGCGCGCGCCTCGGACGCCACCCGCAGGTCGGCCGAAATGGACGCGCGGGCGGCAACCCTGGCGCAGGAACGCGAGTCGATCGCCACCCGCCCCGCACAGATCGCATCGCAGCTCGCCGAGGCCGAAGCATCCAACGACGCGATGAAGCGCGACTCGGCCGCCGCCCAGTCTGCCGAGCGCGACGCCGAAGCTGCATTGCGCGCGGCCGAGGCCATGCTGCGCAAGGCAAGCGAGACGCTCTCCGAAGCCCGCGAGCGCCGCGCGGGCGCCGCCGCCCGGGCCGAAAACCAGGACCTGCGCCGCGTGGAAATGGGCCGCGTCTCCGGCGAGCGCTTCGAATGCCCGCCACCGCTGCTGCCGGTGCGGCTGAACTTCGAACCGGCCGGCGTACGCACCCCCCAGGAGGAATCCGCCGCACTCGAAAAGCTGAGCACCGATCGCGAACGGCTGGGGCCGGTGAACCTGGTCGCCGAAACCGAGCTGGCCGAACTGGAAGCCGCGTTCGGCACCAACGCCAAGGAACGCGACGAGCTGATCCAGGCGGTGCACCGGTTGCGTGGCTCGATCGGCACGCTCAATCGCGAGGGCCGCCAGCGGCTGCTCGCCGCGTTCGAGGCGGTCGACCAGCATTTCCGCCGGCTGTTCACCACGCTGTTCAACGGCGGCCAAGCGCATCTCGCGCTGATCGACTCGGACGATCCGCTGGAAGCGGGGCTGGAGATCATGGCCCAGCCGCCGGGCAAGAAGCTGCAGTCGCTCACCCTGCTCTCGGGCGGCGAGCAGGCGCTGACCGCGGTGGCGCTGATCTTCGCGCTGTTCCTCACCAAGCCGTCGCCGATCTGCGTGCTCGACGAAGTCGATGCGCCGCTGGACGACGCCAATGTCGATCGCTTCTGCGACCTGCTGGAGGCGATGACGCGCGAAACGGCGACGCGCTATCTGATCGTCACGCACAATGCAGCGACGATGGCGCGGATGCATCGGCTGTTTGGCGTGACGATGGTGGAGCGCGGGGTCAGCCGGCTGGTGTCGGTCGATCTCGGCGGCGCGACGAGCCTGCTGGCGGCGGAATAGATGGTGCCGGCGCGGTTATACGCCGACATCAGGCGGCTGGCAGGATGACCGGATTTGGGTGGGAAGCAGACGCTACGCAGTGTCGGTCGCCTGCACTCCGATGTCAGATTGTTCGCGATCGCTGCCGCGGCAGCGGCGTTGGCAGCGGAATGACAAATGTCGGTTCGCACCGGATGAGCACGCGAAAGGCCTTACTGCCCCCGAAGACGGGAGTTGCTCGGCCGATTGGCCGCATCAACAGAGCGTCGCGTAAAGGCGCTGGAAGCGCGGCAATCGGTACGTTGGTCTTCACGGCGACGCTGAGCGACCCGTGCAGTCCTCGCGCTTTGAGCCGGTCCATGAGTTTGAGACCCTCTGCGCAAGACGTGATCTTCGCGGTCTCCTCCTGCATCGCCTTTTGGTGCTCGGCAGCGCCAGCCTTCGGAGCGGCGAGGCTGAGCTGGAGCAGCGTCGCTCGCTCCGGCGCGGCTGGAGCCTGGATGGCGAGCGCCGTTGCTGCGATGATGACGTTGATTCCAATCAACATGGCGGCTCTCCTCGTGACGCGCATATATCATTCTGTCGAACCTGAACCGGGCCTTACGCGACGCCAGGAGCGGGCGTGTTGGTAGCCGCAGTGTCCGCTGTTGGGCGCAGTCAGCCAGTCAGCGCATCCTTTTGCCGCTTGGTGTGCAAAGCTAAAACCACCTCCACAATCCCAGCTCCGAGCACCACCCAGAGTGCGATATCGGAGGTCGGGCTGGAGGATTCGGCGATAAGAAGGGTGCAGATGCCAACCATCTGAACTAATAAGGCCGTGATTAAGAAGAATTTCGTCGCGACTCTGCTCACCGCGATACTCCCATGCCGCGTCGTTATCACAACTTGCACGAGATCGAGACGCCCGCAACTTGGCGTCAGCCGACATCCCATTTGAGCGCCGAGGCATCGACCAGATCCGCGCCCAGATGACGAACGAACGCCTCGCGCAGCCCGTCCTTGTGTTTGCTCCACTTGGCAGGATCGGACGATGGATCGACGCCCTCGGCCTGGAACAGCCATTCGACGAACTGTTCAGCGGTCACAGGTCCCGCTTCCGGAATGAAATCATCGACGTGGGAAGGCTCGCCCTGAACAATCCCCCCGCACCAGCCTCGCTCCACACAAACCTCGTTCATCAGCGCATTGTAGCCAGGCGATCTGCACACAGGGTCAGTGCCGCGTCGGGAAGCCCGGCTCGCCCTGCAGCGCGGCAGCGACCAGCAGGCTTTCCTCCAGCTTCACCCGATTGCGCAGGCGCGGCAGCATCGCGCGGCTCGCATCGGCGAAGCCCTTGCGGTCTGCGGCGATCTGCTCGGGCGTCCAGAACTGCAGATAGTCCTGCCAGTTGGCCTTCAGCCGCTCGAACTCCTCCCGCACCTGATCCACCTTGTTGCGCGAGATCCCGGGCTGGGCGGAGAGCGTGAGCGTGTAGATGGTGGTGTCCTCGCGGGCGAGGTGGTCGGCCACGCAGTTGAGCAGATGATCGAGCGCGGTGGACAGCTCCACCGGTGCCGCGTCGCTTTCGAGAAGGCCGGAGAGTCGCCGCGCGAGGATGTCGATCATCTCGTGATCGTGCCGCAGTTCGGCGATCGTCGTAGTTGCCATCATGGCGTGCCCTCCCGTCTCTAGCGCGTGCGCTTGCGTGTCTCCCCCCTGAGTCCAACCATAGCGCAGCGCGCGACAAAAGAAAGCAGGGCCGTTTCGGATACGAAAAGGGGCCCGGCATCGCCGGACCCCTTCCCTGTTTCCGTATGGAACGCCTGCGATCAGTCGCGATCGCCGGTCAGGAATGCCGGCAGGCCGATGTCGCCGCCGTCTTCCTTGCCTTCGCTGCGCTCGCCGCGCGGCTTGTCGCCACGGTCGCGGCGCGGGCCGCGCTCGCCACCGCGCTCACCGCCACGGCCGCCTTCGCGACGACGGTCACCGCCGCGATCGCCACGGTCACCGCGGTCGCCACGATCACCGCGCGGTTCGCGGGCTTCGCGGGCCGGACGCGAGTCTTCGAGCTCGGCACCGGTCTCCTGGTCGACGACGCGCATCGACAGGCGCACCTTGCCGCGCGGATCGATTTCGAGGACCTTGACCTTGACTTCCTGGCCTTCGCTCAGGACGTCCGAGACCTTCTCGACGCGCTCGTTCTTGATCTCCGAGACGTGGACGAGACCGTCCTTGCCGCCCATGAAGTTCACGAACGCACCGAAATCGACGAGGTTGACGACCTTGCCGTTGTAGATCTTGCCGACTTCGGCTTCCTCGACGAGGCCCTTGATCCACTTGATCGCGGCTTCGATCTGCGCCGGATCCGACGAGCTGACCTTGATCACGCCCTCGTCGTCGATGTCGACCTTGGCGCCGGTGGTGGCGACGATCTCGCGGATCACCTTGCCGCCGGTGCCGATCACTTCACGGATCTTCGACTTGTCGATCGTGAAGGTCTCGATGCGCGGGGCATGGGCGGAAAGCTCGGTGCGGGCTTCGCCCAGCGCCTTGTTCATCTCGCCCAGGATGTGCGCACGACCGGCCTTCGCCTGGTTGAGCGCCGCCTCGAAGATCTCCTTGGTGATGCCGGCGATCTTGATGTCCATCTGCATCGTGGTGATGCCCTCGGACGTGCCCGCCACCTTGAAGTCCATGTCGCCGAGGTGATCCTCGTCGCCCAAGATGTCGGACAGGATCGCATAATCCTTGCCCTCGAGGATCAGGCCCATGGCGATGCCCGAGACCGGACGCTTGATCGGCACGCCGGCGTCCATCATCGCGAGGCTGCCGCCGCACACCGACGCCATCGACGACGAGCCGTTCGACTCGGTGATGTCGCTGGTCAGGCGGATCGTGTAGGGGAAGTCTTCCTTCGCCGGCAGCACCGGGTGCAGCGCGCGCCAGGCCAGCTTGCCATGGCCGACTTCGCGACGGCCCGGCGCACCGAAGCGGCCGACTTCGCCGACCGAATAGGGCGGGAAGTTATAGTGCAGCATGAAGTTCTGGTAGCTGAGGCCGTTCAGGCCATCGATCATCTGCTCGGCATCCTTGGTGCCGAGGGTGCAGGTGGCGATGGTCTGGGTCTCGCCGCGGGTGAACAGGGCCGAGCCGTGCGCACGCGGCAGGAAGTGCGTCTCCGCCTCGATCGGGCGGATCTGCGTGGTGGTGCGGCCATCGATGCGCTTGCCGTCCTTGAGGATGGCGGTGCGGACGATCTCGGCTTCCAGCTTCTTGGTCAGCTTGATGCCGGCCATGACGTCCTGGGGGCTCAGACCTTCCTCGGTGAACTGCGCCTTCGCCTTCGCGCGCGCTTCGTTCAGCGCGTTCGAACGGGCCGACTTGTCGGTCAGCTTGTAGGCGGCGGCGATGTCCTTGCCGATCAGCTTCTTCAGCTTGTCCTTGATCTTGGCGTTGTCGTTCGACGACGCGATCTCCCAAGGATCCTTGGCGGCCTGCTCGGCGAGCTTGACGATCGCCTTGACGATCTCGCGGCACGCGTCGTGCGCGAACAGCACGGCGCCGAGCATGATCTCTTCCGAAAGCTCCTTGGCTTCGGATTCGACCATCATCACCGCGTCATAGGTGGCGGCGACGACGAGATCGAGCTCGCCCTCGGCGACCTGCGCGTCGGTCGGGTTCAGGATGTACTCGCCGTTGAGATAGCCGACGCGCGCGGCGCCGATCGGGCCCATGAACGGCACGCCCGAGATCGTCAGCGCGGCGGAGGCGGCGACGATCGAGAGGATGTCGGGCTCGTTCTCGCCGTCATAGCTCAGCACCTGAGCGATGGCGTTGATCTCGTTGTAGAAGCCTTCCGGGAACAGCGGGCGGATCGGGCGGTCGATGAGGCGGGAGACCAGCGTCTCCTTCTCGGTGGCGCCGCGCTCGCGCTTGAAGAAGCCACCCGGGATGCGACCGGCGGCCGAAAACTTTTCCTGGTAGTGGACGGTCAGCGGGAAGAAGTCCTGGCCTTCCTTCACGCTCTTGGCGGCGGTGACCGCGCACAGCACCACGGTTTCGCCGAGGGTCGCGATCACCGCGCCGTCGGCCTGGCGGGCAACCTTGCCCGTTTCGAGAGTCAGCGTCTTGCCGCCCCACTCGATCGATACAGTCTTCTTGTCGAACATGTCGTTTCCTTCACTCCCCGGTGCCAATCACGCGGGGGGCCTATGCGTGAGCCGTATGTGGCTCGTGGGACCGACCGTATTGCCGGATCCCCCGTTTCGACCCCGGCGCCATTCGCCGGGGACCGCCGATGCGTTATCGCACCGGAATGACAAAAAGGCGACCCGAAGGTCGCCTTTCCGTGGTTACTTGCGAAGACCGAGCTTCGCGATGAGATCTGCGTAGCGGCCCTGGTCCTTCTTCTTCAGATAGTCCAGGAGGCTGCGGCGCTTGTTGACCAGCATCAGCAGACCGCGGCGCGAGTGGTTATCCTTCGCGTGGGTCTTGAAGTGCTCGGTGAGGTTGGCGATGCGCTCCGAGAGGATCGCGACCTGCACTTCGGGGCTGCCGGTGTCACCCTCGTTGCGAGCGTGTTCCTTGACGAGCGCTTCCTTGCGCTCCTGCGTGATCGACATGTGTTTTCCTACGACATCGCTTAGAGGTTGAAACCGCGGACGACCCGGATCTGTCCGGCTTCAGCCTCTACCAGCGCAATCGGCGTGTCGCCGGAAAGCGCGAAATATTGGCCATCGTCTGCGGCAATCCCGACCAAGACCCGCCCCTGACGGAGCAGCCCTGCCTGATCGGGGGTGAGGGATAGAGCCGGGATGTCGTCCAGCCCCGCCCTCAACGGCAGGAGAATGTCTTCAAGGCGACGCTGCCTAGCGGCATCGGCCAAAAAGTCCAGCGAAATCGCCTGATCCAGGCTGAACGGGCCGGCCTTGATCCGACGGAGATAGGTGACGTGGCCCACGGTGCCAAGGGCGTGCGCGATGTCGCGGGCAAGGCTGCGGATGTACGTGCCCTTGGAAACATGGGCGCGCAGGGTGATTTTCGGGAGCAGCGCGTCTGCCGATGCCGCCGGCGCACTCCCTGCCCCCAAGCCGTCATCCCGGCGAAAGCCGGGATCCATTGGGGTCCCCGTTTCGGTGGTTGCTTCGAGCGTAGTTGCGAATGGATCCCGGCTTTCGCCGGGATGACGGTCGTTGGGGGAAGGCACTACGACCAACCCATAAATCGTCACCGCCCGGCTCTTCAGCAGCACCGTCTCGCCTGCACGTGCGAGGTCGTACGCCCGCGCACCATCCACCTTCAGCGCCGAATAGGCCGGCGGCACCTGCTCGATCGGCCCGGTGAAGCGCGGCAGCACCGCCATGAGGTCCGCCATGCTTGGCCGCACGCCGGACTCCGCGATGCTCTTCCCCTCGGCGTCCAGCGTGTCCGTCTCCACCCCGAACTGGATCGTGAAGTCGTACACCTTGTCGCTGTCGAGCATCCGTCCGGCGAGCTTGGTCGCCTCGCCCAGCGCGATCGGCAGCACGCCCGTCGCCAGCGGGTCGAGCGTTCCGCCATGGCCGACCTTGACCTTGGCATAGCCGCCCTCGCGGAGCGCGCGCTTCACGGCGCTCACGCCCTGGGTGGAGCCGAGGCCCAAAGGTTTGTCGAGGAGGATCCAGCCATGCATCGCCGCGCCATAGGTGCGCTTCGGTCCACACGCAAACCACGACATTATTGCAACAGGTGGAAGCAAACCGTGCCAGCAAACGATCGCACAGCTTGATGGAGGTGACGTTTCCGCTACAGGCCCGCGCAAAATCAGCGACACCGACAAGAAACGATCGTGACATCGTGCAGGAGAGGGTGCCCCATCATTGCACGGGGACTCGACTCAACATGACCACCTCCGCTCTCCTTCGCGGGCTGCTGCTCGCGAGCGCCGCGCTCACCGCGCCCTCGGCGCTCGCCGCCGCCAGCAACGAAACGCCCGCACCCGTCCAGGGTGCCCAGCCCGACGCGACCGCGCCGCAGGATAGCGGCGAGATCGTCGTCACCGCGCAGCGCCGCACCGAAGCTGCCAAGGACGTGCCCGTCGCCGTCACCGCGATCGGCGGCGAGAAGCTCGACGTGCTCAATTCGTCGGGCCTGGACATCCGCTTCCTGTCGGCGCGCACGCCCAGCCTGCAGATCGAAAGCTCGTTCGGCCGCACCTTCCCGCGCTTCTACATCCGCGGCCTCGGCAACACCGATTTCGACCCCAACGCCGCGCAGCCGGTGTCGGTGGTGTACGACAATGTCGCGCTCGAGAACCCGATGCTGAAGGCGTTCCCGGCGTTCGACCTGGCGCGCGTCGAAGTGCTGCGGGGGCCGCAGGGCACGCTGTTCGGCCGCAACACGCCGGCGGGCGTGGTGAAGCTCGAATCGCAGCGCCCGACCAACCAGTATGAAGCCAAGGGCAGCGTCAGCTGGGCGACCTACAACACGGTCAATGCCGATCTCGCGCTCAACGCGCCGCTCGGGGGCGGCTTCAGCCTGCGCGTTTCCGGCCTGGTGCAGCACCGCGACAACTGGGTGGTGAACGACAGCACCAGCGCCCAGAGCGTCGCGAACCGCAAGCTGGAAGGCTATACCGATCGCGCCGGCCGCGTGCAGCTGGCCTATACGAACGGCGACTTCAACGCGCTGGTCAACGTCCATGGCCGCGACCTCGAGGGCACGCCGCGCGTGTTCCGCGCCGGCCTGTTCCAGCAGGGCTCGAACAACTTCTCGGCCGGCTTCGATCCCAAGCATGTCAAGCTCGACGGCTATACCAGCCAGTGGCTGGAGCAGTGGGGCGGAAGCGTGCAGCTCGATTATCATTTCGACGGGATCGGCACGCTCTACTCGATCACCGCGTACGAGCGCGCCAAGGTGCAGAGCACCGGCGACGTCGACGGCGGCGACAGCTACACCTATCCTCTTCCCGCCCTCGGGCTTAACAATGCCTCTCGTGACTCGAACACCGGCGGCATCACCCAGCCGAAGGAGTTCAGCCAGGAACTGCGCTTCGCCACCGACCAGTTCGGCGCGTTCCGCGGCCAGGCCGGCCTTTATTATTTCGACCAGAATCTCGATTACAGCGAATATGGCTATCCGCTGGGCGGCGGCGCGCAGAACCAGAATATCGGCCATGTGAACATCAACGAGAATTTCGGCGTGTTCGCCTCGGGCGAATACAAGGCCACCGACGCGCTGACGCTGCGCGCGGGCGTGCGCTATTCGCATGACCGCAAGAACGACGTGATCACCGGCTTCGGCCCGCTGACCACCGGCCTAACCCTGCCGATCCAGACCAAGGTGAAGGGCGAGGCGGTAACCTGGGACGCCAGCGCCACCTATGCGCTGACCCCCGACGTCAACGTCTATGCGCGCTTCGCCACCGGCTATCTCGGCCCGGCGATCCAGGACCGCGTGACCTTCGGCTCGGTGCCGACCACCGCGGGCAAGCAGTTCACCAAGTCGGCCGAAGCGGGCATCAAGGGCGCGTTTCCGGCCAAGGGGCTGAACTATGCGCTGACCGGCTACTGGTACCGCACCGACAACCTGCAGCTGACCGCGGTGGGCGGCGCGAGCAACTCGACGCGGCTGCTCTCGGCCGATCACGTCAACGGCTATGGCGTCGAAGCCGAGTTCAGCTACCGCCCGGTCCGCGGCCTCGATCTGACCGCCAGCGGCAGCTACAACTTCACCCAGATCCGCGATCCGAAGCTCGCGGTGGGTGTGTGCGGCGCGCTGTGCACCGTCACCGATCCGACCACGACGATCGGCGGCCAGCGGGTCGCCCTGATCGATGGTAACCGCCTGCCCCAGGCGCCGCGCTTCGTGCTCAACGCCACCGCACGCTACGGCGTGCCGCTGGCAAACGGCGGCGAGGTCTATGCCTATACCGACTGGGCCTATCGCAGCGAGATCAACTACTTCCTCTACGAGGCGAAGGAGTTCCGCGGACGTTCGCTGGTCGAGGGCGGCGTGCGCATCGGCTATCGCGCGCCGGAGGGCTATGAGGTGGCGGCCTTCGCGCGCAACATCCTCAACCAGATCCGTGCGCAAAGCGCGATCGACTTCAACAACCTGACCGGCATGATCAACGAGCCGCGCATCATCGGCGGCGAGATCCGGTTCCACTTCTGATCGGAGGCGCGGGGGGCGGGAAGCCTCCCGCGCACTTCATAGCGGGAAGGGCGTCGCGGGGAGATCCTCGCGGCGCCCTTTTCCGTTTCAGCCGATCGCGCCGCGCCGCTCGACGAAATGGCGGCGGCAGAGCGCGACATAACGATCATTGCCGCCGATCTCGCGCTGCTCGCCCTCGCGCACCGCCAGCCCCTCGGCATCGACCCGCAGGTTCATCGTCGCCTTGCGGCCGCACTCGCACACCGACTTGATCTCGACGAGCGAGTCCGCAATCGCCAGCAGCGCCGCCGCGCCCTCGAACAGCACGCCGCGAAAGTCGGTGCGCAGGCCATAGCAGAGCACGGGCACCTCGTCCTCGTCGCACACCGCGGCCAGCTGATGGACCTGGGAAGCGGAGAGGAACTGCGCCTCGTCCACCAGCACGCAGGCGAGCGGCGTCGCGAAATGCGCATCCTGCACGATCGTGCGCAGGTCGGTCGCCGCGTCGAAGGGAATGGCATCCGCATGGATGCCGAGCCTTGAGTCGATCACCCCATGCCCGCCGCGATCATGCACGCCGGCGGTGAACAGCAGCGTCCGCATGCCGCGCTCGCGATAGTTGAAATCGGCCTGGAGCAGCGTGGTCGATTTGCCCGCGTTCATCGAGGCATAGTAGAAATAGAGCTTGGCCATCGGCGCATCACACCAAAAGGGCGGTCGATGTCCAGTGCGCGCTTCGGCGCGTCGGCATCAGTCCTGCTCGGACTCACCCTCCGCCAGATCGCGCGCCACGTTGGGCGCGCGCAGCAGCTGGTCGATATGGCTGCCCTCGTCGAAGCTTTCGTCCGCCAGGAACTTGAGCTTGGCGGCGTACTTCATCTTTACGCGGTGGGCGACTTCGCGCTGGAGGAAGGCCGTATTGGTGCGCAGGGCCTTGAGCACCGCCTCCTCGTCCTTGCCGAGCAGCGGCTTCACGAACACGGTCGCGTGTCGCAGATCGGGGGACATGCGCACCTCGGTCACCGAGACCATGTGCTTCGCCAGCACCTCATCGTGCACGTCGCCGCGCTGGAGGATCTCGCTGAGGATATGGCGCACCTGTTCGCCCACGCGCAGGACGCGGACGGAGCGGGTTTCATCGGTGTCGTTCTGGCGCATGTTGTGATTCTGACCGGTTTTCGCTATATGGAACAGGCTACGTTGTGAACTTGCAACAAGTCACTTCCTGAGCCCGGGTGTTCCAGCGCCCGGGCTCAAATCCTATAGGGCCCCCGGCGTTCCAGCACCGGGAGCCCGCACTGGATTACGTGCGGCTAAGCTCGATGAGCTTCACCACCAGCCCGAGCAGCGCGACGAGAAACGTCGCAGCGCCCGGAACCAGAACCGCTACATTGGTCACTTGCAAATAGATCACCTCCTTTTCGGCCGCAGGTGCAGCCGAAAAGGAAGCGTATCACAGGCTGGGCCGTCCAGGAACAAAAGGTGTCCGTCGGCAGCCCTGGCCCCTTACAGCGTACGTTCGCGCAGCTCGACTTCGTAGGTTTCGAGATAGTCGCCCGCCTTGATGTCCACGAAGTTCTGCGTGAACGTCACGCCGCACTCGAGACCGGCGCGCACTTCGGCGACATCGTCCTTGAAGCGACGCAGCGAGGCGATCTCGCCGGTGTAGATGATGACGTCGTTGCGCGTGATGCGCGCCTTGAGCGCCTTGCGGATGAAGCCGTCGACAACCAGCAGACCGGCCGCCTTGCCATGCTTGCCGGCAGAGAAGACGTCCTTGATCTCGGCGCGGCCGACGACCGTTTCGAACGCTTCCGGACCCAGCTCGCCCGCCATGCCCGCACGAATCTCGTCGGTCAGGTCGTAGATGACGTCGTAATACTTCAGCGCCACCTTGTTCCGCTCGGCGATCTCGCGCGCCTTGGCGTTGGCACGGACGTTGAAGCCGATGATCGGCGCACCGCTGGCGGCTGCCAGCGACACGTCGCTCTCGGTGATGCCGCCCACGCCCGAGTGCAGGATGCGCACGCGGATGTCGTCGTTGCCCAGCTTGCTGAGCGCACCCACGATCGCCTCGGTCGAACCCTGCGTGTCGGCCTTGACCACCACCGGATATTCGATCGCCTGCTTGTCCTTGAGCGCGGAGAACATGCTCTCCAGGCTCGCCGGCGCCTGCGTCGTGCGCTTCTGGAGCAGCACGCCCTGGCGATATTCGGCGACCTCGCGGGCACGCGCCTCGCTCTCGACCACCTGCATCGGATCACCCGCCGACGGCACGCCCGAGATGCCGAGCACCTCGACCGGCATCGCCGGACCGGCTTCCTTGATCTGGCGGCCCTTGTCGTCGATCATCGCACGGACCTTGCCGCTCTCCGCGCCGACGACGAACACGTCGCCCACGCGCAGCGTGCCGCGGTTGACGAGGATCGTCGCGACCGGGCCGCGGCCCTTGTCGAGCTTCGCCTCGATCACGGTGCCTTCGGCCTCGCGATCGGGGTTGGCGCGCAGTTCGAGCAGTTCCGCCTGGAGCTGGATCTTCTCGATCAGCGCGTCGAGGCCGATCTTCTTGAGCGCCGAGACTTCGACGTTCTGGACGTCGCCGCCCATCTCTTCGACGATCACCTCATGCTCGAGCAGACGCTCGCGCACCTTCTGCGGGTTGGCGCTGTCGAGGTCGACCTTGTTGATCGCCACGATCATCGGCACGCCGGCCGCCTTGGTGTGATTGATCGCCTCGATCGTCTGCGGCATCAGCCCGTCGTTCGCGGCCACCACCAGCACGACGATGTCGGTGACGTTGGCACCGCGCGCACGCATTTCGGAGAAGGCTTCGTGGCCCGGCGTGTCGAGGAAGGTGATCTTCGACTTGTCCTTCAGGGTGACCTGATAGGCGCCGATATGCTGGGTGATGCCGCCTGCTTCGCCGCGCACCACATCGGTGCCGCGCAGCGCGTCGAGCAGCGAGGTCTTGCCGTGATCGACATGGCCCATGATCGTCACGACCGGCGGGCGCGACTGCAGCGTATCCTCGGGATCGCCCTCGGTATCGACCTGGATGTCGACATCGCTATCGCTGACGCGCTGCACGTTGTGGCCGAAATCGGTGACGAGCAGTTCGGCGGTATCCTGGTCGATCGACTGATTGACCGTGACCATCATGCCCATCTTGAACAGGGCCTTCACCAGGTCCGCGCCCTTTTCGGCCATGCGGTTGGCGAGTTCCTGCACCGTGATCGAATCCGGCACCACGACGTCGCGGACCTGCTTGATCTGCGGTTCGCGCGGGCCGCCATAGGAACGGCGATGTTCCTTCTCGCGGGCGCGCTTCAGCGCCGCTAGGCTGCGGGCGCGAGCACCGTCGTCGCCGCCCAGGGCGCGCGTGACGGTGAGCTTGCCCGACTGGCGACGATCGTCGCCCTTGCGGTCGCGCGACGGCTTGGCCGGATCGGCACCCGGACGGCGCGGCGCGAGGCCGGTCGGCGCGGGACGTGCCGCACCCGCACCGGCGCCGGCGCCGGGGCGCTGCTGTGCCTGGTTCTGCGCGGGCTGCTGCTGCGGCTGCGGTGCTGCTGCGGCAGGCGCGGCAGCCTGCGGCTCGGGCTTGGGCTGCGGCTTGGGGATTTCGGGACGCTGCACGGGCGTGAAGCGACGCGGGGCGGGCAGCGAGCGATCGAGTTGCAGCGTGATCGGGCCCTGCGGCACCGGCCGGCGCGCCGCCGGGGCGGCTGCGGGCTTGGGTGCTGGCGGCTGCGGCGTGGCTGCCTTGGGCGCTGCGGCCTGCGGTGCCGGCGCGGCAGGTGCTGCTGCCGTCGGCTGCGGTGCTACCGGCGCAGGCGCTGGGGTGGGTTCCGCCACCGGCGCGGGCGCAGGCGCAGCTTCAGCCACCACTTCGGGCTGCGGCGCAGGTGCGGGCGCAGCCTCGACAGGCGCGGGCGCAGGCGCGGCTTCGACCGGCGCAGGCGCAGCGGCCGCTTCGGCACCGGCACGCGCACGCTCTTCGACGCGGCGACGCTCTTCTTCCTGCGCTTCGGCACGGATCCGCTCGTCACGACGGCGGGCTTCCTCCAGCGCGGTCATGCGCTGTTCCTCTGCTTCGCGGAGCAGCTTGGTCTGGCGCTCCTGCGGCGACAGATTGTCCATCGGGCGACGCGGCGGCGTCGCGGCCGGGCGGGGTGCCTGGGCCTGGGGCTGCGGGGCAGGAGCAGCCGGCGCAGCCTCGGCAGGCGCAGGGGCCTGCGTCGCTTCGTCGTGCGGCGCACCCTGCGGGCCGAGGACACGGCGACGCTTGACCTCCACGACCACGGTGTTGGAACGGCCATGGCTGAAGCTCTGCTTCACCTTGCCGGTTTCCACCGTGCGCTTCAGACCCAGCGGCGCGCGCATGCCCAGTTTCGGCTTGTCGTTTTCGGTGTCGCTCATGCGGCTACTCAAGTTCCTCGATAGTGTTCGTCGTCAATGGCACGGCGGACGGCAAAGCCGATGCGCCTTGCGATTCGGAATCGCAAGACACGGGATCAGGTTCGGGTCCGATAAAGTGCAGCCAGCGATCGAGCGCTTCGCTCGTCCGTTGCGCCGCCCGGGCGTCGATGAGTCCGGCGTGTACCACATTTTCGCGGCCTAACGCCAAGGACAATATGGTGCGCGAGACCGGCAATGTTAAGCCCTTGAGGGCAGAACCTTCCCGATCCGAGCCAACCCGCCACGCCTGGGCAAGCTTGCGGCTGCCGTCGTCGCGCGCGTCGGATGCGTGCAGCAGCAGATGGAGTCGGCCGCTGCGCGCGGACTTTTCGATCCGCTCGGCACCGATCACCACATAGCCCGCCTTCGCCTCCAGCCCCAGCCGGTCAAGCGCGGCGCGCTGCAGCTGGGCGGCGATCCGGTCCTCCAGATCGTCCGGGATGCGGATCTCGGCGGTGCGGAAGCTACGCGACAGGGCGCCCTTGAGCTTGCCCTTGTCGCGCGACGCGGTGAGCCCCGCCTTGTCGACGGAGATCCACGCGCCGCGGCCGGGGGCCTTGGCACGAATGTCGGGCAGCACTTCGCCCTCGGGCGAAAGCACGAGTCGGATCAGCCCTTCCCGCGGCGATTCCTCGCGCGACAGGATGCAGGTGCGAACCGCGTCGGTCATCGGCCCCTCCCGTTACAGAAGGGGACGATGGCCCATGACGATGATGTCAGTCGGCGCGTATCATTGCTCGGAGTCCGCAATTGCGTCCTCCTCGCCTGCTTCCGCAGGTTCTTCATCGGCGAACCAATGGGCGCGGGCCGCCATGATGATCTCGTTGCCCTGTTCGTCGCTCAGGCCGTACTCGGCGAGAATGCCGCCCTTCGGCTCCTTGCGCGGTGCATCCTCGCCGCGACGGCGCGGCTCGGCACGCTTCTTCTCGACCAGCTCGTCGGTGGCGAGGTCCGCCAGATCGTCGAGCGTCTTGATGCCCGCCTTGCCGAGCGTGACCAGCATCGCCTCGGTCAGATACGGCATGGTGGTGAGATCGTCCTCGACACCCAGCGCGCGGCGGGCTTCGCGGTTCGCCTCTTCGCGGCGCTCCAGCGCTTCCTGGGCGCGATTCTGCAGTTCCTGCGCGAGATCCTCGTCAAAGCCCTCGATCGTCGCGAGCTCCTCGATCTCGACATAGGCGACTTCTTCCAGCGCGCCGAAGCCTTCGGCGACCAGCAGCTGGGCCAGCGTCTCGTCGACGTCGAGCTCGTTCTGGAACATCTCCGAACGCTCGACGAATTCCTTCTGGCGCTTCTCGCTCGCATCCGCCTCGGTAAGGATGTCGATCGCCTTGCCGGTCAGCTGGCTGGCGAGGCGCACATTCTGGCCGCGACGGCCGATGGCGAGGCTCAGCTGATCGTCGGGGACGACCACTTCGATGCGATCCTCTTCCTCGTCGATCACCACGCGGCTGACATTGGCCGGCTGCAGCGCGTTGACGACGAAGGTGGCAGTGTCCGGCGACCAGGGGATGATGTCGATCTTCTCGCCCTGCATTTCCTGCACGACGGCCTGCACGCGGCTGCCCTTCATGCCGACGCAGGCGCCGACCGGATCGATCGAACCGTCATGGCTGATCACGCCGATCTTGGCGCGGCTGCCCGGATCGCGGGCGGCGGCCTTGATCTCGATGATGCCGTCGTAGATTTCGGGCACTTCCTGCGCGAACAGCTTCTTCATGAACTCGGGGTGCGCCCGGCTCAGGAAGATCTGCGGTCCGCGATTCTCGCGGCGGACGTTGAGCACCACCGAGCGAACGCGGTCGCCGACGCGAACGACTTCGCGCGGGATCTGCTGGTCGCGGCGGATCACGCCTTCGGCGCGGCCCAGGTCGACGACGACATGGCCGAACTCGACCCGCTTCACCACACCGGTGATGATCTCGTTCACCCGGTCCTTGAACTCGTCGAACTGGCGCTCGCGCTCAGCGTCGCGGACCTTCTGGAAGATGATCTGCTTGGAAGCCTGCGCCTGGATGCGGCCGAATTCGATCGGGGGCAGCGGATCGACGATGAAGTCACCGACCTTCGCGCCCTTCTGGAGCTTCTCGGCGCCCTTCAGGTCGACCTGCTTGAAATAGTCGTCGACCTGCTCGACCACCTCGACGACGCGCCACAGGCGCAGATCGCCCGACACCGGATCGAGCTTCGCGCGAATGTCGTTCTCGACGCCGTAGCGGTTCTTCGCGGCGCGCTGGATCGCGTCTTCCATCGCCTCGATGACGATGGCCTTGTCGATCAGCTTTTCCTTCGCGACCGAATCGGCGATCGCGATGAGCTCGGCCTTGTTGGCAGAAATGGCGGTGGCCATCCGGGCTTATCCTTCTACTTCGATAATCTTGTCGGCGCCCTCGACGGAGAGCGGCGCGGTGGCGGCGATCAGCCGGTCGGTCATCGTCAGCTTGGCATCCTCGATCGCGGCGAAGGGCAGCACATGCTCGGCGCCGTCCTGCGTTACCACCGTGATGCTGCCGGCTTCGGCGTCGATGCCGGCGAGATCGCCCTTGAACTGCTTGCGTCCATCCAGCTTCTCGGCGAGCGTGATGCGGGCCTCATGGCCCTTCCAGTCGGCGAAATCCTGCAGCCGGGTGAGCGGCCGGTCGATGCCGGGCGAGCTGACTTCCAGGCGATAGGCATGGTCGATCGGGTCGCGGCCCTCGGCCTCCAGTCGGTCGAGCAGGTCCGAGATGCGGCGCGACAGATCGGCGCAATCGTCGATCGTCAGCTGCCGCGTATCCGGGCGCTCGGCCATGATCTGCAGCGTGGGATCGCTCTGGCCGCCGAACAGCTTCACGCGCACCAGGGCAAAGCCCAGCGCCTGCGCTTCGGTTTCGATCATCTTGGCCAGTTCGGCGAGATTCGCCACACACATCTCCAGCAGGTATCAAGCAGCTTCGGCGCCGGAGCCTGGCGGCCCCGACCTCGATCATGTTTGACGATGTCCGAGAAAAGCAGCCGCGATATACGCAATCCTTGCCACCGGAGCAAGGGGGCGGCCAGGCCACCTGCATCTTTTCGCCGAGGAAAGACGTTGCAACGCGTTGCAAAACCGGCTGCGTTCGCGGCCGAACCATCGCCGGAGAGGATTCCCATGCCCCGATCGCTGCTGCTGATCCCCATGTTGTTCGCCGCCGCCTGCTCATCGCCGGATTCCAATGCCCAGCAGCCTGGCGGCGCGACACCCACGCCCACGCCGCTGCCGTTGCCGAGCGGCACGCCCGCCCCGCTGCCCGCCGGCGTACCCTTCACCGCGACGCGTGTCGCCGATTTCGATTCGCCCTTCGCACTCGCCTTCCTGCCCGACGGCGCGGCGCTGGTAACCGAGAAGGCCGGACAGCTCCAATATTGGGAAGTCGGCCAGAAGGCGCAGGCGGTCACCGGCGTGCCCAAGGTCGCGGCCGGCGGCCAGGGCGGCCTGCTCGACGTCGCGCCCGCACCGGACTTCGCCGGCAGCAACACGATCTACTTCACCTATTCGGAACCGCGCGCGAACGGCAGCGCCCTGGCGCTTGCCCGCGCCAAGCTCACCCGCGGCAAGGCGATGGCGCCGCGACTCGACAATGTCGAGGTGCTGTTCCGCTCGGGCGCCGACGGGGACGGCGGCCAGTTCGGCGCGGTGATCGCCTTTGCGCCCGACGGCAAGTCGCTGTTCCTATCCTCGGGCGAGCGCCAGCGCTTTACGCCTGCGCAGGATCCGAACCAGGCGATCGGCAAGATCCTGCACCTGACGCTGGACGGCAAGCCGGCCGCGGACAATCCGGACGCGGGCAAGGTGGGCGCCACTACCGTGCAGGTGATCGACCCGCCCGAGGACACCGAAGCGGCCAAGACCGCCAAGGGCCGCCCCTTCGCGTTCGACGGGCCGAATCCGGCGCCGGCGTCGATCTGGAGCAGCGGCCACCGCAATCCCTATGGCCTCGTCTTCGATTCGGCCGGCAATCTTTGGGAGAACGAGATGGGCCCGCAGGGCGGCGACGAGCTCAACCTGATCGTCAAGGGCCGCAACTATGGCTGGCCCAACGTCTCGTTCGGCGAGAACTACAACAACAAGCCGATTCCCAAGCCCAAGGCCGGCGACGGCTATGAGCTGCCCAAGGCCTATTGGGTGCCGTCGATCTCGCCCTCGGGGCTGATCTATTACACGGGCAGCGAGTTCCCGCAGTGGAAGGGCTCGCTGCTGATGGGCGCGATGTCCGGCCAGGCGCTGATCCGCATCGCGCTCGACGGCACCAGCGCCAGCAAGGCGGACCAGTGGGACATGGGAATGCGCATCCGCGACGTTGCGCAGGGGCCGGACGGCTCGCTCTGGCTGCTGCAGGACGGCGCCAAGGGCGATGGCGGCTGGCTGATGCGGGTGAGCCCGAAAAAGTGAAGGAGATCCTCCTCCAGCCTGGCTGGGGGAGGATTTCACTTACCGCACGATCAGGAAGTTCATCCGCGCGGCCGCGATCGGCCGATCCTCGTCATCCTGCCACGCAATCGCGCCGACATTGGCGACGCGCTTGCCCAGCCGGGTCACCGTGCCCTTGGCCCGCGTTTCCTTCTCGCGCCCGCCGCGCATGTAATCGACCGTGACGTTGACCGGCTTCACCTTCGCGCCGCCTTCGGCCTCCAGCGCCTGGAGCAGCGCGCCGACCGCCGCCATCTCGAGCAGCCCGCCGATTGCCCCGCCGTGCAGGAATCCGGGCCGCCCGACCACGTCGCCGGAGAACGGCATCACCAGCACCGGCGCATCGGCGCCCGGCTCGACGCTGAGCCCCAGCAGCTCGGCATAAGGAGGCAGCTTCACCAATAGCCCTCCGCCGCCATGAACGTTCCCGCGACGTGCGCCAGCGGATCGGCCGGATCGCCGTCATGCGCCTGGCCGCGCACAAAGGCGATCGAGCGCGTCAGCCGATAGCATTCGGCGCGCCCAAGAACCGTCTGGCCGGTCCGCGCGGGACGAAGATAGTCGATCCGCAGGTCAAGCGTCGCGTGGGGCAGGAAGCTGCCCACCTTCAGCCACACCGCGACGCTGCTCGCCATGTCCATCAGCGCGAGGATCGGCCCCGAGGCGAGCACGCCGGTTTCCGCCTGCCCCACCAGATCCTCGCGCCAGGGCAGCTCGAGCTCGGACCAGTCCTCGCCATGGTCGCGATAGGCGACGCCCAGGCGGCTGCCATGGTTGGGAAAGCGGAGCGCAAAGAACATGCGCGGATCGAACCGGGGCGGCACCGCGGGATCGCTGGGCTGGGACATACCGGCTTTTCTAGCTTGCCCATCTTGCCCGCGCAAATGCTTCGCCCCACACTCGCCGCAGGACGAGAGAGGATGGCGGAATGAGCGAGCGGGTGACCTGGACGATCGAGGACGGCGTGGCCGATGTACGGCTGGCCCGGTCCGACAAGATGAACGCGCTCGATCCTGCGATGTTCGAAGGGATCCTCGGCGCGATCGACACGCTGGGGCAGACGCCCGGCCTGCGCGCGGTGGTGCTGTCGGGTGAGGGCCGCGCCTTTTGCGCCGGGCTCGACATGGCGAGCATGGCGAATGCCGGCGCGGGCACCGATCTCGCGGCACGCAGCCATGGGCTCGCCAACAGCTTCCAGCAGGTCGCCTGGGGCTGGCGCACCCTGCCGGTGCCGGTGATCGCCGCGATCCACGGCGTGGCGTTCGGCGGTGGGCTGCAGATCGCGAGCGGCGCAGACGTCCGGATCGCGGCGCCGGCCACCCGCTTCTCGGTAATGGAGCTGAAATGGGGCATCGTGCCCGACATGGCCGGCTTCGTGCTGTGGCGCGGGACGGTACGCGACGACGTGCTGCGCGAGCTGACCTACACCGCCCGCGAATTCGACGCGGCGGAGGCGCAGGTGCTGGGGTTCGCCACGCGGATGGCGGAGGATCCGCACGCCGAGGCGCTCGCACTCGCGCATGCCATTGCCGGCCGGAACCCAGACGCGATCCGCGCCGCCAAGCGGCTGGCCAACCACGAGGGCGACGCCGCGGCGGTGCTGCTGGCGGAGAGCGTCGAACAGGCGGCACTGCTCCGCTCGCCCAACCAGGTCGAAGCGGTGATGGCCAACATGCAGAAGCGGGCGCCCCGGTTCCGCGACTGAGGCGGTTGCATTCGGCCCGCCGATCGCGGAAGCGTACCCGAAACTCGAAAGCAAGAGAGGGTGCCATGCGCGAAGCCGCGATCGTTTCCACCGCCCGCACCGGCATCGGCAAGGCGGGCCGGGGCTATTTCAACGATACCGAAGCACCGGTGCTGGCCGCGCACGTGATGAATGCGGCGGTGGAGCGCGCCGGCATCGACCCCGCGCGGATCGACGACGTGTTCTACGGCATGGGCAACCAATGGGGGACGCAAGGCGCCAACATGGCGCGGATGGCGCTGTTCGCGGCGGGCATCCCGCACAGCGTGCCCGCGTTCAGCCTCGACCGGAAATGCGGCTCCGGCCTCACCGCCATCGCGCTCGCCGCCCGTTCGATCATGACCGACGAGATCGACGTCGCGCTCGCCGGCGGCATGGAATCGATCAGCCTCACCATGGCCAACGCGCCCCGCTACGCCAACCGATCCGTCACGGATGAGGTGCCTGCAGCGTACATCCCGATGATCGAAACGGCGGAGATCGTCGCCGAGCGCTACGGCATTTCGCGGGAAGCGCAGGACGCCTTCGCTGCGACGAGCCAGCAGCGCGCCGCCGCCGCCCTCGCCCGTGGGGCATTCGACACAGAGATCGCGCCGATCACCGTCACCAAGGCGGTGTTCGACAAGGCGGGCGCCCGTACCGGCAGCGAGACGGTAACCGTGACACAGGACGAGGGCATCCGCCCCGGCACCACCGCGGAGGTGCTGGCGGGTCTCAAGCCGGTGTGGAAGGACGGCGCCTTCGTGGCGCAAGGCCGCCACGTCACCGCCGGCAATGCCAGCCAGCTCTCCGACGGCGCCGCCGCGCAGATCCTGATGGACCGCAAGATCGCCGAGGCCGAGGGGCGCCCGATCCTCGGCATCTATCGCGGCTTCCAGGTGGCGGGGTGCGAACCCGAGGAAATGGGCATCGGGCCGGTCTTCGCCGTGCCCAAGCTGCTCGCCCGCGCCGGCCTCAAGGTCGAGGATATCGGGCTTTGGGAAATCAACGAGGCATTCGCCAGCCAGTGCATCTATTGCCGCGACTCGCTCGGCATCGACCCCGAGAAGCTCAACGTCAGCGGCGGCGCGATCGCCATCGGCCATCCCTTCGGCATGACCGGCAGCCGGCTCGTCGGCCATGCGCTGATCGAGGGGCGGCGGCGCGGGGTGCGCCATGTCGTCGTCTCGATGTGTACCGCCGGCGGCATGGGCGCGGCCGGGCTGTTCGAGATCATCTGAACGGGTTGCAGCGCGACGCGACACCTGCGAAACGGCCGGCGGTTTTGATCCAGACGGAGGGCGTGCGCCGGTGTCGTTCAACAGCTTCGGTCGCGTATTCCGCTTCACCACCTGGGGTGAGAGCCATGGCCCAGCGCTCGGCGCCGTGGTCGACGGCTGCCCGCCGGGGCTGAACCTGAGCGAAGCCGACCTCCAGCCGTTCCTCGATCGCCGCCGCCCCGGCCAGTCGCGCTTCACCACCCAGCGGCAGGAGCCGGACCAGGTCCGCATCCTCTCCGGCGTGTTCGAGGGCCGCACGACGGGCACCCCGATCGCGCTGCACATCGACAATGTCGACCAGCGCTCGAAGGACTATTCGGAGGTCGCCAAGGCCTATCGCCCCGGCCATGCCGATTATGCCTATGACCAGAAATACGGCTTCCGCGACTATCGCGGCGGCGGCCGCTCCTCGGCGCGCGAGACGGCGGCGCGCGTGGCGGCGGGCGGCGTGGCACGGCTGGTCATCCCCGAAGTGACGATCACCGCCTGGGTCGAGGCGATCGGTGGCGACACGATCGACTATGCGAATTTCGACGCGACCGAGATCGGCAACAACCCCTTCTTTTGCCCCGATCCGGCAGCGGCTGCGCGCTGGGAAGCTTTGGTCGATGCCGCGCGCAAGGACGGCTCGTCGCTGGGCGCGGTCGTCGCCTGCGAGGCGACGGGCGTGCCCGCCGGCTGGGGCGCGCCGCTCTACGCCAAGCTCGACAGCGAGCTGGCGTCCGCCTGCATGTCGATCAACGCGGTGAAGGGCTTCGAGATCGGCGACGGGTTCGCGGCAGCAGGCTTGCGCGGCGAGGAGAATGCCGATGCGATGCGGCCAACCGGCGATGGTGGCGTGGACTTCCTCGCCAACCATGCCGGCGGGATCGCGGGTGGCATCGCCACCGGCCAGCCGGTGCGGATGCGCGTCGCGTTCAAGCCGACCAGCTCGATCCTGATCCCCGTCGAGACGGTCACCCGCGACGGCGAAGCCAGCGAGATCCGCACCAAGGGCCGCCACGACCCCTGCGTCGGCATCCGCGGCGTGCCGGTGGTGGAAGCAATGGTGGCGCTGGTGCTCGCCGATCAGAAATTGCTGCACCGTGCACAGGTCGGCTGACCTTGCGCTCGACTCGCCCCTGATCCGTGCCTTTTAGTCGGCTAATTGAAATCAGTCGGTGAGACTTATGGCGGGCAAGATGGTTATTCTTCCGTTGGCATAATCAACAGAAGGATGCCGTGTAATGTACATCAAGACCATTCTCGCCGCTGCTACGCTGATCGCCGCGCCGGCCGCCTTCGCGCAGCAGACCACGCCGGGCCAGACGGCGCCGGGCGGCACCATGGATCAGAGCACGACCCCGGGCCAGACCACGTCGCCGACGGATCCGTCGGCTACCACCACCCCCGGCGGCACGACCGGGTCGGGCACGATGACGACGACGCCGGACTCCTCTTCCACGACGACGACCGCGCCGACCGACCCGACCGCAACGACGACGGACCCGACGACGGGCGATCAGACCGGCGACAAGCCGAAGCGCAAGCGTCCCCGCTAAGCGCTGGGCGAGATAGAGGAACCTTTCCCCCTTTCGGTTCCTCGCCTCGAACCGCGAACCGCCCGGCCCTCCACCGAGGGCCGGGCGTCTTCGTATCAGTCGGCGAACGGATCGCGGACGAGGATGGTGTCTTCGCGCTCGGGGCTGGTCGAGACCAGCGCCACCGGGCACTGGATCAACTCTTCGACGCGGCGGATATATTTGATCGCCTGCGCCGGCAGCTCGGCCCAGCTGCGCGCGCCGAAGGTCGATTCCGACCAGCCTTCCATCGTCTCGTAAATCGGCTCCACCGCCGCCTGGTCGGGCGCACTGGCCGGGTAATAGTCGAGCACCTCGCCGTTCAGGCGATAGCCGGTGCAGACCTGGATTTCCTCGAAGCCATCCAGCACGTCGAGCTTGGTCAGCGCGATGCCGGTGATGCCCGAAACCGCGACCGACTGGCGCAGCAGCACCGCGTCGAGCCAGCCGCAGCGGCGCTTGCGCCCGGTGACGGTGCCGAACTCATGGCCGCGCGTGCCGAGCCGCTCGCCCACGTCATTGTCCAGCTCGGTCGGGAACGGGCCCGATCCGACGCGGGTGGTATAGGCCTTGGCGATGCCGAGCACGAAGCCCACCGCGCCCGGGCCCATGCCGCTGCCGCTGGCGGCGGTGCCGGATACGGTGTTGGACGAGGTGACGAACGGATAGGTACCGTGGTCGATATCGAGCAGCACGCCCTGCGCGCCTTCGAACAGGATGCGGCGGCCGCGCGAGCGTGCCTCGTTGAGCATCTTCCACACCGGCTGCACGAACGGCAGCACGAAGCCGGCAATGCCGCGCAGCTCCTCGACCAGCGCGTCGCGGTCGATCGGCGGCTGGCCGAAGCCGGCGCGCAGCGCATCGTGATGCGCGGCGAGGCGATCGAGCTGCGGCCCGATCGAATCGAGATTGGCGAGGTCGCACACGCGGATCGCGCGGCGGCCGACCTTGTCCTCATAGGCCGGGCCGATGCCGCGACGGGTGGTGCCGATCTTGCCGGCGCCGCTCGCATCCTCACGCAGCGCGTCGAGATCGCGGTGGAACGGCAGGATCAGCGGGCAGGTATCGGCGATCTTCAGCGTGTCCGGGGTCACGTCGACGCCCTGGTCGCGCAGCTTCTCCACCTCGGCCTTGAGCGCCCAGGGATCGAGCACCACGCCGTTGCCGATCACGCTGGGCGTGCCGCGGACGATGCCCGAGGGAAGCAGCGAGAGCTTGTAGACCTTTTCACCGATCACCAGCGTATGGCCGGCATTGTGCCCGCCCTGGAAGCGGACCACCACGTCGGCGCGCTCGGCGAGCCAGTCGACGATCTTGCCCTTGCCTTCGTCACCCCATTGGGCGCCGATTACTGCCACATTTGCCATGGATACACGTCCTCCGCCTGCCGGGCGGACCCTGGCCGCCCTTCGACAGGACTCGGCGGCAGGGCTGGTCAAAACGGACGCGTCGCCCGAAGCCGCGGCGCGAATGGCGAACCCCGCCCGCCAGGTCAAGCCTTTCCTGTCGTCAGGCGTCCAATGCGGCCCGGATCGCGCCCGCCAGCGCCGCAATGTCAAACGGCTTGGCAAGAATGGCCTCGTCGCTGCCCGGGTCCGGCGAATCGGGCGCATAGCCGCTGGTGAGCAGCACCTTCAGATCCGGCATCCGTTCCCGCACCCGCACTGCCAGCTCGCGCCCGCTCATCTCGGGCATCACTACGTCGCTGAACAGCAGCGAGACCTTCTGTCCGCGCTCCAGCAGCCGCAGCGCCTCGATGCCGTCGCGGGCGAACACCACGCCGTAGCCGAGTTCACGCAGCGCCTCGACCGAATAGGTGCGAACGCGATCCTCGTCCTCGACGACCATGATCACTTCGCTGGCACGGCCGCGCGGCAGGTCGCCCTGAATGCTGCTGGCCGCAGGGGCGGGCACCGCCTCCGGCTTGGCGGGCAGCAGGACGCGCACGCAGGTACCGTGGCCGGGCGCGCTCTCGATCGTGACATGGCCACCCGATTGCCGGACGAACCCGAACACCTGGCTGAGCCCGAGCCCGGTCCCCTTCCCCACCCCCTTGGTGGTGAAGAAGGGATCAAAGGCGCGCGCCGCGACGTCGGGCGGCATGCCGACGCCGGTGTCGCGTAGGCGAATCTCCACATAGTCGCCGGCTTCGACCTCGTACCGCGCCGCCTGCTCGGCACCGATTGCGACCTGTTCGGTCTCGATCGTCAGCGTGCCGCCGTCGGGCATCGCGTCGCGGCCGTTCACCGCCAGGTTCAGCACGACGTTCTCGAGCTGGTTGCGATCGGCGACCACCGGTTCCAGCCGCCGTGCGAATTGGGTTTCGATCACCACGCCCTCGCCCAGCGTCCGCACCAGCAGCTCGATCATGCCGCCCAGCATGTCGTTCACGTCGAGCGCGGTCGGCGCCAGCGGCTGGCGGCGCGAGAAGGCCAGCAGCCGCTGCGTCAGCGCCGCCGCCCGGCTGGCACCGTCCCGTGCGGCGATCAGATAGCGGTCGATGTCGGTGCGTCCCTGCGCGACGCGGCGCTCCATCAGGTCCAGTGCGCCGATCACCACGGCCAGCATGTTGTTGAAGTCATGTGCGATACCGCCGGTGAGCTGGCCCACGGCCTCCATCTTCTGCGCCTGGCGGAGCTGTGCCTCGGCCGCCATCAGCCGCTCTGTTCGCTCCCGCACGGCAGCTTCCAGCTCCTCGCGCGAACGGGCGAGGACTTCGCGCGCGTCGACGATGTCCTGGATGTCGGTGCTGGTGCCGAACCAGCGCAGGATGCGGCCCTGCTCGTCCCGCAACGGCTGCGCGCGCCCCAGCGCCCACCGGTAGATGCCGCTATGATGCCGGAGCCGATATTCGATGCGGTACAGCTCGCCCGTACGCACGCAATGTTCCCACACCGCCGCCGCGCGCCGCTGGTCCCCGGGATGGAGCACCCGGCTCCAGGCGTGGCCGTCGGTACTGCCCCGCTCCACGCCGGTATAATCGTACCAGCGGTCATTGTAGAAATCGACCGCACCCTCCGCATCGGCCGACCACACCATGTGATCGATCGAATTGGTGATCGCGCGGAACTGCGCCTCGCTTTCGCGCAACGCCAGCACGGCGTCGGCACGCTCAACGGCGTCCCAGGTCGTCTCCACCACGGTTTCGACGAACGCGACCTCTTCCGCCTTCCACTCACGCGCGCCGGCGCCGTTGGCATAGAAGGTCGCGACCCATTGCCCGCCGCGCAGCAGCGGCACCCCGATCGCCGAGGGCGACAGCTTGCTCAGCTCGGTATGCGGATATTCCGCGCGGCTGTCGTCGAAAGTGACGGTGCGACCCTGGCGATAGCGCTCGACCAGCGGCGCCACCGCATCCAGCTTCCACTGGCCGGAAAATCTCGGGAGGCTGCCATCGGTCCAGCAGGGGCCGAGATGGATCGAATCGCCAGCCACGCGATAGAAGCCGACGCGGGCGAGACCCAGCCTCGCGCCCAGCTCGGCGGCGGTGATCTCCATGATCGCGTCCGGCGTTTCCAGCGTGCGCTGGCGTTCGGCCAGGCCATGCAGGAAGGACTGCGCCTCGGTAGCGGAGCGGAGGTCCTCGGCCGCTTCCTGCGCGGCTTCCTCGGCGAGCTTGCGATCGGTGATGTCGAAGCTGACGCCGGGGAAGCGAACGGGCCGCCCCTCGGCGTCGAACGTGCAACGTCCCTGGGTTAGCAGCCAGCGCACGTCGCCATCGGCGTGCACGACCCGGAACTCCAGCTTCAGCGGCGCCCGCTCGGCGACCACGCGGCGCACCTCCAGGGCGATGCGGGCGCGATCGTCCGGATGGATGAAGTTGAGTACCGCCTCGAAGGCGCCGCCCGTCGCGACCCGTTGCGGATCGATGCCGAACAACGCGGCGAAGCGCGCATCGCCGGTGATGCGTCCGCTCTCGGCCGTCCAGTCCCAGGTGCCGATGCCGGTGGAGGCATCGAGCGCAAGCTGCAGCCGCTCCTCGCTCCGGCGCAGCGCCTCCTCGGCGATCGCCCGCTCGGTGATGTCGGTCGCGGAAACGAAGATGCCGGTGGAGGTGCCCAGCCCGTCCTTGATCGGCTGAAACGCGAAATCGAGCACGCGCCGTTCCGGTTCGTCGTCCGGACGGCGCTGGAGCATCACGTCGCGATTGATGGCGCGATAGGGCGTCCCGCTGCGATAGACCTGATCAAGCACATCGACATAGCCCTGCTCCACCACCTCGGGCAGCGCCTCGGCGACGGATTGCCCCACCACGGCCGCTCGGCCGACCAGCTGCAGATAGGCGGGGTTCGCCAGCACGAACCGGTGCTCCGGCCCTTCGAGCAGGGCAACGGCGCTCGGCGCCTGCTGGAAATATTCCCGCAGGCGCTCCAGCTCGGCTTCCTTGGCGCGTTCGGCGAGCACCAGGCGGGTCGTTTCGTGCCCCTGGTTGAGGATTCCCAGCACCCGGCCTTCGCCATCGCGGATCGGCGTGAAGCTGTAGTTCCACCAGCTGTCGCGGGGTGCGCCGTCGCGCGCTATCCGCAGTAGCTGGTCGTAGACGGCGAAGCCGCGGCCGGTGGCGACCACCTCTTCGATCTGCGGGCTGATCACGTCCCAGATCTCGGCCCACACCTCGCCGCCGGCACGCCCCAGCGCCCAGGGGTGGCGGTCCGCCGCGATCGGCGCCCAGGCATCGTTGTAGAGCAACCGGAACTCGGGGCCCCAGTAGAGCGCTTTCGGAAACCGCGAGGCCAGCATCATGTCGACAGTGATGCGCAGCGGCTCGCACCAGCGTTCGGGCGGGCCGAAGGGATGGCCGGTCCAGTCGAATGTCCGGATGCGCTCGGCCATCTCGCCGCCATGGTCCAGAAAGCGAAGCGGCGAGCCCATGTGCAATTCGTTGATCATGGCCCACCCCGAAGTCAATGCGACTGGGCAAAATACGTAGCAACGGGTTACGGTTCCGTGGCGAGCGAAGTTGCCCTATGGCGACCGCCGAAGGAGATGGTGTCAAATGAAACTAGCCAGCCTCAAGCAGGGACGGGACGGCAAGCTCGTCGTCGTCTCCAACGATCTCGCCTGGTGCGCGGATGCCAGCCACATTGCCCCCACGCTGCAGGCGGCGCTGGACGATTGGGAGCGGGTGGAAGGCGATCTGCGCAACCTGGCCACCGATCTCGATCATGAGACCATCCCGATGATGCGCTTCCACGAGCGCCAGGCCGCGGCGCCGCTGCCCCGCGCCTATCAGTGGGCGGACGGATCGGCCTATGTGAATCATGTCGCGCTGGTCCGGCAGGCACGCGGCGCCGAGCTGCCCGAGAGCTTCTGGCAGGATCCGCTGATGTACCAGGGCGGATCGGACGGGTTCCTGGGCCCGCGCGATGCGATTCCGCTCAAGGACGAAAGCTGGGGCTGCGACCTTGAGGCCGAAGTGGTGGTCGTCACCGGCGACGTGCCGCTGGGCGCGAGCCGCGAGGAAGCATTGGCGGCGGTGCGGCTGGTGGGCCTGACCAACGACGTGTCCTTGCGCAACCTGATCCCGGGCGAGCTGGCCAAGGGCTTCGGTTTCTTCCAGTCCAAGCCGGCCAGCGCCTTCTCGCCGGTGTTCGTCACGCCCGATGCGCTCGGCGACTGGTGGCGCGAGGGCAAGCTGCACCGCACGCTGATGGTCGACCTCAACGGCAAGCCGTTCGGCCGCGTCGAGGCGGGGGAGGACATGACCTTCGACTTCGGCACGCTGATCGCCCATGCGGCGAAGACGCGCGCGCTCGGCGCCGGCACGATCATCGGATCGGGCACCGTTTCCAACCGCGACGCCGATGGCGGCCCGGGCAAGCCGATCGGCGAAGGCGGCAAGGGCTATTGCTGCCTCGCCGAGGTACGCACCGTCGAGACGATCCTGCGTGGGGCGGCCGAGACGCCGTTCCTCAAGGCCGGCGACACGATCCGCATCTGGGCGGAGGACGACAAGCATCACCCGATCTTCGGCGCGATCGAGCAGACGGTGACGGCAGACTGATCCTGGGCGGCAGGGTGGCATCAGAAGCCGAAGCTGCCCTGCCGCTCGATCAAGGGCCAGCGGCCGAGCTCGATATGGCGGGTCGCGCCGACGATGCTGTGGATCAGCACGAAATCGGTAGCGGTCCAGCAGATCGGATCGATGGGGCGGCTGAAGGGTGCGCCCGCACGGTAGAGCAGGGTGACATGCGGGTGGCAGCGCCACTTATCCCGCAGCAAACCGGCGGCAGCCATGCGCCGGTTCAACGTGGCGGTGAGTTCGGACAGGGCCTTTATGCGCCGGGCCGGACGGAGCGCGATGGAGCCCCGAGCCCCCGAAAGCTGATCGAGGCGGAGCGCGATCGGGGATGCGGTCAGGCTCGATCCGATCGCGCACAACATGTCGGCGGCCGCACATGGCAGCTGCGGATGGTCGCTGGTTATCGCCAGCGTCATGTGAAGGCGGTCGTCCGAGACGATGCTCGCCGCGGGTCCCAGGCCATCCCGATGGCCCGCCACAAGGCTGCGCACGCTCGCGGCGAGGCGGAAGGCGAAGAGCAGCCGGTGTTCGATGTCGGCCATCAGTGGAAATCATGCGACTTGATCGGGATGATGTCCTCGCGCCGTGACGGCCAGCTTTCGGGGGTGCGCTGGCGGGGATAGGCGTGCGCCGGATCGCCGGCGCGGGTGATCTTGCGGTCGCGCGAATCGATCGTGCCGCCATACGTCGCGCCGTCGCCGGGCATCGTCATCCGCGGCAGGTCGCGCGCGCCGACGCTGCGCAGCAATTCGGTGAGGTCGGTGATCGTCTCGGCGATCAGGTGCAGCACCTCCCCCTCGCGCTGGAGGCGCCCGCGCACCGATATCATCGGTGCCGCCAGGATGATCGGCCGGTAGAGCGCGAACCGCGCCGGCCAGACGATCGCGTTGGCGATGCCGGTCTCGTCCTCCAGCGTGAGGAAGATGCTCTTGGCGCTGCCGGGCTTCTGGCGGACGAGGACGATGCCCGCCACTTCCACCCGCGCGCCGTCCTTCAGCGTCTTGAGGTCGCCGCACGGGCGGATGCGGCGCGCGGCGAGCGTGCCGCGCAGGAAGTGGAGCGGATGCGCGCGGAGACTCAGCTGGGTGGCGCGGTAATCCTCCACCACCTCGCGGCCGGCGCTGAGGGGCACGAGCGACACGGCAGGCTCGGCTGCCTGGATCGGCCCCTCGATACCCGCGAACAGCGGCAGCGGTGCCTGGTCGAGCGCCTTGATCGCCCAGAGCGACTGGCGGCGATCCTGGCCGAAGGCGCGGAAGGCGTCGGCATAAGCGAGCTTCTCCAGCGCCGCGGGCGCGATGCGGGCACGGCGCCACACATCCTCGATCGAGGTGAAGGGCCGCTCGGCGCGGGCGGCGAGGATCGCATCGGCATCGCGCGCGGAAAGCCCCTGCACCACCCGCATGCCGAGACGGAGGGGGAGGAGGCCCTGATCCTCCCCCGCCCCCAGCACCCGCGTATCCCAGTCGCTGTCGTTCACACACACCGCGCGCACCTCGACCCCATGCTCGCGCGCGTCGCGGACGATCTGCGCGGGGGCGTAGAACCCCATGGGCTGGGCGTTGAGCAGCGCCGCGCAGAAGATGTCCGGATGGTGGCATTTCATCCAGCTCGAGGCGTAGGCGATCTTGGCGAAGCTCGCCGCGTGGCTCTCGGGAAAGCCGTAGCTGCCAAAGCCCTCGATCTGCTTGAAGGTGCGTTCGGCGAAGTCCTGGGTGTAGCCCTTCTCCAGCATCCCGTTGATCATCTTCTCGCGGAAATGGGTGACGCCGCCGGTCGACTTGAACGTCGCCATCGCCCGGCGCAGCGCATCGGCCTCGGCCGGCTTGAAGCCCGCGCCGACGATGGCGACCTTCATCGCCTGTTCCTGGAACAGCGGCACGCCGAAGGTCTTCTCGAGCACGTCGCGCAGTTCCTCGCTCGGATAGTCGACCTGCTCCTTGCCCTCGCGCCGGCGCAGATAGGGGTGCACCATGTCGCCCTGGATCGGCCCCGGCCGCACGATCGCAACCTGGATGACGAGGTCGTAGAATATCTTGGGCTTCAGTCGCGGCAGCATCGACATCTGCGCCCGGCTCTCGATCTGGAAGGTGCCGAGCGTGTCGGCCTTCTGGATCATCGCGAAGGTGGCGGGATCGTCCTCCTGCATCGCGTCCGAGGCCAGGGTGAGCTTCACCCCCTTGTGCTGCTCCAGCAGGTCGAACGCGCGCCGCATGCAGCCGAGCATGCCGAGCCCGAGAATGTCGACCTTCATCAGGCCGAGCGTCTCGATATCGTCCTTCTCCCATTCGATCACCCGCCGGTCGACCATCGCCGCCGGTTCGATCGGCACGATCTCGTCGAGATTCGCCTGGGCGAGCACGAAGCCGCCGGGGTGCTGCGAGCGGTGGCGCGGGGTGCCGATCAGCTGGCGGGCGAGGTCGAGCGTCAGCGCCAGCCGCGGTTCGCTGGCATCGAGGTTGAGCGCGGCGGCATCGGCCTCGCTCACCCCTTCGTTCGACCAGCCCCACACCTGCCCGGCGAGGCCCGCGGTCACATCCTCGGGCACGCCCAGCGCCTTGCCCACCTCGCGCACCGCGCCGCGGGTGCGGTAGCGGCTGACCACCGCGGTGAGCGCGGCGTGGCGCGCGCCATAGGTCTCGTAGATCCACTGGATCACTTCCTCGCGCCGCTCATGCTCGAAATCGACGTCGATATCGGGGGGCTCGTTGCGGTCTTCGGAGAGGAAGCGCTCGAACAGCAGCTTGTGCACTACGGGATCGATCGAGGTGACGCCGAGAAGGAAGCAGATCAGCGAATTGGCCGCACTGCCGCGCCCCTGGCAGAGAATGTCCTGTGCGCGGGCGAAGCGGACGATCGAATGGACGGTGAGGAAATAGGGCGCGTAGCCGAACGTCTCGACCAGCGTCAGCTCCTTCTCCAGCAGTTCGGCATAGGCGGGCGGCGGCCCTTCCGGGAACTTCGCGGCAAGCGCGTCGCGGGCGAGCTTGGCGAGCGCCTGCTGCGGGCTGCGGCCGGACATCACCACTTCGTCCGGGTAGCGATAGAGCGTGCCGAGTTCGCGGGGGGAGAAGCTGCAGCGCTCGACCACCGCCTCCACCGCACGCAATGCCTCGGGCCAGGGCGCAAAGCGGCGCGCCATTTCGTGCGGGGGCTTCAGATGGCGATCGGCGCTGCGGGCGCGGCGGAAGCCGAGATCGTCGACCGTCGTGGTATGCCGGATTGCGGTCATCACATCGTGCAGCATCCGCCGGTCCGGATGATGGTACAGCACGTCGCCGGTGGCGAGCGGGGTCAGGCCGTGCGCCGCGGCGGCCTCGGCCAGCGCATGCAGCCGCACCGCCTCCTGCGGCCTGCGATGGCGGGTGAGCGTGACATGGCCGCGATCCCCGAACAGATCCGCCATCCAGCGCAGCGCCGCCGGGTCGCCCGGGTCCGCCATGCCGGGGACGAGCGCCGCGACCAGCCCGTCGGCATGCCCCGCCACATCCTCCCAATGGAGGAAGCACTGCCCTTTTTCGCCATGCTGCGCGTCCGCCCGCGCCTTGCCGATGCTGAGCAGCCGGGTGAGCCGCGACCAGGCGGCGAGATCCTCGGGCCAGACCAGCAGCCCGGTGCCGTCGGTCAGGTCCAGCCGGCAGCCGGTGACCAGCCGCACGCCGGTCGCCTCCGCCGCGACCAGCCCGCGGACGATGCCGCCGACGCTGTTGTGATCGGTGATGCCGAGCACGGGCATGCCGTACGCCGCCGCCGCTTCGAACAGCTCGGAGGGTGCGGAGGCGCCGCGCAGGAAGGAATAATGGCTGGTGACCTGGAGTTCGGAATACATGGCCGCGCTCACCCGAACAGGCCGTGGAGGTACCAGCTGAGATCGCCGGTGACGCCACGCTCGCCATCGCCCTGGCGGAACAGCCAGTAGCGGCGGCCGCGCTCGTCCTCGACGCGGAAATAGTCGCGCGTGGCATGGGTCTCGGCGGCGCGCTTCCACCATTCGCCATGGATCCGCTCGGGCCCGTCGGCGCGGACCACCTCGTGCCGCTCGCCGCGCCAGGTGAAGCGGCGCGGCGGCTGGTCGGGCAGTTCGGCAAGGACATGGTCGAGCCGTTCGGGCCGGCGCAGCAGGCGGATCGGGCGCGGCCAATCGGGATGCCAGGGCGGCAGCGGGGCGTTGCGATCCAGCCGGCGGACATCGTCAGCCTTCATCGGCGGCGCTTCGCGCTCGGGCGGGTCGAGCGGCGGGAGGGCCGCGGCCGAGCGCTCGGGCACGTCGCTTTCCACTGCCTGCATCCGCCACAGCCGCGCCATGCCGATCCGCGTCGCCAGCGCGTCGATCAGCGGTGCGAGATCGGGCACCGTCTCGGCATCGAGCCGCTCGTCCACCGGCAGCGCACCCAGCGGTTCGCTGCGCAGCAAATGCAGCGTCATCGCGTCTAGGCCATAGCCGGGCTCGATGCTGTCGATCCGGCGGGCAAGCAGGCGGAGCAGGTGCGCAGGATCGCGGCTGGCGCGGGCGAGGCCGATGCCGATCCGCTGCGGCACGCCGTCGACGCGGTCGGCGACCAGCCCGATCCGGCGCGCACCCTGCCCCGCTTCCGCCAGCGCTTCGGCCAGGCGGCGGACGAGGTCGCCCAGCCAGTGCGCGATCGCTTCGGGCGTGGCGATCGGTTCGGCGAAGCGCTGGGTGACGGCGATCGGCTCGGGCGGGATGACCGGGGTTACCGGCTCCGGGATGCGCCCCAGTGCCTGGTCGAGCCGCGCGGCGATGACGGTGCCGAAGCGGCGGACCAAAGGCGCGCGGGGGAGCGCGGCGAGCTGGCCGATGCTGTCGACGCCCAGCCGCTGGAGCAGGGCGGTGGCATCGCTTTCCAGCCGCAGCGCCTCGACGGGCAGGGGGGCGAGCCATGCGCCATGCTCGCCGGGCGGGCAGCACAGCAGCGGGCTGGCACGGAACCGGGCCAAGGCCCGGGCGCTGCCGGCGGTATCGGCAACCGCGATCCGGCTGGCAAAGCCTGTCCGCGCGAGCAGGGCGTGCAGCCGGCGCAGCATTCTGGCCTCCCCGCCATGGAGGTGGGCGACGCCGGTCAGGTCGAGCAACAGCAGGTCGTCGCCGGCGATACTGACGCTCGGCGACCAGCGCCGGGCGAGGCTGTGCGCCAGCCGTTCGAGATCGGCATGGTCGCCGTCCGGGTCGGCGGGGTCGATGCGCAGTTCGGGCACCAGCGCGCGCGCCTGGGTGAGCGCCATGCCGATGCGGATGCCTGCGGCCATTGCCGCGGGGCAGGCGGCGGTTACCGCGCTGCGGCTGCCGATGCGGCGGGAGAGGACGCGGGGGGCATCGGGTGCGTCCGCCAATGCTGGCCGCGCGCGACTCCGGCGCTCACCCCGCCCCCCACCGTCATCCCCGCGCAGGCGGGGATCCATTCGCCGCGCCGTTGCGGCGCCATCTTCGCCCGATGAGTCAATGGATCCCCGCCTTCGCGGGGATGACGGTGCAAGGGTGGTTCGGGCAGACGCCGCAACTGACGGCGCAGCATCGCGCCCCGCCAGCGGCAACCGCACCACCCCGCCGCCCGCCATCGCGCCACCCTCGTCGGGCCGCATCCGCTTGAAGACCGGGTCCGCCGCCTCGCTGCGCCGGCCGAGCTCGCGCAGCGGCGGCCGCTGGTGCGGGGGCAGCGCGGCGATCGCGGCGTCGCGTTCGCCCCGCGCCCAGCGCGCGCCCGGCCGCCAGCCGCCGCCGCGCTGCACCGAGCAGGCGGCATCCTGTTCGGCGGCGGCAATGGCCTGCACCGGGCCGAGCGCGTCGGGAGAAAGAGGGTGCGCCCGCTCAGGCGGCGGCGCGCGCCGCTCCGCCCGCCGCACGCGGTCGAGCGACCAGTGGGGCAGGAAGAGCGCAGCGACCCGTTGCATCGCAGGCCTCCACCAAGAGTTGGAATGCTTCTCCCCCCCGTTGCCGCGCCAGCGACACGTCCCAGCGCGGCCGGCCCACCCCCTCCACCGGCAACGGCGCCGAGGGCGCGCAGCCGATCCGCCAGCGCGTCACCGCGGCGGACGGCGCTGCCAGCGGATCGCTCCCCTCGCGGGCATGGCGCTTGAGCAGCAACGCGATCGTGCGCCCGCCCTCCGCCACCAATTGCAGCCGCCGCGTCGCCGGCATGGCGACGCGCTTCACTTCGCCGATCACCGCGCCGAGCCCGCGATGGCGCAGCCCCTCCTCCATGATCGCGAGCAGTTCGTCGTCGTCGCGCGCCTCGGCATAGATCACCCGCTTGGGATCGAGCCCCACCTGCGCCAGCCCGGGAGCGAAGAGGTCGCGCCGCCGCACCACCCACAGCACCGGCCCCCAGCAGCGCGCGGCGATGCCGCCGAGGAAGGTGGTGGCGGCGCAATCGTCGGTCAGGTCGGGCGTGGCGCCCGAAATCTCGTGTAGTGCGTCGAGCCGCAGGCCCCCGTCCGCCAGCCGCGAATCGACCCGCTCCAGCCCGAACGGCAGCACCGGGCGGCGACGGAATCCGGTGCCGTCGATGGCGCTGAGCATTGCGCGCAACTGGTCGAGAGTGGCAGGATCGGGCACGGCGACTCGCTCGAGGATGGATGACAGGTCCGACTCGTTCGTTCCTATTTTGTTCTAATTCAGCACGGAGTCAATCGCACTCCGTGTCCCAAATTTTTAGGCCAGCGCTGCTGACCCATCTCGACAGGCTCGTTGAAATTTTATAACACGTCCGCGCAATTCGAGTCCGTGCGTTGTCCGTGGCGACACGGCCGTATTTGATGGAGAGACCATGACGGTGGACGCCCCGCGCGCCAACCTGCCGCCGCTATCGCTGCATGTGCCCGAGCCGCGCTTTCGCCCCGGCGACGAGGCCGATTTCAGCGATCTTGTCGTGCCCCCCGCCGGCGCCGCGCGCCGCCCGGACACCGCCGAGCCGGCCGATCGATTCCACGAACTGTCCTACGGTCTGATCCGCGTCCTCGATGACGCAGGCAACGCCGTCGGCCCCTGGGATCCGCGGCTCGATGCGGAAGCCAAGCGCAAGATGCTGCGCAGCATGGCGCTCACCCGCGCGTTCGACGAGCGCATGTTCCGCGCCCAGCGCCAGGGCAAGACCAGCTTCTACATGAAGTCGACCGGCGAGGAGGCCGTGTCGGTCTCGGCCGCGCTCGCGATGGCCGGCGACGACATGTGCTTCCCCAGCTATCGCCAGCAGGGCATCCTGATCACGCGCGGCTATCCGTTGGTCGAGATGATGAACCAGATCTACTCGAACCGCGGCGATCCGCTGCAGGGCCGGCAGCTGCCGATCATGTATTCGTCGAAGGAGACCGGCTTCTTCTCGATCTCCGGCAACCTCGCCACGCAATATCCGCAGGCGGTGGGTTGGGCGATGGCGAGCGCGGCGCGCGGCGACACCCGCATCGCCGCCACCTGGTGCGGCGAAGGGTCGACCGCGGAAGGCGACTTCCACTCGGCGCTGACCTTCGCCACCGTCTACCGCGCACCGGTGATCTTCAACGTCGTCAACAACCAGTGGGCGATCTCGAGCTTCTCCGGCTTCGCGGGTGCCGAGGCGACCACCTTCGCGGCGCGCGCGATCGGCTATGGCATCGCCGGGCTGCGGGTGGACGGCAACGATGCGCTGGCGGTCTATGCCGCGACGGAGTGGGCGGCCGAGCGCGCGCGGACCAACCAGGGCCCGACGCTGATCGAACATTTCACCTACCGCGCCGAGGGCCACTCCACCTCGGACGATCCCAGCGCCTATCGCTCGGCCGGCGAGACCAATGCCTGGCCGCTCGGCGATCCGATCCGGCGGCTGAAGGACCATCTGATCGGTCTCGGCGAATGGGACGAGGAACGCCAGGCGGCGATGGACCTCGAACTCGCCGAGACGGTGAAGCGCGCCCAGAAGGAGGCCGAGAAGAACGGCATCCTCGGCCACGGCATGCACCAGCCGTTCGAGACCATGTTCGAAGGCGTGTTCGAGCACATGCCCTGGCATTTGAAGGAACAGAGCGACCAGATGATCGCCGAGCGCAAGGCCGCGGGCATATGAGCGCCCCCATCGACCGCCGTGCGCTGCTCGCCGCCGGGCTCGCGCTCGGCATGGCCGGGCCGGTGCTGGCCGCTGGGAATATAACCGTCCTTACCGAAGACCTGCCGCTCCCCGTAGGCAAGCGGCAGACGCGGCTGATCGTGACGCGTGCCGCGCGGGCCAAGCCCATCGGTGTGGCCCTGTTCTCCACCGGCCATGGCTCGTGGCCGGAACGTTATGCGCGGCTGAGCGCCGAGCTGGCGATGCAGGGCTATGTGGTGCTGGCCCCGCTGCACGTCGATTCGATGCACCATCCCGATCGCGCCGCATTCAGCCGGGCGGCCAGCTTTCCCGAGCGCCTTGCCGATTTGAATGCTGCGATCGATCATGCCGCCGCGCGCTATCCGAAGCTGCCGGTGGTAGCCGTGGGCCACAGCTTCGGCACGCTCTCGGCCCTGTGCCTGGGCGGCGCACTCCCGCAGATCGGCAGCTATCGCGCTCCTACCGTCCACGCGGTGCTGGGCTTCTCCACACCGGGCAAGATTCCGGGGCTGATCCAGCCTCAGGCCTATGCCACATTGGCCGTTCCTGCGATGATCGTCACCGGCACCGCCGACACCGTACCGGGCCTGGTGACCGATCCCGCCGATCATCTTTTTCCCATCGAAACCGCACCTGCCGAGGCGAAATACGGCCTCGTCCTGGATGGGGCCGGGCACGAACTGGTCGGTGGTGCCGATGCCGTGTTCGCGCGCGCACTCCCGCCTGCGCGCCTGTTCCTCGCGGCCCATGGCCGGGGCGACGGCAAGGCCCGCGCGGCGCTTGCCGCCTACCAGGCGGCGCCGGGCGACCGCTTCATCGTGCGGGGAGGCTGACCCATGAGTGATGAAAAGACGATGCAGCCAAGCCAAGCAGCCGCTCCCCGCATGAACATGATCCAGGCGATCAACTCCGCCATGGACGTGATGATGGCGCGCGACGACCAGGTCGTCGTGATGGGCGAGGATGTCGGCTATTTCGGCGGCGTGTTCCGCGCGACCGCCGGGCTCCAGGCCAAATACGGCAAGACCCGCGCGTTCGACACGCCGATCACCGAGATCGGCATCATCGGCGTGGCGATCGGCATGGGCGCCTATGGCCTCAGGCCCGTGCCCGAGATCCAGTTCGCCGATTACATCTACCCCGCGCTCGACCAGCTCGTCTCCGAGGCGGCGCGGCTGCGCTATCGCTCGAACGGCGATTTCACCGCGCCGATCACGGTGCGCTCGCCCTATGGCGGCGGCATCTTCGGCGGGCAGACGCACAGCCAGTCGCCCGAAGGCATCTTCACGCACGTTTCCGGCATCAAGACGGTGATCCCGTCGACGCCCTATGACGCCAAGGGCCTGCTGATCGCCGCGATCGAGGACAACGACCCCGTCCTCTTCCTCGAGCCCAAGCGCATCTATAACGGCCCGTTCGACGGCCATTATGATCGCCCGGCCAGGAACTGGACCGCGCATCCGGCGAGCGAAGTGCCCGAGGGGCATTACCGCGTCGAACTCGGCAAGGCGGCGACGGTGCGCCCGGGCGAGGCCGTGACGATCCTCTGCTACGGCACGATGGTGCACGTGGTCGCCGCGACGATCGAGGAACTGGGCGTCGACGCCGAGATCATCGACCTGCGCACGCTGGTGCCGCTCGACATCGAGGCGATCGAAGCCTCGGTCAGGAAGACCGGGCGCTGCATGATCGTCCACGAGGCGACGCGCACTTCCGGCTTCGGCGCCGAGCTTTCGGCGCTGGTGCAGGAGCGCTGCTTCTACCATCTCGAAGCGCCGATCGCCCGCGTCACCGGCTTCGACACGCCCTATCCCCACAGCCTCGAATGGGCCTATTTCCCGGGTCCCGTGCGGATCCGCGAGGCGCTCAACAAACTCCTCAAGGACTGACGCCCATGGCTCGTTTTACCTTTCGTCTGCCGGACATCGGCGAAGGCATTGCCGAGGCCGAGATCGTCGCCTGGCACGTGAAGATCGGCGACCGGGTCGAAGAGGACCAGCAGGTCGCCGACATGATGACCGACAAGGCCACGGTGGAGATGGAATCGCCCGTCTCCGGCGTGGTGGTCGAACTCGCCGGCGAGGTGGGCGACCAGGTGCCGATCGGCTCGGCGCTGATGGTGATCGAAGTCGAGGGTGAGGCTGCGGCTGAGGCAGAGACGCCGGTCGAGGAGCAGGTCGAGGCCGAGAATCCCGGCGTCGAGGAAGCGACGGAAGAAAAGCCCCTCCCCTTCAGGGGAGGGGTTGGGGTGGGGGACTCTCCACCAGCACCGTCGCCCGTGGAAGCCATGCCCCACACCCCGCCCCTCTCCCCTGAAGGGGAGAGGGAGAAGGCGCACGTCCTCGCCTCCCCGGCCGTGCGCGCCCGCGCGGCGGACCTCGGCATCGACCTCGCGCAGGTGAAGCCCGCCGAGGGCGACCGCCTCCGCCACGCCGATCTCGACGCGTTCCTGCGCTATGGCAGCGGCCAGGGCTATCACGCGCCCCATGCCAGCCGCGCCCGCGAGGATCAGCCGGTGAAGGTGATCGGCATGCGCCGCCGCATCGCCGAGAACATGGCCGCGTCGAAGCGCGCCATCCCGCATTTCACCTATGTCGACGAGATCGACGTCACCGCGCTGGAAGCGATGCGCGCCGATCTCAACGCCAATCGCGGCCAGCGCCCCAAGCTGACCCTGCTGCCGTTGCTGATCGTGGCGCTGTGCCGCACGCTGCCCGACTTCCCGATGCTCAACGCCCGCTATGACGACGAGGCCGGCGTGGTCACACGCCATGGCCGCCTCCATCTCGGCATGGCGACGCAGACCGATGCGGGGCTGATGGTGCCGGTGATCCGCGATGCGCAGGACAAGAATGTCTGGCAGCTGGCGAGCGAGATCACCCGCCTCGCCGACGCCGCGCGCACCGGCAAGGCCAAGTCGGAAGAGCTGAGCGGCTCGACGCTGACCGTCACCTCGCTGGGGCCGCTGGGCGGCATCGCGACGACGCCGGTGATCAACCGGCCCGAAGTGGCGATCATCGGCCCGAACAAGATCGTCGAACGTCCCGTCTTCCACGGGGACGACATCGTCCGCGCCAAGCTGATGAACCTGTCGATCAGCTGCGACCACCGCGTCGTCGACGGCTGGGATGCGGCGAGCTTCGTCCAGGCGGTGAAGAAGCTGCTGGAGACGCCGGTCCTGCTGTTCGCCGACTGAGCGTGGCGCACTTCCTGCTCCGCTACACCCTGGCGCCCGACTATCTGGAGCGCCGGGGTGCCTTGCGGGAGGCGCATCTCGCGCTTGCCTGGGCGGCGGCGGATGCGGGCACGTTGATCCTTGGCGGCGCAGTCGGCGACCCGCCGGAAAGCGCGCTGCTGCTGTTCACCGATTCGGCTGCGGCGCGCGCCTTTGCCGAGCAGGATCCCTATGTGACCGAAGGCATCGTTACCCATTGGGACGTGGTGCCCTGGGCCACGGTGGCCGGGGTGGACGCGGCGACGCCGATCCGCCCCTGACCGCGCTTACTGCGCGAAGAAGATCGACTGGCTGAGCGCGTCGCGCACCGATTCGCGGCCCGCCAGCATCCGGTCGCGCGCGCCGCGATCGAGCTGCTCCGCCTCGGCGGCCAGCCGCTGGCGTTGATCCTGGATCTGTCGATACGCCGTATCGTCTGCGGCGACTTGGAAGCCGAACAGGCCGTTCGCGTTGAACCAGCTCCGCTTGGCGAGCAGCTGGCAGAGCTGGTGCGTCGCATCGAGCATCGCCAGCCGGTTGGTGAGGCGCGGATCGGCGCCGTCGGTGCCGGCCATGGTGGCGATGCCGCGCTTCGCGACGTCGGGCAGCCGCGCGTCGGCGATCGCCTGGCGCAGCTTGGCGCGCGCCTCGGCCTGGGCGGCGCCGTCCGTTTCGGTCGTGGCACGCAGCGTCGAGAACGCCCGGCAATCGGTGATCGCGTGCGGATCCTGGGTCAGCAGATAGGGGCTGTTGAGCGCGCCGGCGCCGAGCCGCTTGAGCGCCGCGCCATAGCCTTGCTGCGCGGCCGCCTCCGCAGCGGCAACGGCAGCGAACTGGCGGGAGATTGGACCGCGGCTGGTGGCATCACCCGGGAAGCGCAACGTGCCGTCGGCAGCAGGCTCGACATCGGCGAAGCTGCTCGCATCCGTGCGGGCGCGGCTCTGGAACTGGCCGTTGGCGACGAGACCGGCGCCGGCGCCGGTCGCCACCAGCAGCAGCGCCGCACCGCCGCGCGAGGCCATGCTCGTCCCGCGCAGCGCCGTCAGCAGCACCGCGATCCACAGCAAGAGGCCGACGCCAGCGCCGGCGCCGATCAGCAGCGGCAGCGGCTGCGGCGGCAACAGCAGGGGCGCGGCGATGGCGGCAACCACCAGCAGGGCGATGGCCGCGAGCGTGGCGAGCAGTGGCGTGGAAACAGGCGCGGCATGTGCCACGTCCAAATCGTGATCGGTCATGGTTCCCCCCAAGAGAATGGCCCGAGCCTATCACCCGGCATGTCCTGCGCAATCCCTCGAACCTCGCGGTGTGGATCTGGAGGCGTCGCGGCTTGCGCTGCAGCGCAGCAGCGCGCATCGATCGATGCATGACCCAGCCCCAGGGCGCCGATCGCGCCGGCCTTCTTCTCGGCATCGCCGCCTACAGCCTGTGGGGCGTGCTGCCCCTCTACCTGCACCTGCTGCAACCGGTGCCGGCGCTGCAGGTGCTGTCGCACCGCGTGCTCTGGTCGCTCCTGCTGCTCGCGGTGATCGTGGTGGCGCTGCGCCGGGTGCGGAGCATCGCCGCCGCCGCACGCGGGCGGACGCTGCTGTTCCTGCTCGGCAGCGCGGCGCTGATCGCGATCAACTGGCTGGTCTATATCTGGGCAGTCCAGCACGCGCATGTCCTCGATGCGAGCCTCGGTTATTTCATCAACCCGCTGGTCAATGTCGCGCTCGGCGTGATGGTGCTCGGTGAGCGGCTGCGGCGCTGGCAGGGCATTGCGATCGGGCTGGCCGCGATGGGCGTTCTGCTGCTGACGTTGCATGGCGGCGGGGCGCTGTGGATCCCGCTGGCGCTGGCGCTCAGCTTCGGCGGCTATGGCCTGCTCCGCAAGGTCGCGGCGATCGACGCGCTGGGGGGGCTGACCGTGGAGACGCTCCTGCTCGGGCCACCGGCCTTGGCGGTGCTGCTCTGGGCGAACCACACTGGCACCGCCGCGTTCGGCGGCTCGACACGGATCGATCTGCTGCTGATCGCGGCCGGCGTCGTCACCGCGACCCCGTTGCTGCTGTTCGCCGCCGCCGCCAAGCGGCTGCCCTATGCGACCATGGGGCTGCTCCAGTATATCGCGCCGACGCTGCAATTCCTGGAAGCGGTTCTGCTGTTCGGCGAGGCCGTACAGCCGGTGCACTTCGCCACCTTTGCGCTGATCTGGTCGGGCTGTGCGCTCTACGCCTGGGACAGCCTGCGGGCCTATCGCGCGGCGGTGCGGGGGTAACGCCCCTCCCGCAAGCGGGAGGGGCGCAACGGACTCAGCCCTCGCGGCGGCCGAGCAGGCGCAGGCGCAGCGCGTTGAGCTTGATGAAGCCGGCGGCGTCGCGCTGGTCGTACGCGCCCTGGTCGTCCTCGAAGGTCACGACCTTCTCGCTGTACAGCGAATAGGGCGACTTGCGGCCGGTGACGATCACGCTGCCCTTGTACAGCTTCAGCCGCACGGTGCCGGTGACCTTCTCCTGGCTGTAGTCCACCGCAGCCTGCAGCATCTCGCGCTCGGGCGAGAACCAGAAGCCGTTGTAGATCAGCTCGGCATAGCGCGGGGCCAGCTCGTCCTTCAGATGCGCCGCGCCGCGATCGAGCGTGATCTGCTCGATGCCGCGATGCGCGAGGTGATAGATGGTGCCGCCCGGCGTCTCGTACATGCCGCGCGACTTCATGCCGACGAAGCGGTTCTCGACCAGATCGAGCCGGCCGATGCCGTGCTTGCGGCCGAGCTCGTTGAGCGCGGTCAGCAGCGTCGCGGGCGACATCGCCTGGCCGTTCAGCGCCACGCCGTCGCCGCGCTCGAAATCGATCGTGATCGTCTCGGGCAGGTCGGGCGCGTCTTCGGGGTTCACCGTGCGCGAATAGACATAGTCGGGCACTTCCTCCCACGGATCCTCGAGCACCTTGCCCTCGGACGAGGTGTGGAGAAGGTTCGCGTCGGTCGAGAAGGGCGACTCGCCGCGCTTGTCCTTGGTCACCGGGATCTGGTGCGATTCGGCGAACTCGATCAGCTTGGTGCGGCTGGTCAGGTCCCATTCGCGCCACGGCGCGATCACCTTGATGTCCGGGTTGAGCGCGTAATAGCCGAGCTCGAAGCGGACCTGGTCGTTGCCCTTGCCGGTAGCGCCGTGGCTCACCGCGTCGGCGCCGACCAGCTTGGCGATCTCGATCTGGCGCTTGGCGATCAGCGGGCGCGCAATGGAGGTGCCGAGCAGATAAAGGCCTTCATACAAGGCATTTGCGCGCATCATCGGGAAGACATAGTCCTTCACGAATTCCTCGCGCACGTCCTCGATGAAGATGTGCTCGGGCTTCACACCGGCCATCTCGGCCTTCTTGCGCGCGGGCTCCAGCTCCTCGCCCTGGCCGAGATCGGCGGTGAAGGTGACGACCTCGCACTGGTAGGTCTGCTGCAGCCATTTCAGGATCACGCTCGTGTCCAGGCCGCCCGAATAGGCGAGGACGACGCGATTGATCTTATCCGACATGGGGCAGGGACTCCGAAATGGGGGAACGCGCGCCCTGTACGGCGCACGCGCCCGGGGTGCAACTGTGGCGGGGTCCCGCAGGACAGGGCGGCCGCCGCGCAGATGCCATCGACGGTACATTAGATACCAAAACGGACCGATTCACGTGTTGCAGCGCACCAATACACATCCATGCAATTGATTAATAAAGCAAGTTTCCGTTTGACAACAAGCATACATATTATGTTGTATACGATATCCGTATAACATTCGAACGCGGATATTGCCCGGGGGTCGGGCCAACAAGGGGTACCATCATGAACAACGCTCGCCTGCGGCTCTGCCGCGGCCTTCTTCGTGCGTCCGTCGCCGGTGCGACGCTGGTGATCCTTCCACTCGTGCCGACGCTGGCCCATGCACAAGGCTATTCGACCGTCCGCGCCAGCGGCCGGGTGGTCGATCCCGAAGGCAAGCCGATCGTCGGCGCGACGGTATCGGCCAAATCAGAGGACCAGGGCTTCACCCGTACCGCAACCACCGACAAGGAAGGCAATTTCAGCCTGCCGGAGATGCAGACGGGCTCATACAGCTTCAGCATTACCGCGGCAGGCTATCCGGGGTACGAGGAAGCGGGCGTCCGCATCTCGGCGAACAACACGGGCAACATCTTCGCGCTCGCGCCCGAAGGCAGCAGCGAAATCGTGGTGAAGGGCTCGCGCGTCGCCACCGCCGATTTCGACCGCACCACCACCGGCCTGGTCCTCGATCTCGCCGAAGTCAGCCAGCGCCTGCCGCTGGCGCGCAGCCTGCAGGCCGCGATCCAGCTTGCGCCGGGCGCAAGCGCGGGCTCGAGCGCCTTTTCGGGCCAGACCTCGTTCAACGGCGGCGCCGTTTCGGAGAACGCGTTCTTCGTCAACGGGCTGAACATCACCGATTTCCGCAAGGGGCTTTCGCCGGTCGAAGTCCCCTACGACTTCTACAAGACGGTCGAGACCAAGACGGGGGGCTATGCGGCCGAGTTCGGCCGCTCGACCGGCGGCTTCGTCAATGCCACCACCAAGTCCGGCAGCAACGAATTCCACGGCATGCTGCTGTACAACTGGAATCCCAACGCGCTGCGCTCGAAGACCCGCGACACCATCTACACCGACAATGTCAACGGCTCGGCGGATTCCAAGTCGCTGACCGCCACGCTCTCCGGCCCGATATGGAAGGACCATCTGTTCTTCTTCGGCCTCTATCAGGCGCGCGACAACAACAGCGTCGGCGCGGGCACCGAATATGACCTGAACACCAAGACCAAGCAGGGCACCTCCCGCTCCTTCTACCACACCGCCTCGCCCTTCTACGGCGGCAAGATCGATGGCTACATCAACGATCAGAACCACCTCGAATTCACCTATTTCAGCACCAAGGGTGATTCGACCACACAGACCTATGGCAGCACCTCGACGGTCCGCTTCGATCGCGACAGGCAGATCGACGGGCCGTTCGCCGGGGCCACGTACGGCAAGTCGGGCGGCAGCAACTATGTCGCGCGCTACACCAGCATCCTGACCAAGTGGCTGACCTTCTCCGCCGCCTATGGCCGCGGCGAGAACAACAGCAGCGCCCGCAGCGTCAACGCCGATTCCAAGATCGTCCCCTCGGTGTTCGACGCGCGTATCGATCCGGGCAAGGCGCTCACCGTCGCCGGCGGTGGTGTCGGCATCAACAACGATGTGCGCAAATTCTATCGCGCCGACGTCGACATCAATCTGAGCCTGTTCGGCAAGCACCACATCAAGTTCGGCTATGACCGCGAGGATCTTTCCTCGGATAACCGCGCGCTCGGTGCCGGCCTCGGCTATAGCTACAACATCTACCGCGCCAAGCAGGGCGACCAGTTCGGCCTGCCGATCGGCACCGATTATGTGCGGCAGACCTTCTATTCGAACATCGGCAGCTTCACCTCGCAGAACGAGGCCTTCTACATCCAGGATGCCTGGGCGTTGTTCAACGAACGGCTGAACCTCAGCCTCGGCGTGCGCGGCGACCGGTTCACCAACAACAATTCGGCGGGCGCGCGCTTCTACGAATCGGGCACGCAGTTCGGGCCGCGGCTGGGCTTCACGCTCGATCCGTTCGGCGCGCGAACCGACAAGGTCTATGGCAGCTTCTCGCGCATGTACCTGCCGGTCGCATCGAACACCAACATCCGCCTTACCGGCGGCGAGACCTTCTACACCCGCACCAACCTGCTCGCCGGCATCGGCGCCGACGGCATCCCCACGCTGGGGGCGCCGGTTTCCTATGCGGGCGCGGCGGCCTGCCCGGACGACAAGGTGGTCAATTGCGACGTCACCGGATCGGGCCAGCCCGTCGCGGTGGGCGCCGCGGTGTCGCAGACGCTGAAGCCGCAATCCGAGGACGAGTTCATCCTCGGCTATGAAAAGCGGATCGGGCGCTGGCGGTTCAACGTCTACGGCATGTATACCAAGCTCAACGAAGTGCTGGAAGACGCCGCGATCGACCGTGCGGTCAACAACTATTGCGTGAAGAACAACATCAGCGGCTGCGACAAGACCTGGACGGGCTTCACCCAATATGTCCTGATCAACCCGGGCCGCCCAATCACCGTCCAACTCGCCGCGCCGATCAACGGCGAGTCGAAGGTGCGGACCGTGACCTTCTCGGCGCAGGACCTCGGCTACCCCGAGGCGAAGCGCACCTACAAGGCGATCGCCTTCGAGGTCGGCCATGACTTCGACGGCCGCTTCGAGCTCAACGGCTCCTATGTCCTGTCCTGGACCAAGGGCAATTACGAGGGCGGGGTGAAGACCGACAACGGCCAGAGCGACACCGGCCTGACGACGGACTTCGACCAGCCGGGCCTGACCAACGGCACCTATGGCTATTCGCCGAACGATCGCCGCCACGTGTTCAAGCTGTGGGGTTCCTATGCGCCGACCGAACACCTGACGATCGGCTTCAGCACCTCGGCGACGTCACCGCGCCACTATGGCTGTATCGGCCAGGTGCCGGCCTCGGTCGATCCCTATGCCCGCGCCTATGGTGCTGCCGGGCTCTATTGCCGCGTGCTGTCGAACGGCCAGATCGCAACCGACCCGACCACGCCGGCCGCCGATGCGCCGGTGAAGCTGATCCCGCGCGGATCGGTGTTCACCAGCGACTGGGTGTTCGGCAACGATCTGTCGATCGGCTGGGAGACCGCAATCGGCAAGTCGAAGGTCGGCCTGAACCTCACCGTGTTCAACGTGTTCAACCTGCACGCCAAGACCGACTTCAACGAATATGGGACCGACGGCAACGGCGTCGCCAGCCCCTATTACCGGCAGGTGACCGGCTATCAGACGGCGCGGTCGGGCCGTCTCCAGGCCCGCTTCTCCTTCTGAGCCGCGCCGCCGGCAGCCGGGATCACCGGCTGCCGGCGGTCAGCTTCGCCTCGGCCTCGTGCATATAGTCTCGCGTGATCGGCAGCGCGGTGCGCGAGCGCGAGAATTGCAGCTGATAGTTGACCAGCCCGCCGTTCATGAAGCTCACGTACGAGCCCGCGAGATAATAGGTCCACATCCGGTAGAAGCGCTCGTCGTAGAGTTCGACGATTGCATCGTGCGCGGCGACGGTGCGGTCGTACCAGGCCTTGAGCGTATGGCCGTAGTGCATGCGCAGCACCTCCACGTCGGTGAGGAAATAGCGCAACCCCTCATAGCCTTGCGCGATTTCCGACAGCGCGGGGATATAACCGCCGGGGAAGATGTACTTCAGCGTGAACGCATCGGTATAGCCCGGCCCGCCCGCACGCCCGATCGTGTGGAGCAGCATCACGCCCTCCGGCGTCATCAACGCGCGGCACTTGGCAAAGAAAGTGCGGTATTGCGGCGTGCCGACATGCTCGAACATGCCGACCGAGACGATGCGATCGAACTGCCCCTCCAGCGCGCGATAGTCGATCAGCTCGAACTTCACCTTGTCCGCCACGCCTGCCGCCTCGGCGCGTTCGCGGGCGATCTTCAGCTGCTCTTCGGACAGCGTGATGCCCAGCACCTCGGCGCCGGTCTTGGCGTGGATGTAGAGCGCCATGCCACCCCAGCCGCAGCCGATGTCGAGCACGCGCATGCCGGGCTCGATCGCCAGCTTGGCGACGATATGCGCCTTCTTGTCGGCCTGGGCCTGCTCCAGGCTGTTGCCCGGATCGGTGTAATAGGCGCAGCTATATTGCCGATCGGCGTCGAGGAAGAGATCGTAGAGGCGCGCCGACAGATCGTAATGGTGCGCGACGTTCTGCTTCGACTTTCGCGCCATGTTCTTGCGGCCGAGCCAGTGGGCGACCTTGCCGGCGGCGAGGCTCAGCTTGGAGGGGTTGAGCACCGCATTGCTCTTCTCCCAGGCGTTGTTCGCGGTCACCAGGTTGAGCAGGTCGAGGATGTCACCGCGCTCGAGGTTCAGGCTGCCGTCCATATAGGTCTCGGCGGCGCCCAGCGCGGGATCGCGGACGATACGGCCCTCGGCGCCCTTCGACAGGCGCATCGTGACGGGCTTGAGATCGGGATCGGGGCTGCCGAAGGTACGGGAACTGCCGTCGGGTCGGATCAGGGTGAGCTCGCCGCGCTTCACGGCACGGTCGAGGAAGCGATCAATCAGGGCCATGGCGCTCCACTATGCGACGATTGTTTCGGGCGTACCCCTATTGCGTTTCGGCGTGCTGCAAAACAACCTGCCTTGGGATAGGTTTCCGCCGATCAGATTCCGGCATACCATTGATAGCCGCTCGAATCCTCCCAGGTGCCGCCCCTGCCCTTGCCGATCCCGGCGAGCGAGGCAACCGCCTCGATGCCGACCAGATATTTCGCCTGCTTGTAGCCGAGCTGCCGCTCGACCCGCAGCCGCAGCGGCGCGCCGTGGCCGACATCGAGCAGCCGGTCGTTGAGCGCCCAGGCGAGGATCGTCTGCGGATGGAAGGCATCGATCAGGTCGACCGATTCATAATAGCCGCCATCGCCGTAGCGATCGGCGCAGTGGAACACGATGTAGCGCGCGTTCGAGCTGATTCCGGCTGCGTGCAGGATCGTGCCGAGCTGCGGCCCCTGCCATTTGCCGATCGCGCTCCAGCCCTCGACACAGTCGTGCCGGGTGATCTGCGCGCGCTGCGGCAGGCGCTGAAGCTGGTCGAGCGTGAGCTGCATCGGCCGCGCGACCATGCCGCCCACCTTCAGCCGCCAGTCGGCGAAGCGGGTGCCGGCCCAGATGTTGTATTCGGGGGTGTTCGGATGGTGGGTGCCGTTCACCCGGAAGATCGGGCTGCGCTGCTCGGGGCGGAACTCGGTGGCGAGCGATCCGCGGCCGATCGCGCGCTGGAGGAAGCGGTGCGCCTCCTCGGCGCTCGCCAGCACGGGGCTGTCGGTGAAGCGGTCGCAGCCGGTGAGAAGGCCGGCCGCGGCGCCGACGAGCAGGTTGCGGCGGGTCAGGATCATGGCTGTTTCTCCGCAGGCACGCGCCACCAGCCGGTGATCATCGAGCGCAGCTCGTTGATCGGCCCGGCGAGCAGCACCAGCGTCAGGTGGACGAGCAGGAAGGCGAGGATCGCCCCCATCGCGAGGAAATGGACCGAGCGCGCCGATTGCCGGCCGCCGAAGATCGCGGTCAGCCAGGGCCATGCCGCGTCCATGCCCGGCGAGAGTGCCAGACCGGAGAAGATCACCGCCGGCAGCAGCAGGAACAGCGTGCCGACATAAGCCAGCTTCTGGAAGATGTTGTAGGCGCGAGGATCCTTGGGATCGTGGAAGCGCAGCGCGAGATGATCGCGGAAATCCTTCCAGAGGTGGCGGGGGCCAAGCTCACGCGCGCGGATGCGCAGGTCGCGGAGGATATGGCCGTTCGCCAGGCTCCACAGCAGATAGACCAGCAGCCCGAACGCCAGCACCAGCGCGAAAAAGAAATGCCAGTGCCGCGCCCCTGCCAGGCTGTAATAAGACGGGATCGTCACCCAGCCGGGGAAGCGCGGCAGCTCCAGCCAGGCATGGTCGAAATTGGCGCCATATTGCCCCCAGTAGAGCCGGGGGTGCGCGTTGAAGATCATCAGCCCGCTGCCGACGAGGAGCAGCAGCGCAAGGGCGTTGAGCCAGTGCCACAGCCGGGTGATCAGCCGGTGGCGGTAGATCAGGCGGGGCCTGTCCGGTGGACCTTCGGGCATCTGCACTTCCTTCGCTGGACGGGGCGAGTGTAGGAGATTCGGATGGCAGGCGGAATCGGTTTCACCGCCGCCGCGAAAATCCCGGAGCCGCAATGCCCACCGACTTCCACTTCTACGAACCCGCATCGGGGCACGGCCTCGCGCATGATCCGCTCAACGCGATCGTCGCTCCCCGCCCGATCGGGTGGGTGAGCACCGTTTCCGCTTCCGGCGTACGCAATCTCGCGCCCTACAGCTTCTTCAACCTGTTCAACTATCGCCCGCCGATCCTCGGCTTCGCCTCCACGGGTTGGAAGGACAGCGTCGCCAACATCGCCGAGACGAAGCAATTCGTCTGGAACCTCGCCACCCGGCCGCTGGCGGAAGTGATGAACGCCAGCGCCGCGATGGTCGATCCGGAGGTGGACGAGTTCACCCTTGCCGGCATCGACACGCTGCCGTCGCGCACCGTGCGGCCGGGCCGCGTGGCGGCGAGCCCGGCGCAGTTCGAATGCCGGCTGACCCAGCTGATCCGGCTGGAGACCAAGGAAGGGGCGGAAATCGACACCTGGCTGGTGCTGGGCGAGGTGACCGGCGTGCATATCGACCGGGCGATGCTGGAGGACGGCATCTACCAGACTGCCCGCGCCCGCCCGATCCTGCGCGGCGGCGGGCCGGCCGATTATTTCGAAATCGGAGAGGACGCGCTGTTCAGGATGTTCCGTCCGCGCTGAGCCCGGGCTCTGGGAGGATCGGCGGCGTCGAATCCGGATAGGTCAGCCACGTCTTCCACAGCCACTGCGTGCGGGTGCGGGTGAGGTCGATACGGCAATTCAGCAGAATTGCGCCGCGGGCGGTGCCGCCCTGCCGGTGCGCGAACACCGCATCGCACTCGGCCTTGCGAAAGGCGAGCCAGCGCGCCTGCGCCTCGTCGAACGCCTTGGCCACCGCCGCTCCGTCCGCCGTCGCCCGCTTGCGCGCGGCACCGAGATAACGGGTCATCTCCACCTCCGCCGCATTGCTGGCGCGGGCGAGGCACGTGTCCCGCTCGACGGCGCCCTTCGCGTCGGCACAGGGATCGGCGAGGACCAGGGCGAGCAGGCGCAGCGGCATGGCTGCACCTTACCGAAGAAGCGCCCCTCGACTCAACCGAGCGCTGCGAACTTCTCGGCAGCCTCGCGATCGAGCTGGGCGCGGCTCTTCTTCTCCGACGCGGTCTTCAGCTGGCCGCAGGCAGCATCGATGTCGCGCCCGCGCGGGGTGCGCACCGGCGCCGAGATGCCGCCCTCGAACACGATGTTCGAGAAGGACCGGATCCGCTCCGGCGTCGAGCATTCATAGGGGGCGCCGGGCCAGGGGTTGAACGGGATCAGGTTCACCTTGGCGGGCAGCTTGTACTTGCGCAGCAGGCGGACGAGCTCATGCGCATCGGCGTCGCTGTCGTTCTTGTCCTTCAGCATCACATATTCGAAGGTGATGCGGCGGGCATTGTTGGCGCCGGGATAATCGGCACAGGCCTGCAGCAGCTCCTCGATGCCGTATTTCTTGTTGAGCGGCACGATCTCGTCGCGCACGTCCTTGGTGACGGCGTGGAGCGACACCGCCAGGTTGACGCCGATCTCCTCGCCCGCGCGCGCCATGATCGGCACCACGCCCGAGGTCGACAGCGTGATGCGGCGCTTGGACAGCGCGAGCCCGTCGCCGTCCATCACGATCTGGAGGCCGGCCTTCACTTCGTCGAAATTGTACAGCGGCTCGCCCATGCCCATCATCACGATGTTGGTGAGCAGGCGGCCTTCGGGCTGGCTGGGCCATTCGCCGAGCGAATCGCGCGCGAGCATCACCTGACCGACGATCTCGCCCGCGGTGAGGTTGCGCACCAGCCGCATCGTGCCGGTGTGGCAGAAGCGGCAGTTGAGCGTGCAGCCCACCTGGCTGGAGACGCACAGCGTGCCCCGATCGGCGTCGGGGATGAACACCATCTCGTAGTCCTGGCCGTCGGGCGAGCGGAGCAGCCACTTGCGCGTGCCGTCGTTCGAGACCTGCGCCTCGACCACCTCGGGGCGGCCGATCACGAAGCGCGCGGTCAGCCACGGGTGCTGCGCCTTGGCGATGTCGGTCATCGCCGAGAAGTCGGTAGCGCCGCGATTGTAGATCCAGTGCCACAGCTGCTTGGCGCGCAACTTGGCCTGCTTGGGCTCGAGCCCGGCGGCTTCGAGCGCGCCGCGGATACCGTCGCGGGAAAGACCGATCAGGTCGGTACGGCCGTCCTCGCGCGCGGCGAGCGCACGCGGCACGGGCACGGGATCGATGTGCCCGGGGATGGGCATGGGCGCGGCCGACACTGTCTGCATCCGGCGCATATAGGCGAAAATGCCCGGCTTTTCCAGCGGTGTGATTCCGGCCGCGATCGTCCCTGCACGGGTCATGCCGTCCCGCCGAGGCAACAACCCATCGTGAATCGGGTGCCTGCCGGAAAACCCATTCCCCACTTCGACGTTACAGGGGCGCAAAAGAGTTTCATTGTTGTGAGGAACTGATGATGAAAATGATGTTCTCGAGCCTAGCCATTGCCGGCACGCTGATGGCTTCGACGGCCTTCGCCCAGACCACCACGCCCGCCCAGACGACCCCGGCGGACGCTGCTCCGGCGCAGACCACGCCGGCGACGCCGGACCAGGGCACCACGGGGGCAGGAACCGCGGCAGCCTCTACCTTCACCGATACCGAAGTGCAGCAGTACGCCAAGGCGGCGCTCGCGGTGAACAAGATCAACGCCGACACCAGCATCCCGGCCGCCGAGAAGAACCCCAAGTTCGTCGCCGCGATCACCGCGTCGGGCCTGCAGCCGCAGCGTTTCAACGAGATCAGCCAGGCGATGGCGTCGGATACCGCGCTGAACCAGCGCATCCAGGCCGCCGCCGCCCAGGCGCAGACCAGCGGCCAGTCGGCCCAGGCGACCGCGCCGGCCAGCCCGACCGGCGGAAACTAAGCGCATAGCTCCCTCGATAGGCGGCGGTCCCCAGCGGGCCGCCGCCTTCTTTGTGCGCGCGACTGTCATGGTTCCGGAACGAAAGCCCGCCAAAGGCACCGCCTTGGGTTCGCTTCGCAAAGGAATGACGGAATGCGCAAAGGCTATATGATCGCCGCGGCGGCGCTGCTGATGGCGATGGCTCCGGGCGGCACCACGCCCGATGCGGACAAAAGCCTCGATTCGCTCCGGCTCGACCAGGTCCGCGTGCTCGGCTCGCACAACAGCTATCGCCCCTATCCGCTGCCCCAGGTCGAAGCGCGCATCCGCACGCTGCTGCCCAGCGCCTGGGAAGGCCTCGCCTATGGCCACCCGCCGCTGGAGAGCCAGCTGGCGCTCGGCCTGCGCCAGCTCGAAATCGACGTCGCGCCCGATCCGCAGGGTGGCGCCTATGCCGCGCCCTATGCGGACGGTCCCGCGGAGATCCGGGCGGAGATGGCCGCCCCCGGCGCCAAGACGATCCACATCCCCGGCATCGACTGGCAGACGCATTGCCGCACCTTTCGCGGCTGCATGGCGCTGTTCCGCCGCTGGTCGGATGCGCATCCGGGCCATTTGCCGGTGATGATCCTGGTCAATGCCAGCGACGTGCGGCCGATTCCGAACGTGCGCACCACCGATATCGGTTTCGACGCTGCCACGCTCGACGCGCTGGATGCCGACATCGCCGCGACGATCGGCCGCGAACGCGTGATCGCGCCCGACGATGTGCGGGGAACGCTTCCCACGCTGCGCGACGCCGTCCTCGCGCATCGCTGGCCGACGGTCGGCGCGTCGCGCGGGAAATTCCTGTTCGTGCTCGACACCTCGGACGCGAACGAGGAACGCTACCGCACCGGCCATGCCAGCCTGAAGGGCCGGATGATGTTCGGCTGGTATCCCGAGGAAGCGCCCGAAGCGGCGTTCTTCAACACCCAGAGCCCGACCGCGGACACCGCGACGATCACCCGCCGCGTGCAGGCCGGCTTCATGGTCCGCACCCGCGCCGATGCCGAGACGATCGAGGCGCGCAACCATGATCGCCGCCGGCTCGACGCCGCGATCGCCTCGGGCGCGCAGCTGATCAGCACCGATTTCTACGAAGGCGCCCCCGATCCGCGCGGGCTGGGCTGGGCGGTGTCGCTGGGGAAGAGCAGCGTGATCTGCAACAGCGTGACGGCGCGCTGCCCGGCGCGCTGAGGGGATAACGCCATCCCCCTCACCCTTCCCACCGCCTGCGGCGGCGGGCCCCTTCCCTCTCCCACAAGGGGAGAGGGAGGTTGGAAGCACTGCTCTCTCTCCCCTTGTGGGAGAGGGAGGGAGCGCCGAAGGCGCGGAAGGGTGAGGGGAACTTTGGGGGCTACCCCTCCCCGCCCCGCACCCGCACGTCGCGACGCGGGGCGGGCACAGTGATGCCGTGCTCGCAGAACAGCTTCCACAGTCGGTTGAGCACGTCGCTGCGGACATTGCCGACGCCGCTTTCCGGATCGCTGATCCACACCAGGATCTCGTGCGCCGCGCCGTTCTCGCCCAGCGCGGCCAGCCACACATTGGGCGGCGGCGTATCGAGCACGCGCGGGCTTTCGGTCGCCGCGCGCAGCATCAGGTCCTGCGCCAGCTCGAGGTCGCAGCCATAGGCGACCGTCACCGTGATCCGCACGCGCACGTTGCGATCGGTGTACGACCAGTTCTCGACTTCCTGGGTCATCAGATTCTCGTTCGGAATCAGATGCTCCTTGCCGTCACGGGTAATCACCGAGACGGCACGCACGCCGATCTTGTTCACCCAGCCGAAACTGTCCCCCACCACGATCACGTCGCCCGGCTTGATCGAGCGATCCATCAGCAGGATGATCCCGGCGATCAGGTTGCCGACGGTCTTCTGCATGCCGAAGCCGATGGCGAGGCCGAACGCGCCGGAAAACACCGCGAAGGTCGTCAGATCGATGCCGAGCAGGTCGATGCCGACGAAGAAGGCGGCGGTGACGATGGCGATGCTCGCCAGCTTCTGGCCGAGCAGCTGCTGGGTGGGATCGAGCCCCTTGGCCCGCCCGATCCACTGGGCGAGCAGCCGGTTGGCGATCCGCACCAGCGCATAGATGATCGTGACGGTGACGAGGAAGGTGAGCAGCGACAGCAGCGACAGCCGCCGCGTGCCGATGTCGAAGCCCACGCGCGCCAGCAGCGCCTCGATCACGCCGAGCCCGCCCATCGTCTTGCTGAGCAGCGAGGTGAAGGCGATCGCCCCCATCGCCCAGGTGGCGAGCCGCGGCAGGCCCAGCCCGCGCAGCACCTCCACCACCGCCAGCGCCATTACCAGCCCGAGCGCGACGCCGAGCAGCAGCGTCGCCGGCGGATGCCAGCCCCAGCCGCTCGCCACCGGCGACAGCAGCAGCGCGGTGGTGAGGTAGCGGGTGATCCGGCACAGCCGCGGCTGGATGCCGTTGACGTGCTCGCCGGCGATGCGCTGCCACAGCGCGGCGATCTGCGCGCCCATGCGCCGCCCGACCAGCACGCCGATCGCCAGCGCGCACGCGGCCAGCCCCAGCGCCACCGCCAGCTCGCCCAATTCGGCCGGCGACGGGACTCGCATCCCCATGCCGGCCACCCGGTCGAGCAGGTCGCGGATCATCCGCGCGCGGCGGCGAAGCGGGCGAGACCGGCGTCGAGATCGGCGATCAGATCGTCGGCATCCTCGAGGCCGATATAGAGCCGGATCATCGGCCCCTCGGCCTCCCAGCGCGACGCGGTGCGGATGCGCTGCGGATCGGCCGGGATGGCGAGGCTTTCATAGCCGCCCCAGCTGAAGCCGATGCCGAAATGGCGGAGCCCGTCGATCAGTGCGGTACGCGCCACCTCGTCGCCGCCGTTGAGCACGAAGGAGAACAGGCCCGCGCTGCCCCGGAAATCCCGCACGAACACGTCGTGGCCCGGGCAGTCGGGCAGCGCCGGGTGCAGCACGCGCGCCACTTCCGCCCGGGTCTTGAGCCACTGCGCGATCTTGAGCCCGCTCGCGCCCGACTGGCGGAGGCGCACCTCCATTGTCCGCAGCCCGCGCGACGCGAGATAGGCGTCGTCGGGGCTGGCGCACAGGCCGAGCTGGTAGGTGGTCGCGCGCAGCTTCTCATAGTGGCCGGGTGCGGCGGTGACCGATCCCATCATCACGTCCGAATGGCCGACGACATATTTCGAGCAGGACAGGATCGTATAGTCGATGCCCTTCTCGATCGCCGGGAACAGCAGCGGCCCGGCCCAGGTATTGTCGAGCAGCGTCACGATTCCGTGCGCCTTGGCAACGGCGACGATCGCGGGCACGTCCTGCACCTCGAACGTCAGGCTGCCGGGGCTCTCCATCAGGATCGCCCTGGTCCGCTCGGTGCACAGCGCCGCGATGCCGGCGCCGATCAGCGGGTCGTAATAGGTGGCGGTGATCCCCAGCCGCTTGAGCATGCCGTTGCCGAACGCACGCGTCGGCTCGTAGCTGCTGTCGGGCAGCAGCACCTCGTCGCCGGGCGACAGCACCGCGAGCAGCGCGGTGGTGATCGCCGCCACGCCCGAGGGGTAGAGCAGCGTCGCCTGGGCGCCCGGCTCCAGTTCGGTCAGCGCATCGGCGAGCGACCACTGGGTCGGCGTGCCGCGGCGGCCGTAATAGAGCTTGTGGTGGGTATCCGCGCTGCCGCGTTCGCGCATTTCGGCAATGTCGTCGTACAGGATCGTCGAGGCGCGCCATACCGGCGGGTTGACGATGCCTTGCGTCCATTCGGGCCGGCGGCCGGCCTGGACGACCTTGGTGGCGTCCTTGTCGTCACCGCCGCTCATGCGCCGACGACCTTCGCCGTGTCGGGCTGCGCGCCCCATTCGGTCCAGCTGCCGTCGTACAGCGCGACTTCGTGCCCCAGCAGATGCGCGGCGAAGACGATGATTGCCGCGGTGATGCCCGATCCGCAGGTGGCGACCAGCGGCTTGCCGAGATCGACGCCCGCCGCCGCGAACAGCGCGCAGAGCGCCTCGGGCTGCAACCAATGTCCGTCCGGCTGGAAGAAGCGGCCCGAGGGGATGTTCTTCGATCCCGGCATATGGCCGGCGGCGCATTCGGGACGCGCATCGGGTTCCGCCCCGCTGAAGCGCGCGGCAGAGCGGGCGTCGACGATCTGCTCGCTCGTGGTGCGCATGTCGTCCAGCGTGCGCAGCTTGGCGGCGGGCTCGCCGGCAGTGAATGCCGTCGTCGCCGCGAGGTGCGGCCCGGTCTGCACCGGCCGCCCCTCGGCGCGCCAATGGCCCATGTTGCCGTCGAGGATCGCGGCTTTCACCCCGAACATCCGCAGCACCCACCAGGCGCGGCAGGCGGTATGGTGCGGGCTGTTGTCGTAGAGGACGATGCGGGTGGTGCCGGTCACCCCCAGCTGCGCCATCCGTTCCTCGAACACGGCCCGCGTCGGCAGCATCGAGGGAAGCGGGTTATCGGTGTCGACCAGCGTGTCGAGATCGAGCAGCCGCGCGCCCGGGATGTGCCCGGCCTCGAATTCCGCGCGCGGGTCCTGCTTCGCGGCGCCGGGAATGGTGGAGGTGTAGGTCGCGTCGAGGACCAGCAGGTCCTCCGCGCCGAGCATGCCGGCAAGGTCGCCGGTGGAGAGCAATCCGTCCATAGGGGAGCATCCCTAGCCCTATGGAAACCGCACCGCAAACGCCTACATGGCGACCATGGACGCCAAGCATCTCGGAAAGCAATCCGCCCTGCCCGCCACCCCGGAGGAAGCGGAACTCGACTATGTTCCCAACCCGCGGCCGGGCCTGCGCTATCTGGTGCGCTTCGCCGCGCCCGAATTCACCTCGCTCTGCCCGATTACCGGCGCGCCCGATTTCGCGCATCTGGTGATCGATTACGTGCCGGGCGAGAAGATCGTCGAATCCAAGTCGCTCAAGCTGTTCCTGGGCAGCTTTCGCAACCACGGCGCGTTCCACGAGGATTGCACCGTCGGTATCGGCGAGCGGCTGTTCCGCGAGATGCAGCCCGCCTGGCTGCGGATCGGCGGATACTGGTATCCGCGCGGCGGCATTCCGATCGACGTGTTCTGGCAGTCGGGCAAGCCACCCGAGGACGTCTGGATCCCCGATCAGGGGGTTTCCGGATATCGCGGCCGCGGCTGAACGTCAGATTTACAGCACGGTTCAACAGGTATAGAGTTGTGCGTTGCAGCGAAACTGCAACTTATTCGAAAAACGGGAGTTTAGCAGGACATAAGGCCCAGATATGGGCCGAGTCCATCATGCAGTAGCGAAAGGTCCGCCATGGCACGGTCTCCTATGGGTCCAAGGACCCGGCATCTTGCCCTGATCGGCAACTTCCTGCCGCGTAAGTGCGGCATCGCCACCTTTACTACCGATACCTACACCGCACTCGCCGAACGCTACCCGGAGATTCAGGTCGACGTCTATGCGATGGACGACCTGCCCGGGCACTATGCCTATCCGCCCCAGGTCACCGGTTCGATCGCCCAGAACGATCGCAGCGCCTATCTGGACGCCGCCCGCAAGATCGAGGCGAGCGGCGCCGAGGCGCTGTGGATCCAGCATGAGTACGGCATCTTCGGCGGGGCTGCCGGCGAGCTGCTGCTCGCGCTCACCGATCGCGTCTCGATCCCCGTCATCGTCACGCTGCACACCGTGCTCGAGCGCCCGAGCGCCGACGAGCGCCGGGTGATGGAAGCGCTGATCCGCCGCGCCTCGACGCTGATCGTCATGGCCGAGAAGGGCCGCGAGATCCTGAAGCGCGTCCACGGCGTCGAGGACGGCAAGATCGTCAACATCCCGCACGGCGTGCCGGATCGCCCCTATTCCGACACGGCGCCCTTCAAGGCGAAGTTCGGCTGGGAAGGTCGCGACGTGGTGCTCACCTTCGGGCTGCTGGCGCCCAACAAGGGCATCGAGACGATGATCGAGGCGATGTCCACGGTCGTCGCCGAGCATCCGAACGCGCTCTACGTCCTGCTCGGCGCCACCCATCCCAACCTGGTGGCGCACGAGGGAGAGGCCTATCGCGACCGGCTTCTCGCGCAGGTGGAGGCGGCCGGACTCGGGCGCAACGTGCAGTTCGTGAACCGGTTCGTCGAGCAGAGCGACCTGCTCGACTATCTGCAGGCCGCAGACCTGTACGTGACGCCCTATCTCAACCCGGCGCAGATCACCTCCGGTACGCTCTCCTATGCGGTCAGCATGGGCAAGCCGGTGATCTCCACGCCCTATATCCACGCGACCGAGATCCTGGCCGACGGGCACGGCGTGCTCGTCGACTTCGGCGACAGCCGCGCCTTCGGCCGCGAGATCAACCGCCTGCTCGGCGACGCCGCAGCGCGCGGGACGCTTGCCGATCGCGCCTATGCACGCGGCCGCACCATGTTGTGGGCGCGGCTGGCAGAGCGCGCGGTGGGGGAGATCGACGCGATCCTGGACGAAAAGCCCGAGCGACTCGCCCGATCCTCGAACGAGCTCCCGCCGCTCCACCCCGTGCTGACGGCGGTGGAGCGGATGAGCGACGCTACCGGTATGCTCCAGCATTCGATCTATTCGGTGCCGGACCGCCGACACGGCTATTGCATCGACGACAATGCCCGCGCGCTGATCCTGATGAGCAAGATCGACGATGTCGACGAGGCGGTGCGCGATCGCTGGACCGCCATCTATGGCGGCTTCGTCCAGCACGCATGGAACCCGGACAAGCGCAAGTTTCGCAACTTCATGAACTTCGACCGGACATGGTGCGAGGACGAAGGCTCGGAGGATTCGAACGGCCGCGCGATCTGGGCGCTGGGCGTCACCGCCCGCGACGCGCGTGCGCAGAAGCATCGCGACTGGGCCTCGGTGCTGTTCGACGAGACGGCCTCGATCGCTTTCGATCTGGGCAGCCCGCGCGCGCACGCCTTCGCCATGCTCGGCGCGGCGGCGATGGCGGAGGCCCATCCCGGCCACCCGCTGTCGCGCGAGATCCTGACGCGCTTCGGCAACGAACTCATCACCTTGCTTGAAACGGCCCGGCGCCCCGAATGGAGCTGGTTCGAAATCGTGCTGGCCTATGACAATGCCCGCCTGCCCGAAGCGCTGCTGCGCGCCGGCCGGGTGCTCGGCCGCCGCGACTTCCTGGAAACCGGGCTGGAGACGCTCGCCTGGATCGTCGAGCGCCAGACGTCGCCCGAGGGCCGGTTCCGCGCCGTCGGCACCGAAAGCTTCGGCCGCGCATATGCCGAGCCGCTGCCGTTCGACCAGCAGCCGCTGGAAGCGCAGGCGACCATCGACGCCTGCCTGGCGGCGTACGAAGCGACGGGCGACGCGCACTGGGCGAAGGAAGCGATGCGCGCCTATCGCTGGTATCTGGGCGCAAACGATCTCGACACGCCGCTCGCCAGCGTCGCGGATGGCGGCTGCTTCGACGGACTGATGCCCACCGGACTTAACCGTAATCAGGGTGCAGAATCGATTCTTGCTCTTCAATTGGCGAATTGCGCGATGTCTGCCCTTTCAAAGGGCAATAAAAGCGTGGCAGGACCGGAACTCGCCGTCGCCTGAAGCGATACGGGGGACGGCGCCGTAACGAGCGCGTTCCCCGGGGGTTGCCAAATGCCGGAACTGTTTCACCATCCCTTGCGGCTTCGTGCCGATCCATCGCGCGTCGTCGTGCGCCCTTTCCACGTCGCATGGGCGTCCACCAATGGCGGCGCGCCCAGTCGAACGGAGCGGATCGTCAGCGAAGTGCTGGCGCTCTCGCCGGGTGCGGCACGGGCGCAGCTCGAGCTGGTGCTCAAGGACTTCGAAGCCCGCCACTGGCAGACGCGCCGCGTGTTCATGACGCGCTATGACGAGATCGAGGCGATGCTGGGTCTCGACGGCGCGGCGATCGGTGACGAGAAGCGCCAGCTGCTCGGCGCCTATTTCTGCCACGAGTACAGCTATGCCGCCGCCGCGCTGATGAATCCCAGCGCCGTGCCGCATTACGACCAGACCGGCATGCCGCCCGGCAGCATGCGCATCCTGATGTCGCTGCGCGCGGTGGGCGAGGGGCATATCTCCTCGGTCGCCTTCCGCGAGGGCATCATCACCGACGGCAACGAGCTGGTACTCGCGCCCGAGCCGCCCTTCGCCACCGCCGCCGACGCCCGCGAGCCGGACGAGCGCGCGATGGAAGGGCCGGTGCGCATCTATCGTCACCGCGATTCAACGCTGTCCGGCACGGTGATCTTCCCGATCACCCGCGCCCAGTCGAACGGGCTCGAGGATCTGCGGATCTGCCACTTCACCCATGACGACGGCACGCCGGAATGGATCGGCACCTATACCGCCTATAACGGCTCGGTGATCCAGTCGGAGCTGATGCGCACCCGCGACTGGCGCGGGCTGGACCTGGTGCCGATGACCGGCAGCGCCGCGCGCAACAAGGGCATGGCGCTGTTCCCGCGCAAGGTCGGCGGCAAGTACATGATGCTCGGCCGGCAGGACGGCGAGAACATCTTCCTGCACAGCTCGGACGACATCACCCACTGGGAAGGCGGCGACCTGATCATCAAGCCGCGCTTCCCCTGGGAGCTGGTGCAGATGGGCAATTGCGGCCCGCCGATCGAAACCGACGATGGCTGGCTGGTGCTCACCCACGGCGTGGGCGCGATGCGCAAATATTCGATCGGCGCGGCGCTGCTCGACAAGAACGATCCGTCGAAGGTGCTGGCACGCTCGCGCGAGCCGCTGCTGGCGGCGGCCGACCAGGACCGCGAGGGCTATGTGCCCAACGTCGTCTATACCTGCGGCGCGATCCGCCACGGCGACAGCCTGTTCATCCCGTACGGCGTGGCGGACAGCTCCGTGGCTTTCGCTTTCGCTCCCATCCAGGCGCTGATAGACCAGATGGAATAGGCTGCGCCGGGGGGCATGATCGATGGAATCGCTGAAGATCATCGCCTTCGCGACCCTTGCTGCGATCGTGTACGGCATCGTGCACGATCAGGTGACGGCGCATCTCTGCGTCGAATATTTCACCATCGCGCATCCGCCGGTCTTTCCGACCACGTCGCCCTTCCTGCTCGCGCTCGGCTGGGGGGTGATCGCGACCTGGTGGGTGGGGCTGCCGCTCGGCATCCTGCTGGCGATCGTCGCCCGCGCGGGCCGAGCGCCCCGGCTGGCGCTCGCCGACCTGCGCGGTGCAATCCTGCGGCTGATGCTGGTATCGGCTATCGGCGCGTTGCTGGCTGGCGGGATCGGTGCGGCCGCCACGGCGCTCCGCTTCGTCACCATTTCCGAATATTGGGCGAGGGTCATCCCGCCGGGCAAGCATGTCGCCTTCCTCGCCGATGCCTGGGCGCACGGCGCGAGCTATCTGATCGGCGCGATCGGCGGCCTTGTCGTGATCGGCTATGCGATCGCCCGGCGCAGGCAGCTGTGCCGGGCCTGATCGATCAAAGCGCGGCCGGCTCTCCGCCGCGCAGTTCGTGGCTGCACAGCTGCGCCTCGGGCGTATCCTCCGCCTCCAGCGCCGCGACCGTCACCCAGCCCTGCGCGCGCAAGGCAGCGCCCGTTTCCGCATCGGTGCCGAACGGCAGGAACAGCCGGCGCCGCGCATCGCCCCCCATGCCCGCATCGAGGATCGGATCGGCGTAGAGCGAGAAGCCGACCGCCGGTTCCTCGCGGCCGCCGTCGTGCACCACCGTATAGGTGCCGCCCCGCCCGATCTCGCCGCGCGCCCCGCGGGTGAAGATCGAGAAGCCGAGCCAGGTCTGGTATTCGAACCCGTGTCGCTCGGTGGGATCGAGCGTCAGCGCCACGCCCGCCGGGATGCTCGCGGCGATCGCCGCGAGGCCGTCGATCCGGCTGGCCAGCGCGGTGCCGGCATCGGTCGCGCGCAGCTTGGCCATCGCGCCATCGAACGGACCGGCGGCCTCGATCAGCGGCAGATACTTGGGATCGATCGCGGCGACACCGCCGGCATCCTTGGCATCGAGCCGTTCGCGCAGCGCGGTGAGCGTGTCGGGCGGCAGCGTGCCACCGGCGAGCGTATCGACCAGGTCGGGCAGCGTGAAGTCGATCGCGATGCCCTCGACGCCCGCCGACTGCAGCGCCTCGATCGCCACGCGGACGATCTCCATCGCCGCCGCGACGCTGTCCCGCCCGATCAGCTCGCAGCCGATCTGGCGCATCGCCCGGCGCGGATCGAGCGCCGGCGCCTTCAGTTTCAGCACCTGTCCGGCATAGCAGAGCCGCACCGGCCGCGGATGGTGGCCCATGCGCGTCGCCGCGATGCGGCCGACCTGCGCGGTCAGGTCCGGGCGGATGGCGAGGCTGCGCTGCGATACCGGATCGACGAACCGCACCGCATCGCGCACCGCGCCGGTCTTGAGCCGCGTCGCCAGTTCGTCGGCGAATTCGGCGAGCGGCGGATCGACCTGTTCATAGCCATAGAGCCGGGCAAGCCCCAGCACGCGCGTTTCGAGCCGCGCCGCGGCATCGGCGGCGGGCGGCAGTCGATCGTGAAACCCTTCGGGGAGGAGACCAGTCATGGCCGCCTCCCCTAATGGCTTCAGAAGCCGAGCGCCATGGCGGTCTTCACGCCCGGCAGCGCGCGGACCTTTGCCAGCAGCGCGTCATCCACCGCCTCGTCGACCGAGAGCAGCAGGATCGCCTCCCCGCCGGCCGAACGACGGCCGAGGTGGAAGGTGCCGATGTTGACGCCCGCCTCGCCCAGCGTGGTGCCCAGACGGCCGATAAAGCCCGGCGCGTCCTCGTTGACGATGTAGAGCATGTGCCCGGCCAGATCGGCCTCGACCTTGATGCCGAACAGCTCGACCAGACGCGGCGCGGCGTTGCCGAACAGCGTGCCGGCGACCGAGCGATCGCCCGCCTGGGTACCGACGGTGACGCGCACCAGCGTGTGATAATCGCCCTCACGGTCATGGCGCACTTCGCGCACGTCGAGCCCGCGCTCCTTGGCGAGGAACGGCGCGTTGACCATGTTCACCGTGTCCGAATGGACCCGCATCAGGCCCGCCAGCACCGCGCTGGTGATCGGCTTCTGGTTGAGCTCGGCTGCCGCACCCTCGACTTCGATGGCGATGCCGGTCAGCTCGCCATGCGCCAGCTGGCCGACCAGGCCGCCCAGCTTCTCCGCCAGCGCCATGTACGGCTTCAGGCGGGGCGCTTCCTCGGCCGAGAGGCTCGGCACGTTGAGCGCATTGGTGACGCCGCCGGTCACCAGATAGTCGGCGAGCTGCTCGGCAACCTGGATCGCCACATTGACCTGGGCTTCGGTGGTCGAGGCGCCGAGGTGCGGGGTGGCGACGAAGTTCGGCGTGCCGAACAGCGGGTGTTCCTTGGCCGGCTCCTGCACGAACACGTCGAGCGCGGCGCCGCCGATATGGCCCGAATCGAGCCCGTCCTTCAGCGCCGCTTCGTCGATCAGGCCGCCGCGCGCGCAGTTGATGATCCGCACGCCCTTCTTGGTCTTGGCGAGATTCTCGCGGCTCAGGATGTTGCGGGTCTGGTCGGTCAGCGGCGTGTGCAGCGTGATGAAGTCGGCGCGCAGCAGCAGATCGTCGAGCGTCATCTTCTCGACGCCCATTTCGAGCGCGCGCTCGGGCGTCAGGAACGGATCATAGGCGATCACGCGCATCCGCAGGCCAATGGCGCGGTCCGCGACGATCGATCCGATATTGCCCGCGCCGATCAGGCCCAGCGTCTTGCCGGTCAGCTCGACGCCCATGAAGCGGTTCTTTTCCCACTTGCCGGCCTGGGTCGAGACATCGGCCTCGGGCAGCTGGCGGGCGAGCGCGAACATCAGCGCGATGGCGTGCTCGGCGGTGGTGATCGAATTGCCGAACGGGGTGTTCATCACCACCACGCCCTTGGCCGAGGCGGCGGGGATGTCGACATTGTCGACGCCGATGCCGGCGCGGCCGATCACCTTCAGGTTGGTCGCGTGCTCGAGAATCTCCTTGGTGACCTTGGTCGAGCTGCGAATGGCGAGGCCGTCATAGTTGCCGATGATCGCCTTGAGCTCGTCCGGCGTCTTGCCGGTGATCTCGTCCACTTCGACGCCGCGCTCGCGGAAGATCTGCGCGGCCTTGGGGTCCATCTTGTCGGAAATCAGTACCTTGGGCATGAATATGCTCCTGTGCACGGCGGTACTCCTGCGAAAGCAGGAGCCCAGAGTTTCTGAGGGAATCGCGTATGGGCCTGGGCCCCTGCTTTCGCAGGAGCGCGCAGGGAATCAGCCCGCCTTGGCGGTGGCGTAGGCCCAGTCGAGCCAGGGGCCGAGCGCCTCGATATCGGCGGTGTCGACGGTGGCACCGCACCAGATGCGGAGACCCGCGGGTGCATCGCGATAGCCGGCCACGTCGAGCGCCGCGCCTTCCTTTTCGAGCAGGCCGGCGAATTTCTTGATGAAATCGGCATCGGCGCCCTCGACCGTCAGGCACACGCTGGTGCGCGAGCGGATCGCCGGATCCTCGGCGAGATGGCCCAACCAATCCCGCTCCGCCACGATCTTGTCGAGCGCCGCCGCATTGGCATCCGAGCGGGCGATCAGCCCATCGGCGCCGCCCAGGCCCTTGCCCCATTCCAGCGCGAAGATCGCGTCTTCCACCGCCAGCATCGACGGCGTGTTGATCGTCTCGCCCTTGAACACGCCCTCGGCGAGCTTGCCCTTGGAGACGAGGCGGAACACCTTCGGCAGCGGCCAGGCGGGCGTGTAGGTTTCGAGCCGCTCGACCGCGCGGGGGCCGAGGATCAGCACGCCGTGCGCGCCCTCGCCGCCCAGCACCTTCTGCCAGGAGAAGGTGGCGACGTCGATCTTGTCCCAGGGCAGGTCGTAGGCGAACACCGCCGAGGTGGCGTCGGCGAAGCTCAGGCCTTCGCGGTCGTCGGCGATCCAGTCGCCGTTCGGCACGCGCACGCCCGACGTGGTGCCGTTCCAGGTGAACAGCACGTCGTTCGACCAGTCGACCGCGTTCAGATCGGGCAGCTGGCCATAATCGGCGCGCAGCACGGTGGGATCGAGCTTGAGCTGCTTGACCGCATCGGTGACCCAACCCTCACCGAAGCTTTCCCAGGCGAGCGTGGTGACCGGGCGAGCGCCGAGCATCGTCCACATCGCCATTTCGAACGCGCCGGTATCCGAACCGGGCACGATGCCGATGCGATGCGTGTCCGGCAGGCGGAGCAGCTCGCGCATCAGGTCGATGCAATATTGGAGGCGGTTCTTGCCCAGCTTCGAGCGGTGCGAGCGGCCGAGCGACTCGGTGGCGAGCTTCTCGGGCGACCAGCCCGGGGGCTTGGCGCAGGGACCGGAGGAAAAATAGGGACGCGCCGGTTTGGTGGCGGGCTTCGCAGGCGCAAGCGTGGCGTCGGCGGCAGTCAAATCAGTCATATAGTCTCTCCTTGCAGAGAGCACGCGCGGCGTTGGGACCGCGTGGCCCGCCGACGGCCCTAGCGGCGGGCGCACAAAAGTCAATTCGGCACGTCGTTGCGATGGAACAATGTTGCGGGTCCGTGCCTTTGCTGCGCAGCTTTGCAGGACATTCCGGGAGATAGAAATGCGGACGATTTTGGCGGCCAGCCTGGCCACGATGCTGATCGCGGCACCTGCCGCCGCACAACAGAAGCAGAGCGTCGGCGACGGTGCCCAGGCACCGCTGCGCGACCTGCGCATCAACGAGAAGAAGATTCCGGACGTGCTGCTGCTCGCCGCTTCCGCCCCTTACTCGTCGCAGGGGACCAAGAGCTGCACGCAGATCCGCGCAAGCATCGCCGATCTCAACGCGGTGCTCGGTACCGATGCCGACGCACCCGCCGCCAAGGGCGGCAATGGCGGCGCGATCGCCGCGGCCGGCAGCCGGGCGATCGTCGGTACGCTGATTCCCGGCTTCGGGCTGGTACGGATGGTCACCGGTGCCGACAAGCAGGAGAAGCGCGTGACGGCGGCGCTCTACGGCGGCACGATCCGCCGCGCCTATCTGAAGGGCCTGGGCGTCTCCAAGGGTTGCCGCCCGCCGGCCGCGCCGACCGCAACCGCCCGCGCGGCGGTGCCGAAGCTGCCGGTCGACGACAAGGACGACAAGAAGGACGACCGCAAGGACTGATCCTGCCGCCTGCCAACATTACGAATACAAGGCTGCGCAAATCTGCCTGAGTCCGGCGGCGACCCGTTCACTGGACTCAGGAGGATTGCACCATGGCCCGTTCCACCCCCGGCTGGCTTGCGGCCCAGGCCAACGCCGCGCCGCAAGGCTTTGCGCATGCGCCGGACACCACTGCCGGTTATTGGCACCAGCGGCCCGAGAACACGCTGCCGCCGCCCGATTTCTGGAGCCCCTATGCCCGCAACCGGCCGCTGCCCACGCCGGGGGTGGAAGCGCGCAAGGCGTGGATCGTCGGCAGCGGGATCGCCGGTCTCGCCGCCGCCTTCTACCTGATCCGCGACGGCCATATGCCGCCCGCCAACATCACCATCCTCGATGCCGCGCACGTCGAAGGCGGCTCGCTCGACGGCGCGGGCGATGCGGAGCGCGGATACCTGATCCGTGGTGGCCGCGAGATGAACTGGAACTACGACAATCTGTGGGACCTGTTCCAGGACGTGCCGGCGCTGGAGCTGCCCGCCGGCTACAGCGTGCTCGACGAATATCGCTGGGTGAACGATCGCGATCCCAATTATTCCAAGGCGCGGCTGATGCACCAGCAGGGCGCGATCAAGGACTTCAGCACCTTCGGCCTGTCGCGCAAGGACCAGTGGGAGATCGTCCGGCTGCTGCTCAAGCGCAAGGACGAGGTGGGCGACACCACGATCGCGCAATATTTCAACCAGGGCTTCTTCGAGACGAACTTCTGGGCGCTGTTCCGCACCATGTTCGCCTTTCAGGAATGGCACAGCCTGCTCGAGATGAAGCTGTACCTGCACCGCTTCCTCGATTCGGTGGACGGCTTTGCCGACATGTCGGTCGTCCTGTTCCCCAAATACGATCAGTTCGACACCTTCGTCCGCCCGCTGACCAGGATGCTGCGCGAGCAGGGCGTGCGATTCCAGTTCGACACGCGCGCCTATGATCTCGACTTCGCGGTGGACGGCGAACGCCGCACCGTCACCGGCATCCGCGCGATGGTCGGCGGCGACGCGAGGGTGCTGCCGGTGGCGGCCGAGGACCTCGTCTTCGTGCTGCCGGGCTCGATGACCGAGGGCACCGCCTATGGCGACATGGACCAGGCGCCGGTGCTGGCGCGCGGCGCCCATGAACCCGGCGCCGACAGCGACTGGACGCTATGGCGCAACCTCGCCGCGCAATCGCCGGTGTTCGGCAAGCCGGACAAGTTCTGCGGCGACGTCGCCCGATCAATGTGGGAATCGGCGACGCTTACCTGCCGCCCCTCGCCGCTGGTCGATCGGCTGAAGGCGTTGTCGGTCAACGATCCGTACTCCGGACGCACCGTCACCGGCGGGATCATCACCTTCACCGATTCGAAGTGGCTGCTCAGCGTCACCTGCAACCGCCAGCCGCATTTCCCGGACCAGCCCGAGGACGTGCTGGTGCTCTGGGTCTATGCGCTGCGGATGGACGTGCCCGGCGACAAGGTCGCCAAGACGATGCCGGACTGTACGGGCCGCGAGATCCTGGCGGAGCTGTGCCACCATCTCGGCATCGCCGAGGACCAGGTCGCGGCGGTCGTCGACGCGACCAAGGTGCGCCTCGCGCTGATGCCGTACATCACCGCCGAGTTCATGCCCCGCGCAGCGGGCGACCGGCCGGCGGTGGTGCCGCAGGGCTGCACCAACCTCGCGCTGGTCGGCCAGTTCGTCGAGACCGCGAACGACATCGTCTTCACGATGGAAAGCTCGATCCGCACCGCGCGGCAGGGCGTCTACACGCTGCTCAACCTGCTCAAGCAGGTGCCGGACATCAGCCCCACCCAGTACGACATCCGCAACCTGCTGCGCGGCGCGCGGGCGCTCAACAATGGCGCGCCCTTCCCGGGCGAGCGACTGCTCCACCGGCTGCTCGGCAAGAGCTATTTCGCCCACATCCTGCCGCCGCTGCCGGAGAAGGACGGCGACGCGCTCCACCGGGTGGAGGAAGAGCTCGCCGGCCTGTTCGGGCGCGGCGGCCAGTGGGTGAGCGAAGCGGCGGACACCGTGCGCGGCTGGATGGCCGGGCTGAAGGAGCGCTGAGCCCTCGATCCCGCACCAACAAAAAAGGGCCGGCGGATCGCTCCGCCGGCCCCTTTTTTTTCGCGTAGAGCGAGGACTTAGAAGTCCATGCCGCCCATGCCGCCCGGCATCGCCGGAGCTGCGGGCTTGTCGTCCGGCAGCTCGGCAATGGTGGCTTCGGTGGTGATCAGCAAGCCAGCAACCGAAGCCGCGTTCTGCAGTGCGGTGCGCACCACCTTGGTCGGGTCGATCACGCCGGCAGCCACGAGGTTCTCGTAGGTGTCGGTCGCGGCGTTGAAGCCGAACGAGGTGTCGTTCTGGTCGAGCAGCTTGCCCGAGACGACGGCGCCGTCCTGGCCAGCGTTCTGCGCGATCTGACGCACCAGGGCCGTCAGCGACTTGCGGACGATGTCCACGCCGCGGGTCTGGTCCTCGTTCGCACCGGCCAGGCCTTCGAGGGCCTTGGTCGCGTACAGCAGGGCCGTGCCGCCGCCGGGGACGATGCCTTCTTCAACGGCTGCGCGGGTCGCGTGCAGCGCGTCGTCGACGCGGTCCTTGCGCTCCTTGACCTCGACTTCGGTCGCACCGCCGACCTTGATCACGGCCACGCCGCCGGCGAGCTTGGCGAGACGCTCCTGGAGCTTCTCACGGTCGTAATCGCTGGTGGTGACGTCGATCTGCTGGCGGATCTGCTCCGTGCGGGCCTTGATCGACTCGGCTTCACCGGCGCCATCGACGATGGTGGTGTTGTCCTTGTCGATCGTGACGCGCTTGGCGGTGCCGAGCATGCCGAGCGTGACGGTCTCGAGCTTGATGCCCAGGTCTTCGCTGATCACTTCACCCTTGGTGAGGACGGCGATGTCTTCCAGCATCGCCTTGCGACGATCGCCGAAGCCCGGAGCCTTGACCGCTGCGACCTTCAGGCCGCCGCGCAGCTTGTTGACGACCAGGGTCGCCAGCGCTTCGCCTTCGATGTCCTCGGCGATGATCAGCAGCGGACGACCCGACTGCACGACCGCCTCGAGGATCGGCAGCATCGACTGCAGGTTCGACAGCTTCTTCTCGTGGATCAGGATGTACGGATCGCTGAGCTCGACCGCCATCTTCTCCGGGTTGGTGATGAAGTAGGGCGAGAGATAGCCGCGATCGAACTGCATGCCCTCGACGACGTCGAGCTCGAATTCGAGACCCTTCGCCTCTTCGACGGTGATCACGCCTTCCTTGCCGACCTTCTCCATCGCTTCCGCGATCTTCTGGCCGACTTCAACGTCGCCGTTGGCCGAGATGATGCCGACCTGGGCAACTTCCTGCGAGCCCGAGACGGGCTTCGAGCGTGCCTTGACGTCCTCGACGACCTTGGTGACGGCGAGGTCGATACCACGCTTCAGGTCCATCGGGTTCATGCCGGCGGCAACCGACTTCATGCCTTCGCGGACGATCGCCTGCGCCAGAACGGTCGCGGTGGTCGTGCCGTCGCCGGCGATGTCGTTGGTCTTCGAGGCCACTTCGCGCACCATCTGCGCGCCCATGTTCTCGAACTTGTCCTTGAGCTCGATTTCCTTCGCGACCGACACACCGTCCTTGGTGATGCGGGGCGCGCCGAAGCTCTTCTCGATCACGACGTTGCGGCCCTTCGGCCCCAGCGTGACCTTCACCGCGTCGGCGAGGATGTCGACGCCGCGCAGGATGCGCTCACGTGCGTCGCGCGAAAACTTTACGTCCTTGGCTGCCATGGGACTGCCCTTTCAAATTTCGCTAAGTTTAGGAAGTTGAGGTTCG
>NZ_BCYY01000024.1 GCF_001598435.1 Sphingomonas pituitosa NBRC 102491
GAACTTCTCCAACGCGCTCTCCCCGTGCGACCGAACCGGACCCCTTGCCGTGGCGCAGGATGCTTGCGGTCCACGGCGTGAAGAGAGCGGCCTTATCCGCCGCGCAAGGCCCCGCCAACTGGGATCAACGCGGCGCCGTCTCGCAGCATTCGCGGTGGCCGGCGCCGACTGCGACCATAGGCGGTAGCAGCCAATCCATTCCCGGGTCGGATCGGCCAGCACGTCGCGAATGACGCGGTACCCGAGCGCACGAGTCCGACGCCCCCGCCAAACGGCTTCCCGCATCGAGGGCATCGGCAACTCGTGATCGACAAGCTGCACCCACGCTGGCGGAAAGCGTGACCCGACGCGCCTTGCCGGAGGGCGGGGTCTCGCGTAGGCTTGCCTGCATGGCAGCGCATCGATCCCGCTTGGCGATCCTTGGGGCCCTGCTCGCGTTGCTTGCGGTGCTGGGGATGAGCGCCCTGTCGACCTGGCACAGCGTCGATTTCCACGATCAAGATCCGGCGCAGGTGGCCTCGGCGGCGCAGGCCCATGAGGACGACGACTCGCCTGCCGATCCGGACCACGCGCTTCATGCCGCGGCGCACATGGTGGGGCACGGCGTTGCGTTGCCCGCTGAAAAGACTGCGCTCGCCCATTCGAATGCGACCGGTCCGCGCTGGACCGTATATCGCGCCGGTGTGCTGCCCGGTCTCGATCCTGCATCCTTGCTGAGACCGCCGCGCGCCTGAGCCGTCTCCGGCGCGCACCAGCGCGCAACGGCTCTCTCGTGCAAGGATACCGGATATGAACGGCACTACCAGCCGGCATCGCCTCGCGGCGCTGCTCGGCGGATTTGCGGGCGTGATGCTCGCAGGCGCAGCGTGGGCGGATCCCGCGCCGCCTTTCGCGCAATTGTTGAAGCAGGCGCAGGCATCCCCGCGCGTCGCGGCACTCGATGCAGATGTCGATCGCGCGCAGGGGCTGGCGGAACAGGCGCGAGCGCGTCCGAACCCGACCATCAGCCTCTATGGCGAAAATTTCGCCGGTTCCGCGCCCTATACAGGCTTCGGACGTACCGAAACGACGCTGCAATATAATCAGCCGTTCGAGCTGGGCGGCAAGCGGTCGGCGCGCGTCGCGGCGGGCGAGGCCGGGGTGAAAGCGGCGGCCGCACGCGGGCATCAGGGGCGCGTGCTGTTCGCGCACGAGCTGGCGCTGGCCTATGTCGCGGTCGAACTGGCCGACAAGCGGATCGAGATCGCCGAGGACGAGGTCGAGGAGGCGGAGGCCGACTTCAAGCTGGCCGGCGCGCTGGTCGCGGCCGGCAAGGAAGCCCGTCTCCGCGCGCTGCAATCGGAAACCGAGCTCAATGCGGCGCGCGCGATGCTGGAGGGGGCACGGGCGACCCGCACGGCAGCGCTCGCCCGCCTGTCTGCGCTCGCCGGCGTCGAGGCACCATTCACCGGCATATCGGAGTCGCTGCTGGACCGGCTCGCCGCCCCGCCGCCCTATGGCCCCGTCGATCCCAAGCGGAACGCGGGCTATGCCGCCGCGCTGGCGGACCGCGAAGCGGCGGCGCGGCACGCCGTCGCGGAGCGCAAGCGCGCCATCCCGGATGTTACCGGGCAGATCGGCGTGCGGCGGCTTGAGGGCGACCGGGCCACCGCCATCGTCGCCGGCATCTCGCTGCCCCTTACCCTGTTCGATCGCAACAGGGGCAATATCGCCGCGGCCGAAGCCGATCTGCGGGGTGCCGAAGCAAGGGCGGCGAATGCGCGGTTCGAAGCCGAAGCCAATGCCCGTGCGGCGCTTGCGCTGATCGCGGCGGCCGAGGCGCGGATCGCCGCAGCCGACCGTACCCTGCGCACCGCCCAGGAAACCTATCGCCTGGCGCGCATCGCCTATGAAGCCGGCAAGTCGCCGCTCAGCGAACTGCTCACGGCGCGCCACGGGCTGGGTGTCGCCCGCGGAGTCGTTGTCGACGCCGCCGCTGCCCGCATCGATGCCCGCGCCCAACTCGCCAGCCTGCAAGGACTGGCCATCACCGGAGACCCGGTCCAATGAACGACAAGAACCGCCTGTACACCGGTGCCGCGCTGGGCCTCGCCGCCGCAGCTGCGCTCGGCTTCGGTGCCGCTCGCTGGACCCAGCCGACGCCGCCGGCGCCGCAAGCCCCCGCTACGGCAGAGCCGGCGCCCGCCGATAGTGTCGAGATCACAGCCGACGGCATCCGTGCCTCCGCGATCGCCATCGCGCCCGCTGCGGCCGGAGAACTGGACGCGGCGATCCCGGCGTCCGCCACGGTCGAGGCGACCCCCGATGCGGAAGCGGTGCTGACCGCGCGGGCACCCGGCACCGTGTTGCGCATCTTCAAGCGCATCGGCGATCCGGTCCGTGCCGGCGAAACGCTGGCGCTGGTCGAAAGCCGCGATGCCTCCGCCATCGCCGCCGATCGCACCGCCGCTGCGGCGCGGGTCGCGCTTGCCGCGAAGCAGCTCGCCCGCGAACGCACATTGCTCGCGCAAGGCGTGTCTCCCCGGGCAGACTATGAGACGGCGCAGGCGAACCTTGCCGTGGCGCAGGCCGATGCCGGACGCGCCAGCGCCGCTGCGGGCGCGGTGCGGCTCTCGCCCGATGGCCGCTCCATCGCGGTGGTCAGCCCGGTAAGCGGTCGCGTCACGGCGGCCCCGGCGAGCCTGGGCCAGTTCGTCGCCGCCGAAACCGAACTGTTCCGGGTCGCCGATCCGGCGCGGCTCCAGATCACCGCCAGCCTGCCGCCGGCAGACGCCCCCCGCGTGCGCGCCGGGGATCGGGTGGAACTCACCGCCCGCGATGGGCGCGTGATCGCGGGACGGGTGCGGTCGGCAACCGGCGTCGTCGATCCCGACACGCGGGCGGCGACCATCGTCATCGAGCCGAGCGCGGGCAGCAGCCTGCTCGTCCCCGGCCTGCTCGTCCAGGCCCGCATCTTCGCGAGCGGCGGCGCGACCAAGAGCGGCGTGATGGTGCCGCAGGAAGCGGTGCAGACGATCGGCGACCGCACGGTCGTGTTCGTCCGCACGCGCGCCGGGTTCAAGGCGCGCACCGTCCAGGTCGGCGGCCGCTCCGGCGGGCTGGTGGCGATCACGGGCGGCTTGGCCGCGGGCACGCCGATCGCGACGACCAACGCCTTCCTGCTCAAGGCCGAGATCGAGAAGGAGTCGGCGGAATGATCGCGCGCATCCTCTCGCTTTCGGTCCGGATGCGATGGCTCGTCGCCTTTCTGACGCTGCTGGTCATCGGTTTCGGTGCCTGGCAGATCACCAGGCTGCCGATCGACGCCGTGCCCGACGTCACCAATCGGCAGGTGCAGATCAGCACCTTTGCACCGACGCTGGGGCCGGTCGACATCGAGAAGCAGGTCACCTTTCCGGTCGAGACGGCGCTGGCCGGCATCCCGGGCCTCGAAATGACGCGCTCGATTTCGCGCAACGGCTTCAGCCAGGTGACCGCGGTGTTCACCGACGCGACCAACATCTATTTCGCGCGGGCGCAGGTCTCCGAGCGGCTGGGACAGGCGAAGGACAGCCTGCCGCCCGGCGTACAGCCCAATCTCGCCCCGCTCAGCACCGGGCTCGGCGAGATCTTCTTCTATTCGGTCGCCTTCCGGCATCCCGACGGCAAGGGCCTGAAGGCCGCCGACGGCAAACCCGGCTGGCAGTCCGACGGCAGCTATCTCACGCCCGAGGGCGAGCGGCTGACCACCGAACTGGCCAAGGCGGCCTATCTGCGCACGGTGCAGGACTGGATCATCCGGCCGCAGATGCGCAACGTGAAGGGCGTCGCCGGCGTCGATTCGAACGGCGGCTATGTGAAGCAGTATCTGGTCGAGCCGAACCTCACCGCACTGGCCACCTATGGCCTGTCGATCACCGAACTCGCCGATGCGCTGGAGCGGGCGAACCTGTCCGCCGGCTCGAGCTATGTCCGCCGCGCCGGCGAGAGCTTTCTGGTGCGTGCCGATGCGCGCCTGAAGTCGATCGAGGACATCCAGGACGCCGTCGTCGCCACCCGGGGCGGCGCGCCGGTGCGCGTGAAGGATGTCGGCCAGGTCGTGATCGGCGGCGCGGTGCGCACCGGATCGGGCAGCCGCATGGGATCGGAGGCGGTGATCTCCACCGTGCTGATGCTGGTCGGCGAGAACAGCCGGATCGTGGCGAACAGCGCCGCGGAAAAGCTGGTCGAGGTCAACCGTGCGCTGCCGCCCGATATATTTGCGGAGCCGATCTATAACCGCTCCAAGCTGGTCAATGCGACGATCGCCACAGTCGAGAAGAACCTGGTCGAAGGTGCCCTGCTCGTCATCGTCGTGCTGTTCCTGCTGCTGGGCAATATCCGGGCGGCGCTCGTGACGGCGGCGGTGATCCCGATCACCATGCTGATGACCGCCGCCGGCATGAACGGCCTGGGCGTGTCGGGCAATTTGATGAGCCTCGGCGCGCTCGACTTCGGGCTGATCGTCGACGGCGCCGTCATCATCGTTGAAAACGCGCTCCGGCGCCTCGCCGAGCGGCAGGAGCATGTGGGGCGCCTGCTGACCCGTTCGGAACGGATGGAGGAGACGACGCTCGCCGCGCAGGAGATGGTCCGACCGACCGTCTACGGCCAGCTGATCATCTTTCTCGTCTTCGTTCCGCTGCTCACTTTCCAGGGCGTCGAGGGCAAGACCTTCGCGCCGATGGCGATCACGTTGATGGTCGCGCTGGCGTCGGCATTCCTCCTCTCGATCACCTTCGTGCCCGCGATGATCGCCCTGCTGATCACCGGCAAGGTCAGCGAGACCGAGGTCAGGCCGATCCGCTGGTTCAAGCGGAAATACGCGCCCATGCTGGCCAGGGCGGTCGCGCGGCCGGTGCCGTTCATCCTGGGCGGCGTCGGCATCTTTGCGGCCGCCGTGCTGTCGTTCGGCCTGCTCGGCGAGGAGTTCATGCCGCAGCTCGACGAGAAGGACATCACCGTCACCAACTTTCGCGTGCCCTCGGCATCGATCGATCAATCGACCCAGATGCAGCTTCAGATCGAGAATGCGCTGAAGACGCTGCCGGAGGTTGCCCTGGTCTTTTCGAAGAACGGCAACGCGGATCTCGGCACCGATCCCATGCCGCCCAACGCCTCCGACACCTATGTCATCCCGAAGCCGGAGCGCGAATGGCCGGCGGAGGTGAAGAGCAAGGCGGACATTCTGCGCCGCATCGAGGCGCGCATGAAGCCGCTGATCGGCAATCGGACGGAGATTCAGCAGCCGATCCAGATGCGTTTCAACGAGCTGATCGCCGGCGTGCGATCGGATGTCGCGGTGAAGCTCTATGGCGACGATATCGACGCGATGACTGCGCAGGCGAAGCGGATTGCCGGCGTGCTGCGCGCCATTCCCGGCGCGGGCGATGTCAGTGCCGAGCAGACCTCGGGCGCGCCGACCTTCGACGTGAAGATCGATCGCCAGGCGGCGGCGCGCTACGGCCTGTCGGTCGAGGCGATCGCGAACACCGTCTCTGCCGCGCTGGGCGGACGCGAGGCCGGGCTGCTGTTCGAAGGCGACCGGCGCTTTGCCGTGGTCGTCCGCCTGCCGGATGCGCAGCGCGACGACCTGGAGACGCTGGGCGCGATTCCGGTGATGCTGCCCGCGGCTGAGGGGCAGGCCGCCCGCGCGATCCCGCTGCGCGAAGTGGCCCGGTTCAGCTACACGCAGGGGCTGAACCAGATCAGCCGCGAGAACGGCAAGCGCATGGTGGTCGTGCAGGTCAATGTGCGCGGGCGCGACCTTGGCGGGTTCGTCCAGGAGGCCCAGGCCAGGATCCGCCAGCTCGATCTGCCGCCGGGCATGTACACGGCGTGGGGCGGTACGTTCCAGAGCCTGCAGTCGGCCCGGCTGCGGCTGCTGATCGTGGTGCCGATCTGCTTCGTCGCGATCTATGCGCTGCTCTATCTGGCGCTGGGCAGCTTCGTGCCCGCCGCGATCGTGTTCAGCGCCGTGCCGATGGCGCTGGCAGGCGGCGTGTTCGCGCTGCTGCTGCGCGGCATCCCGTTCTCGATCACCGCCGCTGTCGGGTTCATCGCGCTGTCCGGCGTGGCGGTACTCAACGGCCTCGTCATGATGAGCGCGATCCGCAAACACCGCGAGGACGGTGCCGAGGAGGATGCCGCGATCATCGGCGGCGCGATGGAGCGCGTCCGGCCGGTGCTGATGACCGCATTGGTCGCCAGCTTGGGCTTCGTGCCGATGGCGCTGGCGACCGGGACCGGTGCCGAAGTGCAGCGGCCGCTGGCGACGGTGGTGATTGGGGGGCTGATCACCTCGACCGCGCTGACCCTGCTGGTGTTGCCGGCAATAACGGCGTTCCTGTCGCGGGCGACGCGGCGGCGTAACGACGCGCGATCCGGCGAGCATGCCGCCACGGCGGATTGACGGCAAAGCGAGGGCGCGGCGTGCTCGCTCCCTCGTGCCTTGTCGCGTTCCCGCTTGACCGAGCCCATCGCGGTCGGCACTCTCTGCTATATGGGGTTCGCGATCTCCCCATGAGGCGACAGGCTGAAGTATCGCGTCCCAATCCCCTTGAGGACGCATCATGCCTTCGATCAATGCCGTGGCTCCCGACAAGCTCGTCCGTCTCCTCGGCACACCGCGTGCCCCGTCTATCCTGGATGTTCGCAGCGATGCGGCGTTCGCCGCCGAGCCGCGCCTGATCCCGGGAGCGATCCGCCGACCGTTCGCCGGACTGGCGGACTGGGCACCCCGCTTCGCGCATGCTGCGGTCGTCATCGTCTGCGAGGACGGCGGCGCGATCGGCCATGGTGCCGCCGCCTGGCTGCGGGATGCCGGCGCAGATGCCGATGTGCTCGACGGCGGGATCCGCCGCTGGGCTGGCGCCGGCCTGCCGATGCTCGATTGCTCGGCGCTGCCGGCGGGCGATGCTGCGGGGCGCACCCTCTGGGTTACCCGCGCCCGCCCCAAGGTCGATCGCATTGCCTGCCCATGGCTGATCCGGCGGTTCGTCGATCCGCAGGCGCAATTTCTGTTCGTCCCCGCGGCCCATGTCGTCGGTGTCGCCCAGCAGATGGGTGCTGCACCGTTCGACATCGAGGCCGAAGGCGTGCGCTGGACGCATGACGGCGCGCATTGCACCTTCGACGTGATGCTCGAAGGATTCGGCCTTGGCGGGGTCGATGGGCTGGACCGGCTTGCGCGGGTCGTCCGCGGTGCGGACACAGCCCGGCCGGATATCGCACCCGAGGCGGCGGGTCTGCTGGCGATCTCGCTGGGGCTGTCGCGCCTGTACAGCAACGATCTCGAACAGCTCGAGGCAGGCATCGGGATCTACGACGCGCTCTACCGCTGGTGCCGCGACGCCACCGACGAAACCCATGACTGGACCTCGCACCAGCCTGCGAAGTCGCGGGTGACGGCATGAGCACGGACGCGGTGGCGGCGGGCGCGGTTGCCACGCGCCCACGGCCGGCCGACGTGACGCTTGGGCAGGCCTTCTGGGTGTGGCTTCGGATCGCGGCGCTCTCGTTCGGCGGCCCCGCCGGCCAGATCGCGATGATGCACCGCGTGCTGGTCGAGGAGAAGCGCTGGATCGGCGAGCATCGGTTCCTGCACGCACTCAACTATTGCATGGTGCTGCCGGGGCCGGAGGCGCAGCAGCTCGCGACGTATATCGGCTGGCTGATGCACCGCACCCGGGGCGGCATCGTCGCGGGCGGGCTGTTCATCGTGCCAGGTGTCATTGCGATCATGGCGCTGAGCTGGGTCTACGCGCTCTACGGCAAGCTCGGCATCGTGTCGGCGTTGTTCTTCGGGCTGAAGGCGGCGGTGCTGGCGATCGTGCTCCAGGCAGTGGTGCGGATCAGCAGCCGCGCGCTGAAGAACAATGTCATGCGCACCATGGCCGCCATCGCCTTCGTGCTGATCTTCTTTGCCGGGGTGCCGTTTCCGCTCATCGTCCTGGCGGCGGGCGTGATCGGCTATTTCGGCGGGCGCGCGGGCCTGGCGGTGTTCAAGGTCGGCGGCGGTCACGGCGCGAGCAAGGGGACCATCGTCGAGGATGCGGAGACGCTGCTCGGCGAGGCGCTTCCCGCCCATGCCCGGGTCGCGCCGCGCGCGGCGATCCGGACGGCCGGGGTTTGGCTGGCGCTATGGCTGGCCCCGGTCGCGGTGCTGGTTGCGTGGCTGGGCCCGGCCAATGTGTTCAGCCAGATCGCAACCTTTTTCTCCACGCTGGCGGTGGTGACGTTCGGCGGCGCCTATGCGGTGCTCGCCTATGTCGCGCAGGAGGCGGTGCAATCCTATCGCTGGCTGCAGCCGGGCGAGATGCTCGACGGGCTCGGCATGGCCGAGACGACGCCGGGACCGTTGATCATGGTGCTGCAATTCGTCGGCTTCATGGGCGCGTATCGCGCGCCGGGGATGCTGCACCCGCTGCTCGCCGGCACGCTGGGCGGGCTGCTCGCGACCTGGGTCACCTTCATGCCCTGCTTCCTGTGGATCTTCCTCGGCGCGCCGTTCATCGAGCGGCTGCGCGGCAACGCGGCGGTGGCCGGTGCGCTGTCGGCGATCACCGCCGCGGTCGTCGGGGTGATCCTGAATCTCGCGATCTGGCTCGCGATCCATACGATCTTCCGCCAGGTCGTGGCGTTCCGTGGCGGACCGCTGCGGTTCGACGTGCCGGTCCTGTCCAGCGTGGATCTCTGGGCGTTGCTGCTCTCGGCGGCTGCCATCGTGGCGGTCCTGCGGTTCAAGACCGGCACGCTGCCCACGCTCGCGGCGACCTCTGCTGCGGGCATCCTCCTCTATGTCACTGGCGTCATCCAATAATCGCAGAGGGACCCAGCCTGTCCGAGACCAGCATGGGCTGCCGCGGCCTGATTGCTGCCGGCGACACCTTCGGAGCGGCGGCGATGGAAAGCGCGAAGCGCTGATCGCATTCGCAGCAAGCACCTCCACGACATCCGCAGAACCTTCGCCCCGCGGCGGATGCCCGCCCGACGAGGTCCGCCGGATCCGGACGATCTACGTTGACGACCACGCCAGGAATGTGGCACTCGGCCGTCGGATCGCACGCGGGTCTGCAAACCGGGATTGTAAACCGGCGCTCCGCAAGCGGTTGGAACAACGATAAGCCGTTGTTTTGCGGGTGTAGCTCAATGGTAGAGCAGAAGCTTCCCAAGCTTACGACGAGGGTTCGATTCCCTTCACCCGCTCCATTTTTCGATCTCACTAGATCCCATACGGCTTTGTAAACCACGGAAATCTGCGGTATTTTTCGGACTGTCCGGTTCGTGATCGCTCGTCTCATCTCATCAAATCGCAACTGCAGATGGGGCCTTCTCAAAAATCGCGGGCCCCACTTTTTTGCACGAGGCCCCAATGTGGTGGGGCCTCGGGATGAGAGGTCCGCACCATGCCGTTGAGTGATATGGCGATCCGCAAGGCCAAGACCCGCGAAAAGGCCTACAAGCTTTATGACGAGTTGGGCCTCTACGTCATCGTGTCGCCGTCTGGCTCCCGCCTGTGGCGGATGAAGTTCAAACACCGTGGCGTCGAGAAGAAGCTCAGCTTCGGCTCCTACCCGGAGGTCAGCCTGCGCGACGCGCGTAAACTGCGCGATGACGCGCGCGAGGTCCTTGCCGAGGGGAAGAACCCTGTTCTGGAGAAGCAGCGCGAGAGAATTCGGGCCGAAGCACTGGCGGAAAACACCTTCACTCGCATCGCCAACGAATATTGCTCGAAGCGGCGGCGCGACGGCGACCGGGCGTGGGCGCCCTCCACCGCTGCACGCTGCGAGTATCTCCTCAGCCTGCTCGACACCTCGATCGGCACAATGCCGATCCATGAGATCGAGCCCATCGACGCGCTAACCGCGATTCGAAAGATCGAGAAGCGTGGCAAGCTGGAAAGCGCGCGGCGTACCCTGCAGCTAGCCGGCGCCGTATTTCGCTATGCTGTCGCCACCGCCCGATTGAAGTCGGACCCGACGAGGGACCTGCGCGGCGCGCTGCTGACACCAACCGTCAAGCACTACGGCGCGGTCACCGAGGCGAAGGACGTTGGCAAGCTGCTGCGTGCAATCGATGCATATGAGGGCCAGGGCATGACCAAATGGGCGCTGCAACTGGCGCCGCATGTGTTCGTGCGCCCCGGCGAACTACGTCACGCACGATGGGACGAGATCGACTTCGACGCCGCAGTGTGGACCATCCCGGCCGAGAAGATGAAGATGCGCAAGCCGCATCACGTCCCGCTCTCGACTCAATCGATCGCGATCCTGCTGGAAATCCGGTCGATCACCGGGTCAAACGGCTATGTATTCCCGTCAATGCGGTCGCGCACGCGGCCAATGTCGGACAACACCCTCAACGCGGCGCTCCGCCGCCTCGGCTACGCAAGCAGCGAAATGACGGCACACGGCTTCAGGGCGATGGCCAGCACCCTGCTGAACGAGTCCGGCAAGTGGTCCTACGACGCGATTGAACGGGCTTTGGCGCATGGCGATACCGACAAGGTGCGTGCGGCCTATCATCGCGGTACCCACTGGAAGGAGCGGGTAGCGATGGCGCAGTGGTGGTCGAACCTGCTGGACAGCCTGCGCAGCGGCGCAACGATCTTGCCCTTCCCGGGAGTGCGGGTCGGCTGAACGCCTCCGGTCACGCCGCCCGATCGCGCGCCGGTTTAGGTGTCGGTACGCGACACCGCACGCTTATTGGGCAGGGTCTTCCCAGGGATTGAGCAGCGGCACCCCGGTTGCAATGAAGTCGGCGGTGTTGCGGGTGACGACGGTGAGGCCGTGGACAAGGGCGGTGGCGGCGATCATTGCATCGCGTTCGGCGCGAGGATCGGGAACGTGGAGGGCTGCGCAGCGACGGGCCACCGCAGAATCGAAGTCGAGAATGTGATCCGCAAATCCGGGCATCACGATCTTGTCCATCCAGCGCCGTAGCGACTCTGCCTGTGCTTCATCCCGGCGTTGAAGCCGAAGAATGCCGATCTCGATTTCCATGATCGTCACGGCTGACAAGAACGGGCGAGCACCGAAGGCTATCTTTGTCCAAGCCTCGAACGCAGGGCCTGCCCGTTCCGGCTTTCGGAGTGCCGATACGACGTTGGTATCGAACAGGAACATCAATCCTCGCCAAACTCGGCCGGACGGAAGCCGATGTTCAGCTTGGGCGGCTCGAAATCGAAATCGCCCCCGTCATCCTTGTCTGCGAAGATATCCCACAAGGTCTGGCCCTTGCCGATTAGCCGTTGATATTCTTCGATTGAGAGCAGGACATGCGCTGGGCGCCCGCGATCGGTGATGAAGACGGGGCCATGCAGCGCCGCCTTCTTGGCGCGCGCGGCGTCCTGATTGAACTCTCGGCTGGTAAGGCTGGTGATACCCATGACGCCCTCCTGGCGCTTGACGATATGTTGCTACATTGTCAGCGGGCCGGCGAAAGTCAAGACGCGTGGCACTGTAATGCGCTATAGCCGGGCCACGGTTGGCCCCTTTGCCCGCGCGGAGGTAGCCACTAGGCCCTTGATGTTCGAAGCCTTGGCAAGATCGATCAGCTCTTGTGACCAGTACAAGCCAAGTGCGTCATAATCGGAAAATGAATGGACACCGGCCCGGATGTCACCGGCTGGCTCCCCGCCCCCGCACGAACCCGCGATCGCTCTCGAGGAAGGATGTCAGCATCGCCGGGATCAGATCCGTCACCGCCTCCTTCTGCCCATAAGTGTCGGCATATAGTGCAGCATAGTCCTGCAGCCGCTGGTGCAGGTCGGGCGTGATGAGGATCGCGAGCTTGACGGGCTTTCGATCCGGCAGCTTTGCCAGTTTCAAATCAGGCATGTCGGCCTCCTATTCGCGCCAAGGCGCGAGGATCAGGTCCTTGTGGACCACGAGCAGCACATTCGTGCCGGGGCGAACTGTCAGCGTCGGCTGGACGTTGAGATTGCGTGAGGTGATCTGGTCGCCCGCCCGCGCGACATTCTGCTGCGTCGACTGCCGGATCGCGCGGACCAGATCGCTGTCGCCCGAAATCGTCAGCTCCGAGCCCACGCCGAGCAGAGTCGACATCGCGACCCCCTTGAGCAGCGTCCAGGTGTGGAAGTCTACCTTGTCCTGCAGGCCGGCATAGCCCGAGGCATCGGTCGCCGGCACGTTGTCGATCCTGAGCGAGCTGCCGTCCGGCAGCAGGATGCGCTGCCAAATGACCAACGCACGCTTTTGCCCGTACGCGACCACGGAGTCGTAGCTTCCGACGAGCCGCGCGCCTTGTGGGATGAGCAGGATGCGCCCGGTGGGACTGTCGAACACGTTCGCTGTCACCTGCGCCGTGACCAGGCCGGGCAGATCGGACCGGAGACCGGACATCAGACTCGCCGGGATCACACTGCCGGCCGACAGGAGATATGGCGACGGCGCGGCTTGCAGCGTATGCGGATTGGTGTCCGCCGATGTGTCGCGCGTGACGACGAACTGGGCCTTGCGGCTCTGGGCGTTGGGATCGCGCTCCGGATCGACTGCCGGTGTTGGCGCTTCCGGGGGGATGGGCGTCGGCGGAGAAGCGACCTCCACTGACACCGGCGCCGATGGCCTGCTCTGGTTCTGCACAAGCAGTCCCGATGCGCGTGCTGCCTTCAACTCGGCAAGCTGCCGATCGCGTTCCTGCGTTGCGGCCTGCGCCTCCGCCCGCCCTGCCCCACTACCGCTATCTACCTCCACCTCGGCCGCCATGCGGCGCTGGCGCTCGAGGATTGGGCGCCCCGGGTCACCCGGTAGCGGCGGCCCGAGCTTTGGAACATCACCATAGCTTGCGGGCAGGCGGTTCAGGGTATCGGGCGGCGGCTGTTTGTTCGGCTCCGATAGCTCTTTCCGCTCGACTGCTGCCGGCATCAGGCGCGATCCCAAAGCACTCCATGCCACGGCGACCAGGCCGACCGAACCCAGGGCTGCGAGCGCGATGATCACGCCGCGACGGAACCGGATGGCGCGCGGAGGCTTGACCCGGATCGCCAGCGCTTCGGGGTCGAGCTTCGAGGTTGGCAGGACAGCATCCTCGCTCATGACCGCTTGCCTTTAGGCGCAGGAACCTCGGTCACCCGATCGATGCGGACCACCTGCTGCTTGCCGGTGCCTAGCCGCAACTCGGCACGATCGAAAATCCGGTCGACGACATAGAAGCGCCCGCGCATCCGGTAGTTGACCAGCTCGGCCTCGCCCGCCGCGCCGATCACGAACAGCGGCGGTGCCTCGCCGACCGCGATGCTCGCCGGGAACTCGACAAAGGTCTGCCGCCCGTCGTCGAATGCGCGGAGCGGCCGCCAGGCCGGACTGTCGCCGTTCACCCTGTAGTTGAAGTGCAGGCTGTCCACCGACAGGCTCGCAGCGATCGGGGCTACCGCTCCCGCCTGAGCCTCCTTCTGCCGGAGCGCGATCAGCTGGTCGGCAGGATAGGTCCAAGACAGGGCGGCCATGGCGGTCCGCGTGGTGGCCGTAAGCTGGAGATGGTAGCTGCGGCGATCGGTGGTGATGACGAGGTTGGTCGCGAGGCCACTCGCAAAGGGCTTCACGAGGACATGGGTGCGCTTGTCGGCGCCCGTCCCGCTGGTGGTGTCGCCGATCACCCAGCGTACCGTATCGCCTGCCGCGACAGCGACGAGATTCTCTCCCGACTGCAAGGCAAGGTCGGTCACGGCACCCGGGGCCGTATAAACCTGATAGATCATGCCCTCGCTGAAGGGATAGATCTGGACCGCGTTGACGAAGCCCTGGGCCTGCGGCTGCTGGGTAGCTGCGCGATTGGCAGCAGCGACGCGCGCGGCGCCTAGGCTCACGGACTTCCGCACGTGCTTGCGGACTGGCGGCTTGGCAGGTGGGGACGCGGTGGCGGTCGGCGCAGGGGTCGGTCTAGCCGGAGGCGACGGTGCGTGTTGGCCCCATGCCGATACCATGGCGAGGGACGCCGCCGATAGGGCGAGCAAAAGCTTCATGACTGGTCCTCCGTGCTGGGCTCCGCCGGGGCAGCGGGATCGACTGGGGAGTTGGTCGGCGCCGAGACGGGAGCGGACGGCGGGAGCATCGGCGCGGCAGCCGGCTTCGGCGCGGCCGAGGCATCCAGCTCCCGGCTCCAGTCGATCGCATCGACATAGACACCGAGCGGATTGCGGCGGAGCGTGTCGGCGTCCTTGGGCGGGGTGATCGCGACGGTCAGGATAGCCGTCCAGCGCGACGTGCCGGTCTCGGCGCCCCGCTCGAACGCGGTCTCGGTCCATTTGACCTGGAACGAGCGATCGGATGCCCGCACCACGCTGGTGACCTGCACCGTTACCGTCTTCTCGCCGATGGCCCCGAAAGGGTCGGCCGCGCGCGCATACTCGCCCAGAAACTGGGCGCCGCGCTTGGTGGCGAAGTCGTAGGCATCGAGCCAGTTCCTGCGCACCAGCACCGGATCGAGCGACCGGCCGCGCACATTGGCGATGAAGCGCGACAGGTGCCAGGCGATCTGCGGATCAGTCGGGTGATAGCCGGCCTCGGCCTCGGTGGCGGCACGCGCCTCTCCCAGCCGGTCGACTTCGACAACATAGGGCGTCACTCGGCTCTGCGCCGACTGCCAGGCGAGAGCACCCGACAGGCCGGTTGCGAGCGCAAGGCACCCGAACGCCATAAGCCGCCAGTTCCGCGCCTGCACACGGGCCGAGCCGATCCGCTCGTCCCAGAGCTGCCCGGCCCGCTGGTACGGCGTCTCCGGTTCGGGGGTTCGTCCATAGCGCTGGACGGCGCGTCTGAAGACCATCGGCTAGTCCCTTTCCTTAATGTCTGGGGTTGCGGAAGCGCCGCCGCGATCGCCCTGCTGGAGGGCATGCAAGGCGACCTGGCGGTGATGGCGGCTAGTCTGCTGGCGCTGCATGGCGCGGGCCCATGCGGGAACGGCTTCTTCGGCGGCGGCCTGCGACGCGGTATCGCCGCCGGTGCGATTCAGCGCATTCCAGGCGGCCGCCCGGCCGCGCGACGCCGCTTCGCCAAGGCCCAGCGCGCTGGAGGCGCGCGCGCGTGCGGCATTGCTGGCGGCACGGGCCACGCCGCCCAGCCCCGCCGACATGGTCGGCGCCGCGGCCGTCTCCTTGCCGAGCGTGTAGGCCGTGGATGCAGCCGATCCCATCGCGGTGCCTGCGCGAACGGCCCCCAGCGCGGCACCGCCCAGCATGCGGGCACCGCCCACAGCGGCACCGCCGGCAAGCATCGCCATGCCGGCAGCGCCGACCGTGGTGCCCAGCGCTGCGCCAGCGCCGAGCTGCGGTGCACCGGACACGAGGCCCGAAGCGATGCCGGGTCCGAAGATGCCCAGCCCGAAGATCGTCAGGCTGGCGAGCATCAGGCTCATCGCCTGGCCGATATCGGGCTCCTGCCCCTGCAGCGCGCTGGTGAACTCGCTGAAAAAATTGGCGCCGATGCCGACGATGACGGCGAGCACCATCACCTTGATGCCCGACGAGACGACATTGCCGAGCACCCGCTCGGCGAGGAAGCTGGTGCGGTTCCACAGCGCAAAAGGCACGAGGAGGAAGCCGGCGAGCGAGGTCAGCTTGAACTCGACGATCGTGACGAACATCTGCACCGCGAGCAGGAAGAAGGTCAGGATCACGACCGCCCAGGCGAACAGCAGCACCGCGATCGTCAGGAAATTGTCGAAGAAGGTCGTGAAGCCCATCAGCTGCGACACCTGGTCGAGCAGCGGCCACGCGGCGGCAAAGCCCGTGCCGGCGAGACGACCGGGCTTCAGCAGATCCTCGGCCGACAGCGTGCCCCCGCCGGCAGTCAGCCCGGCCTGCGCAAACGAACGGAAGATGATGTCGGCGAGGGTCGAGAAGCTGTTCAGGATGAACGCGAAGGCGCCAATGTAGAGGATCTTGCGCAGGAAGCGGCCGATGACATTGTCTTCGCCTCCCATCGCCCAGAACAGCCCGGCAAGCGTGATGTCGATGCCGATCAGGGTCGCGGTGAGGAAGCGGACATCCCCGCCCAGCAGACCGAACCCGCTATCGATGTAGCGGGTGAACGCGGTCAGGAAGCGATCGATGACGTTGAGGTCGTTCACGGTGGCGATGTCCTGCGCTGGAGGGGTGCCGCGAGGCGGGACCGGGGGTGAGAGCCCCGCCCCGCGGCGGACGACGGCGGGAGGCAAGACCGCCGCCGCCCTGGCCGGCGGCGCTACCTGGGGATGTAGGCCGAGCCGGAACCGAGGAACCTGCGTGTTGCCGCGCGCGCGTCGATCTCGGCCTGGGCGCGGCGCGCCTGCTCGATCGCCTCGGCGCGGTACTGCGCGGCCATCATGTTCTGGATCTGGAACTGCTGCTTAGCGGCCAGCGCGAGCAGCTGGTTGGTCGCCTGCTGGGCCTGGAGCGCTCCCTCGGCGCCCTGGCTCTTGGCGACGATCCCGCTCAGCGCCTGGGCATCGGCCGTGACATTCTCGGTCACCTGCGCCTGCACCGTCATGGTCTGCTGATAGGCGGACATCGCGGTATCAAGCCGGGCGCGCGCAGCGACGACCTGCTCGTTGGTCCGGAGCGCCGCCGAGAAGCTCTGCGGGAAGAGCTGGCGGAACTGCTGGTCGAGCCCGGACACGCGGAACTGGATGCCCTGCGCCTGCCCCATCAGCCGGTTGACCTGCTGGAGCGTCTGGGTCAGCGCCTGTAGCTCGGGGAAGTCGATCCTCGTGAGGTTCTTCGCCTGGTTGATCAGCATCGTCGCTTCGTTCTGGAGCGACTGAATCTGGTTGTTGATCTGCTGGAGCGTGCGCGCGGCGGTCAGCAGGTTCTGGCTGTAGTTGCCGGGGTCGAACACGGTCAGCTGCGCGCGGGCAGGCGTGCCGGTCATGATAAGGCCCATGGCGAGCGCCCCTGCCGCGCCTGCGCCAAGGGCGCTTGCGACCAGATATTTGCGGGTGCGGATACGCATCACATCACTCCTCTCTTTGGTTTGCGGGGAAAGCGGCGAGCAGTTCGGCGGCCCAGTCGAGGCCCAGATCAGCGAGGAAGCGCGCGGCAAAGTCCGCGTGCCCGCCCTCGGCGAGCATCGCGTCGATGCGGGCCTGCGTCGCGGGATCGGAGGCGCCGCACAGGGCCAAGGCGATAGGACCCAGCCCCAGCTCGAACAGCCGATTGCCGCGCGCGGACTGCAGATAATAGTGCCGCTTCGGCGTCGCGCGGCTGACCAGCTCGATCTGCCGCTCGTTGAGCCCGAACCGTACGTAAGCCTCGCGGCTCTGCGGTTCGATCGCCCGGTCGTTCGGCAGCAGGATGCGCTGCGGGCAGCTTTCCAGGATGGCGGGGGCGATGCTGCTCGATGCGATGTCGGCAAGGCTCTGCGTCGCGAACAGCACCGCGACATTCTTCTTGCGCAGCACCTTCAGCCATTCGCGGATGCGCGCGGCGAACAGGGGATGGTCGAGGAAGATCCAGGCCTCGTCGAGGATCAAGAGCGTTGGCCGGCCGTCGAAGCGCTCCTCCAGGCGGTGGAAGAGATAGGTCAGAACGGGGGCGACCACGCCGGCCTGGCCCATCAGCGCCTCGGTCTCGAAACACTGGACATCGGCGAAAGCGAACTGCTGCTCGGCCGCATCGAGCAACCGGCCATAGGGACCGTCGAGCGTATAGGCGCCGAGCGCGGTGCGCAGCGCGTTCGACTGGAGCAGCAGCACCAGCCCGGTCAGGGTGCGTTCTTCCACCGGCGCCGAAGCGAGGCTGCCGAGCGCGGACCAGACCGCGTCCTTGACCTCGGGCGTGACCAGCACCTTCTCGTGCGCGAGCAGCGCCGCGATCCATTCGGCGGCCCAGCTCCGCTCGGCGGCATCGTCGATCCCGCGGAGCGGCTGGAATGCCAGCGTATCGCCTACATCGGTGCCCATCCCCAGCGCATGGTGCGCGCCGCCCATCGCCAGCACTGCAGCGCGGGCCGAGAAGCCCTTGTCGAAGATATAGACCTGCGCGTCGGCGTAGCGGCGAAACTGCAGGGCGATCAGCGCCAGCAGCACCGACTTGCCGGCACCCGTAGGCCCGACCACCAGCATGTGCCCGACATCGCCGACATGGGTCGACAGCCGGAACGGCGTCGATCCCGCCGTGCTGGCGTGGAGCAGCGGCGGCCCATCCAGATGCGCATTGCCACTCGGTCCCGCCCAGACCGACGACAGCGGCATGAGATGGGCAAGGTTCAGCGTATGGACGAGCGGCTGGCGGACATTGGCATAGACCTGCCCCGGCAGCGACGAGAGCCAGGCCTCGACCGCGTTGACGCCCTCGCGGATGCAGGTGAAGCCGAGCCCGCCCACGATCCGCTCGACCTGCCGGACCTTGTCCTCGACGCGCGCGCGATCGGTGTCCATGACCGTGATGGTGGTGGTCAGGTAGCCGAAGGCGACATGGTCGCCGCCCAGCACCTGGAGCGCCAGATCGGCATCCACCACCTTGTTGTCGGCATCGCTGTCGAGCAGCTGCGAAGACTGGTTGTACATCACCTCGCGGAGCAGCGCGGTGATCGACTTGCGCTTGTTGAACCACTGGCGACGGATCTTGGTCAGCGCCTTGGTGGCATCGCCCTTGTCGAGCGCGAGGAAGCGCGTCACCCAGCGATAGGCGAGATCCTGGTGATTGAGGGCATCGAGGTTGCCCGGCCGGCTCATGCTCGGGAAACCGAGGATGGTCAGGGTGCGGACATGGCGATCCCCCAGCCGCGGCTCCAGTCCGCCGGTCAGCGGCGTATCGGCGAGCAGCGCGTCCAGGTAGATCGGCGTCTCCGGCACCGCGACATCCTGCTGCCGCGTCGAGATCGTGCCGTGCAGGAAGGTCAGTGTCTCGCTGTCGTCGAGCGCATGGACCTCGGGCATGAAGCTCGCGAACAGGTCGAGCGCGCGGTCGGTCTCGGCGATGAAGTGCGCCAGCGCCGCGCGCCAGTCCCGCCCCTTCTCGGCGTCGGGCCGCTCGACCAGCGACCGTCCGGCGGCCTCGGCGCCGTCAGGCGCCGGAAGCCACACAAGCGTCAGGTGGTAGCGGCTTTCGAAATGGGCGCCCTCGCCGAGGAAGGCCGCCCGGCGCTCCTGGTCCACCAGCCACGATGCGGCGTCGGGGAAATCGCTGTCGGGATAGGCGGCCGCTTCGCGCCGCTCGGCATCGAAGAACAGGGCCCAGCCGCTGCCGAACCGCTTGAGCACATTGTTGCCCCGCGCGCAGGCAGAGATCAGCTCGGCCTCGGTGGCGGACTCGAGATCGGGTCCACGGAATCGGAGGGTACGCTGGAAGCTTCCATCCTTGTTGAGGACGACACCGGGGGCGACCAGCGCCGCCCAGGGGAGATGGTCGGCCAGCCGATCCGCGCGGCGACGATATTCTGCGAGGTTCAGCACGCGAAATATCCCTTCTGCCGGAGGTGGCGAAGCAGGACGGGCGCGAAGTCCGGGTCCCGCCGCGCGGCGAACACGGCGATGCTGTGCCCCACGGCCCAGAGCACGAGCCCGGCCAGCCACTGCTGCAGCCCGAGCCCGACCGCCGCGGCGACCGTCCCGTTGACGATCGCGATCCCACGCGGGGCGCCGCCGAGCAGGATGGGCGATCCCAGGCTCGCATGGATCGGTGCCTCGAAGCCCGGCAAGTGCTGACCGGTGTCGCTCATGCGACGAGCGCTCCCCCGCCGAAGCTGAAGAAGCTCAGGAAGAAGCTGGAGGCGGCAAACGCGATCGACAGCCCGAACACGATCTGGATGAGCCGGCGGAAGCCGCCGCTGCTCTCGCCGAACGCCAGCGACAGGCCAGTCGTGATAATGACGATGACGGCAACGATCTTGGCGACCGGCCCCTGGACCGACTCGAGCACCTGCTGGAGCGGTTCCTCCCAAGGCATCCCCGAACCCGCCGCATGGGCCGAGGTGGCAAATGCGATGCCGATGGCGGCGAGTTCGACGAGGCGCGCATGGCGTGCCGGGATCTTGGCGAATTGCATGATCAATCTCCTTCGGGGCTGGGGGGCAAGAGAAGGTCGGCAAGCGCGTAGCTGCCGGTGTCCGGATCGACGCCGGCGACGCGGGCGACCTGCGAGACGCGCCGGTCGAGGCCGCGGCCGGAGACGAACACGATGACGTCGATCGCCTCGGCGATGAGCAGGCGCGGCACGGTGACCACTGCCTCCTGCACCAGGCCTTCGATCCGGGTGAGCGCGGACAGCGCGCTGTTGGCGTGGACCGTGGCGATGCCGCCCGGATGACCGGTGTTCCACGCCTTGAGCATGTCGAGCGCCTCGGGCCCGCGGACTTCGCCGACGATGATGCGATCAGGGCGCAGCCGGAGGGTCGAGCGGACCAGGTCCGCCATGGTCACGACGCCGGGCCGTGTGCGGAGCGCAACCGTGTCGGCGGCAGGGCTCTGCAGTTCGCGCGTGTCTTCGATCAGGAGGATGCGCTCGTCGAGGCACGCCATCTCGGCCAGCAGCGCATTGGCGAGCGTGGTCTTGCCCGAACTGGTGCCGCCGGCGATCAGGATGTTGTGGCGCAGGAGGACGCAGGCTTTCAGCCGGTCGGCCGCGAGCCGGGTCATGACGCCATCGGCCACATAGTCGTCGAGCCGGTAGAGACGCTCGGCCGGCTTGCGGATCGAGAAGCACGGCGCGGCAGACACCGGCGGTAGCACGCCCTCGAATCGCTCCCCTGCCCGCCCTTCTTCGTGTGGTGGAAGCTCGGCCGAGACGATCGGCGCGTCGCCGTGCACCTCGGCGCGCGCATGCGCGGCGACAAGCCGGATGATCCGCTCGACCTGCGCGGCTTCCATGCGAACGCCCGTGTCGGAGCGCCCCTCCCCCAACCGGTCCAGCCGGAGCGCGCCGTCGGGGTTGACCATGATCTCGGTGACGCGCGGATCGGCGAGCGCTGCGGCGATCGCCGGACCCATGGCCGTCCGCAGCATCGCGCGCCGCCGATCGCCGGAGATGCCGGCGGTCACTGGCCGGGCTCCGAGGCGCCGATCGTCCTGCGGCCAGCCGCAACCTGCCTGCCAACCTGGGTGACGAACGCCTCGAAGCGCTTCGCCCCCATGGCGCGCCCTGCCTGGTCGCTCTCGGCAAGCGGCGCATGGATGGCGAGTTCGTAGCGGACGAACAGTGCCAGGGTCTCAAGCAGGACATGCTCGTTCCGCTCGATCCGGCCAATCGCCGTCGTCATCCGGTCCAGCCGCAGCCCGAAGCGCTCCTCCAGCTCCGACACGCCGCGCCGGTTGAGCCAGGCGGTAACGGCATCCGCCAGGATCGCCGACTTCGACGCGCCCGGCTTTGCCGCAAGCGCTTCCAGTCGATCGCTGAGCGGCTTTGGCAGGAAGAGCTGATGGCGGACCTTCTCGACCATGGTCACAGCTCCACCTGCATGTCGCCGGCCCGATGCCCCCCAACGCCACCCGCGCCTGCATCCATCGCGAACGCCGTGCGCGCGATGCCGGAGGCACCGGCCCGATCCATGGCCCGCTGGTCAGCCGCCGGATCGTCCTCGTCCTGGCCGAGCCCGAGCACCTCGGTAGGTGTGGGTTCGGAGGCCGGCTTTGCTGGAAGCTCCTGCCCGGGATGACGCGCCTGCTTGAGACCGCCGTCCTCATCCTCGCGCTGCTCCTTCGCACTTCCGGCGAGGCGCGTATCCGTCTCACGCACGACGCCAGCCCAGTCGTCCGGTCGCGGCGCGGGACGATCGGCATAGTCGCCATCACCGAGCACGGGCGGCGGCAGGATGCGGGCCTTGAAGATTGCGTCCTTGTAATAGCGCAGCTTGGTGGCGCGGATCGGCGGCGTGCCCGCCACGAGCACAAGCTCCTCCGTCGGCGGCAGCTGCATGACCTCGCCGGGCGTCAGCAGCGCCCGCGCCGTCTCCTGCCGGCTGACCATGACATGGGCGAGCCAGGGCGCCAGCCGATGCCCGGCATAGTTGCGCATCGCGCGCTGCTCGGTCGAGGTGCCGAGCGCGTCGGAAATGCGCTTCGCCGTCCGATCGTCGTTGGTCGCGAAGGCGATGCGAACATGGCAGTTATCGAGGATAGCGTTGTGCTCGCCGTAGGCTTTCTCGATCTGGTTGAGGCTCTGGGCGATCAGAAAGGCGCGGACGCCATAGCCAGCGAGAAACGCCAGGCTGGTCTCGAAAAAGTCGAGGCGCCCGAGCGCGGGGAACTCGTCGAGCATCATCAGCAGCTTGTGGCGGCCACCGCTCTTGGCGCCCTTATCGGCTTCCAGATGCTCCGTCAGCCGTCGACCGATCTGGTTGAGCACGAGACGGATCAGCGGCTTGGTGCGGCTAATGTCCGAGGGCGGCACCACGAGGTAGAGCGATACCGGCGCCTTGGCCTCGACCAGGTCGGCGATGCGCCAGTCGCAGCGCGAGGTGACGGCCGCGACCGTCGGATCCCGGTAGAGGCCGAGAAACGACATGGCGGTCGACAGCACGCCGGAGCGCTCATTCTCGGACTTGTTCAACACTTCACGTGCCGCCGATGCGACCACCGGATGCACAGCTGGCGCTTCCGGCGTGCCGAGATGATTGGTGGTCATCATCCGGTCCAACGTGCCGGTAAACTTGCGCTGCGGATCGGACAGGAAGGACGCGACGCGGGCCAGCGTCTTTTCCTCCTCGGCGTAGAGGATATGAAGGATCGCGCCGACGAGCAGCGAATGGCTGGTCTTCTCCCAGTGATTGCGTCGCTCCAGCGCCCCCTCGGGATCGACCAGGATGTCGGCGATGTTCTGGACGTCGCGCACCTCGTCCTTGCCGCGACGGACCTCGAGCAGCGGATTGTACCGTGCCGATCGCACGTCTGTCGGATTGAACAGCAGGCAATGCGAGAAACGCTGGCGCCAACCGGCGGTCAGCTGCCAGTTCTCGCCCTTGATGTCGTGGACGACGGCCGAACCGGTCCATCCGAGGAGCGAAGGTATGACGAGCCCGACGCCCTTGCCGCTCCGGGTCGGCGCGAACGCCATGACATGCTCGGGACCGTCATGGCGCAGGTACTCCCGGCCCATCCGGCCGAGGAACACACCGGCTTCAGTGAGAAGCCCGGCGGCACGAATATCCTGAAAACTTGCCCAGCGGGCAGAGCCGTACGTCGTGACATGGCGCCGCTGACGAGCGCGCCAAAGGGACCCGAAGATTGCTGCCCCGCATCCGACCAGGCCGCTCGTGGCTGCAATGGCGCCCGCTTCTTCGAAGATCGTCGGGGCGTAGGCTTCGAACGAGAACCACCAGCCGAACAATGCCCAAGGTCGATAGAAAGGACGCCCGAAGGCGACGAACCAGGGCCTGCCCAACTCGGGCTGATACGCCAGTTCTGCTGCTGCCCACTGCGTCGCGAACCAGACCCCCGCCAACACGATGACGAGCACGACCAGGATCTGTCCAATGAGCAACTTGGTAGGAGTCATGCGGGCCTCCGTCCGCCAGGTCAGCCCGTGCGGGATCGGCCCCTAGGCTCCTCCAATGCTACGAAGATAGGCAGTCCCAGTCGGGTGCATTCCGATGCAGATTAGATGCAATTGAAGCGCTGTGGCTGCACCCCACACACGTGAATATATAACGGTCAAAATTGGCGCGCCGGATGAATGAGTCTTCCGGGATCAAGTACGTCGATCATCCATTCGTGATTTAGTGCCAGAAGAGCCTTGCTCGATCAACCTTAAGCAACTGACTTTACAGTAAAATTACAGACCTTCGAAATCGCCGAGAGTAGCGCCAACACGCTTTCAATTAGTGGAAAAGGCTGGACGTAAGTGGAAGGGCTTCGAAGCCTGAAAGGCTGAGCCGCCCAAAGAGGCTAGACTGATCATCTCTGCGCACGCCGACCGGATCGTCCGCATGGGTGCGATCCTCCTCATCACGTGGATCGACGATCCTCGAAGTCCGACAGGCAATCTCGCCTTGCTCGGATTTGGCTATGCGGATCCCGACGCGATGCAGGCCACGTTTGCCGACATCATAGCCCTAGTTGTCGATGACGGTGTCCTGTTCAATTCAGATACCTTGCGTGTTGATAGCATCCGAGAAGCCGTTGAATATGGTGGTGTCCGCTTGCGGGCCATCGCCGATGTCGGCAGTGCGCGTTTGCCGGTTGCGATTGGCGTCGGCTCCGGAGATGCTCTGGAGCCCGGCGCCGAAATACTCGATTACCCCCCGCCACTTTCGCGATCGGCTGATTGCCGCGGCGGTTTACCGTGGAGTTCGTCGCGCACGCGATCCCATTCTTCCTTCAACACTGCCTGCGCCGCGGCTGTGACCGGCGCGACGAGTGCCTGCCGCTTGTCATAGTCTCCGGCGGCCGCTTCAAGCGCGCGCAGCGCCATAATCAACTTGCGTGAAGGCGCCTCCGCCGGGTTGAGCAGCAACTCGATCTTGGCCATCACTTCATTGGCCTTGATCACCCGATCATCGAGGCGAAGCCATTGATCTTCGGTCGCGCCAGCACCGGCTTTTCGCCAGTTTGGAAGCAAGGAGAGCGCCTCCGCGACCCGCGCACGCAGTTCGTTGATCCATTCCTGGCGTAGCCGCGCAACCGCGTGAATGCCTTGATTGTCGGAACTACGGTTGGCGGCCTGCGCCGATTGCGCCGCCGCATGGGCGCTTGAGGCGGCGACCGCAATCGCTTCGCGTGTGACGGTTGCCTGAAGATCGGCAACCTTGAGCGATGTGCGCGGCGTGATCCTAATCGCCGCATAGGCGGCGACGACTGCGCCGATGAAGCTTGCCACGTTGAGGAACAGGATGATCCAGACGGGTGGCGAGGCGGTCTGGAAAAAGCTCGCCGCCGCCGCATTAGCATCGGCGCGGTTGGTGGCGCCGGTCCCGAGCAGAAACCCCGCGAACAGGACAACGGCGACAAAGCAGAGCGCCGCTATAACCCATAGCACGACCCACAGAATGCCGGACCGGCTCTCGTCAGAGTTACTTGTCATGATGCTTCCCACACCTTGCGCAATGTACCGGCCGAGGGCACGCCGACCGTGTACCAGTCGGTCTGATAGATCGCTTTCACCTCACCACGAAAGTCGCGCTTCGGCGTCAGCACGACATCGCCGCCGGGTTCGCGCGTGTCCTGGTTGACGACGATGGCGTTGAGTGCGGGAAGTCCGTTCATCAGGCAATAATGGCCGACAATACCGAGCTGGCGGCTGAGCATGTGCCCCGCGCGGCGATCGGCATGACCCATTCGCTCGGCGAGCTCGCCATAGGTCAGGGTGCGATCGGAAGCTCTGATCGGCGCAGGTCGACCGCAGACATATCCGGTCAGGATCAGCCAGATGCGCTGCGCCTGAACAGGCAGCCGGTCGCCAATCGCATATCGGCGGATGGCAGGAATATGGGCGGGACGACTCATGATTGTGCTCATGTGGACAGCATGTGCAAAAATGCACATCACGAGTCAATTGACACATCATGCCGCTGCGGCCTCATATTTGCGGGCGAGCAGTTCGGGCAGCCCCGAGCGGAGGTCGCTGGCGAAGTTGGCGCGCACGAAGTCGATCTCCGCGCGCACCGTTGCGCCGACGAAATTCCGCGCCCGGCGGACAACCGCGTGGTTAATCAGCGTGACGATCGTCGCCGGCGCCAAGCCCTTGAAAGCGTCGAGGCGGGCGCGATTCCGCGCAGCGAAGAACAGCCGTTGCGGGCTGATCGGCATAGCTACATAACCCTCGGGCCCGAAGATCGCGCTGGTCTGGGCGAGCACGGCGTCCGACACCATCAGGTTTCGCGGGCCAGCCACGTCCAGCACTGCCCAGTGCATATCGTTCAGCCGTTGGCCGTTGGTCGGATTATCGACCTGCTGGCGAAGGACATGCATGGCGGCGCGGTCCGCGAGGTGTGGGCCCATTTTGGCGACCGCTTCCGCCCAGGTCGCCGGATATCCCGGCTGACGCCGCGCCTGATAGGCTTCAGCGAACTGCGTATCGTCGATACCGAGCAGCGCGGCGGTGGCGTCCTTGAGACCGCGCACTCCGTCAGGCGTGCGAAACCAGAGCGACATGATGAACCGGCTCCAGGCACTGCGCTCGCGCCGGTCCATGGCGTCTATCTCACCGTCGAGCAGCATCTGGTGGGCGGTCGCGGCGCGGTCGTCGAGCAGCGCCATCAGTTCCTGCTCGATCTGCTGCGCGCACTCGGGGGGATCATCCGGCGTGGTGTAGAGATATTTCTCATAGCCGAGCTCGGCCGGCGCGACATGCTTGGCGGCGAAATTGTTCATCCAGGGATTGGTGAAGCGCCACAGCTTGCCATCGGGTCCGGCCCAGGCGGACAGCAGGAACTGGGCAATGAAATGATGCTTGATCGGCGGGTTCGACGACATCGCGGCATCCTCCTGTTCAAGCCCTTCCGCCGCGCCCGTCGCAAGACGCGGCGGCGGGCGACCGGCTCAGTGCAGCAAGCGGCGGCGCAGCTGCGACAGTCGGTTCTTGACCGTGCCCCCGGCAAGGTCGAGCTCTTTAGCGATCTCGCTGTGGCTATGCCCCAGCGCCACCATCTCGATCAGCCGCCAGTCGGCTTCGCTGACGGCGGCACGGATGCGGTCGAGATCCTGCCGGGCGCAAAGGCTGTCGTGCGACGAGGGCAGCTGGATCGCGTCGGCGGTCGGCAGATAGACCTCGGCAAGCGTCATCGCGCGGCGACGATGCTTGGCCACGCGATTTCCAGCGAGCACCTGGAGCGTTGCGGCAATGTCGGGGACAGGAAGAGGTGGGGTCTGTTGGACGAGGGCGATCGCGGCATCCGCGGCCTCGTCGGCAGCCCAGTAGCGATGGTTGATGTGGTGGTGATCGGCGGCACGCTGCATGCGTGCGACCAAGGCCCAATGGGGGCTTAACTTCATATCGGTCGTCCTATCGTTCTGCCGGCGCTATTGCCGGACAGGGCTTCTGTTGGGGTCCGTGCCGCCTCTTCTCGCTCCGAATGCCAGGACGCTGTGCCTGGCTGCCGGAGATCATCGAGTCGTTGCGGTCGATTTCCTCACGAAACGGTTGTATATCATTAACGCAAAATTAGTTCCAGCGGGACCGGCGATTGGCCGGCCCCGCTGGGTGTGTTAAGTCAGTTTGCCTGCAGCTGGACCCGCAGGTTGTCGGACCACTGGCGGCGCAGCGTGTCGAACAGCTCGCGCCGCTCATCCCCCTCGCTGCCCGCCGTCATCTGGCCCTGGGTGCGCGCGAGGCTCATCAGCAGCAGCTGCAGCGACACTACGACCTCATTGGCCTCGCAGTCGACTGGACCCTCGCTCTCGTCGTCATGCATCCCGTCAACGCTAGCGGCGGCGACCAACTTGACCAGCGGCTGATACAGCTTGGTGTAGAAGGGATGGGCGGTGTTCAGGGTCAGGATCACTTTCCCATACTGATAGTCAGCATGATAGAAGGGCCAATATTCATCATGCTTGAACTGGGTCAGATAGGTCGAGGCTTGCACCCGTTCGAACGCCTGTTCGTCGGTCTCACCATCGCGCTTGAGCGCCGCCGCCAGGCCGCGCAGGTTCTCGGCGAGCATCGTCTCTTCTTCCGGCGTCTGCGGAGCGGGCGCGGGCAGCTGACGCCCCTGCAGCGCATCAGTGGCGCTAGCACGGCGTTCGGCTTCGCTCGCCGGACTCGTTGGCGTATCGCTGTCGCCCGCTACGCGTGAGGCGGCGATGCTCTTTTTGACCGCCAGGACGTCATCCCGGATGATCTGCATGATCGTGTCGTAGACGAACTTCTTTGGGCGAACGCCCTGCTTATTCATCGCGACGCCAAACGCCTCATCGAGCTCCGCCGGGAAGTCGATCTGCAGCCGCATCCACTTGGTATCGCCATGCACGCGCATATTAAGTGCAGCGATTGGTCCGGCGTGGACCTCGCGATCAGCGCGCATGAACGATACCTGGAAATCGTCATAAACGCCCATGTCGCTCTTCAGCACCTTCTTGGGCAGTTGACCCCATTCCTCGATCGGCAACCGGTAGAGACGAACCGATACCGGTGCCTTGTTGGGGCTGCCCTCGGCCAGCGGCACTTCGATCCGCGTCCAGCTCTGGACCAGCCGGCTGCGCTTCTCCTCCAGCCCCTCGACCTTGGCGTGACGCGCTGACAGCATCCAGAAGGTCGGATCGACCGCCTCGAGGCGGCGGTTGTTAACGTAGATTGCCACGCCCTTTTCGAGATGCTTGCGGTAGACCCGCGCCATCTCTTTGACCGCATGATCGACCAGCGTCTTCGCTGACTTGTAGGTCAGGCGGTCGCAATCGGGCATCATGACGATCGTGCCGTGGCTGCCGAGCCGGGCATAGACATCGTCCTCGCTCTGGGCGAGCAGGTCCTGCGTTTCGTTGGGGTTCTTCGGGTACACCATTGGTCGCGACATGATGCGCGTAACGCTCGACGGCAGCTCCGCCAAAAACTCCGGCTCGGGAAGTTCGATCAGGTTCGAGCGGTTGTTGCTGATCTCGTTGACGTCGAGAATCATGCGATAGAAGGCGCGATCGTCCTGCCAGGAGTAGAGCTCCATCACTGGGCTCATCGACAGCGCCGCGGCCTTCATGCCGACGCCGTAGCGGCCGATGCTCGAGCGGTTCTCATAAACCATCGACCCGCCGAACGAGGTCGCGACCTGGAGCACGTGCGGCGCCATGCCGCTGCCGTTGTCGACGATCATCACGTCGACGCTCTTCTGCGCCTTGTCCTTCTGCTCGTGGAAATAGATGCGGACTTCGCTCGCATCCCACTGCAGCGAATTGTCGACATGCTCGCACACCGCCGAGATGGTGTCGTTATAGCCGACGTCACGAAGCGAATTGACCAGCGTCTGCCCAAGGAACAGCGGCACCTTGGTGCCCTCCTTCAGGATCCGCTGCAGGACGGCGCGGCCACCCTTAGGAGCCGCATTGCCCCAGCTGTGATAGGGGTCGTTGCCGATCGACGGCGTGGCGGCGGTATCAGTTTCGTTCAGCATTGGTCTTCCTTCCCATGGTTGGTGACGCGCTGTTGCGTCACGGGATGAGGCGCGCTCGATGCTGGCCTCACTCATTAAGGTAGGCTAGGCGGGCAAAGGTAACGGCGATTGCGGCGGCAGGCAGGATTTTTTTGCTCTGCACATGCCGGTCATGCTGTTATGGGCGCTGCGGCCCGGAGAAGACGGAGCGCCACGTGACGGCGTCCCCTGCGTCGCGAACAGCCGCGACAACCGGGCAGCATGAAGTTAGACTCCGGTCATGGGCGCGGCAAAAAGGCTGCGCATATCCGCATGCCGGTCGGTCGGCGTGTAGAGGGTCGAAGGGATATGAACTGCTATCGATTTTCGGCTATTCGAGGCGTACAAGCGGGCCGCGCCTATTTCGTCATTATGGTGCCGTTCAGCACGGTGCAGCCGCTGTTTCGCTTCGACGACGCCGATTTGCCGCCCGAACTCACAGCACAACGCGAGTTGACCCGGTCACGCATTCCGGCCATCGCCCGTTACATCGTCGATAATGCCGAGACCTATGTGCTCTCCGCCCTGTCGGCCTCGATCGACGGCAATTTCAGGTTCCATGCGGTTGGAGCAGGTGATGGCGAGCGCAATGTCGGCACGCTTGAGGTCGATCTGGCCGCAACGCTGGTCATCAACGATGGTCAGCACCGCCGCGCGGCGATTGTCGAGGCACTGCGCGAGCGGCCGTATCTCGCCCATGAGACGATCGCTGTGACGCTATTCCCCGATCGGGGCCTCGGTCACGCGCAGCAGATGTTCGTCGATCTGAACCAACATGGCGTGAAGCCGTCGCGCTCGCTGCGCATCTTTTACGACGCACGTGATGGCGAAGCCCAGGTGACCAAGGCGGTGATCGATGCGGTGCCGCTATTCCACCATCTAACCGATCTAACCCATGTCACGCCCAAGGCGGGATCGCGCAAGCTGTTCGGCCTCTCCAGCGTGCATGTCGCGGTCAAGACGCTGATCGCCGACGCCGGCCTCAGCGGCGATGCCGCGGTCGATGCCGCGGTCGAATACTGGTCGGCGGTCTGCGACAATATGCCCGACTGGCAGGCGGCGGCGCGGCTCGACATCCTGCCCGCGGAACTGCGCCGTGAAACCGTCCATGCGCACGGTCTGGCGCTGGAAGCGCTGGCAATCGTTGGCGCGCGATTGTTCGATGCCTATCCCGATGCCTGGCGCGCGCGGCTGGCCGGGCTGCAGCGGCTCGACTGGTCGCGGGCCAACACCGGCTTGTGGGAAGGGCGGGCGATGGTCGGCGGCAAGGTCAATCGCTCGCGCACCAGCGTTTTACTCACAGCTGAACTCATCTGGACCTGGATCGAGGCGCAATCCGGTGGCGCGGTCGCACAACCCGTCCTACAGTGAGGCAGGGGGTCGCAAGACCGGCATTTTTACGTTGATTCGAGTATTATGGCAGCACGGGAACCGGGGGTTTTACAGGCCCTTCACGACGATATTCGCGAGATTTACCAGGCCGACTCGCGGCCCTGGGTGGTGGGCTATTCGGGCGGCAAGGACTCGACCACCGCGCTGCAGCTGATCTGGACCGCGATCGCCAAGCTGCCGGCTGAGAAGCGGGTCAAACCGATCTACGTGATCAGCTCCGACACGCTCGTCGAAACGCCGGTCGTGTCGCGCTATATCGACGTTACGCTCGAAAAAATCGCTGCCGCCGCGACCGAGCAGAATATGCCCGTCATCACTCACAAAGTCGTGCCCGAAGTCGACAAGAGCTTCTGGGTGAACATGATCGGGCGCGGCTATCCCGCGCCGTCGCGCCGCTTCCGCTGGTGCACTGAGCGGCTAAAGATCGAGCCGGCCAATGAGTTCATCAAGAGCCGCGTCGCCGAGTTCGGCGAGGTGATCATGGTGCTGGGCGTGCGGTCGCAGGAATCGGCGACCCGCTCACAGGTCATGTCGCTCCACCGGATCGAGGGCAGCAAGCTCTCGCGGCATTCCTCTCTTCTCAACGCGTTTGTCTACGCACCGATCGCCGATTTCTCGACCGACGATGTCTGGACCTATCTGCTGCAGAATGCCTCGCCATGGGGCAGCGACAATCGCGACCTCGTCGCGATGTACCGCAACGCCGCGTCGGGCGAATGCCCGCTGGTGGTCGACACCACCACGCCGTCATGCGGAAATTCGCGCTTCGGCTGCTGGGTCTGTACGGTCGTGGAGCGCGACAAGGCAATGGAGGCGATGATTGACAGCGGTGAAGAATGGCTGACGCCGCTGCTCGAATTCCGCGACAAGCTGTCCGAAACGCAAAAGCCCGAACTGAAGACGCGCTATCGCGACTTTCGGCGCCGGACTGGCAAGGTGCAGTTCATTGGTGACACCGACCGGGTGATGCCGGGGCCGTACACCATGGATTTCTGTCGCGAGTTGCTGCGCGGCCTGCTCGAAACGCAAAAAGAAGTCGCCGCTGACGCGCCCTTGGGCGAAGCGCCGATCCTGATCCACGAAGCCGAGCTGCACGAGATCCGACGGTTGTGGCGGACCGAGCGCGGCGACTGGCCGGATAGCGTGCCGCGCATCGTGCGCGAAGTGATGGGTCGCGACTATGACTGGGTCGCCGAGGACACCGTCGCCTTCACCCAGGACGACAATGAACTGCTCGACACGATCTGTGCCGAAAATGACGTGCCGACAGAGCTGGTGGTGAAATTGCTCGATGTCGAGCGCGCCTCGCACGGACTGAAGCGGCGTCATGCCGTTCACACCCGGATCGAGGACGCGTTCCGCCTCGAATGGCGCGATCTCGAAACCCTTGTTGCCGAACGCCGAGAGCAACTTGGCGTGTCGGGCGACGATGTCGTTGCGATCGACGACGAAGAAGAGAGCGACGATCTTTTTGCCGCACCGCCCGCGCACGAGGACGACGCAGCATGATCCTGCGCGCGATCCATCTCGAGAATTTCGGGCTCTACGCCGGGCGTCAGACGCTCGACCTCAGCCCGCGCGGCAAGCCGGTCGTGCTGGTCGGCGGCCGCAACGGTGCTGGCAAGACGACATTGCTCGAGGCCGTGCGTCTCGCGCTTTACGGTCGCCGCGCGCTCGGCATGCGCATCGCGCAATCGGAATATGAGACGCATCTGCGGCGGCGCGTCCATGCTGGTAGCGGTTCTGACCAGGCCAGCGTAGCGTCGGTCGGGCTCGATTTCGACTATACCGAAGGCGGCATCGTTCACCGTTACCGCGTCGTTCGCCGCTGGACAATCAAGGCCAGCAAGGCAACCGAGACGCTGGTGCTCGAAAAGGACGGTGCTCCGGTCACCTCGGTGCCGCGTGAGGAATGGGCGAACTTCCTCCAGGAGCTGATCCCGCCAGGCGTGTCGCAGCTGTTCTTCTTCGACGGCGAGAAGATCGCCGAGATCGCGCACGATGGCCCGGACGAAGGTCTCGCCGAAGCTGTCCGCGGGTTGCTCGGGATCGAGCTGGTCTCGCGGTTGCGCACCGATCTTGGACTCTACCTCGCGCGCCACAGCAAGGCCGATGATCGCAAGTCGGCCGAGGCCTATGAGCAATGTGTGCGGGACATCGCGCAAGTCGACACCGACACCGCGCGGATGATCGAGGAGATAGCCGAACTTCGCTCGGCGCGCGACGGGCTTGCCCGCACCGCCTATAATGTTCGCCAGCGGTTCGTGGCCGAAGGCGGCGATGCCGCCAATCAGCGCGCGACGCTGGAGGCGGCGCACACGGAGGTCACCGCGCAGATCGCGCGCCGCGAGAATGAGCTCAAGGATCTCGCCGGCGGTCTGATGCCTTTCGCAATGGCGCCGAAGTTGGTGGCGCGATTTGCTGAAACGCTCAGTCAGGCAGGCGACCCCGGCGTCGAGAATGCGCTGGCGTTGCTCCGCAGCCGGCTGCTCGAATGGCGTGCGGGTGGCGAGCCGGTGCGCAAGGCGAATTGGAAAGACGGGCACTGGACCGACCTCGAGCAATTTCTGGCATCCGATGCCGGGGTGCCGGGCAATGCCGCTGTTGCCTGGCTCGAACTTGGTGAACGCCGCAGCCTGCTTGGGCGACTGGAAGAAATCCGTGACAGGGTCGGGCCGCGCGCGCGGCTCCTGGTTGCCGATCTCGACGCGCATACCAACCGCCTGCGCGAACTCGATGCCGAGCTGGTGCGCGCATCAGGCCATGCCGCAGGCGTGGTGCTCGATGAATTGGTCGAGGCCGAACAGCAATTGGGAGCGGCCGAAGCGCAATTGAAGGCGCGAAGCGAAGAGCTGAAGGTACTCGAATTCCGCAAGACCGCGCTGATACGCGACAAGCGGCGGCTCGAGCAGGTCCAGCAGGAAAGCCGCGATGCCGCTGGCCGCACCAGCTTGGCGCAGCGTGTCGGCACTGTGCTACAACGCTATGAGGACGATCTGCTCGACCTCAAGATCGCGCAGCTCAAGACAGCGTTCGTCAAGCGCTTCAACCATCTCGCCCGCAAGGACGATTTCGTCGCCGACGTCCGGATCGACCGCGCTACACTCGATGCCGTGCTGATCGACTCGCATGGCCGCGAACTGCCCAAGTCGAGCCTGTCGGCAGGTGAAAAGCAGGTCTATGCGATCGCGATGCTCTGGGCGCTGGCGCATACCAGCGGCCGGCAGTTGCCGATGATTGTCGACACCCCGCTGGCCCGCCTCGATACGGAACACCGTGCCGCGCTGGTCGAGCGCTATTTCCCCGAGGCGAGCCATCAGGTGATTGTGCTGTCGACCGATACCGAGATCGACGATGCGCTGCTCGCCAAGCTGGGGCCGAAGGTCTCGCACAGCTTCCGGCTCGATTATGATCACAAGGCGCGGGCAACCCGTGTGCTGTCGGGCTATTTCGGCGACGAGGAGGGGCAGGACGATGCGCTTCAACAAGCTTAAAATCTCGGCCGATGCGACTAGCCGCCTGCGTTCGCTCCGGCAGCGCACCGGGCTCACTCCGAACTTGCTCTGCCGCGCGGCGATCATGCTGTCGCTCGAAGAAGGGCCGGTCGGCGGCGGCACCACGCCCGACGAAGAGGGACAGGAGTTCAATGCCTATACGCTGACCGGCGATTACAATGGTCTGATCGGTGCATTGCTACGCTTCGTCGAAGAGACTGAACCAGACCTCGCCGTCCCACTCACCAATGATCAGTTGGTGGGTCGCCTGCGATTCCATATCCACCGCGGCGTCGCAACGCTTGCCGTGCGTGCCAAGTCGCCGGCTGATGTCGCGCGCCTCGCGATGGCAACATGAGCGATACCGCACCGCTCTATCTCGATAACAATGCGACCACCCGCACCGACCCGCGCGTCGTTGAGGTGATGCTGCCCTATTTCACCGAGGATTTCGGTAATCCGTCGAGCGTTGAACATCGGCATGGCAACCGTGCCCAGAGGGCAGTGAAACAGGCGCGCGAGCAACTCGCTGCCGTGATCGGCGCACGCGAAGGCGAGATCCTGTTCACAGGTAGCTGCACCGAAGCCAATAACATCGCGATCCTGGGGGCGGCACGGGCGCAGCCGGATAAAAGGCATCTGATCACCAGTGCCATCGAACATCCGTCGGTGCTTGAGCCAATGCGATCGCTCGAACGCGAGGGATGGGCACTGACCGTGCTGCCGGTGGATGCCGAGGGCCGGGTGTCGCCCGATGTCGTCCAAGCCGCGCTGCGCCCGGACACGGTGCTGGTGTCAGTCATGGCCGCCAATAACGAGGTCGGGACGATCCAGCCATTCGCCGCGATTGGAGCGCTCTGCGAAGCCGCCGGCATCCTGTACCATTGCGATCTTGCCCAATTGCTCGCGCATCACCGCGTCGATGTGATCCGTGATCATATCCACCTCGCCAGCATGTCGGGCCACAAGGCCTATGGCCCAAAGGGGATCGGCGCGCTCTATGTTCGCTCGCGAGCGCCGCGCGTACGCATCGCGCCGATCAGCTACGGCGGCGGTCAGGAAAAGGCGTTGCGCCCCGGAACGCTCAACGTGCCGCTGATCGTCGGCATGGGCGAAGCGGTCGCGCTCGCCGGGCGTGGCCAGGACAAGGAACGGGCGCGGCTCGCGGCAATGGCTCAGCGGTTCCGCGCTTTGGTCGTGGCCGAACTCGACGGCGTGATGTTCAACGGACCGTCCGAGCAGCGCCTGCCCGGCAATATCTCGCTGTCGATCGATGGTGTCGAGCCGCTCGCGCTAATGCACCGCCTCAATGGTATCGCCAGCTTCTCGGCATCGAGCGCCTGTTCGACCGAGAAGGTCGAAACGAGCCCCGTGCTGTTGGCTATGTTCGGCGACACGCCGCGCGCCCGTCAGGCGTTTCGCGTGTCACCAGGCCGGTTCACCACGGCGGATGAGCTAATGCAGTTCGCCGAGGCCCTGGTGCGCGAGGTCCGCGATATCCGGCGCTTCGCCGCCTGAGCGCTGATCATCAATCGCCGAGATATTGACGGATGAAACGCTCGATGATCCCGAACTGGCGTTCTTCCTGATCGAGCCAGTGATGCGCGCGCTGTTCGGCCAGCTTGCCGCGTTCACTAGTGGGACTGGCGAGATAGGCGCGGTAGCGGCCGAACCCTTTTTCATTTGCGGTGCGGGCACGCATCAGCGCCTTCAAGGCTTGGCGGGCAGTGACGATCTTCGACATGGCAGCCTCCGTAAGCGATATCGTTTATAGATAAGCGATATCGCTTATACTGTCAATAACCGATATCGCTTAGGGATCACGCTCGACGCTGTAGGCGATATCGGTTAGCGCTGTGCCATGGGACGCCCGCCGCTCAAGGTGAAACCGATTCTTGTCCGCCTGGGAGAAGGCGTGCCTGAGCGGATCGAAGCGCTGGTCGGAAAGCAAAAGAAAGCGGAATTCATTCGTGAAGCGGTCGATGCCGAACTTGCCCGTCGCGAAAAGAAATAGCGCTCGGGTTTCTCGCTTATTAGCCAGGATCGAGATGCGGCGGGGCGTAGCGCCGATAAGCGTCCTTAAGCGCCGCAAGTGCCGCGTCCTTGTCCGCGCCATGTTCGGGGCCGAAGTGGTAGCTGCGCGCCTTGCGGGTCCTGGGATCGGCAGCAACCATCCAGTCTCCGCTCTTTATCTGGTGCCAAGTGAGCGTATAGTCTGAGAAGGCCGGGAATTTCTGATCGTGCGAGCAAGGCTGGCGCACGTCACCGCCGAACGTCTCCAATCCGCATTCATAGACGTCGACTGAATCCCAGTGCTTCTCTGCGTCGTCGAGCGGCGCCGGCGTCCGGTGGGCGAGCGGCGCTTTGCAATGAGGGCACTGGAAATCCTCGAGCTGCTCCTGGGCGGCCTCGAGTTCAGCCCGCAGTTCCTGAAACGCCTCGCCGCTGGCACGGCGCATCAGCTCGCTGCGCGGCTGTGCTAGATACAAATCCGGGCGGATATGCATAAGCAGCTGGATTGCGAGATCGACCGCGGTACGATCGGCGGTCAGGATCGCGACCATATCGGCAAGCGGCGGGCTGAAATCGAGCACCGCGTCGCGATCTATCTGGTGCCACAGTGGGATGATCTCGCTGCGCCCGGCGAGCGCCAGCGTTGTGAGTCCGCGAAATTCGCGCTCGGCCCAAGGGCGGCCGATGAAGCTTGGGCTGAGGATGATCAGTCCGTAGCGGGATTTGCCCAGCCCCTTGTCGATGGATGCTTGCAAACTGTCGCCAGGCTTGAGGCTGAATTCGTCGTACCAGACTTTGACCCCGAAATCCGCGAGAGCATTGGCCAGCGGACGGACGAGCGCTTTCTTGTCGTCCGAGGCGTGGGAGATGAACACATCCCATTGATCGCAATCGGGCTTTGCCATGCTCAGGCGGTCTTGGTCAGCAGCAAGGTCTGCCAATGGACTGCGTCGCGACCGAGGAGATCGGGGCGCTTGCCCCAATCCTCGACCTTGAGGCGGTGGCCAGCGGCAAGATCGCGGATCTCGCCCGCGTCATTGGTCCATAGCGCCCGCTCGGGTTCGGCCGGGCCGAGCCGCAAGGTGAAATAGAGCCGGCCACCGGGCGCGAGCAGCGCGGTCAGCCGGTGGAACGCCTTGTCGCGATCGGCGGGCGGGACGTGCATCCACACCGCGCTCAGCGTGATCAGATCATACTGTCCCTGCGCCTTGGTGAGTTCGGGCATGGCATCGGCGACCCAGTCGACATCATCGTCGGCATGAATCGCGCGCGCAAGCCGGAGCATCTTCGCCGAAGGTTCGACCGCCGTGACCTGGTGACCTAGCGCCGAGAGTGCTGCGGCGTCGCGACCGGTGCCGGCGCCGACGTCGAGAATGCGAAGCGGCTTCGAACCGGCTAGCGCCGCGAACAACCGTGGGTGCGTCTCCTGTGCTTCGAGGCCTTCATAGCCGTCAGCGATGCGTGTAGCGTGCGTGTCGTACCACGCGATCGCTTTCGCCCGCGCGTCAGGTTGCTTGGGGTGAGTCAACTCAGTCATTGATCCGCAGAATAGCACAAAACTGATGATCGCAGCAGAGAGCAACATCAGCTGGAAGGTGGTCTTCACCGTTTCCGAGCGTGTGCCCCAGCTCGTCCCCCGCGCCGACACAAACCCGCGCGGAAAGGCCGCATTGATCCAGTCGAGATAGCAGCCGATGATATGGCGCAGGCGCGACAGGACGATCATCAGTCCGAGATCACCGAGACCCGCGAGCAACAACAGGCCCGAACGCATCAGCGCCATATCTTTGATGCTCGATACCCCGAACCACAGGCCGCCGGTCAACGTCATTGCAATCAGCGGAATCTGCCACATCAAGGCGTTCAGCGCTCGGAACGTCTCGAAATTTTGATTGAACGACGCGAGCGCTAGCGGATCATTGGATGGGAGCGGATCGATGGGCGAAGGCGCTAATGTATCGGTATCGGTCATCGACGTGCTGTCCTTTCACTCTCATCAAAAGTCGGTCCGGCCGGGTCACGACCCGAGATGGCGGAACCATTCAAGAACGCGGTCGATGATCGCTGACCCGTCCTGGCCCCGCCACAACTCGCGCAGATATTTGGCGGTCTGATTGATAAACTGAAGAAACGGCAATTGCTTGACCGCTTCTGCGCCTGCCTGCTTGAGCGCGCCTTCGGTGAGGGATTTCCGCGCGTCCTTGGTCTTGCCGAACCACTTTTTGAATTCGAGCACCGCGCTGCGCAGGAGTGCCCGCGCCCCGTTCTGCTGCATCTCGACTGAGTTGGCTATGGCCTGGTCGGCATTAACACCGGCAGCTTCGATCGCACTTTCGGCGACGTGGGTGGCCGTCGCAAGCACAGTGGCAGCCCCGGGCTCGATTACGTGCGGCGCGGTCTGAGCGGCGGCGACGAACTGTCGTCCGGCCTCCATCCGGGCGATCAGCTCAGCACGGCCCGCAGGACCGACACGCGCTAGGTCGAGCTGGCGCAGCAGCGGGTCGCTCTGAGCATAGACATTGAACTGCTCGACCAAATCGGTCAGCAATTCACCAACGTCCTCCGGCAGCGGCAATATGTCGGGACTAGCGCTCGCGCGCGCGCGGAGATCGGCATCGCCCAGGCGCCGCAGCGTGTTTGCGTGCGACCAGATAATATGCCCGTTCGCAACCTCCGGCTCGGCCTGCAGGGCGGTGGACAGGAGATCGATCGCATGGCGCAACTGCGGCGCACTGTTGCTGATCGCTGGGACTGCCTGGCGCAGTGTGGCACATTTCGCCCGCAGGATCAGATAAACATCGCGTTGAACGGTGCCGACCTGCAGTGTATCGACTGACAGTGCAATGGGGGCGATCCCGTCGGTCTCAAAGCTCGGACCGATCGCCGTGGGCGGAGGTAGGCTCTCGACATTGAAATTGGCCAACGCGTCGCCAGCCGCAATCGCTAGCGACTTGGCGACCTCGCGCGGGGGCGGCATTGCAAACAAATCCTGCTGATCACGTAGCGCATCGAGATAGGCGGCCACCTCATTGTCGTCGGGCCATAGCTCGGGCGAACTGAAGTGGGCTGGATCAAGCAACGGCGCGACGAGCGACTGAGTCTCGGCATCGCTGGCAAGCATCAGCAGCATCTGGTCCCGCAGGAGTTTGCGCGTATCCGGTGCATCCCAGAGCGCCTTGTACCCGGGGCTTACCGAGTGGCTGTCGAACTTTTCGAACAGCTTCTTCTTGGTTCGCGGCATGCCATTTTCGAATGAGCTTCGATCGAGCGGTTTGCCTTTGCGGAAGAACGTCCAAAGACCATCGTTCGACAAAAACCATAGCGGTTGCCAACCGCTCGAGGAGCGTTCCGGAAAGAACGGCTCGACATAGTCGGCAAACTGCCGGACGATGAGGTCGGAATGCAACAGGTCGCTGACCAAGCTGCCGCGGTCGGCGAGATCAACCGCGGCAATCACACACACCGGCTTGAAGAAGCGCGCACTCGGTGCCCGCCCACGCCGTATCGAGCGGATTAGCGTGTTCCAGTCCTTTCTGGGTGGAGACGCCCTTGTCGCGGGGCGTTTTTCAACTGACCGTGGCACCGTCACGCCGTGATTTTCGGCCGACCAAGCGGCGGCAGGCCGAGCGCTCCCTCAATCGCTCTGCGAATGTCAGACCGGCCGGCGCCGGATGCGTTGTGAAATTCGATCGCGGAGAAGTCGATCTCCCCCGCATCTGCCAATCGCGCCGTGAATGCAGCGACGCTGATGTCTCGTTCTTCAAGCATCGGACGCGCGAGCCGGCGCAAAATGTCGAGCAATGCCTGCACACCGACGGTCTTGGTTATATAGGAACCTGCCGTCGCCTCTGACCAGAAGATCTGTTCACACGCCACCAGATAGTTGAGCACAATCGTGTAAATCACCGCGTCCTTCTGGCCGATATAGAGGTCGCGGAGCGGCGAGCGATCTGAACGCACGCTGGCGATTGCCGAGCGTGGTTTGCGACGGCCCTTCAGCAGGGCCGCCGTATCGGACTTCGGATTGGTGGTGAACAGCCGCATAATTCCTTCAACGATCACCGCCGTTGACACTTTCCAGCGGCCTGTGCCGACGATCTTCTCAAGCGTCTCGTCGCGGATCGGGGCGATGATGATGCGACCGTTGAGGGGCGACTTTTCGTCGACCGCCAAGCGTCGGGTGAAATACACAGCGAGCTTGTCGGGGCTCCAATATGCTTCATCTTCCTCTTCAATATTGTAACCGAACATCTCGTAGGTGAGGCTTTTGTCGACCGGCTTCTGGTTCGAGTTGATCGTTGCAAACAGCTGCGCTTGATAGGGGCGCGGCAGATCGAGAAACACCGCACAGATCAGCTGCATGTCGAGCCTGCGCGACATCGCTTCGGCGAACGAGAAAAGCCGGTGCTGACCGTCAATCACCGAGACTAGCTTGCGCGCCGACGGTATGATCAGCTCGTGGCAGCCGTCGTATTTCTCGATGACGCGCCACAGATCGTCGGGATTGGTCACCGGTTTCTCTTCAGTTTCTTCGTCCGGATCCTCGACCTCCTCGACGAGTCCGGTGTCCTTCTCCTGGTTGGCCGCGACGATAATCGCGTTGGGAAATGCCGCATCCTCGCGATCGATATAGGCGGCGATCGGTTTCAATCGCTTTGGGTCGCGTAGGCGTTGCGTGCCATAGAGGCGGTAGTTTTGATCTTCCTCCGACCAAGTCGCGCTCAGCGCATCACTGTAGGCCACCTCGATCAATAGCCGGGCAGGAAGGGTCGTGATGTAATAGGTGCCCATCGGCTGATCGACACGAAGCGCCTTGGCGGTGAACGGAAAGTTCATGTGAGTGTCTCTGTTCAATGATTGAGGCCGGCGAGGTCGTCTTCGCCTGAGAGGGATTCGTCGAGAGGCTTTTCACCGAGCGGTGCATCTGGTGATTGTCGGTACGACGCCGAAAGACCGTTTGCCGCGCACCAGATCCAGAGGCTGACGCAGGACAGAAGCACGCCAAGGAAAAGACCAAAGGCGTCAGGGATTTCGCGGTCTGTTGCTGGGCTAAACAGGAGCAGGAATATTATCGTGGCGCTCACCGCTGCGCCACGATGGGCTTTGATATCGTTCTCGAACACCATTTGGAGAGAAGTGGCACCGACGATGGCAGGAAAGAATACCGCAACTGCGATTCGTAAAGGGCGTAAGGGGTTTGCATCAACCGGACCGTGAAGCAGTTCCTTCATAAGGTTATAGACCTCGAGCCATACGCCCAGGCCGCCACAAGCAACCACACCCACCCAAAAAGTGATCTTGAATGGTGCGTGCTTAAAACCCTCTCCGGCCCGCCGATTGAGTTCGCGTGCAAGATCGCGAATCGGTCGTGATTTCTCCAATTGTCTTCCCCCTCCGTCACGACTCCGCGACTCTCAGCCATCCCCCACCAATTTCTCGCTTTTGACAAGGCAGATTTCGCCGCGGTGCGCAGAATGAGCGCGCCCAAAATGCCCCACCGGCTCTTCTCTCGCGCGCAAGCATGTGGGCGCACGCTTCCTACACCAAATCCTTGACCACGTCTGCTTGCGGACATGTCGACGAAAGAACACGCTCAGCCATTGGCACACGGCCCCGGCCTCGCGATCCATCGTGATTGAATCAATCCCGGCGTGACCGGGATTTGTGATGGTCAGCTAGTGATGCCCGAGCCGCACGCGCTGTGGACACGAGCTGATCGTTTGGCCGCACACGCGCGCAAAGAGCGATCCGCATCGTGAAGAAAAAAATTCGCATTGGTCTGACAGCGCCCGCCGAGACTATGCCGACCTCAACTTAGCTGACTGTCGGGCCAGACCGCCCACGTCCGAACCGCCAGCTGATGCCGTCCGCGCGCATGATGCCGGATGCCGCCTTACCGATGTTGCGTTCCAGCACGTCGCGCCAGGGCACCAGCGTAAAATCCCGCGACCGTTCGACGACCGCGAAGCTCCCGCTTTCAAGATCCACCCGGCGCGCGATGACGCCCTCGATCCGCTCGCCGATCCGGGCCTTCTCAAAACGCTTGCCGAGGCCGGCGCTGATCCGCTCGCCGGCCTCGCGCAACTCGCGCTGGCGGAGGCTGTCGATCGCTCCATCGCGATACCGGAACGCCGCCCGCTCACCGTCGGCCAGCTGCTGCTCGACCAGCCATTGTCGACGTGCGGCTAATGCGGTCCGCACCTCGTTCCCAAAGCCTGCGTCTCGCGCCGCCGTCTTCGTGTCGGATGCCAGTTCGCGATCGAGCCAACTCGGCGCCTCGATGTCGACCAACTCGCCAACCTCGCGCGCCGACAGGATCGTCAACGCGACCGGCCGGTCCCGCTGCTGCCGGCGTGCGAACACTTCAGCGCGATCCAGATGGTCCTCTGGAATGACCCAACTGCCGTCGGCTTGCCTCCCTGGCCCGGCGCCCGCCCGCCGCATCGCTTCCAGGCGCCGGACATGCGCTGTTGCATAGGCCTGACTGGCACTGGCGTCGTGACGCAAATGGAGGTCGATCGAGTAGCGGCCGCTATTGGCCCGCGCCACGGCATCGACCGTGCGATCGGCGTCGGTCACACCCAGCGCGCGCGGATCGAGCCGAACGGTCGCGCCTTCGGGCACGGCCGGTGTGGCATCACCCCGCCCGATGTCGACATAATGCACCCGACCGTCGATGCCATCGACCAACAGGTAATGCCGGTCGCGATGCTCGTCGGAAAAGCCGCGCTGGATCAGCCGTCCGACCAGGGGCTCGCGAAGCTCGGTCTCGACCACCTGCTCGACGCCGGCACGATCCAGCCGGCGCGCCGTCAGTTCGCGTTGCATGAGCCGGATGATGTCACCCCGCTCGCCCATCTGGCGGAGCGTGACCTCGAGGCCTTCGGCAAGCCGGTAGCGCCCACCACCAAGGTCTTCCGCCAGTTCCATCGCCTTGAGCTTCCGCAACCGTCCCGCAGCGACGGCCTGCTGGAAGGGATCGTTGTCGGCGGCCGACACCGTTCGGTCGGCATCCATGCGCCGGAGCAGCCGCCGGTCGATCGCGGTCAGCCGCTCCTGGTCGACATCGTGGCGAAGGCGCGCCTCGATCTCGTGATCGGTGCGAGGGCCAAGGTCGAGCGTGACGAGCTCGGACGCGCGCTCGCGCAGGCCATGGGAAATATACTCGCGCGCGATGATCAGGTTCTTGCCGGCCTCGTCGACGCCGCGCAGCACGATATGGGTATGCGGATGCTCGGTGTTGAAGTGATCGACGGCCACCCAGTCGAGCCTCGTGCCGAGGTCCTGCTCGACCTGCGCCATCAGCCGCCGGACATAGGGCTTGAGGTCCGGATATTCGGCACCGTCCTCGGCCGAGACGATGAAGCGGAACTGGTGGCGATCGCCCGCTGTCCGCTGCAGGAATTCCTTGCCGTCCGCGCGGTCGGTTTCCGGGCCGTAGAGTTCGCCGGGCAGCCCCTCGCGGGTGACCCCATCGCGCTGGATATAGCGCATGTGCGCGCGGGCTGCCTGGCCGCCCTTGCCGGCGAGGCGAATGAGGCTCGCCTTCACCACCGCGCGGCGGGCACGGAATCCTCCCAGCCGGTCGCGGCTGGAGAGCAGTCGCCCGATGCTCGCGCCGCGCCCGATCCGGCTACCGTCGAAGCGACGCGATCGCACGCCGGTCTTGGTGCCGGCAAGCCGCGCCGCCGCAGCAATGCGACCACCATAGCGGACGACGCTTTTGCCGTCCTTGCCGCGCGGCCTGCCGAGCCTGGGGGTGAAGTCGTCCTCAGGCATGACGGCCTCGCAAAATCTCGCAAATTGGCCGCGGGAACGGCGGATTTCCGTGGCTTTGGCCCTCCCAGTCTCGCGCCACGGCATCGCGGTCTCGCGAAAAACCGATGTGCAGACAATCCCTTGGCAGGTGTCGCGAGACACTGCCTTTATCTTGTTTCCCCTTTCCTCCCTCTCTGACCACCCTGCCCCGCCCATCCCGGCGCGACAAAAAAGCCGGGACACGATGCCGATGTGGCACCGCATCCCGGCATGCATTGGCCAGAAGCTCAGACATCCACGAACGCCGCCATGGCCCCGCGTCGGTGCCCGAAGCTGCGCTTGCCCAGCAGCCCGTGCGGCTGTCCGTCGCCATCGACGATCATCACCGCGACGTACCAGCGGCCTGCCACCCGCCCGACGATCCGGACCCGATCCAGCTCGACACCAGTCTCGCTGTCCGTGCCTTCATACGACCCGAGCCAGCGGTCCTGGTCGCGCGCTTCCCAGAGAAACTCGGCCTCCTCGGCGTCCAGGAACCGATGCGCCAAAGCCTCGCCGGCATAGCGCCCGAACTCGCGCTCCAGCCCCGCAACCAGCGCCGCCAACACGCGATCCTGGGCAGCGCCCGACGCTGCCGAAACCGGTTGTACCATCGCCATGACCGTCTCCTTCGCTTCTGTTCTCCTGATCGAGAACATCGCCTCGAAGACGGGTGGCGGAGTGGCTGTCAGGGCCGCTGGAGCGCCAGCGGAAGCGCCGCGAAGCGGACGTGGGGGGAACCGATTTTCGAAGAAAATTGGGGGGCACCCGCGGGCCTTGAGAGCCGCTTCGTCACCCGTCATGCTCGGACTTTCGAGACGAGCCCCTCCCCCGCTCCCCATCACGGGACGCGCTTTCGGACTGCGAAAAGCATGCTCGGGGCCATGTCCTGCCGCTCGGGGAAAGGGGGGACAGCGCCCTCCCGCCCCACCATGAACAGTCCCGGTCGCAGGGCGGCTTGGCGGTTGGGCGAACGCACCACCGCCGCCTGGCCAGTGACCGCGCCCAGATAGACGAGGGTCTCGCGCGGCAGCGTGCGCCTGCCCACCAGATACGCCGCATAGGCGCCCGGCCCGGCATTATAGGCGCCGAACAGCCCCGGATAACCGAAGCGATCATGCATCAGCCGCAGGTAGAGGGCGCCCGCCAGGACGTTGTCGCGGGGATCGTCGGGGTTGTTGCCTAGGGCCAGCCGCGCGCGCATCTCCGCCCAGGTGGCAGGCATCAGCTGCATCAGCCCGATGGCGCCCGCCCGGCTGCGGATCGGTCGGCCACCAAGCGTGGTCCGCCCGCCGCTTTCGGCCCGCATCACCCGCTCGATCCAGGAGGCGGGTATGCCGAACCGGTGTGACGCTTCCGCGATCAACGGACGCCACTGCTCGACCGGATCGGCCCGTGCCGGCGTGGCGAGGACCAGCAGCGCCGCGGCCGCCATCGACCTCAGCGCCGCCATAGCAATGTCGCCTTCCCGACCAGCTGCGCGCCGTCGGTCGGGCCGAAATAGCGGCCGTCGAACGAGGCCGGACTGCCCGGCATCAGCAGGAAGAACTGCCCCTGCCGCAGCCGGATACATCCGCGCCACCAGGGCAAAGGGCGCCCGGCGGCATCGGCGCTGCGGCGCTCGGCGATGCGCGTGCCATTGACCAGGACCTGGGCACCGACAGCACAGACCTGGTCACCCGCCAACGCTGCGACCTGCTTCACCAAAGGCACATTGGCAGGCAGATAGCGACGCCGGGCGGCGAGCATTCGCCAGCCATCGGGCAGCCGGGCGACCACCATGTCGCCGGCCTGTATCGATGCGCCGGGGCGCACCGCATAAAGTCCGATCGGCGCGCTGGCGCTCGCGTTCCAGACCAGACGCGGGGTCGGAGGCGCGGCAATGGTCAGTACCAGCAGGCCGGTGCCGAGGCCGATCGCGACGCCCCGCCAGCCTAAGCGCCGCGGCACTTGTCCGGCCACAACAGGATGTCGGTCGCCCCAGGCGAGCAGCGGCAGCTCGCCGAGCGGTTTGTCACGCCGGGCCATGGCCGCCGCCGCGTACCGACTGGGCGTCCGACCACGCCCCCAGGTCGTCGATATGATACTGGACCAATTGGCTGTGGCGGCGAAAGGTCGGCCCCTTGCCGTCGCGCCGCAGCTGCTTGAGCAGCCGGGTCGAGATCTTGAGATAGGCCGCCGCCTGGTCGGTGTTGAGGTAGGGCGAGCCGCGCTTGGCGCGGTTCGCGCGCGCGATGTCGTCGTCGATGTCCATCCGCCACTCCCGTCGCGTCGAGCCGGCGGCGGGACTGCCGTCGCTCGCGCCTGGGATGGCTGCCGAAGCGCGGGCTGCGGAGTGTCGGAATCGACCTGCATCTCTTCGACACCCCCCTGCCCCGCAAGGACCGAAGCCCCCCGCGCGTGGCGCGAGGGGCGGTCGATGTCAGCGCGACCAGATGAGCTTGTATTCGCCGTCGTCGCCCTGCGTCAGGGTCGCGTAGATCGGCGCGGGGAAGGACGGATCGTCGAGCTTGAGGCTGAGATATTCCGCGCCGGTCTCGCGCGCCGCCTTGGTCCAGCCCGCGCCGAATTCGACCCCGCCGGCGTTGACGCGGTGGTCGGGTGCCTTGTCGTGGTCGCGCTCGACGGGGCGGATGCTCGCCTTGACGCGGAGCGTGAGGGTGCGGATTTCGCCGGTATAGATGCCGTTTTCGCCGCGGGTGAAGCTGCCGATCTGTGCCATGGTGAAGTCTCCTTATGCGTGTCTCGATGCCGCCCCATGCGGCCTCGATGGCAGTCGATCAGGCGATGGGCGGACGACGCGCACCATGAGGCCGCAGCGCCAGCGAAGGACGGCCAAAGCCGGCTTTCTTGCTCCGCGAGGAGCCCGCCAGGGCGGGGAAGAAAGTCGGCGACGCCGTTGCGCGGCACCGGCCGCACAGCGCCAGACCTGCCAGCACGAGAGGCCATAGGGGCGGCCGTGACCGGCATCGGAAGGCCACCGACGAGCGGAAGCCATCCGTGGCGATCGCGCGCATTGGGCATCGGGGATTGCTGGGCTATCGATGGGTCCGATGAGCCATGAATCCGTTCTTGCCGACCTCGCCCTGCGTGCGCCCGACCTGGCCGTCATCACGGTCGAACTGAGCACGGCGACCGTCGCCGAAGCCGCGATCGCGCTGGATGTCGTGCCCGGCCAGATCGCCAAGACGCTCGCGCTTCGCGTGGGGGACCAGATCGCGCTGCTGGTGACACGCGGCGACACGCGCCTCGACAATCGCAAGACCAAGGCAGCGCTCGGGGGACGCCCCAGGATGCTGGATCCCGTCGAAACGCTCGCAGTGACCAGCCATCCGATCGGTGGCGTCTGCCCGTTCGGGCTGCCTGCAGCGCTCCCGATCTACTGCGATCAGAGCCTCAAGGCGTTCGCGATCGTCTATCCGGCGGCGGGCTCGCGCAATACCTCGGTCGCGCTGTCGCCGGAGCGGCTGGCGGCGCTCGTCGACGCCACATGGATCGATGTCTGCAGCCTTCCCGAGCCAACGGTCGGCTGAGCGCATGGCAGACGCAGTTTCCAGGACGATTCGCATCGCCGCCGCCCTGATCGACGACGGGGACGGACGGCTGCTGCTCGTACGGAAGGCGGGGTCGCCGTGGTTCATGCAGGCGGGCGGCAAGATCGAGGGACAGGAAAGCGCCCTGGCCGCGCTACGGCGCGAGCTGGCCGAAGAGATCGGGCTGGCGCTGCGCGCGCGCGATGCAACCTATCTCGGCCGATTCTCGGCGCCCGCCGCCAATGAGCCCGACACGATCGTCGAGGCGGAGCTGTTCCATCTCCGCGTGCGGCATGTGCCGATCGTGCAGGCGGAGATCGCGGAAGCGATCTGGATCGGTATCGCGGAGGCCGCCCACTTGCCGCTCGCACCGCTGACGCGCGATGTCGTCCTGCCGCTGGCGGAGACGCTCTAACGGTACCGCGATCCGCGCTTACAACGCGCCTGAAAGCGGCTCCAGGAAGAGGCGCTCATAGCTTTCGAAGGGCGGTTCGGCGAAGCGCGCGATGACCTCGACGGCCTCGGGATCTTGCGGCAGCTCGGTGCGATAGCGGCGATAGGCCGCGTCGTCCGGAAAGCCGAACAAGGCGACGGCAATGTTGTCCTCACCCTGCCGTTCCTTGCCGGGGAAGCTGATCGTCGTGTCGCTGGGCGCATCCCGCGGCAGGAAGAAGCCGTAATGGGTGCCACCGAACCGCTCGATCAGGTGCACCCAGGCGCGACCATAATCCTCGAATTCGGCAAGGCGTTCGGGGTCGAGCCGATACCGCACTTCGCAGACGATCGCCGTGGCTTGCATCCGACATTTCCTTCCGTGACACCCTACGGAAGGGTACGCCCGGAACACGGCACGATGCAAAAAATGCCGCGTGGCGCGCCCTTGGGCGGCGCCACGCGGCCGAAATCCGGGGTCGGCTGCGGGCACCCGCCTCCGATCACGCCGCCCGCTGCAACGGTGCAGGCGCGGTGTCGGGATCCGGCTCGGGGGCCTGCGCAGACTCGGCCGTATCACGCGCGCCAACGGCGTCGTTCCCGCCTCGGCTGGTATAGGCGGACGCCGGAAAGCCCAGCCATCTTGGCACCCAGCGCTCGACCTTTCGACGTCCGTCGGCCCCGTCCAGATGATCGCGAATGATGCGCTTCAAGACCTTGGTCTTCTCGGCCGCGTTCGCGGCGGCGACGGTCTCGCCTGCCACCTCGCCAACGATCCGGAGAAGCACCTCGCGGTCACGGATCAGGTCGAAAAAGGCGGTGTCCGCCTCCCACCAGTCGGCCATGTCGACGCCGAGATGGACGCCTAGCCCCGCGACGACGGCGCTGCCGCTCGCCAGCGTCTCGCCCATGACGATGGTCAGGATTTCCATGACGACGGCGTCGGGCAGGTCGACCAGCCGCAGGAAGAGCGTGGGCACGCCGCCCTCATGGCCGCTGCCGCCGGTCACGGTCGGCTCGTCGGGCGCAAGGCCGAGCACGGCCAGCGCGGCGCATCGGCGCTCGTCGAACAGCGTCTCGGCAGGGCAGGTCTCGACGCTTTCGCGGACCGCGTCGGCGCGCGTCGCCTGTGGTTCGGGCGACACCCGCCAGAGGTGCGAACCGCCTATCGCATGGGCGACCATCAGCCGCAGCGCGACGCCGGGCTGCCCGAGCAGCGCAGCGCGAGCGGCGGCATGGCGATGCAGGTCGAGATAGGTCTGCATGGTCGACGTCACTTCCGGACGGGGCGCCCTGGCTGGTTCCGACGCTTCGCCGCGCGCTAGACGGCGCGCTTCCCGGGCCGAGAGATAGCCCTCGTGGAAGGTAACCTCGCCGCTCGCCCGGACATCGACATAGACCCGCCCGCCCTTGCGCTTCGGTGCCTTCTCATACTCCCAGCTATGGAAATGCTCGGACGGCGGCACGACCACGACATCGCTCCAGCCCTGTTCCAGATAGGCTGCGCGGCGCGCCGCGATGGCGGCGTTCTGCGCGGCCCAGAAGGCATCGGGATCGGCGAAATAGCGGTCCTCGCCAAACAGGTCTGCGACGATCGCGCCGCCGAAACTGTCCAAGTCGAAGAGCGCGAAGCGTGCGGCGATCGACTGGCCGCCGAACAGCCATGCCTTGAGCTGATGCCCGGTCGGGGCATAGCCATCGGGGTCGTCGAATAGCGCCAGCCAGCTACGCTGCTGGTGCTTGCTGGCGAGCGTCAGGTGGCGGATGGTGGTGCGGTCGATCTTCTCGGCGGCATAGAGCTGGCGGATGCGCGGCAGAAGGTTGCCGAGCGCCAGCACCCGCGAAATGGTAAGGTCGGGCAGCCCGAACGTGGCGGCGATGTCGGCCACGTCGCGGCCCTGCCGGACCAGCCGGGTGAAGGTTTCCCACTGCGTCACTTCGTCGGCGTCGAGGCGGGACAGGTTCTCGATCATCGAGGCCTCGATGGCGGCGGCATCGTCGGTTTCCGCGAGGATGCGGCAGGGCAACGGCTCGGGCTCGCCGGTTTCGGCGGCGACGATCCGGGCCGCGTAAAAGCGCCGTGCGCCCGCGACGATCTCGAACTGCCCGGCCTCGGCGGCGGGGCGGACGAGCAGGGTCTGGATGATGCCGCGCTTGCGGACGGTGGGCAGCAGGTCGGACACGTCGGGGGCCTTCTTGCTGTAGCGCATGTTGGTCTTGCTGACGGACAGCTTGTCCTGGTCGATGAACAATAGGGTCATGGTCGTGCTCCTTGCGAGCGCCGGTCCGCCGTTCGTTTCGATAGAGCGGACCGGGCTGTCGGGGATGGCGGCGAAGCGCGCCGCCGGCGCTTCAACCGCCGCTTGGCGGAAGCTCGGGGTCCGGCGCTTCGCCGCCGCGCACGGCACGGCGGAGCAGCGCTTCGGCCCAAATGATCGACCCGGCGCGCCGCGCCCAGTCGGCCCAGTCGGAGAGCGGGACCAAGCCTTCGAAGCCGAGGTCGCGCTCGATGCGGAGGCCGAAGGGAAGCCGGATGGCGGCGATCTCGGAGAGGCTGAAACAGCCAAGCTCCGGGCAGCCGAAGCCGAGGTCGGCAAGGCCGAACAGCGTGTCGCCGTCTTCGTCGAGTTCGGTCGCCAGCCAGGTCGCCGCACCCAGCGGGTTGAACAGCTTGAGCAGCGGCACGGGGTCGGGCTCCGGCAGGCGCTCGCGCCGGGCGGTCCGGCGGGCGACGTCGTTGGCGCGAAGCGCGTCGCGAACTTCGGGGGTCAGGAGGATCATGCCGCCGCCCTCCCCGCTTCGTGGGCGGCCTGCGCCTCGCGGTGGCGGCCAAGCAGCCAATCGGCAGCCTTGCTGGCGGCGCTCGCCGCGCGGAAGATCGCGCGATGGTCCTCGCGCAGCACGTCCAGCCAGCTGCCGATATAGTCGGCATGGCGCACGGTCGGCACGATGCCGAGGGCGGCGCAGAGGAACGCCGATCCCATCTCGGCGACGAGTTCCTCGCGGGCATAGTCCTTGCTGCCGAAGGCGTTGGTCAGGTCGCGGCCCAGCCGCTTGGCATGGCCGGTGGCGTGGGTGAGTTCGTGCAGGCAGGTGCGGTAATAGTTGACCTGTTCGAAGAAGGCGGGCTGCGGCGGCACCTGCACGAAGTCGTGCGACGGCACATAGAAGGCGCGATTGCCGCCGACGCGGAATTCGACGCCCGAGGCGGCGATCACCTCCTCGGCGACGGGCACGATCTCGCGCTCGGGCAAGGGCGTAGGATCGCAGGCCAGCCCCTCGCGGAGGCCTTCGCACTGGGCGACGTTGAAGACGGTGAAGCGCTTGAGGAACGGTACCGCCTTGGCATCGTCGCCGTCGCGGGCGGCACGCGCACGCTCGGCCTCGGGGGTGAAGCGATCGGCATAGACGACGCATTGGCCGCGCTCGCCCTTGCGGACCGCGCCGCCTGCCTCCAGCGCCTGCCGGAAGGTCAGCCAGGATTGCGAGGGCCAGCCCTGTTCGATGACGGCACCCCAGAGGATCAGGATATTGACCCCGGAATAGGTGCGGCCGGTCAGCGCGTTGCGCGGCAGGCCGGGCCCGGTCCCGCCGGTCCGGCCCCATGGCTGGACCCAGGGCAGTCGCCCGGCTTCGAGTTCGGCGACGATCCGCGCGGTCACCTCGTCATAGAGGTTGGCTCGGGTCGCAGGCTGGCGATCCTCGCAGGCGCCGCACGGGCGGGCATTTCGGCTGGTGGCTTGGCGCATCGGTTCCTCCTCGCCGCCCCAAAAGGCACCATGCCTCCCCGGAAAGGCGGGGGGTGGGCGGCAGCAGCGACCCAAAGGCCCGGAGCCAGGGGCCGGCGGCACCGAAGGGCGGAGCGCAGCGGAGCACCCCGGAGCGCAAGCGGAGGGGTTGCCGCCGGCCACGCCGGGCCTAGCCGGGCGCGCCGCCCTCCCCCGCCGTGCCGGGAGAGGCACGGACAAGCCGCCGCGCCGGGAGCGCGGCGTCTACAGCCATCGCCGCGGTGCGCCGCCAACGGCGTGCGGCCTCCGCTTGAAGCCGAGGTAGCAAATTGCTACCTATAGACGTGGAGGTGCTGCATGGCGCAGTCGATCAAGCTTGGCGACGACCTGATGAAGATCGTGCGCCGCGAATCGGAGTTGCAGAGCCGGTCGCTCGCCGGGCAGATCGCCCATTGGGTCCGGATCGGTCGCGCGATCGAGAAATCGGGCAATTTCGACCATGCCCGCATCACTTCGGCGCTGGCAGGCGAGATCGAGACGACGGCGCTCACCGAAGAGGAGAAGGATGTCTGGCTCGACGGCTTCGTCGAGAAGATGGCCCAGCCCAGCCCCGAGGAAGAGGCGTTCTTCGCCCGGCGCCGCCAGCTCGGCCTCGGCGTAGGGCTCGATGAAAGCTGCAACCTCGTGCGCGAGAAGGCCGGCCGCAAGGCATGAAGCCGACAATGATCGTGCTTGCCGGGCCGAACGGCGCCGGCAAGTCGACGCTCTATGCTACGCGCGTCGCACCAAGCTTCGCAGGACCATTCATCAACGCCGACCTGATCCAGCGCGACGAACTGCGCGATCCCTCGCCGGCGGCCTCCTATGAAGCCGCGCGGATCGCGACGGCGCGGCGTGCCGACCATCTCGCCCGAGCCAAGGACTTCGTCACCGAGACGGTCTTCTCGCACCCTTCGAAGCTCGACCTGATCAAAGAGGCGAAGGCGAGCGGCTTCACCGTGGTGCTGATGCATGTCGGGGTCGAGACGCCCGAGCTCTCGGAGGCGCGCGTCAGTGCGCGGGTCGAGGAAGGCGGGCACGTCGTCCCCGACGACAAGATCCGCGCGCGCTATGCGCGCGGCGCGCCGCTGATCCGGGAGGCTGCGCTCCGGTCCGATCGCGCGATGGTGTTCGACAATTCGACGCTCAACCGGCCGCCCAGCCACTGCCTGACCTTCGCCCAGGGTCGGCTGGTCTACGCGCTCCCCCACCTGCCCGCCTGGGTCCGCGCGGTGTACGCGGCGGATCTCGCGGTCTAGCGCGCGCCAGGGATCCGATCGTCCCGCAGGCCCGCCCCTGTACCCAGCAGTGTGCGCCAGCCGCCGGCCGCCATCCGCGCCGCCTCGTCGGCGCGCCGACGAACCCGCGACAGCAGGAAGTCGGACCGCCCCTTCCATTCCTCGCGGACCAGGTCCTCGCCGTACAGTGCCGACGCCATCTCGCGATAGGTGGCGCCCGCCGCCACCGCATCGCCGACGCGGAGCGCCTCGATCCTCCGCCCGATGCCCGGCTCGGGCGGGTGGAGTTTCGGGGAGAAGCGTCCGGTGCGCCACAGCTCCAGCATCCGCCGCAGGGTCAGGACATGAGCATCAACCCGGGTCATGCCCGAGAGCAGATAGTCGAGCCGGGCAGGCCCCTCCTCGACCAGTGAGCCGTCGACCACGTCCAGCCGGATGCGGTGCCATCCGTCGGAGAGGGCGACATGCTCGCGACCGCCGCCGCGGACGATCGTCGCCCAGCGGAGCAGGCGGGCGAGGTCGATGCCGTCAGGATCCGTCGCCGCGGTCGGCGAGACGCGCACTTCCAGCACAAAGGGATCGAGGTCCGCATGCCAGAGCAGCCGCGCCTCGGGCGCCGACCGCCCGGGATCCTCGGCAAAAGCAGAGCCCGAATGCCCGGGCGTCCGCCTCCGGCACCAGAGACTGTCCTCCCACGTCGCCAAGACGGCCCAGCCGGGTAGCCATTGCCGCGTAGCTGGGGTCGCGGCGCAACCATTCCCAGGCGAGACCGGCGCGATCGATGCCGGCCAGCGCGCGGTACGGCGCGTCGTCGCGCCAATCGGGTCGCAGGTCAGCCGCCGGCCCCATGGCTGGTACGCGGGACAAATGCCGAGCCTATCAAACGGCTTGCCGGTAGTACTTCCGACCAAAATTTGCGCAGTGCATCAAAAACTAGTATCGATTGCACTTCGATCGGGTCGCGACGCCGACGGGAAAGCGGCGGGCGCGATACCGGTGTGGCGACAGCATCGGCGCAGCGGCCTGGGGCGCGTCCAGCATCGGGTGGGTACGCCCCATGGTCATCGCAACCGCGCAGCATTTCGGACAGGCCGCCCTGGCCGCCACGACTCTCGACGAACTTAACAACCTCCTCCACGCCATCACGCACGAGATGGGGTTCCAGTATTTCGCCCTTTCCCACCATGTCGACGTGCCGCGGGCACCGCAGCCAGCGCTCCGGCTGCACAATTATCCGCGTGACTGGGAAGCCTATTATGACGCCGAGCGCTTCGGTCCGTCGGACCCGGTGCACCGGGCCAGCCACCTTACCAGCGTCGGGTTCTGCTGGTCGATGCTGCCGCGCCTGCTGGCGCTGACCAACCGGGATGAGGACTTCCTCGCCAGGTCGCGCAGGATCGGGCTGATCGACGGCATCACCATCCCGGCGCATGTCCCCGGTGAGGCTGCGGGCTCCTGCTCGTTCGCGACGAGCTGGGGAAAAACGCCCCGCCCCGAATGGATGCCGCTCGTGCAGTTCGTCGGGACCACGGCATTCGAGAGTGCCAGGCGGCTCGTCGGCATGCGGCGGGCGCAGGCGGACCGGCCGCGGCTCAGCGACCGTCAGCGCGACTGCCTCTATTGGGCCGCGCAGGGCAAGTCCGACTGGGCGATTGCGAAGATCCTCGGCATCAGTCATGAGACGGCCATCCAGCACCTGAAGGAAGCGCGCGGCCGCTACGGGGTGGGCAACCGGACCCAGCTGGCGATCCATGCGCTCTATGACGGAGCGCTCAGCTTCACCGACGCGCTACGGCGTTGAAACTCCCCAGCTCTGGGGAATAGCGACCGGCCAAACCGGGACGGCGGATCGGACTTCCACAGCGAGGGAAGCCGATCATGCAGTTCATCCAGGGCGATGGCGCCGCCGCAGGCGATGCGGCGATGCGCGCGATGTTCGAGGCGCGGAAGCGGGTGTTCGTCGACCTGCTTGGCTGGGACCTGCCGGTCCTCGCCGGCCGCTACGAGGTCGACCAGTTCGACGATACCCATGCGCGCTACCTGATCCTCACCGACGGCGAGGGGCAGCATCTGGCCTCGGCCCGGCTGCTGCCGACCGCGCGCCCGCATTTGCTGGGCAGCCTGTTCGCCGAATTGTGCGACGTGCCGCCGCCCACCGGCCCCGGCACCTGGGAAATCACCCGCTTCTGCCTCGACCGCCGCCTTCGCGCGGGCGAGCGGCGCAGGTGGCGCGACGTGCTGGTCCACGCGATTGCCCGCTACGCGCTCGAACATGGGATCGCCCACTATGTGGGCGTCGCCGAGCCGGCCTGGCGCGAGCAGATCCTGGCCTCTGGCTGGGAGGCGCATGCGCTCGGGCCGATCCGCACGATCGGCGGCATGCGCCTCGGCGCGCTCCGAATCGGAATCCGGCCGGAGACCCCGGCATTGCTCGCGGCCAACGGCATCCGACCCGACATCGTGCCCGCGCAAGCGAGAGCGGCATGACCGCGCTCCAGCCACAGGAACGGACCCGATGAGCCCCGGCGCGACATTCGAGCGGGTCTATGGTGCGATCAAGCAGATGCTGCTGGACGGCGAACTGACGCCCGGCACGCCGATCGAGCCCGCCGTCATCGGCCGGGAGATCGCGGCCAGCATCACGCCGGTCCGCGATGCGCTCCACCGGCTGACCGGCGAGCGGCTGGTCGAGGCGCCCAATCACAACGGCTTCCGTGTGCCGCTGCTCTCCGAAGCGGCGCTGCGCGATCTCTACCAGTGGAATGGTCGGGTCCTCGGACTGGCGGCACGACAGGTCCAGCCTGCATCCGGCACCCGCACCCAGCATTCCGGCAGCGTCGAGGAGATCACCGCCACGCTCTTCCTCTGTGTTGCGCAGGCAGCCGAGAGCGCCGAGCTTGTTGCTACGGTTCGGTCGCTCAACGACCGCCTGACAATCGTGCGACGCGCGGAGGTCGCTACCCTGCCTGCCATCGCCGAGGAAATCACGGGCTTGGAATCGGCCATCGCTGCGGGCAACCGGATCGCACTGACGGGGACGCTGACGCGCTATCATCGCCGCAGGATCGCGGCGGTGGCAGGCACGGTCGCGCATCTGATGCGGCCCGCGCGCAGATAGGCGAGCCGCCTACGAAGCTGGTTCAGGCGGCGGCGCTGCGTTCGAGGGCCGCGATCCGCTCCTCGCAGATCACCTGTACGGCACGACCCAGCACTTCGACGCGCTCACCGAGCCAGGCGAGTTCCTCGTCGCTGATCCGATAGTGCTTGGAATAGCGCGCCTTCACATAGGCTTCCTTGAGCTTCTCGAAGCGACCGCGATCGGCACGGCTGTCGCGCGGCCATGCATCGACGAGGCGCGGATCGATCCGCTCGGCCTGGGTCCGCAGGAAGCCGAGATTATGAACGTGCGGCGTATAGAAGGTGCAGACGAGCAGCACGCAGTGATATAGCCGCTCTGCCGTCTGGTGCATCAGGAAGGCGGCATCCTTTAGTCTGCCCTGCGCTTGGCTAAACTGGGCCGTTTCCAACATGCCAGCGGCAGCCGGGAACCACTCGCCAAAATACTCGCGAGCCATCGCCAGCGCCTGCTTCGGCGTCTTGGGCTTGGGCTCGTGCAGCCCGGTGCTGTCGCTCTGATAGAGAGCGATGCCGTCGCGGGCGACGTCCATGAAGAAGTAGCGGCCATGGGCAAGGCCGTCATTCACCTCCTGCAGCGTGTGGACGATGAAGTTGACCGGGGTGCGCAGGGTCCGGGTGACGGCAAGCTCGCGGTTGAGCCGTTCCTCGGCATTGGCCCAGAACTCGACGCGGTCGGTCAGCTTGTCGTGGTTGACGATGACCAGCAGGTCGAAGTCGGACTGGTAACCCTTGGCGGTATGCGGCTCATCGACCCAGCCGCCGCGCGCATAGCTGCCATAGAGGATGACCTTGAGGATGCGCGCGTGCCGCTTCCAGTCGACCGTCGCGGTGGCAGTCGCGTCGCCGAATTCCTCGAACAGGATCTGCACCACGCGCTCGAGCTCGCGCTGCTTGGCTGCCGGCAGGTGATCGAGATCGGTCCGCATCAGCCTGACCCTAGCCAGCGCGCGAGGCGATGCAACAGCGCGCGACGCGCTTTGCCGCCAAAACCAACGGGATCGCGCAGGTATCGCGGACCGCGAAGGCTCCGATCGATGGCGACGATGGCTTCCCCGAGTAGGTGCTCGACCTCGGCTGTGCTGATGCCGAGCCGTGCGCCCACCTCGGGATAGGCAAGCCTCTCGACGGCGCAAAGCTGGAACACTGCGCGCTGGGCCTCGGGCAGCGCTGCGACCGCGCTCTGCATCGTTGCTCTTCTCTCCTGCTGGTCCATCGACATGATCCTGCTCCGCGCTGCCGCCCCGACGGGGCCGGTCGGCGGCGCTGCGTACGGGCGCGATCCAGCGGCGGCACGCACCGCAGGGCGTAGCGCCAGCGGAGCACCCGGCCTCGGCCGGGTTGCGGGACGCTCGCGCCGCGCCCGACATGCAGCGTCCGGCCCCGAGGGCGGCAGGCGGACAAGCAAATCCGTCGCTTGCCGGGAGAGTTGCGCAGGCGCGCGAAGTACCGCAGACTGCACACGCAGCGCGGTCCAGGCCGGCAGCCCGCTGTGGAGTTCGACCGCCAGGCATCACACGCATTCGACCAGCGCGGTCGGGTGTATCCCCGAGGCATCTGCCCGGCACGAGATGGGTTCTCGTGCGATTCCCTTCCCCTGCCCGCGCCCTGCGCGGCGGCTTCGCCTAGGTCCGCCCATGCGGCCACCGGAGCAGGATCCTGGTGCGGCACCCCGCGGGGACGGCCATGCCGAGGTGCGCATCGACGCGCTCTACCGCGAGCAGGCACCGCGCCTGCGCCGCTGGCTCGATGCGCGCCTGCGCTCGAGCGAGGATGCCAATGATGTCGTGCAGGACGCCTTTGCCCGGCTGCTCGGATCCGGCACCCGCGAGGGTCTGCGCCAGCCCGAGGCGTTCCTCAACCGGATCGTGCGCAACCTGCTGATCGACCGGTCGCGGCGGGCCGCGAACCGCATGGCGCATGTGCCGATCGACGCGGCGAACGAGCCCGAGACCCGCGCTACCCAGGAGGATGCGATCCAGCTCGACCAGATGCGCACACGCTACCGGGCTGCGGTGGAAGCGCTGCCGCCCCGGACGCGCGAGGTGTTCCTGCTCCACCGAATGGAGGGGCTCGGCTACAAGGACATCGCGACTCAGCTTGGCATCAGCATCCGCACCGTCGAATGGCATGTCGGCGAGGCGCTGGTGCGGATCGGCAAGGAGCTGGGACAATGACCATCGCCGAAGAACCCGCCGGGGGCGCAGCTGAAGCACTGGCTCGCGAGGCCGCGCACCGGTTCGCCAGGACGCGCGGCCCGGATGCCGAGGCGCACCGGGCGGAACTGGAGGCCTGGCTGGCGGAAGCGCCGGAACACCGCGCCGCGTATAATCGCGCCGCCGAGATCTTTGCGATGGGCAAGCTGCTCTCCGACCCGGATGCGCCTCTCGTTACCTCCGCGCCCGAACCGAAGCGAGGGCGCAAGGGCCTTGCCGTTGCACTGACCACCATCGCCGCCTGCGCGATCGGCGTCGGCGGCTGGATCACCTATCAATCCTCGGCGCCCGCACCCGACCGGCCGGCCGCGGTGGCAGACTCGACGGACAACCGAACACTGTCGACCAGCACCGGCCCACAGACCGTCCAGCTAGCCGATGGTTCGACCGTGACGCTCGCAGCAGACACGGTGGTCGGGGTCGAGATCGCGGCCGGCGTGCGTCAATTGCGCTTGGTCCGCGGCAAGGCACGGTTCGAGGTCGCGCACGAACGCCGGCCATTCATCGTCCTGGCTGGCGGCGGCAGCGTGACCGCCCGTGGCACGATCTTCGAGGTTGCACTGGCACCTGCCGGCAAGGTCGAGGTCCGGCTGCTCCGCGGCGCGGTGGACGTGGCGCTGCCGGGAAGTGATACCACGCCAACGTCAAAGGTCCGCAGGCTGGCACCGGGCCAGGAGGTCACGTACCCGGCCAAGCCAGAACATGCCGCAGCGCCCATAACCTCGGCAGATGCCGCAGGCTTGCAGAGCGCCGCGCCGCAAGCGTTCGAAGCGGTGTCCGTCCAGGAACTCATCGCGTTGGCGAACCGCACCGCCAGCCGGCCGATCCACCTCGCGGACCCATCCCTCGGCACGCGGCGCGTATCGGGATGGTTCCGCGTGGACGACACGCTGCTCCTGGCACGCCGGCTGGGCGCCTTGTTGTGCAGCGACGTCGACCTGCGCGACGCGCACCAGATCGTGGTAGCGCCGCAGGCAGAGCACGGAAGCTGTGCAACCAAGGAGGCACAGAGACAGGCCGCGCTTTGAAACAGCGCCTGATCGAACAGAGACCGCACAGGGAGCGACGAAGCCGGGCGGGAAAAGCATGCGTCTGGAAGGCATGCGCCACCACCTTTAGCCGTGAGGCCTGGACATAGTGGTGGCCACCCGGCCGCTGCCGATGGTCGGTGAGGCCAGTTGCCAAATGGTTTATCGCAAAGCCTGCGCAAACATTCGAATTATAATCGGATTATAAACTTCTCATAACCGGCAGGCCGGCTAGCTTCGATCGGGTCATGGCCATGACATTTCCCATGATTGGAGAAGTGCCATGAACACCGAACAGACCATCGAACTGGGCGTCGCCAGCGTCGACACCAAGGGCGGCACGATCGGCTTCGCCGATGTCGAGACCAGCCTGCGGCAGAATGTCGGCCTCACCGACGACTGATCGACCCGGGCGCGTGCCTTCGGGTGCGCGCCCTTTCGCTGGCGGATCCCGACATGTCGCTCCCTTCTCATGCCAATATTTCCTGGTGCCTTTGTGCAGGCCAGGCTGTCTTCCTGGACCTGGAACGCGACCGCTATTTCTGCCTGCCCGAGCCGTTGGATGCGATCTTCCAGCGCTGGGCTGCCGGCGAAGCGATCGACTGGGACGCCCACGCCGCGCTGGTCGACGCCGCAGTCGCTGGCGCCGATCCCACGCAACGCCCGCAAGCCGTCTCGTTTCCGGTTGCGAGGCGAGACCTCGCCCATGCCGGTCCAGGCAGGGCCGCGTGGATCTCGGCGCAGGCGATTTTCGGTCAGTTGCGCGCGAAGCACTGGCTCCGACGGCGGCCGCTTGCGAAGATCCTGCGAGGGCTCCTGACACCCGCCGCGCCGGCAGTTCGATCGCCGGGTGAAGCGTCGCTGCAGGCAATCGCTGGCGCGTTTGCGACGAGCGCCATGGTCCTCCCCGCAGCTGACCAATGCCTGCCCCGGGCGATCGCTGCAGCCCGCCTCTGTTGGCACCGCGGATTGGATGCCGCGCTGATCCTGGGCGTTCGCCTTCACCCCTTCGCCGCGCATAGCTGGGTTCAGTCCGGAGATGCCGTCGTCGTCGGCGACCTCGAGCAGGTGCGGCTGTACACCCCGATCCTGGTGCTGCGGTGAGGCCGCGTTATCTCCTGCTGGTCGCGGACCGGGAGGCGGTCGCTCCGGCAACGGCGCGCATCGCGACCCGTACCGGCCTCGCGGTGACGCACAGCGCCCACGGTTTCGCAGTGCTGACGAACGAGGCCTGCAACTGTATCGCCATCGATCCGGACGCGGTCGTCATCGGGACCCTGTTCCCCAGCCAGGGTCCGGCACGCGCGGCGACTGCCCTCAGCGAGGCAGAACGGGCGCACCTATCGCGCCATGGCTTCGCCGCTCTGCTCGACGCCTGGTGGGGCGGCTATGTGGGGGTGCGATCCCGGGGTGGTCGCACCGAGATCCTTCGCGATCCCTCAGGTGCGCTGCCCTGCTACCGTGCCGAACAGGACGGGCTGAAGCTCTTCGCTTCGGATGTCGCGCTTCTGGAAGCGGCGAGCGGCCACGGATATCCGGTAGCATGGGACGGGCTCGGCCGGACCCTGTACTCGGCCGGCCTTCCCGCCCCCGACACCGCGCTTGCCGGCATCGGCGACCTTCGCGCCGGCGACATCGTGATGCTCGACGGCGCGGCCGAGAAGACGGCCACCGGTTGGTCCCCCTGGGCGTTCGCCGACCCTCGCGATGAGGAGGATAGCGCCGCGACCGCCGAGCGACTGCGGCGCGTCGTAGAACGCTGCGTCGCCGGCTGGGCATCGCTCTACCAGCATCCGTTGCTGAGCCTGTCGGGCGGGCTCGATTCTTCCATCGTCGCGGCTTGTCTCAGCGGCGCTAGGCCCGGCGCCGAGTGCCTGACGCTGTACACCGACGATGCCGCAGGCGACGAGCGCACCTTCGCGCAGTTGGTATGCGACGCGGTTGGCCTGCCGCTCTCCGAGAGTCGCTACGACCTGGATGCCGTCGACCTGTCACGGCCGCTAGGTGCACATCTGCCACGTCCCGCCGGCCGTGTCGAAGCGCAGCCCTACGAGGTCGCGCATCGCGCCTTGGCACGGCAGATCGGCGCTGACGCCTTCTTCACCGGCAATGGCGGCGACAATGTCTTCGGCTATTCGCAGTCGGCTGCCGCGCTCGCGGACCGGGCTCTCTACGAAGGACCCGGCGCCGGCGCATTTGCGACGCTGCGGGACGTCTGCCGTCAAACCGGCGCGGGACCGTTGCGTGTGACGCGCGCGGCCATGCGCCTTGCGCGCCAGCCCCAAGGCTATCGCTGGAAGCCGAACCAGCGCTTCCTGCATCCCGACCTAGTCGCCTCGCTCGCCGACACGCCGCTTTCTCACCCCTGGCTCGACGCTCCCGCCTCGGCGCTGCCGGGCAAGGCGGCCCACATCGCCGCGCTGGTCCGCGCGCAGCTCACGCTCGAATCCGATCGCAGCCAGATGCTGCCGGTGGTCAATCCGCTGCTTTCCCAGCCCATCATGGAAGCCTGCCTCGCTATCCCGAGCTGGCGCTGGCGCGAGGGCGGCCGGGACCGGGCAATGGCCCGCACGGCCTTTGCCAATCGACTCCCCAGCGCGATCATCGAGCGCAGGGTCAAGGGCACGCCTGACCCATTCTGCGGCGAGATCGTCCAGCGCAAACGCGCGGAGGTGCGCGCCCGGCTGCTCGACGGACAACTCGCATATCACCGCATTCTCGATCCCGGCGCGATCGAGGAAACGCTCCGGCCCGGGCGGCCGACCACCGGAGAGGAAAATGTGCGCCTGCTCGAACTGGCGAATGTCGAGGCCTGGCTTGGTGCCCGGTCTTCCCGGCCATCCGGGGCCGACACCGCGCCCAGTCCGAGCATTGTTGGTTGAACAAACGACATTGGAGAAGCACGATGGACACCAAGCATATCACGACGATCGAACTCGGCACCGCGAGCCTCGTGACCTGCGGGGCGATGATGGGGTTCGCCGACAGTGAGGGCGGGCTTACCTGGCAGCCCGGCCTACAGGCCGACTGAGCGAGGCGGGCGGGTGCCGCGGCATCCGCCCGCTTCTCGGATCTACCAGGCGTCAGGGCGTGGGCGCAGTCTCGCCTCTAGGCTTCTCGGGAATCGTCTGCACCTTCCGCATGGCCTCCCAGCGCGCGATCTCCGCCTCGCGGCCGGGGGTCTTCACGCCGTTCAGCCAGAAGTCGAACCAGTCGATCGCCCGCGTGTAGGTCGCGAGCCTGTGCGCCGGCTGCCATTTGATGTGATGCTCGCCGGGGAACACAAACAGGTCGATCGGCCGGTCGAGGTCGCGGAGCGCGGTAAAGCTCTGCAGCGCGGCCCAATATTCGTCATCGGAGACCTGCGCGAGGATCGGCGCGTGGATCCGCTCCAGATTTGGGGTGATGGCAATCTGCCGCCACAGGGCGCGTGCCTTCTCGCTGTCATCGGTGATCCGAGGATAGCCCATGCGGTAGAATGCCTTTGCAGCACCCGGCCCGACCCGAATGGGCATGGTCGTATCCCAGCAACAACTGCTCGACGCAAACGCCGTGAACAACGTGCTATGCAGCAGCGCGAACTGCATGGTTGAGGAGCCGTCGCTCAGCCCGGTGATCCCGATCCGCACCGGATCGGCGATGCCGCGCGCGATCGCGACACGGACAGGGGCCTCCACCGCTTCGAGCACGCTGCGGCGGTCGGCGAAGTCCGTGAGGTTGATCCGGTCGCCTTCGACATAGTCGGGCGCCGCCCTGGCGCCGACCGCCTCGGGCTTGTCGATGCTCAGCACCGCAAAGCCGCGATTGGCAAAGGCCTGGATGGGGTAGTCATCGCCGGTGCCGCCCCGCAGGAAACCGCGCGACACATATTGCACCACGACCAACGGGTAGCGCTTGCCCGGCTGGTACCCCACCGGCAGGACGAGATCGGCGAAGGAGTCCAGACCGAAGCTGTTGCGCGCGTAGAGGCGTTCGATTCGCCCGAGAGTCAGGCTGGCGAACTCCGGGTTCGGGTCGAACAGCACGTCGCGCCGCCCGGTGCTCGGATCGAGCCGCTCGAGCCTTCTTGGCTGCACGGCACCTTCACGGAGGCAGAGGATCTCGGCGCCGTTAGGGACGCAGCTGATCAGCAGGTCCTGGGTCTGGTACAGCCGACGTGGCTTCGATCTGCCAGGCCGCCACTCATAGATGCCGATATTCTCTCCTCTCACCCCTTCGCGACGGAAGAACCGCACCCCGTCGCCGACCCACCAGGGGTAGCTTGCGTTGGCGCACTCCGGCGCGGTGCAGGTGAGATGTCGACCGCCGAGATCCGTCTCAAGCATACCCCGATCGGGGCGAAGGCTTCCGGCCGGGACGCGTATCCTGGCGATCCGCCCGGCGGGGCCGACCGACTGGGTCCAGTTCCCCTCCTGCGTCGAGGCGGCCCCAAGCAATCCCGCCTCGGCGTCGGTCGCGGGTCGCGTATTTTCCGTCGCCAGGTCGCGGAACCACGTCTTTCGCGCAAGCGGAGCAGGAGGAAACGGGCGATTGCTCGCCGAGGGCGCGAAGCGATCGTCATAGTGAAAACCCGATCGCCCCTCGTCTCCGATCGCGGCTAGTGCCTCGCGCAACCCGGAATCGGTCGCATAGACGATTCCGCTCCCGCCTGCCGTCAGCCGGAAGTCGTCGACATCGTCGATGCTGTCGGTGATCGCCTCGCTGCCACTGCCGTCGGTTCGGGCGCGCCAGAGCTGGATCGCCCCCTTGTCGCGTCGCCGATAGACGATCCACCTGCCATCCGGCGTCCAGCGCGGCGTGATGGCATCGGCAAGCCCCGTGGGAAAATGCGCCTTGCCCCGCATGTCGACGCGCAAGCGGATGAAATCGCCAGCTTGGTCCACCACAACGGCCCGACCGCTGCCAAGTTCGACAACGACCATCGCGAGGCAATAGCCATTGGCGACAGGATCACCGCGCCGCAGCTGGAACGCGGCCTTGGTCCCGTCCGGCGATACCGTGAACAGTCCGCCATATTGCTGGTTCGGATCGACGGGTCCGATGTCGCGCAGCCGGACAAGATCCTCGGGGAGCAGCGCGCGTTTCGCCTGTGGTGCCGCGATCGTCGGCGGCATGATGCCGTCGCAATCGGGCGGTACCGCGGCGCGGCACGGGACCGGCAGCCACATGGTCGCGAGCAACGCCCCTACCAGATGCCGCCTCACCATTGCTTGGTCACCGTGAAGCTGACGAAGCGGCCAATTGGCGACTGGTTGGTCGAGTCATAGGCCACATAGGTCGGATTGGTGACGCGGATGGGATCGGGTTGCTCGTCCAGCAAGTTCTGCGCACTCAGGCGCAGTTCGATCCGATCGAGAGGACCGCGCCCTTCTCGCGTCCGAACGGAGCCACTCAGGTCGACGGTCGTGAACGAACCGATCCTGGTTGGCACGGAAAAGCGATTGTCGGTCGTCCCGTCGAGATAGTTTAGCGCCGCCGACAGCTGAACCACCGATGTGCGCCAGCTCGCCGCGCCCCGCGCGCGAAACTTCGGCGGCGTGAAGATCAGGCCGGAGCGTCCTGCGGTGGGCAGGTTGGGCGCGGCCCGGCGATCCGCATCGAGATAGGTTGCGGACCCGGCAATCGTCAGCTGGCTATCCTCTCCCAGCCGGGTGTCATAGTCGATCGATAGATCGACACCCCGGATATGCTCGCGAGCGATGTTGCGCAGGCTCGAATCCACGATGGCGGCGACCTTTGCCGGATCAAACGGCTGGCCACTCTGGTTCGACAGCCCGGTCGCTGCCTGCGCAACCGTCGCCTGCGCCTCCGCGACACTGGGCGCGAACTGGACGAAGTTCGCCGCGGCAGGATTGCTCAGCGCGGAGAGCAGATCGCTGATAGGAGAGGCAATGCGGTCGCGATAGTCGATGTCGTACCACGTCGCCTCGACCCGCAGCCCCGGGAGGAAGCGGGGCCGCACTTCCGCGGACAAGGTCGAACTCTTGGCACGCTCGGCGTGGAGGTTCGGGCTCCCACCGCCGATCGCCAGGATCGTGGCGCCCGCCGGCAGCGGCGGACTGGGCTGCGGGGCGAACACCGAGGCGGGCAAAAGGATGACCTCCCGTGCCTGGTTGACCTGCTGCAGCGTCGGGATCTTGAACGAGCGGCCCCAGCTATATTTGAGGATGATGTCGCGGTGCGGCGCGTAGACCAGGCCGAGCTTGGGCGTCGCGACGGCGTCGATGCCCTTGTAGCTTTCATAGCGGACGGCTGCGCTCAGTCGCAGGGCGTCGATGAACGGCATCCGGTTGGCAGCCCCGACCAGCGGCACCGACAGCTCCCCATAGCCGAACGCGCTGTTGCGGCGCTCGACGGAGTCGCGCGAGACGGTGGTCACGCCGCCGCTCGTCGTGCGTACGTCGAAATCGAGCTGGAAGCGACGATAGCCGCCGCCCAGCGCGAGCCGGATGTCGCCGCCGGGCAGATGGGCAAGCGGCCCCTCGGCGCTCGCCTCGAAATTGGTCAGCCGGTTGTCATAGGCCGCACGACTGACGAACAGCGTGCCGTTGGTATAACGCTGGGTATTGATGACGGTGGAGCTCTCGCCATCGGTCATCTGGAGGGTCGCCTCCCAGCCGCCCCCCGGCCGCAGGTGCAGCGATGGCGTCACCGCATAGCTGCGCACCACCGGTCGGTTGTCCTGGCCATAGAAGGTGGTCGGTGCCGTCAGCGAGAAGGCGTTGACCTTGCGCGACCGGCGATCGGCGAGTTGCACGTCGAGCTCGAACCACGCCCAGCTGGCAAGATCCTGGTGTCCCGCCAGCACGCCGCTCACCTGCCGGCTGCTGGTCGTCAGCATCTGCCCGGCGTTGAGTTGGCGGGTATAGGGCCGATCGTCGGCATAGATCGGGGTCGCCTTGCTGTAGTCGAGTGCGGCCATGAAGCCGCCGCCGGCCCAGCGCGTGCCCCCGACGCCCGAATATTGCTGCTGGACGTTGCCGCCCTCGGTCGATGCGCCGGCGCGTGCGCTGGTGAGGAGACCGTCATAGTCGCGGCGCAGGATCAGGTTGGCGACGCCACCCACCGCGTCCGAGCCGTAGAGCGCCGAGGCGCCATCGGTGATGACCTCGATGCGTTCGAGCGCCGCCAGCGGGATGATGGAGATGTCGACGCCCTGGTTGACGGCGTCGTAAGGAAGGCGGTGACCATTGATGAGCGTCAACGTTGCGTCCGAGCCCAGCCCGCGAAGGTTGAGCGTCGTCGCATTGTTCACATTATTGTATCCGCCCTGGTCACCGCCCCCCGCGACCCCGGGGTTTTGCCCTCCGGTGAAATTCTGCGGGAGTATCCGCGAAACACTCGCCATGTCGGGGATGCCCTGCTCCTCCAGCCCGCGGCGCGACGCGATAATGACGGGCGAAGGCCCCTCGGTACCGCGGATGCGCGAGCCGGTTACCGTGATGGCATCCGGGTTCTCATTCTGGGCCGATGTGACCCCGCCTCGGCCGTCGCGCCCCCGGACGACGATGGCGCCGGATTCCTCGCCCACCACCAGGTCCTCCCCTATGGCGAGGCGCACCGCCTGCTCGACGGTGTAGATCCCCCGGATCGCCCCCGAGCGCTTGCCGCGCACCTCCTCGTCCGCGAACAGGATCTCCCGGCCGGCCTGGCGGGCGATCGCGCGGAGCGTGGAGGCAAGGTCCTGGGCCGGCAGGTCGAAGCGCGTCGCGCCAGCCTGGGCGCGTGCCTCGACAACTGCCATGCCGCTGTAGGAAAGCGTCGCGGCAAGCATCGCCGCACAAAGCGCCCTTTTCGAGATCGTCATTCTTTTCTCCCCGCCGGTGTCCCGGCACTGGAGCGATTGACGCAGCCGACGGCGAACTACGGGGTCCCGACCCGAAAAAAGTTTGCGAGGCGGCAGCCGCGGCGAATTTCCACCATTGCGCGGAGCCCTTGCCCCATAGGCGGGTAGCGCTAGGCTCCCGCGCCGAACCATGTCGCGCCTTCACAGCCTCCGTGCCGCGATCGACGATGTCGCCGGCTTCCTGGACGCGGAGCCCATGGAGCCGATCACCCTGCCTCCCGACGTCACCGAAGGCCGCCAAGGGCTGGTGATGTTCGAAACCGGTAGCCGCGAACCATGGGCTGCGCGTTGCAGCCACCTCGCCTTCGACCTAGGCTGGCGCCATGTGCAACCTCTACCAGCTTCGGAAGAGTGCGGCCGAAGTCGCGGCGCATTTCGGCGTCGATAACCCGGTGCAGTCCAATGCGGGCGAGGAAGTCTATCCCGGCTACCCCGGCATGGTGGTGCGCGAGGAAGCGGGCGCGCGCGTGCTGCACTCGATGGTCTGGGGCTTCCCGCTCCGGCTCAAGGGAATGAGCCCGACCGCCAAGCCGAAACCGGTCAATAACATCGCCGATCTTACCAAGCCGATGTGGGTAGGCCTCGCGCGCAAGCCGGAGTGGCGCTGCCTCATCCCGCTGACCGGCTTTGCCGAAGCGGAGGGCGCCAAGGGAGCGAAGACTCGAACCTGGTTCAGCGTCAAGGATGCGCCAATCTTCGCCTGGGCGGGACTGTGGCGGGACAGCGCCGAATGGGGGCCGGTCTATTCCGGCGTGATGACCGACTGCAACGAGGCAATCCGCCCGGTGCATGACCGCATGCCGGTGCTGCTCCACCGTGACGACCATGATCGCTGGCTGCACGGCAGCTTCGACGACATCCTAGGCTTCCAGGCCCGCTGCTTCCCCGACGACCTGATCGTCATGGAGCGTACCGGCGAGCCCTGGGTGAAGCGCAAGGGCGCTGTCGAACAGGCGGCCCTGGTCTAGGCGCGAAACCGGCTGACCGCCCGCCGCCATTCGACATCGCTCGGGAGCGGCAGGTTGGTAATCGTCGGCGCATCGCGGGTCAGGCTGATCGCCGTGCCACGCCGCCCACATCGCGAACATCGGAGGCGGGCACCAACTTCGGCGAGCAGCCCCGGCCACTGCCTGCGCTCGAACAACCGCCAGAGCGCCGCGGCATGAAAGACGCCGATGTGCCCACACCCCGCACAGACTGCCCGGACCGAACGGTGGAACGCCGCAGCCTCGAACAGCGTCCGGGGCACCTGCCCGCCGTCTGCGTCGTAGCGTGCCATATCAGCCCACCAAACGGAGACGCGGCCCGGCCGCGGCGGGAGCAGGGCTGAGCCCGAGCGCTGGCACCTGTGCCTGCGGCACCACCCGGATGAGAGCGTCCGGCCAGGCCGGGAACATCGCGCGCACCTTGGCAGAGAGGAGCGTCGCTGCCGGTGCTTCCATCAGCAGCGTCGCGTCATAGCCACACCACAGCTCAGGCGGGATACGGCCCAGGCGGTACTTGCCGGCGACCACCAGCACCGCGGGAGGATGAAGCTCGCGCCGCCCCGCAATGAAGCGCGCCAGGCACAGCGGTCGCTGCGCCGCCTTCCAGGTCTCGAACTCCGCAGCGGAGTTGACCTGCCCCAGGCGATGCCCCTCGACCCTGCCCACATGGATCAGCCATCCGCCATAGGAGAAGGTTTCGAGTTCGATCGGCCAGCGATGCGCCAGCCAGTTGGTCCGTTCGATCGCATCCATCGCGCGGGTGTCAGGCGTGCACCTGCTCGGCGAACAGGCTCGGTTGCACCGCGCGATCGTGCAGCGCCCGACGCGCCTGCAACGCCGCGCCGACTGCCTGGCGATAGTGAATGGTCCTGAATCGCTCCGCCTCGTCGAAGCCAAACGGCGCCCATTCCTCGCTCGGATAGCAGGCGTCGTAGATCGCACGCGCGGCAGCGCGCAACTGGAGGTCGTGCTCCATGCCGAAGCTCCCAATGATGTCGAATCGCTGCATCGGCAGCGGATCGCCAGCTAGAACAAAGTGGGAACGAAGAGCAAGAACGCAAAGTCTCTGACTTGTGCCATGCAGGCTCAGGTGCGCTGCAACCTCGTCGGCGACACCCTCGGGCAGACGGACCGCTCGCACAACCGTCGATTCCCAGTCGATGTACATGCCAGCCTGCACCGAACAGTGCCATTTCAGCCCCAGACGAACCCTTCTGCCGGCAAGCCGTTCGGGTCCATCTTGCGTCGAAACCCTCCACCAACCCCCGAACGATGCAAGGTAATAGCAATGCACTCCAAGGCAACGGACCGCATCCTCCGGCTCAAGGCCGTCCTCGCTCTAACGGGCCTCACGCGCTCCACCCTTTACCGGAAGATGGAGGCAGGCACCTTCCCCGCTAGCACGCAGATCAGCACCCGCTGCATCGGCTGGCGCGAGTCTGCTGTTACCTGCTGGCTTGATAATCCGATGACATATGAGGCTGCTCCGCCCCCGGAGCGATGAGGTAACGATTGACCAGGTTCGGGACTTTCCCGCCGTTCCCAACGGCGACAGCGAATGACAGCTTCTCGGAGGAGCGGACGTTCAGGCGTTCGCCGGCCCCGTAGCTGCGAACGAGCAGGACTGGGCCGTTTCCGGGCCTGAAAGTTCCATGAGTTCTGCGGCGACCGTAACGCTTCCTTTCGGACTGGCTGCGCCGTCCCGGCCGATGATCCGTCGAACGAAGATTGGCCGGCTTTTCGGACTGGTCACCATCTCGAAGATGGCTCCTTTATCTGTGGACTTCTGGAGCTTCTGGTATGAAAACCATCGAAAGGGGGGCGGAAGAGATTGCTTGATTTTCCGAACGGCGCGCCGCGCGACATCCATCTACTTACTACTGACGCGCTGCTTGCCGAACTCATCGCCGGACGCACCGTCGCGACCAGCGCCAACAGCCAGCTGATCATAGGATCCGGCGAAGCGCGAGCGATCCTCGACTGGTATCGCCGCAATCCGTCGAAGTGGGCCGCAAATCTCAATGCGGGCGACACGGATGCGATCATTGATCTGATCGGATCTCCGCCACCGACTGCGCCACCGGCCTCTGATGGAGCTGACGGCGGCGATCGCAAGGTCTTCAGGCTCGTTAAGGTCGAGGCGCATCGGTTCGCCGGATTGCATTTGCACGGCCAATCGAACGAAGCGCCAGATCGCTTCGTCTTCACACCGAACAAACCAGTGACCCTGTTCGAAGGCGCCAACGGTTCCGGCAAGACCTCCGTCGCCAACGCGATCGTCTGGTGCCTGACCGGCCATCTTATCCGCTCCCAGCGACCTCCCGAGCAGGGTCCAGTCGAATTCCCGTGCGAAGTCACGCACGGGGACGGCACGATCACACGCCATGCGATGTCGGCGATCACCCCGATGCCGCATGCGGGAAGCGATGTCCCAGATGACGGAAAGCCAATCCGGGCGGACACGTGGGTCGAACTCACTTTCGCCGATGGCGACGGCAACCTCATGCCGGTGATCCGGCGCGCGCAGAGCCGGAAGGCGAACGGCAAGATATCGGAAGACGAACCGGATTTTTCCGGCATGGCGATCGATCCTATAGCGTGGCGGATCGGCACGACGATGCCAGCCCTTCTACCTTTTCTGGCTGTCGGATCGGCATCTCAACTCGGGGAAGCCGTGGCGCGACTGACCGGACTCGCGAATCTTGTCGATCTCGCAAGGCACGCGGAAAAGCTCTCGGAGCGAGTCGCGAAGAAGTCGACCAAGGATCTGGAAGCTGACGTCCTCAGGATCGCGAGCCAGTATGCACAGGCGGCGGGGGATCTGAAAACCGCTGTCGAGAACTATCCTGACATGGCGTTCGAGTGCGCCACACCGGCCGTCGCGGCCGACGACGCGAAGATACGGTTACAGGAGATCTCGGCCCACTTCGCCTCGATGAAGGCCACAGCGTTGTCTGTTGCGCGCGAGGTACTGGGTGACGGGTTCGATCCCGAAAACAAGCAGGCGCGCGACGATCTTGAGGGAAGCATCCGCCCCGCAATTCAGCAGCTCATGAAGCACATTTCCGATCTGCCCGGCATCGCGCGGCTGTCGGCGCTTGAGGTCGACGACGAGGGATTGACCACTACCGTCAGGCTCCTGAGCCAAATTGACGGCGAGGCGGCGACTTTGTCAGAACTCGCGAACAGCCCGGATCGGGCACGCAGGGTGCAGCTGTACGCGCGCGTCTCGGCGTGGATGCACGAGCACGCCCATGCTGAGGATGGCAGCTGTCCCCTATGCATTGGTTCGCTGGACGGCGCTCACGACCCGATCACCGGCAATACCGTGGCCGAGCATCTCGCCGAGGCGGCGCGAGATCGCGAGACAGTCGCGCGGACGGTAGCGGAATGGTCGGCGCATTGGTGCGGCCGTCTGCTGCAGGATCTTCCCGCCAGCATTTCGGCCGAAGTTCGTCGAGACCTACCCGGTTCGCCCGCTGCGCTGCTCCGCAAGGGGGTTGTCGACGACCTCTTCGCGACGGAGCCTTTCACAGGCACACTGGCGGCACTGCGATCTGACGCGGCAGCATTGTTTGACGAACGGGCGGCGGCCCTTCCTGCGTTCGAGGAACCGCTTCCGCGCAAGCTTCCGGCCGCCCTCTCGGCCGCGGCTGCGCTGCAGAAGATGATCGACCGGATCGTCCGGACCGTGGCGTTCGCCGAGTGGCGGGCTTCGAGTGCGGAGGCCCTAAGGAAGTTCCTGTTCGCTATCCGAAACGGTGAGGCCGGCGCCGCCGATTCCGATCGCGCGCTCAATCGGCGGCTGGCGAAGCTCCTGTCTATCGTTGAGGGTGTAGCGCCGCTTAATGCCGCGATCGAGTATGTGCGTCGGATGGAGACCGAACGCGCGGCTCATTCGGCCAAAGTCAGCCGCGTCTCCGCCTGCGGCAAGGTTGTCGACGCCCTCGCCGTGATAGTGCCTCTTGGGTCGCTGGCGCAGACGCAGGTCGATACGCTGCGCAATAAGCTCCACAAGCGGTCCGAATTCTGGCGGAAAGCGATGTTCCGCAACGCGACGGATTTTGCGCCGGACCTGATCGGGACGGGAATGGACGCAAAGGGCGTGCTGGAGCTCAAGGTCGGCCGCCAAGGCGTAGCTGCTCCAGCACAACACGTTTCCAACGCTTCGGCTTTGCGTGGAGCGCTTCTGGGCTTCTTCCTCGCTTTCCGTGAGCACGTGCTGACTACGCGAGGGGGATTGGCGACCCTGCTGCTCGACGACCCGCAGGAGCTGTTGGACAACGACAACCGCGAGCGTCTCGCGCGCGGCTTGACCCAGCTTGCGTCCAACGACGTCCAACTCATCGTCACGACGCACGATCGGAAGTTCGCGCGAGCCATCGTGGCGGAGAATAGATCTGACGACGCGATCGAGCACCTTTCAGTCCACCCGGTAAACGCCGTCCGACCGACGCTTGGAATATCGCCGGCGATTGAGGAGGTAGACCGCAAGCGAGAGGAGTTCAGGAGCAAGCCGGACGACGCGCCGTGCGCACAGGACTACGCCTCCTATCTTCGCGTCTTCCTGGAATCTCGCCTCGGCGACCTCTTCGACGACGTCGCGCACCCCGCGTTCGCATCTGCCAGCAAGGCGCTGACACTGAACCCGCTGATGGACAAGCTGCGCGCGCTGGTGGCTGGGGGTGAAGGGGAGTTGTTCACCCACCCCGCCGTCAAACGCTTCGCGGCCCATCCGGCGCTGGCGATCGGTGCCGAGCCGAGGCGGGTGCTCAACGAGACCCACCACGACAAGGCTTCGATCTCCTACATGGACGTGAGGAACGTCGAAGCGCAGTTCGTCCAGCTGCGAACCGCGATCGAGGACGTACATCAGCAGTTTCGTCTATACCGCTGGCGGGAGCCTCTCGCAGCCGCCGGTGCGGCGGGCGGCAACGTCGTGCCTCTGCATTCGATGGCTCCTCCTGAATTCTCCGTGCCGCTGTGCCCAGACATCGCTGCCTTCGTAGGCAGCGCGCCAGAGGGCGGGTCTCAGGACGTCGCCGTCGAGCAACTGGATGGGAGCTGGTTCGAAGGCAAGGCGCTTTATTACATCCGTGGCGACACCCTCGGCTTCGCCATTCCATCCGGATCTGTGGCCATCGTGGATGCTGAACCGTATCCTGGTAGGGATCAAAACCTGGTGATTGCACGCCATTCGGGCCAAGTTCTCGCGCGCCGCTTGGTCAAGTCGCCGGGCTCTATTGGCGTGTCGCTTGCCGCCCAGAGTCCGGATCCACGAAAGCCTAGACCTAGTCTCACATTCGACGAGAGCAAGCTACGCCTACATCGTATCATTGGCGCGATCTTCACCGACATGCCTCCGCCCGTGGGAGGCAACGAGGCCGGTCTTGTGTCTGAGGTTCCGGAGCTCTCGCAGGTCGCGATCGCCTATCGCGTGAAGGAGGAGAGCGCGATCCCGTTGGCGCTGCCTGGCCAGATCATACTCGGCGGAGCCGAACTCGATGCGTCGCAGCTCGATCTGTGGGAGGGGCGCCTTGTGGCGGTAACGCTCGCCGACGGTTCGAGCGTGTTCAAGCGGGTCGGTGGGCGGCTGCCTGGTGGTCTGGCCAATCTTCGTCAGCTCGAGACGATAGGAGGGCTTGGCTCCTCCATCGTGATCTCCACGGAGGAGATCGAGGGTGGCGATGTCCCTGTCATGGTTTCGGCCCGTCGGGTCGTAGGCGTCCTCTATGGGGGCTAGTGGCGCCAATCGCACGCCGGGTCGTCGTCGTCCGCTGAGCCTTGGCCTAGCTGCTTAACAGAGCCCGCATGCCGCGGCCCCGGATGGGGCCGTGTGAACGGCATGCTCGTCGATCCAACACCTATGAAAGATCCCGATGTCGACGAAGATGCATCTGAAGATTGCCGCGACGCACCTTTGCGAGCCAATCGACGATAGGACTTGGTACGATCTGACCACCGGTCCTCGGGCGCGGCTGGCGGACCCACTTCTGCTGGCTGACGGGGTAGATGAACTGAGCGCAACGCTCCCTTTGTCAGGGCATGACCTGCTAGATTGGGCGGAGTACCATTTGAGCGGACGGCTGCACGGAAAGAACGGGCGCCTCCACTTCAAGGTCGCCGAACCGGCGGAGCACATCATCTCGGCCGATCATTACGTCGAAGCGCTGCTAGGGGCAGCAAACCGCATCGACGATGCTTTACGTGGCCTCACAGAGGCGATGACCGGCACTGCATGGACCTTGAGCATAGAAGAGGATCTGCTGGAGATCATTGACGGCGTGCGCGACGGCAAGGTCGATCCCATCGCTTTCGCGGCGCACATGGCGCAGCCGAAATTCGCGCCTGGGACAGCCGGTTACCATCAGCTCTTTGCGCGCAATGCACACATCCTCGTCGAGCAAACGCGCACCGCGCTGTTGCGCGCCTTCGATCATGCCGACCGGATGATGTCTCAGGCAAGTATCCTGCTCAAGAATGAAGGGCAGCTGTATTATCCACCGCTGTTGCCGGGTCAGGAGATCGTCAACAGTTCGATGATAGCTGAGCGGTTGCACGGTGCATTTTCCGACGGGGTGGGCGCGATCGCCACTGCCTTGGACCTCTTGTACCGGCTCTTCGTCTACCTAGTGAGCGAGCCGTTCGGCGTGGCCGACCTGCCCGGCAAGCTCTACTTCCCGTACAATGAGGCGGGCAAAGCCTATAAGCCATTCCCGAAGGGAACGGCATCAGAGGCGACGGACCTTGGCGCTGCCGACCTGCCATATGCGCTGCCTAACCTCGCGCCGGGCAGCTTCTTCGCGCTGCGCGCGATGCGGAACGATCTAACCCACAATATGATGTCGGGGCACATCCAACCAAGTTGCTTTGTGGGCCTGGGCACCACGCTCGTCGCCAATATCCCCATCCGCTATGTGCAGGCGGTCGCGCCGGACATCGACGCAGGCGGTAAGCCCCTCAAGCACGCTTATGTAGAGCGCTTCTATCAGCAGCAGCGCGACGCGGCTGTTCAGCTCCACGACCTGATCGAGGAACTCGCGCTCACCGCTGACCACACCTTCCAATGGCTCGCGCATCGCCTTGAAGAGCGAATGGCGCGCACAACGCCAGCCACCTGACCGACGCAGACATGCGGCTGAACGAACGTCAGCTGTCGGGACAAAGTTCTACGATGTCGAACGACGCCTATGGGGCGCTCTGCTGCCTGTGCGCTCAGCGGCAAACGCGCGGCGGGTTTCGGCAAGCGCGGCCGTTCACTCGCGGATCAGCGAACGGCTTGAGTTGGCGGGAGCGGCCATTCCCGCGCGGGTCGAGGAACGACTTGGCTTGGTCGCCAGTTGCCGATCGATCGTGGGACATCTCCGGCGTTCGTAGTTGCCCAACCCGATCGCGTTTGTGCTTCGAACCCGATTTACGAAAAGGGGAGTGGGGCCTGACCCCTGGGGCTCCATTTTTGCTGCAGTGCGGTAAGTACTTATTTTGACGAGCGTATTTCGATCGGTTGGTTTCCCTTCACCGCTCCATTTTCCGATCTCACAACATCCCACAGAGCTTTGTAAACCGCGGAAATCTGCGGTACTTTTCGGGTCATCCGGCTCGTGATCGCTCGCCCCGTCCCATAAAAGCGCATGCGCAGGCAGACTTTCACAAACGTCGTGGGCCCCACTTTTGCCTGAGGTCCCACACTGGCGGGGGCTCGGGATGAAAGGCCCGGAACATGCCTTTGCGTGATCTGGCGATCCGCAAGGCGATGCGCGCGAGATCCTTGCCTAGGCATGGCTCCTCGTTCTGGAGCGACAGAAGCTGCGGCGAGAGGAACTGGCGGAAAACACCTTCACTCGAATCGCCAACGAATATCGCTTGAAGCGGCGACGCCACGGCGACCCGCGCCTGGGCCCCG
>NZ_BCYY01000025.1 GCF_001598435.1 Sphingomonas pituitosa NBRC 102491
GTTTCGTGCGCCTAGCGCCCTGAAACCCGCGGAAAACCGTCGCTTTCACGGTGCCTCGATCGCCGCTCGCATGACCATTTGATGACCATTGCGAGCCGAATCACGCCGAATCACCGCCGAATCGGGCCTCGAAACGCGAGAATCGGGCATCAGCCGAGCCGATCGATCGCTTCCTGCGGCTTCGTGAACCACCGCGGACCCGAATCGGTCATGTGGAAATGGTCTTCGAGACGGATGCCGAAGCGATCGGGCACGACGATCATCGGTTCGTTCGAGAAGCACATGCCTACATCGAGTGGCGTACGGTCCCCGCGCACGAGATAGGCCGGCTCGTGGATCGACAGTCCAATGCCGTGACCGGTGCGATGCGGCAGGCCCGGCAGGCGATAGTCCGGACCAAGCCCCGCCTTTTCGAGAACCGCGCGCGCCGCGGCATCGACCCGTTCGCACGGCACGCCCAACTGCGCGGCAGCGAAGGCGGCCGCCTGGGCTTCCTTCTCCAGCGACCAGAGCGCCTGCTCCTCGTCCGAGACGCGGCCAAAGGCATAGGTGCGGGTAATGTCCGAATGATAGCCTTCGACGGTACAGCCCGTGTCGATCAGCACGAGCTGGCCCTCTTCCAGCGCCTGTTCGCCGGGAAGGCCATGAGGGAAGGCCGTCGCATGGCCGAACTGGACGATGCAGAAGCTCGAGCCCGCCGCCCCCAGCGCGCGGTGCGCCTGATCGATGAAGCGCTTGACCGCCCCCGTGGTGATGCCGGGCACGAGAATGCGGGCGGCGGCGTGGTGGACCGCCAGTGTCATGGCCTTGGCCTGCTGCATCAGCGCGATCTCGCCGGGTGACTTGCGCATTCGGCAGCCGTCGATCGCGGGGGCGCCGTCGACCAGCGTGACGCCAGGCGCGGCACGGCGCAGCCGCTCGGCCATCTGGAAGGGCAGCGCCGGGTCGATCGCGAGCGTGGTCACGCCCTTCAGCGCATCCGCCACCAGCGCGAAGGGATCCTCGTCTTCCTCCCACAGCCGCATGTCCGCCTCGAATGCCATGTCGGCGGTGAGCGAGCCGAGTTCGAAGCGCGGGCAGATCATGATCGGCTCGCCGTCGAGCGGCAGCAGCATCGCGACCAGCCGCTCGGTCGCGCCCCATGGGACGCCGGCGAAATAGCGCAGCGACATGCCGGCGTTCACCAGCAGCGCCTGCGCGCCCATAGCTTCGGTTCGCACGCGCACGCGCGCGAGGCGGTCCTGCCGCTCGCCGAGGGTGATCGCGGGCGCGCGGTCCGCCCAGGGGGCCAGTGCCGCAAGTTCGGTTTCCGCGGTGGATCCGCCGATGGTCATGCTGTCTTCCTCATGCGTAGAAACGTTGGAGGCCGAAGGGGGCAAGGTCGATGGCGGCAGCTCTCCCTTCCGCCAGCGCGACGATGCTTTCCCCGGTCACTGCGGCCAGGGTAAGTCCGAGATGCTGATGGCCGAAGGCGTAGAGCAGATTGCCTGCCCTGGCACTCCGCCCGATCGCCGGAAGATAGTCGGGGAGCGTCGGCCGCGCGCCGGTCCAGCGCGTGAAGGGCGGCCGCAGCGGCAGGCCGAGCGCCACGACATGCGCCTCCAGCCTTTCCCATTTCGCCGGATCGGGCGGCGTATCGATGCCGGCGAACTCAACGAAACTCGCCGCCTGCACGCAGCCGGCATAGCGAGTGACGATCATCGCACGATCCTCGAACACCAAGGGCGGCAGGTCGGCGGGCCAGTCATGATCGACCGCGCGGATATGGTAGCCGCGCTCCGCGATGATCGGCACCCGGTGGCCCAGCGGCGCCAGCAACCGGCCCGAAGCGACGCCGGCGCTTACCAGCAGCTGGTCGACATCCGGCACCGCCGCACCGTCGACCGCCAGCCGCGCCTCCCCTCCCGCCAGCGTGAGCGTAGCGCGACCGGGGAGGATCGTGCCGCCCGCTGCTACCAGCGCGGCACGCAGCGCACGATCGAGCGCGCCCAGATCGGCGATCTGGGCGGTATTGGTGAATCGGATCGCACCCGCGCGCGCGCTGCCCGGCAGCTGGTGAAGCTCGGCGGGCGTCGCGTCGCGGAATGCCGCCGTGCCAATGTCCGCCGCCGCCCAGGCGCGGCGCCCCGCCTCTGCCGCCGCCACGCTTCCCCAAGCGACAACATGCCCCTCCTCGCGCAGCAGGTCCGGCGTATCGAGGCTGGCACTCAGCCGCCGCCACGCCGGCATTGCTTCGCCGAGCAGGCCCGACAGCGCGGTTCGTCCGCGCGCGAACCTGCTCGGCCGCGCCGCACCGAGCAGGCGCAGGCCGAAGGACAGCCAGTGTCGCCACGCTGCCGGCGGCAGCGACACCGCGCCGCCTGCCCCGAAGCGACGACGCGGCAGGCTACGCACCGTCGCCCAGGAGGCGATCGGTTCGACCTGCTCTATGGCGATATGACCTGCGTTCCCCCAGGAGGCGGCACTGCGCTGCGGATCGTCATCGACCAGCCGCACCGACCAGCCGGCACGTGCAAGCGCCAGCGCGCTCGCCAGCCCGACCACGCCGCCGCCGATCACCACCATGTTGCGCTGCATCAAGTTCGCCTTGCCCAGATTGAGATAGAGGTATACTGTATTTCAAGGCCGTACGCGCCAATTGTCGCTTGCCCAGCGCGCGGAAACCATGGCCTCCGTATCCGTGATCGCACCAAGGAAAGTCCCGCCGCATGAGCATCGTCGTCCGCACGCTTTCGGAACAGATCTTCACGATCGTCCGCGAGCAGATCGTCTCCGGCAAGCTGCCGGTGGATCAGGCGATCCGGCAGGACGCGCTCGCCAACCAGCTCGGCGTCAGCAAGATCCCGTTGCGCGAGGCGCTGGCGCGGCTGGAGCAGGAAGGGCTGCTCGTCGGCCAGGCGAACCGCGGCTATTTCGTGCGCGCTATGTCCTCGGGCGAAGCGGAAGAAATCTTCGCGCTGCGGCTGGCGATCGAACCGGATGCCGTCGCCGCCGGCGCCCTGTCCGCCACCGATGCCGACCGGGCTGCGGCGCGCGATGGTCTCGCCGCGCTCGATCTGGCCGCGGCCGAGCATCTCGACGAAGTCGCCGCGCGCAATCGCGAGTTCCACATCGCGCTGGTCCGTCCGGGCGGGCGGCTGCTCACCACCCAGCTCGTCGAGCGGCTGCAGATCCTGGCCGAGCGCTATGTTCACAAGCATCTCGAGCCGGCGGGCCGCGAGGATCGGGCGCATCTGGAACATGCCGAGCTGATGACCGCGTGGGAGAGCGGCGATGCCGATCGCGCCCGCGCGCTCGCCCGCGCCCATATCGAAGGCACACTCACCGACCTGCGCCGCCAGTTGAACGGCTGAGCCTCAGCCGCGCGCCAGCACGCTGCGGGCGCGCCCATAGAGGAAGTAGACGGCAAGGCCCGCGACGTTCCAGAGCAGGAAGCGGACCAGCGTCTTCTCCGGCAGCGAGAACAGCAGATAGAGGCAGCCCAGCACCGCCAGCGTGCCCACCAGATAGGGCTGCGGGCAGCGGAAGATGCGTGGCGCATCGGGCGCGCGGCGGCGCAGCAGCATCATGCAGACGCCCACGGCGATAAACGCGATCAGCGTGCCCGCATTGGCGAGCTCGGCAATCTCGTCGAGCCGCAAGAAACCGGCGACCGCCGCCACGAACAGCCCGGTGATGCCGGTGACCAGTACCGGCGCGCCGGTCCGCGGCGAGACCTTGGCGAGCGCACGCGGCAACAGCCCGTCGCGCGCCATCACGAAGAAGATGCGGCTCTGCCCGTACATCATCACCAGGATCACCGAGGGGAGCGCGACCAGCGCGGCCGCGGCGATGGCCCAGGCGGCGAAAGGGTGGCCGAGCGTGCGCAGCACCAGCGCCAGCGGTTCGGGCGAGTTGCCGAGCGTCGCGGTCGACATCGCGCCTACCGAGGCGACTGCGACCAGAATGTAGATGGTGGTGCACAGCGCCATCGATCCGACGATGCCGATGGTCAGGTCGCGGCCGGGGTTCTTGGCTTCCTCCGCCGAAGTAGCGACGGCATCGAATCCGTAAAAGGCGAAGAACACGATCGCGGCGGCGGCCATCACCCCGCGGGTCGCGGTTCCCTCGGCATGGCTGGCGAAGCCGTGCGGCATGAAGGGGTGGAAGTTGGCGGCGTCGAAGCCCGGCAGCGCGAGCGCGACGAACACGGCGAGCGCCACCAGCTTGATGACGACCAGGACGATGTTGAGCGTCGCGCTCTCGCGCGTGCCGAGCATCAGCATGCCGGCGATGGCGAAGGAGACGAGCACGGCGGGCAGGTTGACCAGGCCGCCGGCGTGCGGCCCCTGGAGGAGCAGCGCGGGCAGATGCACGCCCGCGGATTCGAGCCAGCCGACCAGATAGCCGGACCAGCCCACCGCCACCGCCGAGCAGGCGAGCGAATACTCGAGGATCAGGCTCCAGCCGACGACCCAGGCGATCGTCTCGCCCAGCACCGAATAGCTGTAGGTATAGGCGCTGCCGGCGGCCGGGATCATCGTTGCGAGCTCGGCATAGGCGAGTGCCGCGCAGGCGCACACTGCGCCGGCGATCACGAACGCGAGGATCACGGCGGGGCCGGCCCGTTCGGCGCCGACGCCGGTCAGCGTGTAGATGCCGGTCCCGACGATCGCGCCGACCCCCAGCGCGATCAGGTGCGGCCAGGAAAGCGTGGGGCGCAGCCGATGCGCGCTATGGCCCGTGCTGCGTTCGATCGGCTTGACCGGTCCCCAAAAACCCATGCGTCCCCCAGATTTCGTTGTGATCAGACGACCGAGAAGCCGGCCCAGAACGGGTCTTCGCGATCGATCCAGATGGTGTTGAAGCCCGTCGCGATCGCCGAGCCTTCGATAGAAGGGATGATGCCGGGCCGGTCACCCACCATCACCGCCTCTTCGACCCGGCCGATGAAGCGGCTGCCGATATAGCTTTCGTGCACGAAGCGGTCGCCGACCTGTAGGCGCCCCTGCTGCTCGAGATGCGCCAGCCGCGCCGAGGTGCCGGTACCGCACGGGCTGCGGTCGATCGCCCGCTCACCGTAGAAGACGGCATTGCGGCCGTCGGCGCCTTCCCCCTTGGGCTTGTCCGCCCAGAGGACGTGGCTGACGCCCCGGATCCGGTCGTCGAGCGGATGCACCGGCTCTACGGCCTCGCGCATCAATGTGCGGATGGTGCGGCTGAGCTCGACGATGCGCGAGGCGCCGAGATCGTCGAGGCCGGTATAGGGCCCCTGCGGCTCGATGATCGCATAATAGTTGCCGCCATAGGACACGTCGACCACGAGCGGACCGAAGCCCGGCACCTCGATTTCGATCCCCGTTGCGGCGACATAGGCAGGCACGTTGCGGATCCGCACCCAGCGCACGCGATCGCCCTCGGTGCCATAGGTGATGTCGATCACGCCTGCCGGCACCTCGATACGCAGCTGCCCCGGCGTGCGCGGGGTGATCAGCCCGTGTTCGAGGCCGAAGGTGACCATGCCTATGGTGCCGTGGCCGCACATCGGCAGGCATCCCGAGGTCTCGATGAACAGGATGCCGCAATCGGCATCCTCGCGGGTGGGCGGGTAGAGGAACCCGCCCGACATCATGTCATGCCCGCGCGGTTCGAAGCACAGCCCCGTGCGGATCCAGTCGAACCGCTCGAGAAAGTCCGCGCGCCGCGCCAGCATGTCGCTGCCCCGCAGCAGCGGCGCCCCACCCGCAACCAGCCGCACCGGATTGCCTGCGGTATGACCGTCGATGCAGAAGAAGGTGTGGCGCATGGGAGTTCAGGCTGCCTTCGACGTGCGTTGGCTGGGGCGGGTTGCCGCGGCTTCTTCGACCCAGCGGATCACCTGCGCACGGCGTTCGCCCGAAAGCGGCAGGCGCGGCATGCGGACCCGCTCGTTGCCGCGGCCCATGATCTGCTCGGCGAGCTTGATCGACTGCACCAGATCATGCTCGGCATCGAGGTGGAGGAGCGGCATGAACCAGCGGTAGATCTCGCGGGCCTCGTCGTACCGACCTTCGTTGAACGCCGAGACCAGCCGCACCGATTCCTCCGGGAAGGCGCTGGTAAGGCCCGACACCCAGCCCGACGCGCCCAGGAAGAGGCCTTCCAGCGCCACATCGTCCAGGCCGGCCATCAGCGTGTAGCGATCGCCATAGCGGTTGAAGAGGTCGGTGAAGCGACGCGGATCGGGCGCGCTTTCCTTGACGGCCACGATGTTCTTCACATCGGTCAGCCGGTCCAGCGTCTCGGTGTCGATCGACACGCGATAGGCCGGCGGGTTGTTGTAGAGCATGATCGGCAGCGAGGTCGCCGCCGCGACGGCGCGGAAATGCGCCTCCAGCTCCTCGGCGGTCGGCACATAGACCATGGCCGGCAGCAGCATCAGCGCATCGATGCCGATCTTCTCGGCGTCCCGGGCATATTCGATCGCGCGCGCGGTCGTGAATTCCGACACACCCGCCACCAGCGGTACGCGCTTGCCGACCGCTTCCACGCCGGCGCGCAGCACCAGGCGCTTCTCGTCGGGCTCGAGCGAGTTGTTCTCGCCGCACGTGCCGAGCAGGATCAGGCCATCGACGCCATCGTCGACCAGCGCGGTCTGAACACGCTGGGTCGCTGCGAGATCGACCGAAAGGTCCGCGGCAAACTGAGTGGTCGCCGCGGGATAGACGCCGGTCCAGAGCGTCTTGGCTGCAGTCATAAGAACACGATCCTCCAAAGGGTTGGATGATTTCGTATACGGTATCCCAGTTCAGCGCAAGGCCTGCACGAAGGAGTGCACATTTTTCGTCTCGACCGAAAGGCCCCTCGGAACGCGTGATGCACGGGCGCGGGCCCGGCTGGCTGCCCTCCTGCCCGGGAACGGCGGAGCAGACCGCTCGTTAGCGGTAGCTCGCTCGTTCCAAAGGCTTTCCAGCATGGCTTCACCTCGCGGTCCCGTTGCACGCGCGATCGCGCCCACCCAGGCGCCGAACGCCTTGCCAGCGGGCGACGTCGCCGCCCTGCTTGCCGAGACGCTGGGATCCGACGATCTGCTGTTCGCCGCCGGCGACGAACCGCGTGCGATCGCGGTCGCGCGGGCGCTGACGGCACTCGCCCCGGAGGCCATGGTCGTGTTCTGCCCGGGTAGCGATGCCCTGCCCGGCGATGCCGCCCCGGCTTCGCCTGCCAATGTCGGCGAGCGAGTCGCTGCCCTGCGCCGGCTGTATCTCGCGCAGGCGGAGAAGGAACGCCCGCGGATCGCGTGCATCACCACCGGTGAGGCGCTCGCCCGCCGCTACCCGCCGGCCGAAGCCTTTGACGCAGCCCCGCCGCGCATCGCCGTGGGCGAGCCTGTCGACCTTCCAGCGCTGTTCGCAGCGCTGGTCGAAGCCGGCTATGTCGAGGACGAGCGCGTCGACGAACCGGGCGAGGTCGCGCTGCGCGGCCAGGTTCTGGACGTCTACCCCGCCGATGCTGACGCGCCGCGCCGGGTCGAGGTGGTCGACGGCCGCGCGATCGCGCTGCGCAGCTACGACCCGGGCACCCAGCGGACCACCGGCGATTGCAAGGCGCAGGAACTCGGCCGCGTCGCCGAACCGCCGCTTGGCGCGGATGGCGTACCGCTGCCGGCGCATCTTCCGGGTGCATTGCTGGCGATCGAACCCGCCGCAGACGATCGGCGCAAGCGCTTCCTCGCACTCGCCGCCGATTCCAGGCGGCGCCGGCCCGGGCGGGGCCTGCGCGATGTGATCGAAAGCGCGCAGTGGGAGGCGACAACCGGGGCGCATTCGCCGCTGGTCGTCGCGCCTGCAGGCGATCCCCCGCCCCGCTTCATCGAAGGCCGCGCCCCGCTTCGCGCCTTCGCCCGTGTCGCGCGCGACGCGGTTGCAGCGAGGGAGCGGCTGGTGCTGCTCGGCAGCGCCCGCGATCTCCGCTTCCTGCGCAGCCGCGTTGCCGGCGTGCTGAAGATGGATCTCGCCGACGTCGCAAGCTGGGCCGAGCTCCAGCGCCAGCCGCCGGGCACCGTGGCGCTGCTGGAGGCGCCGGTGGACCGCGGCTTCCGGCGCGGCGGTATCGTCGCCGTGGCAGCCGCCGATTTGCTCGGCAGCCGCGCGGAGCGCGACACGGGCACGACCGGCGCCGCCGACACCAGCCTGTTCGGGCAGACCGAGATCCGTCTGGGCGACCTGGTCGTCCACGAGGATCACGGCATCGCCGTGGTGACGGGCCTGGCGCCCATGCCCGGCGACGACGAAGCCGGCGGCGACGCCATCGCGCTTGCCTATGCAGATGGCGGGGTGCGACTGGTGCCGGTGGCAGAGGCCGACCGGCTGTGGCGCTATGGAGGCGATGCGGATGCGGTGGCGCTCGACAAGCTCGACGGGTCCAGCTGGCAGAAGCGGCGCGGCGCGATCGATCTCGCCATTGCCGAGACCGCGCGGGGGATGATCGCGCTGGCCGAGGAGCGGCTGGCGCGGACGGCACCGGTGCTCGCGCCGGACACCGCGTCCTATGAGCGGTTCGTCGCAGGCTTCCCCTATAGCGAGACGCGCGACCAGGCACGCGCGATCGAGGCCGTGCGCGGGGACCTGGTCGCCGGCACGCCCATGGACCGGCTCGTGATCGGCGACGTCGGCTTCGGCAAGACCGAAGTCGCCCTTCGCGCAGCCGCGCTCGCCGCCCTTGCCGGCCATCAGGTTGCGATCGCGGCGCCGACCACCGTGCTTGCCCGCCAGCATCTGGAGACCTTTGGCGAACGGTTCGAAAACAGCGGCATCGCGGTGGCCGGCCTCTCCCGCCTGTCGAGCGCGGCGGAGAAGAAGCGGGTGAAGGCGGGGCTTGCCGACGGATCGATCCAGGTCGTGATCGGTACGGGTGCGGTCGCCGGCAAGGGCGTCACCTACGATCGGCTCGCGCTCGTCATCATCGACGAGGAACAGCGCTTCGGCGCCGCCGACAAGGAGAAGCTCCGCACGCTCGGCGCCGGCCATGTGCTGACGCTGAGCGCCACGCCGATTCCCCGCACGCTGCAGGCGGCGCTGGTCGGCATCCAGCATCTTTCCGTCATCGCCACGCCGCCGGCCCGCCGCCAGCCGATCCGTACGGCGGTGGGCAGCTTCGACGAGCGCCTGGTCCGTGCCGCGCTGCTGCGCGAGCGGAGCCGTGGCGGCCAGAGTTTCGTCGTCGTTCCGCGGATCGAGGACATGGCGCCGCTCGCCGCGAAGATCGCGACGCTGGTGCCGGAGCTCGAGCTGCTCCAGGCCCATGGCAAGATGCCGGCGGCGGAGATCGACGAGGCGATGGTGCGTTTCGGTCGCGGCGACGGCGATGTGCTGCTGGCCACCAACATCATCGAGGCCGGACTGGACGTGCCGCGCGCCAATACCATGGTCCTTTACCGCGCCGATCGCTTCGGGTTGAGCCAGCTGCACCAGCTGCGCGGCCGGGTGGGGCGCGGCAGTCGGCGGGGCCAGGTACTGCTGCTGACCGAACCCGACAGGCCGATCAGCCCGCGCACGCTCAAGCGGCTCCGAACGCTGGAGGCGTTCGACCGGCTGGGCGCCGGCTTCGCGATCAGCGCGCAAGACCTCGACATGCGCGGCGCCGGCGACCTGCTAGGCGAGGCGCAGGCCGGGCACATGAAGCTGATCGGCGTGGACCTCTATCAGCACCTCCTCGAAGCGGCGCTGCGCACCGCCCGCGGCGAGCCGGTGGAGCGCTGGGCGCCCGAACTCCATCTGGGCGTGCAGGGATGCCTTCCGGAAAGCTGGATCCCGGACGAGGAATTGCGCGTCGGCTTCTACGTCCGCCTCGCGCGCGCCGCGGACGGCGGGGCGATCGATGCGCTCGAGGCGGAACTGGAGGACCGCTTCGGCGCGCTGCCCGAAGCAGCGGCGACGCTGCTCGCGGTCGCGCGGGTGCGCGCGCAGGCGCTGGCACTGGAAATTGCGCGAATCGATGCCGGCCCGGCGGCGATCGCCTTCACGCCCCGCGCCGGTTTCGCGGGGGACACGCAGCGTGCCGGGCTCGCCGCAAAGGGCGATCGCCTGCTGCTCGCCGAACGAATCGAGGACCCAGCTGAGCGACTGGCCCGGATCGAAACGGCATTGGAGGCGATGACGAACGATTGATGGCGTTGTGCGGCGTGCCGATCCGGCATAGGCTCGTCACAGAAAACATAATGGAGAGGAATGGCGCGATGATTCTGCCGATCCTGCTGCTGATGCTCCAGACGACCCCGGCATTCAATGCCGAGGAGGAGATCATCGTCGTTTCCCGCCAACTGCGGATGATCAAGGTCGACCTCAAGACCGACAAGCGCAGCGATGGAATGGCCTTGCGCAACTGCCGGATCTTGCGCGGCTCGGGCCAGACCGATCTCGATGCGATCCCCTGCGGCGTCGCGCAGCAATGCGTCGAGGCCGGTGTGCCGACGCGGCGCGAGCTCAAGGCCTGTGTCGAGGACCGGTCGACCGACCGGATCAATGCGGTGCTCGCTGCCCGCCGCGCCGCCCGCGACGGCTGACCGCCTTCAACGCTGCTCGCCGAGCCCGGTCGCGGCCCAGGTGATGCCGCCCAGCAGGTGCTGGAGGTAGCGGTCGTCGCGGTACATCTCCGCCTCGTGGCCGAGCAGCGTCACGAACACCCTGCCCTTCTCCCAGACGTGGAACCAGGCCTCGGGATGGTCCCTGCCCATCCGGCGGCCCACCTGCCCCGGCCAGATGCGGGTAGGATCGTAGCTCGCCTCGTCAACGCCGAGGACGCGGTGGACGGCAATGTCGAACGGATTGCTGGTGACGTAGAACTCATCGCTCCACAGCCAGCGATCAGGCAGGCCGAACGTGGCCGGGAAGCCCTTGTCGAGCACCGTGACCACGCCTGTCTGGATCATCGGGTGGTTGACGAAGCTGCGCCCGACCAGCTTCTCGTACCAGGGCCAGGCACCGGCAGGCACGATCGCCGCGCGGTGCACCACCACCGCGTTGCCGCCGGCCTGCATGTAGCGTTCCAGCCCCGCGCGCTGGCCGGGACTGAACGCATCGGCCGGTGTGTTGAGCAGCAGGATGGCGGCATAGCGCTTGAGGTCGCCGTCCAGCGGCGCGCCGTCCTTGTGCCAGTCGATCGCGAAAGCATGCAGGCGGCCGAGCCGTTCCAGGCTGTCGCGCGCGACGGGGATGTACTCGTGGTGATATTGGCTCGGCGCCGCGATCACCAGCAGCGTGAACTGCGGATCGGCGCGACCCAGCGCCGGGAACAGCAGCGCCGCGAGCGCGAGCAGCAGCCCCAGCGCGCGCTTCACCGTGCGGCTCGCCCGGCACTCAGCCGCGACATCAGGATCGCCGCGCGCTTGGCCTGGCGGCGAATGCTGGCGAGGTCCACCGTCTCGCCCGGTGTATGGTCGCCGGTGCTGTAGGGGCCCAGCCCCGCGAGGCTGTCGACATCGGCCGCGACGAAGGAGACATCCCCTGCCCCGCGCTTGAGCGGATCGAGCGCCGGCATCTCCGGCAGTCCGAGGTCGCGGTTCACGCCGTTCAGGGCGGCGAGCAGCGCGCGGTTGCCCTCGGTCGGCGCCATGGCGGGATACCCCTCCCCGAAGACGATCTTGGCGTCGGTCTCCGGCGCGTGCGCGGCGACGATCGCTTCCATCTTGGCGCGCACCCGCGCGGTCTGTTGCGGGCTCAGCGTCCGGAAGTCGCCGATCGCGATGGCCGTCTGGGGGATGATGTTGGTCTTGCCCGCCGCGGTCGCGTCGCCGCTCTCGGTGAGCGTCGCCTGCGCGCCGCCGGCGATGACGCCGGTGTTGAAGGTGAGGTTGGGCTCGGGCAGTTCCTTGCGGAAGGCGGCGAGGATCCGCGCAAGTTCGTTGATCGCGCCATCGCCCACGCCGGCACCGAAGATGCCCGAGCTGTGCCCGGTCCTGCCGGTGGCGGTGATCCGCCAGTCGATCGCCGAGCGCCGGGCGATCGAGCCCATGTCGCGCCCGCCATCGATTACCAGTCCCTCGAAATCGAGCGCCACATCGGCGCGCTTGCCCGCAGCGATCAGGTCGGCACGCGCGATGCTGTGCGGACTGCCCGATTTTTCCTCGTCGCCGGTCAGCACGATCTCGATATTGGCGCTCTTCAGCGTGCCCGCAGCCTGCATCGCCCGGAGCGCGGCAACGATGACGACCATGCCGCCCTTGTCGTCCCCCGCCCCCGGCCCTTCCGCCAGGTCGCCCTTGCGGACGAATTTCTGGAAGGGCGAATTGGGCTCGAACACCGTATCGAGATGGCCGATCAGCAACAGCCGCTTGCTGCCCGCGCGGCCCTTGTGCACCGCGATCAGGTGACCCGCGCGCTGCACCGCGTCCATCGGCTTCCAGACGACAGTGAAGCCCAGCGGCTCCAGCTCGGCGCGCATCATCGCGCCCACCTTGGTCACACCGGCGAGATGGAGCGTCCCGCTATTCTGGTTGACCAGCGTCTCCAGCAGCGCAACCGAGCGGTCATAATCCGCATCGACGGTGCGCGTCATCACCGCTTCCGCCGCGGACAGGCGCTGCGCCACCGCAGGGGTGGCGAGCGGCATGGCCGCCAGCAGCAGCGCGGCGGTGCGACCAAGGCGAAGCGGATCGATCATCGGAGCCCCCTGTGCTGAACGGATCGGGCCGGTTGACCACAGCCGCGGCAACCCGGCAAGTCGCTCATGCCGGCTGATGGCACACGGCTTCCACGTTGATCCCGTCCGGCCCCAGCACGAAGGCGCCGTAGTAGTGAGGATGATAGTGCGGGCGCAGGCCCGGCGCGCCATTGTCGGTCCCGCCGATCGCCAGCGCCGCGGCGTGGAAGGCGTCCACTTCCGCGCGGCTGCCGGCGGTGAAGGCGATGTGCATCGGCCCGGTCGCCGCGCCGCCCGAGCCCACCCAGAAGAAGGGCTTGCCGTCGTGCCCGAAGCCGAGCCCGTGATATCCGCCGGTCTGCTCGGGCGTGACCTCCATCTCCAGCCCGATGCCCAGCGGCGCCAACGCCGCCGCGTAGAAGCGCCGCGCCCGGTCGATATCCGCGGTGTTGATGCCGATATGGTCGATCATGTCGTCCTCCCCTTCCCGCGAGCATGCCGCGGCGGGGAGAGGGAGACAAGTCGGGCGCGGTCGCTCAGGAAAGCTGCCGCGCGAGATCCGCGAGCAGGATCCGGGCAACCGGCTGTTCGCGGTCATCCTCGATGTCCAGGCTGCCGCGCAGCGGGGTCCGGCTGCCGCGGTGGCGCAGCAGCGCACGGGCGAGGCCATGGCCGGCGATCAGCGCAGCGCGCAGGTCCGGCAGATCGCGGCGCTCCAGGCCATGGGGATGGTGGTCCGGCGTGCACAAGCGGAAGCGATAGGCGGGCATGCAAGCACAATGCCCGTTGCATCAACTGGTTGCCGGGACTTGATATTGTTTATTGTTGCGGCGGTCCGGCCTTGGCCACTTCCACCGCATAGAGGTGCGCGGTGCCTTCGAAATTGCCACGGAACAGGATCCATTTGCCGTCGGGCGTGAAGATCATGTTCGGCTCGAGCCGATAATCCTGTCGGCGCATGTCGACCAGCTTCTCCGCCGCCAACGTGCCGGGGGCGATCAGCGCGTCCGCATTGTCGGCATGGATGCCCGCCACATCCGCGATGACGGCAGGAGTGAAGAGGTAAAGATATTTCCCGTCCGGCGCATGCGCGACCATTTCGGGATCGCCGCCGTCGCCCGAGAAGCGGGTGCCGTCCGGTGCGATGTTGTAATGCACCGACCAGAGGTTGCGCTCGACATGGAGCCAGCGGCGCTTGCCGGTCGCGAGCTCGACTCCGGCCAGCCAGAACACCTGCCCGCGCGGCGTCTGCAGATCGTACCAGACCCATTTGCCGTCGGGCGAAAAGAACTCGTGACCGGCAATCTCCATGTTCATCGTGCGGGTGTGCAGCCGGTGTTTCCCCGTGCCGTCGGCCCGGATGGCCCAGAGCCGATCGACGCGGTGCCAGGGCCCCTCATGGCAATAGAGGATCTGCTGCGGATCGGTGGGCGAAAACTGGACGTGGTTGAGCCAGTCGGTCGAAGCCGTCACCACCCGCCGCGCGCCGGTGCGCAGGTCGATGGTGAAGATCTCCATCGGCACCTTCGCATCGAGGCGGCGGTTCATGTGCACCTCCTTGGCCTCGGCATAGGGCAGCGGCTTCCCGTCCGGCCCGGTCGCGCGATAGTCGTTCATGCCCGGCGTGTTCACTTCGCCTTCCGACCGCGCGAGCGTACCATCGGGCCGCAGCGGCACAATCGGCCTGGCGACCTGTCCCAGCAGCAGCGTCTCGTCGGCGTTGATCGATCCGATCCAGCCACCCGGCACCGTCGCCACTCGCCGCACCGCGCCGCTGTCGGCATCGACGGCAAAGACGCCGAACGGCCCGCCGGCATCGTCCCGCCCGCGCTCGGCGAAATAGACGTTGCGGCTCCTGCGCCCGGTGAACAGCAGCACCGCGCCCGGCCGGGTGACGAGCGGCCGCATCTCCCAGCTCTTGACGTCGACCAGCGCGATGCCCTGCGGCGTCGTCACGGCCATCTTGTCGCCCTGGGGCAGGAAGCCGTTCTGCGTGAAATAGAGGCTCACCGTGCCGGGCTCGCGACTGATCCGGACGACGCGGTGGCCGGTTGTCGTGTCGACCCAGCTGGCCACCGGATCAGCGGCGGCGGTTCGCACCAGCAACAGCATGGCAAGGCCCGCGCCCAGCACTCGCATGCAGCTGCCCAGCCGTGCCATGATCGCTCCCCCAAGCCGCTTGATGTTGTTTCACATAGTATGATAGCAGTTCATATTATGGAGTAAAGTAGCCGGTGCCGCGGTGGCGGACATCGGATCCCAGGAGAGAGCATGGCCCGCAGCGCGCCCACCACCCGCCCCGTCCGGTGGTACAATTATGCCGCCTATGGATCGAACGACGTGCTCGGCGCGGGATCGATGGCGGTGATCTCGGGCTGGGTGCTGATCTTCTACACCCAGTTCTGCGGGCTGGAAGCATGGCAGGCGGCGCTGATCTTCACGGTGGCGCGGGTGCTGGACGCGATCGCCTCGCCGGTGATCGGGCACCTGTCCGACGCGATGGGGGATACCCCGATCGGTCGCCGCTTCGGCAGGCGCCGCTTCTTCATCCTGGCGGCGATCCCGCTCCTTCCCTCCTTCGCAATCATGTGGGTCGCGGGACAGGGCTTCTGGTATTATCTCGCGACCTACGTCCTGTTCGAGCTGGTCTATGCGATGGAGATCATCCCGTACGAGACGCTCGCTGCGGAAATGGCGCGCGACTATCGCACCAAGGCGAAGTTCGCCGGCGTGCGGATCCTGTTCGCCCAGGCGAGCGCGATCCTGGCCGGCTTCCTGCCAGGCATGCTGATCCAGGCGTTGGGCAAGGACAGCCCGCAGACCTTCCTCTACATGGGGATACTGTTCTCCGCCCTGTTCATGGTAACCGCGGGACTGCTCTACCGCTTCAGCTGGGAGCGGCCCGCGGCGGAAGTGGCGGCCCTGCGCCCTGAAGACGCGCCTCGGCCAAGCATGGGCGCCGCGATTCGCGGGCTCTACTCGAACCTGTTCTCCACCTTCCGCATCCGCGCCTTCCGGCTGCACCTGGGCATGTATCTGGGAGGCTATATCAGCCAGGACGTGTTCAACGCAGCGTTCACCTTCTTCGTGGTCTTTGCGCTGTTCGGATCGATCGAGGCGGCGTCGACGCTGCTCGGCACGATGTACATCGTCCAGTTCGTCGCGGTGCTGCTGGCCATCAACCTGGCGCTGCGCAGCTCCCCTGCCCGCGCCTACCAGCTGGCGGCGCTGAGCTTCGCGGCGGGTGTGCTGGCGCTGCTGGCGGAGTGGGGCGCGGGCGTGCGCGTGGGCAGCGCGTGGCTGTGGCTGCCGATCGCGCTGGCCGGGCTGGGCCGCGGGGCGCTCAACTACATCCCCTGGGCGACCTACAACTACATGGCCGATGTCGACGAGATCGTGACCGGACGTCGCCGCGAGGGCGCGTTCGCCGGCGTGATGACGTTCGTGCGCAAGCTCACGCAAGCCGCGGCAGTCGCCGGCGTCGGCGCGATCATGAGCGCGGGCGGCTTTGCCAAGGGTGCCGCGGTGCAGAGCCCGCAGGCGATCCACACCATCGCGCTGGTACTGGGAATCGGCACGGTGGGCGTGCTGATCGCCGGCATGTTCGTCTCCACCCGCTTCCGGCTGAACGCCGCCACGCACGACGTGCTGATGGCCGAGATCGACCGCTTCAAGCGCGGCGAGACCGCGCCGGGTTCCGCGCGGGCCAAGGCGGTGGTGGAGGATCTGTCGGGCTGGCGGTACGATCAGCTCTGGGGAAGGAACCCTGTGGCGGGGAGCGCTGGGCGGCACTGAGCCGGCCCTGCTCCCCGCCGCGCATCATGCTTACGCCGCAGCAAGACAGGTGGACCAGTGGGAAAGGCCTGCCCAATCCAGGGCAATTTTCAGGTTGGCGTGGTGGTCGGCGAGGTTGAAACCGTCGGGATCAACCATCCGGCGCGACACCAGATCCCACACGCGGGCGCCGCTCTCCGCATCATAGCGCCGGAACGGGAAGTTCTGATCGCCATGACCCGGTGTCAGCACATCACTCCGACGGGCAAAACCTCGCTTCACGATACGCCGGCGCTCCGTATGGCGCCCTTCCCCATCGGCGACGGCCGTCGTGACGGATCGAGCAAGTATCCAGGTGGCGATTTGGGGAGATCCCTGCGGGCGCGTCGACCTGATCGCATGGAGGAGCGTTGCGATCGGAACCGTGTGTTCAATGTGCACGGTCTGCCCCTTCTTCGTTCCGCACCGACCTTCGTCGGGTAAGCCCATGAACGCCTCGGTACGGTAGAATGCACCAACGCAATGGGCGTTGTTGCCGGCCTGCCAGCCGAACTTGTTGTGCAGGTGCCGAAGGTCGATGGGCCGGTAGTCGTACGCCTCCAACCGCCTGAACAGGGGTGTTTCCATCACTGCCCGCATCTTGTTTCCATTCTGGCGCCAAAAGCGCTCCAGCTTTGCGCGTTCAGCTTCCATGGCGCTGCCCCAGGCCGGTTCTTCCATTGCTTCCTAAGCCCTCTCAGTGGTTCCAAGAGGGTTGTTACGATCGAGATTCTTAAAGCTTCGCGATCATTGGTCGTCCGTGCCTTGCCTTTGCCGCCCGATGGAAACGCGGTCCAACGCCTCCGGAATCAGCGCCAGGTTCTGGATCGCGGCCAGCCCCCATTGCGAGGCGGCGTTGGTGGAGATGCCTGGCCATTCCACCCCGCCCCCGGGCAACGGCCGGCGCGGATCGCTGCGATGGAGCCCCAGCCCCGCATCGCCGGACAGGAACTCCTCCGCCGCCCGTGCAGCCAGCGCCGCGTCGCCGGCGGCGTGCGCGGCATAGGCGGTCAGTCGCGAGTGCGACTCGCGCAGGTTGCGCGGTCCGAAGGGTTCGCCCCATTTCGCCAGCCATTCCGCCTTGGGCGCATTGTACCAGCGGCAATAGTCCAGCCATGCCGCACGATAGCGCGGGACGTCGAGCAGGCGCAGCAGTTCGGCATTGATCTCTACCGCGCCAAATACGGCATTGAGGTGGGAAAGCTGGATCTTCGCACCGCGATCCAGGAACCGCCCGCTCGCCAGGTCGTAGGGCGCGCTGCCGGTCAGCCAGCCACGCGGCAGGCGGCCGATGCTGTCCATGCCTGCCACGATGCGGTCGCGCCATTTCCGATCGCCGGTGCGTTCCCATTCGGCGAGCCATGCCCCCGCCAGAACCGCCCAGGTGGTGCCGAACGTCATCTCGATCACCCCCGGCGGCAGCGGCTCGCGGGCGGCTCCCGGCACCTTGCGTCCGATTTCCACCGTGCGCAGCGCCTCGTGCGACGTGACCAGGTCGCGCATCAGTTCCGCGGTGCGTTCGTCTGCGGTCAGATAGTGGAAGATGCGTCGATAGTTGGCGTTGCTGACGCGCGGCTGCTTCGAGCTGTCGCTCCAATGCTGCACCCCGTGGCGGGTGCCGAGCCCGGCGAAGCGGCCGAGATGATAGACATCCACCTCGCTGGTATGCCGCGTCATCGCTTCCGCGAGGCGAAATGCCTTCGGATCGCGGCTGCGCAGGGCAGCGGTCCACAGCCAGAGGTCCGGCGACAACTCGCTGTTCGCCCAGGCAAAGCCGCCGATATCGTAGCGCCACTGATGGCGATCGGAATCGTAGCTGTGCATCACGTCGCCATGATTCCAGAAGCCGTACCAGCTGCGGCGATCGACTTCGCCTGCGTAGAAGTCGATCAGCCAGGCAAGCTGATCCTCGATGGCGGCGCGCATCGGGGTCGATCGATCCGGCAGTCCCCAGTCGCCGAATACCCCGGCAGCATGAAGCTGGGCAGGATCGGCCATCAGCCGCGGCGGTTCTGCCGCGGTGCGGGCCAGCGCCTGGAGCCGTTCGGTCGGCGGTGTCGCGGGGAAGGCCCAGAGCATCAGCTCGCTGGTGCGTGCGATCCCCGTTGGTGAATCCCAGCCGGGTTCATAATCCTCATAGGTGATGTCCAGGCCTTGGTTCTGCGCCGCATAGCCTTCCATCCCCATGACGCCGCGATAGCGCCGCAGGTCCATCGGCTGCGCGCGGGGGGACCACAGCCAGGCGCAGAGCCGCGCGGCGCTGCCGGCTGCCCCCTCGATCTCCAGCTCGGTCGGGTGGCGCTGCCAGAACCACCGCGCCGCGATCGCCGCCCCGCCCCAGGGCGAGCCGACATAGGCCAGGCCGGGGGCACGCCGCCCCTCCCCTGCGTCGATCCAGGCCATGTCGGTGCCGGTACGCTTGGCAAGGGTGAAGCCGTTGGCCGATGCCTGCAGCAGGCGGAACGCATCCCATGCCGGGATCCGCTCCAGCAGGCTGCCCACCGGCGCCCGCATCTGCGCCACGGGCGGAACCGGCCGTCCGGCAACCTGTGCAGATCGAAATGCTGCTCCAGGGTCCCGGCGCAGCCCGGTGAGCGGGCGCACGGCCTCCGTGAACATCGTTTCCGGGGCGGTGGCAAAGCGGACATGCCGGTCGTGCAGCGCGCCACGCATCGGCACGGTCGCGGCGAGGCCGATGCCGGATACGAAGAATTTCTCGGGATCGACATCGTGCACGAAGCTGTGAACGATGCGAAGACCCTGCGAGCCGGCGAAACACTCGATGCGGACGGTGAACGGCAGGAGCTTGTGATCGCCGTCGCGATGGTGCCCCTGCACCCGGATGACCGCCCGTACGGGGCCGCTCTGCTCGACGTCGGCGCGTTCGATGACGCCCACCAGCGGTACGCGTTGCCCCTCCGGCGTACCGAGTCGCAGTTCCCCGGTGAGCTGAACCGCCTCAAGCAGCGTCGTGCCGTCTCCGCCCTGCGCGTGCAGCAATGTCGACCCGCTCCGGGCAATACGCCAGGAGAGGCCGCCGGTCCGCACCAGGATGGCGTCTGCGTTGGTCTGCACCTGGACGGGCGCCTCCGGCAGGCGGGGCTTGCCGGGCGATATCCGAACGCCTGCTGGCGCCTTATCAAGGGCTGGCAGCGCATGTCCGGTCCATTTGCAGGATCCGTCCGGCCAATAGGCCAGTGGCCAGCTTTGCAGCGGGAGGGCGGTTCCATCGGGAGCGTTCGCGGCAAGGATGGTGTCGCGGCGAAGGAGTCCCTTCGGCCAGGTCATCCCCCAGCACGTACCTTCGAGGAAATCCGCCGGGGGGGCACCGTCTATCCAGGCTGCGTCAGCGAAAGGAAGACCAGAGGGAGCGGGGGTCCCGCTAGCCTCGGCGCTGAGCAACACAGGAAGGGTTGCGCCTGCTTGCAGGATGCGGCGCCGGCCGATCGGGTGGTGCATGCTCGTGTCCTCCAGCGGTATCCCGCTTGCCTTTAGCCACATGTGAGACGGTGGGCCACATTGTGGTTGATTGCTTGCGCTGAAGCAATTGTTTGTGCCCTGTCGGCATTGGGGCTGAATGTTGGGAGTTCGGCTTGGGCCGGCGGGTCGCATCAGGTCCAGGCGGCGGGGTTCGGCCCTTCTCCCTTTCTCGAAAAATGAAGAACTCGCAGAGGGGTTAGAGGGTTTGTTGAATCGTTAGGGAGTTACCGACCGCAGCTTCGGCACGCGAATCGCGGCATTCCCACGATTCGCGACATTTCGGCTGTTCCCGTTGTGTCGTGCGTTGGTTCCCGAAGGATCGACGGCAGCGTTCCCGATAGATCGATAGGGCGTTCCGAGAGGATCGATTATGGTTCCGGAAGTGTCGAAACCTGCCATCCACAAGCCTGATTGCAGCACTCGCATCGAGAGACGGGTGGGGGATTGAATCACTTGACGGGGAAACCGGACCGAAGAGGTTCAAAGAATGCTGTCCCAGCTGCTTCGTGACGCCAGCGTTGCAATGCAGCCCGACACTTCGGGAACGCTAGCGCGCTTCGGGGAAAGCGCAGGACGCACGACAGAATGCCCAGACCGCCGTCATCAGCGCAGCTGGTGCTTGTTGCGGGCGTGCCACTGCCGGACAAAGCCCAGAAAGGCGTTCTGGTAGTTGGCCGGCGTACGGGCGGGATCTCCCTCCACCCAGTCTCGGAACTGCCGATGGAGTTCCTGATAGTCCCAACCGGGGCATTCCTGCCGGAGCTGGTGGAGCGTTGCGTCGGTTACCATCCCGCTCGAGCCACGGTTGGCGAGGCCGGTCAGCGAGCGGCGGATCATCGCGCGCGCGTCGGGGACGACTGGGCCCAGGTCCTCGTCCTGGGAGGCCGAGGAACCTTCGGGAGCAGCTTTGGCGGGTTTGCGGGTCGCAGGCGTCGGCGTCGGCGTGGCGGTGCGGGCGGCCGGCGCCCCCTCCCCTTCGGCCCTGCGGCGCATGCGAAGGCTGGGCTCGCGCTTGCCGGCCGGCGTCTCCAGCGAGAGCGTATAGCCCGGCAACTCGTCGCGCTCGACGATCTTGGCAATTTCGAACTTGAACCGACGATACTGGCCTTCGGCCCCGGACTTCTCGAACAGCGTCGGCATCGAGATCGCGAACCCCGCCTCCCCTGCCCCGCCCGCATGCTTGCGCGCGACCTTGTACAGCCACCGCTCGCGGCCACCGGTCAAATCGAAATAGGCGCGATCGATCGACAGGACGCCGCCCGTCATCAGCACGCCTTCGTAGAACCAGCTCGACAGTTCGATCGTCATGCCGCGTGAGCGCTCGGTCCGCTCGTCGACGAGCTGAGTCCAGCCGTCCAGCCAGCTGAACGTCGCCTCGCGGCGGTTCTCGGCGCGGATGTTGGTCTTGATGGTCGTGGCGACCAGCCTGTCGAGCGACTGGCCGAGAAGCTCGTAGGCGCGGCCGGTGGTCGGGCGGCCGATGGCGCGCAGCAGGTCGTACGGCATCAGGTGGAGCTTTCGCGGAATGTCGTTGCGGCCGCGCCGTGCCATGTCGGCCAGCACGCTGGCGCAATAGATCAGGATGTCGGCATCCCAGATCGTCGCCATTCCATAGTCCGGGTTGGCGGACACGTGCACCCACAGCTTGCCGTCGGGGCTGCGATAGTCGATCGGCTTTACCCGCTTGGTCTTGGCCAGACTGAAGAAGGGGCGCTCCATCATCTCGCGTTGGTCGCGCAGCGGCATGTCCGCAAGATAGGGGAGGAACAGGTCGAACTGTTCCGGAATCGACTGGCGGTCGGCCTGGGTCATGTAACCTCGGGATTGGGATGGGGCAGGGGGTGTTTCCCCGGGGAAACGGGGCGGGCGCCGCTAGATGACTCGACAGCCCGAACGGATCGAAGGCGGGGGCGGGGGACGGGTCTCCCGGGGAAGCGGGCGTCGCCGTTGCAGCGCGCGTTTCCCCGGGGAAACATGCTCACCGCTGCAGCCCGCGGCCTTCGCGCTCGAGCTGGGCGAGCGCTTCGCGGAAGGCGGTGACCAGATGCTCGTGCTCGGCTCCGGACCCGGCGTGCAGCCGTACCGTCACTCCTTGGCGGTTGACCGACAGGACGCTGAGTGCGGTCCGCCCTCCCGGCATCGCCCAGGAGAACATCTCCTCCGCCTCCTGCGGACCGGCAGGGGCGGCGAGGAGGCGGCGGAGCACGTCGGTTGCGACGATCGCCGCCTGACCCCTGGACCGACGGTCCCCCTGTTCGCGCGCCAGCAGGCGTGCTTCCGCGAGGATGGCCTTGGCGGCAGTCTTGTCGTCCAGCGACTGGGCCAGCGGATAGGCCGGCTTCAGCTGCACGTCGGACGGCGAGGCGAATGCCGCGATGACCGTGTCCGGAATGCCTGCCACCTTGATCATCTTGGACAGCCAGCCCTTGGACAGCTTCAGCCGCTCCGCCATGCGCGTGAGGTGGTTGCCATAATGATTGCGAAGCGCCTCGGCATAGTTGCGCGCGCGCTCGAGGTCCGACACGTCCTTGCGGGCGCGGTTCTCCAGATCGGCGAGACGGAAGGCGGCCTCGTCATCCAGCTGGGCAACCTGCGCCACGAACTGCATGTCGGGATAGCTGTTGGCGCGCAGCCAGGAAATGGCGAAGTGCCGCCGCGTTCCGGCGATCACTTCATAGTCATGGTCCGGATCGCCATCGATGCGGCGGACCACGGCGGGCACCTTCTGGCCATTTTCCGCGACGATCGAGTCGATCAGCTCGCGGACATTCTCCTCCGAAAGATCGGCATAGACGCGAGCGTTGCCCGGCCAGATGCGCACCCGTGCCGGGTCGAGCAGCAGCTGGGTGACCTGACGTACCTCTCCGGAGGCGACGCGGGCCAGTGCCGATTCGCGGCCGAGCAGCGTGGTGCCGCGAGTGCGGGCCAGCCGCGCCGGCGCTTCCGGCTCGGGCGCGGGCGCCGAATCCGATGCGGCGGGCATGGCCGCCGCGCTCGTCACTTCTGCCGCAGCTTCCTCCGCCAGCAGGTCCGCGAGATAGTCTTTCTGGGTACGTGCCACGGTTCAGCCCTTCTGCCCGGCGGCGGCGCGATCAGGCCGCTTCATTGACGACATCCTCTTCGCTGGCCGGTGCCACCCGGCCCCAGTTGCGGCGCACCAGCGCCTCGACCTGGCCGAGCGCCTCGTCGAGATTGGCCTTGCAGCGCTTGTGGGTGCGGGCAGTGCCGATCGGGCGATCGAGTTCGTAGATCGACATCATCCGCATCGCCGCATGGCTGATCTCGGCCGATTCGAGGATGGGCACCGGCAGCAGGGCGGGCCCGAACGCCTGCTCCATGATCTGCCGGACCATTGCATGGCTGGGATCGTTGCCGTCGAACTTCGAACAGATCAGCCGCACGAAATCATATCGCACCTCGATGCCCGCTTCGGTCAGCTGGTGGAGCACCTGGTCCATCATCGACAGGAACTGGACGGTGGAGCAGAAGTCCGGCGTGGTCGCGGCCAACGGGACCAGAAGCGCGTTCGCCGCCTGCATCACCGCAAGGCTGATCGTGCCCAGCGCAGGCGGGGGATCGAGGATCACCACGTCATAGTCGCGGGCGAGGTCGCTCAAGCCTGCCTTGAGCTTGCGGAAGCGGGTCGCCAGGATCGAACCGCCATCGGCGCCGGCGGCGGCCAGCTCATATTCCACGTCGAACAGCTCGAGGTTGGACGGGATCAGGTCGACATTCGGCCACGGCGTCTTCTTCACCGCATAAAGCAGATCGGCCTGAGTCGGGTCGATCGAGAGATAGGGGTAGAGCGTCTCTTCGCGGGTAATGTTGAAATGCGGATTGAAGCCGAACAGCGTCGTCGTCGTCGCCTGGCTGTCGCAATCCACCACCAGCACGCGGTAGCCCTGCACCGCGAAATAATGCGCGAGGTGGGTAGTGACCGTCGACTTGCCGACGCCGCCCTTGAAATTCTGTACGGCGATGATCGCAGGCACGTCGAGCGGCGCGCGGGCAGGGGAGGCGCCCAGCACCTGCCGCATGTTGAGCAGCTCCTCCACGGTGTAGCCGGGGCGACGACCATTCTCGCTCGGCGGCGGCGGCGGGAGCCTGCCGTCATCCTCCGCCATGCGAATGCGGTTGGTGGAGCAGCCGAGCAGTTGCGCAGCCTCGGCGATGCCGAAACGGACATGGAGCCCTTTGCGGCTTTCCGGTAGGAATGCCTTGCGACGCAGTCGTTCGATCATGCGTTCGCCTGCATCGGCAAGTTCGCTGATCCGCTCAATGTCTGAATGCATTCGTGGCTCGCCCCGCGCGGTTGAATGAGTGTTGCGCTAGCTATGCACGAATTCGTTCAAATCGACAAGCTGGACGGAAATTGATGCAATCCGCTTGCAGGCGATTGCTCACACACGTTCGCAAGACTATATTCGGACCATTAACGGTCTGAGGACGCCATGCGCTACACGGAACAGGTCAAGCCGGTCAGCTATTTGAAGGCCAATGCGGCCGACGTGTTGCGTGGCCTCGCCGAGGGTGGGCCGCCGTTGGTGATTACCCAGAATGGCGAAGCGCGCGCGGTGCTGCAGGACGTGGCGAGCTATCAGGCCACGCAGGAGACCATGGCGCTGCTCAAGCTGCTGGCGCTCGGCACCCGCGATGTGGAGGCGGGACGTACCACGCCCGCGCGCGAGGCGATCGCGCGGCTGCGAAAGAGGCGAGGCACCCCGGCGGCATGAATGCTCGCTACACCGTCCACCTCACGGCGGGGGCGGAGACCGACCTTGCCGACATCCATGGCTGGATCGCAGTCAATCGCTCGCTCGACCAGGCCGATGCATTCCTCGACATCATGCTGGCCAGGGTCGAGAGCCTGGAGACCTTTCCGGAGCGGGGCAGCGTGCCGGGCGAGCTGGACGCGATCGGCGTACGCGAGTTTCGTCAGCTGGTCGAACCGCCCTATCGGCTGATCTACCGCCTGATCGTCGACCATGTCTTTGTCCTGCTCATCGCGGACGGGCGACGCGATTTCCAGGCGCTGCTGGAACGCCGGCTGCTCACCGCCTGAACGCGACGGTCAGCCGTGCGACCAGCCGAACTGGCCGGCGGCGATCGCGGCCTGGGTGCGATTGCGGACGTTGAGCTTGCGCATGACCGCGGTCATGTGGACCTTCACCGTCGCTTCCGCCATGCCGAGTTCATAGGCAATCTGCTTGTTGAGCAGGCCGGAATGAACGCAGCGCAGCACCTGCATCTGCGTGGGCGTCAGCCGGGGCGGCGTGGAAGCCTCCAAGCCGGGGCGGTCAACCTGCTGTGTCTGAGTTTCGGCCTGCATGCCATCCTCCCTGACGATCCGCTTTGCGAGGCATGGCCTCCAGATTCGTTAACGTTAACGTACGCGAACTTGTAGGACAGATTCAACCCCAAATCCGCGCGCGGCGGCACCGCCGGTCGTTTCGGCTGGCAGTTGAACGGCCGAGCGTGTAAATCTGTCCGATAGGTTGCCGCAATGGTCGCGGTGCACATACAGGGGAGGGGCATGGTGGCTGCCGCAGCCCGGGGGCCGGCACGGTGAACCAGCCCCGGCTTTCCGATCACGCCTATGCGGCGATCGTCGAACTCATCAAGGCGCAGGGACTGGAGGTCGGCGCGCGACTTCCCTCGGAAGCGCGTTTGGCGGAGATGTGTGGCGTCTCACGCGCCATCGTCCGCGAGGCATTGGTGCGCCTCGGCTCGGATGGGATCACCGAAGTGCGCCGGGGGGCGGGCTCGTTCGTGAAGGGGCGGCCTTCGGAGAGACTCGCCGCGTTCATGCCCCTGGCGGAGCTGCCGGCGACCCTCGGCAGCTATGAGGTGCGGTTCGTGCTCGAAACCGAAGCGGCCCGATTGGCGGCCCTGCGCCGCACCGGCGAGCAGATGGACGTGCTGGAAGCAGCCCTAGCCGATTTGCGCGCGGCCCTGCTTTCCAGTGCGCCCGCGCATGACGAGGATCGCGAGCTTCATCGCGCGATTGCGGATGCGACCGGCAATCTGGCGTTCCAGCAGGCGTTCGACGCGCTGTGGCCCGATGTGGAAAAGGTGATGCAGGCGGGCGTCGACATCTCGCGCTCGCGCTCGCCGGAGGTGGTCGCGGTCATGCTCCAGGAGCATGAGGTGATCGTCGAGTCGATCCGCGCACAGGATCCCGAGCGCGCCGCGCTGGCGATGCGCTGGCACCTGGGCGAGGGGCGGCGCAGGCTCATGCCCTGAGCGCGGGCGGCTCCAGGTGGGCCAGGACCCGGTCGCGCAGCACGTCGGGCGGTGCCTGAGCGGGAAGCGTGAGCACTCGCTCGGCGCGGGAGGGGCGTTCCAGCGTCGCCAGCTGGCTGTCGAGTAGGCTGGCCGGCATGAAGTGCCCCGCGCGCGCCGACATGCGGGCGATGAGCCGGTCGCGGTCCGCCTCCAGGAAGACGAACTGCACGTCTCCGGGGACGCCGGCGCGCAGCCGTTCCCGATAGACCAGCCGCAGCGCCGAGCAGGCAGCGACGGCGATGCCACAGGTGTCGATCGAGGCAGCGGCCGCAGCGGCCACCCGGTCGAGCCACGGCCAGCGATCCGCGTCGGTCAGCGGCGTGCCATCCCGCATCTTCATGACCGCTTCGGCCGAGTGGAAGGCATCGCCCTCGAGGAAGACGCAGCCGAGCGCTTCGGCAAGCAGCGCGCCGAGCGTCGACTTGCCGCAGCCGCTGACGCCCATCACGATCACGGCCTTGGGCGCGGGCGATCGTTCGGCAAGGCTGGGCATGGCAACGGGCTCCGGTGGCGAGGGCATCGTTGCTTCTGGAAGGCCGTGGCGATGCTGGAAACTACGACCTTGGTCGCAGATGCCCCCGTTCCCTCAGCAGGTTAGCCCATGCAATCAAGAACTAAGCTTAGCATGGGGATGGATATGCGCTGGACCTTGGCCGCTCTGCTCGCCGCGACTTCGCTCGCTACGCCCGCATGCGCGCAGCAGGCGTCGATCTTCCCAACCGCACCGGACGAGCCGCGCGCGGTGACGGTGAAGGCGAGGGGAGACGGCAGGGCGGATGACAGCGCCGCGCTGCAAAAGGCGCTCGACGATGCGCGGGACGCGACCCGGCACGGCATCGTCTTCCTGCCCTCCGGTCGCTATCGAATCAGCCGCACCCTGGTAGTGCCCGCCGGCGTTCGCATCTATGGCGTGGGGCCGACCCGACCGACGATCCTGCTTGGTGCCCGAACGCCCGGCTTCCAGCAGGGTGTCTCGACGATGATCGTGTTCGGCGGCGACGACCAGTACGCCGTCGGCAAGGTGCCGGTACCGGTCCCGACGGTGGTGCCGCGCGACAAGATCGTCCGCGACGCCAATTCGGGCACCTTCTATTCGTCGATGAGCAATGTCGACATCGAGATCGCCGAGGGCAATCCGGGTGCGGCCGGGGTGCGCTTCCGCATGGCGCAGCATGCGTTCCTCAGCCACATGGAGTTGCGCCTCGGGAGCGCGTTCGCCGGCGTCTACCAGGCTGGCAACGTGATAGAGAAGGTGGCGTTCAAGGGCGGTCGCTATGGCATCGTCACCGAGAAGACCTCGCCCGCCTGGCAGTTCACGCTGATCGATTCCACCTTCGACGGTCAGCGCGAGGCGGCGATCCGCGAGCATGAGGTGGACCTGACCCTGGTCAACGTCGCCATTCGCGACACGCCGGTGGGGATCGAGATCGACCGGGGCTATTCGGATTCGCTCTGGGGCAAGGACGTGCGGTTCGAGCGCGTGTCGAAGGCCGGCGTGGTGATCTCGAACGAGGCGAGCGCCTTTACCCAGATCGGCTTCGACAATGCGGTCGCGATCGACACCCCGATGTTCGCGCGCTTCCGCGACAGCGGCAAGACGGTGGCGGGGAAGGGGAGGGCGTACCGCGTCGGCGCCTTCTCCTATGGGTTGAAGGTCCCGAAGCTCGGCGAGATGGGCAAAACCGACCTGCAGGCGGAGATCCAGCCGCTGGCGAGCGTGCCCGCGCCTCCCGCCCCGGCGGTGCGCGCGCTGCCGGCGATGGCCGCGTGGGTGAATGTCCGCACGCTCGGCGTGAAGGGTGACGGCACCACCGACGACACCGCCGCGCTGCAAAAGGCGATCGACGGCAACCGGGTACTCTATCTGCCCACCGGCTTCTACAAGGTGACCGACCGGCTGAAGCTGCGCCCCGAGACGGTGCTGATCGGCCTGCACCCGGCGATCACCCAGCTTTATATCCCCGACGGCAACCCCGCGCACGCCGGCCTGGGCAGCGTGCTGCCGATCCTCGAGACGCCGCAGGGTGGGGACAACATCCTCTCCGGCCTCGGCCTGTTCACCGGCCGGGTGAATCCACGCGCCTCGGCGGTGCTGTGGCGATCGGGCGCGAACAGCCTGATGCAGGACGTCAAGATCATGGGCGGCGGCGGCACGCCCACCGCCGACGGCAAGCCGCTCGGCGCCCAGCAGGCGCGCAGCGGCGATCCGGTGGCAGACGGCCGCTGGGATGCGCAATATCCGAGCATCTGGGTGACCGACAATGGCGGCGGCACCTTCACCGACGTGTGGAGCCCCAACACCTTCGCGCAGGCCGGCTTTTATGTCACCAACACCAGCACGCCGGGGCATGTCTACGAAATGTCGGTCGAGCATCACGTCCGCAACGAGTTCGTGCTGGATAACGTGGCGAACTGGGAGTTCCTCGCGCCGCAGACCGAGCAGGAGGTGGGCGACGGCCCCGACGCGGTCTCGCTCGAGATCCGCAACTCACGCAACCTGCTGTTCGCCAATTACCACGGCTACCGCGTCACCCGCAGCTACCATCCGGCGCGGAGCGCGGTGCGGCTGTTCAACTCGTCGGACATCCGCTTCCGCAACGTGCATGTGAACGCCGAGAGCGGCTTTGCGGCGTGCGACGACGAGGGCTGCGGCACGTTTCTGCGCGTCAGCAAATATCCGTTCGACAATGCGATCGAGGACGTGACCGGCAAGCGCCTGGTCCGCGAGCGCGAATTCGCGCGGCTCGATATCGGCGCGGCCGAACGGCAGGTGGCGGAGAAGCCCGCTTCGGCCAACGTCGAGAAGCTGGAAGACGGCTTCTACTCGATCTCCGGCGCGACGGTGGACGCGCAGGGGCGCCTCTACTTCATCGATCGTCGCTTTCAGCGAATCCAGCGCTGGACCGAGGCCAAGGGGCTGGAGATCATCCGCGACCATGCGCTCGATCCGGTGAACCTCGCCCTCGACGGCTCGGGTCATCTGCTGGTGCTGTCGTCGCTAGGGCCCAAGGGTGCGGTTTATTCGATCGATCCCGACGGCCCGCGCGACCAGCTGACCCGCATCGACCCGACGCCGGTCGGCGCAGGCACGGCTGCGAACACGCTGCTGCCGGTCAACTGGTGGGCGAACGGCGAATTTCGCGACCAGCTGAACCAGCAGACCTATCAGTTCACCACCATGGCCGAGCTGTTCGCCAAGGAAGCGGGCGAGCCCAAGGCGCAGCAATATGTCTCGCCCGATGGCAGTGTTGCGCTGCCGGCCTTCCGGGTGTGGCAGCAGGGGCCGACCGACCATGTCGGCTGGCGCTGGTCGCACGCGCTCAACGCCAATGGCCTGGTCGGCGGCAAGCCGGGCGAGCGGCTGTTCGTGACCAACGGGTCGGAAAACGTCACCTATACCGGCACGGTCGGGCCGTCGGGCACGCTCACCAACCTCAAGCCCTTCGCCAACCGCGGCGGCGAGAGCGTCGCGGTGGCGCCGGACGGGCGCGTCTATGTCGCGAACGGGCAGGTGTTCGTCTACGGCGCCGACGGCAGGGAAGTCGGTCGGATCGACGTGCCCGAGCGCCCGCTCCAGATCCTGTTCGGCGGCAAGGACAAGCGAACCCTGTTCATCCTCACCCACCACACGCTGTACGCCGCCCGTCCCTGAGCGCGCGGGGCCGTCTACCACCTATGTCGTAGGTGTCGGCGGCCCCCCGCAGGACTAGCGTCACAACAGTATCGCCACGGGTCGGACAACGGCCGGGAAACATTGGAGGGGTTCGTCGCATGAAAGCCATTCTCACATCGCAGCTGCGCCTTTGCGGGGCGAGCCTGATCGCGCTGGCGGTTGTCGGCGCGGCCGGTGCGGCGCAGGCCCAGACGACCACCGGCTCGGTGCCGACCGCCGTCCCGCAGGCCGATGCGGCCGCGCAGGCGGAGCAGAGCGACCAGATCATCGTCACCGGCTCGCGCATCGTCGCCAGCGGCTTCACCGCGCCGACGCCCACCACCGTGATCGGCGAGGAGCAGATCGCCGCCAACGCGCAGCCGAACCTGTTCAACACCATCGCCCAGCTGCCGTCGCTGCAGGGCTCGACCGGCTCCTCGACCGGCACGTTCAGCACCTCGAGCGGCACGCAGGGCCTCAGCTCCTTCTCGCTGCGCGGCCTCCAGCCGATCCGCACGCTGACGCTGCTCGACGGTCAGCGCGTCGCCGCCGCCAATGTCAGCGGCGTGCCCGACATCAGCCTGTTTCCGCAGCTGCTGGTCAAGCGCGTCGACGTGGTCAATGGCGGCGCCTCGGCCACCTATGGCTCGGACGCCGTCGGCGGCGTGGTGAACTTCATCACCGACACCCGCTTCACCGGCTTCAAGGCCAATGTGCAGGGCGGCATCACCACCTATGGCGACAACAAGCAGATCCTGGCGCAGGGCGCCTGGGGCAAATCGCTGCTGGATGACAAGCTGCACCTGATCGTCAGCGGCGAATATGCGCATGACGGCGGCGTCGGCCCGGGCGATTTCGGCACCGACCTCGCGCGCAGCCGCAACTGGTACAAGGCGACGACGCTGCTCAACACCAACGTGACGAGCGGCGGGGCCCCCCAGTTCGTCTACAGCGACTATGCCCAGCCCTATCAATATGCGCGCTACGGCCTGATCAACAACGGCCCGCTCCAGGGCATCGCCTTCGACGCGAGCGGCAACCCGTACAACTTCCAGTACGGCTCGAACGGCCAGCCGCTCGGCAACGGGCGGGTGAGCAACTGCTATCCGGGCAACGGCTTCTGCGTCGGCGGTGACCTCAGCGGTGCGCCGGGCTCGGGTGCGTCGCTCGTATCGAAGCTGCAACGTGTCGTCGGCTATACCCGGATCGGCTATGACTTCGCGCCGAACAACGAGTTCTACGGCACGCTCAACATCGGCCAGGTCAAGACCAACAACCAGCCGAGCCCGGGCTATAACCGCCCCAACCTGACCGTGCAGTGCGCCAATCCCTATCTGCCGCAGCTGGTGCGCGATCGGTGCGCGACGTCGGGGATCACCTCGTTCAACTTCGGCACCAGCAACGGGGCCTTCCCCGATCCGCAGGTCTATACCGATCGCCGCCAGTATCGCGGCGTGCTCGGCGCCAAGGGCCGATTCACCGCCGCCGGCGGCGAGTGGAACTACGACGCCTATTACGAACATGGCGTGACCATCGCGGACATCAACGTCCATGATATCGTGCTGCAGAACCGCTATGTCGCGGCGACCAACGCGATCGCGCTGAACGGCGCGATCGTCTGCGCCGATCCGGTAGCGCGCGCGGCGGGGTGCCAGCCGATCAACGTCTTTGGCGGCTTCGCGCCTTCGGCTTCGGCGCTTGCCTATGTCACGCCGGCGAACGGCCCGTTCCAGCATACCAAGCTGACCCAGGACGTGGTGAGCGCCAATATCTCGGGCAACCTGGTCGACCTGTGGGCCGGGCCACTCAGCCTGGCGATCGGCGGCGAATATCGCCGGGAATTCTACCGGGTGAACGCCGATCCGTACGGCGCGGGTGCCACCAGCCCGAACAGCGCCGCCTACCCGGTCGATCCGCTGCTCAACCAGACGCTCGGCAGCAACTGGGCCGCGGGCAACTACAAGAACGGCAGCGGCAAGTACAATGTCTACGAGTTCTCCGCGGAAACGAACCTGCCGCTGCTCGACAGCGAGAGCCTGGGCCGCGCGAACCTGAATGCCGCCGCGCGCTACACCCACTACAGCACGTCGGGCTCGGTCTGGGCCTGGAAGGTGGGCGGTACCTGGGCAACGCCGATCGACGGCATCCGCCTGCGCGCGGTCACCTCGCGCGACGTGCGCGCGCCGAACCTGTCCGAACTGTTCGCCGCGCCGACGGTGACCACGCTGCCGAACTTCGCCAATCCCTTCCCGCCCGGCGGCGCGGTCCAGGCGTTCCAGAACACGGTGGGCAACCCCGCGCTGAAGCCCGAGATCGCCCGCAACACCGAAGTCGGCATCACCCTCGCCAACCCGCACTGGCTGCCGGGCCTCAGCCTTTCGTTCGACTATTACACGATCAAGCTGAAGGGCGTCGTCTCGACATTGTCGGCCGACCAGATCGTCCGCTTCTGCTTCGAAGGCAACCAGGCCTTCTGCGGCGGTTTCGTGCTCAACAGCCCGGTGCAGGGCGGCAATTTCATCAATGTCCAGCCGTTCAATCTGGCAAGCTGGAAGACCAGCGGCTTCGACATCGAGGCGAGCTATCGCTGGCAGCGCCCGCTGGGCCTGCCGGGTAATTTCACGGTGCGCGCGCTTGGCACGCATGTGAACGAATTCCTGGTCCGCGCCGGCATTGTCGGCGTCGATCCGGTGGACAATGCCGGCGCCAACACCGGCGCCACGCCGGACTGGAAGTGGCTGGCGATCCAGACCTACGATACCGACAAGTTCAGCCTGCTGGTGCAGGAGCGCTGGTTCTCCGACGGCGTGTTCGGCAACCAATATGTTGTCTGCCAGTCCGGTTGCCCGGCCTCAACGACCAATCACCCCACGATCGACCGCAACTTCATGCCTGGCGCTTTCTATGTGGACGTCGGCGGCTCCTACAAGGTGACGCGCGGGCTGGAGGGCTATTTCAAGGTCGACAACCTGTTCAACGTGGACCCTGCGCCGTCGCCGCAGACCAATACCGGCCTCGACGTGAATCCGGCGCTCTACGACACGATCGGCCGTACCTATCGCATCGGCGTCCGCCTCAACTTCTGACCCGCTCGTCCCCCCGACGACCCCTGGTCCCGGCCGCAAGGCCGGGACCTTTGTTTTCCTGGGGAAACCCGAAAGGCCGCGGGCGTTGAGGGCGGGTGCGCGCTGCTGCGCCCCGACCAACGGAGACGAGCATGACCGAAGCCATCACCGAAGCCACCAAGACCGTGTCGAACGGCAAGACCGCCCTTACCGACGATATTCGCGCCCATTTCTCCGGTGACGGTCCGATCACCGAAAAGGCCAAGAGCTTCGCCAAGGCGCGGCCCTGGACCAGTGCTGCCTTTGTCGGCATCGCCGCGCTGGCGGTGCTGAACGGCCTGCGCGGCGTTCGCCCGTAACCGTCTGGCAATGGGTGCGCCGGCGTGTCGTCGGCGTACCCATTGCGTCCTGCAGTAATTCGCACACTGGCAATCGTTCGCCAGCAGGGTTATATACCGGTCGTTATGAAAACCGCTGCCTGCACTGTTGCCAAGGGTCGCCCTCGTGAGTTCGATGTCGAAGAGGCATTGGCCGCGGCGCTCCGCATCTTCTGGACCAAGGGCTATGAAGGCGCATCGCTGACCGATCTGACCGAGGCGATGGGGGTTACCCGCCCAAGCCTCTACGCGGCGTTCGGCAACAAGGAATCCTTGTTCTGCAAGGCGCTGGAGCTCTACGAGCGCGAGAAGCTCTGCTATATCGGCCGGGCGCTCGACGCGCCGACGGCGCGCGGCGTGGCCGAAGCGCTGCTGCGCGGTGCGCTGGAGCGACAGCGCGACAGCAGCGATCCCAAGGGCTGCATGGGCGTGATCAACTCGGTCGCCTGTGGCGCCGAAGCCGAGTCGATCCGCGAGGAAGTGCTGAAGCGCGGCGAATCCGCCAAGCGCGCGATCGTCGCCCGGTTCGAGCGCGCCAAGGCCGAGGGTGATCTTCCCGACCATGTCGATCCGGAAGGTCTGACCGGCTATCTCATCGCACTGCTCCAGGGCATTGCGCTGCAAGGCGGCGCGGGCGCGACCTGTGCCGATCTCGAGCGGCTCGTCCAGACCAGCCTTTCCATGTGGCCGGCCCGCTAAATCGTTTCGGGCGCACGCAAAACGCCCTTGCGAATAAAAATACCGGCCGGTATGAAAAGGCTGTTGACGCACCGCAACGCGACTTATATACCGACTGGTATAGAAAGTGACCCGCCGCCGAAAAGGCCAAGGGTCCGCGACGGAGACGCGGTCATGCGCAAGCTTGCACGCAAGAAACGGGGTGAGCCTTAGGCTCGAACCTTTCATAGGAACGTAACGACGCGGGTCTCCTTCGGGAGAGGCCGAGCCGGGCGAGGGCATCGTCACGGACGGTTCCGCACATCCACGGAACATCATGCCGGCATCCGCGAGCGAAGGCGTTTCGCGGGAAGGGCGGAGCCTTGCTCGCCGCCGGTGGAACGACAGGGAGAAGCATCATGGCATATCTCGATCTCGCCGAAATGGCCGGCAACGCCGCGGCACTTCCCGCTTTTCTCGCCACCCCGCGCGAGGAGACCAAGCTGAGCGCGCTCGAATGGCAGGTGGTCGCGATCGCCCAGCGCGATCGGCTGTCCTCGCTGGATGCCCCCAGCCGCCTCTCGATCGCGCTGGGCGTGATCTTCGGCGGCGAGCGCGGCAATCCGCGACTGGCCGATCCCAAGCTCGAGGCGCTGCGCCGCATGGCCGTCCTTTCCTGGCATCGCGGGTTCCGCGTCGCCCAGTCCGAAATCCAGCGCTTCTTCGAGGCCGGCTATACGCCCGGCCAGCTCGAGACGCTGCTCACCAGCATCAGCCGCGGCCGCGCGGCGCTGAATCAGGGGAATCGTCATGAACATGCATACGCCCATTGAGGGCGAAACGGGGGTCCTTCGTACCCCCAAGCGCTTGCGCACCTGGCAGAAAGCCGCCCTGGTCGTCGTACCGGTAGGCGTGGTTGCCGCCGGCTTCGGCCTGAGCGGGCGCAACGCGCCTGCCGTGGCCGCGCCGGCCGCACCCGTTGTCACCGTCGCCACGCCGCTTTCGCGCGAAGTCAACGAGTGGGACGAATATGTCGGCCGCTTCGAGGCGAGCCGCTCCGTCGAGGTGCGGCCGCGCGTGTCGGGCGCGGTCACCGCGATCCACTTCAAGGACGGCATGGTCGTGAAGCAGGGCCAGCTCCTCTTCACCATCGATCCGCGTCCGTTCGCCGCCGCGCTCGCCGAAGCCAGAGCGGGTGTGGCGAGCGCCCAGAGCGATCTGGCGCTGGCCCGCTCCGACCTCGATCGCGCGCAGCGGCTGGTCAGCGTCGAAGCGGTGTCGAAGAGCGACGTCGAGCGCCTCCAGGCCCGCGTCCGCGCATCGACGGCGGCGGTTGCGGCGGCGGAAGCACGTGTCCGTGCCCGTGCGCTCGACGTGGAGTTCACCCAGGTGCGCGCGCCGATCTCCGGCCGCATCTCCGATCGCCGCGTCGATCCGGGCAACCTGGTCGCCGCCGGCGAAGGGCAGGGGGGCACGTTGCTCACCACGATCAACGCGCTCGATCCGATCTATTTCACCTTCGACGGCTCGGAGGCCTTGTTCCTCAAGGCCAAGCGCGCGGCGGGGTCGGCGGCAAGTCCCGTGGAGATCCGGCTGCAGGACGAGGGCGACTATCGCTGGAAGGGCCAGATCGACTTCACCGACAACGGGCTTGACCCCAAGTCGGGCACGATCCGCGGCCGCGCGGTGCTGTCCAACAAGGACATGTTCCTCACGCCGGGCATGTTCGGCAACATGCGCCTCGCCGCCGGCGGCAAGGCGCAGGCGCTGCTGGTGCCCGATGCCGCGATCCAGACCGACCAGGCGCGCAAGCTGGTGTTCACCGTCAACGCCGACGGCACCGTGGTACCCAAGCCCGTGGTGCTCGGCCCGGTCGTCGACGGTCTCCGCATCGTCCGCTCCGGGCTGGCGCCGCAGGACAAGGTGGTGATCGCCGGCACGCAGTTCGCGCAGCCCGGCGGCAAGGTGCAGCCCCGCGCCGGCACCATTGCCCCTGCCGCCGCCTCCGACGCGCCGATCGTTTCCGCTCCGGTCACGGGCCAGGCCACCTTCGCCCACTGACCGAACTGCCGCCGGGGCCCACCCCACCAACCCGGCGGCAGGCAGTTTCCCGTGTGCCCCGTCCGCGTGATCCCACGCGGGCGCGAGCGCGCGCGTCCGCTCGCAAAAGGAGAAGGCCATGCGCCTCTCACGCTTCTTCATCACCCGCCCGATCTTCGCGGCGGTGATCGCGATCCTCATCACGATCATGGGCGGCATCGCCTATTTCGCGCTGCCCATCTCGCAATATCCCGACATCGTGCCGCCGACCGTCACCGTGACGGCCAGCTATCCCGGCGCCTCGGCCGAAACCGTGGCGGAAACCGTCGCCGCGCCGATCGAGCAGGAAATCAACGGCGTCGACGACATGCTCTACCAGTCGTCGCAATCGACCGGCGACGGCGCGGTGACGATCACGGTGACCTTCAAGTCCGGCACCAACCTCGATGCCGCGCAGGTGCTGGTGCAGAACCGCGTCGCAGTCGCGATCCCGCGCCTGCCCGAGGAAGTGCAGCGCCTCGGCGTCGTGACGCGCAAGACCAGCCCCGACTTCCTGATGGTCGTCAACCTGATCTCGCCGGACAACTCGATCGATCGCAGCTACATCTCCAACTATGCGCTGACCCAGGTGAAGGACCGCCTCGCGCGGCTCGAAGGCGTGGGCGACGTGCGGATGTTCGGCGCGCGCGACTATGCGATGCGGGTGTGGATCGATCCCGGCCGTGCCGCCGCGCTGAACCTCACCGCCGGCGACATCGTCCAGGCACTGCGCGGGCAGAACATCCAGGTGGCGGCGGGGTCGCTCGGCCAGCCGGGCTCCAGCCCCAGCGGCAATGCCTTCCAGCTCAATGTCGAGACGCAGGGCCGCCTGAAGACCCCGGCCGAATTCGGCCGCGTCGTGATCCGTACGGATACCGAAGGCCGCCAGGTGCGCGTGAGCGACGTCGCACGGGTCGAGCTCGGCGCCGCCGACTATTCCTCGAACACCTATCTCTCGAACAAGCCGACCGTGATCCTGGCCGCCTTCCAGCGCCCGGGCTCCAACGCGCTCGCCGCCGCGGAGCGGATCAAGGCGGAGATGGACACGATTTCGAAGACCTTCCCCAAGGGCCTCGAATATCGCGTGATCTACAACCCTACCGAGTTCATCGCCCAGTCGATCGACGCGGTGTACCATACGCTGGGCGAGGCGGTGATCCTCGTCGTCCTCGTCGTGATCGTGTTCCTCCAGAAGTGGCGCGCGGCGATCATCCCGGTGGTGGCGATCCCCGTGTCGCTGATCGGCACGATGGCGGTGCTGCTGCCGATGGGATATTCGCTCAACAACCTGTCGCTGTTCGGGCTGGTGCTCGCGATCGGCATCGTCGTCGACGACGCGATCGTCGTGGTCGAGAATGTCGAGCGCAACCTCGCGCGCGGCATGACGCCGCTGGAGGCGGCGCGCACCTCGATGGACGAAGTGTCGGGCGCGCTGGTCGCGATCGTGCTGGTGCTGTTCGCGGTGTTCCTGCCGACCTTGTTCCTCAACGGCCTGTCGGGCGCCTTCTACAAGCAGTTCGCCGTGACGATCTCGGTCGCCACCGCCATCTCGCTGCTCGTCTCGCTGACGCTGTCGCCGGCGCTCGCCGCGGTGCTGCTCAAGCATGAGGCGCATGGCGACCGCCGCGGCATCGGCCGCCTCTTCGGCCGCGCCGCCGACGGCTTCAACCGCGGCTTCGAGCGGATGAGCAACGGCTATGCCCGCCTCACCCACAAGCTGGTCACCCGGCCGAAGCGGATGATGGTGGTCTATGCGGGCCTGATCGCCGCGACCGTCGCGACCTTCTGGGTCACCCCGGTCGGCTTCATCCCGGCGCAGGACCAGGGATACTTCCTCACCGTGATCCAGCTGCCGCCGGGCTCGTCGCTCGAGCGCACCGATGAAGTGATGCGCAAGGTCGTCGCGCGCATCCTGCCGATCCCGGGCGTGAAGGGGTCGGTGATGCTGGCAGGCTTCGACGGCCCGTCGCAGACGCTCGCCCCGAACAGCGCCGCAGCCTATGTGCCGCTGCAGAGCTTCGAGGAGCGCAAGAAGCTGGGCGTCAACATCGCCGGCATCATGGCCGAGGCGCGCAAGCGCACCGCCGACATCAACGAGGCGATGCTGCTCGTCGTCCCGCCGCCGCTCATCCAGGGCATCGGTTCGGCCGGCGGCTACCGCCTGATGGTCGAGGACCGGAGCGAGCATGGCTATCAGGCGCTGGGCGGCACTGCCTTCGGCCTGATCGGCCAGGCGAACAAGACGCCGGGGCTCCAGCAGATCTACACCTTCTTCAACACCGCCACGCCGCGCGTCTTCGCCGATATCGACCGTCGCAAGGCCGAGATGCTGGGCGTGCCGCCGGAGCGGGTGTTCGAAGCGCTCAACGTCTATCTGGGTTCGGCCTTCGTCAACGACTTCAACATGCTCGGCCGCACCTACCGGGTGACCGCGCAGGCCGACGCGCCGTTCCGGGCGACCGAAGCCGACATCGCCAACCTCAAGACGCGCTCGGACGCCGGCGGCATGGTGCCGATCGGATCGGTCGCGACCTTCGAGAACAAGACCGGGCCGTACCGCGTGACGCGCTACAATCTGTTCCCGGCGGTGGAAGTCGATGGCGATACCGCCCCCGGCTACAGCTCGGGCGCCTCGCTCGACGCGATGGAGAAGATCGCCGCCGAACTGCCTGCGGGCTATGCCGCCGAATGGACCGGCATCGCCTATCAGCAGAAGATGGCCGGCAGCACGGCGGGCCTGGTGTTCGCGCTGGCGGTGCTGTTCGTCTTCCTGGTGCTGGCGGCGCAATATGAGAGCCTGACGCTGCCGCTGGCGATCATCCTGATCGTGCCGATGTGTCTGCTGGCGGCCATGGCGGGGGTGAACCTGCGCGGCATGGACAACAATGTGCTGACCCAGATCGGGCTGGTCGTGCTGATCGCGCTCGCCGCCAAGAACGCGATCCTCGTGGTCGAGTTCGCCCACCAGGCGGAAGTGCGCGACGGCCTGTCGCCGGTCGAGGCCGCGGTGCGGGCGGCGCAGGACCGGTTGCGGCCGATCCTGATGACCAGCTTCGCCTTCATCCTCGGCGCGGTGCCGCTGCTGATCGCGAGCGGGGCGGGGTCCGAACTCCGCCAGGCGCTGGGGACGGCCGTGTTCTTCGGGATGATGGGCGTCACCGGCTTCGGCCTGCTGTTCACGCCGACCTTCTACGTGGTGTGCCGCGCGCTGGGCGTGCGGCTCGCCCGGCGGCGCGGGCAGGGTGGCGATCACCACCAGCTCCAGCCGGCCGAGTAACGATAGGTGAAGACCCGCCGCTCCCCTTCCTCCAACCGTCATCCCGGCTTCCGCCGGGATGACGGGAGAGGGAAGCGGCGGGCCTTCTGAACGAACCGGTTCAATTGAACCAACCGGCCGGCTCGTCGCGAGCCTGCCCAGGAGATTTCGCATGCAACGCATGGCTTCCATGATGGCCGCGGTTTCGGCGCTGGCGCTTTCCGCCTGCGCCGCCGGCCCGAACTATACGGCGCCCGCCCGCCCGCAGAGCGCCGCGGGCGCGTTTCTCTCGACCAGCCCCGCGCTATCGACCGCGCCGGTGCAGGCGGGCTGGTGGCGGCTCTACAACGATCCGGTGCTCGACCGGCTGGTGACGCAAGCGCTCGCCGCCAACACCGACATCCGGGTGGCGGTCGCCCGCATCGAGCGCGCCCGCGCGACGTTGCGCGGCGCAACTGCCAACCGGCTGCCGCAGGGTACCGCAAGCGCGGGCGCCAACTATGGTCGCGTGCCTGCGGGCCAGCGTCCGATCGGCACCGCGCAGGAGGATTGGCAGGTCGATGCCGGTCTCAGCGTCTCCTATGAGGTGGACCTGTTCGGCCGCATCTCCCGCGGCGTCGAGGCCGCCCGCGGCGACGTCGCCGCCGCCGAAGCCGATGCCGAGGCGGTGCGGGTCATCGTCGCTGCGGACACCGCGCGCGCCTATGCCGATGCGGTCTCCTCGGCCGAGCGGCTGGCGGTGGCCGAGCGCATCGTCGCGCTGCTCGACCAGTCGATCGACCTGACCCAGCGTCGCCGCAACGTGGGACTGGCGACCCGGCTCGATGTCGCCCGCATCGCCGCCCTGCGCAACCAGCGCCAGGCCGATGTCCCCGCGCTTGCCGCCCAGCGCGACGCGGCGCTGTTCCGCCTCGCAATCCTGATCGGCAAGACTCCCGCCGAGCTGCCCGCCGAGGCGCGCGAGCGCCACACCACGCTGCGGCTCGACCAGCCGATCCCGGTCGGCGACGGCGCGGCGCTCCTCGCCCGTCGTCCGGACGTGCGTGCGGCCGAGCGGCGCCTCGCCGCCTCCACCGCCCGGATCGGGGTGGCGACGGCGGACCTGTATCCGCGCATTTCACTGGGGGCCTCGGGCGGATCCACCGGCAACGACTTCGGCAACATCTTCGGAGCCAATCCCTTGCGCTGGCTCGTCGGTGGCCTCATCAACTGGACCGTCAATCCGGCCCCGGCGCGCGCGCGTATCGCCGCGGCCGAAGCCGATAGTCGCGCCGCGCTCGCCACCTTTGACGGCACGGTGCTGACCGCGCTGCAGGAGACCGAGACCGCGCTCTCCGCCTATGGCCGCGCGCTCGAACGGCGGACGGCATTGCAGGCGGCGCTCAATGAAGCCGAGGCGGTGGTCCGCATCGCCCGTGCCCGCCAGACCGAAGGCGACATCAACTCGCTCGACCTGCTCGATGCGGAGCGCACCTTCGCCGATGCGCAGGCCGCGCTGGCGACGGCCGATGCCGGCATCGCAGAGGCGCAGGTCAACCTGTTCCGGGCGCTCGGCGGCGGCTGGCAGCCGACCGCCTGAGCACTCAGCCCCGCGCGCGTTCGATCGCTTCGAGTGACTTGCCTTCGTTGCGCGGGGCCCAGATCAGCCCGATCACCCCCGACGCGACGAGGAAGCCGGTGAGGATCCAGGCGAGCGTGGTGAAATCATGCGCGGCGAGGCTCGGCACCGCCAGGCTCCAGATGCCAAGCCCGATCCGCACGATCGCGAAGGTGAGCCCTTGCGCGGTCGCGCGGATCGCGGTGGGGAAGAGTTCCGCCGACCAGAGCTGGAAGAAGCTCTGCGCCCCGAACCCGCCCGCCACGCCCATGATCACGATGTGGAGGATCACGATCTCCAGCCGGAAGCCGAAGATCGCCAGCAGCGCCATGCCGAAGACATGGAGGGCTGCCGAGATGCCGAACAGCAGACGCTGGTTCACCCGGTCCGACAGCGTCATGAAGATGCCGAGGATCGAGACCATGCCGATCAGGAAATAGCTGGCCGGCAATATCGTCGCGGCCCATTCGGGCAGGTGGTTCTGCGCGATCAGATAGGGCGTGAAGAAGCCGTTATAGCCCGCCCACAGGTTCCACAGCCCGTACATGCCGGCCAGGAAGGCGATGGCGCCGAGATGGCGCGGCGCCAACAGCAGGCGCCAGCCCGGGCCCGCGCCGCCGGCGCGGCGGGCGGCCTGCACGTCTTCCCAGCGCCGCGATTCCCGCATCCGCGAACGCAGGAAGGTGAGCGCAAGCGCAAGGACGGCGAGATGGGCGAACAGCCAGCGTATGCCGGTAATGCCGAACGGGCGCAGGAAATAGGCGGCGACCAGCACGGCGACGGGCCCGAGATACCAGAGGAGCTGCGCCACGCCCGAATGCGCGCCGCGTCGGGCGTCGGGCGCCTGCTCCGCGATCAGCGACCAGGAGGCCGGGATGTCGGCCCCGACCGCGAGGCCGACCAGCACGAAGCCCAGCACGATCATCCAGGGCGCGCTGGCGAAGACCAGCCACGCCATGCCGAACGCGTAGAACAGCATGTCGTACTGGTAGATCGTCTTGCGGCCGAACCGGTCGCACAGCACGCCGCCGAGCAACGCGCCGACGCCGGCCGAGATCGCATTGGCGCTGAACGCCCCGATCAGGCCGATGAACCCGTCCGACAGGCCGAACTGGGTTTTCCACAGCGCCAGCGCCACCGATCCCGACACGATCGAGCCCGCGTCGATATAGTTGGCCAGCCCCGCGAGAATCGAATTGCGCCACGATTCCCGGCCTTCGCCTGCCGCCATCGCATCTTTTCCTTCGCTGCACATCGGCCCGGCGGCGCCGGCAAGATCAGATATAGGTGCGCAGCAACTCGCCGAGCGCGCAGATCGCCAGGCTCTGGCCATAGGGCATCGAGGTGAGGCGGATGTCCTTGTAGAATTGCAGGGTGTCGCCCATCGCGGTGCCGAAGCTGACCTGCTGCAGCTCGCCCGTGTCGTCGATGTTGTCGAGCACGCCGCGCACCGCCTTCAGGCCCACTTCTTCATAGTGCCGCGGCAGATAGCCCTTCCGCACCGCCTTCAGGATGCCATAGGCGAAGCCCGCGGTAGCCGAGGCCTCGAGATAGCTGGTCGGGTCCATCACCAGCGTGTGCCACAGGCCGCTTGCGTCCTGGGTCTCGGCCAGCGTCTTCACCTGGGCCGCCAGCGTGTCGATCAGGAAGCTGCGGAAGGCGTCGCCCGGCTGGAGGTCCAGGATCTCGATGATCTCGGGGATCGCGATCGTCACCCAGCAATTGCCGCGCGCCCACAGGGCTTCGGCGAAATTGTGCCGGCCGTTGAAGTCCCAGCCGTGGAACCAGAGGCCGGTCTTCTTGTCGAAGAGATATTTGATGTGGACGAGGAACTGGCGCTTGGCCTCCTCCACATAATGCGGGCGGTTCAGCAGCAGGCCGATCTTGGCGAGCGGCAGCACGCTCATCATCAGCGTGTCGTCCCACATCTCGCCGGGATTCTCGTCATTATAGACGATGTGCTGGAAGCCGCCCTCCTCGGTCTTGGGCAGCCCGTCGGGCGCCATCAGCCATTCGGCCCAGGTGTCGAGATAGGGGAGGTAGCTGGGATCGGGTTCGTGCTCGTACAGCCAGGCGAGCGTGATGAACGGCGCCACGGTGTTGATGTTCTTGGTCGGCGTGCCCTCGGCGAAGCGATCGGCGAACCAGCCCTTGATGATGCCGAGCGCCTTCTGGTCGTTCGTCTGCTCGAAATAGCGCCACATGCCGAACAGGCCGACGCCGTGGGTCCATTCCCAGCCGGCCCAGCCCTTGGTGTCGATGATGCGACCGTCTTCGAGATGGAGCAGGAACTCGCCGGTCTCGTCCTTGATGTGGACGAGATTGTCCATCAGCAGGTCGATCTTCTGCGTGACGAGGTTGCGGGGGATGTCGTGCGAGGCGGCCAAGGTTCGTGTCTCCGTGGGTAAGGGTTCAAAGGCCGTGGCGCCGCGCGAACCGCGCGAACAGGCCGGGCCAGGGATGGGGGGTGCCGTCGGGCTCGACGAGGGGCAGGCCGTGGCCGCCCTTTTCGAAGATCATCAGCTCGGACGGGATCTTCGCCGCCTGCAACGCGGCGAACATGATCAGGCTGTTGGCAGGCTGCACCGCCGGGTCGTCCGCAGCATGCGCGACGAGGGTGGGCGGCATGTCGGCCGGCAGGTCGCGCTCGGCGGAGAAGCGGTGGACCTGTTCCTCGCTCGGGCTGGTGCCGAGCAGTTCCTTGCGCGATCCTCCATGCGCCTCGGGCATGCGCATCGTGATGACCGGGAAGAACAGGCCGAGCGCCACCGGCCGGGCGGAGAGCCGGTCCGCGGCGTCGATGGGTGCGTAGGTGGCGAGACCGGCGCGGCTGCCGAGCCGGGCGGCGAGATGGCCGCCGGCGGAGAAGCCCATCGCGCCGACCCGGGCCGGATCGATCTTCCAGCGCGCGGCACCGGCGCGGATCAGCCGCATGGCGCGCTGTGCATCCTGCAGCGGCGCATCGGGCCCGGCGGCCCAGCCGTCGTGCGGCAGGCGGTAGAGCAGCTCGAACACCGTGGTACCCTGCGCGGCGAAGTGGCGGGCGATGCTCGACCCGTTGCGGCCGAGTGCGACGCGGGCATAGCCGCCGCCGGCGATCATCAGCAGCGCGGACCCGTTCGGGCGGTCGGCCGGAACGACGTTCAGCATCGGCGTGGCGACGTGCGGCCAGGCGATGTCGTCGGCGTCGCCATTGGGCGAGCGCTTCACCCATGCGTCCTGCACGGTGACGCCCTCGCCCCCAGGAGGACGGCCGGGCCAGAGCGGCAGCCGCTCGATCGGCGCGGCGCGGGCGGGCAGTGCGGCGGCGGCCGTTGCGGCGGCGGAGGCGGCGAGCAGGGTGCGGCGGGTGATCATTGCAGTTCCTCCGGGCGCTGCGGTGCTGCGACCATCGCGACGGGCAGGCCGCCGCGGACGTTGCGGAGTGGCACCAGCGTCACCTTCTCCAGCGCATTGCCGGGCGCGCCGTCCGAGGTGACAGCCAGCGCAATGCTGTTGACCCCGCGATGATTGAGGATCCCCTCCGGCACCGGGAAGACGCGCTGCGGGCCGACATGGGCGATGAACTGCCCCATGTTCCAGCCATTCACGAAGATCAGCACGCGGTAGCGGGCGCCGGGGGAGCGCGGCCTGGTCGTGTCGCCGAACGCCACACCAATGGTGGCGTCCTGCCCCTTGGGCACGTCGAGCGTGAAGCGGCTGCGGTACCAGATCGTGCCGGGCGCCGCGGGCGTCTCCGTCTTCCAGCCGCGGTCGTCGAAGCCGGGGAGGTGCCAGCCCATCCGCTCGCCATATTGGCCGCCATTGTTGGCGGCGCCGCGCGCCGGATCGGGCAGGTCCTCGCCGCCCTTGCGGCCCTGTATCTTCCAGGTGACCGGCACGGCGAAGCTCGGGCCGCCGGCGGGCTCTACCGAGGCGAAGACGATTCCCCGCGCCTCCTTGTGGAAATCGTCGGCGTCGAGATCCCAGTTATGGCCGTTGTTGCGAACCATCACCGACAGCACATGGCTGCCGGGCGAGCGCGCGGCTTCCGGCAGGGCGAACTCGGCGACGCCGGTGGTGATCGGGCGGGGCAGGCCGGCGGGGATCTCGTCACTGCCGACCAGCTTGCCGTCGAGGAACAGCTGGAGCATCCCCGCGCCGCCCGCGCCGTAATGGATGCGGATGCGCTCGGCGGCAGCGCTGCCCTCGAAGCGGCCGCGATACCAGACGTCGCCGTCGTGGAAGCCATAGGCGTCCATCAGCATGTTGGGCACGCCGTCCGGCCGCGCGGTGATGCTGGCATAGGCGCGGTTGTCGATCGCCTGCCAGTCGCGGTCGTCGAAGTCGGGTGCGGCCTCGGGCGTGCCGGGGGCGGAGACCCAGGCGAGTTCGGGCAGGGTGATCGGCGCGGGGCCCGGGAGAGGCTTGGTTGCCACCAGGCTGCCCGAGGCGGTGCGGGCCGTCGCTACCGGCACGCCGTTCCAGCGCAGGCTCCGGGTGGCGGCCGGTGCCCAGACTTCGAGCGACGTTGGCTCCTCGGTATCGCCGGTGAGCGCCAGCGCGCTGCCCGCGGGCGTTGCACGGCGGACCAAGGCGGGGCCGCGCACCAGCGTGTCGCCCATCCGCCAGAAGCGCGCGCCCTCCGCCTCGTCGGCCACAAGCAGGGTGAGCGGCGATCGCCCGCCGCCGGTGATGCGCAGCCGGGTGAGGCCCTTGTGGGTGTAGGCGAGCTTCAGGTCGCCGCGCGCGGCATCGAAGCTGGAGGTCGCCGCGCCTTCCAGCACCTCGACCTTGGGGGCGGAGGCATAGCGCAGCACCGTTTCGCCCGGCTCGCCAGCGCGGCCGTAAAGCAGCAGCAGGTCGCGGCCGTCCTGGCGCAGCGCCGCCTGGAGTTCGGAGCTGGCATAAACGAGCCGCTGGCCACCCAGCGTCACGCCTGCCACCAGCCACTTCGCGTCGAAGCCGTTCAGCGCCATGTTCCAGCTGTACCGCCCGTCGGGCAGGTCGGCGGTGACGGTAAAGCGATCGTCGGTCTGGCCGTTGGACGGCTTGTGGGTGACGAGCAGGAAGCGCGCATCCGTCTCCGGACGCTTGTTGTGGTAGACCTGGATGCGATCGGAGGAGACCGTCACCGGCCCCGCCGGGACCATGCCGGCGAGATCGGGCAGGCTCTGGATCAACCCGGCGAGCTGCTTCAGCTCCTCGGCCTTGGGGCGCAGCGCGCGGGTTTCGGCGATGGCCGAGCCATAGTCGTAGCTGGTGAACACCACCGGCGCGGGCAGCCAGCCCCAGCTGGTGCCGCCGAACCCCATGTAGAAGCTCTGGATGCCGATGCCGTTCGCCAGGTTGGTGCCGTAGAACACCCGCTGGAAGCGCTTGCCCCGCTGGATCGCGTTGCACGCGTATCCGCCGTTCGAGCCCCAGTAATCGAACCAGCCGCCGCCGAATTCCGCAAGGAAGCCCGGCGTGTTGGGCGAGGCCGAGGCGCCGCCCTTCGCCCCGCCGGGGCCGTAAAAGCCCCAGTCCGGCGCCGCCGATCCGCGCGTCGGCTTGCCCGCGACCGTGCAGGTCCCGCCGGGATAGCCGTCGAACGCATAGAGGTCGTTCGGTCCCTCGACTGTCTTTTCCACGCCCGCGCCCGCCGGCACCCAATAGCCGTTGCGGCCCTGGTCGTTGTGGAACAGCGGCACAGTGATGCCGTCGGCGCGCGCCTTGGCGGCGAGATGGTCCATGTAGCGGCGCTGCGCGGGGGTGGTCAGCGCCAGCTCGTTCTCGATCTGGTGCAGGATGACCGTGCCCTGGTGGCCCTTGCCGTCGCCGTTGATCTGGTGGCGGGCGATGATCGCATGGACCTGGGTCAGCCACTCGTCCGCCGCGGCCATATAGTCGGGATCGTCGGTGCGGGCCCGGGCACGCTGGTTGACCAGCCAGCCGGGGAAGCCGCCCCGCGTCAGCTCCGCATTCACATAGGGGCCGGCGCGGGTGATGACGTAGAGGCCTTCCTCCTCGGCCATGGTGAGCAGCCGGTCGAGGTCGCGGATGCCCGAGAAATCATAGACCCCGCGCTTCGGGCTGTGGAAGCCCCAGTCGAAATAGAAGGCGACGGTGTTGAACCCGCTCGCCTTCATCTTCTGCAGCACGTCGCGCCACAGATCGGGCGAGGGCAGGCGGAAGGCGTGCATCTCGCTCGACCAGATCACGGTGCGCTTGCCGTCGATCATCAGCGAGCGCGCGTCGAACGACACGCGGCCGAAGGTCTTCACCGGCGCGGCGAGATTGGCGGTCGGCTTCGCCTCCTGCGCGGCGGCAGGCAGCGCGACCAGCAGCGTCGAGGCGAGGAGCGCAGCGCGGATCATGGCAGGTAGAACACCGGACGCAGCGGCCATTCGAGCGGCTTGTTGTCGGGCGCGACCTCCATCAGCGGGGCCATATGGTCCCACCAACGGCGCATCACCGGGTGGGCGGGCAACTGCTCGTTGGTTGCCTCTTCGGTCAGCTTCAGCACCGCGAACAGCGCGCCGGTCGCCTCGTCGAGGAAGATCGAATAGTCGCGGATCCCGGCATCGTGCAGCAATGCGGCCAGCTCCGGCCAGAGCGCGTCATGTCGCGCCTTATATTCTTCGGCCATGCCGGGCTTGAGTTGCATCCGAAACGCATGAACCCGCATTTCCCTCTCCGCGCCACTATGTGGAATTGCTATGCACGATATGGTAGCGGTGTGGCGCGTCCGCGTCAAACCCGATCCGTGCATCGGCGGCGTCCTCGAGCAGCAGAGGCGGGCGCGGATCGGCGCCGGATCGCCGCAGGGACAGACGCGCCGCGCCGAGGCCGCGCACATGGCGGGCCCACAGGCCCCAGGCAGGGGTGGGGCCGAACATGCTCGGCTCGGGATAGGCATCGGCGAGTTCGGGCGGTGCGGCGGGCAATGCGCCTCCCGGTCCGCCGCCGAAGCGCAGGTCGATGTCGGACAGGCGCACGGCCTCGATCGGGTGGCCCGGCAACCCTGCGAGGATTGCCGCGAACCGCGGGTCGATATCCGTGGCGGTGAGGCCGTGGATGTCGATGCCGCGGATCGCGCCGGGGCGCGTGCCGTCAGGCCCCCGCAGCCGCGCGCCCAGGCGGAGGAAGATCGGTGCGGTGGTCACCTCCTCCATCGTCAGGTCCTCGGCGCGGACCTGCTCGATTGTCCCGCCGTCGACGCTCTCGATCGCGAGCCCGCGGCTGCGAACGAACCGGCAGTTGCGGATGCGGACGCGGCGAAAGTCGCCGTTGCTCTCCGTGCCCAGCTTGATCCTGCCGGTGACGCGGTCGCGATCCGGGGAGAACTGCTGGGTGCGGCCATGGCTGCCGTCGAGCAGCGTGCCGAGATCATAGCCGGAGACGGTGCAGTCCTCGATCGTCACGTCCTCGCAGCTCGTGCGGCCGAGCGCGAGGCTGGTCTTCAGCACGATCGCGTCGTCATTGGGGGTGTTGACCCGGCAGCGGGAGACGGTCGCGCGGCGGACGCCGTCGAGGTCGATCCCGTCGCGGTTGCTGTCGATGGTGAGGCCGGAGCAGGTCAGGTCCTCCACCTCGCTGGCGAGGATCGCGAAATGACCGGCGCGGAAGATCGTGAGGCCCTCGATCGTCACCCGGCGACAGCGGGCGAGGGCGATCGCCTTGTTGCCCTGGCCACGCATCGCGGCGGCATCCTGTTCGAGCCGGGTCACGTCGGCTGCCGTCATCGTCGCCATCGAGAGCGGGCGCTCGCCGCGCTGTGCGCTCCACGGCGTGCCGGGGCCGTTGCGGGTGAGGCCGGCGCCATCGATCCGGCCCTTGCCGCAGAGGGCGATGTCCTCGGCATCCTCGGCCCAGATCAGGCTGTTGTGCCAGTGGCTGTGGCCGAAATCCTGGTAGAGCTGGGGGCCGCGCTCCTCGGGCAGGTCATAGGCGCCGTCCGGGCCGGGCGTGGCCGCGAGCAGGGTGGCGCCGGCGTCGATCGCGATCGTCACGCGGGAGGGGAGGCGGAGCGAAAAGCTGCGATAGGTGCCCGGCGGCAGCAGCACGATCCCGCCGCCTGCCTGATGCGCGGCGGCGAGGGCGGCGGCGATGGCCGGCCCGTCGAGGGCAATGCCGTCGCCGCGCGCGCCATGCGCGCGAACGTCGAGGACCAGGCCGGTGCGCATCAGCTTCCCGCCGGGCGTTCGCTGCTGGCGGTGAGGCTCGGCGCGAGGGAGAGGCTGTCGAGCGCCGGCGGATGCGCTGGATTGAAGCGGCGCGCGTCGGGATGGAGGTGCGCGGCCAGTTCCGGCACGGTGTCGGCCAACCCCGCGGCCACCGCGTGTGCGAGCAGCCAGGCGCCGGGGTTGTTGTGATGCGTCTTGTCGCGGCCGCCGTCGTTGAACAGCTTGGCTGCCTCGATCGGGCCATAGGCTTCGTAGAGCGCGATCGTCGCGGCCTGAAGGTCCACCAGCGGCACCCGTTCCTCGCCCGCCACCTTGCGCATCGCCTCGGCATACTCCGCCAGGGTGTGGCGAATGCGGCCGGCGTCGAAGTTGCGCCGCTCGGGCGAGGTGACCAGCACCGGCTTGCCGCCGCGCCGCCGTACCTCGGCGATATAGGTGCGCAGCCACGCCGGGTAGGTGACCGCCGGGTCCGCATAGGTCTGCGGCCATTCGGACTTCTGGTCGTTATGGCCGAACTGGATCAGCACCCAGTCGCCGGCCTTCACCTGCGACAACAGCTTGTCGAGGCGCAGTTCGGTGACGAAGGACTTCAGCGTCTCGCCCGACTCTGCATGGTTGGCGACCGCGATGTCTGCCCGGAACAGCGCCGGCAGCATCTGGCCCCAGCTAGCTGCGGGTTCGGCGCGCTGGTCGGTGACGGTGGAATCACCGGCGAGGAAAATGGTCGGCACGGTCACCGGCTCGATGGTGACCCGCTGGACGCGCGGGTCGCCGAGGAACTCCAGCGTGAGCTTGTCGTCCCAGGTGAAGCTGCCCGCCTCGCGCGACTTGAGCCGCACGGCGGTACCGCCCGGCGCATTCGCGGGCGGCGCGGCCAATGCGGCGGTCCGCACGTTCACGACGAAGCTGGCGGTGACGAACTGCCCCGGCGCAGTGGTGATGTTCCGCAGCATCAAGCGGCGCGATTCGGCCTTCACCGTGGTGTGCGACGCCGCACGGGCGTCGCCGAGGCGCACCGTCACCCGGTAATTGCCCTCCGCCACCGCAACGGAGAAGAGCCGCTCGCGCCCCGTGCCGCCAGGTTCATAGCCATGGCCGCCGGGCTGGTAGGGCGTGCCCTCCGCCACCGCGATGCTGCCTGGCGCGGGCGGCCCACCGGGTGCGAGATCGAAGGTCTGAGGGCCCGTCACGGCCGCGAGCATCGCCAGCATCCACATTGCGCCCATCCTAGACTATTTATGCGTGGCAAGGTCGAACGAGAGATGTGGCGGCTGGTTGTACGCCGTGTTCTGCCAGGCAACGCCCAGCCGGTAGACCGGATCGTGCAACAGTGTCGGCAGCCGGATCGCGGTGGGGTAGGGCGTGGCGTAGATGCGCAGCTCGCGGCTGTCGGTGCTGGGCAGCACCAGCTCCTCGCGCCAGTCGCCGAGGATGTCGGCGGAGAGCGACGGGTTGCGCTTGGTGCCGTTGTTCGAGGTGGTGCCCGGCGGATCGAGCAACAGCTTTTCGGTGCTGGTGGTCCAATCCCATTTGGTGATGCGGGTGCCGTCGAGCAGCTCGGCCAGCGCGTCGCCGTCCCAATAGATGCTGAAATTGGCGGCGCGGGGGTGGCCGCCGGGGATCACCTTGCCGCGCGCATCATAGAGGTCCGGGGAATTGCTCGCCCAGGTCTCGGCGCCGGGGAAGCGCGGATCGATGTCCACTGCGATGCCGCGGCCGGTGTCCTTGTCCGCCGGGGTCGACCAGAGGAGTTCGCCGGTGCGCGCGTCGAGCATCGCAGCGCCTCGATTGCCGCTGCGGCGCATCTCCTCGTGTACGCCGAATTTCTCCAGGCCCGGCCTTGTCGGATCGAGGTCGCCGACATGCATGGTGTCGCCATGGCCCAGCCCCGAGGACCACAGCCCCTTGCCGTCGTCATCGACCGCCATCGATCCGTAGATCACCTCGTCGCGGCCATCGCCGTCGACATCGGCGACCGAGAGCTGGTGATTGCCATTGTCGCCATATTTCTCGTTGCCCGGCGTCGCGCTGTCGAAGAGCCAGCGCTGCGTCAGCTTGCCGTCGCGCCAGTCCCAGGCGGCGACGGTCGAGCGGGCGTAATAGCCGCGGCCGAACACGAGGCTGAGGCGATGCCCGTCGAGATAGGCGACACCCGCCAGATAGCGTTCGGAGCGGTTGCCATAGCCATCGCCCCACAGCGCCTTGAGGCCCGCCTCGCTATCGGCGCCGCGCGGCGGGGCATAGGGGGCGGTGGCGAGCGCGCGGCCGGTGCGGCCGTCGAACACGGTCAGATATTCGGGTCCGTCGAGGATACGGCCCTTGAGGTTCGCCATCTTGCGGCCGTCGCTGGTGACGGTGGAGCCGGTGCGATCGGGCACCTCCACCGCCGCATCGCCGTGGCGCCAGTCCTTCGACGGATCGCCCACGGCCTTGCCGGTGCCGTCGATCGTGCCGTCGGCGGTCTTCATCGCGATCTCGGCGCGGCCGTCGCCGTCGAGATCGAACACCATGAACTGGGTATAGTGCGCGCCCGATCGGATGTTGCGGCCGAGGTCGATCCGCCACAGCTTCTTGCCCTCCAGCGTATAGGCGTCGATCAGCGTCTCGCCGGTATAGCCCGCGAACGCATTGTCCTTGGCGATGCTGGGATACCATTTGACGATCAGTTCGAGGCGACCATCGCCATCGAGATCGCCGACCGAAACATCGTTGGCGCTGTAGCCATAGGTCTCGCCGTCCGGCGTGGTGCGGTCGGCCGGCTTGTCGAGCGGTACCGCCAGATAGCCCTGCGCCCATACGGAGGCCGACGTTCCGGCTGCGCCGCCGTCCACCGCCAGCGCATAGCGCGCCGCAGCCGTGCCGGCCTTGTCGTGGAAGCTGGTCGGCTGGTCGGGCGCGATGCGCGCGATCGGCTTGCCGTCCCGGTAGAGGGTGAAGCGGATGGTTCTGGGGTCGCTGCCGAGCAGCCGCCACGCGACATGCACGCCGCCGCCCTGCGCGGGCACTGCCACCAGCGCGCGGTCGAGCCGTTCGACCTGCCGTCCGTTCAGGCTGTCGGTGGTCTGCGCCGCGAGCGGGGCGGCAAGGGCGGCGGCGAGCAGGGCGACACGCATCACGACAACTCCTGGAGTACGTGAAAAATGGGCCGCCGGAGATGACGCGGCGGCCCGAGGGGAGGTTGGGTCAGAACTGGAAATTGACGCCGAAGTTGAAGGTGCGGCCGATACGCGTCTGGAACAGCGTGTCGCGACGGACGCTGTCGATGTAGAGGTTGTTGCGTTCGTCGGTCAGGTTCTGCGCTTCCACGATCAGCTTGATGTGCTCGTTGACGTTGAACGAGGCTGAGGCGTCGACGAAGGTGTTGGGCGAATTGCCCTGCAGGTCGCTGCCTGGCGAGGCCGGGATCGCGCGGATGTAGCGATCGCGGTAGCTGGCGGTCGCGCGAATGCTGAACTTCGAATCCTCGTAGAAGATCGTGCCGCTTGCCGTGTTCTTGGAAAGACCGACCAGGTCCGCCGTCGTGGTGACGGTGGGAACGCCGTTCACGCTCGCGAGGATGTAGCGGATCTTCGAGGTGACATGGGTGTAGTTGCCCAGCACGCCGATGTTCTTCAGGAAGCCGGGCAGGAAGCGCATCTGCACCTGCGCGTTCACCTCGACGCCGTTCAGCTTGCCGCCCGGCGTGTTGAGCGGCTGGCCGACGGTGAAGATCTCGGTCGGCAGGGTGTTGGTATTGTCGAGCAGTGCCACCGGAAGGCCCAGCTGGGTGAACGGGATCTGGCTCGTCACCCGCTGGACATAGGATTTGATGTTCTTGTGGAAATAGGCAACCGAAAGGAGGGATCCCGGCTGGAAATACCATTCCAGCGCCGCATCGAAGGTGTCGGCGCGGATGGGGTCGAGATAGGGATTGTTGATGTTGCCGTTGCGCGTCGTCGCGGTGATGCCGCTGGTCGGGGCCAGCTGGCCGAGTTCGGGACGCGACATCACCTTGGCGGCGGCGAGGCGGAGCAGCACGTTGCGCGCCGGCTCGATCACGACATTCGCCGAGGGCAGCCAGTCGTCATAATCGCGCAGCACCTGGCCGTACTGACCGCGCAGGTTGGTGGGCGTCTGGCCCGCTGCCGCGACGCTGACGGTGCCGGCGGCGAGCATGTCCGTCTTCACATAGCGCACGCCGACATCGCCGCGCACCTTGAACGGCAGCGCCATGTCGGTGTCGAAGGTCGCCATCGCATAGGCGCTCTTCACCGATTCCCGGATGCGCGACGCCACCGCACCGCATTCGGTGCGGCAGAACTGGACCGCGTCATAGTTGAACGCCTGCGCCCATTTGTCGGGATCGATGGCCGACCAGCTCTTCGGCGCTCCGCTGCCGAACAGCTGGTCCAGCCCGCTGATCTGCCGGGTGATGCTGGCAAGCGTGGTGCCGGCCGGCAGCGCCTGCACGATTGTCTGCGACGTGTAGGGCAGCGACGTCCAGGCGCTGAAATCGCTGCTGCGATACTGGCCGCCGACCCGCAGCTTGAGCGCGTCGCTGAGGCTGTAGTCGAGGTTCAGCTCGCCGGTGAAATTGTCGGTCTGGTTCTTCGACGGCTTGCCCTGGAAGCTGAAGCCGCCCAGCACGGTACCGTCGGAACGGGCGGGCGCGTAGTTGAAGCTGGCCGGGTTCGACACGTCGAAGCCGAAGCCGAGCAGCGGGGTGCTGCGGCCATTTCTGAAGTCGATCGAAAAATTGGGTGTGTCGATCGCGTCCATGAAGGTCTGGAACCGCTTCGGGTTCCACCAGACCGACTGGTTCTTGCCGACCAGCATCTCGATCTGCAGCTTGTCGTTGAAGCGATGGCGCAGGTGCGTGTTGACCTGAAGGAAGTCCGAGGTCCAGTGGTCGACCAGGCCTTCGGAGCGCACGTCCACGCCATCGAACAGGCCATAGAGCAGCGAGCCGGACGAGCTGAACTGCGCGTCGCGCACCGAGACCATCGGCTGCCCGTTGTTGTTGATCGAACGACCGAACGAGATGCCCGCGATATAGTTGTCGCGGCGCGTTACTTCGAAGCGCGAATAGATCGCGTCCACGCCGATGTCCGTATCGTCGTCCGGGCGGAACTGGAGCGACAGCGTACCGCCCATCCGCTCGGTATCCTGCTCGGAATTCACATAGCGCGGCAGGCGCGGCAGGAAGGCACCGCTGCCTGGCACGTTCGGCAGGTCTGCACGGCGCAGATTGGCGACGGTGTTGTAGGCCGCGAGCGTGCCGGTACGCGGGTTCCCCGTGCTGCACATCGTCGCGGTCGCGCCCTTGCCGGCGACGTTCGGACTGATCGGCGCATACCCGATCGGCGTGCAGAAAGGCTGAACCGGGGCCGGGCCTGCGACGCCGTCCGGATCGAAGCCGTTGGCGTCGGCCGAAAGGATGTCGACCGCCGAATAACCGACTTCGCGGATATGGCGCTTCTGATACGCGAAGCTGGCGAGCACGCCGAAGCGGCCGTCGGCGAACTTCTTGCCGACGAGGAGCGAGCCGCGCGGATCGACCTTCTTGCTCAGTTCATTGTACACCCCGCGCAGCGTGGCGGTGAGGGTGAAGTCCTTCTTGAGATCGAGCGGCTTGGGTGCGCTGAGGTCCACCGTCGCACCGAGCGAGCCTTCCTCGACATCGGCCGAGGTGGTCTTTCGCACCGCCAGCGCCGAGAAGATCTCGGTCGGGAAGACGTTGAAGTCGAAGCTGCGCCCCGAATTGCCTGCGCCGTAGATGTCGGACGAGCCGGTCTGCGCGCTGCCTTCCATGCCGTTGATGCGCACCCGGGTGAAGGCGGCGCCAAGGCCGCGGACCGAGATGTTGCGCCCCTCGCCGCCGTCGCCACGCGACAGCGCTACGCCCGGCACACGCTGCATCGACTCGGCGAGATTGCTGTCCGGGAACTTGCCGATGTCCTCCGCCACGATCGAATCCACGGCGGCGGTTTCGTTGCGCTTGAGGCTCAGCGCGCTGTCGAGCGAGGCGCGGAACCCGCGGACCACGATCTCCTCCTCTTCCGGCGGCGGCGCGGTCTGGCCGGGAGCGGTCTGGGCTAGGGCGGGAATGGCCGAGACCATGGCGATTGCCAATGCGAGGCCCGAGGCCCCCCGCCGGACGGCCGCATTCTGCGAACCCGAATCATAGGACATCATGCTCTCCCGGTCCTTGTTGCCCGCTGCCGATCACCGACGCGGCTGATCCCAATCTGTGTTGAGTCGTTCCAATATGTATTACGCATTTCCACGATGTAGCCAAGAGGGCGTCTGATCGGTCCGGTTCGGCGGCTGAAAAAATGGCTAATCCGCTTTGAACCTTTCTCCCGCGCGGCGGCACTGACGGAGCGCGACAGGTTCGAGCCGGGGATTCCCCTGCCGGCCGAACCTGGCGTGCGTGCCCGGTCCGTCGTCCTCCCCTGTGCAACGGATCGGGCCAAATTCGGGAGAACCAATCGATGCGTATGCTTCTGGGCGCCGCCGCGCTCGCCACCTTCGTCGCCGCACCCGCGCTGGCGCAGACCCAGACCGTCACCGACGCGACGGGCGACTTCCTGTCCGGCTATACCGGCCCCAAGCTCGCCGACCTCGACGTCACCAGCTTCTCGGTGAGCTATGATGCCGCCGCCCAGATGTTCACGCTGGGCACCACTTTTGCCGGCAACATCACCGCTGGCACGCCCGGCTTCTACGTCTATGGCGTCAACACCGGCGCGGGCGCGATCCGTCCGTTCGGCGGCATCGGCCAGGGCAATGTGATCTTCGACCAGGCAATCGTCGTGCAGAAGAACGGCACCGGCTCGATCGGCGGCACCGCGCTCGATTCCAACTGGGTGGCCATTGCCGGCAACATCCTGACGGTGAAGGTGCCGCTGTCGCTGCTGCCGAGCACCGGGTTCACCCCCGGCAAATATGGCTTCAACCTGTGGCCGCGCACCGGCTTCGCCGGCAGCGCCCAGATCAGCGACTTCGCACCCGAGAATGCGACGCTGGCCGCCGCGGTGCCCGAGCCCGCCAGCTGGGCGATGCTGATGCTTGGTGCCGGTGCGGCCGGCGGCATGCTCCGCTATCGCCGCCGCCGGACGACGCTCGCGCTCGCCTGATCGTCTCCCCGCCGGCCGGGCCGGAAAAACCACCCGGCCGGCGAAATACACGCCTCGGGTCGCACCGATTGAACCTTTGCACGCGCCATCGGCACTAAGATGGAAGCAAAGGGCAAGGCGTGACGCAGAGCGAGCATCAGCAGGGGCGACCGAGGCCCCCCAGGGACGACGAGGAAATGGGCCTCGTCGCGGCCGTGCGCGCGCGGGACCTGCGCGCGTTCGAGCAGCTGTACCGCCGCTACCAGCCGCGCCTCACCCGATTCGTCGGCACGTTGCTGCGGTCGCCGGCGCTGGTCGAGGAAGTCGTCAACGATACGCTGATGGTGCTGTGGCAGAAGGCGGGCGACTTCACCGGCGCGAGCCGGCTGTCCACCTGGCTGTTCGCCATCGCCTACCGCAAGGCCCTTCGCGCCCGCAGCCGCCTGCCCGAGGTGCAGGAAAGCGATGCCGAGCTGGCCGAGCTGCCCGACGCGGCAACGACCGACGCCGCGCTGTCGCGGGACCGGACCCGCGCGGCCCTCCAGCGTGCGATGGCGGGGCTGTCGGCGGATCATCGCGCGGTGGTGGACCTCACCTATTTTCACGAGATCGGCTATCGCGAGATCGCCGAAATTCTGGGATGTCCGGTCGACACGGTGAAGACGCGGATGTTCCATGCCCGGCGCCATCTGCGGCGTGCCATGGCGGGCGAACTGGCGGACTGGATCTAGATGATGGGCGACCTTCTCCACCTGCGCGGCGATCCGCACGAAGCGACGATGCTGCTGCTGCCCTGGTACGTGACCGGGGAGATCGAACCCGGCGACCGGTTGCTGGTCGAGGCGCACCTCGCCGGCTGCGCGGCATGCCGCGACGAGTTCGCTGTCGAGCGACGGCTGCACGGCGCGATCGCCGATCTGCCGGCGGCTGGCGCCACGGGTTGGGACCGCATCGCCGCCGAGCTTGCGGCGACCGAGACGCGCCCGCGGCTGCCGAACCGCTTCCTGCGCGGTGCCGGCTGGATGCTCGCAGCTCAGGCGGCGATGCTGGTGCTGGGCGTCGGCGTGGTGCTGCATCTCGGCCGCCAGGCGCCGTCGCCCGCCTATCACGTACTCGGCACGCCGGAGCAGCGGCAGCCTGGCAATATCCTGGTGATGTTCGCCGCAGACACGCGCGAAGCAGCGCTGCGCAGGGCGATCGAGGCGTCGGGCGCGCGGCTGGTCGACGGTCCGACGGCGGCCGGCGCCTATCTGCTCGCCATCGCGCCGGGCGAGCGGGAGGCGGCGCTGGCCCGGCTCCGCACCCAGCCGGGAGTGACGCTGGCGCAGCCGGTCGACGCGGCGCCATGAAGCATGGGCGCGCCCTGCTGGCGCTGTTGTTCGCGCTGATCGCAGGCCCGCCGCTTCACGCGCGCGCCGAGGAGGCGCCGCGCATCCTGGTGATGCTGCGGCTGGCGCCCGCGCATTTCCGCGCGGGCAGCGGCTATGGCGGCGGTTACGGCGAAGACCAGTCGGCGGCGGCGCGGCGGCGGATCGCATCCGCGGTGGCCCGGCGCAACGGCCTGCGTCTCGTCGACAACTGGCCGATGCCGATGATCGGCATCGACTGTTTCATCATGGAAGTGCCGAAGGGCCGCGCGGCGGAAGATGTCGCGGCGCGGGTCTCGCGTGATGCCGCGGTCGAATGGTCGGAGCCGATCGCGACCTTCGAGGCGCAGGGCAGGGCGGGCGCCGATCCGCTGCCCAACGATCCGCTGTATCCCGCCCAGCCGGTGGCACGGGCGTGGCGCCTGTCGATGCTCCACCGCACCGCCACCGGGCGCGGCGAGCGCGTCGCGGTGATCGACAGCCAGATCGATGCGCGGCATCCCGACCTGGCCGGCCAGGTCGCGGTCGCACGCAACTTCGTGGACGGCGCCTCGATCGCGGCGGAGCGGCACGGCACGGGCATCGCGGGCGTGATCGCGGCGAGGGCGGACAATGGGATGGGGATCGTCGGCATCGCGCCCGGTGCGCGGCTGCTCGCCCTGCGCGCCTGCCGGGAACAGGGCGCAGGCGCCGCCACCGCGACGCTGTGCGACAGCCTGAGCCTGGCGCGCGCGGTGAGCTTCGCGGTCGAGCAGCGCGCCGACGTGATCAACCTCAGCCTTGCCGGGCCGCCCAGCCGATTGCTGGAAACGCTGCTGCGGACCGGGGTCTCGCGCGGGGCAACCGTGGTCGCGGCCTATGATCCGAAGCTCCCCGGCGGCGGCTTTCCGGCATCGATGCCGGGGGTGGTCGCGGTGGCGGAGACGACGGTGGGGCTGGCGGGCGGTCCCTATGCGGCGCCCGGGCGCGATATTCCAACGACGCAGCCCGGCGGGCGCTGGTATCTGGCGAACGGTTCCTCCTACGCTGCGGCCGAGGTAAGCGGGCTGGTCGCGCTGCTGCGCGAGGGGCAGGCGCACCCGGGCAGACGCGCGGCGCTTGTTTCTGCTAGACCCGGCGGCGGAGAAATCGATGCCTGTGCGAGCGTGGTTGGGAAAGCGAAGTGCGGCGGCCTGCGCCCCTGAAGCGCTGGCGGCGCTTGCCGCGCTGCTGGTCATGCCCTCCGCGCGTGCGCAGTGGAGCGGCCAGCTGAGCGTGACCAACGACGAGCGCTGGCGGGGCCGCAGCCTGAGCGACGGGCTGCCGGCGGCGACGCTGTCGCTGGGGTATGACCACCGCTCCGGCGCCTATGCCGATGCGTCGGCGACGGTTGCGGCATTGCCGCACGGCGTGGATCTCGTCGCAGCGGGCGTCGATGCGGGCTATGCTTGGCGGCTGTCCGGCGGGCGCGTGCTCGACCTGGGCGTGACGCGCCGCGAGTTCCGCAATACGTCGGCGATGGCGAGTGGCACCGGCTACACCGAACTCTATGCCGGGATCGGCGGCCGCAGCCTTTCGGCGCGGCTGCTCTATTCGCCCGACTATCTGCAGCGCGGCGCGACGACCTTCTACGCGACGCTGGACGGCGTGGTACGGCCGGCGCCGGGGTGGCGCCTGCTCGCCCATGCCGGCGCCATGCGCTTCGTCGGCACCCTGCCGCGCTATGTGATGGACCGCGCCCAGTTCGACTACAGCCTGGGCGTGGCCCGGCGGATCGGCCGCATCGACGCCCAGCTCGCCTGGACCGGCGGGGGGCCTGGTACCGACGTCTATCGCGGCCGCGCACGATCCCGCCAGGCGGTTACCCTGGCGGCATCGCTCGCCTTCTAGCGGCAGGCGGTGCTGCCGAGCGCGGTGGCGCGGGTGAGGTCCGGGCGCTCGGGCAGCACCTTGTCTGCGATCGGCAGCTTCAGGGTCTTCAGCTCCTGTGCGACCAGATCGGCCATCGCGCGGGCGCCCAGCTCGCTGAAATGGGTGTCGTCGTTGATCCCCTTGGGAAAGCCGACCGCCTTGTCCTCCGGCTTGAGGTGGAGGTAGAGCTTGCGCGACCCCTCCGGCCCCAGACGCTGGACTAGTTCGGCCGAGCGCGCCTCCAGATCGAGCAGTGGCGTGCTGGTGCTGGAGACGAGTGCGCGCATCACCTCGCTATAGGCGGCGAAATCGGCCTTCACCCGCGTGCCGTCGAAGCTGCGGCGGACCGGCGGGGTGACCAGCACCGGCACCAGCCCATGGCCGCGCGCTTCCCAGATCATCCGCAGCAGATTGTCGCGGTAGAGCGTGCCGGCGGGGGCGTAGCGTTCGGGCTTGGTCGTGCTCGCGTCGTTATGGCCGAACTGGATCAGCACCACGTCGCCGGGCTTGGCCTCGGCCAACAGCGTGTCCCACCGGCCCTCCGCGAGGAAAGACTTGGTGCTGCGCCCGCCGATCGCGCGGTTCACGACCACGGCATCGGCGGTGAGGCCACAGGGAAGCATCTGCCCCCAGCCGGTCTGCGGATAGCGATCGGCGGCATAGGTCTGCGCGGTCGAATCGCTGGCGATGAACAGCGTTTGCGCGCCGGCGGGTGTGGCGACGGCGAGCGCCGCGGCGAACAGCGCCCCCCTCATTGCAGGTTCACGAACGCGCCGCCGTCGACCAGCAGCGCCGCGCCGGTGACATAGGCCGCCATGTCGGAGGCGAGGAACACGATCGGCCCGGCGAGATCCTCGGGCTGGCCCAGCCGGCCGAGCGGCACCCGGCCTTCCATGTATTTCCGCTTCTCCGCGTCGGCGAGATCGTCCTTGTTGATCTCGGTGAGGATCGTGCCCGGCAGCACCGAGTTGCAGCGGATGCCGTGCCGCCCCAGCGCGATCGCGGCCGATTGCATCAGCGAATGGAGTCCCGCCTTGGTGGGGGTATAGTGCGTCTGATACTCGCCGCCGACCAGCGCCGAGATCGACGAGACCGCGACGATGGCGCCGCCCTGGCCTTGCGCGACCATCTGGTTCGCCGCCGCCTGGCACATGAAATAGCCGCCGAGCAGGTTGACCTGCATCGTCCGCTGCACGGTCTCCGCCGGCATGTCGAGGAACGCGTGGAAGGGGCAGATGCCGGCGTTCGAGACCAGCACGTCGACCTTGCCGAACGCGTCGACCGCGCGGGCGACGAAATCGGTGGCGGTGGCGGGATCGGCGACGTCGCCCTTCACCGCCAGGCCGCGCCGGCCCATCGCCTCGATCGCGGCGACCACCGCTGCGGCATCGTCGTCGCGGCTGTGATAGTTGATCGCCACATCGGCGCCGGCCTCGGCCGCCCCGATCGCCGCCGCCCGGCCGATCCCGGTCGACCCGCCGGTGACGAGCACCGTCTTCCCCTCCAACAGCTTCACGAGATCCTCTCCTCTTATCGTCGATGTTTGCGGGCCGGGCGCATCTCCGCGCTCCAGCCGAGATCGGTGCTGATCGCCTCCGCGGTGCCGCGCACCTGCGCGCTCAGTGCCGCCATGCGATCGTCGTCCATATACTGCGCCGCGCTCGACACGCTGATCGCCGCGACGATCCGGCCCGACACGTCGCGCACCGGCGCCGCCACGCAGCGGATCAGGTCCTCATTCTCCTCGAGGTCGAAGGCGTGACCCGCGCCCGCATAGGCACGCATCCGTTCGAACCACAGGCCGTGATCGGTGTGCTGCTGCCCGCGCCCCGCGTCGGCGGCGTAGAGCCGTTCCCACTCGCCCTCGGCCGTGTCGATCAGCAGCGCCTTGCCGAGCCCGGTCGAGGTCAGCGGCTGGCGATCGCCGATGCGGCTGGAGATCTCGACCCGCCTGCGGCCGGAAATCTTGTCGAGATAGAGCGCAAGGTCGCCGTCCATCCGGCCGAGATGCACCGTGTCCTCGGTCTCCGCCGCCAGCGCCTCCATGCGGGGGCGGGCGATCTGGACGATGTCCGCCTGGCTCTGCGCGAGGAAGCCGAGCTGGATCAGCTTCGGCCCCAGCTGATAGCCGTCCCGCGGCAGGTAGCTGAGGAAACCACGGTCGATCAGCGCATTGGCGAGGCGGTGCGTGGTCGAGCGCGTCAGCCCCATCCGCGCCGAGAGTTCGGCCAGCTTCACCGGGCCTTCGATCACCTTGTCGAGCATGTCTAGCCCGCGCAGCAGCGTCTGGCTGCCCTGGATCTTGGCGCCCCCGGCGGCCGGCGCGGCGCCGTCCGCGCTTTCAGTATTTGACGTGGAGCGTTCCATCAATTAACATCCTATCCCATAAAGTGAGAAAGTAAAGCATTCAGGAGGATGCCGGGCAGCCGATCGCGGCTGCGACCCACCCGAACCTCTTGGGCGCGGACGTACCACATGCTGGCACGCTGCGCGCCCGGATTTCATATTGTCGGAAACCGTCCAGCCATCTGGGATGGACGCCAGAAGGGAAGCGTCGAGCCGTGGTAGCCGGACTTTCAACGACCAAATTGGCAAAGATCAAGCAGGTGCGCGCCTATACCGTCCGCGGTGGGGGCGCCGATTATCACGACCAGGGGGCGGGCCACTGGATCGACGATCACATCGCGACGCCGATGAGCCGCTATCCCGAGTATCGCCAGTCGCGACAGAGCTTCGGCATCAACGTGCTCGGCACGTTGATCGTCGAGATCGAGGCCGAGGACGGCACGATCGGCTTCGCGGTGACCACCGGCGGCGAGCCGGCCTGCTACATCGTCGAGAAGCATCTCGCCCGCTTCCTCGAGGGCCGCAGCCCGACCGAATACGAGAAGATCTGGGACCAGATGTACTTCTCGACGCAGTATTATGGCCGTAAGGGACTGGTGGTGAACGCCATTTCCGGCGTTGACCTGGCGCTGTGGGACCTGCTCGGCAAGCTGCGCGGCGAGCCGGTCTACCACATGCTCGGCGGCGCGGTGCGCGACGAGCTGCAATTCTACGCGACCGGCGCGCGGCCGGACATCGCCAAGGAGCTGGGCTTCATCGGCGGCAAGCTGCCGCTTCACCACGGCCCTGCCGAAGGGATCGAGGGGCTGAAGAAGAACATCGCCGAACTGGCTGAGATGCGGAGCCGGGTCGGCCCGGATTTCTGGCTGATGTGGGATTGCTGGATGGCGCTCGACGTCGATTATGCGACCCGCCTTGCCATCGCCGCGCACGAGCATGGCCTCAAATGGATCGAGGAGGCGATCAGCCCCGACGATTACTGGGGCTATGCCGAGCTGAAGCGCAACGTGCCCAAGGGCATGCTGGTCACCACCGGCGAGCATGAAGCGACCCGCTGGGGCTTCCGCATGCTGCTGGAGATGGACTGTTGCGACATCATCCAGCCCGATGTCGGCTGGTGCGGCGGCGTGACCGAGCTCTTGAAGATCTCGGCGCTGGCCGATGCCCGCGGCAAGCTGGTCGTGCCGCACGGCTCGTCGGTCTACAGCTACCATTTCGTCATCACCCGCCACAACTCGCCCTTCGCCGAGTTCCTGATGATGCATCCGGGGCCCACCGAGGTGGTGCCGATGTTCCACCCGCAATTGCTGGGCGAGCCCGTGCCGCAGAACGGCCGGCTCCGCGCGAGCGCGCTCGACCAGCCGGGCTTCGGCGTCGAGCTCAACCGCGACCTCGCCATGCACCGACCCTATTCGCACTGAGAGAGACGCCCATGAAATTCTGCCGCTTTGGAGAGCGGGGCCAGGAGCGCCCCGGCCTGATCGACGCCGAGGGCCGCGTTCGCGACCTGTCCGGCCACATCGCCGACCTGACGATCGATGCGATCGGCGGGCTGGGCGCGATCGACCCCGCCGGCCTGCCGCTGGTCGATAAGGGCGTGCGCCTCGGCGTACCGTTGAAGGGCATCGGCAAGATCGTCGCGATCGGCCTCAATTATGAGGACCATGCGATCGAATCGAACCTCCCGATCCCGACCGAGCCGGTGATGTTCATGAAGGCGCTGTCGAGCCTGACCGGTCCCAATGACGAGGTGATGCTGCCGCGCGGCTCCACCCATAGCGACTGGGAAGTCGAGCTGGCGGTGGTGATCGGCAAGACCGCGCGCTATGTCGACAAGGCCGACGCGCTTTCCCATGTCGCCGGCTATGCGGTCGCCAACGACGTGTCCGAGCGCTTCAACCAGAAGCAGCGCGGCAGCCAGTGGAGCAAGGGCAAGGGCCACGATAGCTTCTGCCCGCTCGGCCCCTGGCTGGTGACGGCGGACGAGATCGCCGACCCGCAGGATCTCGACATGTTCCTCGACGTCAACGGTGCGAGGATGCAGACCGGCAACACCCGCACCATGATCTTCGGCGTCGCCGAGATCATTGCCTATGTCAGCGAATATATCACGCTCTATCCGGGCGATGTGCTGATCACCGGCACGCCGCCGGGCGTGGGCGAGGGCAAGAAGCCGGAGTCGATCTTCCTCAAGGCAGGCGACACGATGCGGCTGGGCATCGCCGGGCTCGGCGAGCAGCAGCAGAACGTCGTCGCATGGCGCCATCTCGGCGACGCGGTGCTCGGATGAGCGCGTTCGCGGGACGCTTCGCCGGGCGCACGGCGGTGATCACCGGCGGCGCCTCCGGCCTCGGGCTGGCGGTGGCGCGGCGGCTGGTCGCGGAGGGCGGCAAGGTCGCGCTGTGGGACCTCAACCCGGACCAGCTGGCGGTCGCTGCCGCCGATCTTGGCGGGGCGCATGTCGAGCAGCTCGACGTGTCCGATGCGGATGCGGTCGCGCGCGCGGCCGAGGCCTCGGCCGCGGCGCTGGGCAGGATCGACATCCTCGTCTGCTCGGCCGGCATCACCGGCGCGACCGTGCCGGTGCACGAATTCCCGCTCGACAGCTGGGCCCGCGTGATCGACATCAACCTGAACGGCCTGTTCTATTGCTGCCGCGCGGTGGTGCCGCACATGCTGGCCAACGGCTATGGCCGCATCGTCAACGTCGCGTCGGTGGCGGGCAAGGAAGGCAACCCCAATGCCTCGGCCTATTCGGCATCGAAGGCAGGCGTGATCGGCTTCACCAAATCGCTGGGCAAGGAACTTGCCGGCAAGGGCGTGATCGCCAACGCGCTGACCCCGGCGACCTTCGAGAGCCCGATCCTCGCCCAGCTGCCGCCGAGCCAGGTGGAGTATATGCGCTCCAAGATCCCGATGGGCCGGCTGGGCGATGCCGAGGAGAGCGCCGCGATGATCTGCTTCATGGCGAGCGAGGAATGCAGCTTCACCACGGCGTCGACCTTCGACACCTCGGGCGGTCGCACGACCTATTAATACCGCGCGCGCGTGCGCGCGCGAAAGGAGCGAGGATATGGCGCGCGATCTGCCGTTTGTCGATGCGCATGTGCATCTCTGGGACCTCGATCGCATCGCCTATCCCTGGCTGACGCCGCCCTTTTCGGACGATGGTCCGAACGGCAGCGTCGAACCGATCGCGCGGACCTATCTGCTCGACGACTATCTGGCGGATGCGGCGGGCTGGGACGTGCGCGGCATCGTCCATGTCGATGCCGGGGCGGCGCCCGAGGCGGCGCTTGCCGAGACCGAATGGCTGCAGGCGACGGCCGACGCGCGGGGACTGCCCAACGCGATCATCGCCTTTGCTCCGCTAGACGATCCGCAGGTGGACGCGCTGCTCGCCGCCCATGCCCGGCACCCCGCGGTTCGCGGCATCCGCCACATCGTCAACTGGCATCCCGACCCGCGGCGCAGCTACACGCCGCGCGACGTGACGCAGGACGAAGCTTGGGCGCAGGGCTTCGCACTGCTCGCCAAACATGGCCTCAGCTTCGACCTGCAGGCCTATCCCGGCCAGTTTGCGGGCCTGGCCCGGCTGATCGCGCGGCATCCCGAGGTGCAGGTGATTCTCAACCATGCCGGCATGGCGGTGCCGGGCGAATGGGAAGCCTGGCGCGCCGGTATGCGGGCGCTGGCCGCGCTGCCGAACGTCGCGGTCAAGATCTCGGGCATGGGCTTCACGCACCGCCCCTGGGAGCGCGCCGACATCCAGCCCTATGTGCTGCAGACGATCGACCAATTCGGCACGGACCGCGTAATGTTCGCCAGCGACTTCCCGACCGACAAGCTCTTCGGCAGCTTCGCCGCGCATCTTGATGCCTATGATTCCTGCACGGCCGGCTTCACCGATGCGGAGCGCGGTGCCATGTTCGCGGGCAATGCGAACCGTCTGTACCGGCTCGGACTGCAGCTGAGCTGAGCCGGGGAGGGCGACGCGATATCCGCGCAACGCTGCAAATGCGATTGACTCGCAATATCTGAAATCGCATAGCGGCCGCCTGTTTGCAGGGGGGCGCATGGCCAGGATCAGTCTGTTTCTTTCGAGTGTAGCGTTTTCGGCAATCGCGGTGCCGGTGCATGCCCAGCAGGTCGCGGGAGCTGCGAATGGCGGTTCCGACGAGATCATCGTCACCGGCGAGAAATCGTCCCGGACGCTTCAGGATACCCCGACCAGCGTTGCCGTCACGACCGCCGATCGGATCCAGCGGGAAGCGCTGATCTCGATCCAGGACGTGTACAACCGGACCGCCAACCTGTCCGAAACCTATGGTGCAACGGGGTTCACCATCCGCGGGATCAGCAATACGGGCGTTGGCGCAGGCGGGCAGGCCGATGCCGCCAGCGTCTATGTCGACGGGGCGCCGATCCCGAAATGGGCGCTCTATGGCGGGCCGACGGATCTTTGGGACGTCCAGCAGGTGGAAGTGCTGCGCGGCCCCCAGTCGACGATCCAGGGGCTCAATGCGCTGGCCGGCGGCGTGGTCATCACCACCCGGGACCCGTCGGTCGCCGCATGGAGCGGCGATGCGCGGGTGCTGTGGACGGACCAGAACGACCGCACCTTCTCGGCCGCGCTCGGCGGACCGATCGTGCAGGACGAGCTCGGCATCCGCCTTTCCGCAGAGCGGCGCGCGGACCGCGGCATCATCACCAACCTTACCCGCGGCGGCCACGACGACGCGATGCAGTCGCTCAACCTGCGCGGCAAGCTGAAATGGACGCCGCGTGCCATGCCGGGCCTGGAAGCGGTCGCCAGCTACAACCGCGTCCGGCGCGACGGCGGCTATCTGTACGAATATTCCCGCACCGACCAGCCCGATTTCTACAACATGCGGGTCGCCACCGGGGATCAGCCGAGCCGCGGCAACATCGCCAGCGACATTGCAGTGCTGGAACTGCGCTATCCGCTCGCGCGCGGGCTCAAGCTGTCGAGCGTAAGCTCCTGGAACCGCTCCAGGGTGCGTTCCCGGATCGATACCGACGGCACGGCGCAGGACATCCAGGCGGTCGACAACCGCTATCTCTACCGTACGCTGACGCAGGAGCTGCGGCTAAACTATGAAGGCGAGCGGCTGAGCGGGCTGCTCGGCGCCTGGTATTATCGCCGCAGCGGCCAGCTCGACCAGAACAGCCGCGTCAACATCGAAACGCCCACTGCCACCATTTCCGGCCTGTTGCGCGCCAACGGCGCAACGGCGGCGCAGGCGCAGGCGATCTCCACCGCCTATGCGGGGCAGCTGCCGGTGATCCCGGTGATCTACTACGCCGCCCAGCCCGAGCAGGTGGAGACGATGGCGCTGTTCGGCGATGCGCGCTTCAAGCTTGCCGACCGGCTCACGCTGATCGGCGGGTTCCGCCTGGATCACGAGCGCAATCGCTACACGGCGCAGACCGTCGCTACCTTCAACGGTGCGCTGCCCGACGTGAACTTCCTGGGTGCCCCGTACGCTTCCATCGTCGGCCTCATCAACCAGGGCGTGCTGGGGCTGGTGGCGAACGCGTCCTCGCCGCTGGCGTCCAACGGCCGGACCTTCAACGCGTTTCTCCCCAAGATGGGCGTCAGCATGGAGTGGACGCCGGACCTGACCACCGCCTTCACGGTGCAGCGCGCCTATCGTTCGGGCGGATCGAGCCAGAATCCGGCACGGGCCAGGCTGGTCGCCTATGATCCCGAATATAGCTGGAACTATGAAGGCTCGCTGCGCTCGAAATGGTTCGACGGCAAGCTGACGGTGAATGCCAATATCTTCTACATGAAGTGGAGGGAGCAGCAGGTCACGGCCTATTTCGGGCTGAACACCTATGACTACAATACGGTCAACGCGGCAGGCTCGCACCTTTACGGCTTCGAGGTCGAAGCCAATGCGCGGCTCGATCGGGCAGTCGACATGTACGCCTCGGTTGGGCATGTCCGGACGAAGTTCGACCGGTTCCAGCTGCCGAGCGGCGCGACTAGCACGCTCGATCTCAGCGACACGCAATTCCCCTATGCGCCGCGCTGGACGCTGGCGGGGGGTGCCAATGTGCGGTTCGGGGGCGGTTTCACCGGCAATGTGAACGCCAATTATCGCACGTCGGTGTTCACCGGCGTGGGGCAGCAGCAGGCCCAGTTCAAGGTCTCGGCGCGTACCGTGGTGAACGGCCGGCTGGGCTATGACGCCGGCGCCTGGCAGCTGTTCGCGTTCGCGCGCAACCTCTTCAACGAGAAATACAAGCAGTATGAATATGCCCAGGTCCATCTGGCGATCCTGGGCGAGCCGCAGACCTTCGGTGTCGGTGCGGGGCTGCACTGGTGATCGCCGTCGCCAGCTTCCTGCTGATCCTGGCCGGTGCGGCCGGGGCATGGCTGTTGCGCCGCTCGTGGCGCAGGCGCGAGGGCGCCGCGCCGGCGCTCGTCGGCACCGGCTGGGCATTGCTCTTTGCCGCCATCCTGGCGGCGGGATGGGGCATCGGCCCCGTCAAGGGCGCCGCGCTGGCGCTGGTGATGGAGGCGATCGGCGCGTTGTCCGTCGTCTTCCACGGCCGGGTCCGGCGCAAGGCGGCGCGCGCGCGGGCTGCGGACGCGGCGCCCGAACCGCTGGACGAACCGGGCCGGCTCTGGCGCGGCATCCTGCGCACCTTGCTTGCGGGCCCGCTCGGCATGACGGCGGCGATGGCGCTCGCCTTTTGCGTCACCGTGTTCCTGCCGGGCGATCCACGAACCCGTATCGTGATCGGCGGCATGCTGCTGCCGGTGCTGTGGGGGCTGGCAATGACCTGGACGCTCGCCGATCGGCGCCTGTTGCGCGCCACTGCGGTGCTGCTCGGCACCAGCCTGCTCGGCTTCGGCCTGGCCTTTGTCGGCGGCTCGATCCTGGGAGGCGCGGCGTGAGCGATAGCCGCAAGAAGCAGTGGCGCTGGCCGTTCTCCGCGGAGACGGTGCGGGCGGTGCTCAGCAGCCATTCGGTGCTGGGGCTGGCCTTTGCGGCGGTCATCTATCTGGTGTGTCTGACCGGCACGATCGCCGTTTTCGCGCCCGATCTGCGCCGGCTCGAGCTGCCGCGCACGCCGGTCGCCGCGCAGCTGGCCCCCGATGCGGCGGCGCGAGCGCTCGGCGCGGCGGCACAGCAGGTGCCGGGCGATGTCTCGCTCAATCTCACCCTGCCGAGCCCGGCGCGGCAGGGCGCGAGCCTGGTCGCGTACAAGGGGCGGTTCGAACGCAACTGGGCGGTGGCGGAGGATGGCAGCCTCTCGCCGCTGGAGGCCGCCTGGACCGAGTTTCTGCTCAACCTCCACATCTGCCTGCACCTGCCGCGGGCCTGGGGCGGCTTCCTCGTCGGCCTTGCCGGCGTAGCGCTGCTCTCCTCGCTCGTCTCGGGCATCCTCGCCCATCCGCGGGTGGTGCGCGATGCGTTCCATCTCCGCCTCGGAGGTTCGCGGCGCCTGCAGGAAGCGGACCTGCACAACCGGCTCGGCATATGGGCGCTGCCCTTCCACTTCACCCTTGCGCTGACCGGTGCCCTGCTGGGCCTGAGCACCTTGATCGTGGCGGTCCTGTCCCTGCTCCTGTATCGGGGCGACACCGGTCGGGTCTATGCGCTCTTTCTCGATCCGCCGCCGCCGGTCGACGCCCGCGCGGTGCCGATGCCGGGCATCGCCGCGCTCGTCACACAGGCGCAGGCGCGGATGGGAGGCGCGGCCGTCGAAAGCATCGTGGTGGAGCGGCCGGGCCGCGCCGACATGCGCATCTCGGTGCACGGGCGTCAGCCCCGTCTGCTCGTCGCGCAGGAAGAGGTCCAGTTCGACGCGCGGGGGCGGGCGATCCATGTCGAGCACGCTGCCGACCTTGCGCTCGGCACCCGCATGCTGGGCGGCATCGGCCAGCTCCATTTCGGCTGGTTCGGCGGCTTCCCCGTGCGGCTTGCCTATGGCCTGCTCGGGGTGGCGCTGTGCGTGGTGACCTCGAGCGGCGTGACGATCTGGCTCGCGCGCCGCCGCGACCGTGGGCGCCCCGCACCGGGCTGGGAGCGGGTCTGGGCCGCCGTCTGCTGGGGCCAGCCGGTGATCCTCGCGGTGACGGCGATCCTCGCCTTCGCGGTGCCCACCGCACCCCTGACGCAGCTATGGCTGCTGCTGACGATCCTCGCGATCGCCGGCTCGGCGATCGGCCACCGCGCGGCGCCCGCGGCACATGCCCGGGCGTGGCGAAGGGCGCTGCTGGTCTCCTGCGGCGTTGCGGGGCTTCTGTATGCCGGCCGCCTGTTGCTCTAACGGGCAGCCGGGCGGCCGTCGGCACCCTTCTCTCCCTGCCACGAACGACGGGCGATCGCATGACGACGCGCACGAAGGACATCGCACGCAACGCGGGCAGGGGGCGCTGCGCGCAGGTGACAGTTACCAGCGCCGCGATGCAGGCGGCGCGGTGGCGATCAATCCGCGGGCGCTGACGATCACCGCGCCCGAGCAGGATATTTCCGCCGGCCGCCGGCCGCTGCGGTGGAGGCGTTCCGCAGGGGGCGGCGCGCGTCACCGAGGCGGACTCGACCGCCGCGCCATGCCCATGTGACAGGTATCGTTTCGCGCGCATCCGCTTCGGGCGGGTCAGCCGGGTCCATCAGCTGAACCGGCGATCGCCGGCGTGGCGCTGCCCCGGACCGAACAGATCGGCATCGGCGCCCGCGGACAGGCGCGGGCCAGCCTGTTTGCGCACGGACCTCGCCATCCGTCCAGCATCAAGAGCTGCCGTTAATCGCTTCTAAACTGCACCTGTCTTTTCAATACGCCTGCAATATCTCAAAATGTAGAAGCAAAGTGCCCGTATCCATGCATGATACCAGGCAAGGCGATTTCAGGTTTCCAGCGTATATACCAAATATGAACCTGCGAGAAAAATTAATCTATAGGGCAACTAAAGGCTCATCCGGCATTCTAAAATGCCATCAAGCAACGGCGTCGCTAAGTTATAGGTATAAATACCTAGTATTTGGATGTGGATGAGGCACTGATGTTGGAAATCGTTTGTGCACCTTCCTGCGTGAGCGTGAAAAACGTCGCGCTCTTCCGCGACAGCTTGCTGGAAGGCCTTGGTGCCGCCGAGGCGATCGAACTTGACCTCTCGGCCGTCGAAGAGGCGGATCTCAGCCTGCCCCAGCTCC
>NZ_BCYY01000026.1 GCF_001598435.1 Sphingomonas pituitosa NBRC 102491
GGGGATGCACAACTCCCTCTCCCCCTGTGGGAGAGGGAAGGGGCCCGCCGCCGGAGGCGGTGGGAAGGGTGAGGGGGACGTCTTCTCCAGCATGGGTGATTTGGAGTGGCGCACACCGCCCGGCGCGCATAGCCTGCGGCCATGGACCCGACCCACCACATCGTCGCCATCCTGCCCTGCCGCGACCTCGACGCGAGCACCGCCTTCTACCGCCGGCTGGGGCTGGAGGTAGCCAGTGATTACGGCCACTACCGCATCCTGGAAGACGGCCGCGGCTGGCACCTGCACCTGCGGCACGAGGCGAACACGCCCCAGGCGCCGGACAATCCCTTCGGGCTGTACCTCTATGTCACGGATGTCGACGCGGTGGCGGAGCGGGTGCGCGAGGCGATCATCCAGCCCGGCACGCCGCATGCGATGCCCTGGGGGACGTACGAGTTCGCGGTGTCGGATCCCGATGGGGCGCTGGTGCGGGTGGGGCGGGTGTTGGCGGGATAAGCGGGGTACCAGCCACCACGACAGGAGCATCCGATATGGGGTACGGTGTCATTACAGCCCTCTTCCTTGCCGCCACACCCATTCCGCCGACCGACGCGGTCGGCTGCTGGGCCCTGCGCGCCGATGGGACCGACCTGATGCGCTTTGCGCTCACCCGGACCCGCGCCGGCTGGTTGGGCAAGTGGCAGCATCCGAAGCATTTCTCGCTGGACAGCGATACCATGTGGCGGGTGACGGGGGCAGTCGTCGAGCAGGTGACCCCGCAGGTTCATGAGGTGCCGGGCGGCGTGGAACTCGTGTTCGACGATCCCTCGCCCGGTGCGGTTCCGGACAGGTTCGTCCTGACGCCCCAGGGCGTTACGGGGCAGCTCAGCTACAACCCCATCAGCGTGGAACCCTGGACGGTCCGGCGGGTCGCCTGCACCGCGCCCTTCGGCGGCTGGGACACCGGGCGAACCCATGTCCTTCCCATCGATCGGCCGACAAACCCCGAGATGACGGCGATCTTCAATGCCGACCAGGCCGCCCGATCGTCGGATACGGCCATCGACTGGGCCAAGGTGGGCCCGGAGGACCGCGAACGACGCGCCCGCACCCAGGCGCTGCTCGATGCCGGGAAACTGCAGAGCGGTGAGGATTATCGGAACGCCGCGTTCATTTTTCAGCACGGCGACAGCCCGGCCGACTATCTGAAGGCGCATGCACTTGCGGTGATCGCAGTGGCGCGGGGAAAGCCTGCCGCCACGTGGATCGCCGCCGCGACGCTCGATCGCTATCTGCAGGCGATCGGCCAGCCGCAGGTCTATGGCACGCAATTCCAGAACGGGGAAAGCGGCTGGTCGCAGGGGGCCTACCAGAAGGCGTTGCTGCCGGATGCCTTGCGAAAGGCGTCGCGGGTTCCGCCACTGTCCGATCAGGCGAAGCAGTTGCGCGAGTATCGTGGCGAGTCCGGTGAAACGGCCAAACCCGCCCCCTAAGAGGAGGTAGATGCCGCGCCGGGCGTGTGCTTGGGGCGGAACCGCGAAACGACAAGTCCCGGATTGGTTCTGTTTTGGCAACAGTCCTTCGCGATTTTGGCCCCTAATCGCGCAAGCGAAACGATCCCAGATGGCGGCAACGATGCAAGGGCAGGAAGTTGCCACGGACGAACGGCCGATCGGGATAGTCCCCGGACCGGCGCCCCGGCTCCTCCCGCACCTCGCACGACCGCAGAAGTTCAGAGGAGCGTACCAATGCAGAAGTTCATCGCTGGGTTTGCCGCCGTCGCCGCGCTGTCGATCGCCGGGGCCGCCCATGCACAGTCGTCGTCCACCCCGTTCGACGGCCCCTCGGTCGGTGTCCAGGGCGGCTGGGAGCAGACCGACGTCCGCAACCCCACCACCGATCTCGGCGTCGCGCCGATTCAGCGGAATCACAGCACCGGCGTGGCAGGCGGCTTTGTCGGCTATGACAAGCAGGTCGCGCCCAAGATCGTGATCGGCGGCCAGGCCGAACTCAACCTGCCGATCGATGCCGCGTTTGACCGCAATGGCGTGCAGATCGATCCCAAGCGTTCGATCGACCTCAGCGTCCGCGCCGGCTATCTCGTCACCCCGGCGACCCTGGTCTATGTGCGCGGCGGCTATGCCAATGAGCGCGTCGGCACCAGCATCGCGGCCAATGGCGTGACGCTGTCCCGTTCCGAAGACCGCGACGGCTGGCTGGTCGGCGGCGGCGTCGAGCGCATGCTCACCGACAAGGTCTCGACGCGGCTCGAATATCGCTACAGCGACTTCAGCAACGGCGACGGCAAGTTCGATCGGCACCAGGTGCTGCTCGGCGTCGCCTATCGCTTCTGAGCCAGCGCGGGAAGGTGCCCGGGCGGGTTCCCCCCCACCCGTACCGGCGCACCGCCCGCACTCCGCGCGCGTACCCCTCGCGCTGCGGCGTGCCCGGCCGGCCCTGCGACAGGCCGGCCGGGCGCGACACTTTTGGAGATCCAGGCGGATACCCATGGGACTTGCGCCGCGCGCGCCGGCCTGTATCCGCCGTGCATGCATCTCGATGACCTTGCCGCCTTCGCGCAGGTTGTGCGCCATGGCGGATTCACCGCCGCGGCCCGTGCGACCGGATCGCAGAAGGTCAAGCTCAGCCGCCAGGTGGCGCGGCTGGAGAACGACCTGCAGATGCGCCTGCTCGAACGCTCGACGCGCAGCCTGCGGCTGACCGAGGCGGGCCGCGAGATCTTCGAACATTGCGACGTGATCGCGGATCGAATCGAGGCGACCCGCCTGATCGCCCAGCGTACCCGCACCGAGATTGTCGGGCTGCTGCGCGTGTGCTGCCCGCCGGGCTTTGCGCGGGCGCTGGAGCAGGATCTGCTGCCCGGCTTTCTCGCCCGCCATCCGGGGGTGCGACTGGAACTGCACGTCACCAGCGAAGACGTCGACATGGTGCGCGATTCGTTCGACGTGATGCTGCGCGGCGCCAGCGACCTGCCCGCCAGCAGCAGCCTGGTGGTTCGCCAGTTCTCGCGCCTGCACCGGGTGCTGGTGGCGACCCCGGCCGTGGCCGAGGCCCATGCCGGCAGGACGCCGCTCGACCTGCCCGCACTGCCCACGCTCACCTTCGGCCCGCCGGGGCGCGAGACGCACTGGGGCCTGTTTCACCCCGATGGCAGACGCCACGAACTTGCACTCCTCCCCAGGCTGGCGAGCGACGACGGCACGGTGATCCTGGAGGCGGCGCGTGCCGGCCTCGGCATCGCGCTGATTCCGCTGGTGATCTGCCGCGACGCCCTTGCCGGGGGCGAACTGGTGCAGCTCTGGCCCGACTGGCGGATCGAGGAGTTCGGCATCGCGCTCTGCTACCCGTCCAAGAAGAGCATGACGCCGATGCTGCGGGCGTTCATCGACCATGTCGTGCCGGGGGTCGACCGGCAGCTCGCCGAACTGATGCTGGAGACCGGCGGCTGAGCGCCGCGGCTCAGGCGACGCCGAACGGCACGACGCGATTGGTCGAAATGTGCCCGATCGCGCAGCGGCCGAGATAGGGGACGGCCATTTCCCTGCACCAGCGCAGAATCATCTCGTCGATCGTCTCGCCGAAGGGTGGGTCGTTCTCGGCGATCGCGGTCACCGCGCCGAGGCGGATGCCGGCGATGCCCTTCAATTGCTCGGCATGGGCCATGTTGAAGAGCATCCGGTCGATCCGGTAGAGCGGCTCGTCCACTTCCTCGATCATCAGCACATGGTCGGTAAGGTCGGGCAGGTACTTGCTGCCGATCAGCGATGTCAGGATCGCGAGGTTGAACGCGGCGGCAGGGCGGCCGTCGGCAAGGCTGGGGTCCAGCCCGCGGCGGTCGCGGTCGATCAGCCAGCCGAGCGCCCAGCCGGTATCCGTGCCCGCGTCGTTCCTGCCGATGCTGCTCGCCATCGAGGCATGGACCGGATGGCCGATGCCGCGGGCGTAGAGCGCGCCCAGCAGGAAGCCCATGTCCGAAAAGCCCATATAGGTCTTGCGCCGCGCCGCCTCGCCCAGATGCGGCATCACCGCGTCGAGGATGCGGTTCGACCCATAGCCGCCGCGCGCGAACCAGATCGCGTCGATCGTGGGGTCGTTGGCGAACTCCAGGAACGCCGCCGCGCGCTCGGCATCGGTGCCGGCGAAATGGCCCGCCGAGCGATAGCATTGCGGGTGGAACACCACCTCGTGCTCGGGATAGGTGAGCGCCATGAACGCCGCCATGCGGGCAGACGATTCCCGGGTGACTGGACGCGCAGGTGCTACGACTCCGATCCGCATATGCTTGTATGGTCTCCTCGCTTCGCCGATAGCGTGCCCATGCAGCATGGCAAAGCAACCTTCTTCGTAGGGATCGGCGGATCGGGGATGATGCCGCTGGCGATGATCCTCGCCGGCCGGGGCGCCCGGGTCTCGGGTTCGGACCGCAGTCTCGACGGCGGGCGGCTGGCGGCCAAGTTCGACTGGCTGCGGTCGCGCGGCGTGGGGCTGTTCCCGCAGGACGGCAGCGGGGTGCAGTCGGCCGAGCAGGTGGTGGTCGCTTCCGCCGCGATCGAGGCCGGCGTGCCGGACATGGTGCGCGCGGCCGAGCTGGGCTGTGCGCGGATGTCGCGGGCCGAGCTGCTGGCGAGCCTGTTCAACGCCTCGGCGCTGCCGATCGGCGTGGCGGGGACCAGCGGCAAGTCGACCGTGACGGGGATGATCGGCTGGATCCTCCACGCCTGCGGGCGCGATCCCACCGTGATGAACGGCGCGGTGATGAAGAATTTCGCAGGGCCGGACGCGCCGTTCGCCAGCGCGCTGGTGGGGGCGGGGGACGCGTTCGTCAGCGAGGTGGACGAGAGCGACGGCTCGATCGCCAATTACTGGCCGCGCATCGCGGTGCTCAACAATGTCAGCCTCGACCACAAGTCGCTGGAGGAATTGCGGCTGCTGTTCGGCGCCTTCGCGGGCAAGGCGGCGACGACGGTGGTCAATGTCGGCGATGCCGAGAGCGCGGCGCTGGCGATGGGGCTGGATCGCGGGCGGACGGTCACCTTCGCGGTGGAGGCGGACGCGGACCTGATGGCGCGGAACCTGGCGCCGGAAGCCTTCGCGATCTCGTTCGATTTCGTTCGGGGCGAGACGGTGCGGCGGGTGCGGCTGCAGGTGCCGGGGCGGCACAATGTCGCCAATGCGCTGGCGGCGATCGGCGCGGCGATGGCGGCGGGGGTGTCGCTGGAGGATGCCTGCGCGGCCGTCGAGGGCTTTACCGGGCTGCGGCGGCGGTTCGAGCTGGTCGGCACGGGCGGCGGCGTGTCCGTGATCGACGATTTCGGGCACAACCCGGACAAGATCGCCGCGACGCTGGATACGCTCCACGCCTTTCCGGGGCGGTTGCTGCTGCTGTTCCAGCCGCACGGCTATGGCCCGCTCAAGGTGATGCGGCGCGAGCTGGTCGCGATGTTCGCCACCAAATTAGGCGCGGAGGATCTGCTCGTGCTGCCCGACCCGGTCTATCAGGGCGGCACCGTCGCGCGCGAGGTGACCAGCGCGGACATCGTCACCGATGTCGCGGCGACCGGCGCGCAGGCGCTGCACATTCCGGGGCGCGAGGCGGCAGCGGCGCATCTGGTGGCGCAGGCGCGCCCGGGCGACCGCATCGTGGTGATGGGCGCGCGGGATGATACGCTCAGCCAGCTGGCCGAGGACATGGTGGCGCGGCTCGCCAAGTAAATTCCTCCCCGGCACGGGGAGGGGGACCGCGCGGCGCAGCCGCGTGGTGGAGGGGCCGCGCCGGAGGCGCGGTGCTCGTCGGTAGCGCTGGACACACCGCCGCTCGCGCGGCGGCCCCTCCACCATGTGCTGGCGCACATGGTCCCCCTCCCCGTGCCGGGGAGGAATTTGATATGTCAACCACGCTTGACATGTAAAGCGTGATTGACGTAAAGCTTGCTTGTCTGATTCGCAAGGAGGCTTTACATGGCTTGTGGTACGATGAACGCCGCCCAGCGCCGGTACATGTGGCGGTTCCTGCCGGCGATGGGCGTCTATTCGGTGGTCATCGTCGGGTCTGGGCTGGCATCGCGCTGGTGGCATCCCGAGGGCTTCGGCCTGTTCGCGCTGGCGCTGGCGCCCGCACTGCCGCTGCTGGCCGCCATTGCTGCGATCGGCCTGTATCTGGTCGAGGAGAAGGACGAATATCTGCGCAGCCGCAACGCCATCGCCGCGATCGGCGGGCTCGGCATCCTGCTGGCCTTCACGACGGTCTGGGGTTTTCTCGAAGAAGGCGGCGTGGTCGGGCGCTTCCCGCTATGGGGGGCGTTCCCGCTCTGGGCCGCCGGGCTCGGCGTCTGCCAGGGGCTGGTCCATCTGCGCGATGGCTCGGGAGGCGAGGCATGAACAACCGCCTCCGCGTGCTCCGCGCCGAACGCGCGTGGAGCCAGCAGGACCTGGCCGAACGGCTCGAGGTCTCGCGCCAGAGCGTCAACGCCATCGAGACCGGGCGCTACGATCCCTCGCTGCCGCTCGCCTTCAAGATTGCCGACCTGTTCGGCCTTGCGATCGAAGACATCTTCCTCAATCCCGCCAAGGAGCAGGATCAATGATGCACGCCCTTTGCTTTGCCGCTTCCCGCGTTTCGACCGGCCGCTGGCTGGCCATGGCGCTGGCGATCTCGATCGCGTCTGCCTCCGGGCAGAGCCATGCCGCGCCTGCGCCGGTCGCCGTCGCCGAGACGCTGGTCCAGATGGACCATATCTCGGTACAGGTCGTCGGGCGTGGCAGCCCGGTGATCCTCATCCCCGGCCTGTCGAGCCCGCGCGCGACCTGGGACGGGGTGGTGCCCGAGCTGATCAAGAACCACCGCGTCTATCTGGTGCAGGTCAACGGCTTCGGCGGCGACGATCCGCGCGGCAACCTGCAGCCCGGCATCCTCGACGGGATCGTCGCCGATCTCCACACGCTGATCGTCGATCGCAAGCTGGGCGCGGTGCCGCTGGTCGGCCATTCGATGGGCGGGCTGGTTTCGCTGATGCTGGCGCGGTCGCACCCCGGGGACGTCCAGAAGGTGCTGGTCGTCGACGCGCTGCCCTTTATCGGTACGCTCTTCGCACCGGCGGCAACCGCCGATACGCTCAAGCCGCAGGCCGAGATGATGCGCGCGCAGATGGCGAGCCTCTACGGCAAGCCCTTTCCCGAGCAGGTCGGCCAGATGATCGCCCGGCAGAACGCGCTGAAGCCCGCATCGCAGGCCAAGGTCGCGGGCTGGTCGGCCCGGGCCGACATGCGGGTGAGCGGCCAGGCGATCTACGAGGACATGATCACCGATCTGCGCCCGGAACTGCCGAAGATCGCCGCGCCGATTACCGTGCTGGTGCCGTGGACCGATGCGCGCGGCGGCGAGGAGCGGGTGCTGGGCCTCTACCGCGCGCAATATGCCGGGGCGTCAAAGGCGACGATCCGCGGCGTGGGCGACAGTGGCCACTTCATCATGCTCGACCAGCCGGATGTATTTGCGCGGGCGGTGATGGCCTTCCTGGGATAAGACGGTACTTCAGCGCGGGTCGTTCTGGCAGCGCTCCGGGTGCTTGCGACATTCCTTTTCGCGCTTGCGCATCTCGCGGCCGCGGTTGCGATCGGCCTCGTCCTGGCTGGTGGTGGTCCAGTCGACCGCCTTGGCGCCGGCCTTGACCGGCAGGGTCACCACGTTCGCGGCAGTCTTCACCACGCATCCTCCCGCCAGCAGCGGCAGCACCAGCAGGGCGGGCAGGATACGCATGGGACTTTCCTTACTTCGGGTTGGCTTTGAGGAAGCTATCCCGAGCCGGCACGCCGATGGAAGGGAAATCGGTGAAGAAGCCGTCGATCCCCGCCTCGAGGAACGCGGTGATCTCCGCCTCCAGCCGGCCGTGCGTCGCCGGATCGGTGCCGGTGCGATAGGCGGGCATCAGGAAGAAATTCTCGGCGCGGAAGGTCCAGGGGTGGAGCTTCAGCCCCGCCGCATGCGCATCGGCGACCAGCGTCGAGGGCGTGCCGTCCTTGGCGAGGATCTGGGTCAGCTCGGGGCCGATGCCAGTGGCATATTGCGCGATTGCCTTCAGACCCTCCGGCGTCGCCATCTCCTTGTAGCTGGCGAAGGCGTGATCGGCCGGGCCCTGGCTGCCGGCCATCAGCTGGATCAGCGGCACCCTGGTCATCGTCTTGAGCTGCTTGAGGTTGTTGACCTCGAACGACTGGATGAACACCGGCGCATCGGCACGGTCCCAGCCAGCCGCCTTCAGCTTCGCCACCAGCCGCCCTTCCAGCGGCAGGCCGATCGAGGCGAAATAGCTCGGGTGCTTGGTCTCGGGATAAATGCCGATCGTGCGGTGCAGCCGGGCGGACTCTTTCTTTGCCAATGCGATGATCTCGTCGAGCGTCGGGATCGTCGCCTGGCCGTCATAGGCGGTGTTGCCGGGACGGAGCTTGGGCAGCCGCTCCCTGGCGCGCAGCGTCTTGAGCTCGGCGAGCGTGAAATCCTCGGTAAACCAGCCGGTGATGGTCTCTCCGTCGATCGTCTTGGTGGTCTTGCGGGCGGCGAACTCGGGATGCGACGCGACGTCGGTCGTGTCGGTGATCGCGTTCTCGTGCCGGGCGACCAGCTCGCCATCCTTGGTGGGGACGAGATCGGGCTCGATGAAATCGGCACCGAGGTCGATCGCGCGCTGATAGGAGAGCAAAGTATGCTCGGGGCGCTCGCCGCTGGCGCCGCGATGGGCGATCACGACGATGCGGGGCATGGGCTTCTGCATCGCGTGATCCTGTCCGAAAGCGGCGGCGGGCGCCAGCAGGGCAACTGCCAAAAGCATCCATCTCGTCACGAAACTCTCCTTCGGTTAGGCGGTTAGGCAGCGGATGTGACGGGAGCGAGACAAGTGGCCGACAACGACAGCGTATTGGCAGCCGCCGAGGCGTGGCGCGGCGCGCGCATGGCGCTGGCGACGGTGGTGACCACCTGGGGCTCCGCGCCGCGCCCGCGCGGCAGCCATTTGCTGGTGCACGAGGACGGCCGGTTCGAAGGCTCGGTCTCGGGCGGGTGCGTCGAGACCGACATCCTGCAGACCGCCGCCGAGGTGATCGCCGGGGCGCCGGCGGTGGTGAAGGAATATGGCGTCGCCGATGCCGCCGCCTGGGAAGTGGGCCTGCCCTGCGGGGGGCAGATCGCGGTGCTGGTGCAGCCGGTGGCCGCGAACGGCTTCCCGCCCGAATTGTTCGACGCGATCCGCGCCGCCCGCGCCGAGGGGCGGCCGCTGGAGGTGGGGACCGACCTTGCCAGCGGGCAAAGCGCGATCGGCGGGGGCGGCTTCGTCAACCGCTATGATCCACCGCGCCGGCTGCTGATCGTCGGCGCGGTGCAGATCGCGCAGGCGCTGGCGGGGCTCGCGCGCGAGCTGGGCATCGCGACGACGGTGATCGATCCGCGCGGGCGCTTCCTCACCGAGGCGCGGTTCCCCGGGGTCACGCTTGACGACCGCTGGCCCGACGAGGCGGTGGCCGCGCTTCGGCCCGATCCGGCGACGGCGGTGGTGACGCTCAGCCACGATCCCAAGATCGACGACGCCGCGCTGCTCGCGGCGCTGGCGCACCCGACCGGCTATGTCGCCGCGCTGGGATCGCGGCGCAGCCATGCGGCGCGGCTGGAACGACTTGCCGCCGCGGGCGTCTCTGCCGATAACCTTGCGCGGATCGAGGGGCCGGCGGGGCTTTCGATCGGCGCGATCGGTCCGTCCGAGATCGCCCTGTCCATCGCCGCCGCCATGGTGAAGACCTTCCATGCTGACTCCTGAGAAGACCGCCCTCGTTCTGCTCGCCGCGGGCCGTTCCGATCGGTTCGGCGATGGCGACAAGCTGACCGAGGATTATCTCGGCCACCCGCTCGCCTTCCATGTCGTGACGGCGCTGGAGCGAATGCCGTTCCTCGCGCGGATTGCGGTGGTGTCGTGCACGTCGCTCGATTTCGCGGCGCGCGGCTTTCAGGTGATCGAGAACCCCGATCCGGCGCAGGGACAGGCGCGCTCGCTGCGCTACGGTGTCGAGGCGGCGGAGAAGGCGGGGGCACAGGCGGTGCTGATCGCGCTGGCGGACATGCCGCGGGTTACCGTCACCCACTGTTACCGGCTGTTCGATGCGTCGGACAATGGCGCGACGCTGGTCGCTTCGAGCGACGGGGTGCAGCCGATGCCGCCGGCGCTGATCGGCCGCGACCATTTCGCCGAATTGTGCAGCCTGGAAGGGGATGCCGGCGCCCGCACGCTGATCCTGCGCGGCCACCATGTCATCACCCGGCCCGAGGAGCTGGTCGACATCGACACGCGCGAGGATCTGGAGGCGCTGCGCGGGCGCGAGGCTGCCGCGGCTATTCGTGCCGCAAGGCGTCGATCGGATTGAGCGCGGCGGCCCGCCGGGCCGGGAAGAAGCCGAACACGATCCCGATGAGTGCCGAGATGGCGAAGCTGAGCAGGTTGATCGAGAGATCGAACTGGAAGGGCAGCGTGGCCAGCGTCGCCAGCCCCCAGGAGGCGAAGAAGGCGAGCATGACGCCGATCAGGCCGCCCAGGCACGACAGCGCCACCGCCTCGACCAGGAACTGCAGCAGCACTTCCTTGCCCAGCGCGCCGATCGCCAGGCGGATGCCGATTTCACGGGTGCGCTCGGTGACCGAGACCAGCATGATGTTCATGATGCCGATGCCGCCGACGAGCAGGCTCACCGCGGCGATGGCGGCGACGAACAGGGTCATCTGGGACATCTGGTTCTGCACCGTCGACGCGAATTCGGCGCTGTCGAAAATGTCGAAATTGTCCGGCTGGCCGGGTGCGAGATGGCGGCGTTCGCGCAGCAGGCCGACCAGCGACTGCTTGACCGACGCGGTGTCGTAGCCGGATGCGACGGCGATCTGGATCGCCAGCACGTTCTGGTTGCCGACGAAGCGCCGCTGCACGGTCTTCAGCGGCAGCACCACCGTGGAGTTGGGATCGCTGAAGCCGGCATTGTCGCGCTTCTTCAGCACGCCGATCACTTCGCAGCTGACGGTGCCGAGCCGGAAGCGTTCGCCCACCGGATCCTCGTCGGCGAACAGGTTGGTGCGGATCGTGTCGCCGATCACGCACACCGACTTGCCGGCGCTCTGCTCGGCATCGGTGAAGCGGCGGCCGCCGGCGAATTCCAGGTTCTGGGCGTCGAAATAGTCGTTGCTGGTGCCGGTGACGGAGGCCGTCCAGTTCTGCGCGTTGCGGACCGCCAGCGCCGAGGACGAGGCTTGCGGCGCCACGGCGCGAACGCCGCTCACCTGCTGGCGGATCGCCTGCACATCGGCATTCTCGAAGCTGGGCGGGGCGTTGCCGCCGCCGCGCCGGCCGCCGCTGGGGAAGACGGTGAGCGTGTTGCTGCCGAGCGAGCTGATCGACGCCTGCACCGAGGCGGAGACGCCGTTGCCCAGCGTCACCATCGTGATCACCGCCGCGACGCCGATGATGATGCCCAGCGTCGTCAGGAAGGAGCGCAGGATGTGCCGGCGGATTTCGCGCAGCGAGAGGAGCAGGGTGGTGAACAGCATCGCCTCAGGCCCCGCTGACGGCGCCGGCGGGGACCTCGGTCCGCTCCACCAGCCCGTCCTTGAAATGCACGATCGTCTTGGCGAAGCTGGCCATTTCGGGCTCGTGCGTCACCATCAGCACGGTGATGCCCATGTCGGCGTTGAGCCGCTGGAGCAGCTTCATGATCTCCACCGAGCGTTCGCTGTCCAGGTTGCCGGTCGGTTCGTCCGCCAGCAGCACGTCGGGCTGCGTCACGATCGCGCGGGCGATGGCGACGCGCTGTTGCTGGCCGCCGGAGAGTTCGGACGGCGTGTGATCGGCCCAGCGATCGAGCCCGACCTGTTCCAGCGCCGCCATCGCCGCATCGCGCCGCGCCTTGCGATGCTCGCCGCGGTACAGGAGCGGGAGTTCCACATTCTCCAGCGCGGTGGTGCGCGCGAGCAGGTTGAAGCCCTGGAACACGAAGCCGAGATAGCGGCGGCGCAGATAGGCGCGCTGGTCGCGGTCCAGCTGCTCGACATGCACGCCGCGAAACAGGTAGCTGCCGCCGGTCGGCACATCGAGGCAGCCGAGGATGTTCATCGTCGTCGACTTGCCCGAACCCGATGCCCCCATCACCGCCAGGAACGCGCCGGGCTCGATCGTGAGATCGACGCCCTTCAGCGCCTGGAACGCGGTCGGCCCCTCGCCGAACGTCTTGGTGATGCCCCGGAGCTGGATCAGCGGCTCGGCCATGTCAGTTCTGGTCGTCCTTGGCCGGCTTGGCCGGGCCGTTGGCCTGGATGCCGACGATCACCTTCATGCCGGGCGTCAGCTTGGTGCTGGTGACGGCGGTGCGGCTGCCGTCGCTGGGGCCGGTGACGACCTCCACCTTCTCCGGCTTGCCGTCCTTGCCGACGACATACACAGTCTGCTTGCTGCCGCGGCCGATCGCCTTTTGCTGGTCCTGCCGTCGCGGCCCGAACTGGATGCCGCCGCCGCCCTGCTTGGCGCCGCTGTCTTCGGGCGTGAAGCGCAGCGCCCCATTGGGGATCAGCAGCGTGTTCTCGAGCTTCTCGACGCCGATCGTCGCGGTGGCCGTCATGCCCGGGCGCAGCGTCAGGTCCGGATTGGCGACCGAGAGGACGGCTGCGTAGGAGACGACCTGGTTGGCGGTGCTGGTGCTCGTCGCCGCGGTCGTGGAGGCGGTGGAGGCGGTAAGGTTCGAGCCGAGATCGACGCGGGTGATCTGCGCCGGGAAGGTGCGGCCGGGGAACGCGTCCACGGTGAAGCTGGCGGGCTGGCCGACCTTCACCGATCCGACATCGGCTTCGTCGATCGCCACTTCGAGCTTCATCTGGGTGAGGTCGCGCGCTATCACGAACATGGTGGGCGTGCTGAACGAGGCGGCGACCGTCTGGCCGGCATCGACCTGGCGGGCGAGCACCACGCCGTCTACCGGCGAGTGGATCACCGATCGGGTGCGCTGCGTTTGGTTGGACGACAGCGAGGCCTGCGCGGAGACGACGTTCGCTTCGGCCGAACGCAGATTGGCGATGGCGCGCGCGACCGCCGCGCGGGCGGTGTCCAGCTCGGTCTTCGCAGGCACCTTGCCGCCCGACAGGCGGTTGACCTCTTCCATGCGGCGGAGCTGCGCGGTCGATTCGTCGACGGTCGCCCTGGCCTGGGCCACCGCCGCCTGGTTGGCGGCGAGCGCCGCGCGGCTCTGGGTGATCGCGTCGTCGAGCCGCGAGGGGTCGATGATCGCGATCGGCTGGCCCTCGGTCACCCGGTCGTTGACGTCGACCAGCACCTTGAGGACCAGGCCCGAAATTTCCGAGCCCACCGTCACCTGCCGGGTCGGCGCGAGGCGGCCGGTGGCGGAAACGGTTACGGACAGCGCGCCCTTTTCGGCCGGCACGGTGATGTAGCTGGGCGGCGGCTTCGGCGCGAAGCAGCGCGAGACCAGCAGCCCCAGCACCACCACGACCAGCGCGACGATGATCCAGCGCAGGTTCCGCCGCCACCATGGGCGACGCTTCGTGCCCAGAAAGGCGTTGAGGTCCTGAGGTTCACTGGCCATCGGTGGCGCTGCCTGTCTTTGGAGGGAGGGGCGGGATCGGCGCGGCTTCGTCCCAGCCGCCGCCCAGGGCAACGTAGAGCTGGATCAGCGCGGTCGCCTGTTCGGATTCGGCCTGGGACAGGCCGTTCTTGGCCGAAAGCAGCGTGCTTTCGGACTGGTTGAGCGTGGTGAAATCGGTGAGGCCCGAGCGATAGCGGAAGCGGGCGAGCAATGCCTGGTTGGTCGCCGCTTCCAGCGCGGTGCGGAATTCGGCCTCGCGGGTGCGGGCGGCCTGGAGCGCGACGATCGCGTTCTCGATCTCCTCCATCGCCTGCAGCACGCTCGCCTTGTACGCATAGAAGGCGCCGTCCGCGCCGGCGCGGGCGGAGCGGAGCTGGCTGCGCAGCCGGCCGGAATCGAAGATCGTCTGGGCGACATTGGCAAAGGCGCGGCCGGTGATCAGGTCGAGCAGCGAACTCAGCGAGCCGCTGCCGGAGCTGATGCTGCCGCCGAGGCTGAGGCTTGGATAGAGCTGCGCGCGGGAAATGCCGATCTGCGCAGTGGCGACGGCGAGATTGCGTTCGGCGGCGCGCACGTCCGGCCGCTGGCGCAGCGCATCGGCGGGGATGCCGGCGGCAACGCTCGCGGGGCCGCGGGGGATCGGCTTCTGCGCTTCCAGCGCGCCACGCAACGCGCCGGGGGTCTGGCCGGTCAGCACGCCCAGCCGCGCGACGTTGCCGGCGTAGCTGCTTTCCAGCTGCGGGATGGTGGCGGCGGTCTGCGCGCGCTGGGCGCGGGCCTGCTCGGCATCGAGCGAGGAGACGAGGCCCGCCTGGACGCGCCACTGCGCGATCTGCAGATTCTCGGTCTGGATGGCGAGGCTCTCGCGGGCATTGGCGAGCTGCGCCTGGGCGAGCCTGGCCAGCACATAGTTGCGTGCGGTCTCGGATTCGACCGAGAGCAGGACCGCGGCACGATTGAACCCCGCCGCCTCGTAATTGGCCCGGGCGCTGCGCACGCTGCTGCGCACGCCGCCGAACAGGTCGACCTGGTAGCTCGCGTCCAGTCCCAGCGAGAAGTTGCTGCTGCCGCCTTGCGAGAAGGAACCGATGGTGCCGTCGGGCAGCTGGGTGGTGATGCTGCCGCCGCGCAGCGGCTCGTTGCGCGAATAGCCGGCCGATCCGCTGACGGTCGGCAGCAGCGCTGCGCGGGACTGGACCAGCGACTCGCGCGCCTGGCGGAGCCGGATCACGGCCTGGGCGATGTCCAGGTTCGCGGCCTGCGCCTGGCCGATCAGCTGGCCGAGCATCGGATCGTCGAACTTGTCCCACCAGCGCGACAGATCCTCGCGCGCCTGTTGCTGCGGATCGACCGAGAACCGATCGGGCAGATCGATCGGCGCCGCGCTCTGCTGCGGGTGGGCGGAACCGGTGGAGCAGGCCGTCAGCGGCAGCGCCGCACAGAGCAATAGAGCAATCGCGGGTCGTGCCATGCCGTCTTATATGACTGATACGCCTGCGCTGATCCACCAAAAAAACATGTCGATCCGAAACGATCTTGCGGCACCGGGTGCCTTGCCTAGCCACCCCTTGCGCTCCTAGATGCCCGGCGACCAGGAGGGGTCTTGATGAGCGAGAATCTGTATCCGGTGCCGGAAGCCTGGGCGCGCCATGCCCGCGTCGACGCCGCAGCGTATGAACGTCTCCACGCCCAGTCGCTGTCCGATCCGGACGGCTTCTGGCTCGAACAGGCCAAGCGGCTCGACTGGATCGTGCCGCCTGCCACCGCCGGGGACTGGTCGTTCGACGAGGCCGATTTCCGCATCCGCTGGTTCGCCGACGGCAAGCTCAACGTCGCCGCCAACTGCCTCGACCGCCATCTGGCGACCCGCGGGGGCGAGACCGCGATCCTGTGGGAGCCGGACGATCCCAAGGAAGAGGCGCGCCGGATCACCTATCTGGAGCTCTACGAGCAGGTCTGCCGCTTCGCCAATGTGCTGAAGGCGCAAGGCGTGCAGAAGGGCGACCGCGTCACCGTCTACATGCCGATGATTCCCGAGGCGGCGGTGGCGCTGCTCGCCTGCGCGCGGATCGGCGCGGTGCATTCGGTGGTGTTCGGTGGCTTCTCGCCCGAGGCGCTGGCCGGCCGCATCGTCGATTGCGACAGCCGCATCGTCATCACCGCCGACGAAGGCCGGCGTGGCGGCAAGCGCGTGCCCTTGAAGGCCAATGTCGATGCCGCCCGGAAGCACGCCCCGGTGCTCGAGAAGATCATCGTGGTGCAGGCCACCGGCGGCGACGTGGCGATGCAGCCCGGTCGCGACCTCTGGTATCACGAGGAAGCCGCCAAGGTTGCGGCCGACTGTCCGGCCGAGCCGATGGACGCCGAGGATCCGCTGTTCATCCTCTACACCTCGGGGTCGACCGGCAAGCCCAAGGGCGTGCTGCATTCGAGCGGCGGCTATCTGCTCTGGGCCGCCTACAGCCATGAGGTGGTGTTCGATTACCGGCCGGGCCAGGTCTATTGGTGCGCGGCCGATATCGGCTGGGTCACCGGCCACAGCTACATCGTCTACGGCCCGCTGGCGAACGGTGGCACGACGCTGATGTTCGAAGGCGTGCCGACCTGGCCCGACGCCGGCCGGATGTGGCAGGTTGTCGATCGGCACCAGGTCGAGATCCTCTACACCGCGCCGACCGCGCTGCGCGCGCTGATGAAGGAGGGTGATAGCTACGTTACGTCGACCAGCCGGAAATCGCTCAAGCTGCTCGGGTCGGTAGGCGAGCCGATCAACCCGGAGGCATGGCGCTGGTATCATGACGTGGTGGGCGAGGGGCGCTGCCCGATCGTCGACACCTGGTGGCAGACCGAAACCGGCGGCCACATGATCACCCCGCTGCCGGGCGCCACCGCGCTCAAGCCGGGGTCGGCGTCGATGCCGTTCTTCGGGATCGAGCCGCAGCTGGTCGACGGCGACGGCGCGTTGCTGGAGGGTGCGACCGAGGGCAACCTCGTCATCGCGCGCAGCTGGCCGGGGCAGATGCGCACCGTCTGGGGCGATCACGAACGCTTCTTCCAGACCTATTTCACCACCTATCGCGGCAAATATTTCACCGGCGACGGCTGCCGCCGCGACGCCGACGGCTATTACTGGATCACCGGCCGGGTGGACGACGTGATCAACGTCTCGGGCCACCGCATGGGCACCGCCGAGGTGGAGAGTGCGCTGGTGCTGCACGACAAGGTGGCGGAAGCCGCGGTGGTCGGCATGCCGCACGACATCAAGGGGCAGGGCATTTATGCGTATGTCACCCTGAACGCCGGGGTGGAATCGAGCGAGGCGCTGCGCAAGGAACTGCGCGACTGGGTGCGGACCGAGATCGGCCCGATCGCGACGCCCGACGCGCTCCAGTTCGCGCCGGGGCTGCCCAAGACGCGCTCGGGCAAGATCATGCGCCGCATCCTGCGCAAGATCGCCGAGGGCGATGTAAGCAGCCTGGGCGATACCTCGACGCTGGCCGATCCGGCGGTCGTGGATGACCTGGTGGCGAACCGGGTGGGTTGATCCTTTCCCCTCCTCCCTCGACGAGGGGGGAGGGCTGCCCCTTCAGCCGTATCTGTTGTAACAAAATTCCATTGCAGCGCTATTCAGTGGCCGTTACACTCCCCTAATACACACTGGGTGGGGGTTTCTAACACCATGAAAATGCGTCGTTCCTTGTTGTTGACCAGCGTTGCCGCGCTGCTCGTTTCCGCGCCTGCGCTCGCCCAGACCGGCCAGCCTAAATATGGCAGCTTCGGCGTCGACCTGACTGCGCAGCAGACCGGCGTGAAGCCCGGCGACGACTTCTGGACCTTTGCGAATGGCGGCTGGGCGTCGCGCACCGAGATTGCGGCCGACCGCACCTCGGCGGGCCCGTTCGTCGATCTCGCGCTGGCAGCCGAGAACAACGTGCGCGCGCTGCTCGACGACATGGCGAAGAATCCCGCCGCCTATGGCGCGACCGGCAAGCAGATCGGCGATTTCTATGCCAGCTGGATGGACGAGGCGGGCATCGAAGCCCGCGGCGCCGCGCCGCTGACGCCCTATCTCGCCCGCATTGCCGGCGTGCAGGACAAGACCGCGCTGCAGGTGCTGTTCGCGAGTGTCGGCTACGCCTCCCCGGTCGACGTGGACATCTCGCCCAGCCTTGCCGATCCGACCAAGTACACCGCCGCTGTCGGCCAGGGCGGCCTGGGCATGCCGCGCGACTATTTCCTGAACCAGGGCGCGAAGTTCGATGCGGCCCGCAAGGCGTATCGCGCCTATGTGCAGCAGATCCAGGAACTGGCCGGCATCGCCGATGCCAGCGCGAAGGCGGACGCGATCATCGCGCTGGAAACCGCGATGGCGAAGGTGCAGTGGTCGCCCGAGCAGAGCCGCGACATCGCCAAGCTCAACGATCCGCAGACCATCGCGGGCCTCAAGGCCAAGGCGCCCGAGTTCGACTGGGCGCTGATGCTGAAGACCGCGGGCGTCGACAGCTCGCCGCAGATCCTGATGACCCAGAACACTGCGCTGATCGCGCTGGGCAAGATCTTCGCCGAGACGCCGCTGCAGACCTGGAAGGATTATGTCGCCTATCGTTTCGTCAGCGATCACGCGACCTATCTGCCCAAGGCGTTCGACCAGGCGCGCTTCGACTTCTATTCGAAGACGCTGTCCGGCGTGCCGGTGCAGCGCGAGCGCTGGAAGCGCGGCGTGCAGATGGTCAACGGCGCGCTCGGCGAGGCGGTGGGCAAGGCCTATGTCGCCAAATATTATCCGCCCGAAGCTGAAAAGCAGATGGCCGAGCTGATCGAGAATCTCCGCGATTCCTATCGCGAGCGGATCGCAGCCTCGACCTGGATGGACGAAGCGACCCGCAAGGCCGCGCTCACCAAGCTCGCCGCGTTCGAGCCGCGCATCGGCCATCCCGAGAAGTATATCGACTATTCGTCGCTCGCCGTGGAGCGGGGCGACCTGCTCGGCAACGTGATGCGTTCGGGTGAATTCCAGCACCAGCTGGCCCTGTCGCGCTTCCCCAAGCCGGTCGATCGCAGCCTGTGGGCGATGACCCCGCAGACGGTGAACGCCTATTACAACCCGCTGTCGAACCAGATCACCTTCCCGGCGGCGATCCTGCAGCCGCCCTTCTTCGATCCCTATGCCGATCCGGCGGTCAATTACGGCGCGATCGGCGCGGTGATCGGCCATGAGATGGGCCATGGCTTCGACGACCAGGGCAGCATGTTCGGCCCGACCGGCAAGTTCGAGAACTGGTGGACGCCCAAGGCCAAGGCCGATTTCGCGGCGCGCACCACCGCGCTGGCCGGCCAGTACGACACCTACGAGCCGGTGCCGGGCACCAAGATCAACGGCAAGCTGACCCTGGGCGAGAATATCGGCGATCTCGGCGGCGTCGAGGCGGCGTATGGCGCCTATCAGAAGTACCAGGCCAAGCACGGCAAGGCGAAGGCGGTCGGCGGGCTGACCGGCGACCAGCGCTTCTTCCTCGCCTATGCCCAGGCCTGGCGGGTGAAGGTGCGCGAGGATGCGCAGCGGCAGGCGCTGCTCACCGATCCGCACTCGCCGGCGACCGCGCGCGTCAACGGCATCGTCCGCAACGTCGATGCCTGGTACAAGGCGTTCGACATCAAGCCGGGCGACAAGCTGTACCTCGCGCCCGAGCAGCGCGTGCATATCTGGTAAGCGCCACGCGTATTTTTACGGAAAGGGCCCGGCGGCGACGCCGGGCCCTTTTGCGTTTCACGAGGGAAAACCTTGTCAGTTGCAGCGACTGCAAGTGCCGGGCCGGGGCTTTGCAGTTGCAGACTCGGGAGCGCGGAACCAGATGCGGCGCCCGCGCTGCATTGCAGCAACGCTGTACCCCCGAGGATTTTTCATGTTTTCGCTGATCGCGCTATATTTCGCCCATCGTCGCCTGGCAGCCGAGGCTGCCCAGCCGATCGCGGCGACCGCCGGCGACCGCGTGGCCGCCAACGAGCAGGACGCGCTGATCCTGCCGCTCGCGGCCTGAACGAGACTCGTTCGCCCACCCCCCCCTCGGGCGAACGACAGGGGCGCCGCAGTCCCCCCATTTCCGCGGCGCCCCGTCCCTCTTTCCTGACGGCGCTTACTTGACGCCGTGCATCCAGCGCTTGAGCGGCCAGCTGAGCAGCAGCAACAGCAGCCCGAGCCCGATCGCCCATTCCGAAATCAGCGTGAACACGCTGAGATAGGTCTCCAGGCTGACCTTCAGATTGGTCACCTGGCCGCCCACCGTCTCGACGCTGGCGAACTGCGCGATCACCCCCGCGACATATTGCGCGACCGAGATCGACAGGAACCACACGCCCATCATCATTCCGACGATCCGCGCGATCGACAGCTTGGTGATCATGCTGAGGCCCACCGGCGAGATGCACAGCTCGGCGAAGCTGTGGATGAAGTAGAGCCCGGCGATCCACCACACCGATACCTTGAAGCTGGTATCGGCCCAGTTGGCACCCCACACCAGGAACAGGAAGCCGCCGCCGACGGCGATCAGCGCGATGCCGAACTTCACCGGAATGCTCGGCTCCAGCCCGCGCCGGGCGAGTCCGCTCCACAGCATCGACATCAGCGGTGCGAGCAGCACGATGAACAGCGCGTTGAAGCTCTGCGTCTGGCCTGCGGTCATGCTGAACCAGCCGAAGATCGACAGGTTGGTATTGCGATCGGCGAACAGGGTGAGCGACGAGCCCGCCTGTTCGAACAGCGTCCAGAACACGACGTTGAAGACGATCAGCACCATCGCCGCCATCATCATCTGGAACTCGCGGCGATCGCCCGCGAAGAACGACCAGAGCAGGATCGCCGGCACGCCGATCAGGAAGGTGCCGAACAGCAGCTTGCCCATCAGCGACAGCGACGCGACATAGCCGAGCAGGCCCGATCCGGCCGGCGCGGGCTCGGCCGCCATCAGGTTGATGTAGAGCAGGTAGAAGAGCGGGATGACGCACAGCGCGCCGATATAGATCAGGATCTGCTGGCGCCCGGTGGCGGCCTTCACCGGCGGTTCGCCGATGCCGTTCAGCTTGCCGCCGTCCATCTGGATCAGCGCCCAGGAGAACAGCATGCCGATCGCGGCGAGGCCAAAGCCTGCCCACCAGCCGACCGTCACCGCCAGCCACGGGCACAGCGCCTGGGACAGCGTGGAGCCGAGATTGATGCCCATGTAGAAGATGGTGAAGCCGGCATCGCGGCGGGTGTCGCCATTGGGGTAGAGCTCGCCCACCATGGTCGAGATGTTCGGCTTGAAGAAGCCGTTGCCGACCGAGACCATCGACAGCGCGATCAGCATCACCATCACGTAGAAGGGGCTGCGATCGGCTTCGGAGACGAACCCGCCCTTGGCGATGGTGCGCACCGTCTGGCCGTTCTCGCTGAGCGTGATCGAGCCGTCGTCATTGCCCTTGATGCGCTGCTTGTGGCCCTGGTCGATCACATAGCGCTGCTCGCCCGCTTCGGTCTTCTCGACCGAGACCTCGTAGCGCTGGCCGTCGATCTTCGCATAGGGCGTGGCGGTCTGGCCGCCGAAGCACAGCACGAAATAGCCGATCGACATCAGGATCGCGCCGAACTTCACCGCGCGCTTGGAGCCGAGGAACTGGTCCGCCAGATAGCCGCCGATCAGGGGCGTCAGATACACCAGCGCCGTATAGCCGCCATACAGGCCGGTCGCCTCGCGATCGCCGAACAGGAAATGCTGGGTGAGGTAGAGCGTCAGCAGCGCCCGCATGCCGTAGAAGCCGAAGCGCTCCCACATCTCGGTGGAGAAGAGGCGCGCCAGCTGGCGCGGATGGCCGAACCAGGTCTTTTCGTCGGCAGGGTTTACGTGGGAGATATCCGGTTCTGCCGGGGAATCGGCAGTGGGTGTTTCGACCATGCAGGTGTCCTTGGAGTTGGGTGCCGGGCGCATGGGCCCGATGCATGGGCGTGCAGACTAGAGCCTGCATCGCCGGTGTAAAGCCGTGCGGCTTGGCGGCGGCGGGGCGGCGCCCTAGATGGCCGCCATGACCTTCAACGACCGCACCACGCCGCTCAGCCTTCTCCAGACCCGCCGCTCGGGCAAGCCGCGCGACCTGACGGGCCCGGGGCCGAGCCCCGCGCAGCTCGACCAGATAGTGGCGATCGCCGCACGCACGCCCGATCACGGCAAGCTGGCGCCCTGGCGGTTCGTCATCGTGCCGGACGAGGCCCGCCCCGCACTCGCGCTGAAGCTGGTCGAGATCCTGCGCGCCGAGAAACCCGATGCGACCGCGCGCGACGAGGAAGCCGCGGCGCAGTTCGCCACCCAGGCGCCGTCGCTGGTGGTGGTGCTCTCCGCCCCGGTCCAGCCGCACAAGGTGCCGCTGTGGGAGCAGGAGCTGTCGGCCGGGGCGGCCTGCATGAACCTGCTCCACGCCGCGCATGCAATGGGCTTTGCCGGCGGCTGGCTGACCGGCTGGCCTGCCTATTCCGATGCGGTGCGCGATCTGTTCGGCAGCGAAGGGCAGCGTATCGCCGGCTTCGTGTTCCTCGGCACGCCCGCCCGCCCGCTGGAGGAGCGGCCGCGCGGCGAGCTGAGCCGGATCGTCCATCGGTGGAATCCCTGAGTATGGACTCAGCGCCCCTGTGCTGTATTATGGCACCATGACAGCCCTGGAGCACGAAGACAGCCCGGTCTACCTCAAGCTGCGCGCGATCATCGCCGCCGCGATCCTGCGTGGGCAGTATCGCGCCGGGGACCAGCTTCCCTCGGTCCGTGCGCTCGCCGCCGAGCATGGCGCGAACCCGCTGACGGTGGCCAAGGCCTATCAGAGCTTCCAGGACGACGGCTATGTCGAGGTTAGGCGCGGTGTCGGCATGTTCGTTGTCTCGGGCGCGGTCGAGCGGTTGCGGACGGCGGAGCGCGAGCGGTTCCTGACCGGCCTCTGGCCGCGCGTGCGCGACCATATCGCCCTGCTCGGGCTGGATGCGCGCGCGCTGCTCGACGGCAGCCACGAGATCGCCTGACGCCATGGCGGGGGATCCCAAGCCCGGCTGGCTGCGCACGCTGGGGGGCTGGTTGGTCGCGCTCGGCATCTTCTTCCTGTTCCAGAGCGCGGTGGCACGGCCCTATTACATCCCTTCGGGTTCGATGATGCCCGCGCTGCGCACCGGCGACCGGCTGGTGGCGAGCAAATTCCCCTATGGCTTTTCCCAGGCCTCGCTGATGATCCACGGCAAGGACATCGCGAAGACCCGGCTGTTCGGCCGCACGCCCGATCGGGGCGACATCGTGATCGTCGTGCGCCGCGGCGACGGCGAGGACCTGATCAAGCGCGTGATCGGCCTGCCGGGCGACACGGTGGAAGTGCGCCACGGCCAGCTGGTGCTGAACGGCAAGCCGGTGCCGCGCGTGCCGAACGGCCATGCGATGATCCCGGTCGACGCGGCGGTGCCGTGCGACGAGGGCCCGCTTGCGGCGTTCCGAAAGGCGGGGCCGGACGGCAAGCCCTATTGCCAGCTGCCGCTCTTCCGCGAGACGCTGCCGAACGGCGCCAGCTACGACGTGGTCGATCTTGGCGATACGGTGCTGCCCAATGGCTATCTGAGCCCGGGCGATACGTACGGGCCGATCACCGTGCCGGCGGGCCATGTGTTCCTGATGGGCGACAATCGCGACCAGTCCGCCGACAGCCGCTTCGGCTCGGACGAGCTGGGGCTGGGCGGCCCGGTGCCGCTTGAGACGATTGCCGGGCGCGCGGAGTTCGTGACGCACAGTTTCGATGGCGAGGGTTCGTGGTTCAACCCGCTGGCCTATGTCACCGCGATCCGCCGGGATCGCAGCTTCACCAGCCTTCGGCCCCAACACGACTGATGCAGCTGGAAGGGGATTATGGCGCAGACGGCTATGCGCTCGTGCGCGGCATCGTGCCGCCGGCGGTGTGTAATGCGCTGCTCCGGCAGATCGACGGGGATGTCGTGTCGAAGGTGCCGGCCGGCCAGCTGATGCGGCAGCCGAACCTGCTTAAGCGCGAGGCGGTGGAGCTGTACGGCTTTCACTACCCGCCGCTGCTGGGCTTGCTGTGGGGACTGACGCCCACGGTTTCGGGCTTGCTGGGGCTCGATCTGTTGCCGAGCTACAGCTATTTCCGCATCTACCGCGAGGGCGATGTGTGCCGCGTGCATTGCGACCGCTATGCGTGCGAAGTGAGTCTGTCGTTGACGCTCGACTATAGCGACGGCGTGCCCTGGCCGTTGGAGATGGCCAGGGTGGCGGTGCCGCCGAGCGGGCTCGTCGAGGATGATTTCGGTACCCTGCCCTATGGGGCGGTGGAGATGCAGCCGGGCGACGGCGTGCTCTACCAGGGCGTCGAGCGCCGGCACGGACGGATCACGCCGAATCCCAATGGCTGGTCGGCGCATCTGTTCTGCCATTGGGTGCGGCGCGACGGCCCGCACGCGGCACATGCTTTCGACGGGCGCGCGGACGCGGCGCAGCCGGTCAATTTCAGGCTCGGCTGAGGCAATGCACCAGCTGGTCACGATCGGCGTGGTGCTGCTGGTACTCGGGTCGATTCCGTTCCTGGTCCGGCTCGGGCGCCGCCATGCGAAGGGGCGCATGGGCGGGGCGGCGCTGCTGCTCGGCCTCGCCTTCGGCCATCTGTTCGATCCCGCCAAGGCGCAGGCGACCGAGTCGATCCAGAAGCGGCGCGAGCAGGGCGAGGCGGCCGGCGAAGAAGCGGGCGCGGCGCCATCCGGAACCTCCCCTAAGCACCTCTCCGAATAGGGCTTTCGCGCCGCCGGGCGCATCCCTCCCGCCGACAGGGTATCGGAGGGAGGAAGCGATGTTCGAACAGGCGATCCAGACCGTGCGGACGGAAGGGCACCAGCCCGCCCGCTACGGCAATTTCATCGGCGGCCGCTGGGTCGATCCCGTCGAGGGCCGCTGGTTCACCGACCACAGCCCGATTAACACCAGGCCGCTGGCGGAGATCGCCCAGTCCACCCCGGCGGACGTCGAGGCGGCGCTCGATGCCGCGCATGCCGCGCGCCGGCGCTGGGCCGCGGTATCGCCGCAGGAGCGGGCGCTGATCCTCAACCGCGTTGCCGATCGGCTCGAGGCGAATCTGGAGCTGCTCGCGCTCGCCGAGACGATGGACAACGGCAAGCCGATCCGGGAAACGCGCGGCGCCGACGTGCCGCTGGCGATCGACCATTTCCGCTATTTCGCCGGCTGCGTCCGCGCGTCCGAGGGCACGATCTCGACGATCGACGAGAAGACCATCGCCTATCACTTCAAGGAACCGATCGGCGTGGTCGGCCAGATCATCCCGTGGAACTTCCCGCTGCTGATGGCCGCCTGGAAGATCGCGCCGGCGCTGGCGGCGGGCAATTGCACCGTGATCAAGCCCGCCTCGCAGACGCCGCTCAGCCTGCTGCTCTTCGCCGAGCTGACGGCGGATATCCTGCCGCCGGGCGTGGTCAACATCGTCACCGGGCCCGGGGCCACGGTGGGCCGGGCAATCGCCGCCAATCCGCGCGTCGGCAAGGTGAGCTTCACCGGCGAGACCACCACCGGCCGCCAGATCATGCAGTACGCCGCCGAGCATCTGATCCCGCAGACGATGGAACTGGGCGGAAAGTCCGCCAACATCTTCCTGGCGGACGTGATGCAGGAGGACGATGCCTTCCTCGACAAGGCGCTGGAAGGCTTCGCGCTGTTCGCCTTCAACAAGGGCGAGGTGTGCACCTGCCCCAGCCGGGCGCTGGTGCAGGAATCGATCTTCGAGAAGTTCATGGAGCGGGCGGTGAAGCGCGTCGGCGCGATCCGCGTCGGCGATCCGCTCGACCCCACGACGCAGATGGGGCCACAGGCGTCCGAGGACCAGCTCCACAAGATCCTGGGCTATATCGACATCGGCCGTAGCGAACTGGCCGAGTGCGTGACCGGCGGCAGGCGCGCACTGCCCGGCGGCGCGCTCGACCAGGGCTATTTCGTCGAGCCGACGGTGTTCGTCGGCCACAACAAGATGCGGATCTTCCAGGAGGAGATCTTCGGGCCCGTTCTCTCCGTCACGACGTTCAAGACGGTGGAGGAAGCGATCGAGATCGCCAACGACACGCCGTACGGCCTGGGCGGCGGCGTGTGGAGCCGGAACGGCACCCATGCCTATCAGATCGGCCGCGCGATCGAGGCGGGGCGCGTCTGGACCAATTGCTACCATGTCTATCCCGCGCATGCGGCGTTCGGCGGGTACAAGGAATCGGGCTTCGGGCGCGAGACGCACAAGATGATGCTCGATCACTATCAGCAGACCAAGAACCTGCTGGTCAGCTACGACACCGCCGCGCGCGGCCTGTTCTGAACCGGAGAGGATTTTCCATGCTCAAGACCATGAAAGCCGCCGTCGTCCGCGAATTCGGCAAGCCGCTCGTGATCGAGGAGGTGGCGGTGCCGCAGGTGGGGCCCGGCCAGATCCTGGTGAAGATCGCCGCCAGCGGCGTGTGCCACACCGATCTCCACGCCGCCGAGGGCGACTGGCCGGTCAAGCCGAAGCCCCCGTTCATCCCCGGCCATGAAGGCGTCGGCCATGTCGCCGCGGTGGGCGCGGGCGTCACCCATGTGAAGGAGGGCGACCGGGTGGGCGTGCCCTGGCTCTACACGGCCTGCGGCCATTGCATGCACTGCCTGGGCGGCTGGGAAACACTGTGCGAGAGCCAGCAGAACACCGGATATTCGGTGAACGGCGGCTTTGCCGACTATGTGCTGGCGGACCCCAATTACGTGGGCATCCTGCCGGACAATGTCGGCTTCGTGGACATCGCGCCGGTGCTGTGCGCGGGGGTGACCGTCTACAAGGGGCTGAAGGTCACCGATACCAAGCCAGGCGACTGGGTGGCGATTTCCGGCATCGGCGGGCTGGGGCACATGGCGGTGCAATATGCCAAGGCGATGGGGCTGAACGTCATCGCCGTCGACATCGACGACGAGAAGCTGGCGCTTGCGAAGAAGCTGGGTGCCGCGCTGACGGTGAATGCGCTGCACGAGGATCCGGCGGCGTTCGTGAAGAAGAGCGTCGGCGGCGCGCGCGGCGTGCTGGTGACGGCGGTTTCCACCAAGGCATTCCAGCAGGCGCTGGGCATGGTGGGGCGCGGGGGCACCGTCTCCTTGAACGGTCTGCCGCCGGGGGACTTCCCGCTTTCGATCTTCGACACGGTGCTCAACGGCATCACCGTGCGCGGCTCCATCGTCGGCACCCGGCTGGATTTGCAGGAGGCCCTCGACTTTGCTGGCCAGGGCAAGGTGTATGCGACGGTGGCGACCGAACGCCTTGAGAACGTCAACAGCGTGTTCGATCGGATGCGCAGGGGCGAGATCGAGGGCCGGGTCGTGCTCGACATGGCCTGAAGCGCCATCGACAGGGGCGGCGGCGGTTCCTAAGCTGCCGCCCATGCAGGACAATCTTCGGGCCGATCGGCCGAGCTTCGTCACCCATCTCGAATGCTCGATGACGAGCGAGACCTATGCGGCGGATCAGCTGCACCAGCTGTCGCGCGTCGGGCGGCCGCTGCTGGTCCGCTACGATCTGGACGGCGTGGGACGCGCGCTGACCCGCGATGCGCTGGCGGCACGGCCGACCGACCTCTGGCGCTGGCGCGAGCTGCTGCCGGTGCGGCGGGCGGAGAACATCGTCTCGCTGGGCGAGATCGAGACCCCGCTGATCGATATCCCGAAGTCCGGCGGGCCGGGCGCGATCGTCAAGGACGAGGGCCGGCTGCCGACCGGCTCGTTCAAGGCGCGCGGGCTGGTGATGGCGGTGAGCATGGCACGCGAGCTGGGCGTCACCCGCATCGCGATGCCGACCAACGGCAATGCCGGTGCGGCGCTGGCCGCCTATGCCGCGCGCTGCGGCATCGAGACGGTGATCCTCTGCCCCGAGGAGACGCCCGAAGTGAACGTCCGCGAGATCGCCGCGCAGGGCGCGCGGGTTTACCGGGTCAACGGCCAGATCGACGAATGCGGCGCGATCGTCGGGCGCGGTGCTGCCGAGGGGCGCTGGTTCGACTTCTCGACGCTCAAGGAGCCCTACCGGATCGAGGGCAAGAAGACGATGGGGCTGGAACTCGCCGCGCAGTTCGGCTGGGAACTGCCCGATACGATCTTCTACCCCACCGGCGGCGGCACCGGGCTGATCGGCATGTGGAAGGCGTTCGACGAGCTCGAGCGGCTCGGCTGGATCGGACCCAAGCGGCCGCGCATGTACGCGGTGCAGGCCTCGGGCTGCGCGCCGATCGTCCGCGCGTTCGAGGCAGGCGAGGAACATGCCGAGCGCTGGGAGAATGCGGCGACGGTGGCGGCGGGCATCCGCGTGCCGCGCGCGGTGGGCGATTTCCTGATCCTGCGCGCGGTGCGCGAGTCCGGCGGGGGGGCGCTGGCGGTGGGCGATCCGGCGATCCTGCAGGCGGTGGACGATTGTGCCCGCAAGGACGGGCTGCTGCTGTGTCCGGAGGGCGGCGCGACGCTGGCGGCGTACCGGCAGGCGATCCGCGACGGGCTGGTCGATCCCGAGGAGCGGACGGTGCTGTTCAACTGCGCGACCGGGCTCAAGTATCCGTTGCCGGAGGCGGGGACGTGGCTCGATCGGAATGCCGAGATCGATCTCGGCAGCCTGTGAGGCCCGCCGCGTGCGCGCTCAGCGCGTGAAGAGGATACCGACGACGATCAGGAAGGCGGTTCCCTCTAGAAGGCCGAGCAGCACGCTGCCGGCTGCGCGCAGGCGGCCGATGCCGAGCACGCGCGCGAACCACAGGGTTTCGACCACCCAGTAATAGCCGATGGTCGCGACCACGACGCAGCGTCCGGCCTCATGCGCGAGGCTGTGGTGGTCGAGGGTCAGGCTGCTGCCGACGCCCAGGCCGAGCGCGAACACCGCGGCGGGGTAGCACTGCTCGTAGAAGGGCTGCTGCAGCGAATCCCGGTCGAGCGCCTGGCCGCTGTGCCGCACGATCCGCGCGGCGAGAAACAGCGGGAAGGCCGCGAACACGATCATCCGGAGGATGAGCGCGCTGGTATTGTCGTTGACGAGGTTGGCGAGCCCGTGATGGTTGAGGATGATCGCGTCGACCTGGCCCAGCGCGGTGGCAACCGCATGTGCGAGCAGCAGGGCCAGCGCGAGGAACAGCGGCGGGCTGAGCACCGCCTTGTATCGCTGGTCGTCCGGGAGCGCGGCCTCCTGGCGAATCTCCGCCATGGTGCCGATGGGGCGAAAGATCGAGCGGACCAGGGTGAGCGGGAAGAATAGCAGCCAGCTCATCACCTCGTAGAGCAGTTCATCGAGCGAATTGAGCCACCGCATGAAGTCCATGGCGGCAGCATGTGCGATCGTTGCCAGTTGCGCAATGGCAGCCCGCGTGCGTGGACAGCCACTTGCGCGCCGAGTAGGATCCTGGAGCTGATGAAAATCGGCCTAACAGGGAGGCTGTCATGATGCGTATCCGGGCAACAGCACTTTCGGCTGCAATGATCTTCGTATCCGTCCTTTCGATCGACGCCCGAGCGCAGACGACGGGACTGGACGACCTGGTCGGTGCGCGCGCCGGTCAGGCGGAGATGGAGTTGCAGCGGCGCGGCTATGTGAACATCCGCGGCGAAAAGGGGGATGATCGTTCCTACACCTATTGGTGGAACGACGATCGGCGCCAGTGCGTGACCATCGCAACGATGAACGGCCGCTATGACTCGATCCAGCCGACCTTGCCGCCGGATTGCCGCAAGCCCGGCAATCTGCGCCCAAATCCCAGCTATGCGCAGCGTCCGCCGGGTCGCCCGGGTTCGGGCTATCCGGTCGATCCCGGCTATGGGCGGCCGCCATATGGCGGGGGCCAGGACCGGCCGGGGTATGATGACGGCCCGACGGTCGATGGCCGCAATGTGGAACTGGGGCTGGTCTGCTTCGGCGACGGCTCCAAGGACGGTATCGCCAGCGGCTCCACCTGGACGTGGAACAGGGACCGCAAGCGCTACGAATATGGGACCTACACCACCTCCAAGACCGAGGTGTTCGATGCATCGCTGATGATCCAGACGTGGAACGGCGGCGGGCGCATCCGGCTGCCGCGCTCGCTTGTTCCGCCGATCCATTCGGGCGGGCAGGATGGGTGGTGGGATCTCTATGACCTGTTCGTGAGCCCGGACACCATCCGCGCGACCTATCGGCTGAATGGCTTCAACAAGCCCAAGGTGACGATCGACCGGCGTTCGGGGCGGGTTACCGTGCAGGGGCTGTCCGACTATGGCTTCCGCGGATCGTGCGACACGATCGGCCACCAGCGGCGGAAATTCTGAGGTTGCGTGCGATGGATGACCGGCCGCTCGCATCGGAGCGGCCGGTCACCCATCGCGGTCATGCCGCGAACGCCTCGGCTTCCACCGCGTACAGCACGGCCGCCTTCGCCATCGCCGCGGCGCGCAGGCCGAGCGCTTCGGGTACGATCTGCTCCACGTAGAAGCGCGCTGCTGCCTCCTTCATCTTCAGGAAGCCCGGCTCGCCGTCGCCCTGTGCCGCCAGCCGCCCGCTCTTCTCCATCAGCCAGCCGCACACCGCGACCGACAGCATCGTGAGGAACGGGTAGCTCGCCGCCAGCCGGTCGTCCATGTCCGAGCCCAGCAGGTTGCGGCCCACGTCCTCGCAGGCGTCGATCAGCTGGCGAAGCCCCGCATCCTCTGCCTCGGCGCGCATGTCCGCCAGGAGGCCGAGCAAGGTCGCGCCATTGTCCATGCTCAGCTTGCGGCCGACCAGATCGGCGGCCTGGATGCCGTTGGTGCCTTCGTAGATCGGGGTGATGCGCGCGTCGCGGAAATGCTGGGCGGCACCCGTCTCCTCGATATAGCCCATGCCGCCATGCACCTGCAGGCCGAGGCTGGCGACTTCGTTGCCGATATCGGTCGCATGCGCCTTGGCGAGCGGGGTGAGCAGCTCGACGCGCTTGTCCGCCTCGGCATCGCCGGCGCGGCCGCGATCGAGCTGGCCGAAGGCGTAATAGACCAGCGCGCGGGCGGCCTGGGTCTGCGCCTTCATCCGCAGCAGCATGCGGCGCACGTCCGGATGCTCGATGATCGCCGTCGGCGCCCCCCCGCGCACGCCCTGCACCCTGTCCCGCGCATAGGCGACGGCGCGCTGGGTGGCGCGCTCGGCGACCTGCACGCCCTGCAGGCCCACGTTGAGGCGGGCATTGTTCATCATCGTGAACATCGCGCGGATGCCGCCCAGTTCGGGGCCGATCAGCTCGCCGATGCAGTCATCGGTGTCGCCGAAGCTCAGCACGCAGGTGGGGGAGGCGTGGAGGCCCATCTTGTGCTCGATCGAGACCACCTTCACGTCGTTGAACGCGCCCGGCGTGCCGTCGTCGTTCAGCCGGTATTTCGGCACCAGGAATAGCGACAGGCCCTTGGTCCCCGCCGGCGCGCCCGGCGTGCGGGCAAGGACGAGGTGGACGATGTTGTCGGCCATGTCATGATCGCCGAACGAAATGTAGATCTTGGTGCCCTTGATCTTCCATTTGCCGTCGCCGGCGGGTTCGGCCTTGGCCTTCACCGCGCCGACGTCGGAGCCGGCCTGCGGCTCGGTGAGGTTCATCGTGCCGGTCCATTCGCCGGTGGCAAGCTTCGGCAGATACAGCGCCTGCTGTTCGGGCGAGCCGTGATGGTGCAGCGCCTCGACCGCGCCCACGGTCAGCACCGGGCACAGGCAGAAGCCCATGTTGGCGGTGCCCAGCGTCTCGAGCACCGCGACCGACAGGCTGACCGGCAGCCCCTGGCCGCCATGGTCCGCGGGGGAGCCGATCGTGCCCCAGCCGCCGTCGACATAGGCGCGGTACGCGGCGGCGAAGCCTGCGGGCATCGTCACGCCCTCCTCGGTCCAGCGGGCGCCTTCGGTATCGCCCAGCCGTTCCAGCGGCGCCCATTCGCCCGCGGCGAACTGGCCGGCGCCGTCGAGCACGGCATCGAGCAGGTCGGGCGTGGCCTCTTCGCTGATCTCGGACAGGCGGACGATATGATCGAGCACGAAACGCTGCTCGGCGGTGGCGGGGGTGAACATCAGGCCTCTCTCTTGTGATCTTGTTGGCAGCAATATAGCGCCTTGCGGGTGACCCCAGCAAATCCGCGCATCTTACCCTACGGCGAGGCCGCGCTCGGCGAAGCGGCGGCGCTGATTCGCGCCGGCCAATGCGTCGCGGTGCCTACCGAAACCGTCTACGGGCTCGCCGCCGACGCGACCGATTCGGCCGCCGTGGCGGGGATTTACGCGGCCAAGGGGCGCCCTTCGTTCAACCCGCTGATCGTGCATGTCGCCGACATGGCCATGGCGGAGACAATCGCACGGTTCGACGACGAGGCGCGCGCGCTGGCGGCGCGGTTCTGGCCGGGGCCGCTCACCATGGTGCTGCCGCTGGCCGAAGGCTCGCCGGTCGCCAGCCTGGTCACCGCCGGCCTGCCGACCGTGGCGCTGCGCATGCCGGACCACCGCGCGATGCAGGGGCTGATCCGCACCAGTGGACGGCCGCTGGCCGCCCCCTCCGCCAATGCCAGCGGCGGCATCAGCCCTACCCGGGCCGCGCATGTCGCGGCGAGCCTCGCCGGGCGGATTCCGCTGGTGCTCGACGACGGTGCGACGACGGCGGGCATCGAATCCACCATCGTCGAACCGGCCGTGCGGCGCATCCTGCGGCCCGGGCCGATCACCGCCGAGCAACTGCCCGGCTATGGCAGCGGCGCCACGCCGGGCGCGATCACCGCGCCGGGGCAGCTCGCCAGCCATTATGCGCCCTCCAAGCCGGTGCGCCTGCAAGCCACGGAAGCGGCCGCCGGTGAATGGATGATCGGCTTTGGCGCGATCGAAGGCGACGACACGCTCTCCGCAACGGGCGATCTGCAGGAGGCCGCGGCCCGCCTGTTCGACGCCCTGCACCGGGCGGACGCCGCCGGTCCGCCCCGTATCGCGGTGGCGCCGGTGCCCTTGCACGGCCTGGGCATTGCAATTCAGGATCGACTTGCGCGCGCGGCCTTTCCGCGGGGATAATCCCGTCCAAGCGCAGTCCGCAGCGACGCAATATCGTCGTTTATGCGGCAGCGGCGCCGCAGAGGACACGCATGTCGTTGCGGCAATAGGCTCCGTGTTCCATCGAACGAAAGCGATTGGCCAGACAAATGGCTCAAACGTTTGTCTTGTGCAGTGTTGCTCCAAAGTGGATGATTCTATTATAGTGTCCCAAATCGGGTATCGCGTATACAATCTTGCCTTTACAGCTGCCGATCAGCTCCTAGGTTCCGAAAAGCCGTAAAGCTTGCGAAACAAAGACGGGCAGTGCGGCAACTGCTGGGCGGACGTTACCGGCGCGGGAGCTCGAGTTTCGGGCACTGTGCCTTTCGATCGTACCATCAGACGAGTGCGGAACCCGAGTGGCGCCGAGCTGCCCCCGCAGCGTCGCGCGCCTTCGTATCCGCGGCCAGCCTCGCAAGCCGTCCGCGGTCTCGAACACCCCCGTGGGAGGGCGCGGCCTTAAGCGGCTGCGCCCTCTTTCGTACGGTTGGCGAAGCTCTTGCGCAGCTTGCGGAGCTTGGGCGGGATCACTGCCAGGCAATAGGGGTTCCGCTGGCCGTCGCCCTGCCAATATTCCTGGTGATAGTCCTCGGCGGGCCACCACGTGCCCAGCGGCTCGATCGACGTGACGATCGGCTGCGGCCAGTCGGGGCGGGCCCGCTCGATCGCGTCCAGCGCTTCGCGCTCCTGCTCCGCCGAATGCGGGAAGATCGCCGAGCGATACTGGGTGCCGATGTCGTTGCCCTGGCGGTTGAGCTGGGTGGGGTCGTGCGTGGCGAGGAAGATGTCGAGGATCTCGCCATAGCTGACCACGTCGGTGTCGAAGCTCACCCGGATCGCCTCGGCATGGCCGGTGTCGCCGCTGCAGACTTCCTTGTAGGTCGGGTTTTCCTTGGTGCCGCCGATATAGCCGCTCTCCACGCCCTGCACGCCGATCACGTCGTTGAACACCGCTTCCGTGCACCAGAAGCAACCACCGGCGAGCGTCGCCGTTTCGATTGTCATGTCGAGGAACTCCTTGCTTGAACGCCCAAGATAGGGTGGAGCGCAGGCAGAACAAAGAGGATGGCGTGATGCGCGATGGTGCGGTGCTGGTGACGGGTGGGGCAGGCTATATCGGCAGCCATGCGGTGTTGGCGCTGCTCGATGCCGGCTGGCGCGTGGTGGTGGTCGACAATCTGGTCACCGGGTTCGACTGGGCGGTGGACCCGCGGGCGAAGCTGGTGGTGGCCGATATCGACGATGCCGAAGCGGTACGCGGCGCGATCCGCGACCATGGTGTGACCGCCGTGATGCACTTCGCCGGATCGGTGGTGGTGCCGGAGTCGGTGACCGACCCGCTCAAATACTACCGCAACAACACGGTCGCGAGCCGCGCGCTGATCGAGAGCGTGGTGGCGGAGGGCGTCCGCCACTTCATCTTCTCCTCGACCGCGGCGACCTATGGCATTCCCGAACAGGTGCCGATCCGCGAGGATGCGCCCAAGCAGCCGATCAACCCGTACGGCATGTCCAAGCTGATGACCGAGATCATGCTGAAGGACGTCGCCGCCGCGCATCCGCTCAACTATTGCGCGCTGCGGTACTTCAACGTCGCGGGCGCCGATCCGCGGGGACGCAGCGGCCAGTCGACCGCGGGTGCGACGCACCTCATCAAGGTCGCGGTGGAAGCGGCGACAGGCAGGCGCGACCATGTCTCGGTATTCGGCACCGACTTCGCGACGCCGGACGGGACGGGGGTGCGCGATTACATCCATGTCAGCGATCTCGCTGCGGCGCATGTCGACGCGCTCGACCTGCTGATCGCGCGGCCGGAGGAAAGCCACACGATGAACTGCGGCTATGGCCGCGGCTTCTCGGTGCTGGAGGTACTCGACGCGGTGGACCGGGTGACCAACCTGCATATCGAGCGCAAGCTGGAAGGCCGCCGCGCCGGCGATCCCGACGCGCTGGTGGCCGACAACAGCGCGATCCTCGCGGCGCTGCCATGGCGGCCCCAGCATGCCGATCTGAACGGCATCGTGCGCGACGCGCTCGCCTGGGAGCGCAAGCTCGCCGAACGCGGGCGATAGGCAGGGGCGGCCGCGGTTGCTATGCTTGCCGTACGCGCATTCGAGAAGGCGCGAGAGGGAGGCCGGCTATGTTGATGGTGCTGTTCCTGCTTTCGGTTGCCGGTGACGAGGCGCCCAAGGCGTCCGTCCTGCCCGACTCCACCCTTGTGACGCCGCCCCCGCGGGCCCGCTGCGAGAACCCCCGCGAACAGCTGGTGCGGGAAGGCGAGGCGGCTGTGCCGACGCTTCGCTCGCTCAACGAGGAGCCGCTGGCGAATGCCTATCGGCCGGTGGTGCGCTATGCGCATTGCGATCAGCCGGTCGTGATCGCAAAGCGGATCGGTCGGCAGCAGCGCTGATCGGGCGCAGCCAGGTGCTGCGCCGCTCAGGCGGGCATTGCCCGCGCGATGCTGGAAACTACCGCCTCCGTCGTCCGGATGGCGGCATATTCGCCGTTGAGGTTGCTCAGCGAGGCAAGGTGGATGTCCTCCGCGGATCGCAGCGCACCGCCCAGATCGTGCCGGGCGAAGGTGAAGCAGGCATCTGAAACGACGGTCGCGGCGAAGCCGAGGCACGCGGCCGAACGCACCGTAGCCTCCACCGAATAGTTGGTCGCGACCCCGGCGAAGACGAGGCCGGTGATCGAGCGGAGGTGGAGATAGCGCTCCAGGCCGGAGCCGGCAAAGGCATCGGTGACGTGCTTGTCGACCACATGCTCCCTGCCCATCGGCAGGAAGGCCGGTTGAAATTCGGCGCCCGGCTGCCCCGGCCGGAAACCGGAGGCCGGATCGAGCGACAGGTGGCGTACATGGACGATCGGTCCGCCGCCGCGCCGCCACGCGGCGAGCAGCTTCGCGGCGTTCGCTTCCGCCGATGCGTTGTTCCGTGGCGGAAGGGCAGGATCGGACATGGCGCGCTGAAGGTCGATCAGGACCAGCGCTTCGTCGATGGCATGGCTCACGGACGAAGTGTACGCGTGCGGCCCTTCGCCGCAACCGCTATTCCGTCTTGCCGCCTGCGTCTCGCTGCTCCGCCGGCGTCGCTGCGCGGTGGCCATAGCTGAGCACGGTGGTGATCCGCCACTGCCCAGCCTGCTTGGCCCACACCATCACGAACTTGGCGATGCCTTCGCAGCGGCCCGTCGCCAGTTCGCAGAAGCGGTGCTCGCCTTCCTCGATCGCGCCATAATCCTTGATCGGATAGACGCGGAACGACGCCGAAATCCGCTCGCGGCGCACCTTGCCGCAGATGTATTTGCGGACGCCGTCGATCATCACGTCCCGGTCGAAGGTCACGCCGCCATTGTCGTGGTAGAAGGCGACCTTGGGATCGAAATAGCCGGAAAAGGCCGGCAGGTCGCAGCGATTATAGGCGTCGAACACCTTCGTATCGAGCGCGCTGATGTCCGCCGTCAACGGATCGGCCGCGGACGGATCCGATGCGGCGAGCAGCGTGGCGATCAGCGCGATAGCGGTCATGAACTTCCCCGTTTGCACGTCCGACACGCGCCCGGCGGGGATCATAGCGCCTGTCGTTCCGCGCACCAACAACGCGATCGGCCCGGGGGATCGCTCCCCCGGGCCGATGGTGTTTCCCGGAGTGGGGGAAGGCTCAGGCCCCGGCGGGCTCGGCCTTCTTGCCCTTCTTGGGCTTCTTCGGTGCGGCCGGCGTGATCTCGAACGCCAGCGCATTGTCCTTCAGCTTCACGTTCACTTCGCCGCCATGGACGAGCTTGCCGAACAACAGCTCCTCGGCGAGCGGCTGCTTGATCTTCTCCTGCATCAGGCGGCCCATCGGGCGGGCGCCGTACAGCTTGTCATAGCCGCGCTTGGTGAGCCAGGCCTTGGCCTCGTCGTCGAGCTGGATGTGCACGCCGCGATCGGTGAGCTGCAGTTCGAGCTGGAGCACGAACTTGTCGACCACGCGGGCGACGACTTCCGGCGGCAGATAGCCGAACGGCACGATCGCATCGAGGCGGTTGCGGAATTCGGGGGTGAAGAGGTTCTTCACCGCTTCCTCCTGCACGTCCTCGCGGCTCAGCTCGCCGAAGCCCACGCTTTCCTTCGCCATGTCCGACGCACCGGCATTGGTGGTCATGATGAGGATGGTGTTGCGGAAGTCGACGGTCTTGCCGTGGTGATCGGTCAGCTTGCCGTTGTCCATCACCTGCAGAAGGATGTTGAACAGGTCCGGATGCGCCTTCTCGATCTCGTCGAGCAGCAGCACCGAATGCGGGTTCTGATCGACCGCGTCGGTCAGCAGGCCGCCCTGGTCATAGCCGACATAGCCCGGAGGGGCACCGATCAGCCGGCTGACCGAGTGGCGTTCCATATATTCGGACATGTCGAAGCGCTGGAGCGGGATGCCGAGCAGCGTCGCAAGCTGCTTCGCCACCTCGGTCTTGCCGACGCCCGTGGGGCCCGAGAACAGATAGTTGCCGATCGGCTTGTCCGGATCGCGCAGGCCCGCGCGGCTGAGCTTGATCGCCGACGAGAGCACTTCGATCGCCTTGTCCTGGCCGAACACGACGCGCTTCAGGTCCTGCTCGATATTGGCGAGCACGCGGGTGTCGTCCGACGAGACGGTCTTGGCCGGGATCCGCGCCATGGTCGCGATGACCTGCTCGATCTCCTTCGGCGTGATGACCTTCTTGCGCTTGGACGGCGCCACCAGCATCTGCATCGCGCCGACTTCGTCGATCACGTCGATCGCCTTGTCCGGCAGCTTGCGGTCGTTGATGTAGCGCGCCGACAGCTCGACCGCCGACTTGATCGCGTCCGGCGTATACTTCACCGAATGGTGCTGCTCGAACGCCGAGCGCAGGCCCGCGAGGATCTTCACCGTATCCTCGACCGACGGCTCGTTGACGTCGATCTTCTGGAAGCGGCGGAGCAGCGCGCGGTCCTTCTCGAAGTGGTTGCGGAATTCCTTGTAGGTGGTCGAGCCGATGCAGCGGATCGAGCCGCCCGACAGCGCCGGCTTGAGCAAGTTCGACGCATCCATCGCGCCGCCGCTGGTCGCGCCTGCGCCGATCACGGTGTGGATCTCGTCGATGAACAGCACCGCGTGCGGCAGCTTCTCGAGCTCCGAGACGACCTGCTTCAGCCGCTCCTCGAAATCGCCGCGATAGCGGGTGCCGGCGAGCAGCGCGCCCATGTCGAGCGAGTAGATCACCGCTTCCTTCAGCACGTCGGGCACTTCGCCCTCGACGATCTTGCGGGCGAGACCTTCCGCGATGGCGGTCTTGCCCACGCCGGGATCGCCCACGTAGAGCGGGTTGTTCTTGCTGCGCCGGCACAGGATCTGGACGGTGCGATCGACCTCGGCCGAACGGCCGATCAGCGGATCGACCTTGCCGATCTTCGCCTTTTCGTTGAGGTCGACGGTGAATTGCTTGAGCGCGCTCTCACCCTTGCCCGTCTTCGCCTCCTGCTTGTTCGACTTGTCTTCCTCGGCGCCCTTGGGGGTGCTCGCCTCGGTGGGGGTCGTACCGCCCTTGCCGACGCCGTGGCTGATGAAGCTGACGGCATCGAGGCGGCTCATGTCCTGCTGCTGCAGGAAGTAGACGGCGTAGCTCTCGCGCTCGCTGAACAGTGCGACCAGGACGTTGCCGCCGGTCACTTCGTCGCGGCCCGAGGACTGCACGTGCAGGATCGCGCGCTGGACGACGCGCTGGAACCCGCTGGTGGGGGAGGGATCGGTGGCGTTGTCCACCTTCAGCGCTTCCAGCTCGGTATCGAGATAGTGCGCCACGGTGGTTTTCAGTTCGCCCAGTTCCACGCCGCACGCGCCCATTACCTTCGACGCATGTTCGTCGTCGATCAGCGCGAGCAGCAGATGCTCGAGCGTTGCATATTCGTGCCGGCGCGAGGACGCAGCCTCGAGCGCCTTGTGGAGGGTGGCTTCGAGAGCGGAGGCGAAACTAGGCATTCGGATACAACTCCAGTCGGGCCGAAAGGGTGCTGAGCCCGTCTTCCCCTATGTCGGGAGTGGCAGGCCCCGCATCAAGCGCTGCGGCCCCGCACCGGAGGATCGTGGCATATCGCCCGAATTCCGGTGCCTTGACGCTCATCTCTTAAATAGAGCGTCAGCGCTTGCACGATGATGAACGGCGCGTTGAATCTTTTCGCGGCATCTGGCGATCTCGGTTTCGAGCAGCTGGATTCGCGTTTCCAGTTCGGCCACCGAAAAGGGGTCGAGGTCCTGCTTTGCCAGCTGCACCGCGAGATCGTCGGATCGACGCGGAAGATTTTCGTCGGCGTCCATGCGAGGAAACGTTGACCCTGAGGGGGGCGATGTCAATAAGGCCCCGAAGTTCCCCTTAGGCCAAAAAGCGACGAACCGAATGATCGCAGCCGAAATGATGCTGGCCATCGACCCCGATGCGCCGGGCGGCCCAGAAGTCCTTGTTCCCGTCGAGCGCCCCGTTCCCCAGCCCGGTCCGGGCGAGGTGCTGGTGCGAGTCGCGGCTGCCGGCGTGAACCGGCCGGAAGTGCTGCAGCGGCAGGGGAAATACCCGCCGCCGCCGGGCGCGCCCTCGATCCTGGGCATGGAAATCGCCGGCACCGTGGTGGCGTTGGGCGAGGGGGCCGACGAGTCGCTGCTCGGCAAGCAGGTGTGTGCGCTGATCGCGGGCGGCGCCTATGCGGAATATGCGGTGGCGCCGGCCGGGCAGTGCCTCGACGTGCCGGAAGGCCTGAGCCTGGTAGAGGCGGCGGCGATGCCCGAGACGCTATTCACCGTCTGGTCGAACCTGTTCGACCGCGGCTGGGCGCAGCCGGGCGAGACCGTGCTCGTTCATGGCGGCACCAGCGGCATCGGCACCATGGCGATCGCGCTTGCGAAGCTGTTCGGGCTGACGATCCTAGTCACCGCCGGATCGGATGCGAAATGCGCGGCGGCACGCGCGCTCGGCGCGGATCTGGCGATCAACTACAAGACGCAGGATTTTGTCGAGGAAGTGAAGGCGTTCACCGGCGGCAGGGGCGTGGAGATCGTCATCGACATGGTCGGCGGCGACTATGTCGCGCGCAACCTCCAGTGCCTCGCCGAGGACGGCCGCCACGTCTCGATCGCGGTGCAGGGCGGTGCGACCGCGACGATTCCCGTCTGGGACGTGATGCGCCGCCGGCTGACGCTGACCGGATCGACGCTGCGGCCGCGCTCGGTCGAGTTCAAGTCGCTGCTCGCGGACGAATTGCGCCGGAACGTGTGGCCGCTGGTCGCGGAGGGCAAGCTCAAGCCGGTCCTCGATCGCACCTACCCGCTGGCCGAAGCGCCGGAGGCGCACCGGCGAATGGAAGCGGGCGAGCATGTCGGCAAGATCGTGCTGACGATCGGCGACCAGCCCGCCTGATCAGGCGGCGAGGGGGCGCTGCTGCAGCGCTTCCTCGGCCATCGGCAGCAACAGCTGCTCCTGGTGCGCGGCGCGGCGTTCGCACAGACGCAGCAGGCGGTGCGCCGCGGCGCGGTGTCCGTGCGGGTCGGCGTGGATCTTGCGCAGCGGCCAGGCGACGAAGTGGTCGAGCATGCGCTGGCGCCATTCCAGATCCTGTTCGGTCGTGCGGCGCGCCATCGCCTGATGCGCGCAATCCTCGCTTTCGCGCAGCATCTCGATCAGCACGCGATCCTTGGCGAGGCAGTGGCGCCGCATGGCGTCCAGAAGGCGGGTGCGCGCGCTTTCCAGCGCAGCGGCGGTCGGTCGGGTGTCGAGCTGGTACAGCGCCTTGGCAGCGTCGGTAAGGTCTTGGGTCGTGGCGAACAGCGTGGTGAATGGCATCAGGGTCCTTCCTGAGGCCATTCTAGCGGCGTTTCAGCAAGGCGATCGTTTTGCCGATGAAATGAGTCGGGCAAATGCGGGGTAGGCGATCTGCTCGGCGAAGAAGACGGTATGGGCCAGCGCAACCTTCTTGCGCAGCTCGGCCAGCTGCTGCCGGTCGATCGGCGGTTCGGCGGCGCGCAGGATCTGCTCGGCCGTTTGCAGGATGTCGCACGTGATGGTGCGCAACTGCTTGAGCGGCATGACGATCCTTCCTCCACCTCCTTTGTAGACGCACCGCCCCACCGGGCATCCGATTTCGCTTCATTCCGCCGCGCGAGGGGGCTAGCTTCACGACTGGTTCGGGAGGGGGAAGTGCTCGAAGTCATTACTGCGCCGGGCAGCGTGGCGTTCGTCTCGGCGATCGTGCTGATGCTGCTGATCGGTGTCGTGCAGGTGCTGGGGATCGGGGGAGATTGGGCCGAGCTGGCGCCCGACATCGACGCCGACATATCCTTCGACGCGCTGGACTGGCTGGGCATCGGCCGGGTGCCGATCCTGGTCTCGCTGATCCTGTATCTCGCGGGGTTCGGCGTGCTCGGCCTGCTGCTGCAGCAATCGGCGCATGATATCGCCGGCGGCATGTTGAGCGGCTGGATCGCCGTGCCCGTGGCGGCACTGCTGGCGATTCCGGTCTCCGCCCTGGCGGCGCGTGGCGTGGCGCGCGTGCTGCCGCGGGACCACAGCACGGCGGTGTCGCTGGAGACACTGGTCGGCGCCACCGCGCAGATCGTCATCGGGCGCGCGACGGCCGGCTCCCCGGCCCGGGCACGGACGCAGGATGCGCACGGCCAGGTCCATTACGTCATGGTCGAGCCCGACGGCTCCGGCCAGCAATTCGAGGAGGGCGAACGCGTCCTCCTGATCCGGCGCGAGGGCGACGGCTTTCGCGCCATTTCCTGGGGCGACCATCGTCTGCCCCGATTGGAGGGGTGAAACCCATGCAAGCCATCGTTCCCCAGGGCGGCACCGCCGTGCTGCCCTATCTCCTCTATGCGGGCGTGGTGCTCGTCGCGCTGCTGGTGATCGGCATCACCTTTGCCAAGCTGTACAAGCGCGCCTCGAAGGAGGTCGGCTTCGTGCGCACCGGCGCGGGCGGCGAAAAGGTGGTGATCAACGGCGGCGCGCTGGTGCTGCCGGTGTTCCACGAGACCATGCCGGTCAATCTCAACACGGTGCGCCTCGCCGTGGAGCGCAAGAATTCCGATGCGCTGATCACGCTGGACCGCCTGCGGATCGACGTGAAGGCCGAGTTCTACGTGCGGGTGAAGCCGGACGCCCAGTCGATCGCGACCGCGGCGCAGACGCTGGGCCTGCGCACGATGAATCCCGAGGCGCTGAAGGAGCTGGTGGAAGGCAAGTTCGTCGATGCGCTGCGTTCGGTCGCCGCGGGCATGACGATGGCGCAGCTGCACGAGCAGCGCAGCGACTTCGTGCAGAAGGTGCAGCAGGTCAGCTCCGCCGATCTGGCGATGAACGGGCTGGAGCTGGAAAGCGTTTCGCTCACCGGGCTGGACCAGACGTCGATCGAGCATTTCAACGCCAACAACGCGTTCGACGCCGAAGGCCTGACCAAGCTGACCGAGCAGATCGAGCTGCGCAAGAAAGCGCGCAACGACATCGAGCAGGATACGCGGGTGCAGATCGAGACCAAGAATCTCGAGGCGCAGCGCCAGTCGTTCCTGATCGGGCGCGATACCGAATTCGCCCGGCTGGAGCAGGAGCGGGAGGTGGAGATGCGCCGCGCCGCGCAAGCCGCCGAAGTGGCGCGCGAACAATCGGTGCGCCAGCAGGAGGCCGATCAGGCGCGGATCGAGGCGAAGAAGCTGGTCGATGCGCAGCAGATCGAGGCGGACCGCGCGATCCAGCAAGCCAAGATCGCCCAAGCGCAGGCGCTGGAGCTTGCCCGGCAGGAACAGCAGATCGCGGTGCAGAACAAGAGCCGCGAGGAAAGCCAGGCCAAGGCGATCGCCGACAAGGCACGTGCGGAGGCGGTGGTCGCGGAGGAATCGGTGCGCACCGCTCGCGATGCGGAGGTAGCCGAGCGCCAGAAGCGGATCGAACTGATCGACGCCGCGCGGGAGGCGGAGCGGGCGGCCATCGCCATCAAGACGCAGGCCGAGGCCGAGAAGGCGGCAGCCGCCGACCGCGCCGAGGCGGCCCGGCTCGCGGCCGAAGGCGAGGCGGAGGCGGCGAAGCTGCGCGCCGACGCCGACCGCGTCCGCTTCGAGGTTGAAGCCGCGGGCCAGCGCGCGGTGAACGAGGCGGCGAACCTGCTATCCTCGGACCAGGTCTCGCTCCAGGCGAAGCTCGCGCTGCTCAAGGTGTTGCCCGAGCTGATCCGCGAGGCGGCCAAGCCGATGGAGGCGATCGATTCGATCCGGATCGTCCAGGTCGATGGTCTGGGCGGCGGCGGGGCCGGGGCCGGGGTGGTCGCCAATGATGGCGGCGGCGACCGCAACCTTGCCAATGCGGCCGTGTCCGCGGCCCTGCGCTATCGCGCGCAGGCGCCGGTGATCGATGGGCTGATGCGCGAACTGGGATTTGAAGGCGGTACGCTGGATTCGCTCGTCGCCGGGGCCGCGACGGGCGTGCCTGCGACGCCCGCCACCTCCGAAGCAGCGGAGTGAGGCATGGCAGACCGGCGGCGGGATCGCCGCCGGTCTGTTCCGGCGCGCGGGTGAGCGCGCGTCCACTATGACAGTCCCGTGAAATCCGAGGGATTCGATTTGTAACAAAGTGGCGCCATAGGCGAGTCTCTGCATGGGCAAGCTGCACGGGAACTTGGGCATGGCCACGATCACCAGGCTTTCGTTTGATGTCGCGGGTCTCGCGGACTTTCACGCGACCACCCCCACCATTCCGGAGCGACCGATCGGCGAACGGCGCCAGTACCGCGCAATCTGGATCTCCGACGTCCATCTCGGTACTCGCGGCTGCAATGCCGAGATGCTGATCGACTTTCTCGACCATGTCGACAGCGACACCATGTATCTTGTGGGCGACATCATCGACGGCTGGGCGATGAAGAAGCGCCTTTACTGGCCGGCGACGCACAACGACATCGTCTGGCGCGTGCTCAAGCGGGCGAAGCGCGGTACCGAGATCGTCTATATTCCCGGTAATCATGACGAGATGTTCCGCCAGTTCACCGGGCTCGATTTCGGCGGCGTGAAGATCAAGCGGCAGGCCATCCACACCACCGCCGACGGGCGCCGCCTGCTGGTGCTGCACGGCGACGAGTTCGACGCGATCACCATGTCCCACCGCTGGCTCGCCCATCTCGGCGACGCCGCCTACGAGATGATGATGACGCTCAACCGCTGGCTGAACCGGGTGCGCCGCTGGATGGGGCTGCCCTATTGGTCGCTGAGCAAATACGCCAAGCAGAAGGTCAAGAACGCGGTGTCCTTCATCTCCAAGTTCGAGGAAATCGTCGCGCGCGAAGCCGGCGCCCGTGGTGTCGACGGCGTGATCGCCGGACATATTCACAAGGCGGAGATCCGCGCGATCGACGGTGTCGCATATTATAACGACGGCGATTGGGTAGAGGGTTGCACCGCGCTGGTGGAGCATTACGACGGGTCCATGGAAATTCTCCACTGGGCCGACGAGATGGCAGCGCGCGAGTCGCCGCCGGAGTCCGAGGTCAGACTGGCGGCGGCGTGACGGCGGCAGGGGGGACCGAGGCCGTGCGTATCGCGATCGTGACCGATGCCTGGGAGCCCCAGGTCAACGGCGTCGTCCGCACGCTCCAGTCGGTGCGGCGGGTGCTGGAGAGCCAGGGCCACCAGGTGCTGGTCGTCTCGCCCGACAAATTCTATTCGCTGCCCTGCCCGACCTATCCGGAGATCCGGCTGGCGATCACCAGCGTGGCGGCAGTCGGCGCCATGCTCGAGGAATTCGCCCCCAATGCGATCCACCTCGCCACCGAAGGCCCGCTGTGCGTGGCGGCGCGGCGCTGGTGCCTGCGCCAGAAGCGGCCGTTCACCACCGCCTATCACACCCAGTTCCCGGACTATGTCTCGGCCCGTTCCGGCGTGCCGGCGGAATGGATCTGGCGCTATATCCGCTGGTTCCACACGCCGAGCGCGACGATCCTCGCCTCGACCGCGTCGATCCGCCAGTCGCTGGTCGATCACGGCCTGCCGCAGGTGCGCCACTGGGGCCGCGGCGTCGATCTCGCGCATTTCCACCCCGGCCTGCCGCCGCACCCGCAGATGCTGGGGCTGGCCGGGCCGGTGATGCTCTATGTCGGCCGGGTGGCGGTGGAGAAGAATCTCGAGGCGTTCCTCCGCGTCGACCGGCCGGGCACCAAGGTGGTGGTGGGCGACGGTCCGGCGCGGGCGATGCTGGAGGCCAAATATCCGGACACGGTATTCCTCGGCGCGCAGTTCGGGGCCGATCTCGCCAGCGCCTATGCAAGCGCGGACGTGTTCGTCTTTCCCAGCCGTACCGATACGTTCGGGCTGGTGATGATCGAGGCGCTGGCCTGCGGGACCCCGGTTGCCGCCTATCCGGTCACCGGGCCGATCGACGTGCTGACGCCGGAGAGCGGCGCGATGGACGAGGATCTGGGCGCCGCGATCGACAAGGCCCTGGCGCTCGATCGCGCCGCCTGCGCCGCCTATGGCCGCAGCTTCACCTGGGAAGCGAGCGCGCGACAGTTCCTGACCGCGCTGGTGCCGATCGGATGCGAGAAGGCGGCCGCCTGAATCGCGGAAACGCTTGCTCCCACGGGCAAGCTCCCCTACATCAAGACCATGTGTGGCCGCCCGTGATGGGCGGCCCTTATTGTTTCAAGTTCCGGAGATCCACCGTGGCCCAGCCGCTGATGCCGCACGCGACCGCTTCCTGGCTGGTCGACAATACGTCGCTGTCGTTCGAGCAGATTGCCGAGTTCTGCGGGCTCCACATCCTGGAAGTCCAGGCGATCGCCGACGATACCGCCGCGACCAAGCTCACCGGCCGCGATCCGGTGCGCGCGCACGAACTGACGATGGACGAGATCGAGAAGGGGCAGGCGAACCCCAACTACGTCCTCAAGATGCAGAAGGGCCCCGAGCAGGTCCGCCGCACCAAGGGGCCGCGCTACACGCCGGTCTCGAAGCGGCAGGACAAGCCGGACGGCATTGCCTGGATCCTGCGCCACCATCCGGAAGTGTCCGACGGCGCGATCGGCAAGCTGATCGGCACCACCCGCACCACCATCGCCGCGATCCGCGACCGTACCCACTGGAACATCGGCAACATCGTGCCGAAGGATCCGGTGACGCTGGGCCTGTGCTCGCAGCGCGAGCTGGACGCGCTGGTGGCGAAGGCCGCCAAGGCCGCCGGCATCGAGGCGCCGACCGATACCCGTCTCGAGGGCGACCGCGAAGCGCTGATCGAGCAGCTTCGCGCCGAGCGCTATGCCGCAAGCCATGTGCCCGAGCCGCAGGAAGCCGCGCCGGTCGAGCACACGGCGGAAAGCCTGTTCAAGCATTGAGATCGCCTTCCCGGGCGTAAACGAGCGGGCCTCGGCGCAACCAGCGCCGGGGCCCGTTCTGCTAATCCGATCTGCAGCAAAGGGCGCCGCTCAATCCATATAATTGCCCTCCCCCTTGCAATTGCAAAGTGTGAGGCCCCCCCTGGATCAAGCGGCGTGCGACCCAATGATCGCTCCGGGCCAGGCTGACATGTTGCGTTTTCGCGTACATGTCAGAGCAGATAGAGTTTTCGCTTTCCCCCGGTCCACGAAACTCCCGCCGGCGCTCATCAGCCCTGGTAGCGATGTGTAGACATCTACGCATATTCGTGGAGATGAAGAAGCACCTAAAATTCGATGTAGCTCACGGGATTGCAGCAAGCGTTTTAGAAATGTGCGATCGGGGCGGTGGCACTCAGGGCACCTTGCCCGAGCAGCGTGCTGCAATAGAACCTGTCGAGGGCGACAACCCCGACGAGGAGCATAGCCATGTGTGACGAACATACCGCAGCCGAGAACAACCGGGCGATGGGCGGTCTCACCCGCCGCGGCTTTACCGCCGCCGCCGCCGCGTCCGGCTTCATGGCGATCCTGCCGAGCCCTGCCAACGCCGCGACGGTGCAGGGCCGCGACGTCACCATCAAAACTGCCGACGGCACGGCCGATGCCTATTTCGTCGCACCGGCCAGCGGCAAGCACCCGGCGGTGCTGGTATGGCCGGACATCATGGGCCTGCGCCCGGCCTTCCGGCAGATGGCCGATCGGCTGGCGCAATCGGGCTATGCGGTGCTGACGGTGAACCAGTTCTACCGATCGACCAAGGCGCCGTTCCTGAAACCGGGCCAGTCGTTCGACCAGCCCGAGGTTCGCGCGATGATCATGCCCTGGCGCGATCCGCTGACCCCGGCGGCGATCACCGCCGACGCCGGGAGCTTCGCCGCCTTCCTCGATGCCCAGCCCGAGGTGGATCGCAAGCGCGGCATGGGCAGCACCGGCTATTGCATGGGCGGCCCCTTCGTCTTCCGCACCGCCGCCGCGCTCCCGGGGCGGGTACGCGCCGGCGGCAGCTTCCATGGTGCGGGGCTGGTGACTGATGCGGCGGACAGCCCGCACAAGCTGGTGCCGCAGTTGCAGGGCCGCTACCTGGTCGCCATCGCCGAGAATGACGACGCGCGTGCACCGGACGACAAGAACGCGCTGCGCTCGGCCTTCGGGGCCGCCAAGGTCCCCGCCGAGATCGAAGTCTATGCCGGTGCGATGCACGGCTGGTGCCCGCCGGACAGCCGCGTCTACAATGCGGCACAGGCCGATCGCGCATGGGATCGATTGCTCAAGACCTTCGCCGGTCTTTGACCGGTTGACCCGGCGCATGATCCGTGTTCCCCTCTTGTTCTCGGCCGTTCGAGTCGGGGGCAACAGGGGTACGGGGCCATGACGGACCAACTGATTCTCTACACCAACCCGCAATCGCGCGGCCGCATCGCGCGGTGGATGCTCGAGGAGGTGGGCGCGACGTACAGCGTCGAAGTGCTCGACTATGCCTCGACGATGAAGGGGGAGGCATATCGCGCGATCAACCCGATGGGGAAGGTGCCGGCCATCGTCCATGGCGGCAAGGTCGTCACCGAATGTGCCGCGATCTGCGCCTATCTGGCGGAGGCGTTTCCGGAGGCAGGCCTCGCGCCGCTGCCGGAGGAGCGCGCAGACTATTATCGCTGGCTGTTCTACGCGGCCGGGCCGGTGGAGCAGGCGACGACCAACAATTACGCCAAGTTCGATTCGGGCGATCAGTCGCGCATGTTCGGCTATGGCAATTTCGACCTCGTGGTGGACGTGCTCGACGGACTGCTGTCGTCGCGTCCCTATGCGACCGGCGACCGCTTCACCGCCGCCGACGTCTATCTGGGTTCGCAGATCGGATGGACGACGATGTTCGGCATGCTGCCGAAGCGCGACTCGTTCGCGGCCTATATCGAACGGGTACAGAGCCGCGCGGCCTATCAGCGCGCCTGGGCGATGGATGACGCGCTGGTTGCGGAAGCGCAAAAGGCGGCCGAGCCGGCTTGATCGGGCAGGGCGAGCACTGTCCGGTGCGCGGGTGCAGCGGCGCACTGGTGCGGGCTGGGCGGGGACCAGGTCCTCGCTGGGCTATCCGCAGCTTGAACTCCGCCGGTGCCCCCCACCATCTCGCCCGAGTCAGAGCATGCCGATGTTGCGCAGCCACTGCGCAACCGCACCGGGCCATTCGCGGGAGATCGGATCGGCCGTCGGCCGCATCCCGAACGCATGGCCTCCCTTGGCATAAAGCCGCATGTCGACCGGTACGCCGGCGTCGCTGAGCGCCAGGGCATAAGCAATTGGCTGGCGGATCGGGTCCATCGGGTCGTTCATGGCATGCAGGATCATCGTCGGCGGTGCCTTGGGGCTGATGGTAACCCATGGCTTGAGCTCGAGACTGTTCCTGCCCTTGCTGTCGTCCAGCATGCGCGCAGTATAGGCGACGATCGCGAAATCGGGCAGGGGCGATTGGCGGTCCGCCGCATCCGCAAGCGGGTAGGTGCGCGCTTCGGTGTTGCTCATGTTCGCTGCGAGATAAGCCCCCGCCGAAAAGCCGATCACGCCGATCTTGTGCGGGTCGACCCCGTAGGACGCAGCCTGTTCCCGCAACAGGCCCATGGCACGCTGGGCGTCTTCCAAGGCCAGAAGCATCTTCGGTCGCTGTTGCTTGCCATGCCTGATCGGCCACTTCTGCGGCACCCGGTATTTCAGAACGGCGCAGGTCATGCCCTGCTGCACCGCCCAGTCGCAGATTTCGGTGCCTTCCAGATCCATCGCAAGGACTTCGAACCCGCCGCCCGGCAGGACCAGCATGGCAGTGCCCGGGTTGCGCCCCTTCGGCCGATATAGGGTCATGGTCGGGCGGGTGACATAGCTTGCCCAATGCCATGTGCGGCCGCCGACCAGGCCTGTGCCGTTCCCGGTGCCTTCGGGGCGATCGCCGGTATCGGGCTTGGCGAGCGGCGTGCCTGCCGGCCAGAGCGGAATCTGCTCTCCATCCGTGCCGGGTTGCCAGATGCCCGCTCGCTCGTTCCTGGGAAGGGCCGATTGCGCCAGGGCGGCATCGGGCCCGCTGCGCTGTCCATGGGCCACGCTTGCCATGCCGACCGCAAGGAGAAAGGGCACGAGAAACCGGAAGCGCGACAAACCTTATCTCCCGCTGCGAGAGACCAGCCTTCCTTCATGGTGCGCTGGGCTGCAGACGCAAAAAACTAGCTGCCGGCCCCGTTCGCGCAACCAGTGGCTGGGCGATCGGGGAAGCTAAGGCACCTACGGGCGCGCGCAGCCGATGTTGCGCTGAAGGCTGCGGACGCTGGCAGGCCGACGCGACGGCGCGTCTCCGCGCCGCCGGCTCAGGCGTCGATCGTGTAGTTGAGGAAGTCGGGGATCGGACCGTTCCAGCCTTCGTCCGGGCCGTCGTCCTGGTCGCGGCGGCGGCGGCGGTCGTCGCGGAGCGGACGTTCGTCGCGCACGGGGCGCTCGTCGCGCACCGGACGCTCGTTGCGGGTGGGGCGGTCGTCGCGCGGGGGACGAGCGCGGCTCTCCTCGCGAGGTGCGGGCGCTGCAGGGGCCTCCTCGCGCGGTGCTGCGGCGCGGCGGGACCGGGGCTTGGCCGGTGCCTCGGCGGCGACGTCCTCGCGGCGCGGCTCCGCCTTCTTGGGTTCGCGCTTCTTGCCACGCTCGCGCTTGGGCGCCGGGGCATCTGCATCGTCCGACGACGCGACCGGGCTCGGCACGCGCTCGATCTTGTGACCGGTCAGCTTCTCGATCTCGACGATGTTCTCGGCATCCTCGGGCGTCACCAGCGTATAAGCGATGCCGGTGGCGCCGCCGCGGCCGGTGCGGCCGATGCGGTGGACATAATCGTCCGGATGCCAGGGCGCGTCGAAGTTGAAGACGTGGCTCACGCCCTTCACGTCGATGCCGCGCGCCGCGACGTCCGAGGCGACGAGGATGTTCACGTCGCCGTTCTTGAACCGGTCCAGCTCGGCGATGCGGGCGGACTGGTCCATGTCGCCGTGAATCTCGGCCGAGCGGAAGCCGTGCTTCTTCAGGCTCTTGTTGAGGTCGCGCACCGTCGTCTTGCGGTTGCAGAAGATGATCGCGTTGGAGACCTCGTCCTGCTGCAGCAGGCGGCGCAGCACGTCGCGCTTCACATGCGCGGTGGCCGGCACCTGGACGATGCGCTGGGTGATGTTGATGTTCGCGGTGGCGGGGCGCGCCACTTCGATCGTCTTGGGATCGGTGAGGAAGCGGTCCGCCAGCTTCTTGATCGGCGGCGGCATCGTCGCCGAGAAGAGCAGCGTCTGGCGCACCTTGGGCAGCTTGGTGCAGATTTCCTCGATGTCGGGGATGAACCCCATGTCGAGCATCCGGTCCGCCTCGTCGATCACCAGCAGGCTGCAGCCGGTGAGCAGGATCTTGCCGCGGCCATAGAGGTCCATCAGCCGGCCCGGCGTGGCGATCAGGACGTCGACGCCCTTTTCCAGTGCCTTGACCTGGTCGCCCATCTGCACGCCGCCGATCAGCAGCGCCATCGAGAGCTTGTGGTTGAGGCCGTATTTCTCGAAATTCTCCGCGACCTGCGCCGCCAGCTCGCGCGTGGGCTCGAGGATCAGCGAGCGCGGCATCAGCGCGCGGGTGCGCCCTTCGCCGAGCACGTCGATCATCGGCAGCACGAAGGCGGCGGTCTTGCCGGTGCCCGTCTGGGCGATGCCGATGAGGTCCTTCCCCATCAGAACCGATGGGATCGCCTGGCGCTGGATCGGAGTCGGCTCGGTATAGCCGGCGTCGGTCACCGCGCGGAGGAGTTCGTCAGAAAGGCCGAGATCGGCAAAGCTCATGCAATTGTCCGGATAATGGGCGCGTTGATTTGCACCTTAACAGAAGGCATCGCGCTTGCGGATTCAGCCGCAAAAGTCAAGCTTCACCGTGCGCGAACCAGGTTCTTGAACGCCTGAACGGGACAAGTTCGGCCCGAACGCGATCGGAGGGCATCGCGGCCGGCGCAGAACTTGCTGTCCTTGGTCGGCTTCAGATAGGCGCCCGAATAGAAGCCGAGCGCCGGGCATTCGGCGCCCAGCTTGGCGCGGAGCAGCGATCCGTCCTCCAGGATCAGGTCGACGCTGTCCGCGGCGTTGACGGTGAAGCCCTGGATGCGATCGACCGCGACGCAGTTCTTCGCACGCCGTTCCACCACCGAGGGCGCCTCGCGCACGACGATGGTGGTCGTCGTCACGGTCATGCGCGGCACATGGATGGTCACATGTTGCTGGACGGCCGAACCAAGCGCGATTTCCGCGGGCAGCGCCGGTCGCGCCGCGGGGGCGACGAACATCAGCGCCAGGCCGGCGGCGGCGATCGGCAGATTCGGCATGGTGGGATCGGATCGTAGGAACATCGCTTGAACGGTGGATGAACTGCCGCACGCCATGCTAGTGCGCAAGCATCATGACACCCGAGCAGCAGCGTATCACCGCCTTTGCCGCCGAGCGCTTCGGCCCCAAGGCAGTCACGACCGATCCGCAGGACATCGCGCCCTGGCTGACCGACTGGCGCCGCCGCTACCACGGCACGGCGCCGGCGATGCTGTCGCCGGGATCGACGGAGGAAGTCAGCGCGCTGGTCGCGCTCGCCAATGATCTGGGCGTCGCGCTGGTGCCGCAGGGCGGGAATACCGGCATGGTCGGGGGCGCCATCCCGCCCGCGGACGGGTCGGCCTTGCTTCTCTCCACCCGCCGGCTGCAGCGGATACGGGCGATGGATGCGGCGGCCAACCTCGCGGTGGCGGAGGCCGGAGTGATCCTCGGCACCTTCCGCGATGCCGCCGAGGCGGCGGGACGGCGCTTCCCGCTCGACCTGGGCGCGCGGGGCAGTGCCACGATCGGCGGGCTGGTCTCCACCAATGCGGGGGGCGTGCAGGTGCTCCGCTTCGGTACGATGCGCGCGCTGATCGCGGGCGTCGAGGCGGTGCTGCCCGACGGATCGGTGCATGACGGGCTGTCGGCGCTGAAAAAGGACAATCGCGGCTATGACCTCAACCAGCTGCTGATCGGCGCGGAGGGCACGCTGGGCATCGTCACCGCGGCCACGCTGCGGCTGGTGCCGGCGGCAGCGGCGCGGGCGGTGGCCTGGGTCGGCGTCGAGAGCCCGGCCCAGGCGCTCTCGCTGCTGCGCCGATTGCAGGCGGCGACCGACATGGTCGAGAGCTTCGAGATCATGCCGGACGACACGGTGGCGCTGGTGCTGGAGCATGTGCCGGGCACGCGCCTGCCGCTGGCCGGCAGCCATCGCTGGCACGTGCTGATCGAGGCGGTGACGAGCGACGCGGCCGCGGAGGCGCCCATAACGGTGCTCGAGCGGATGCTGGCCGGCGCTTTCGAGGCGGGGCTCGCCGGGGATGCGGTGATCGCCGCCAGCGAGGCGCAGGCGGAAGCCTTCTGGCGCATCCGCCATTCGATTTCGGAGGCCGAGCGTTCGGCCGGGCCTGCGGTGCAGCACGACATTTCGGTGCCGGTGGAAGACATGCCGCGCTTCATGGTGGAAGGCGGCGCTGCGGCCGAGGCGCGCTTCCCCGGCACGCACGCGATCGCCTATGGCCATCTCGGCGACGGGAACGTCCATTTCCACGTTCGCGCGCCAAGGGGCGTCGATCGCGAGCGCTGGTATGCGGAGGACGCGCCGCATATCACCCGCATGGTGCACGACATGGTGGTGGCGGCGGGCGGATCGATCTCCGCCGAGCACGGCATCGGCCAGATGAAGCGCGACGAACTTGCGCGACTTTCCTCGCCGGCGCGCATGGCCGCGCTGCGCGCGATCAAGAAGGCGCTCGATCCGAAGCTGATTCTCAATCCGGGAAAGCTGGTCGCGCTTGCGCCTGAAACGTTCAGCAAATAGACCGCGGGCCGGTTGAAACGCCTTTCGACGAAAAAAGTTCTCAGGAGATCCTCATGGCCAGCGCGCCGCAGCAGTCGCTTCCCTTGTTCTACAATCAGCTCGAGCCGCTTTCGAGCCAGGTCCATGCCGATTTCCGTACGCGTTCGACCGATCGCGCGGCTTTCCTTGCCAACCAGCACGCCGTGCCGGTCACCGTCGAGGAATTCCCGCTGGTGCAGCGCTTCATGCCGATCGTCTTTTCGGTCGGTGACGATCCCGTGCCGCTGGCGCTGATGGGCCTGAACGAGGGCGTGAACACCTTCTTCGACGCCGAAGGCAAGCTGGTCGATCCGAACTTCTACGTGCCGGCCTATATCCGCCGCTATCCGTTCCTGCTCGCCCGCCTGCGCCCGGAGAGTGACGAGCTGTCGCTCTGCTTCGATCCGACCTCGGACGTGATCGGCAAGTTCGAGGAGGGCGAGGCCCTGTTCGAGAATGGCGAGCCGAGCGAAGTCACCAAGAACATCCTGCAGTTCAACGAGCAGTTCGAGACCGCCGGTGCCCGCACCAGCCAGTTCATGCGCGAGCTGAAGGACATGAACCTGCTGATCGACGGCGAAGTCTCGATCCAGCCGGACGGCGCGGCACAGCCCTTCGTCTATCGCGGCTTCATGATGGTCGACGAGAACAAGCTGAACGAGATGCGCGGCGACCAGCTGCGCAAGATCGTCCAGAACGGCATGCTGCCGCTGATCTACGCCCACCTTTTCTCGCTGGCGCAGATGCGCGAGCTGTTCGCCCGCCAGATGCGTTCGGGCTGGCAGCCCGAAGTCCAGCTGGTCGGCTGATCGAACACGACCCGGGGGAGCGGCGGTGCTGCTCCCCCTTCTGTCTGGCCCCTTCTGTCTGGCCCCTCTGTCTGGCCCCTCTGTCTGGCCCCTCTGTCTGGCGAAGCCGCCTTCCGCGCCGCCACGACCGCGCTTTCCCCGAAAAATAGCGCCTCGCCGTTCAATCGATGAACTTCTGCGATGAGTTGCCTTGAACTCGGTCGCCCGCCCTCTATATCTTTTAGGTACGGCTCGTGTCCCCCCTTTCGCGATGCCGTGCGACGCGCCTTCGGGCGTGTCTCCTCCCTGAACCTTGGCCACCTCGTGGGTAACCACGAGGTGGTTTTTTATGTGCGGTTCATTCCGCCGCCAGCGCGTCGGGCAGGGCCTCGTCGGCCAGGGCGTCGATGGTCGCGCGGAGCAGCGCCGTCATGGTCGCCGCGCCCGCACCGAGTTCGTCCAGCGCCGCATCCAGATAGAGCGATCGATCGAATTCCAGCTGCAGGGCATGCACGCCGCGGCGGGGATCGCCGTGCCGTTCGAGGATGTGCCCACCGGCATAGGGCGCGTTCGATGCGATGGCGACGCCGTGGCGCCGGGCCACGCCCTCTACCCGCGCACCGAACCGTGCGGCGGCCGAGCGGCCGAAGCGATCGCCGATTACCAGCCGTGGCGCGCTTTCCGGCGCCCCCAGCGGGGGCATCGAATGCACGTCGAGCAGCACCGCGATGCCGAACCGGGCCCGTGCCGCTGCCAGCGCTTCGCCCAGCGCCAGATGATAGGGGCGATGATCGGCAAGGATGCGCGCCGTCACATCCTCGCCGGCGAAGCGACCCCGCCACAGCTGGCCCAGCGTGCCGACCCGCCGTGGCACCAGCCCCAGGCCGCTGCGCACCTTGGTGGAGAGCGGCCGGCCAAGCAGGTTTGCGCCTTCGTCGATCTGGGGATCGCGTTCATGTTCGGCGCGGTTGAGGTCGATCCAGGCGCGGGCGCGGGTGGCGACGAACAGCGTCTCCTCGCGTCGCGCGGCGAGCGCCAGCGAATCGGCGTGGCGATCCTCCAGCGCCCGCAGGGCGACGGCGGGGACCCGCAGCGCGGCGAGCAGCGCGTCCGGATAGTCGCGCCCGCCATGGGGCACGGAGAGCACCACGGGGCTTTCCGGCGGTACCGGCCCGTAGCGATCGAAGCTGGCGGCGCGAGTCACGGGGGCAGCCTAGGCCGCGGCGGCCGACCGGGCAACGCATGGGGCGGCTTCGGCTGGAAAATCTTAAGGTCTTCGCTCATAAGGAACCAGCGGTTGGTACCGATGGGGTGAAGATGATCCGGATTCTGCTGGCCGAGGACGACCGCGTGATGCGCGAATACCTCACCCGTGCGCTGGAGCGCTCGGGCTATGCGGTCAGCGCTGTCGACCGCGGGACGGCGGCGGTGCCGCTGCTCGAGACCGAACGATTCGACCTGCTGCTCACCGACATCGTGATGCCCGAGATGGACGGGATCGAACTTGCCCAGCGCGCGGCCGAGATCGCGCCGGAAATGCGGGTGATGTTCATCACCGGCTTCGCCGCGGTGACGCTGCGCGCCGGCAAGCAGGTGCCGCAGGCGCGCGTGCTTTCCAAGCCGTTCCACCTGCGTGACCTGGTGCTGGAGGTGGACCGGATGTTCGAATCGGAGAATGTGGGGCTGAACTGAAATTAGCGCTTGCGCGGGGGGCGGACCCCCGCTAGAGGCGCGCTTCCCGAGTTTCGGGCGCGTAGCTCAGTGGTAGAGCACTGTGTTGACATCGCAGGGGTCGCAAGTTCAATCCTTGCCGCGCCCACCATCAAAGACCCCGCCAGCCCCACGGCTTGGCGGGGTTTTTTGTTGTCTGCGGGCCGAGTGGCTGGGCCGGAGCCGCCGTTGGCTTCCGCGATTCGGCTCGGTCGAAATGCTCGCATTGCGGTCGAGCGAGTGCGCATTTCCGGGAAACGAGGCCCGCCGCCGCACCCGCCTATTGTGTATCTCCGGCGTTGATTTTTGTGCTAGCGCGCCCACCTTTCGGGCATGCGCGGTGCGCCATGGTGGTCGCCTCGAAGGGATGCAGGCACGTAGGCGGCGCAAGGGTCGCACGGGGTAGGGGAAGCGCGATTGTCGCCAAAGGATAGTAGCGGGGGCCTCCGCGTTCTGACGTTCCTGCACAGCTTCGCGCCGGGCGGAGTGGAGCGCGTGGCCTTGCGTCTGGTGCGGCACTGGCGGGCGGAAGGCGTGGACGCCCCCTTGTTCCTTGGCCGCGAAGACGGCGCGATGCGCGACGAGTTCGCCGACATTGCCTATGACCTGCCCCGCCAGCCCCGCGTCAGCCAGGCTTCCTGGGAAACCCTCTGGATGATCCTGCGGCTGCCCGCCGCGATCCGGCGGCTGCGCCCCGACATCCTGTTCGTTGCCGGTTCCACCTACACCATCGTCGCCGTGGCGATGACCCTGCTGCTCGGGCGCAACTGCCCGCCGGTCGTCGTCAAGGTAAGCAACGATCTCGCGCGCCGCGATCTCAACCCGGTCGGCCGCTTCTTCTGGCGGACGTGGCTGCACATCCAGGCACGGTGCGCGCACAGCTGGGTGGTGATGGACGAATCGATGGTGCCGGAATTGCCGCCCGCCATGGCGCGCCGCGGCCATGTGGTGCACGACCCGGCGATCTCCGCCGAGCAGCTGCTGCCCGATCGCGGACCCCGGCCGGGCGGCCCTCGGCGCTTCGTCGCGATCGGGCGGCTGGTGGCGCAGAAGCACTTCGCGCTGATGCTGCGCGCCTTCGCCCGCGCGGTACAGCCCGGCGAGACGCTGACGATTTTCGGTGACGGGGCGGAGCGCGCGGCGCTGGAAGCGCTCGCGGCCACGCTTGGAATTGCCGACCGGGTGCACTTCGCCGGCCATGTCGCCGACGCGCCGGCGCGGCTGGGGGAGTTCGACGTGCTGTTGATGTCGTCGCGGTACGAGGGCGTGCCGGCGGTGGTGATCGAGGCGCTCGCGGCCGGGCTGGCCGTGGTGTCGACCGATTGCGGCGCCGGCTTGCGCAGCCTGCTGGGCCAGGGGCGTTTCGGCACCATCGTGCCCCAGAACGAAACCCTGCTGGCGGACGCGATCCGGACGGCGCCGACGACGCCGCCGGAACGCACCGCGCTGCTCGAGTCGCTCCAGCGCTTCACCATCGAACGCTCCGCACAGGCCTATCTGGCGCTGTTCGAGGCGGCTGCGGCCGGCCGCACCAGCGTTCCGCCGCTGCGGCTGGAGCAAGAGGCGTCCGCATGAAGTCTCCGATACGGGCGGTGCGCGATGCCTATGCGTCGCTGTCCGCCACCACGCGCGAGCGGATCCTTGCGGTCGTCGGGCTCGCCTTTTCTGCGGCAATTCTCGTTGCCGTGTTCTGGCAGCTGGACGGGCTGGACTTCACCGTGCTCACCCGCACGCCGCGCAACCCCATCTTCTGGCTCTGCTTCGTCGCCACCTATGTGCTGGGCCCCGTGATGGACTGGCTGATCCTGCGCCGGATCTGGGGCATCGGGATCGGCGCATTTCCGGCGCTGCTGCGCAAGCAGGCGGCGAACGAAGTGGTGCTCGGCTATTCGGGCGATGCGCAGCTCTATGTCTGGGCGCGGCGGAAGCTGGGTCCGGAAGGGCGGCCGTTCGAGACCTTGCGCGACGTTGCCGTCACCTCCGCCCTGGCCGGCAATCTCGTGACGCTGGCGATGATGGTGCTGAACGCGCCGATCGTGCAGGGGCTCGCCAAGGGCACGTTGTTCACCACGCTGCTGATCTCGACCGGAACGATCGTCCTGTCGTCGCTCGCCATCTTCTTCTTGCGCCGGGTGGTGTTCGCACTCCCGCCGCGCCTGATCGCCGAGACGCTCGGCATCCATACCGTGCGCATCCTGCTGAGCCTGGTGCTTACCGCGCTGCTGTGGAAGCTGCTGCTGCCCGTGGTGCCCGCGGCGGCGCTGTTCCTGGTGGGTACGCTGCGGATGATGCTTTCGCGGCTGCCCTTCGTGCCTGCGCGCGAGGCGCTGCTCGCACCCCTGATCGTCGCCCTGCTCGGCGATTCGGCGGGGCTGGCGGGGGCGGTGCTGTTCGTCGCCACGCTGATGCTGGCGGCGCATGTCGTCGTCGGCGGGGTGGCGGCGCTGGCGGACATGGTCACCCGCTCCAAACCGGGATTGCCGGAGCCGCGCTGAACAAAAAGGGTCTGGCGCCGGCGCGGTCCAGCCGCCATCAGCCGCGCCGGACGGGCGAAAAGGACAGGTGATGGCGAAGACGGCGCTGGTGATCGGCGCATTGCTGGCAGGGGTGGCGCTGGGTTTTTCCGCGCGCTGGCCGGCGGGCGCGTTTCTGGTGCCGTGGATCGACCTGCTCGCGCCCATCGGCGCCTTCTGGATCCGCGCGCTGACCATGACGCTGGTGCCGCTGGTGTTCGCGCTGGTGGTCAGCGGGGTGGTCAATGCCGTGCGCCACGGCGAGGGCGGGCGGCTGCTCGCGACGAGCTTCGCCGTGTTCCTGCCGATGCTGGTACTGGCGGCGCTGCTCGCCTGGGGCGCGCTGGAGATCGTGCTGTGGCTCTTCCCGCTGGGGCCCGATCCGCTCGCCGGCCTGCTGACCGCCGGCCCGCCGGCGGTGCCGCACGTGCCCAGTGCGTCCGAGCAGATCCTCGCCATCCTTCCCGAAAATCCGATCGCGGCGGCGGCCGGCGGGCAGATGCTGCCGCTGGTGGTGTTCGCGGTGCTGCTGGGCGTGGCACTGGCGCGGACCGGCGGCACCGGGCTGACGGCAGTGATCGACGAACTCGCCAAGGCGATGACGCGCATCGTCGACTGGATCCTGCTGGCCGCGCCGATCGGTATCTTCGTGCTGGCGATGGGCGCGGGCAAGGCGGCGGGCGCGAGTGTCGCCGGCGTGCTCGCGCGCGACGTCGCGGCGGAGATCCTGTTCTGCCTGATGGCGATCGGCATGTGCTATCTGCTGGTGTTCGGCCTGCGCGCGATGCCGCTGGGACGCTTCGCCCGCGGCATCCTGCCCGCACAGGCGACGGCGGCGGGCACCTGCTCGTCGATGGCGACCGCGCCGGTCTCGATGGAGGTCGCGCTGAACGGCCTGAAGCTGCCGCAGGAAGTGGCGGGGACGACGCTGCCGCTCGCCATCTCCACCTTCCGGCTGGCGACGACCGGCGTGACGGTGATCGAGGTGTTCCTGGCGGCGCATGCGGCGGGCGTGCAGGCCTCGCCCGTGCAGTGGGTGCTGGCGGGCCTTTCCGCCGTCATCGCGGGCATCGCCACGCCGGGGCTGCCGGGCGCGGCGATCCTCTATGCCTGCGACGCGCCGGGCATGCAGATCCTCGGCGCGCCGCTGGCGATGATCCCGCTCTACATCGCGGTGTCGGCGATCCCGGACATGTTCATCACCACCGCCAGCGTCACCGGCCAGGTGACCGCGACGACCCTGGTCGCGCGGCTGGTCAGGCGAGGGCGCTGAGGCCGGGCAAACTGCCCTCGGCGATGGTCATGCTGCGGCCGCCGATCCAGGCCTGGCCGCCCGCGTCATAGTCGACGAAGATGCGGCCACGCCGATCGAGCCGGGTGCCCTGCGCAGCGACATAACCGCCGGTCACGCGGCCGCTGTCGTAGAGCCACTGCGCTGCCGAGGCGTTGAAGCTGCCGGTCACCGGATCCTCGATCACCGCGCCGAACGCCCCGCTGAAGATCGTGCGGATCTCCCAGTCGACGGGCCCGCCCGCCGGGTGCGCGCCGATCAGGCCGATCTCGATCCGCGCGTCCGCGTGGCGCACCGGTTCCACCGCCAGCACCGCCTCGGCAGAATCGAGCAGCACTGCGATCCAGCCCGGACCGTTGTCCGCCCAGGCGGCATCGACGATCGCGGCGGGATCGATCCGCAGCGCCTGCGCCAGCTTCGCCCGCGTGTCGCCGTCAACGGGCCCGCTGCGCAGCAGCGGCGGCGCGGCGAAGGCGAGCCGATCGGCGTCGCGGCGGATCGGGATCAGCCCCGCCCCGCATTGCTGGACGATCCGGTCCGGCGCGGCGGGCACGCCGCCTGCGGCCAGCCAGGCATGGCAGGCGCCAATCGTCGGATGGCCGGCAAAGGGCAACTCGCGGTCCAGCGTGAAGATGCGCGCGTGATAGTCCGCGCCTTCCACGCTGGGCGGCAGCAGGAACACCGTCTCGCTCAGGTTGAACCAGCGGGTGATCGCCTGCATCGTCGCCGTGTCGAGATCGCCGCCGCCATGGACCACCGCCAGCGGATTGCCGGTGAACGGGCCGTCATGGAACACATCTACCAGCGAGAACGGCGGCGTCTTCATGCGGTGCATCTCCCCTGCCGCGGATGCGGCCTCGGCAGGGGATCGCCGATTGTGGGGGCGGTAGCAAGCCTCAGCCGGGCGATGCCGCCGATCCGGCGAGCAATCCGCCGTCCACCTGCAGTTCGGCGCCGGTGATATAGGCCGCCTCGTCCGAAGCGAGCATCGCAGCGACGGCGGCGACTTCCTCCGGCAACCCGAAGCGCCGGAGCGGGGTGTCTGCGACGAGCGCTTCCATCCGCGCCGCCCGATCGGGGCCGCTACCCAGCATCGGCTCCCACATCGGGGTTAGGATCGCGGCGGGGTGGATGCTGTTGCAGCGGATCTTCCAGCCCTGCTGCGCGCAGTAGAGCGCCACCGTCTTGCTGTGGTTGCGGATCGCCGCCTTCGAAGAGGCGTAGGCGGCCGCGCCCGGGATGCCCACCATGCCCGAGCGGGAGGCGATGTTGATGATCGAGCCCGTGCCCGCCGCCTTCATCGCGCCGATGGCATACCGGCAGCCGAGGAACGTGCCGTCGAGGTTGACGCGGTGCACCGCGCGCCAATCCTCCAGCGTGGCATGCTCGGGATCGTGGGGCGTCATGCCTGCTTCGAAGCCGGTCACGCCCGCATTGTTCACCACCACATCGGCCACGGGCACGATCATGGCCAATCGGGCCCAATCGCTTTCCTCGCGAACGTCCAGCGGCGCGAACCGGCATCCGAGTTCGCGGGCGGCGAGGGCGCCGGAATCCCCGTCCATGTCGGTCAGGATTACCTCGGCGCCCTCCGCCAGAAAGCGCGCGGTAATGGCGCGGCCGATGCCGCGGGCTGCGCCGGTGACGACGCAGGTCTTGTTGGTCAGTCGTTGCATGATGGTCTCGAAAACAGGGTCCAGGGGCGCGGCGCGTGCCGCGGGCTGCCAGGTGCCGCTTCAGCGGTGACGGTGGACCATGTCGAGAACTCCGGAATACCCGTTGATGGTAGGCCGGCGCGGCGGGAAGGGCAAGCGGGCGCCCGACAGCCTTGCGGCCGCCGCTCCCGGGGGGAGCGACGGCCGCGCAGCAGCATCCGATCGGATCAGAAGGTGATGCCGAAGCCGGCGCTGATCGTCTCGCCGCTGTCCTTGCCCGTGAACGAGCCGGCGCGGTTGTTGGTCTTCCAGTGGATCAGGTTCAGCTGCAGGCGCATGATGCTGTCCAGATACCAGTTGGTGCCGATCGTCGCGGCTTCGCCCTTGGTCGCGTTCGGGATGCCCGAATATTCGAGATTCTCGTAGCGGGCGAGCACTTCGATCGCGCCGGGGCCGCCATCGAACACTGGCCGCAGCACGCGCGGCTGGGCGAAGGTGCCGAGGCGCGGATTGTACGGCGGCAGGTCGCCGGTGACGAAGAAGCCGGTGGAAAGGCTCCAGGCCTTGCTCTCGAAGTCCGGGCGACCGGCGTTGAGGTGTGCGACGCGCTTGCCCGCTTCGCCCATCACCCACAGCGAGCCGACATAGCCGCCGAGTTCCGCGCCATAGCCGGTGGTGCCGGTGCCGCCGACCAGCGTGCCGGTCTGCACGCGCAGGTTGCCGTTGAAGCGGCCGCCGATCACGGTGTTGCGGGTCAGCGTGCCCGGGCCGCGCGACGACAGCGCCTCGTCGAAGCCCCACAGGCCGACATGGACGATCGAGCGATCGGTCTTGAACGGGTTCCAGTGGACGCGGCCCAGCACGGTGCGGCTGTCATTGATCGCCTGGGTGGCGTCGACCGCGTCGCCGCTGATCGTGACGGAAGCGTGGCCGGTCTTCCAGAACAGGCGCGGCATGAGGGCGATGCCGTAGAAGCCGCGCTGCGGGATGATCGAGGTGGCGACGACGTTGCGTTCCAGGAACGGCGGCGCGTCCGAACCGCTCGAACCTTCGAAGCTGCGGTCGTTGAACATGTTGCCGAAGCGGACGTCGTACGAGACCTTGCCCACATCGTTGCGCCAGCCGACGAACATCGTGCCGACGTCGGAGGTGTTGTCCGCAAAGTCGTTTTCGAACTGGTAGAAGAAGTGCGGACCGACCGCGCCCTCGATACCGATACGCAGTGCGCGGGCACCGGTCGTCGTGATGTTGCGGGCGTCGTAGTTCGATCCGAAGGTCGAACTGACATGGTTGATGATACGGCCGCGCATCTTGAACAGGAACTTGCCGTCCGCCGAACGGAAGATCGGCAGGCCGCCGCGCCATTCGGTGGTGACGTTGGCGTTCGCCGCGGCGCGCGCCTGGGCGACGCTCTGATCGGCGGGGCCCACGGGGGCGAGCTGCGGCGCGAAGGAATCGGCGATCGCCTCGTCATTGGCGGTGGCGGCGCGCTTCACCTGGGCGCCCTGCGGTACGCTCACGGGAGCGGCGGCGCGGGCCACGGGCGCTGCTGCCGGCGCGCTTTCGATCTTGTCGAGCCGGGCGCGGAGTGCGGCGATCTCTTCCGCCTGCGCCTTGAGCAGCTTCACCAGTTCGGCCTGATCGCTCGGCCCGCTCTGCGCAAAGGCCGGCGCGGCGAGCAGCAAGGCGGACACGGCCGCACCCGCCAGCAATTTCGTTTTCATCGTGAAACCCCGTTTGTTGATCCTGCGTCGCCAAAGGCAACCGAGTACCAATATAGAACGGCAGTTGAACGAAGATCCGATAATGAAATGAAATCATGATGCTACGTAGTTTGCACGAATACATCCGGTGAAGCGCCGCTGTCGCATGGCCGAATTCGACAGGCTTCGACCCTGGATGTATTTTTGTTTGATCTTTGGTGTTTGAGGCTCGTTCCTCAAATTGCGCGGTGCGTGTATGTTCAAAATGGTTACTGTATCGTTTCGGCGCGCCTAAGGGATGGTCACGAGGCGGCGGTCTCTCAGAGCGGCTTCTCCATCCGCACCAGCGGGACCCGTACGCCCTGGATCGGCGCGGATAGGATCGGCTCGACCTGAACATAGCCGCAGGCTTCGTACAGCGGTACGCCGGCCATGGTCGCCATCATCTCGGCCCGACGAAAGCCAGCGCCGCGCGCCGCCTCCTCGCAAAGAGCCAGCACCCGGCTGCCGATGCCGCGGCGGGTGAAATCCGGGTTGGTGTACATTGCGCGGATCTTGGCCGCGTCGCGTGCCGGATCGAGTTTCTGGGGCGCGCGGGCGACGATGCTGGCATCGCCGCCATACAGCGTCGCGCGGAACGACCAGCCGCCGCAGCCGGCAATGGTGCCCGCGTCGTCTTCCATCAGGAAATAGGTCTGGTCGGCGATCAGCTGGCTGTCGAGGCCCATCACCTGGTGGCTGGCCGCGACCTGCTCCGGCGTCAGAAAGCCGTGCTGCAGCTGCGCGATCGCCCGGCCCATCACCGCTCGCAGCGCCTCGAGATCCTGATGCTGGGCGAGGCGATGGGTAAAGACGGACATGCAAACTCCTCGGGACCGATGCGGCGGCGCTAGCCAGCCGCCGCATCGGTCGCAAGGTCAGTGGTTGTCGCGCGGTACGCCGTGTGCCTGGGCGATGCGCTGGAACTGCTCGGCGCCTTCCAGGATCGCGCCGGTGTTCATCTGGCCGACCACGGCACGCTGGATCGCCTGCCACGGGGTCTGCGACGCCGGATAGGCATAGCCGCCCGCCTCGGCCAGCACGCGGCGGCGCTCGGCGACTTCCTCGGCCGGGATCAGCACGTCGGCGGTGCCGCGGTTGAGGTCGATCCGCACCCGGTCGCCGGTCTTGAGCAGCGCCAGGCCGCCCATCGCCGCCGCTTCGGGCGAGGCGTTGAGGATCGACGGCGAGGCCGAGGTGCCCGACTGGCGGCCGTCGCCGATGCACGGCAGCGCATGCACGCCTTCGCGGATCAGATAGGCCGGCGCGCGCATGTTCACCACTTCGGCGGCGCCCGGATAGCCGATCGGCCCGGCGCCGCGCATCACCAGCAGCGTGTCCGGGGTGATGCCGGTGGCGGGATCGTCGATGCGGTGGTGATAGTCCTCGGGACCGTCGAACACCACCACCGGGCCTTCGAACGCCTCGGGATCGTTCGGGTTGGACAGGTAGCGGTCGCGGAATTCGGGGCCGATGACGCTGGTCTTCATGATCGCGGCATCGAACAGGTTGCCGCGCAGCACGAGGAAACCCGCCTCGTTGACCAGCGGCTCCTCGAAGCGGCGGATGACCTTCTCGTCCTCGATCGTCGCGTCGCGGCAATTCTCGCCGATCGTCTTGCCGTTGGCGGTGATCGCATTCTCGTGGATCAGGCCCTGCTGCATCAGCTGGGCAACCACGGCGGGCACGCCGCCGGCGCGGTAATAGTCCTCACCGAGATATTCGCCGGCGGGCTGCAGGTTGACCAGCAGCGGCACCTTGTGGCCGTGCGTCTGCCAGTCGTCGAGCGCCAGTTCGGCGCCGACATGGCGGGCGATCGCGGCGAGGTGGATCGGCGCGTTGGTCGACCCGCCGATCGCCGAGTTGACGACGATCGCGTTGAGGAACGCCTCGCGCGTCAGGATGTCGGAGGGTTTGAGATCCTCGTGCACCATGTCGACGATGCGCTTGCCGGTGCGATAGGCGGCTTCCTGCCGATCGCGATACGGGGCAGGAATCGCCGCCGAACCCGGCAGCATCATGCCCAGCGCCTCTGCGAGGCTGTTCATCGTCGTCGCCGTGCCCATCGTGTTGCAATAGCCGGTCGACGGTGCCGACGAACTGACCAGGCGGATGAAGCCGTCGTCATCGATCTCGCCCGCCGCGAGCAGCTCGCGCGCCTTCCAGACGATCGTGCCCGATCCGGTGCGCTCGCCGCGGTGCCAGCCGTTGAGCATCGGCCCGACCGACAGCGCGATGGCGGGGATGTTCACCGTCGCCGCCGCCATCAGGCAGGCCGGCGTGGTCTTGTCGCAACCGGTGGTGAGCACCACGCCGTCGATCGGATAGCCGTAGAGCAGCTCTACCAGCCCTAGATAGGCGAGGTTGCGATCGAGGCCCGCCGTCGGGCGCTTGCCGGTTTCCTGGATCGGATGCACCGGGAACTCGATCGCGATCCCGCCCGCCTCGCGAATGCCTTCGCGGATGCGCTCGGCCAGCACCAGGTGGTGGCGGTTGCACGGGCTCAGGTCCGACCCCGTCTGGGCGATGCCGATGATCGGCTTGCCCGAGCGCAGTTCCTCCAGGCTCAGCCCATAGTTGAGATACCGCTCCAGATAGAGGGCGGTCATGTCGACATTGTCGGGGTTGTCGAACCAGGCGCGGCTGCGCAGCTTGGGGGTGGTTTCTGTCATGGAGCTGCCTTGTGGAAGTAGGGGATCAGTTGGTCGTCGAGAAACGATAGACGATCACGTTGCGATAGGTCTGCCCCGGATTTAGCCGTGCCGAGCCGAGCGCCGGCTGGTTGGGCGTGTCCGGGAATACCTGGGGTTCGAGCGCAAGCGCATCGCCCTGGCGATAGGCATGGTTCGACTTGCCGATGGCGGTGCCGTCGAGGAAGTTGCCGGTATAGAATTGCACGCCGGGTTGATTGGACAGGATCTCCATCACGCGGCCGCTCGACGGATCCTCGACGCGGGCGTGGAGCACCGGCTGGGCGGAGGGTGCCTTGGCGATCACGAAATTCTCGTCATAGCCCTGGCCGAACACGATCTGCGGATCGCGGCCGTCGCGGATGCGGGTGCCGATCACGGTGGCTTTCCGGAAATCGAAGGGCGTGCCCTCGACCGGGCGCAGCGTGCCGGTGGGGATCAGCGTCTTGTCGACCGGGGTCGTGGTCTCGGCCGGGATGGTCACGACATGGTCGTAGATCGAACGCTGCGAGGCTTCGCCGGCGAGATTGAAGAAGCTGTGGTTGGTGATGTTGACGATCGTCGGCTTGGTCGTGGTCGCGGTGTATTCGACCGACAGCTCGTTCTTCTCGTTCAGCGCATAGGTGGCGGTGACGGTGAGCTGGCCGGGATAGCCTTCCTCGCCATCGGCGGCGACATAGCGCAGCGTCACGCTGGCGGTTTCGCCGCTCGCCACCTTCTCCACCGTCCACAGCCGCTTGTCGAAGCCCTTCAGCCCGCCGTGCAGCGCATTCGGGCCGTTGTTCTTGGCGAGCGTATAGGTCTTGCCGTCGATGCTGAACGTGCCGCCCTTGATGCGATTGGCATAGCGGCCGACGGTGGCGCCGAAATAGTTCGGGGCGACCAGATAGCCCTTCATGTCGTTGTAGCCGAGCGTCACGTCCTCGGACTTGCCGTTGCGGTCCGGTGTCGAAAGCGACTGGAGGATCGCGCCATAGCTGAGGATGGTGGCGCGCATGCCGTGGCTGTTGGTGAGGGTGATCGCCTCCACCTTCTGTCCGTCGGCGGTCGTGCCGAAGGCCGCGCGAGTCGCGTCGCCGGCATGCGCCGAGAGTGGAACCGCCGCCGCGGCGAGCAGGGCGCCCTTGATCAGATAATTCATGCAAATCCTCTCCCTATGGGCTATCGCTGCGATCAGCTGCGACGCGGCCGTTGACGCTGGACGTCGGGTTGAATACTCCGACTAGAAAGCGAAGAGCAACCCCGCCGCAGTCGTACGTGGCAAAAATCGAGAGGATCATACCAGCATGGCGGTCGTGCCTACGTCAAAGGCTGCTCCGGCGGGGGCCGGGCAAACCTCTTCCCCAACACAATATGGACGCGCGCTGGCCCTGCTGGCCACGCTGTTCTTCATGTGGGGCTTCATTACGGTGATCAACGGGACGCTGCTGCCGCACCTGCGCAGCGTGTTCGAGCTCAGCTATTTCCAGGCCGCGCTGATCGAGAGCGTCTGGTTCATCGCCTATTTCTTCGCCTCCATCCCCTCGGCCAAGCTGATCGAGCGGATCGGCTACCAGAAGTCGCTGGTGATCGGCCTGCTGATCATGGCGGCGGGCGCGCTGGGCATGACGCTGGCGGCGAGCCTGCCGTCCTACGGCGTCACCCTGTTCATGCTGTTCGTGATCGCCAGCGGCATCACGCTGCTGCAGGTGGCGGCGAACCCCTATGTCGCGGTGATCGGCCCGTCCGAGACCGCCTCGTCGCGGCTCAACCTGGTGCAGGCGATGAACTCGGCCGGCACGATGCTCGCGCCGCTGTTCGGTGCGTACCTGATCCTCGGCCGCTCGAAGGGCGGCACGGCGGAAGCCGGTGCGGCCGCGCTCACCCAGGCCGAGCGCCTGGCCGACGCGCATGCGGTGATCCTGCCCTATGTGCTCGTCGCCGTGGTGCTGCTGGTCCTCGCGATCGTGATCGCGCGCTTCCCGCTGCCGGCGATGGGTTCGGCCACCAGCCGCGTCGCCAAGGAGGATCGCAAGCATCACAGCCTGTGGAACCACCGCAACCTGGTGTTCGGCATCGGCGCGATCTTCATCTACCTGATCGCCGAGATCGGCGTCGGCAACCTGTTCGTGAACTTCGTCAGCCGTCCCGAGATCGGCAACATGACGACCGAGCAGGCGGGCCGTTACCTCACCCTGCTGTGGGGCGGGATGATGGTCGGCCGCTTCGTCGGTTCGGCGATCATGCAGAAGGTCGACGCGGGCATCGTCCTCGCGGTCTTCTCGATCGGCGCGTTCATCGTGATGATGGTCACCGTGTTCACCCACGGCGAGGTGGCGATGTGGTCGCTGATCCTGGTGGGCCTGTTCCACTCGATCATGTTCCCGACGATCTTCACCCTCGGCATCAAGGGCCTCGGCCCGCTGACCGAAGAGGGTTCGGGCCTGCTGATCATGGCGATCGCCGGCGGCGCGCTGGTGGCGGTGCAGGGCTGGCTGGCCGACCAATATGGCCTGCAGCACTCGTTCCTGCTGACCGCGATCTGCGAGCTCTACATCCTGTTCTACGCGCTGTGGGGTTCGAAGCCCACCAATGCGATCGAGGACTGATCGGAAAGCGTCCAAGATAGCGTCTCCTCCCTCGCGCAAGCGGGGGAGGGGGACCGCCGCCGCGAGCGGTGGTGGAGGGGGCGTCGCCGCGAGCGGCGCCCTTTTTCGTGCGCGGGATG
>NZ_BCYY01000027.1 GCF_001598435.1 Sphingomonas pituitosa NBRC 102491
GGTCATTCGCCAAAGGCCCGAGTGATCGCTTGAAGGTGACGATCTAACTCGGCGTTCAAGCGAAGTCGGTCTTCCTGATTCTCGCGCCAAACACCGAAATCGGGAATTCCACGTGCGAACTTCATCATTGCCGCCCAAGCTCCTTGAGCTTCGTTGAGGCTGCCCGCTTGCCCCTCATCCAAGATGGCGAGGATGTTTTCGACGCTTCTCGCGAGGTCGCTCCGCCACTCTCGGAGCAGGATCACTCGCAGGGCGATGAGATGCTCGAAAACTTCGTGAGGCTCGTTCATGCTGTCGCTTTTGCGGCTCGTTTCAAATGTCTGCAACTGGGCGGGAGCCGCCAGTGCGGAATCTCGCATTCTGGTGGAAAGCGGACATCCCTGATATATGCTCTGCCTCATGAGATTGAGGTCATATCTGCTTCTGGCTGTCCTCGCGTTTGTCATCGCCGTGACCGGGTCAGATATGTTCGCGAAAACGGCCGTAAGTGACCTGTCGATTGGACAGGCGTTCGTTCAGCACCTCGAATGGGCATCTCTCACGGTATTTGGCATCGTTCTTCTCTTTGCGCCGTATGGTGCAGCAGCGCTGATCTGCGCAAAGCTAAATGAGCGTTCCCGGACCGGAACCGCAGCCACTCTCTTCGCACTGTCGCTGTTCGTCTTGTCTTACTTCTACTTCGGAGGCTTTTACTCCGCTGAGCAAGCGATGGTGGACAAGCGCTGGACCGCGGCGGCTCTGTCAATCGGACTCCTGCCATTCTTCGTCGGTGTCCCCTTCGTGCTCGCACTAATCGGGGCCGCGTTCATCGCTAGGAAGTTAGACCGCCCGACGGACAGGTAGACCGACGTCCTCGAACGTCCGAAATTGGGGCGAGAACGGACAGGCCACTTTTCCTCAAACGGCCTTGGTCGGACGCTTACACACGGACGGCGTTGATCCGCCGCAAGCCGTCGATGAGGAAGCGCCGTTCTTCAGCGGCGCGTACGAATTGCGGAACGTACCAGGTGCCGGGCATAACCTGCCCCAGGAGGCTCCGGCAGCCTTCGCTTGGGCAGTGCTGGCGCTGACATAGGTCCATCGGATCGCGGGAGTGGACGCATGTAACCGAAACCGCTTCCCCATTGGTATGATGAAACGGGAAAACCCATGCCATCTTAGAACCCGTTCAGGGAGGGGGAAGCGAGACCGTCAGCGCTCGTCGCGCAAGGGTTCGACGCCCGTCAGTTTGCGGGAGGGGCCGCGCCGGCTGGTGGCGTGCCCGTTAAGCACCGTGCCGGGGGCATTCGCTTGCCGACAAAGGCGGACGCTGCCTTTACGAAACAATCAGGCGCTACCAGCGCCAGAAAATGTGCGCCGCCTTCGACGGTCGACAAAGTGATCCTTTCACCCGCCGCCGATAGTATCCTGGCGTGCGCCTTTGCGCCATCGTAGGGCGTATTGGGATCCAGTGTTCCCTGTATTACCAGGGTGCGCGGCAGGTGCCGGGGAACCTGCCCGTGAAAGGCGTCTCGCGTGTAGAGCGGCACCGGCGTGCCTACCAGAAAGCCCGGTAACGGACTGGTGAACAACGCGCCCTTCTCTTCGTCCGCCACCGTGGCCGTGGTGAGGTTTCTTCGTACATTGTTCTCCGATCCGCTTATCAGCATGACCAGCGGCAACGAAGGGGGGGATTGCGGGAAGGCGTTCAATTGCGCCAGTTCTACCTGCAAGGCAGCCACGGCCTGGGTCAGCGGCGCTCTGTCGTTTCGGGACAGCCCGTCAATGATCGCGGGAATACGGGCGCGAAGCTGAGGGAAATTCAATAGTCGGCCCATAAAGCGGCGAAGATCGCGCCCGGGCACATCGCCGATCCATGCCGGCTCCTTTTGCGCGAGCAACGCACGATATCGATCAACCTGATCGGCCGTAAGCGTCGCCCGGCCGACCGCATCGACCACTTGAGTCCGGTGGCTGAGGTCCAGCGACGCATCCGCTTCCGCGGGCACCATGCCGTCGAGGATGATGCCGTCCAGCCTGACCGGCGCGGTCTGCATCATCCGCAGAACCAGCTGAGTGCCATAGGAAACACCGTACACATACACCCTGCCCGGCTGTCGATATCGGGAGATGAGGGCCGACAGATCATGCGAAGCGTTGGTGATCGTAAAGGCACGCGATCTGGGCGCATTGGCATGCATGAAGCCAAGACAGGGAGCCCATTCGTCCCCTGCCAGCGAAATCCCCGCCGGGCTGTCCGCCGCTTCCTGCGCCGGGCACAGTTTGGCAGAGTAACCGGTGCCGCGATGATCGGGGATGATCAGATCATAGTCGGGAAACGCACGCCGCAGCACCGGCAAGACCGGATAGAACGATGCGCCAGCCTCTCCCGGACCGCCAGCGGCGAGCCATATTTCGCCGTGTCGACGGCGTGGCACGGGTGCGGGAAACTTGCGGACGAACAACTCGACCTCTGGTCCGTTCTTTACCTGGGGATCGAGCGGCGCTTTGGCGAAAGCACACAGGGAGCCGGCCAGCAGGGGGGCGCTTTGCGCATCGTCGCACGGCTTGAAAGATTGGGCGATGGCCGGCGTGGCGATGCAGGCGGCCAACATGAGAACGCCACCGCCGACACCCGATCTGTACATCATACCCCCAAAGTCATTGCCGCGCCGCCTTCGCGCTACACACCGGCGCATCCATCAAGACAGGCTCACTGCGTATTACATACGTAACACAGCTATCCATGCGCATGCAATCCATGCCGGTACACCCATATCTGGCACGCCATGAGCCGGAGGTTTTTGGTTTGGTTGCGGTGTACTTGAGCTTCCCAAAAACGAGCCTCCAACGGGACGACCGTCACCGGCACAAAACGCGCCGTATCTCCGCCGGGGCTTTCCGACGACATGTTCCCGATTGCTCTTTCCTCAAATCGCGCCTCGGGCATGAGAATTCGGGACTGGCCCCGCTCAACAATCGACAGCTTTTGGGATCGCGAGTCTAAGACCTGAACGGCCGACATTGGGCGGTTTCGGTTATTCCGAATTTCAGGAGTCCCAGGCCTAGTTCGCCCCGCGCCGCTCCAGCCATTCCACCAGCGCGGCGGTCACCTCTTCGGGCTTCTCCCAGGGCACGAAGTGGCCGCCGTCGCGGATCTGCGCCAGCGTGTAGTCGGGGATCAGCGTCTCCAGCCCGTCGAGCAGGCAGGGCAGCAGGCCGCGATCGCGCATGCCCCAGATCACCAGCGTCGGCTGCGGCTGGAGCGGGAAGGGGCCGTCGATCCACGCCGGGCGGGGCAGATCCTCGTCGATCGCCGGCACCACGATCTGGGTCGCGCGGTACCAGTTGAGCATCGCGGTGAGCGCGCCGGGCTGGCTCCACTGGTTGAGGTAGATCGCCTTTTCCTCGGGCGTCACCGTCACCTGGAGGTGCTCGCCGAACAGCGAGAGCAGGAACTGTTCGAGCGCGGTCTTGTCCGGCGCGCGATCGAGCTCGGTCTCCCGGAAGAAGCGGATATACTGGCTGGCGCGGCGCTGGCCGGGATCGTCGAACAGCTTGCGCTGGAAGACCTGCGGGTGCGGCGCGTTGACGATGGCCAGCCGGGCGACACGCCTGGGCTCGCGCAGCGCCGCCATCCAGGCGATCGCGCCGCCCCAGTCATGCCCCACCAGGGTGAAGCGGTCGATGTCCAGCGCGTCCGCCAGCGCGAACAGGTCCGCGGCGATCTTGTCCGCGGCATAGCTCTCCACCCCGTCGGGCTTGGCCGAGCCGGCATAGCCGCGCTGGTCCGGGGCGATGACGAAATAGCGTTCGGCCAGCGCCGGGATCTGATGCCGCCAGGTGCGATGCGATTCGGGGAAGCCGTGCAGCAGGATCACCGGTGGATTGGAAGGATTTCCCGCCAGCGCGACATTCAGGGCGACCCCCGTGGAAAGGGGTATAGTCGTCTGTCGAATCGCAGTCACTAGGCTCTCCCTGTTGCCCGGTCGACGCTGCCCCCGCGCCGCCCGGGCCGCTGCCCTGACCCTTCCATGCGCCGGTTGCGCACAGGCCGCAAGCCAAGGAAACCTTAGGGGTAACTAACCGTCTTAGGTACTTCGGGGATCGGAATGAATTCCTTGTCGTCGTTCGGAACCTTGGGAAATGCGCCGGCCTTCCAGTCTTCCTTGGCCTGGTTGATCCGGTCGCGGCTGGAGCTGACGAAGTTCCACCATACATGGCGCGGTGTCGCGAACGCCTCGCCGCCGCAGAACATCACCCGCGCACCGCGTTCGGAGCGCAGCGTCGCGCGGATGCCGGGGCGGAGCAGGTAGAGCGTCATCGGCACCAGCGGCATGCCGTCCAGGCTCGCATCCCCCGTCGCGACATACAGCGCGCGCTCGTCGGCCGCGGCATCGATCGGGATGCTCGCGCCGCCGTCCAGCGCGATGTCGCCGTAGATCGTCTGGGCATAGGTGGTGGTAGGGGCGGATACGCCCCACAGCTCACCCATGATCACCCGCGCGCGGGCGCCGTGCGCCTCCACGATCGGCAGGTCGGCGGCGGCGACATGCTCGAAGGCGGGGTCCCTCTCTTCCATCGCCTCCGGCAGCGCGAGCCAGGTCTGGATGCCGCTGAGTTCCGGGCCCTTTTCGCGCTCGGCGGAGGGCGATCGCTCGGAATGGACGATGCCGTGGCCGGCGGTCATCAGGTTCACCGCGCCCGGCTCGATCGTGGCGAAGGTGCCGAGCGAGTCGCGATGGTCGATCGCGCCGGCGAACAGATAGGTGACGGTGGCGAGATTGATGTGCGGGTGCGGGCGCACGTCGATGCCGGTGCCGACGTCGAGGATCGCCGGGCCCATCTGGTCGAAGAAGATGAACGGCCCCACCATGGTGCGCGGCCGCGAGGGGAGGGTGCGATGCACCTTGAAACCGCCCAGGTCGTGCGTGGTCGGCTCGATCGTCTGGATCACCAGGTCATCGCGCATCGTCGGTCTCCGTGTTTGCTGGTGCCGGGATAGCCGCTCGCGGCCGGCGCGCCCAGCCAAACCAGGGGATGATATCGTCAACGCAGCGTTTCCGGCAGACCGGTACAGTCTGTTACAACTCGAACGTTGTAATTGCGAATCGTTCGCGTTATCGCGGCGGCTCGACCCTAGCCGAGATTGCCGCCACCCGATGCACGCCCCGTCCCCGACCGCTGCCCCGCGCAAGCGCAGCCGCAAGAGCTTCTGGCTGAAGCAGCTGCACACCTGGCATTGGATGAGCTCGGCGATCAGCCTGATCGGGCTGCTGCTGTTCGCGATCACCGGCTTCACGCTGAACCATGCCGCCGACATCGAGGGCGCGCCGCAGACGGTGGATCGTGCGGCCCAGCTGCCGGCCGCGCTGCTGCCGCTGGTGCAGCCCGACGACAAGCCCGATGCCAAGCAGCCGCTGCCCGCCCCCGTCGCCGGCTGGCTGCAGAGCACCCTGAAGATGCCGGCCGACGGCGTCGCCGAATGGTCCGCCGACGAGATCTACCTGGCCAAGCCGCGTCCGGGGGGCGACGGCTGGATCGCCATCGAGCGCGAGACCGGCAAGGTGACGAGCGAAGTCAGTTCGCGCGGCTGGATCGCCTACCTCAACGATCTCCACAAGGGCCGCAACGCCGGCACCGCGTGGAAATGGTTCATCGACATTTTCGCCTTTGCCTGCCTGGTGTTCACGCTGACCGGCCTCGTGCTGTTGTGGATGCATTCCAAGCATCGCAAGAGCACCTGGCCGCTGGTTGCCGCCGGGCTCGCCATTCCCGCGCTGATCGCGCTGTTCCTGATCCACTAAAGGGGGCTTCATGCAGTTTCGCCTGACCGCATTCACCACTGCCGCGCTCGGCGCCGGCGCGCTGCTGCCGAACGCGGCTGCGGCGCAGACCATGGACCTGTCGATCGAGTTGCCGCGGATTCGCGTCGCCGAATATCACAAGCCCTATGTGGCGGTGTGGCTGGAGAAGGAGGGGCAGGCGCCCCGCACGCTCTCCGTCTGGTACGATGTCGACAAGCGCGGCGGCGAGGGCACCAAGTGGCTGCACGATCTGCGCCAGTGGTGGCGCGCCTCGGGCCGCACGATGAGCTTCCCGGCCGACGGGGTGAGCGGCGCGACTCGCGCGCCCGGCGTGCAGAAGCAGCGCCTGGTGGCGGGCAAGGGCGGCATGCCGGCGCTCACCCCGGGCCAGTATACGCTGGTGGTGGAAGCCGCGCGCGAAGTGGGCGGCCGCGAGGTCGTGCGCCTGCCCTTCGCCTGGAACGGCAGCAGCGCCACCGCCACGGCCAAGGGGGCGACCGAACTGGGCGCCGTTTCTTTCACGCTCAAGCGCTAATCGGGGGATCCAGAATCATGAAGTACCGCAAGCCGCTCCTCGCGCTCGCCGCCGTCACTGCGCTCGCCGCGCCGGCCGCCATCGCCCACCGCATGTGGCTGTTGCCGTCGTCCACCGTCGTCTCCGGCACCGACAACTGGGTGACGGTCGACGCCGCGGTGTCGAACGACCTGTTCTATTTCGACCATCGCCCGCTGGGCGTGATTCCCGCGATCACCCAGCCCGACGGCAGCGAGGGCAAGGCCGAGCATCACAATATCGGCCAATTCCGCGCGACCTTCGACGTGCATCTGACCCAGCAGGGCACCTATCGCATCGCGGTGGTGAACCAGGGCGTGTTCGGCCGCTACACGCTGAACGGCGAGACCAAGATGATCCCGCGCGGCACCACCAAGGCCCAGCTTGCCAGCGCGATCCCGGCCGGGGCGACCGACGTGCAGACCAGCGAGATGCTCGCCCGCAACGAGATCTTCGTGACGCAGGGCGCGCCGACCAGCACCGTGTTCAAGCCGACCGGGCAGGGCATCGAGCTGGTGCCGGTGACGCACCCCAACGACCTGGTCGCCGACGAGCCCGCGACCTTCCAGTTCCTGCTCGACGGCAAGCCGGCTTCGGGCCTGTACGTCACCACCATCCTTGGCAACGGTCGCTATCGCGCCGCGCCGAAGCAGATGGAGCAGCGTACCGACTTGCAGGGCAAGGTGACCATCAAGTGGCCGGAAGCCGGCATGTACTGGATCAACGTCACGCCCAACGCGCCGCAGCCGGAAGGCGAGGGGCCACGCCCGCAGGCGCAGGGTGCCGGCGCACGTCCGGCGCAGGGCGCGCCGCAGGGCATGGGCGGCGTTCCCTCCGGCCGCCGCGTCAGCTACACGACCACGCTGGAGGTACTGGCACCCTGATCGCCGACGTTCGCATTGCTGTTCCCGAGAGCCTTTCGCCGGCGGCGTTCCACCGGCGGCGATCGGCCGCGCCCGTCGCCACCTTTGGCGGCGCGACGATGGGCACCACCTGGCGGCTGGTCGTCGTCGATCCGCCGGAGGACGTGCGCGAGACGGTGCAGCGCGTGTTGATGCGCATCATCGCCGAGTTCAGCCATTGGGAGCCGGGTTCGCGCATCGGGCGGTTCAACCGGGGGATGCTTGGCCACTGGCATCCGCTGTCGCCCGAGGCGGCGCGGGTGCTGGATGCCGCCTTCGCGGTGCACGAGGCGAGCCGCGGCGCCTTCGACCCGGCCGCCGGCGTGCTTGCCGATCTCTGGGGATTCGGGCCTGCGGGCACGCGCCACGACGTCCCCAGCGCCTATGCGATCGGCGAGGCGAAGATCATGTCCGGCGCGCGGCATCTGGAGTTCGACCGCGACCAGTCCCGCATCCGCCGGCGCGAGGCGGTGCAGATCGACCTTTCCGGAATCGCCAAGGGCTATGCCGTCGATGCGGTGGCGGAGCGGCTCGTCGCGCTCGGCATCGAGGACTTTCTGATCGAGATCGGCGGCGAGCTGCGCGGCGCGGGTATCAAGCCCGACGGCCAGCCCTGGTGGGTCGAACTGGAGCCGGTGCCGGAATCGACGCTGGCGCCGGTCCGCATCGCGCTCCACGGCCTGTCGGTCGCCACCTCGGGCGACTATCGCCGCTTCTTCGAGCGCGACGGGCGACGCTACGCCCATAGCATCGACCCGCGCACCGGTTGGCCGATCGACAATCAGGTGGTGTCGGTTTCCGTGCTGCACCGGGAAGCGATGCTCGCCGATGCCTGGGCGACCGCCCTCACCGTGCTGGGCCCCGCCGGCATGATCGTCGCCGAGCAGCAGGCGCTCGCCGTCCACATGGTGACGCGGGAGGAGACGGCCTTTTCCGAGCGCATGTCCCCCGCCTTGCAAGCCATGCTCGGCTGAAGGCCTCCCGGTAAAGATCCGCACCCGCCGCGCCTGGGTGGGGTTGCGCCGCAACGGCCCCTGGGAACCCCGGCTGCACGGGCGTGACCATGACGGCGTGGTGCGGCAGCCGAACCTTCCCCCTCGGTCACCCGTGCCGCGCTTTCCTTGACATCTGCCCCGTGCGGCGCATGTGGGAGCGATGGCGCAGGACTCTCCCCTCGATCGGCTTCGCGACGTGCTCGCGGGCACCGCGCGCGCGCTTTCGGGTGCCGACGAACTCGAATTCGGCTTCACCGCCGACGCGCCGTTCCAGAGCGGCAAGACGGTAAAGGTGCCGATGCCCTCGCGCACGCTGCCGCCCGAGCAGGTGGCCGAGGCGCGCGGCTTCGCCGACGGTTTCGCGCTGCGGATGCGCCATCACGACGCGAACCTCCATGGCCGCACCGCCCCGCGCGAGCCGGTCGCCCGCGCGGTGTACGACGCGATCGAAACCGCCCGCGTCGAGGCGCTGGGCTCGCGCGGCTATGCGGGTATCGCCGACAATCTGGAGCAGGCGCTGGCGATGCGGCTGCGCTCGGACCCGATCGGCCGTGCCCGCACCCGCGACGAAGTGCCGCTGTCGACGGCGCTCGGCCTGATGGTGCGCGAGCGGCTGACCGGCCGCGAATCGCCGTCCAGCGCCGCCCTCGGCCTTGCGCTGGTGCGCGACTGGATCGAGGACAAGGCAGGTGCCGATCTCGACGCCATGGCGATGGCGATCGACGACCAGAACGCCTTTGCCGCGCTCGCCGCCAAGCTGCTCCACGATCTGGAGCTGACCGAGGGCGAGATGGTCCCCGACGAAGCCGATGAAAGCGGCGGCGAGGACGAGGGCCAGGAAGAGCAGCAGGAACAGGGCGAGGAAGAAGGCGAGGCCCAGCAGCAGCAGGGCGAGGGCCAGACCGAGGCGCGCGGCGAGCAGCGCGAGTCCGAACAGGGCGAGGACGGCGACCAGGACCAGCAGTCCGAGGACATGGACGACGGCGACGGCGAGCCCGGCGATGAGGGCGACGAAGGCATGATGCCGGTGCGCCCCAACCGCCCGTGGAGCGACCTGCCGCCGAGCTTCGAATATCGCGCCTACACGACCCAGTTCGACGAGGTCGTCGCCGCCACCGACCTGTGCGACACCGATGAGCTGGAGCGGCTGCGCTCCTATCTCGACCAGCAGCTGGTGCATCTGCAGGGCGCGGTGACCAAGCTCGCCAACCGGCTGCAGCGTCGGCTGATGGCGCAGCAGAGCCGCAGCTGGGACTTCGACCAGGACGAAGGCCTGCTGGACGCGGCGCGGCTGGCGCGGGTGGTGGTGAACCCGATGCAGTCGCTCAGCTACAAGATCGAGCGCGACACCGAGTTCAAGGACACGGTGGTCACGCTGCTGATCGACAATTCCGGGTCGATGCGCGGGCGGCCGATCTCGATCGCGGCGATCAGCGCCGACATCCTTGCGCGCACGCTGGAGCGCGTCGGCGTGAAGACCGAGGTGCTGGGCTTCACCACGCGCGCCTGGAAGGGCGGCCAGTCGCGCGAGAAATGGCTGGGCGAGGGCCGCACCGCGCAGCCCGGGCGGCTGAACGACCTGCGGCACATCATCTACAAGCAGGCCGACGAGCCGTGGCGGCGCGCAAAGAAGTCGCTCGGGCTGATGATGCGCGAAGGGCTGCTCAAGGAGAATATCGACGGCGAGGCGCTGCTCTGGGCGCATTCGCGGCTGATCGCGCGCCCTGAGGACCGCAAGATCCTGATGGTGATTTCGGACGGTGCGCCGGTCGACGATTCGACGCTGTCGGTGAACTCGGGCTCCTATCTGGAGCGGCATCTGCGCCAGGTGATCGGCTGGATCGAGGCGCGCTCGCCGGTGGAACTGGCGGCGATCGGCATCGGCCATGACGTGACCCGCTATTACAGCCGCGCCGTCACGATCATGGATGCCGAGCAGCTGGCCGGCACGATGGTCGAGCAGCTGGCGGCGCTGTTCGACAGCGAGTGACGCGGTGGCGGCGCTGGAGATCGTGCCGCCGCCCGGGGGCTTTCACGGGCCGGTGAAGCGCTCGATCACCATTGCCGGGCATCCGACCTCGATCAGCCTGGAGCCGATCTTCTGGGCGGCGCTGGAGGCGGCGGCGGTGGAGGCTGCGCTCCCGCTGAGCGCATTGGTCGCGGCGATCGACCATAGCCGCATCGGCGCGGACGATCCGCCCAACCTGGCCAGCGCGATTCGCACCTGGCTGATGGCGCAGGGGCATCGTGAACTTGGCGCATAGCTTCGGTCGTCACCCGAGCCGATCTTCTTCGAGACAAGGCGACTATCGGCGCGGCAGCCTGCTGTATCCCTGCCACCCCTCTATATTGGTTAGAGCCGCCGAGATCCCTTATCCAAATAGGCGTACCACCGTTCCGCAGGATAATTTTGCAAACCGCTCGCATTAGCGTTGACTCTGCGAGGCGCTCGCAATAGCAGGCCCGTAACAATCATACCGGGGGTTCCTGCGTTGCGTCCTTCCTCTTCTGCCTCGTCCAGCCGCGTTCCTGCCTTCCTCGCGCTCGCCTGCGTCGGCTTCGTCGCCACCGCGCCGGCCCATGCCGATCCGGACGGTGCCGGCCCGGATTCCGATGATCAGGACCGGATCATCGTCACCGGCCAGACGGTGCGGGAGCAGGTTGGCCCCAAGGCGGTGGCGCCGGTCGTCAATACGCCGCGTTCGGTGGTCGTGCTCTCCCGTGAGGTGATCGAGCAGACCGGATCGACCAGCCTCGCCGATGCGCTGCGCACGGTGCCGGGCATCACCTTCGGCGCGGCCGAGGGCGGCAACCCGATCGGCGATCGCCCGTTCATCCGTGGCTTCGACAGCCAGGGCTCGACCTTTCTCGACGGCGTGCGCGACATCGGCGCACAGACCCGCGAAGTCTTCGCCACCGAACAGGTGCAGATCGTCCGCGGTTCGGATTCGACGCTGGGCGGCCGCGGCAGCGCCGGCGGGTCGATCAACATCATCTCGAAGCTTCCGGTCGAGGGCAACTTCGTCGCGGGCGCGGCGAGCGTCGGCACCGCCGACTTCAAGCGCTTCACGCTCGACGTGAACCACAAGCTCACCGACAAGGTGGGCGTGCGCATCGCGGCGCTGTGGCACGACCAGGATGTCGCCGGGCGCGACGAAATCTGGCAGCGGCGCTGGGGCGTTGCTCCGTCGGTGACGATCGGCATGGGCACCAACACCCGGCTGACCGCGTCCTATTACTATCTCGAAAGCCATGAGCTGCCCGACAGCGGGATCCCCTATGCCTATACGCTGGCCAATGCGCCGGGCACCGGGACGATCATGAGCCAGCCGGTCATGGGTGATTTCACCACCATCGCCGGGGTGAAGGGGCGCGTCGATCGCAGCAATTACTACGGCATCGCCGCGCGCGATTTCCGCGATGCGACCACGCACCAGGCGACGCTGCGCGCCGAGCATGATTTCGGCGGCATCACGCTGCGCAACACCGCGCGCTTCAGCTATACCGACCAGGCCTATATCTTCACCCTGCCCGACGACAGCCAGGGCAATGTCTACGGCACCTCGGCCACCCCGGCGACCGGCGCGGCCGCCACGCGCGGCGACGTGCTGACCGGTGGCCTGGTGTGGCAGCGCGCCAACACCCGCTATGGCTACACCCAGACGCTGAGCAACCAGACCGATCTCTATGGCACGTTCGAGACCGGCTCGATCAAGCACAGCTTCTCGACCGGCGTGGAAGTAAGCTGGGAAAAGGCGCGGCGTGGCACCTTCGTGGTTTCCAGCGGCTTCGGCGCGACTCCCCGCTGCAATGCCGCGACGATCGCGCGTTTCTATTGCACCAGCGTCTTCAACCCCGTGCAGCAGCCCTGGGTGAACTATGCCAGCGACACCTCGACGGTGCAGACCCCGATCGTGAAGGGCGCGCCGATCACCGAGACGCAGAATGACGCGAGCACCGTCGCCGTCTATGGCTTCGACTCGATCACGCTGTTGCCGCAGCTGATCCTGAACCTCGGCGTGCGCTATGATCGCTTCAAGTCGACCGTGACGCCGGGTCAGGCGGCCACCGCCACCAGCACCTTCCAGCTCAGCAAGACGAACAACCTGTTCAACTGGCAGGCCGGCCTGGTGTTCAAGCCGACGCACAACACCAGCCTCTATGCGAGCTATGCCACCGCCGCGACGCCGCCGAACAGCCTGGTGGGCGAGGGCCAGGAAGGCAACGGCCTGGGCACGAACGTCAGCGCCGCCGCCGTGCTGGAAAGCCTGAAGGTGGAGAAGACCAAGTCCTACGAGGTCGGCGCCAAGGCCAACCTGTTCGACGAGCAGCTCTCACTCACCGCCGCCGCCTTCCAGACCGACACCCAGAATGCCCGCGTGAACGGCCCGAACAACACGGTGGAGTTCATCGGCAAGCGGCGGATTCGCGGCGTGGAGTTCAATTTCAACGGCAACGTCACCAAGTGGCTGACGGTGTTCGGCGGCTATACGCACCTCGATCCGAAGATCGTCGACGGCGGCTTCGTCGCGCTCGGCACGATCACGGCCCCGTCGGTCAACACCGGTCGCCAGGCGCCCCAGACGGTGAAGGACAGCTTCACGCTGTGGGCGGATGTGAAGCCGACCAGCAAGTTCAGCTTCGGCGGGGGTGCCTTCTATGCCAGCACCATGATCGGCGGCTATCAGGACAACCGCAGCGCCACGCAGACCACGGCGACCAAGGTGCTCGTCCGCTCGGTGCCGTCCTACTGGCGCTTCGATGCGCGGCTCGCCTACCAGTTCACGCCGAAGATCGGGGTAAGCGCCAACATCCAGAACCTTACCGACAAGACCTATTTCACCCAGGCCTATACCTCGCACTATGCAACGATCGCGCCGGGCCGCTCGGCCTTTGCGACGCTCACCGTGAAATACTGATGCGCGTCGGCCTCGATGCCCTCAGCGCCGACGACGTCGCCGCCCGCCTCTCCGGTTCGCCGGAGGGGCGGGCGGCGCTGATTCGCGAAGGTGCCGAAGCCGGCGTCGCGGAGGCGCAGGCGGTGTGGGGGCAGATGCTGCTCGACAAGGGCCGCGCGACCGAAGCCTTCGAATGGTTCGGACGGGCCGCCAAGGCGGGCCATCTGATGGCGCTCAACATGCTGGGGCGCTGCTATGATCTCGGCTGGGGCACGGCCGTCGACAAGGTCCGCGCCGCCGAATGCTTCCGCGTCGCCGCCGAGCGTGGGCTCGACTGGGGCATGTACAATTACGCGACGGCGCTGGCGCTGGGCGAAGGCTTGACCGAGGACAAGGCCGCCGCGCTCGCCTGGTTCGAAAAGGCCGCGGCGACGGGCAATGCCAAGGCGATCAACTATGTCGGCAGCTTCCACGAGGATGGCTGGGTGGTGCCGCAGGATCTCGCCAAGGCAGCATCCTGCTATGCCCGCGCGGCCGAGGGCGGCGACTTCCGCGGCGCGTTCAACCATGCCCGCATGCTGGCGGGCGACGGGCTGCTCGACACCGCGGCGCACTGGCTGACGCGCTGCCGCGAGACGGCGACCCCGGCGTTCGTTGAAAAGGCCCGCGACTGGCTTCGCCGCTCGCCCTGGCCGGAGCTGGAGTCCCACCTGTGCTGATCCCCATTCCCGACCTGCTCAGCGCCGCCGAAGTGGCGCAGATCCGCGGCATCATCGATGCGGCGGAATGGGTCGACGGCAACGTCACCTCGGGTGCGCAATCGGCGCTGGCCAAGCGCAACGAACAGCTGCCCGAAGGCGGCGAGGCGCACCGCAAGGCCGGCGCGATGATCCTCGATGCGCTGGCCCGCTCGCCGCTGTTCGTCGCCGCCGCGCTGCCGCTCAAGGTGTTCCCGCCGCTGTTCAACCGCTATGCCGGCGGGCAGGCGTTCGGCCGCCATGTCGACAATGCGATCCGCATCCAGCGCGGCAGCGACTTCCGCATCCGCTCCGACCTGTCGATGACCGTGTTTCTTGAACCGCCCGAGGCCTATGACGGCGGCGAGCTGCGGATCGAGGGGCTGTTCGGCGAGCAGAGCGTCAAGCTGCCGGCGGGCCATGCGATCCTCTACCCCTCGTCCAGCCTGCACCGGGTGGAGCCGGTGACGCGCGGCGCGCGCACCGCGAGCTTCTTCTGGCTGCAATCGATGGTGCGCGACGATGGCGAGCGGCGGATCCTGTTCGACCTCGACCGCTCGATCCAGGCGCTGGCCGGCGATCTGGGGCAGGGCCATGCCGAGGTGGTGGCACTGACCGGGGTGTACCACAATCTGCTGCGCCGCTGGGCGGACGCATAACGCCCGAGGGCGCGTTGCCCGCCCGGGTGCCGATCGGCTACACGTTGCCCATGGGCGTTCACGGAAGCTGCCATTGCGGAAGGGTGCGCCTGGAGGTGCCGCAGGCGCCGGCATGGGTGGCGGACTGCAACTGCTCGCTCTGCCGCCGCACGGCGTGGCGCACGGCCTATTACCCGCCCGCGCAGGTCCGCATCACCGGCGAGACGGTCGCCTATGTCTGGGGCGACCGGATGATCGGCATCCACCACTGCCCGGTCTGCGGCTGCGGCACGCACTGGGCGACGCTGGGCGAGGATTTCGGGAAAATGGGCATCAATGCCCGGCTGCTCGACGGCTTCGACGAAGCGGCCGTCGAGGTGCGGAAGTTCGATAACGCGGCGTGACGCGTCGGACGCCATCGCTGTACCTGCTGTGGATATGAGAGCTGCGGATCGCCCCGCGTCATGTTATGACCGGCCGCCGCATCCTGGGGGAAGCCGATGACCGCCATGCCGTTCGCGATCCGTCGTTCGGACCTTTGGACCCGGCTCCTTCCGCTCGCGCTCCTGTTCCTCGCCGGATGGGCGGTGCGGACGCCTCTCGCGGCGGCCCATCCCCTCGCGGCCGGGATCCTGTTCCTGTGGATCGCCAGCGACAGCCGACTCCTATCGCTGATGGCGCGCGCGCCGGGGCGCCGGCCGGCGCCGCGGCAGGTCGTCGCGGGACTGGCGCTCGCCGTCTTCGCGGTGCTGGTCGCTGCCCCACCGGCAGTGCGCGGGGCATTGCTCAGCCTGCCGATGCTGGCGGAGGCCATGGGCGTGGTGCTCGCGGCACATCTCGTCTGGGGCCTGTACGCGGCCTGGAACGGCTTTCGGCGGGCGGAAGCGGGGCGCTGGATAGCCGCCCTTTCCGAGCTGTTGCCGCCGGCGCTCGTGCGTCTCGCGGCGATGGAACTGCACCTGCTCCATCTCGGCCTGTTCCGCTGGGGGGCAGCGCCCGATGTGCCGGCCGGGTGCCAAGGCCATGCCTATCACCGGCATCTGACGCCGATGGCGGTGACCTTGCTGGCGCTGCAGGCGATCGAGGTTGCGATCCACCATCTGCTGCTCGCCCATTGGAGTCCAGTCGCCGCCTATGTCCTGTTCGTGGTGAGCGATGTCGGGCTGGTCTACATGATCGCGCTGATCAAGTCGTTCCGCCTGCGCCCGGTGCTGCTGACACCGGAGGGCGTGCGGATCCGCACCGGGCTGCTGATCGATCGCTTCGTGCCCTATGACACGATCGCCGGCCTTGAGACCCGTTTCGACTCCGCGCTGGTGAAGGACAGGGCGACGCTCAACGCCGGACTGCTCGCCTGGCCGAACCTGGTGCTGCGGCTGCACGATCCGCTGCCGGGCAGGCGCTCGCACCGCGCCATTGCGTTCCGTCTGGACGATCCCGAGCCGTTCGTCCGCGCATTGCGCTGGCGGCTCGGGACCCAATAGCCTCAGACCCGCCCGACCACGCTTTCCGGCAGGTCCTTGCCGAACACGCGCTGGTAATATTCCGCCACCTGCGCGCGCTCGGCCTCGTCGCACTTGTTGAGGAACGAGAGGCGGAAGGCGAAGCCGATGTCGCCGAAGATCAGCGCATTCTGCGCCCAGGTGATCACGGTGCGCGGGCTCATCACCGTCGAGATGTCGCCGTTGATGAAGCCGCGGCGGGTCAGTTCCGCCACGCGGACCATGTTCTCCACCGTCTCCTTGCCGCCCGGCTTGTCATATTCGCCGGACTTGGCGAGCACGATCCGCGCTTCGGTGGCCGCCGGCAGATAGTTGAGCGTGACGACGATGTTCCAGCGGTCCATCTGGCCCTGGTTGATCTGCTGCGTGCCGTGATAGAGGCCGCTGGTATCGCCCAGGCCCACCGTGTTGGCGGTGGCGAACAGGCGGAACCACGGGCTCGGGCGGATCACCCGGTTCTGGTCGAGCAGGGTCAGCTTGCCCTCGGTCTCCAGCACGCGCTGGATCACGAACATCACGTCCGGGCGGCCCGCGTCATATTCGTCGAACACCAAGGCGGTCGGGGTCTGCAGCGCCCAGGGCAGCAGGCCTTCGCGGAATTCGGTGATCTGCTGGCCGTCCTTGAGCACGATCGCGTCGCGGCCGATCAGGTCGATGCGGCTGATATGCGCATCGAGGTTGATGCGGATGCACGGCCAGTTGAGCCGCGCCGCCACCTGCTCGATGTGCGAGGATTTGCCGGTGCCGTGATAGCCCTGGATCATCACCCGGCGGTTGTGCGCGAAGCCGGCCAGCACCGCGAGCGTGGTGTCCGGATCGAACACATAGGCGGGGTCCAGATCGGGCACGCGCTCGTCCGCCTCGCTGAACGCGGGGACTTCCATGTCGATGTCGATCCCGAACAGGTCGCGCACCTTCACCATCTTGTCGGGCGCGGCGAGGATCGTGGAGTCCCGGCTGTCGGGCTGGGTGTTGGGGATATCGGCCATGGTCTTGAATCCTTGAGTCTGCCCGGACCTAGTGGCTTGTTTGCCGCACTGCAACCGCATGTCCTTATGGGAGGGTCAACTGCCGATCTTCGGCGGCAGCAGGAACAGCGCGGCGAAGGCGGCGGCGCGGGCCAGATCGCCTTCGACGACGAACCGGCCCTCGGCGATCGCCATGGGCAGCGGCATGGTGCCGAACAGCACCGGCAGAAAATCATTGGGTTCGCCGACGAAGACGGCCTCTGCACCGGCCAGCGTGCCGCGGTTGATCCCGAACGCACCGTCCGCGATCGTGGCGAGATAGGTTTCCTCGCCCAGTCGGAAGCCGATCCTGCCTGCCCAGCCTGCCGCCCTGTCGGGCAGCATCAGCATGCGCAGCGCGAGCATCAGCGACACCCGCGAAAAGGGCAGCGACGGGTCGTGCTGCGGCGAGCGCAGCGCCCAGCGGCCCATCGCCAGGATCACCGGCTCGGCTTCATAGCCCCAGGGCGTGAGCGCATAGACCTGCACGCTTGCCGGCGGCGGCAGCTTCTCGCGCACCACGATGCCGTCCGCCTCCAGCCCTGCCAGCCGCTGGGAGAGCACGTTCGCGCTGAGGCCGGGCAGGCCAGCGCGGATCTCCCCGAAGCGGCGCGGGCCGAGCAGCAGTTCACGAAGGATCAGCAGCGCCCAACGCTCGCCGACGAACTCCAGGGCGAGGGCGGTGCCGCAGGCATCTTCGTAGCGGCGCTTGGCTTTAGTTATATTTTCTAACTTCACGGTTGTTTTTTAGGATCATCGGGGGCACGAATCAAGCAGGGCGCGACTCGAAAGCGGCGCCGATGGGGAGAGAAGACAATGCCGACCGCCGTGTTCGTGAACCTGCCGGTGGCCGATGTGCCGCGCGCGACCGCCTTTTACGAAGCCATCGGCTGCACGCGGAACCTGCAGTTCAGCGGCCCCACCGCGAGCGCGATGGTGCTTTCGGAATCGCTGACCTTCATGCTGCTCCACCGCGACTTCTTCCAGACCTTCACGCCGCGCGCGGTCGCCGACGCCGCAGCCGTCACCGAAGTGCTGATCGCGCTGCCGCTGGCGGACCGCGCCGCCGTCGATGCGCTGGTGGCGAAGGCGGAGGCTGCCGGCGGCAGCGGCGACATCCGGCCGGTGCAGGACATGGGCTTCATGTATGGCCGCACCTTCACCGATCCCGATGGGCATATCTTCGAGCCGTTCCACATGGACATGGCCGCCGCTGCCAAGGCGATGGCCCAGGCGGAGCCCGCCTGAACCTTCTCGCAGGAGAGCATGCCATGCCGATCGACCCCCAGAGCCCGATCGAGATCGTCACGCTCGACTGGGTGCCCGATTTCGCCCGCGGCTATGTTCGCGATTACCGCGTCCGCTGGGCGCTGGAGGAGGCCGGCATCGGCTATCGCACCGACCCGATCAGCACGCTGCGGCGGCCCGCCAGCCATTTCGCCGAACAGCCGTTCGGCCAGGTGCCCGCCTATCGCGAAGGGCCGGTGCGGATGTTCGAATCGGGTGCGATCGTGCTCCACGTCGCCGAACGTTCCGAGGCATTGCTGCCGAGCGACCCCGCCGAGCGCGCACGGGCGCTGTGCTGGATGTTCGCCGCGCTTAACAGCATAGAGCCGATGCTGATGGAGCTGACCAATGTCGATCTGTTCGCGAAGGGTGAGGAATGGGCGACGCTGCGCCGTCCCAGCCTGGCGGCGGCGATCGACAAGCGGCTGGGCCAGCTCGCCACGGCGCTGGGCGACCGCGACTATCTGGAGGGGCGCTTCACCGCCGGAGACCTGTTGATGGCCTCTGCGCTGCGCGCGCTGGATCATACCGACCTGCTGGACGCGCATCCGGTGCTGGCTGCCTATCAGCAGCGCTGCCTCGCCCGCCCCGGATTTGTCGCGGCGACCGGTGCCCAGCTGGCGGAGCTGAAGACGGAGATGCCCGAAGCCGCCTGAAGGAGGACGAACCATGGCGTATATCGACGGCTATATACTGCCGGTGCCGGAGGAAAACCGGCAGGCCTATACCGATCTCGCGCTGCGCGTGGCGGACAAGTTCCTGCACTACGGCGCCACCCGTGTGGTGGAGGGCTGGGGCAAGGACGTGCCCCGCGGCGAGACCACCGACTTCTACCGCGCCACCCTGGCGACCGAAGGCGAGGCGGTGGTCTTCTCCTGGGTGGTGTGGCCCGACAAGGCGGCGCGCGATGCCGGCTGGGGATCGCTGATGGCGGATCCGGACATGCAGGACAACGCCATGCTGTTCGACGGCAAGCGCATGTTCTGGGGTGGATTCGAACCGATCGTCGATCGCGGCGACGGCTGACACAAGACGGCCCACACAAGACGGCCGATACAAGGGGATGGACTGATGACCAACCGACAGGGCGATTTCCTCTGGTACGAACTGATGACCCGCGATGCGACCGCCGCCTCCGCCTTTTACGGCGCGGTGATCGGCTGGAGCGTGGGCGAGGCGGCGCCGGGCGGCGTCGATTATCGCATGATCGTCGCGCCGGACGGCAATGCGGGGGGCATGCTCCAGCTCGATGCGGCGATGCTGGCGGCGGGCGCGACGCCGGGCTGGCTCGCCTATTTCACCGTGGACGACGTCGATGCGTCGGTGGCCGACATCATCGGCGCGGGCGGCAAGGTGATGGTACCCGCCTGGGACGCGCCGGGCGTGGGGCGGATGGCGATGGTCACCGATCCGCAGGGCATCCCCTTCTACGTGATGCGCGGTGCAACCGAGGGGGCGACCAGCACGGTCTTCCAGCGGCACGGCCTCGGCCATGTCGGGTGGAACGAGCTGCTGACCCCCGATGCCGGGGGTGCGCTGGGTTTCTACCATCGCCAGTTCGGCCTTACCCGGATGGGCGGGATGCCGATGGGCGAGATGGGCGAATACAGCTTCATCGGGCCCGAGGGCGGCGAGCCGGTCGGTGCGGTCATGCGCTGCCCGCCCGGCGCGAAGCCGGGCTGGAGCTTCTACTTCCGGGTCGAGGATGTCGATGCGGCGATGGCCCGGGTGGAGGCAGGCGGCGGCACGGTGGTCAACGGGCCGATGGACGTGCCGGGCGGCGAGCGCGTGCTGCAGGCGGTGGATCCCGACGGGGCGGCGTTCGGGCTGGTGAGCGGAAAGCCTGCCGATGCTTGAACTTTTCGGCCACCTGTTCTCCTCCTACACCTGGAAGGTGCTGATCCCGCTCCATGAGAACGGCACGCCGTTTCAGTTCCGGCCACTCGGGCCCGACCAGCCGGAAAACGGCGCCGCGTTTGCGGGACTCTGGCCGCTCGCCAAGTTTCCGCTTCTGGTGGATGCCGGTCGACCGGTGATGGAGTCGAGCATCATCATCGAGCATCTCGATCGGCATCACCCCGGCCCGGTTCGCTTCCTGCCGGAAGATGCCGATGCCGCGATCGAAGTGCGGATGCTCGACCGCATCTTCGACAACCATGTCATGGGGCAGATGCAGCGCGTGGTGAACGACGCGCTGCGGCCGCCCGAGCGCCGTGATGCCGTCGCGGTGGCGGAGGCCAAGGCGGCGCTCGACCGCGCCTATGCCTGGCTCGATTCCTGGCTCGAGGATCGCGACTGGGCGGCGGCGGGGGCGTTCACGCTGGCGGATTGTGCAGCTGCACCGGCGCTGTTCTATGCCGACTGGGTGCAGCCGATCGCTGCAGAGCAATCGAATCTGCGCGCCTATCGCGCCCGCCTGCTCGCGCGCGACTCCGTCGCGCGGTGCGTCGACGATGCGCGGCCCTATCGTGCCTATTTCCCGCTGGGAGCACCGGACCGCGACTAGATCCGCGGCGCCTTCAGGCGAACGCCGCCGACCCCTTCAGCTGCTGATAGGCTTGGATCACCCGTTGCAGCCGCGCCTCGTGGCTGCGGTCGCCGCCGTTGCGGTCCGGATGGTATTTCCGCACCAGCTCCGAATAGCGCTTGCGCAGCATCGTGCGATCGCAGTCGATCGCCAGGTCGAGCACCTTCAGCGCATCGCGATCCGCGCCGGACAGCGGCCGTCCGTCTTTGCGCTCGCCGCGGTCCTTCATGCGGTCGCGGAAGCGGGCGCCGATCGCATCGAGCGGATCGGCAAAGTCGGCCCAGCGCGGCGGCACGTCGGGGTTGGCGCTGAACACGCGCGTCTCGCGCTCCCAGCCGGCGATCGGGCGCTGCGCCTCGTGGATCTCGTCGGGGCTCATGCCCGAGAAGAAGTTGTAGCCCGAGTTGAACGCGCGGACATGGTCCAGGCACAGCCAGCGGAATTGCGGCGGCCCGTCGAAGCCGCTGCGCGCGCCCTCCAGCGGCGGGGCCCGGAATTCGCCCGCGGCGGTGCAGCCCGGCTCTGCGCACAGTCTTCCCTCCGCTTCCACACGACCGTGGAAACGGGCATTCGGACGATCCCTTTTCGGCTGATGGCTAGCCACGCGACTCCCTCGAACAAACCGCCTATATAGGCGCGATGAACGACCTCGCTACCGGCCCGTTGGCCGATCTGATCGCCGATCGCCTGCGCACTGCGCTCGCCCCGTCGCACCTCCATGTCAGCAACGACAGCGCCCAGCATCGCGGCCATCTGGGCGATGACGGCACGGGGGAGTCGCACTTCACCGTCACTATCGAAAGCCCGGAATTCGCCGGGCTGAACCGCGTCGCCCGCCAGCGCAAGGTGAACCATGCGCTCGCCGACCTGCTCGCCACGCGCATCCACGCGCTGGCGATCAAGGCGACCGCACCCGGCGAATGAGCACGCGTATCGCGCGCCCCGCGGCGCGAATCCTGCTGCTGGATGGGCAGGGCCGGGTGCTGCTGTTCCGCTTCGATCCCAGCGACCGACCGCCCTTCTGGTGCACGCCGGGCGGCGCGGTGGATCCGGGTGAAAGCTACGAAGCGGCTGCGCGGCGCGAGCTGTGGGAGGAAACCGGCATCCGGGCCGATCCCGGGCCGGAGGTCGCGCAGCGCGTCGTCGAGTTCGTGACGATCGAAGGCGTGCCGGTCTGGGCGGACGAGCGCTATTTTCTCGTCCGCACCGAGGCGGAGGCGATCGATACGGCCGGGCATACCGCGCTCGAACAGCGGGTGATGCGCGGCTGGCGCTGGTTCACCCGCGACGAGATCGCGGCGCAGGACGAGCCGATCTTCCCGGAGGATCTGCTGGAGATGCTGGCGGCACTGGAAGCCTAGGCGGTGCCCGTCGCCCCCGGCAGGGAGCGACGGGCCCGAACCTACTCCCGCCCCAGCAGCACGCGGGCCTGGCCCGCGATCTGCGCGAGCATCGCCGCATTGGGCACCGCGGACTGGCGGGCACGCCGCACCAGCGCGCTGAACTGGTCGACGCGGCCGCGGTGCTCGGCGAGCCATGCGTCCACCGTCGCCTGCGGGTCCTGTCCGTCCACACGGCCCAGAAAGTCCAGTCGCAGCTGCTGGAAGTCGCGGGCGAGGCCGGCGATCAGCAGGCGCTCCCACACATCGCCGGTGGTGATCCGCGCCGCGGTCGCCTGCGCCCAGTCGAGACCGAGCGCCTGGCCGAGCGAGGTAAAGGCGCGGGTGAGCACCACCTCGTCGGTGCCGCTGCGCTGGCCGAGATCGGCGAGACCGATGCATCCGTCCAGCTCGAACACATGCACCACGCGGTCGACCAGCTCGCGGGGTGCGCCGGCGGCGGTGAGCTTGCCGCAGATCCGGTCGGCCTGCGCACGCACTTCGGTGAGCATCAGGCTCTGGGTCTCGCGGCCCAGCGCCTCGATGCCCGGCTGCAGCCGCGCGATCACCTCGGCGGGGCTGGCGCCCGGACGGTTGATGCGCAGCAGATCGGCGATCTGGCCGCGCACCGCCACCGCCAGCTCGTCGAGCAGCGCGATCCGGGCGCCTTCGCTGATCTCCGCGGTTTCCACCACTTCCCACAACGCGGGCAGGCCGAGCAGCTGTTCGGCGACGACGAACATCGCGGCGATGTCGCGCATCGCGGCGCCTTCTTCCTCGGCCAGCTCGAACGGGTGGAGCACGCCGAGGCGGTTCACCACGCGGTTTGCCAGCTTGGTCGCGACGATTTCGTTGCGCAGCCGGTGCTCGTCGATCGCCTTGCCGAAGCGTTCCTGCATGGCCTTGGGGAAGGCGGCATGGAGATCGCCGACCAGCGCCGGATCATGGCCGAGATCGCCCTTCTCGATCGCGTCCTGCAGCGCCAGCTTGGCGGAGGCGAGCAGCACCGCCAGCTCGGGCCGGGTAAGCCCGCGGCCTTCCTGCGCGCGGCGCAGCAGGTCTTCGTTCGCGCCCAGGCCTTCGACGTTGCGGTCGAGCCGCCCGCTGGATTCGAGGATCTCGATCACCCGCACATAGCTGGGCAGGTCGAGCGCGCCGTCATTCTCCATGAAGGAGAGCGCCAGCGTCTGGAGGCGATTGTCCTCCAGCACGAGGTGCGCGACGTCGTCGGTCATCGAGGCGAGCAGCGCGTTGCGATCCTCGTAGCCGAGACGGCCTTCGATCATCTCGCGGTTGAGCGCGATCTTGATGTTGACCTCGTTATCCGAGCAGTCGACGCCGGCCGAGTTGTCGATGAAGTCGGTGTTGAGGCGGCCGCCGTTCCGCGCGAACGCGATGCGTGCCGCCTGGGTGACGCCGAGATTGGCGCCTTCGCCCACCACCTGCGCACGCACCTGCTCGGCATTGATGCGGATCCGGTCGTTGGCGGGATCGCCCACCTCGCCGTTGCTCTCGCTCGCCGCCTTCAGATAGGTGCCGATGCCGCCGAACCAGAGAAGGCCGACCCGCGCCTTTAGGATCGCGATCATCAGGCCGTTGGGATCGATGCTGTCGACGTCGAGGTCGAGCAGCGCCTTGACCTTCGGGCTGAGCGGGATCGACTTTTCGGTGCGCGGGAACACGCCGCCGCCTTCGGAGATAAGCGCGGGGTTATAGTCCGCCCAGCTGGACCGCGGCAGCGCGAACATGCGGGCGCGCTCCTCCCAGCTCTTCGAGGCATCCGGGTTGGGATCGAGGAAGATGTGGCGATGGTCGAACGCGGCGACCAGCCGAATCGACTTCGACAAGAGCATGCCGTTGCCGAACACGTCGCCCGACATGTCGCCCACGCCGGCGACGGTCACAGGCTCGGTCTGGATGTCGGTGCCCATTTCGAGGAAATGGCGGCGGACCGAGACCCAGGCGCCCTTGGCGGTGATGCCCATCGCCTTGTGGTCATAGCCCACGCTGCCGCCCGAGGCGAAGGCATCGCCCAGCCAGAAGTCGCGCTCGATCGCCAGCGAGTTGGCCACGTCGGAGAAGGTGGCCGTGCCCTTGTCCGCCGCGACGACGAAATAGGGGTCGTTGCCGTCGAGCACCGTCACGCCCTGCGGGTGGACCACCTCGCCCGAGACGATGTTGTCGGTGATCGAGAGCAGCGCGCGGATGAAGATGCGATAGCTCTCGGTGCCCTCGGCCAGCCAGGCGTCGCGATCGACGGCGGGGGAGGGGAGGTGCTTCGGATAGAAGCCGCCCTTGGCACCGGTCGGCACGATCACCGCATTCTTCACGCGCTGCGCCTTCATCAGGCCCAGGATTTCGGTGCGGAAGTCGTCGCGGCGATCGGACCAGCGCAGGCCGCCGCGGGCGACCGGGCCGGCGCGGAGATGGATGCCCTCGACGCGCGGGCTGTACACCCAGATCTCGCGCCAGGGCAGCGGCGCGGGCAGGCCCGGCACCTTGACGGAATCGAGCTTGAACGCCAGCGCCTCGGCGCCTGCGGGCGCATAGGCATTGGTGCGCAGCGTCGCGAGCACCACGCCCTTGAACAGGCGGAGGATACGGTCGTCGTCGATCGCCGAGACCTGGGCGAGGCCCGCATCGATCGCCTTTTCGGCAAGGTCCACGGCTTCGTCGTCACCGCTGCGCGCGGGGTTGTGCGCTGCCTCGAACCGCTCGACCAGCGCGAGCGCCACCAGCGGCGCACGGCGCAGCGCGTCCACCACGGTGCCCAGGCCGTACAGCATGCCGGTCTGGCGCAGATAGCGGAACCAGGCGCGCAGCAGCACCACCGCATCGGGGGTGATGCCGGCCTCGACGATCAGCCGATTGAACAGGTCGTTCTCCGCGCGGCCTTCCAGCACGGCGGCGATGGCGGCCTCGACGATCGCCGGATCGCGATCGAGCATCTCGCTGCGGTTCGCCGGCTCCACCTTGAAGTCGTGGATGAACGCGCCGTTGGTCAGCTCGGTCGGCACTTCCTCCAGCACGCGGAAGCCGAAATTCTCGAACGCGGGAACTGCATCCGAAAGCGCCAGCGCGCCGCCCAGGCGATAGAGCTTGATCCGGTATTTGCCGGGTGCGTCGGGCAGCGGCACGATCCGGACGGAGCGGGCATGCTCGTCCTCGAGCCCGCCGATCCGCACCATGTCCTGCGCCGCTTCCTCGGGCGTGTGGGTGAGGCGGTAGACGTCCGGGAAGGCATTGGCGAGCCGCAGCGACAGGCGGGCGGCGCCGCTGCCGGCGATCTCGCTGAGGCAGGCTTCCACCGCCGGCGCCCAGCCGCGCACCATGCGGGCGATGCGCGCGTCGAGCTCGTCCTCGTCCGGCATCATCGTGTCGCCGCGCAGGTCGAGCGTGTAGCGCAGCTGCGCCAGCACGCCGTCTTCCAGCGCGATCGACCAGTTGATCATCTTCGCGTGCGCGGCCTCGGTCAGCATGGCGCCGATCGTCTCGCGGTGGCCGGCGGCGACCTGCTCGCGCGGCAGCCAGACAAAGGCGAACAGGTGACGGCCCAGCGTGCTGCGCACCAGTACCAGCTTCGAGCGCGGACGGTCCGCAACCGACATGGCGGTGAGCACCAGGCTCTCCAGCGCCTCCAGGTCAAAGGCGGTGGTCAGGTCGTGCGGCAGGCCGGTGAGGGCATGCGTCATCGCCTTGCCGGTATGGCCCGACGGATCAAAGCCGAACTTCGATTCGAGCATTTCCAGCCGCCCGCGCAGCATCGGCACCATCGCCGGCGGCGTGTTCAGCGCCTGGCTGGTCCACAGGCCGTAATGGATCGACAGGCCGGTGACGTCCTGGCCGGTCATCAGTGGCGTCACCACGATGTCGAGCGGCACGCGGCGATGGACGGTGGACGTGGCGTTGGACTTCAGGAGCAGCGGGATCTCGCCGCCCATCTCGAAATAATCGACCGCAAGCTTGCGCGAGGTGTCCGCCAGCAGCGGCACTTCATGGGTGTAGCGGGCCAGGCCGATCTGGTCGGTGCTTTCGCCGCCGACCGACCATTTCTCATGGCCGAGCAGCGTCATCGCGTCGTCGGCGAACCAGCGCAGCAGCGCCTCGCCCTCGCGCGAGGGCACGCGGGCGCCGTCGATCGACATTGCCTGCTGCAGCGGTCGCCAATCGGAGACGACGTCGCGAACATGCTCGAGCACGCGCTCGATCTCGCCGGTCAGCGCGCGGCGGGTGCGGGCGTCGGCGCGCTCCATCTCGATGTAGATCATCGATTCGGGCTGCGAGTCCTTCGCCTTCTCGCCGATGTCGGTCACCACGCCCTTGGCGTCGCGCTCGATCGGCAGGATCGGGTGGATGATGCGGAAGATGCCGAGGTCGAACGCCGCGATCGCGCCGGCGATCGAATCGACCAGGAACGGCATGTCGTCGTTGATCACGGCGAGCCGCATCTTGCGGCTGGCATCGTCCTGATAGGTTTCTAGATTGAGCCGCACGGTCTGCGGCGGGCGTTCCGCCGCCGTCTCCGCGACAAACCGCGCCACCTCGGTGCGCTCGGCTTCGTCCAGTCCTTCCAGCTCTCCGGGCAGGGCCCCCTCGAAGATCCGATCTTCAAAGGCCTGCATGATCTTTTTTTCTAGGTTCTTCATGATCGCGGCTATGCTCCCGGGCGAAGGTCACCTCAAGTCTGGAAAAACCGGGAGGAAAGGCGCAGAAGCGCAGTTCGTCGTCCGGTGACTCGGCGGTGTCTCAGGCTGCTGCGCGGCGTACCGCCCGGTCGGTAAGTTGTGCGTCGTCTTCCAGCTTGGCGATGATATCCAGGCCCTGATCGCTCGCGCGGGCGAGCAACAGCACGAACTCCGACTCGCCGGCCGGCATGGCGACGCGGGCGAGCGGCGGCCGCCGGCGCAGCGTCTCGGCGGCGCGCGCGAAGGCGGCGGGGCGCTGCTCCCCGGCCAGCGCGGCGCGCAGTTCGCGTTCGGCCTGGACCACGCCCTTCACCCCGCCGGGGGTGATTTCCAGGAAGGCGTCCAGCCCGCCCGAGGGGATCGCCAGCCGCCTGCCATGGGTCAGCACGGCGGCGAACTCGGCCAGCCGGGTCTTGTCATAGTCGGGCCCGAAGACGAGCTTGACCACCGGCGTCATCGGCGCGCGCGCCTGGGCGGCAATCCCGGCCTCGGCGAGCAGCACGGCATAGCCGTCCGCATCCTTCTCGGCGGCGAGCGCGAAGCCATAGGCGCGGTCGAGCGCGCGATACAGGGCGGCGCGGCCCCGCAGGTCCGATGCGCGGACGGCGGCGGCCGATTCGCGCGCCAGCATCAACTGGTCGGCGAGCGGCGAGGTGACCGTGCTGTGCGATACCTCGGCGGCGGCGGTGGGCGAGTCGAAGCCGGCGCTGGGGCCGTCGGCCCAGACCGACTGGGTAGGCGCCGGGTGCGGCGCTGCCCGGCGCGACGCCGCGATCTCTGCGTCGAGGCGCGCCTGGGTATCGGCGTCCACCACTTCCTTCCAGTTGATCACGCCGTAGATGAAGCCGATCGTCTCCGCGTCGGATGCGAAGGGCATCAGGATGCCGCGATAGAACATCTGGTGCCCGCGCTGCCCGACGAACTCGGCCTCGAAGCCGATCGGCGCGCGGTTGGCGATGATCTGCAGATAATGGTCGGTCAGGCGCGAGAGCAGCGATCGACTCGGCACTTCGCCGACATGCGCGATCGCGCCTTCGATGCCGCATTCCTCGCGCAGGGCGGCGCCGAGATACCGGATGGCGGGATTCTCGATGCCGGCGGTGAAGTCGAGCAGCACGCTGTTCGGGCCAAAATCGGCGATGTTCGCGGGATCGAGGTCGTGGATCGCGGGATAGGCACGGCCGCGCAGCAGCGACACCCAATGGTTATAGGCGCGCACCTGCATGCGACGCTCGTCCCCGCCGATCGCGACGGGGCGTTCGTCGATCGCCTCGTCGGGCGCGGGCGCGGGCGCGGGCTCGGGTTCTGCCGGACGATTGATGCCGCGAGCCATGTTCATGCGGGTGCTCCACTGCGGGCAAGGGCCCGAAACGCTGATCCGGGGCCTTGTGCAGGGTCCATGGTAAATGCCGCGTAAAAGGCGGATCCGGAAAAGCCGAGGGAATCTCCGGAGGCAAGAAAATCGGCATCGGCGCAAGGAGGTGCTTGCCAGCGCCAGGAACGGCTGGTAAGCGCGCCCTCCTCCGGGCAAACCAGCGCCCGGCACCGGGCGCCGCTTTAGCTCAGCTGGTAGAGCATCGCATTCGTAATGCGGGGGTCACAGGTTCGAGTCCTGTAAGCGGCACCATCCCTCTCAGAAGCAATTTCGCCGAGCCCTTGCGGAAAGGGCTTCCCCGTGGGTCGGGCATGGGTCCTTTGTGGGGCGGCTTTGTGAAGCAGCCGGGCGTCGGTGGCGATCTGCTTTGGCAACCGGATGGCGTTCCATGCGGCTGAGGTGTGAGCGTCGCGAGCTAATCGACGATCGATTAGGTCTTCGACGCCCACTCCCTTGAAAGCGTTTCGCGACGCGCACTCCCCCGAATCCTAGCCGTTGCTTGGCGCATCAGCCTTCAGCAGATATCAAAACCGGTACTTCTTCATGGTCCGCTCGTGCCGGAGTGAACATATCCATTAGCAGATCAAGTTTATCTCTAATTTCAGCTGCGGCATCTGAAGAGATATCGGATACTTCAACAAGGCGATGAAGCTCCCCCTTTGAAAGCAGCATAGGACGGCCAATCCTATTGGCGAGCCGTCGGAAAAATGTCTCAGCAAAAGCGCTGAGCTTCTTATTAGTTGTCGAGGATTCCCAAAACAGGCGAGCAGCATCGGTATCTAGCCTAGACCAAATATTGAAATTATCGACATTTCCGGAGAAAACGTCGTTCAAAATCAAATCCCTCAATATCGCATCTATTGCATCACGCACATCGGTAGCGAACAAATCTTGTTCTGGATATATCTCTAACGAGTAACGACGAAGATTGTCTGGAGATACGAAATAGTTTTCCGTCTCGTATCGTTTCCAATAGCGGATTTTCAACGGCCCCAGATCTGCATCCTGTCGACCCTTTCCATCATTATCTAGGATTGCCAATCCACGTAGATTCGGGATGATCCCGCGGAGGCCGTCAAAATGGTCTCGGGGGGTAACTCCAAACCCACCCTCAACTCTTTCTAATTCGGCATCGGCATCTTGTAGAGGATAATTGTTCTGTACGTAAAACGTATTTATTCTCTCATCCCACACGTTGACAACCGGGTGATTTAACTTAACGGCGAGAGCGCGCAACATATCTATGTCGGTCCCACCTTCAACGTAAAGTACGTAGCCGCGTTCACGGGCTCTAATATAATGTTCCGCGCCAAAATGCTTAAGACTATTACGTATATCTGACTTTTTTGCCAACTCGTCCGCTTTGCCGTCTAACAACAATGTTAAATTTCGGTCCAAGGCTTCATCAAGTATTTGTTCCGAGTGTGTTACAATTACTACTTGAGATCCATTTTCATTAGCAATGTCGCGGAGTAGAACATATATTTGCTTTTGGCGTAGGATTTCGAGATGCGCATCTGGCTCGTCAACCAGCAGTACGCTATTTTTATGTGCGTAAAGGTATGAAAAGACGAGAAGTGCTTGCAGCATTCCTCTTCCTGCAGAGGAGATGTCCAAAGGTTCTTTGACGTTAGCTTGTCGATAGGAAAGCGTTATACTGCCCCGTGTAGTCTCAGTTGGATCACCAAGTGTAACATGGAACAAACGCTGCATTAAATTTACGATCTTGTCCCAATCGGATGGCATATTTTGTTTAACGGATAAACAAAGATTGCGCAAAACGTCAGCAGTTCTTCCCTGACCGAGAAGTAGATCAATCCTACCCGGCTGAAGAATAGGCTCTTCAGTGTCAAGGCCGGACATTGGATAAAGAAGCTCTACGCGTATCTTTGCCGCATGCGCAATAAAATCCAAGTCTTTCGCAACGTCGTTATCAGGGGAGCAGTATACAAGCTCGTCTCCCTGATTGCGGAACCGCATAGGGAGGGGCCTAACTTGACCTTGGTAGAAAATACCTACCGTGATCGTGAGAGGGATATCCCTGTTACCTTTTCGAACATTTGTATTATGCCAAAATGATCGCGTGCGCTGCACGGGCACAGAGACGATGTTTAGTCTGTTGAGTGGAGTTGCAGTGCGTTCTTTTGCTGTAGATTGTTTGCGAGCATCATACCATGTCTGGACGGCTTGGGACCACAGCGCTAAGGCCTGTATCGCACTTGTTTTGCCGCAATTGTTAGGTCCGATTAATACAGCGGGATGATCGAGCTCGATCTTCTGGCTTTCGCCGAACCGCTTGAAGTTTTCTAATTCCAAGTAGTGAAGTATGCGCACGATTTTTCCTGCACTCTTGCGATTGAGCGCTCATGGTACAGCGAGGCGAGCCGGCAGCAAAGCTGGTTGAAGCGCTCGGGGTCGTGTCAAACGCTTTTCGCGTGGAGCTGCGGGGCTTTTGTCGCTCGTGCTCATAACGCGATGCAGCAAATGTTTGCGAGCGGATCCGTTACGAGGCGCCTGGATGCCCTGTGAGGATTCGAACCTCAATTGACGGAGTCAGAGTCCGTATGAACCGCGCCGGGTCTGCCGGAGGCATTGGGTTGTGAGTCACGCTGCCATATCGATGTTGTCTGCGGCAGCATAATATTGATCTTCGGCTTCGGCAGGCGGGATGTTGCCGATGGGCTCGAGCAGCCGACGATGGTTGAACCAGTCCACCCATTCGAGCGTGGCGTACTCGACGGCTTCGAAGGTACGCCATGGCCCGCGCCTGTGGATCACCTCGGCCTTGTAGAGGCCGTTGATGGTCTCGGCCAAAGCGTTGTCGTAGCTATCTCCGACGCTGCCGACCGACGGCTCGATCCCCGCTTCGGCAAGGCGCTCGGTGTACTTGATGGACAGATATTGCGACCCGCGGTCGCTATGATGGATGAGGCCGCCCCGATGGGCCGGCCGTCGATCGTGAAGCGCCTGCTCCAGAGCGTCGAGGACGAAGCCGGCATGCGCCGTCCTGCTGGCGCGCCAGCCGACGATCCGCCTGGCGTAGGTGTCGATGACGAAGGCGACGTAGACGAACCCGGCCCAGGTCGCGACATAGGTGAAGTCCGACACCCAGAGCATGTTCGGCGCTGGCGCGTAGAACCTCCGATTGACGCGATCGAGCGGACACGGCGCCGCTTTGTCGCTGACCGTGGTGCGCACCGGCTTGCCCCGGATCACCCCTGCCAAGCCCATCTCGCGCATCAACCGCGCGATCGTACAGCGGGCGACCGTAAACCCCTCCCGCAGCATCTGCCGCCAGACCTTGCGCACGCCGTAGACCGCGAAGTTCTCGGCGAATACGCGTGCAATCTCTGGCTTCAGGGCGACATCCTGCTGCGCCCGCGCCGACAGGCGTGTCGGATCCCGCCGCTGCGCGAGACGCTCGAAATACGTCGATGGGGCGATCGGCAGAACGCGGCAGATCGGCTCGACCCCATAGGCATCGCGGTGATCATCGATAAAGGCGATCATCGCCCAAACGGGCGGTCGAGCTCCGCCTGGGCAAAATATGCAGATGCCTTGCGCAGAATTTCGTTCGCCTGGCGCAACTCACGGACCTCGCGCTCCAGCGCCTTCACCTTGTCCGCAACCTCTGTCGGGACGCCAGCCCGCTTGCCGCTGTCGACCTCGGCCTTCTTCAGCCACTCATGCAGCGTCTGCGGAACGCAGCCGATCTTCTCCGCGATCGACACCACCGCTGCCCACCGCGATGGGTAATCACGCTCGTGCTCGATCACCATCCGCACCGCGCGCTCGCGAACCTCAGGCGCAAACTTGTTCGTCGTCTTGCTCATACTGGCTCCACCTTCTCAGGAGTTGGAGCCTCCGGCAAACCCGGGGCGGTTCACAGATGCAGGCGGATCTTATGGAGCTGATAGGGTTCAGGACCACAAAGACAAAGGCAAACAGAAACGCGGAGGACCGCCGCAAGACGATAGCGGCACGGCCACCAAAACCAGCCTTCGGCTAACCGCCGCAGCGACACTCGTCAAAATCAGCTTCGCGATCAACCCGCGAGACGCTCGACGATCGCGCGGGCTGCGACGGCCACCTGCGTTCAGGTCATCTCGCAATCGTACTGATCGCCATAATATGGATCGACCACCGACAAGCCCTGCCGACCCTCGACCTGGCCGCGAAGAAAACCGATCTCGAGCTTAGCAAACGGCCGGTTCTGGCAGGAGCTGACGTTCAAAGTCCGACCGCGATCGACGCGTTTTGGTCGACTGCTGCCGAAAGCGCGATCGACGCTTCTTGGGACTCTGCCTTCGTTCCCCGCACATCTCCCGAACAGCAGGTCCGGTCAGGAGCCAACATTCAACGTTTCCGCGATGGCAAGGCAATACAAAAAAATTATTCTTTAGCGACAAACGGCGATCAATGAATTCATGCCAAGTTGTTCGGCCTATCCCTCATCGACTATCAATTGGATGCGCGTGAGGATTACAATGTTTCCCTTTTTGAGGGTTCAGCAGGAATCGCCGAGTCCATTGCACGGTAGAACCTCCTTGGATCTCCACTCCCGAACGAGATCCTTGCGATTACCAGGATATCGTTCATCCAGGATGGTCGCATCTTCGATGTCTTCCATGCTGATGATCCGGAAAGTGCCACCGCCTTCGCACCAGGCCGAGATATAACGGCTTCCGTCGATCAGGCCGAGCATCACCGGCCAGATAATCTGCCGGCCGAGATACGCCTGCTCGCCGCGAAGCGTGATGCTGACTTTGCGCTGGTTGCGAAGGGCACGCCGAATTTCGCCGAGGTCTACCATCGTGCCGGTGTTCGCACGACGGCCAACATACACCATGTCCGCGTCAAGCGTGGGCCGCATCTCCGCAGGCAGCACCGCGTTGATCTTCGCGATCGCGTTCTCGACCGCAAACGCCAGCGTCCGGTCGGTCTGCCGACGAACCCACTGTGCGCCGATGGAAAGAGCATGCAGCTCATCCTCGGTGAACGAGAGCGGCGGCAGGAGAAAGCCAGGGTGAAGGATATAGCCCACCCCGGCCTCTCCATCGATTTCGGCGCCCATGGCCTGAAGGGTGGCGATGTCGCGGCGGATCGTCCGGAGTGACACGCCGAGTTCCTGAGCAAGCGCCTCTCCTGAAACAGTGCGGCGGTGTCGCCTGAGAACCTGCAGCAAGTCGAACAGTCGATGACTTCTGGCCATCTTCCCTCCATGACAGCGAAACCCTGCCATCCGATGTACAACGCGGTTGCACGCCCGAGACGCGGCATCTCCTCGCCATCGACGGTGGGCAGACCGTTGGCCGCGAACGGCGGCGCTGCTTGCGACGAGGAGGGGCGGCGCGGATCAGCCACCCCTCGGACGCTTCCTACCCGAGACCTCTCGGATTACCCATGGTTGTTCATCCGCGGGAACAGGGCCTCGCCTTGTCGGCGCGTCTCGGCAGAGATTCCGATCAGCACCTCGTCCTGACCCGTTTCGAGGAGCGCTAGGGTCTCGGCCGCAAATGCTTCGGGCGACATCATCTGGCGGTTGGCGGTGCCGCTGCTTCTCGTATCGCCACCAAGTCCGGTATCGACGATCGGAGGAGCGAGTTCGACCACCTTCACGCTCGTCGAGCGCAACTGGTGCCGAAGGCTGAGCGTGAAGGAATGGATCGCGGCCTTCGTCGCGCAATAGACGGGAACGTCGGCCATCGGCGAAAAGGCCAGGCCCGAACTGACGTTGATGATCCAGGCCTGGTCCTGCTGTTTCAGCAGCGGCAGCAAGCCCGCGATCAGATGGATCGGCGCTGCCAGGTTGATCGCGATCTCCTGATCGAGCGTCGCCATCCCGGGATCGCCGTTGAAGTCGCGGTGCTGCTGTACGCCCGCGTTGTTGACGAGGACATTGACCTCGGGATGCGAGGCCGCAAGCCAGGAAAACAGCCCTTGGCGGCTTTCCGCATCCGCGACGTCGCAGAGTCTCGTAATCAAGGCAGGCACGGCGGCTTGCGCTTCATCCAACGTCGCCTGGCTTCGCCCGCAGGCGATGACGGTGTTTCCCAAGTCCAAGAAATGCCGAGCCAAAGCGAGACCAATGCCCGAGCCCCCGCCCGTGATCAGAATGGTATTACCGGTGAGTTTCATGATTCAACGTCCTTCCGCACTCTACGCGGCGCGTCGACGAAGAAGAGGTCCGCCGACACACCTATACAACCGGCATGCCGGTCCAGGTGTCGCGGATACCTCGTAGAGGAAGAGTTGCCGCCCATGGGACGACGACCGGGCTACCATCCGGTCCGCACTCTTTCGACACCGAAATAATATTCTCTGCAAAGCAGTTTCGCAAGTGATAAGCGTTCCTCCGGAGAAATCCTGCGCTGCGCCTGCGCCTGCGCGGCATCGTGCATCAGACAGCCCAGGATCACCGTCGCTAGGCGGTGCAGAGGTTCGGCACGGCGACCTTCTGAAACAGGTGCGGACGAAACACGGCCGACGCCGGGTGGCCCTTGGTGATCTCTCGAAATTCAGGATGCTTGAAAGCCGCGCGCCATGCTGCGGCGGATTCGAAAATGGCGTAGTTGAGATAAGTGGGGCCGTCTCCCAGCGCGCGGTGCAGTTGCGTCGAGATGAAGCCGGGCTGGCTTTTCATGAAGGCGGCATCCGCGGCCCAGGCGACCAGAAACGCCGCCTCGTCTTCAGGCGCCATGGTGCAGAGATTGACCAGCACGATGGGAGCGGCATCGACGTCCATCTGGCGGGCCAGGGGGAACATGGGGTCAAGGGGTTCAACGCTGGACATGGGGTTCGATCCTGCAGGAGCACTCGGCCCGCGCGTGCAACGAACGCGCGGGCCGAAGGGCCGGTCAGTCCATGATGATGACGAGCTTGCCGCTCACCCGCCCCGCAGCGCTAACCTCCTGCGCACGAGCGATGTGCTCCATCGGGAAGGTCTGCTCGATGCGGAGCTGAAAAGCGCCTTCGCGATACAGGCGCGCCACTTCGGCGAAGGCGTGCTCCGGGTGCTCTGCCGATCGCGCCGAGAAGGCGGCGCCATGGTGTGGGGCCGTGACGTCGGCGATGGAGACTACCCGCGCGGGATCGCCGACGATCGCGATCAGTTCCGGGATGAGGCCGGCACCGGCCAGATCGAGCGCTGCGTTCACGCCCAGCGGCGCCAGCTCGCGTACTCTCGCGGCGAGCCCGGGTTCATAGGTCGTCGGGATAGCACCCAGTTCGCGAAGATATGCATGCTTCGGCGCGCTCGCCGTGCCGATCACGATGGCGCCGCGCTGGCGCGCCAATTGGATGACGGCGGTTCCCACGCCACCGGCGGCGCCCGCGATCAGCAGCGTCTCGCCCGGCTTGAGGTGAACCTGATCCAGGATGCGCGTCGCGGTCTCGGCAATGACCGCCATGCCGCCGGCGACATCCATTGGCATGGTGTCCGGAACATGTGCCCATGCCCGCAGCACCGCATGTTCGGCCACCGTATTTTGCCCGTACCCGAAAACGGCATCCCCGACGGCGACGCCCGTGACGCCAGCACCTACCTCGTCGACAATGCCGGCCGCCTCGGACCCGACGCCCGCCGGAAAGGTGAGCGGCATGAAATCATGCACATATCCCGCCCGCAGCTTCCAATCGATGGGATTGACCCCTGCGGCCCGCACGGCAATGCGCACCTGGCCCGGGCCCGCGTGCGGCGCCTCGACATCCTTGATCTTCAGGACATCGAGCCCACCATATTCGTTGAATCGAACGGCCTTCATACAATTTTCCTGCTTGGAGTTGCGCAGACGCTCCAGCACCCGCGGTGCGAAGGTCTGAGCGGCAGTGAGCGCATTCTCCTTGGCCTTATCTGTGCAGCGATCTCCCGGCACCTTTGTGTGAAGATGCCGCAAGCGCTGCGAGACTGGGGTAGGTCCACGCTCTTGCTGAGGCCCAATATACGCCGATGCGTGACAGATTCTGTCACCATACATAAAGCTGCAAGGGTTGGGCTCGCATCAGCACCCGTGCGAGGATCACAGCCGCACGGCATCGCAGCGACGACAAGGGATCGCATGCTACCGTGGCCGATCCTCCAATGGTCCACGGAAGATTGGAGCCCGCACCGTGCGAAATTATAGCCCGAGCGGGCGAAGCTCGCGAATGAGCTCGATCAGCAGCTTCAAACCTGTTGGCACCTGTCGGCGGCTGGAATAATAGATGTGGTATCCAGGGCCGTCGATCGCCCAGTCGTCCAGGACCGTTCGGAGAAGCCCTGCCCGAAGGTCGCGCTCCATTGCGGATGTGTTGCCGTAGGTCAGCCCTGCCCCAGCGATGGCCATCGCCATCATTGTCCTGCTGTCGTCGGCAGTAATGTGGCTCGGTACCGCGATGTCGAACTCGCCCTCGGGGCCCTTGAACTCCCAACGATAGACCCGATCATCGCCGAGCCGAACGCCCAGGCAGCGATGGTGCTGGAGGTCGTCTGGATGCTGCGGAATGCCGAATCGATCGAGATAGGCCGGCGCGGCTGCGACCGCCCAGCGGATATCCGCAGACAGGCGCTGGGCGATCATGTCTTCGGGCACGGTACCGCCATGACGAATTCCCGCATCGAAGCCCTCGCTCGTGATGTCGACCATTCGGTTGGTGGCAACGATGTCGATTTCGAGCTTCGGATAGCGCTCGGCCATCTCGCCCATCACCGGTGCGATCAGCAGCGCCGCCGCATCCATCGTGACGTTGAGGCGGATACGCCCACTGGGAACCTCGCGGAAACGATTCAGGTCGTCCACCGCCTCGCCGATGGCGTCGAACGGCCCGCAAAGCGCCGCCTGCAGCTGCTCACCTGCGGCGCTCAACGTCACCGATCGGTTGGTGCGATTGACCAGCCGCACGCCCATCCGTTCTTCGAGCCCCTTCAGCGCATGGCTGATCGCGGACGGCGTGACACCAACCTCCAACCCGGCACGACGAAAGCTGCGATGGCGCGCAATCGCCAGGAAATAGACGAAGTCGGCGAGGTCCGAGCGGCCGAGCTTCATTGTGTCTCCCTTGCGAAGGTTCCTTGGCGATCAACAGTGCAATGAATATTGCTCATCATAAGTTTCGTCATCGCGCGCGCTATTGCAATTGATGATGACCAAGTCGCTCCCCCCGCTCGCCATGGCGGTACTCGTCGGATTAGTCCCCATGGAGACAGCATCCGCCCAGCAAGCGGATCCCGCCACCGTCCAGCAGCCCAATGTCGCCCTTCGACGGCTGTCGCCGGATCAGGTGCGCCAGGTAGCGCCGGCACTCGAGCAGCTGACCCAGCAACCCCTCTATGGCGAGGTGTGGAAGCGGGCGGACCTGTCACCCCGCGATCGTAGCCTGGTGACCATCGCGGCGATGATCATCCGTGGTGAGGCCCCGGCGCTGAGCTACTACGCCAACCAGGCGATCGAAAACGGCGTGAAGCCGAGCGAAATTTCCGAGACGATCGTCCACCTCGCCTTCTACGCCGGTTGGAGCAAGGCGTTCGCCGCGGTCGGGCCGGTTCACGAGGTATTCGCCAAGCGGGGCGTTCAGCAGCAGGATCTTCCGCCGGCGCTCGGACCACTCCTTCCGCTCGCCGTCGAGGAGGACGAAGCGCGGTCCGCTGGCGTCCGAGACAGCTTCTCGAATGTCTCGGCAGGCGTGGTCGACTATACCAACGACCTGTTGTTCCGGCAGATATGGCAGCGCCCCTATCTATCCGCGCGCGATCGCAGCCTCGTGACCATCGCTGCGCTGATTGCGGATGGGAAGGCGCAGCAACTCACCTACCACCTCAATCGCGGCATGGACCATGGATTGAGCGAAGGCGAAGTCGGCGAGGTGCTGACCCAACTGGCATTCTACGCGGGCTGGCCTTCGGTCTTCTCGGCGCTGCCGGTCGTCAAGGACGTCTTCGCCAAGCGGCAGGCCGCGGCGCAATAGACCGCGGCCCATCGCGCCGATCGCCAGATTCCGGTGTCGGCGCGGGCTTTAGTCAGACGATATCGGGAAGTCGATCGAGATATTTGTCGAGCGTCAACGGATAGTCGCGCACACGTATGCCGGTGGCGTTGTAGATCGCGTTGGCGATCGCCGGCGCCACGCCGGTAAGCCCGAGTTCGCCGACACCCTTGGCCTTGACCGGCGAGATGGTCGGATCGACCTCATCGAGGAAGATCGCATCGAGATGCGGCACGTCGGCATGCACCGGCACCTCATAGCCTGCGAGATCGTGGTTGACGAAGAATCCGAAGCGCTTGTCTACCGCCATTTCCTCGGTCAACGCCGCGCCGATGCCCATGACGATCCCGCCGATGACCTGGCTTCGCGCCGTCTTGGGATTGATGATCCGGCCGGCCGCGCAAACCGAAAGCACGCGGCGCACCCGCGTCTCGCCGGTATAGGCGTTGACTGCCACCTCGGCGAAATGCGCGGCGAAGGTCTGCTGGTTGAACTGTTCGGCGAGCTTTTCGAAGGTGATGGTGTCCTCGACAACGATCTCGCCGCCGACCGCGGCATCGCCAAGCGACGCGGTGCGATTGCCGGCGCGCACCTGGCCATCGGCGAACTCGACCTCTGCGGTGTTGAAGCCGAGCCGCTGCGCCACCGCGTCCCGCAGCGCCATGCACGCAGCATAGGTGCCCGCCGCTACCGACGGCGCGCCTTGCTGGCCGCCGGATCCAGGCGTTTCGGGAAAGCTCGAGTCCCCCAGCTTGACCACGATGCGATCTGCCGCGACACCCATCACCTCGGCCGCGGTCTGCTGGACTACCGTGTAGCTGCCCGTGCCGATGTCGGTCATGTCGGTCTCGATCGTGACCCTGCCGTCGCGCCCGAGCCGCGCACGCGCCCCGGCCTTGGCAATTTTGCCGCCGCGAATGGCACCGGCCATGCCCATGCCGATCAGCCATTCGCCGTCCCGGACCTGACCCGGCTCGGCCTTGCGGCTGCGCCAACCGAAGCGCGCAGCGCCTTCTTCCAGGCATTGGACAAAGGCGCGCTTCGAAAACGGCCGCGACGGTTCCTCAGGATCGACCTGGGTGTCGTTGACGATGCGCAGCTGCACCGGGTCCATGCCGAGCTTTTCGGCAAGTTCGTCCATCGCGATCTCGAGCGCCATCAGCCCCGGCGCTTCGCCCGGTGCGCGCATCGCATTGCCTTCCGCAAGATCCAGCGTCGCCAGCCGCGTCCGCGTCAGCCGGTTGGCACCGGCATAGAGCCCGCGGGTGGAGGTGACGCAGGGTTCCGTCCGTCCGCCCGGCAAATTGCCGCTGACGCTGTCGTGCAGAATGGCTGTCAGCCGGCCGTCCCGCTCCGCGCCGAGCTGGATATGCTGGATGGTCTTGGGACGATGAATCGTGGTATTGAACATCAGCGGGCGCTGGAGGGCGAGCTTGACCGGCCGCCCGACGACCCGGGCAGCGATGGCGGCTAGCGCGAGGTCGGCCTGCACCGTGCCCTTGCCACCGAAGCCGCCGCCGATGAAGGGCGAATGCAGCCGCACATTCTCCTTGGGGATGTCCAGGATCAGTCCAAGATCGCGTGTGCCCCAGTTCATCTGCTGGATCGATGTCCAGCAGGTCACCCGGTCGCCATCCCAGCGTGCAATGGTCGCATGCGGCTCCATCATGCAATGCGCCTGATCCGGCACGACGTAGCGCTGATCGACCTTCACGGGCGCGGCGGCAAAGGCCTGGCCGAAGCTGCCGATCGCCTTTTCGTTGGGCCCGCCAAATTCTCCTTGCGGCGGGACCGGCGCGGTCGCGGCCTGCGCATCCAGATCGAACCTGCCATCGCTGCGCGCATAGTCCACCCGGAGGAGCGCAGCAGCCGCGCGTGCCTGCTCGAAGGTATCGGCGACAACCACGGCTACGGGCTGGTGGTAATGATCCACCTCGGGTGCCGCCAGCATCTTCTGGACGTAGAATTTGCCGACGCCCGGCTTGCCGGCATTCCGATAGGTGACGACGCCCACCACACCTGGCGCGCGCTCCGCCTCGCGCGTGTCGATCGCGAGAATTCGGCCTTTCGAGATGGTGGCGCCCAGCACATAGCCATAGGCGAAACCGGGCGCCACATCCTTCCATTCATAGGCGTAGGTGGCGGTGCCGGTGGTCTTCAGCAACGCCTCGTAGCGATCGAGCGGCTTGCCCAGGACGCGCATCCGATCGGTGGGGTTGGTGCCCGCGGGCGTGTCGAACTTCATCCGGCCTTCCCCTCCGCAATGACGGCCGCCAGCGTCCGCGTCGCCAGCGATAATTTGAAACGGGCGGCCTCGGTCGGCCGCGCGTCGGCAAAGGCGATCGCAGCTGCGGCACGCGCGCCCTTCGGCAGGACGGCTTCCGCCGCTTCCACGCGCCAGGGCTTGTGCGCGACGCCGCCGAAGCACACCCTTCCGGTCCCGTCCCGTTGCAGAACGGCTGCTACCGAGACCAGGGCGAACGCATAGGAGGCCCGATCGCGGACCTTTCGATAGAGGTGCGTTCCACCGATCGGCGGTGGCAGGGTGACAGCGGTGATGAGTTCGCCGTGCGCCAGAACATTATCCCGCTCCGGTTTGTCGCCGGGCAGCCGATGGAAGTCCGCGATCGGAATCGCACGGGTTGCGCCGCGCGCGTTCACCGTCTCGACGGTGGCATCCAACACGCGCATCGCCTGCGCCATGTCACCGGGATAGGTTGCGATGCACGTGTCCGACGATCCGATGACCGCAAGCTGGCGCGAATAGCCGCCGATCGCGGCGCAGCCGGATCCGGGCGCGCGCTTGTTGCAGGGCATCGCAGTGTCGTAGAAATAGGGGCAGCGCGTACGCTGCAGCAGGTTGCCCGCCGTGGTCGCCTTGTTGCGCAACTGCCCGGACGCGCCGGCCTGTATCGCGCGGGCCAGCACGCCATAGTCCCGCCGTACGCGCATATCGGCGGACAGCGCGGTATTGCTCACCAGCGCGCCGATCCTGAGGCCGCCTTCGCCAGTATTCTCGATGCGATCGAGCGCAAGGTCCTGCACATCGACAAGATAAGTCGGTGTCTCGACTTCAAGCTTCATCAGATCGAGCAGGTTGGTGCCGCCGGCAAGGAACTTGGCGCCAGGAGTCCGCGCAACGGCTGCAGCGGCCTCCGCCGGCGTTCGCGCGCGTTCATAGGTGAAGCTTTTCATGCCCGTTCCCCCGCTACTTCGGCCATGGCTTCGGCGATGTTCGAATAGGCGCCGCAACGACAGATGTTGCCGCTCATCCGCTCACGCATCTCGATATTCGTCGGCTGCGGGGCTGCGGTGATGTCCGATTGAACATGGCTGGGCACGCCGCGACGAATTTCCTGCAACACCGAAACGGCCGAACAGATCTGGCCGGGCGTGCAATAGCCGCACTGATAGCCGTCATGTTTGACGAACGCGGCCTGCATGGGGTGCAGCCGTTCAGGCGTTCCCAGGCCCTCGACCGTCGTGACGTCGTCGCCCTCGTGCTGAACGGCAAGGCTGAGGCACGCATTGATCCGCTCGCCGTTGACGATCACCGTACAGGCCCCGCATTGGCCGTGATCGCAGCCCTTCTTGGTGCCGGTCAGGTGGAGATGCTCTCGCAGGGCGTCGAGCAGCGTGGTCCGCGTATCAAGCGTGAGGGCGTGGGACGTGCCGTTTACCTTGAAGGACACCGGCATCGCGGGAGGTCCCGCTTCCCCCCCGGCGGGATGGGCCTCGGCCGGGAACGACGACAGCGCCGCGGAAACGGCACCGGTCACCAGCACCTCTCGCCGCGATACACCGAACATGACTGGTGCCATCCTGTCTCTCCCTGCATGATCACGATCCATCGTGGCACGTCGCGCGCCATGGAAGCGCGACCGATCCGGGTGCAAGCTAGGCCCGACCGAGCGCCAGTGCAGGCCGTTGATTGCTCATCGGGGTCGTGAACCGCGCTCACCGTCAGCGAGGTATCCGAGGGCGGTTCGGACGTTGCAGCCGCAAACCTCGGCTGGGGTCACATTTCGGAGTCGCTCGGCAGGCTCGCGGCCAGAGCGTCGATCGCCATCCTGCAACGCAGGGGCAGATAGTCAGAAACCGGCCAGACCGCATAGCACTGCAGCGACGCGGACGGACGATCCTCCCACAATGCCACTAGATCGCCTGCATGCATTCGGTCGCGGATCAACCAATAAGGGAGCCAGGCCAGCCCCATCCCTTCCACGACGGCATCGGCGATGACCTCCAGATCGTCGAAGCGCAGGCGTGACGCCACCTGCACCTCGACGAGCGTACCGTCGGCGTCCGGCAGCCGCCATGGAAGCACATGATCGCCGCGCCAATAGCCTAGCAGGTCATGGCTCGCGAAATCGTCCAGCGTGGAGGGAATGCCCCGCGCCTCGATATAGCGCGGTGCCGCGCACAACACCTTGCGTTGGCTGGCAAGGCGGCGCGCGCGCAGCGACGTTTCATTGCTCAGCCCGCCATTGCGGACCACGATATCAAAGTTCTCCGCAATGAGATCGACCCTGCGGTCGCTGAAATTCAATTCCAGATCCAGTTTCGGATGCTGCCGCGCAAATTCACGCAGGATGGGTGCAACACAATAGCGCCCGAAAAGCACCGGCATGGACACCCGCAACCTGCCGGTGACTTCCAGACGCCCGGATTCGAGGAGCGCTTCTCCGGCTTGCAATTCCCTGAGTGCACGAACGCAACGCTCGTAATATTGCTGACCATCCTCGGTCAGGCATTGGCTTCGCGTGGTTCGTTGGAACAGCCGCACGCCCAGGCGCTCCTCGAGCCTAGCGACAGCCTTCCCGACGGCGGACCGCGTCAGCGCCAGGCGGTCGGCCGCCTTGGCAAACCCGCCCGCTTCCACCGCCTCGATGAACACGAACACACCGTCGAACACGTCTCGCACTGCGTCGCTCCTTCGACCATCGGCCGAATGTAGAATCTATGGATGCAATCTTCGGAAAAATGATCGCTGATCGATACTAATTTCCTACGATAATAGCACGGCAGCGCAACTGCAAAGATTTGAAGGGCTGCTTTCCCATGCAAATTCCAGATCGGCGGGCCACACGCCAGCGCCTCAGGGGGGGGCGTCCAGTGTTGATCTCGATCGTATATGACAGCGGCTATGGCCACACCGCACGGGTCGCCAAGGCCGTGGCGTCGGGTATCGAGCAAGTCGATGGCACGCGGGCGAACCTGGTGTGCGTCGCCGATGGCCCCGTCGATTGGGAAGCGCTGGAACAGAGCGCCGGAATCATCTTCGGATCGCCGACCTACAACGGGTCTCCGAGCGCGCGCTTCAAGCAGTTCTGCGAAGATTCCACGCGGCCGGCGTGGCGCGACCTCAAGTGGCACGACAAGGTCGCCGCCGGCTTCACCAACTCCGGCGCGATGCACGGCGACAAGCTGCATTCGCTGGTGTCGATGGCGCTGTTCGCGGCGCAGCACGGCATGCTGTGGGTCGGCCTCGACCTGTTTCCAGGCACCGATGCGGCATCGCTGAATCGTATCGGCGGCTGGCTCGGCGCCATGGCGCAGTCGGACGATGCCTCGCCGGAAATCACCCCGATCCAGAGCGACCTGGATACCGCCGCGCATCTGGGGCGCCGGGTCGCCCAGATTGCGCGGCGGCTGACGGCCGCCTGACCATCCCCCGTTCATCAGAGGAGAAACGCATGAAGTTCCTATGCCTGGATGTGCCGCAACCCGGCGCAACGATGGAAAAGTACCAGCCGCACATGGTCGCCGAAGCGCGGCATGCCTGGCAGTTGTACAAGGACGGCATCATCCGCGACATCAATTTTCGCCAGGATCGCCCGGGCGTCGCAATCATCGCGGAAGCCGACACCGCCGAGGCCGCACGGGCGGCGCTCGGCGCGTTTCCTCTCGCCAAGGCCGGCTTGATCGACTGGGAAGTCATCCCGCTTGGCCCGTTCGCCAACTGGGAAATGCTGTTCGCATCCGACAACGCGTAACCGCGCTGCAAAACGTCGAGCCCCGCAGAACGAGGAAATAAGAATGTTGGAAGAAGTTTTCTTCGAGAACCGCGGGGTACGACTGGCGGGCCATCTTCATGTCCCGGAAAGGCTCGACCCAGGCAGGAAGTATCCGGCGCTTGTCGGCGTGCATCCCGCCGGCGGCGTCAAGGAACAGACGATCGGGCTCTATGCCGCACGGCTGGCGGCACACGGCTTCATCGTTCTCGTCTATGATTCGACCTATCAGGGCGCGAGCGGCGGCGAACCCCGCTTGCTGGAGGATCCCGCCACCCGTGTGGAGGACGCCCGCAGTGCGGCGGACTATCTGACCACGCTGCCGTTCGTCGATGTCGATCGCATGGGTGTGTTCGGCATCTGCGCCGGCGGCGGCTATGCCTTGGCGGTTGCGCAGACCGAGCGCCGCTTCAAGGCGGTCGCCGGGGTCAGCGCGACTCCGATGGGCGAAGCGGCCCGTACCTTTTTCGGCCAGCCGATTTCACCCGCCGACCAGATCAAGATGCTGGAAGCCGGTGCCGCGCAACGAACGGCGGAAGCGAATGGCGCCGATCCCGTCTACACTCCGTTCGTTCCGGAACGGCTGGAAGACATCGACGCGCAAACGCCGACGATGCTCCGCGAAGGGTATGACTATTATCGGACCGCCCGCGGTCAGCACCCCAATTCCAAGGGGCGCTTTCGAATGACGAGCATGGACAAGATGCTCGCCTTCTCGACATTTCCGCTGATCCCGACGCTGTTGACGCAGCCGCTGCTGCTGATTGCGGGAAGTGCGGCCGACACCAAGGTCTACAGCGATGAAGCCTATGCGCTGTCGAACGGACCGAAGGAACTGTTCGTCATTGAGGGAGCGACCCACATCGCGCTCTACGACATCCCGGAATATGTCGATCAGGCCGTAGAAAAACTGGTCTCGTTCTTCCAGCAACTCTGATCATCGACGGAGGTGGGCACACAATGCCCGATCGGAAAAAGAACCTAGATATGATGGTGCGCGCCTTTGCCGCGACGTCGCCCGATGCGCCGCTCGCCCCGTTCGAACTGGAGCGTCGCGAGACGCGGGACGACGATGTCGTGATCGACATCCTCTATTGCGGCGTCTGTCACACCGATTTGCACCTCGCCCGCAACCATGGCGGGTTCACGACCTATCCGATCGTTCCCGGGCACGAAATCATCGGCCGGGTCCGCGAGGTCGGCCCCCAGGTGACGCGGTTCGGCGTGGGGGACCTGGTCGGTGTCGGCTGCATGGTCGATTCCTGCCAGCAATGCGCGCCTTGCCGGCATGGGTGGGAGCAGAACTGCAGCGCAGGAGCGACCTTCACCTACAACAGCGTCGACAAGCGCGACGGAATGCAGACCTATGGCGGCTACTCGGACGCCATTACGGTGACCGAGAACTTTGTTCTCTCGCTTCCAGCGGAACTGGATCCGGCGGGCGCGGCCCCGCTCCTTTGCGCGGGCATCACCACCTGGGCGCCGCTGCATCGCTGGAATGTGCGCGAGGGCAGCAGGGTCGCCGTGATCGGCCTGGGCGGTCTGGGTCACATGGCGCTGAAGCTGGCCAAGGCGCTGGGCGCCGAGGTCTCGCTGTTCACGCGCAGCGCGGGCAAGGAAGCCGACGCGTTCCGCCTGGGGGCCGACGAGGTGATCCTGTCGGGCGCGCCGGAGCAGATGGCCGCCGCCGCCGGACGCTTCGACGTCATCATCGACACCGTTCCCTATGATCACGACGTCAATCCGTACCTGCCGACCCTGGCGCTGGAAGGCGTGCTGGTGCTCGTGGGGTATATGGGCCCGCTCGGCACCCCGGTGAACGCCGGCGCTATCGTCGGCGGCCGCAGGGCCATCACCGGATCCTTCATCGGCGGGGTGTCGGAGACCCAGCAGATGCTCGATTTCTGCGGTGCCAACGGCATCGTCTCCGACGTCGAAATCCTTCCGATCCAAGACATCAACCAAGCCTATGAGCGCATGTTGAAGAGCGATGTGAAGTATCGCTTCGTCATCGACATGGCCTCGCTCGCAGAATGAGGAGTAATAGCATGACCGATACGATCAAACCTGTTCTCTGCGTCGTCACCAGCCACCCCATTCGTGGCGATACCGGCGAGCCGACGGGCTTTGCGATGGTCGAGCTGACGCATCCGCTGGAGGTCTTCGATGCCGCCGGCATTCCGACGGAAATCGCCTCGATCCGCGGCGGCCACCCGCCGATCGACTTCTTCGATCTCTCGGATCCGGCCAACGACCGCTATTGGAAGAACAAGGCGTTCCGCGATGCGCTCGCCCATTCGCTGCTGCTCGCCGATGTTGATACCTCGCGCTACTCGGCCGTATTCTTCGCCGGTGGTCACGGCACGATGTGGGACTTCGCCGACAATGCGGACGTGCAGCGGGTGATTCGCGATATCTGGGAAGCAGACGGTGTCGTCGCTGCGGTCTGCCACGGCCCGGCGGCGCTGGTGAACGCCACCTTGTCCGACGGATCGCTTCTCGTCGCCGGCAAGAAGGTCGCGGCCTTCACCGACGAGGAAGAGAAGGAAGGGCACTACGAAAATGTCGTCCCTTATCTTCTCGCCAGCACGCTGACGGAGCGCGGTGCGCTGCACCAGCCGGCGCCCAACTGGACCGAAAAGGTCGTGGTCGAGGGCCAGCTCGTAACCGGGCAGAACCCGGCCTCGGCACACGGGGTCGGCAAGGCGATCGTTGCGCAGTTGAAGGCCACGGCCTGATCGTGCCGTCCGGGTCTGTCGAGATCTGGACCCAACGGGGCGGCAGTAAAGCGCTGCCGCCCCGTACATGTCGGCGGCGTCTAACTGCGTCGCGGAACAGGAGTTAGACGATGAAGATCATCGGCATCGAAGAGCATGTTCTTCCCGATTTCGTGAAGGACGCGTGGCGCACCCTTCCGGGCGGTGACGACGGGACGCTGGGATTGAACCCCGGCATCATCGGCGAGCGGCTGGCCGATGTCGGCGACGGGCGCCTTGCCATCATGGACGAGACGGGGCTCGACCTGCAGGTGCTTTCGCTGACGACGCCCGGGCTGAGCAATCTTGGCGCGCACGGCGCGGAACTGGCGCGCCGCGTCAACGACCACCTCGCCGACATCGTCGCGCGGAACCCGTCGCGATTCCAGGCTCTCGCCGTGCTGCCCTCTGCGGATCCCGATGCCGCGGCGCGGGAACTGGAACGCGCCGTGACGACGCTCGGCATGAAGGGTGCCATTCTCTACGGCCGTGTCGGCACGCAGAACCTCGACGATAGGCTGTTCGAACCGACCTTCGCCTCCGCGGCCGCACTCGGCGTCCCCGTGCTCATCCATCCGCAGATCCCGCCGCCCGCTGTGCGAGAGGCATATTATGGCGGCTTCGGCGGGCCCATCGACCTTGCATTCTCGACCTTCGGTCTGGGATGGCATTTCGAAGCCGGCATTCAGTTCGTTCGGATCGTGCTATCGGGTCTGTTCGATCGCTACCCGACGCTTCAGGTCATTCTCGGGCATTGGGGGGAACTCGTCATCTTCTATCTGGAGCGGCTCGCGATGCTCGATCGCGTATCAACGCTGCAGCGCCCCTTTTGCGAATATGTCCGCGAGAATTTGTATCTGACCGCAAGCGGGATGTTCAACCCGGCCTATCTGCAACAGGCGATAGACGCCGTGGGGGCGGATCGGATCTTGTTCTCGACCGATTTCCCCTATCAGTATCGCCCGGGCGGCGATGCTCGCCTATTTATTTCCGAACTGCCGATGTGGGACGAAGACAAGCACAAGTTCGCCCATGGAAACTGGGAACGCCTGACCGGCGCGTGACGCCGCCAGCAACGCATGGAGACGGAACGCATGAGCCTGATATCCATCGCGGTGCAGATCGCATCGCTGCTTGCGGGCGGCGTCGCGGTTCCCGCCACGGAGGCGACGACGCCGATGGTGCGGATCGCCGAAATCGAGGTCGATCCCACCCAGCTCGAGGCATATAAAGCGATCCTGGCCGAGGAGCAGGAAGCCTCGGTCCGGCTGGAACCGGGCGTGCTCATGCTCCATTCCGTCGCCTACAAGGATGCCCCGACGCACATCCGTCTGCTGGAAGTCTATGCGAGCAAGGCGGCATATGAGGCCCACATCAGGGCGCCGCACTTCATCAAGTACAAGACCTCCACCGAAAAGATGGTGACGTCGCTCCGCCTGATCGAGACGACGCCGATATTGCTATGCGCCAAATCCAACGGGCGCGATGGCGGGCAGACGATCTGCTTGAAGCGTTAGCACCGGGAGGGCGCGTGCGTTTCGCCCCGGCTGGCAGGCCAGACGCAGAACTCGGGGCTTGCGACCGGACTCCGCGCAGCGCCGCCCCCGCTCACCATCGGCAAGCGCCCATCCTGGCATCCGAATCAATGCCCCCGAAGCGGAAGCCGTTCCTCCCATAAGAAGATTTATCGGTAGGGGTGGGGCGTCTTTTTAGCGCTCCCAACCTCGCCCGCCTATTCGTTGCGCTGCCAGATCGACCTTTCGTTGTCAGAAGATCGGCAAGCAAAGGAACAGACCATGCCGCGCCAGAGCGAGATCACGTCCGCTGCCGTCCCAGAACCAAGACTGCCGCCGGAAGCCGCGGCCGCGATCGTCCGCGCCTTCTGGAAAGCTGACGCCGACAGGGTCGTGCAGGAACGGATCGCCTTTGCTCATCTGACGCAAGACGCAGTGGCGGCGCATTGCTGGCAGTCGCTGCGCCCCTTCCTGTAACCAAAGGACATTCTCAACATGCACGCACTCGAAACCGAAGCGATGCTGAACCAGGCGATCGGCCAATTCTGGCGCGGCCTGATCCAGCATCAAACCCATCTTGGCCTGATCGCGTCGCTGGGTCTCAGCAAGCTGGCCGATACCATGCAGGCCCGGATGGCCGACGAGCCGCAGACGCTACGCAGCCTGCTTGATCGGCTGCTCGATCTGGGCGGAACGCCCGCCTTCGCGGTTACCACCCCGACACTGGGCACCGACCTCGCCACGATCCTTTCAACCGACATCGATTCCCAGCGCGCTGGATTGGGGATGCTCAATCAGTGCGTACTGTTTGCCGGAAACCAGTCCGACGCCGGGACGCGGCTGCTGTTCGAACGCATCATCGTCGATGAAGAGGAACATCTCGCCTGGCTGCTCGGCGAGCAGAGCCTGCTTACGCGCATCGGGGAGGCTGCATATACGACGTTGCGCGCCTAGCCTGCCTCGGTAGCGGCGGCCGGGCTTCAGCGCGCACGCGCTGCGCGTTCAGGCGAGCCGATATGGCCCGCCCTTCTCCAACGCCACCTGCCACGCGGGCCGCGCATGGATGCGTGCGACGAACGCCTCCAGCTTGGGCCAGCGGCCGGCGCCGCCGATCTGTACCGCCAGTTCGGCGGGGAAGCTCAGCATCACGTCGGCTCCCGTCCAGTCGTCGCCCACAAAATGGCCGGAGGGGCGCAGTTCCGCTTCCAGATAATCGAAATGGTTCGCGATCTCGCTCGCGATCCGCGGATGCAGCGGCGCGCCGGCCGCGCCAAGCAGGCCGACATAGATATGCAGCAGCAGCGGCGTCATCGCCGAGCCCTCGGCATAATGCAGCAATTGGAGATTGCGGAGCGCGTCCGCGCTACCGGCGGGCGGCAGAAAGCGGTCTTCGCCGAAGCGTTCGCACAGATGCTGAACGATCGCCCCCGATTCCTGCAGCACCGCTCCGTCGATCTCGAGAACGGGCGCCTTGCCCAGCGGATGCACCTGCTTCAGTTCCGGCGGGGCGAAACGCGTGACGGCATCGCGTGCATAGAGCGTGATCGCATACGGCAGACCCAGTTCTTCCAGCAGCCACAAAATGCGCTGTGAACGGCTGTCATTCAGATGATGGACGATGATCGTCATTCGGTGTTCCTCTGGTGACTGGATGCTTCGCTCACGCCTTGAGCGCCCAGACCAGCGCCTGGCGGGCATGCGAAATCCTCGGATGGCGGAGCGCGGCGGGGGACCATATCATGTAGTAGGGAAGATGGGTCGCCCCGTTCGGTGGCATGAGTTCTCGAAGCTCCCCCCGCTCGATCGCGGCGCGGCACATATAGGCGGGGAGCACCGACCAGCCGAAGCCGGAACACAGGATGCTCCGCAGCGCGCGCAGATCCTGGCTCACCACCGCGGGGACCGGATTTACCGCGTGCAGGCGATTGTGCGCCAGCCACTGCGTGAACAGAGGAAGCTCGAAATTATACGCGACTGTCGGCTCGCTGCTCATCGCCGCAACGCGATCCGACGCCGCCTCGATCCGATCCGCTATCGCCGGGCTGGCTACCGCCAGAATGGGCTCGGAGCGGATCGTCTCGGTGCGCAGGCGCGGGTCGGTGACGGGGTATCCCGAAATCCCCAGGTCGCAATGGCCCTCGATCAGCATCTGGACGATCAGGTCGCGATGCGCCGCGTGGAGCCTGACGCGCACGCCCGTGTCCAACAGCGGCCGAAGCCGCGTGGACAAAACTTCCGACAGGAAATCGGCATGGCCGATGATCTGCACCGCGCCTTCGATGTCGCTGGAGCGCGCCCGTGCCGCCGACAGCGCCTGCTCCGCCTCGTCCAGGCTGTCGCCGATATCCGCCGCCAGATCGTCCGCTGCCGCGGTGGGCACCACGCCGCGTACCTGGCGCTCGAACAACGGGCGACCGATGGCGATTTCCAGACCGGCGATATGCTGCGACACCGCAGGCTGGGTCATGCCCAGCGTCCGCGCCGCCCCGCTCATCGAGCGCTGGCGATAGACTTCGACGAAGGTGCGGAGGCGCGGCAGGGACATGACCACCCTATAAATTCATTTATGGCAATATGCCACAACCGCTTTTGGTATCGTCTCCACAGCCCGGCTATCTCGACGCCACACAAGGAGACGAGCAAATGGCTTCCCCACAGACGATATCCGATCTGCATGCGATCGTAGAGGCGATGAAGAAGGCGCATCTTGACGCCGGGCCGACCGACTCCGCGCTGCGCCGCGACCGGCTTGACCGCGCGATCCGTCTGCTGACCGAAAACCATGTCGACCTCGCCAAGGCGATGTCCGCTGATTTCGGCAACCGCAGCATCTACCACTCCACGACCGCCGACATCGCGACCACCGTCGCGACGCTGCGCCACGCGCACGACCATGTCGACGCCTGGATGCAACCCGAGCCCGCCGAGGTCATCAGCCCCGGAATGCGCGCCTGGATCGCGCCGCAGCCTCTGGGCGTGGTGGGCGTGATCAGCCCCTGGAATTTCCCGATCAACCTCGCCTTCGGCCCGCTAGCGGGCGTGCTCGCGGCCGGCAACGTCGCGCTGCTCAAGCCCTCGGAGATCACCGAGCGCACCTCCGAACTGCTCGCCGAGCGGATCGCGCATTATTTTGATCCGATGGAAATCGCCGTGGTGCTGGGGGATGCTGCGCTGGGTGCGGCGTTCAGCGGCCTGCCGTTCGATCATCTGGTGTTCACCGGCAGCACTACCGTCGGCCGCCACGTGATGCGCGCCGCGGCGGAAAATCTGGTGCCGGTCACGCTTGAACTGGGCGGCAAGTCCCCGGTGGTGATCGACAGCGATGCCGACATCGTCACCGCCGCCGAGCGCACGCTCACCGTCAAGATGTTCAACGCCGGGCAGATCTGCCTCTCGCCCGACTATGTGCTGCTGCCGGAAGCGCAGGTGGACGCGTTCGTCGCGGCCGCGCAGGCGTTCGTCGCGGCCAGCTATCCCGCCGTCCAGGCCAATCCTGATTACACCTCGATCATCGCGGACCGGCATTTCGACCGGCTGGTGGCGCTGGTCGCCGATGCCGAGGCCAAGGGCGCGAGGGTGATCAGCCTCGCCCCCGCCGGCGAACCCGCCTATGACCGCAGCACCCGCAAGATCGCCCCGATCCTGCTACTGGACGTCGATGACGGGATGACGGTGATGCAGGAAGAGATCTTCGGCCCGATCCTGCCGCTGCGCAGCGTTGCCGACCCGGCCGAGGCGACGGCGTACGTCAACGCGCATCCGCGCCCGCTGGCGGCCTATTATTTCGGCGAGGATCCGGCACGCCAGCAGGCCTTCGCCGCCGCCACCACCTCGGGCGCGCTCGTGATCAACGACATCATGTGCCATGTCTCAATGGACAGCCTGCCCTTCGGCGGCGTGGGACCTTCGGGCATGGGCGCCTATCACGGCATCCACGGTTTCCGCCGATTCAGCCACGCCAAGCCCGTGGTGGTGCAGAGCCCCGACGGCGCCAGCAACCTGCGGCTGCGCATGCCCTATGCCGACAAGCTCGTCGCGCTCACCGCGATGCTGCAGGCCTGAACCAATATCGCCCGCCGCGGGTTGCGGCGGGCCCCCATGAGAGGAACGACCGATGAAGATCCTGATGGTGCTCACCTCGCACGACGAACTCGGCAACACCGGCAAGAAGACCGGCTTCTGGCTCGAGGAATTCGCCGCCCCCTATTACACGTTTACCGATGCCGGTGCCAAGGTGGTGCTCGCCTCCCCCGCCGGCGGCCAGCCGCCGCTCGACCCCAAGAGCGACCTGCCCGATTTCCAGACCGAGTTCACCCACCGCTTCAAGGCCGATCCGGCGGCGCAGGCGGCGCTGGCCAGCACGGTGAAGCTGGAAACGATCGACCCGGCCGATTTCGACACCGTCTTCTATCCGGGCGGCCATGGCCCGCTGTGGGACCTCGCCGGCTCCGAAACCTCGATCCGGCTGATCGAAACCTTCGAGCGCGCCGGCAAGCCGATCGGTTTCGTCTGCCACGCCCCCGGCGCGCTGCGCCATGTAAAGGCAGCGGACGGCGCGCCGCTGGTGCAGGGCCGCCGCGTCACTGGCTTCACCAATGGCGAGGAAGCTGCGGTCGAGCTGACCGATGTGGTGCCGTTCCTGATTGAGGACGAGTTCCAGAAGCTCGGCGCACACTATGAAAAGGGCCCGGACTGGGCACCGTTCCTCGTCACCGATGGCAAGCTGATCACCGGACAGAATCCGGCCAGCTCCGAATTGGTTGCCAAGGCGCTGCTCGAGCAGCTCGCTTGAGTGACGCCAGCGGCGCGGCGGATGTCGCGCCGCTGGTTACTTCAGGTCTTGCGCTCTTAGACTGGACAATGTGATTGCGACGCCAAGGGCAGGATGAAGGCGTCGCGAATTGCTTCGGCGGGAGCCGACCTCGCACATCGCCGAGGTTACCGATACGCGACGATGAGAAGGATGTTTTCATTGTGGCTGGAGATCCGGTGCAGGGTAACCTCGGTCCTCCTTCCCCGCCGCATTGTTGCGTGGCCGGAACCGCAAGGCGCTGCCCAATATTTGACAAGCTCCATTTCACCAACACCACGGAACGCCGAGAAACGCTGGCATGCCATGAACTTGCCGGGGGCGAGCGGCCAGGCATCAGGAGTCGCCGCCCGCCGCAGGAGGGGGTAAACTAGAGGTCCTGCACCGGCTTTGGGTCGGACACGGATGGCAGGTTCTGGCGCTAGCAGACCTTCAGGCGTCGGCCGCGGAAGGGCTTATTTTGGTCGGAATCGGACGGTCGCGATCTGAGGCAGGCGGGGGATCCAGTGGTAAGGTTGGACTTACGGCGCACCGCGCCTCGCCAAGAACTGCACCAGTGTCGTAGCGAACTGCACCAGACGGTGACTGATGCGAAGGGCCGGAATTGCGGAATGTAGCGGCCAATCCCGCGCGGGCTGACCTGGCGGGCGGAGGCCCGCATGACTCCTACCAAATTGCTCATTGGACAGGTCCTGATCGTGCTCGTCATCGTGTTGGCGGGGGTCTGGTTCGCGACGCAGTGGGCAGCGGCGGAACTGGCGTATCAGCCCGAGTTGGGCAGGCCCTGGTTTGTCGCCTTCGGGCGCCCTTTCTATCGACCCTGGGCACTGTTCGGCTGGTGGTTCTCGTTCGAGGCCTACGCCCCGACGATCTTCGAAGAAGCTGGCGCCATTGCAGCCACGAGCGGCCTGGTCGGATGCGGGGCAGCAATCTTCGGGTCCCTCTGGCGTGCCCGTCAGCGGCGCCATGTCACGACGTACGGCTCTGCCCGCTGGGCAAGTTTTCAGGATATTCGTGCCGCCGGGCTTGTCACTGAACCCGATCCTTTTGGAATGCGGCAAGGCGGGATTCAATCAGCACCCCCGCTTCGCGGTGACCGGGCGACCGGATGCGCCTATGAGTTCCTCCTGCTTGAACAGGTATGACGGCAACAAATGGTTGAGAGACCCACCGGAGAGAGTGCCGCGATTCGGGCCTAGAAAGTACCAAATTGGTTCATCGGGCGAGGGTTTGTGTCCGGGTATCGGACCAGATTTTTTGGTGGGCCACGAGTGGGCCACGGATTTTCGGTGTCTCAGAGAATGAAGCGCGCCAAGGCGGGCTGCTGATGCATATCGCGCGCCACCGCTTTCATCTTCCTGGTCAAGGTCGGATCGCCACCCGTGGCTTCAAAACCTTCTCCATCCAGCGCCGGGCAAGGTCGATCGCTTCCGGCGAGCGAGGGTTGCCGGTTTTCATCAGTCGCAGCGCTTCTTCGTGCAGTGCTTCCCAGTCGGCGTCCGCCTGGCTCATTCCGCGGTACGCGTTGGCGTCCAGAGTCGCCTGATCAGCGGAGGAGAAATGCTTTGCCGCAACAGCTTCATATGCGGCGCTCAGATCATCGGTGCGCTTGTCGGTCATAGCCGTTTCCTTTGTGAGGTTCATCAGTTCGTCCGAGGAAAGGCTGCCTTGTTGAGCGAGCTTGGCCCTTGCAGCCGAGAGCAACCTCAGCGCCTCGCTAACTCGCTCCGCTTCCTGGCGCAGCACCTGCTCGTGCAGTTCCAAGAACGTCGCGAGGTCAGGGAGCCCCTCAGCCAGAAGCTCGGCTATCCGGCTGAGCGAAAAGCCAAAACTCTTCAAGGCGATCACCTGGTGCAGGCGACTGATCTGGTCTGGACCATAGACCCGCCAGCCCGCCAGCCCGCCGCCGTCCGCTCGGCGCGGACCAACCCATGTGCCTCGTACAGCCGCAATGCCTTTCCGCTAACGCCAAAGCGGCGAGCGACTTCGGCGGTACGGAGATAAGGCTCAGTCTTCGCCAACGTTGTGCCCTTCATCGAACGATCTGCTCTATCGGGCCAGCCCCAGGGGCCGGTGCAAGAGTGAATAGTCGGAAGGGTCAAAGCTCATGTGCTTCAGCCTGTTTATGGGTTTACGCCTTACCAACCTGACCAGTTTTCCGGGACCGCCTCAATCGGGGGGGGGCTTGGTCATTCGATATAGAACTCTACAGGTAGTACCATCTCGAATGGCGCATTCCGGTCCGCAGGAACCGCCGGTAGCGGATCGGCGCGTCGGATCGTTTCCAGCGCGCCCTTGTCGAGCGAGCCGAAGCCGGAGCCGCGCAGCACCTGTGCGGAAAGGACGTGCCCGCCCCGATCGATCCACACCCGCAGATGCGTCACCCCCTGGTTGGACATCCGCCGTGCGGCAGAGGGATAGCGACGGAACTTCTGGATATGCGCGAGTAGCTGCGCCTCATAGCTGGTGTCGCGACCCGAGAGCTGCGGCGCGGGCGGTGCGGGATTGGAGACCGGTGCGGTGGTGGCGGGCGCGGGCGGGCCGGGATCGGGAGCGGGCGGCATCGGCGGGGCCGCCGATACCGGGATATGCAGCGGCGTCACCATCCGAGGCGGCGGGATCGGCGTGTCCTGCGGTTGGGGCGGGGTCTGTTTGCGCGCGGTCTGGAGCGGGCCGGGCTTGCGGTCACGCGCGGGCTCGGGCGGGCTGGCGAGCGGCAGCATGTTGACTACCAGCGGAGTTGGTGCGGGCGTTCGCATCACACCTTCGAAGCGGAGCAGCAGCGGGATCAGCACCAGTGCCAGCAGCAGCACCGACAGGCACAGGCTCATTACCCGGCGCCGCGCCGAAATCGGCACATAACGGCTTGGGGCGGGGCTGGCGCGCGCTGGAAAGTCGAGGATGGCTGCGTTGCCCTCCGGCACCTGCGCGGGCGTTGCGCCCCGCCGCGCCGTTGCATCGGTCACCTGCAATCTCCCCGGGCGCGGTTGCGCCTTGGCTGGTCTTTCCTGGTTAGACGTGTGCGGCACCAAGATGGGGACCTTCAAGCGTGCAGAATAATCACGACGGAGCCGATCCGGGTGGCGCGCAGGTGGAGCAGGCTCTCCAGCGTGCGCAGCGCTTCCTCGGGATTGTCGACTGCGATCGATCCGCTCACCCGCCGCTCGGAAAGCGCGCTGCCGACCAGCCGGATAATGCCGGGATGACTGCGTGCCAGTTCCTTGACGACATCGCCCAGCGGCGCATCCTCGAACACCAGCCAGCCCCGTGTCCAGGCCATCGCCGTGTCGCGGCTCGCCGGGCGGACTGCACCGATCGTGCTGCCCTGATAATGCACCGTCTGCCCCTCGGCGACGCGTGCGCTGGCGCCGCTGTCGAGCGCGACCTGCACGGCGTGTTCGGTAACGGTGACGTCCGCGGCATCGCCCTGGCGCTGGACGATGAAGCGGGTGCCGAGCGCCGTGGTCGCGCCGCTGCCCGCATCGACGGTGAACGGTCGGCTGCGATCGGGCGCGACTTCGAATTCGGCGCGGCCACGCAGCAGCTGGACCTCGCGGCGGTTCGCGGTGAAATCGAGCGCGACGGCGCTGTTGGTGTCGAGCCAGACGCGCGAGCCATCGGCCAGCTGCTCGATCCGCCGTTCGCCGACACCGGTTCGCAGATCGGCCTGGAGCCGCAACGGTACATCGGCCAGCACGGCGAGCGTGATCGCGGCGGCCAGCGCTGCACCGGCCTGGGCTGTGCGGCGCGGGGTTGGCGCGCGCACGCGGGCGCGGCGGCGCGGTGCCACTTCGGCGGGCAGGGGCGGCGTACTGGCTTCGGCGACCTTGCCCAGATCGCGCCAGATCGCTTCCATCTCGGCGAGATGCTTGTCGTGCCGCGGATCCGAGACGCGCCACGCCTCGATCGCCTCGCCTGTGCCCTGCGCGCCGTTGCGGCACAGGTCATCGGCGAGCAGGCGTGCCGCCTGGGCGATGATCGCCTTGTCGTCCTCGGGTTTCATGCCTGCTCCGCCTCCGCCAATCGGCTGTGGCAATGCTGTAATGCCAGGCGGACATGCTTGGCGACGGCGTTCTGGGTGATTCCCAGCCGCTCCGCGATCTCGGCGCTGGACAGGTCGTGGATACGGCGCAGCACGAACACTTCGCGGCAGCGCGGCGGCAATTCGTCCAGTGCGAGTTTCAAGCGGCGCAGCCGGTCGCGATCGATCAGCACCTGTTCGGCGTCCGGGGTTTCATCGGGCGTGGTGTCGTCGGGAGGGGCCTCGTGGAAATAGTCATGCCGCACCCGATCCTTGCGCAATTGATCGATCGCGAGGTTGCGCACCAGCCGGCGCAGGAACGCCCCGCTGTCACGTACGGTAACCCGCTCGTCGAGTGTCTGAACCCGGAACCACAGGCTCTGTACCACGTCCTCTGCGGCCGGCCCATCACCCAGGATGCGGCGCGCGACGCCCAGCAACGGTCGTCGATTACCGATGATCGCGTGCGACAGCATTGCCGTGGTGGAAGGCCATTTCCCCATGCGGCGCGCTTAAACGCAACTGCGAGTTAGTCGCAATAGAAAACCCGCAGTCGCGAAATTTTGCGCTTGCGAAGTCCCGTTGTTGCATTGCCGCACGTCAACCTTTGCGACTGCCTCGCAAAAAGGGGCGCATGAGACAAGAGCAAGGGGTTAGAATATGACGGGACGCAATCGGGCACGCGGCGCGATGCTGCTGGCGGTGCAGGTGCTGATGGGCGGGACGATGCTGGCGTCGCCGGTGTTGGCGCACGCGACGGCGCAGGCAACCCTGTTTTCAATCCCCAAGGGGCCGCTGGGGGAGGCGCTTGCCCGCTTTTCGCAGCAGAGCGGGCTGCAACTCGTCTATGATGCCGATCTGACCCGTGGCCTCACCACCAATGGCGTCGACGGCACCATGGGCCCGATCGCCGCGCTGTCGCGCCTGCTCCAGGGCAGCGGGCTCAGCTACCGGGTTGAGGGGCGCCGGGTGACGCTGGAGCGCGCACCGCAATCGGCGGACGCGACCGTGCTCGGCCCGGTCCGGGTCGGCGCGTCGAACGAGCGCGGCGGTGCCGGCGGGACCAATCCGGCGGGCGTCGGGGGTCGCGGCGAGGGCGCGACGCCGGCGGACCGGCCCTATCTCGAGGCCGGCTCCAGCGCCTATATCCCGCAGGAGACGATCGAGCGATTTCGAGGCGCGACGGTAGCTGATGTCGTGAAGGGGGTGGCCGGCGTCACCGCGGGCGATCCGCGCGTCGCCAATGCGCTCGACGTCAATATCCGCGGCGTGCAGGGGCAGGGCCGCGTGCCGATCCTGATCGACGGCGCGCAATCGGGCATGGACACCTATCGCGGCTATGCTGGCCAATCGCAGCGCGCCTATCTCGATCCCGATCTGATCAGCGCGATCACGATCGAGAAAGGCCCGAGCCTCGCCACCAACGCCTCGGGCGGGATCGGCGGCGTGGTAAGCGTCGATACGCTCAAGCTGGGCGACGTGCTGCGCGAGGGGAAGACTATCGGCGCGCGCGTCCGCTTCGGTCTGTCGGATGGCAGCGCGCCGGATCTCCCCGGCTATTCGGACACGCAGCGCCGCCGCGAGACGCTGAAGCCCGGCGGCTTCTTCGGCAATGCCGCGCTGGCCTGGCGCAACGACGATATCGAGTTGCTCGCCGCCTATGCCCACCGCGAGACCGGCAATTATTATGCCGGCAGCGTGGGTTATGAGGGTTATCCGCTCACCCGTCGCACCGTCGCAGCGCTCAACCCGCGCAAATCCGAAGTGTTCAATACTTCCGCCAAGTCGGACTCGATCCTGCTCAAGGGCACCTGGCGCATCGATGATGCCCAGGCGATCGAGGCGAGCTATCGCCGCTATGAGGGCCGCCAGGGCGAGATCATGGCCTCCCAGATCATCCGCGGCACAGGCGAGCAGGTGCCGCAATGGGAGCCCGGCCGCATCGGCCTCGACGCCTATACGCTCACCTATCGCGCCAAGCAGGGCGCCGCGATCGATTTCACCGCGCGCGCCTGGTACACCCACTCGAACAGCCTGATGTATAACGGCCTGACCGGCATCACGCCCTGGTTTTACGATCGCCGCACCGAATGGTGGGATGCGCCGACCTTCAACAGTGAGGCTGGCTATCGCGACGCCTATTGGAACGAGCTGACCAACAATCGTTGGGGCTATGACCTCACCAATATCTCGAAGTTGAGCGGCGGCCTCGGCGACTTCACCTTCACCTATGGCCTTGCCTTCGCAAACGACGACATCAAGCCTGGCCCGAACTCTCCGATCAAGCAAGACGACATCGTCAACAACCGCTTCCTGCGCAACGCGCACCGCCAGGAATATAGCGGCACCGCCTCGGTCAAGTGGCAGCCGGACTCGCGCTGGGAGCTGCTGGTCGGCGGTCGGCTCAACCATGTCGAAATCCAGGATCGAAATCGGCTGGCGATGGTGGCGGAGGAAAGCCAGATCGGCTTCTACCGCTATACCGAGCTGCTGCGCCCGAACCCTAGCGCGACCAACCCGAACCGCACCGCGCGCGTGCAGTTGCTCAACTGGTATCCGGATGCCAATGGCCAGTTCACCTACGCCTCGCTATTGGCCTCGCCCTTCGAGAAGGGCACCGTCGCCGACATTCCCGGCTGGACGACGTACAAGGCCGATCCGGTCAAGCCGCTGATCGTGCCGACCGCGTGGAACTGGTCGAAGCCGATCAAGCGTCGCGACACGGCGTTCACTCCCACCGGCACGATCAGCTACGACGCAGGCTTCGCGCGCATCTATGGCCGCTATGCCGAGGGCGTAAAGCTGCCGAGCATCTTCGAGACCACGCTCGGCCTGTTCACCGCCGCGCGGCCGGTTGCGGAACTCAAGCCCGAGCGCAGCCGCAGCTGGGAAATCGGCGCCAGCACGCTCCAGCGCGGCGTCTTCGCAGCGGGTGACCGGCTGGCGGTCAAGGTCGCCTATTTCAACAACAATATCAGCGACCTGATCACCCGCGACTATCGCACGTTGTCGGCCGGCCTCATCCGCAATGTCGACAAGTTCAAGGTTTCGGGCATCGAGTTCCAGTCCGAATATTCGGGCCGGGTGCCGTTCGTGAACCTCTCGGCGCACTATTATCTCAAGGCCAAGACCTGTGCGCCCGACATCGCAGCCGAGCGCCGCGCCTATGGCAAGTCGCGCGGGATCGACGCGCTGATCAACACCCCCGATTGCGTCGATGGTGGCTTCGAGGGCTCCTACACCAACACCCAGAACCCGCCGCGCTTCAACCTAAATGCCACGCTCGGCGCCCGCCTGTTCGACGATCGCCTGACCTTCGGCGCGCGACTGGTCCACAACAGCGGTCCGATCAGCAAGCTCGACAAGGAATGGAATGTCGGCCTGTCCGCGATCCAGCAGCTCTACAAGCGCTCGAGCATCGTCGATGCGTTTCTCAGCGCCAAGGTTACCGAGCAAGTTCAGCTCGACCTGAACGTCGATAACCTGACGGATCGCTATTATCTCGATCCGCTCGCGCTCGGCGTGATGCCCGCCCCGGGGCGCACTTTCCGCGCCGCGATGAGCTTCCGCTACTGAGCGCCGGACGCCATTCCCCTATCTGCAAGGAGTATCTCGATGGACGTCATCGACACGCCGCTCTCGGCTCGCCTCAAGAACGAGACCCACGCCACCCATGACAAGCTCGATCGCTCGATCATGGACGCTGCCGCTTTCAACACTCTGGACGGCTATCGCCGTTTCCTGCGCGTTCAGCGCGCGTTCCACGGCGATATTGACGCGCTCTACGCTGATCCCGCGCTCCAGGCGCTGCTGCCAGGCCTGGCCGAGCGCCGCCGCCTGCCGCTGATCCAGGCCGACCTCGCCGACCTTGAGGAAGGCGAGCGCGCTCCGGCTGCCTCGGCCGGGCCGACCGCCGATCCTGCCACTGCGCTCGGATGGCTCTATGTCGCCGAGGGCTCGAATCTCGGCGCGGCCCTGCTTCGCAAGGAAGCTGCACGCCTCGGCTTGTCGGACACGCATGGTGCCCGACACCTCGCGCCGGCAGAGGATGGTCCCGCCGCGCATTGGCGTCAGTTCAAGGAGGGGCTGGATGGGGCGCTGCTTACCGATGCAGAGACCAAGCGGGCGATCGCCGGCGCCAACGCCGCCTTTGCTCGGGTGCAGGCGCTGGTCGATGCCGAACTCGGCTGATCCTGTCGCACGGGGGCGGACGCGGCGGATGTTCTGGCTTGCTCTGGGCCTGCTTCTCGTCGCGACCGGCTTTGTGGGGCTGTTCGTGCCGCTATTGCCGACTGCGGATTTCCTGATCCTGGCACTGCCATGCTTCGCGCGTTCCTCACCGCGACTGGAATCCTGGCTGCTCAACCATCCGCGTTTCGGCGTGGTGCTGCGTGGGTGGCAATCGGCTCGTGCGATCCCGCGTCATGCAAAATTCGCTGCCTGTTTGGGCATGGTGACAGGCTTTTCGTTGTTCCTATGGTTTGCGCATGCGCCTTTCTGGCTTGCTACACTGGTTGCGCTTATCTTGTCTGGCTGTGCGGCGTGGATCGTCGGGCGCCCGGTGCCGACAAGCACAGGCTAGGCATCTGGTCGAACTCATATCGCTTTGGATGCCACGCCAGAGCGTCGTGTTACGGCGACATCCGCCATGTGCGGCGCCTGCAGCACCACATCTGTGGTCTGCCGGCCCTGCATCGACCAACCGACCACGCGGCGGGAATACAGGTCGATCACGACAGCCAGATACCCACGTCCCACAGGGCAATCACGTTGTGTCGCTGGTACGGCACTCCGATCAGGTGCTCGGCGCCATTCTCACGGCGGCGGGTCGGGGAGATTTGCGGATTTCGCTGGAATTGAACTTGGTGCGGTTAAAGCTTCTGGAACTTGCCGCGCTGCTTGAACGCGCTTGAAGACAGAGGGGCCTCCTTCGGTCAGGAACTCAAGAATCGGCCGCGAATCATGGTCTATAATGTACCAAGAAGGTTCGTTGGGCGAGGGTTCGTGTCCGGATTTCGGAACAGATTTTTTGGTGGGCCACGAAGGGGCCACGGATCTCAGGTCCCACCAGAACTGACGCTTTTCTGCGGGTTACAGCGCCCGATGTGAGTCCTGTAAGCGCACCACCTCTCTCAGAAGCAACACCGCCGAACCCTTGTGGAAAGGGCTTTCCCGTGGGTCGGGCGTGGGTCCTTTGTGGGGGCGGCTTTGACAATGCTGTGAACCCCGACACCGTGCTTCGCCGAATCTCTTGCAGCTTCGAGCCGTTGACCTGCTCCCCATTTTCAGGCCGCCGATAACTTAGCTTCGGTGTCCCTATGCCCTTGGCGGGGGCGGCTCGTAAACTCGGCGGGTGCCAATCCGGC
>NZ_BCYY01000028.1 GCF_001598435.1 Sphingomonas pituitosa NBRC 102491
GCCCGAGGCCACTGCGGTGGTGACCTCGGCGATGTTGCGGACCTGGCCGGTAAGGTTGTCCGCCATCAGGTTCACGTTGTCGGTCAGGTCCTTCCAGGTGCCGGCGACACCGTCCACCCGTGCCTGACCGCCCAGCTTGCCCTCGGTACCCACTTCGCGGGCGACGCGGGTCACTTCCGACGCGAACGAATTCAGCTGGTCCACCATCGTGTTGATGGTGTTCTTCAGCTCGAGGATCTCGCCCTTCACCTCCACGGTGATCTTCTTGGACAAGTCGCCGCTCGCGACCGCGGTCGTCACTTCGGCGATGTTGCGCACCTGGCCGGTGAGGTTGGTGGCCATGGCGTTCACATTGTCGGTAAGGTCCTTCCACGTACCGGCGACGCCTTCCACCCGCGCCTGGCCGCCCAGCTTGCCTTCGGTTCCCACTTCGCGCGCCACGCGCGTCACTTCCGACGCGAAGGAGGCGAGCTGCTCGACCATGGTGTTCACCACCTTGCCGATGCGGAGGAACTCGCCGCGCAGAGGCCGCCCGTCGATCTCGACCGTCATCGACTGGGAGAGGTCGCCCTTGGCGACGGCGCCGATGACGCGGCTGACCTCGGCGGTCGGCTGCACCATGTCGTCGATCAGCTCGTTGACCGCGCGCAGTTTCGTGTCCCAGCCGCCCGTCGCTCCGCGTACATTGCCGCGCTGCGTGATCTTGCCTTCCTTGCCGACGACGCGCGACAGCCGCTCGAACTCGTCCGTCATCTCGGCCTCAAGACCGACGACCTCGTTGAACAGCGTAGCAATCTCGCCATCGACGCCCGGGAGATCCTCGGGCAGGCGCACCGAGAAATCGCCGCGGCGGAAGCTGCGGAGCGCGGCGACGAGTTGGCGACGATCGAGTGCGTCACGAGACAGTTCAGCGTTCACCAATCACTCCTCATTCCTCGCCTTTCGAGAGCGAAGATATGCAACGGAAAGCCCCCCGGCATAGGGCGGACACATAGCAGCAGCGCAACGATAGGAAAAGCGCGCCTTCTCTGGAACTTGCGACTGTTTGCAGCCAGGCCCGAAGGGCGCGCTGGTTGCAAGTGCAGGAGACACTGATGGGAGACGACGCGGTCGATGCCGGACGAAGAAGAGATTTCCAGCTTCATCCGATCTACGTTCCCGTCCGTATGGGCGATCGAATTGATGTGCTTGCTGCGCAGTCACCGGGCAGAAGCCTGGAAGCAAGACGCACTGGTAGCGGCGATGCGGAGCAGCGAACTGGTCGTCGCCCAGAGCCTGCGGTCGCTCCACGCCGCCGGGCTTGTGGTCGTCGACCGGGAGCACGGCGTGCGCTTCCTACCAGCAAGCGAGTCACTGGACGCTCTGGCCGGAGCAGCCGAGGCCCTGTACGCGCAACGACCTGACTTCGTTCGCCGGACTATCGTATCCACCGCATCGTCGCCGGCACGCCGGTTTGCAGAAGCCTTCAAACTGAGGAAGGGTTGAGCATGGAATCGATCTTTCCACCCATCGTATATCTACTCTGCTTCGCGACAAGCACGTTGTGCGCTGCCCTTCTCGGGCGCAGCTATGCGAGGAGCGGTATGCGACTGCTACTCTGGAGCACGGCTTGCTTCACGCTCCTTGCCGCCAACAACCTCGTACTGATAATTGATCTCGTACTCGTCGACTGGGTCGACTTGCAGCTACTCCGGCTACTGCTCTCCCTTTGCGCCGTGGGAGTGCTTCTCTTCGGTTTCATCTGGGATCTGGAGGAACGGATGTGACGTTGACCACCTTCCTGGCAGGCGCAGTCTCGCTCGGCTTTGTGCTGTGTGCGCTGTTCTTCCTGCGCTTCTGGCGGGATACCCGCGACACGCTGTTTCTATCGTTCTCCGCCTCGTTCCTGCTTCTCGGCATGGGACAGACGATCCTTGCTGTCAGCGGCATTTCCGATGAGCAGCGGCCCTGGGCCTATGTTCTCCGCCTCTGCGCCTTTCTTCTGCTCCTCTCCGCAATCGTGCAGAAGAACCGAAGAGGTTGAACATGGAAGCCAACAGTCGATGGACCTGCGTGTAGGGCTCGCACGATGCTGTCGTTGTAGATGAAGTCGCGCGCTCCGATGTTGTACTGGGGTGGGCGATGCGATAACCTTGACCTTGCCGGCGTGCTTCGATCTCAGCACTCGAAGCGCATCGAAGTTATCGCTCTCGATTACCAGATTGTGCTGAAGGCCGCTGCCGCAGCTCAGCTCTACATCGTGCTACAGCGCGACGAAGTCGTCGGTGAGCGCACCTGCTCAGACTCAGAGGAAGTTGGGACGCTTGCTATATGCCTGCGGGCGCATCTTAGGCGCGCATCGGGCCCGACCAGCCCTTTGATGCGCCCGCCTGGCTTATTGGGCATCTCGTCCCAATCAAGCAAGCTACGGTTCAGGCGGAATCTACGTCGCTCAGCGCTTGCCTGACTACGTGGCTCAGCGCTTGCCTGACTGCGTCGACGGTCAATTCAACATCCTGCGCGTCGGTGCGCCAGTTGCATACCGATACGCGCATGCAGCGCATGCCGCGCCAGGTCGTCCCGCTGAAGAAGGCAACACCTGCCGCCGCTACGCGCGCGATGACTTCGTCGGTCCTGCGGTCATGGTCGGCGCTACCTGAGTTAGCTGCGGGATCGAGGAAGCGCACCAACCCCTGGTTGATCGTCGGGAGCCATTCGACCCGAGCACCGGGGAGCGCCCCGATGCCGGCAACCAGCGCACGCGCATGGTCACAACTTCGAGCGATCAATTTGGAAACGCCGTCGCGCCCCAATTCGCGCAGGGCTGCGTAAGTCGGGAGCGCTCGACCCCGCCGGGACCATTCTGGATTCCACTCGATTTGATCGCGTGCGCTATTGCTCGATTGAGCATAGCTGGCCTCGAAGGAGAAAGCCGCACGATGCGCCTGAGCATCCCTAACGATGGCATACCCGCAGTCGAACGGCGTATTTAGCCACTTGTGGCCATCGTTGGTCCAGGAGTCGGCCAGCTCGATGCCGGCTGCAAGATGCCGATAGGTCGGGCACGCCTGCACCCAGAGACCAAAGGCGCCGTCGACATGCACCCATGCTCCATGCCGCTTGGCAATCGGGACGAGCTCGGCGAAGGGATCGAACGCTCCGATGTTGAGATCCCCGGCCTGCAGCACGACGATGGTCGGCATCGCGGAGCGGCTGAGCGCGTCGTCCAGAGCTTCGGGAACAATCCGCCCTTGCGAGTCGCAAGGCAAGGTCTCCATGCAATGGGTGCCTAAGCCAAGCATACGAACCGCCCTGTCAACGGACCCGTGCCTTTCGCTTCCTGTCAGCACGCGCAAGGAAGGCGCTCCAACCAAGCCGTCCACCTCGACGTTCCACCCCGCTCGGTCCAGCAGTCGGTGCCGTGCAGCGGCGAGGCAGGTGACGTGAGCGGCCTGCGTGCCGGTAACGAAAGCGAAGCTGGCCTCCTCCGGTAGGCCGAACAGCTCTTTCAGCCATTCTCCGGTAACTTCCTCGATGATCGCTTCGGCAGGGCTGCAAGCGTGAATTGCGGCATTCTGATCCCAGGCAGAGACCAGCCAGTCGGCCGCAAGAGCGGAAGGCAGCGTACCTCCTATAACCCAACCGAAGAAGCGCCCGCTGCCACTGCCGAGAAGGCCGCCATCAGTATCCTGCACCAGCTCGTCGATCACCTTGGCTGCCGGCACTCCAAGATCGGCCAGAGGTCTGCCCAGCCGTTCGCGCAATTCTGCCATGGACGAGGTAGTGCCAATCGAGCGATCGGCCACCGATGCAAGCCAATGTTCTGCAGCGCGATAGGCAACCGCCAGCGCATTGCGACCATCTTCAACCGACATGCTGAGATCCTCCGTTCTCTCCTAGCGGATGCTTGTAGAGCTGGAAAACGGCTGGATGGTTCGTTACGCACCGAACCATGAAGGACGGGCCAAATTTCGCTCTGATCGCGGCGCTCATTGGAGATCCGGCTCGAGCCGAGATTCTTTCGCAGTTGATGGACGGTCGGGCGCTCACAGTGGGTGAGTTGGCCATGTCGGCCAATGTCGGGCGGCCTACGGCCAGTGCGCACCTCGCCAAGCTGGAAGCGGCGGGTCTAGTCCTCAGCGTCCGTCAAGGTCGCAACCGCTATGTACGCCTGTCCGGTGCGGACGTCGCGCACACTGTAGAAAGCCTGATGCTGCTGGCTGAGCGCACGGGTCATCGACGCATACGCACCGGCCCACGCGATCCGGCGCTGCGAGAAGCCCGCAGCTGTTATGGACATCTAGCAGGTGCCAAGGGGATCCAGATGCTGAACAGTCTGCATCAGCGCGACTTCATCCTTCGCCAGCACGATCGCCTGCACCTGCGTGATGAGGGGCGCAGTTTTCTGACCGAGTTTGGAATAAGTCCAGACCTGCTTTCAGCCGAAGCTGCGTGTGTTGCCTGTCTGGACTGGAGCGAGCGCAAGGATCACCTTGCGGGCCGACTGGGGTCGGCCTGTTTGGATCGTATCCTTGCATTGGGATGGGCAAGGCGAGACACTGATAGCAGGGCGATACGGTTCAATCCGAAGGGATTGCGAGAATTCGATTCCGCCTTCCCCTTCACACCTCACCTCAGCCGATAGTTCACCTAGCCTCCTTGAGTTACGTACCGCAATTGTGAGTGCTTGATCCGCGTTCGACGAACAACAAAACCCGAAAGTCCGAAGCCTAGGATCATCAATCCCCAACTCGCGGGTTCCGGCACGCCTGAGGCGATTTGGATGAACTTCAGTTCAACGTTGTCCTCACCTTTGATCAACGGAGACGCGACATTCCCCGAGGCGAAGAACGACGCTTTCGGGAAAAACCAGCCAGTCCAGAAGTCGTCGGTTCCATCTACGATCCCGTCAGCTCCATACTGTTTGCCGCCGATGATTATTGCGCCCTTGAGGTAGCTGTATGGTGTATCGGCGCCATTCAGAAGGGCAACGTCGCCGAGGCTATACATGACGCTACCCACATGCCCGCTGAAAGAAGTTAGCGTGTAGCGCCCGGAAGAATTGGCGATGGAGAAGCTTCCCTCCATCTTCGATCCTAGCGTGGGAATATCGCCGATGAAATAGTAGCTTTCAGCAGACGCCGGCGCGACGCTGAGCGACGACACCGCACCTATGAAACCAAGCACTGCATTCTTCATGTTCACCTCCCCGACTCGTGATCGATCTAGAGTCATTGGTTGATATCGCCAATATCAAAGATCAAGCAAGCCCATGTAGTGACTTTCTTGGGTCGACGAGTAGATCGACAATGGACTTAGCGAGCGGCCGATTGTGGCCCATATAGGTGTACGCTGCAGTCGACGACGAAATTAGGTGCCTATCTGCCGCGCGATACCGCGCCCCTTTGACGTCGGCAGCAGCAGCGACCTTCGCAGTCCTCTTAAGGCTACTTCCACGACATGACACACGGAGTGGAACCCGGCGGCCCGCTCGTACCTGACGATCTAAACAGCGCTTGACCTTCCCATCACTGGAAGGTCGACATGGGTAGTCGGTCCCTTCCCGATGAGGAAATGAGCGATGTTTACAAGCCAAGAATCCGCCGGCACCCGCGCCACCAGGTTCGATCTAGCGGTCGAGGGCATGACTTGCGTTTCGTGTGCCCGCCGCGTGGAGCGCGCATTGGAGGCGCTGCCAGGTGTTGTCAGTGCGAGCGTGAGCCTGGCGAGGGAGCGCGTGAGCATGCACGTGGACGGCAGCGTTGATCATGCCGCGGTCGTCGCGGCGGTCAAGCGCGCAGGATACACTGTCGCCGGCGAGACGGTCGAGCTCAGTGTCGAGGGTATGACCTGCGCTTCGTGCGCGGGTCGGGTCGAGCGAACATTGATGGCCGTCCCCGGCGTAGTGAGCGCGGCCGTGAACCTCGCTACCGAGCGCGCCACCGTGCGCGGAGTGGTGGCTCCATCGGAGTTGATCGCAGCGGTGGCTAGCGCAGGTTATCAGGCCGCTCGAATCATGTCTTACGGCGCCCCGGCCGTGGCGAGCGCTAGCCGAAAGGATGAAGAACGACGGGCACTGCAACGCGACCTGATCGTCGCTACGATCATTGCTCTGCCTGTGTTCCTGATGGAAATGGGGTCACACCTCATCCCTGGCGTCCACCTCCTGATCGCTCGCAGCATCGGGATCCAGACGAGCTGGTACATCCAGTTCACGCTGGCCTCTCTGTTGCTCGCCGGACCGGGATTTCGCTTTTACCGCAAAGGTATTCCAGCTTTGCTGCGGCTTACGCCGGACATGAACTCGCTGGTTGCAGTTGGCACCTTCGCCGCCTACGCCTTTTCACTCGTCGCCACGTTTGCGCCGCGCCTACTGCCCGCCCGGACGATCAACGTTTATTATGAGGCGGCAGCCGTTGTCGTCGCGCTGGTGCTGCTAGGCCGCTTTCTGGAGGCGCGCGCGAAGGGACGAGCTTCTGAAGCTATCGGGCGGCTCGTCGGCTTGCAGGCCAAGACTGCCCGCGTGCGCCGCGGTGCCGCGCTGACTGAGGTGTCGATTGATGAAGTGGCCGAAGGCGACATCGTCGAGGTTCGTCCGGGGGAGCGCGTGCCGGTCGACGGTGAGGTCATCGAAGGCGATAGCTTTGTGGACGAGTCGATGATCACGGGCGAACCGCTTCCGGTCACCAAGACCCAAGGGGCTGCGCTAGTTGGCGGCACTATCAACCAGCAAGGCGCCCTCACCTTCCGCGCCACTGCCGTCGGTCAGAAGACGATGCTGTCGCAGATCATCCGCATGGTCGAGCAGGCACAGGGCTCAAAGCTGCCGGTTCAGGCACTGGTCGACCGGGTGACGATCTACTTCGTGCCGGCCGTGATGGCGATCGCCGCGCTGACCTTCGGGGCATGGCTCGCCTTTGGTCCGTCGCCGGCGCTGACCTTCGCGCTGGTGAACACCGTTGCGGTGCTCATCATCGCCTGCCCTTGTGCGATGGGCCTCGCCACCCCGACGGCGATCATGGTCGGCACTGGTCGAGGCGCGGAGCTAGGTATTCTGTTCCGTAAAGGCGACGCGCTGCAACTGCTGCGTGAAGCCGCGGTAATCGCCCTCGACAAGACAGGTACTCTCACCGAGGGCCGCCCCGTCCTGACCGATCTAGAGGTGACCGAAGGCTTCGATCGTGCCAGCGTCCTTGGTCAGATCGCTGCGGTGGAGAGTAAATCCGAGCATCCCATTGCACGGGCGATAGTCGAGGCAGCAGCGGCTGAGGATATCGCCGCGCCGTCGGCCCGTCACTTCGAGACCATTCCTGGCTACGGCGTCCATGCCGAGGTCGATAATTGCTGGATAGATATCGGCGGTGATCGCTACATGACCCATCTGGGCGTCGATGTGAGCACACTGTCCGACAGTGCCATAAAGCTCAGCAATGAGGGCAAATCGCCGTTCTACGCGGCCCAGAATGGAAAGCTTGCCGCCATTATCGCAGTCGCAGACCGGATCAAGGCTACAACGCCCAGGGCGATTAGCGCGCTCCGTTCGCACGGGCTGAGGATCGCGATGATCACGGGAGACAATGCCCGCACGGCAAGAGCGATCGCCTGCGAGCTTGGCATCGACGAAGTGATCGCCGAGGTCCTGCCAGGCGAGAAGGTCGAGGCGGTTCTTCGGCTGAAGGCTCAGCATGGCAGAGTGGCATTCGTAGGTGACGGCCTCAACGATGCTGCCGCGCTGGCGGAAGCCCATGTCGGTATTGCCGTCGGAACCGGGACCGACGTTGCTATCGAGGCAGCCGACGTTGTGCTGATGTCGGGCAACCTCAATGGTGTCGTCACAGCCATCGCGCTGTCGCAGGCGACCATGAGGAACATACGTCAAAATCTTTTTTGGGCCTTCGCATACAACATCGCCCTGATCCCAATCGCGGCGGGTGCGCTTTACCCGTCGTGGGGAGTGCTCCTCTCTCCGGTGTTCGCGGCGGGCGCGATGGCGATGTCGAGCGTATTCGTGCTCGGCAATTCCTTGAGGCTACGCCGCTTTCAAGCCGGATGACGTAGGAAGGGACACGGTTATGAACATCGGAAAGGCGGCGAAGGCATCGGGTGTTTCGGCCAAGATGATCCGCTATTATGAGCAAACTGGCCTCATCCCGAAGGCTGGCCGAAAGGATTCTGGCTACCGCGACTACTCGAGTGCCGACGTCCACATGCTAAGGTTTATTCGTAAGGCGCGCGATCTCGGCTTCTCGGTTAGCGAGATCGACGGCTTGTTGAACCTATGGCGTGATCGCTCGCGGCAGAGCAGCGACGTCAAGCGTATCGCGCAGAAGCATGTCGATGACCTCAATGAACGAATCGAGGCGATGAAGCAGATGGCGGGCACGCTGCAAAGCTTGGTAGACTGCTGCGCCGGCGACGCCCGACCCGATTGCCCGATCCTCGCGGACCTCGAGGACGATCATGACGGCAGCGGAGCGCCTGCTCGAGCGACGTTAAGGCCGGGGTCTAAAGGGCGAAGCTGAAGCGGCCGCGACGATCGCATACTGAAAGATGCGCACGCTGTTCGCGTCGGAACGGGAGACAGCTCACCAGCGGCAACGCGGAAGGAATGCTCACACGGGCGTCGGGCGGTCACGGCCGATCTCCTCCCTGAGCCACGCCCGGAAGCGTCTGATCTTAGGAACGTCGCGCCGTGCCTGAGCCACGACAGACCAATAGGTGCTACCATGCGTCGTGACCTGAGCAAATGGCTGCACCAGCGCCGTTCCGCCAACTCGGCCCTCGAGAAGAACGGCGTAAGGATCGCTATTCCTTGCCGTGCGATCGCTGCCCTTCCGCCGTGGGCCTGAGAGTCGAGACGGATGCCGCCAGGCACTGGCGTCTCGGGTGCGGGCACTCCAGGTAGCTGATGAGCTGCAGATCGTGGGTGAACAGGTCCACATTCCGGCTGTACCGTTGCCCCCGATAGCACCGTGCCGCCGCCGAGCTTGATGGCCGGAGTAGCGGCTGCCGGCTTGTCTCGTTCCCAAGGCACGCGGTCATCCTCGCCCGTTCCTTGGGCTTGCCTGCGGACGTCATCGATCACCTTGAGGCTGCGGCGAAGAAGGTTGCGCCACATGGCGAGGTCGGGATGGGTCTGCCTATCGAGGATGCCGCTCATGCGAACCTCTCCGACCAATCGACAAGATCCGGGCGACGGATTGATCCTTCCTGTGCAAGGCCCGATAGCATCCGGTGCAACTCGAGACCGCTCAGGACGCGATCGACCAGCAGGTCGGCGACTTCCGCGATCTCGGCCTCCTGCAGCGCTTGGGCTGCAACTCTGCGCCGCTCGGGGGTATTCGGCAGCTTCAGCGCGGCGAGCAGTTCCGATGCGGTGGCGATTCCGTGGTGACTGATCTGCGCGTGATTGTGGAGATTGATCACGGAGCGTGGCGGCAGTTCCGCCTCTACGTGTGCCATGGTCTGTGCCTCCCTTATCCCGGTGGTTAGATATACGAGCTCAGGCGTTCCGCGTCATGCGTGGCGATGCGCCGGGGCTGAAGTTCTTCAAGGCTGACGGTGACTTGATGCTCTACCGCGACGATGTCGTCGCTGAGCGGACGACCTGCTTCTATATCGTCGCGCTGCAATTCGAAGGCTCAAGCGGCACTCATCATCCCGCGTCCCCAGAAGGGGAATGAGCGGGGAGCGATCGAGATGTGCATGATAACCATCCGCACGTCCCCTGCCGCCTGGAGTGAATCGGACCGCCATGGCAACTTCGGGGAAGGGTCTTCAACACAATCTACCAAGACAGGTCGTTCCGCTTTCGCTATTGGACGATCAAAATGCCGTGTCGATCAAGGAAAGTGGCGGACGTGGCCTACCGGCATGGGCCAGCACGGCGCTGCAACGGCCCCGGTGCTCGAGCCAAAGAACCATTCGGTGCCGAACCGCGCCGCCGTGAAGGCGGTCACGGTTTCTCGAGCTGGACGAAGTCTACCCGACGCAAGTTTATGAATATCTAACGCGAATCTATCAACTTCGATCGCGAAGCTTAATGCGCTTACGCCCTACCTCACGGTTGCTGACGACCTGATTGCCAGGACCTGTAAGGAGTATGTTTGCGTGGTGTCCGACCTCATCGAAGAGCCTGATCAAGGTGCCACCATCCTGTGGGTGGGGCAGGACCGTGATGGCCACTGGCTGGTCCAGGAAAACCATGGCCTGATGGAGGGGCGGTTCGTGTCCCGCGCGGCGGCGTGGCAGTTCGCCCGCGCCGAGCGGCATGCCTTCCCCGGCGCAGCTCTTGTGGAGGCGGAGCAGCCGCTCATCGCGAGCATCTCCTTCGATCCTCCAGCGCCGGACGAGTGCGCCCGGCGCGCTGCGTAACGGAGGGGGTCCATGCAACTTGCCCATGCCTTCGCGCTTCCGGCCGCTCCCGCGGCACCGACGTTGGCGGCTCGACTGCGGCAGGCCCTTTGCTTGGCCGCCGACCGAACCGCGGTGCAGGACCTGCGCTGGCCGGCCATCGCCGCACGCCTTGAGGCGATGCGCGAGGAAGGACGCCGCAGCATCCGCATTGTGGACGCCGCATGCGGAGATGCCAGCCTTCTGCTGCTGGCGATCCGGTCGGCTCGTTCGTTGGGCTTCGTCGCGATCGAGGCGCGGGGCGTGGATCGCGACGGAGTGCTGCTCCCCCAAGCGCGTCGCGTCGCCGCAACAATTCGGGATCCGGCGATCGACCTTCGCTTCTACATCGGCACCGCCGCAGCGGCGATGCGGGACGAGACCGTTTTCCCTGCCGACATCCTGCTCTATGCGGCGCCCCCCGGCGAAGCTTCGGCGCTGATGGGACTGGCCCGGCGCGCAGGGCAGATGGCTCTCGCCGGGCCTAGATCGGGAGCCGCCGCATGACCCGGCCTAGCGACCGGCTGTGGCGCGGCGTCGGCGTGGCGCTGCTGATCGCCGGAGGACTGGCAGGTGCCTTCAGTGACGCCATCGAATCCGATCTCGGCGGCCTGCTGCTGCTTGGCTTCCCGATTGGGATGTTCGGGCTCGTGCTGGTGGTGCAGGGGCGGCGGGCGCCCCGAGCGATCCGCGTGGAGTGCAGCCGGCATCGCCATCTACCCGAAAGATTGCAAAGGCGGCGAAACGGAAACGCCCGCTGCGGCTGAGCCGTAGCTAGGACCACTGAGGATCACCTATGTCCTTCAAGATGCTCGACGGCGTGCTCCACGCCGATGGCGTATCGCTCCCGACGATCGCGGAAGTGGTTGGCACGCCCGCCTATGTCTACTCCGCCACGCAGCTACGAGCGTCGGCGGTGCAGTTTCAGGCAGCCCTCGCGCCGATACCCCTTAAGCAGCTGATGTTCGCAATGAAGGCCAATCCGCATCCTGCGGTCCTGCGAACGCTGGCAGGTCTTGGGTTCGGCGCGGACATCGTCTCGGGTGGGGAACTCAAGGCCGCACTCGCCGCGGGCATCGCTGCGAACGAAATTGTGTTCTCCGGCGTCGGGAAGACAATCGCCGAGCTCGCCGCGGCGCTGGATGCGGGCATTGGCCGTTTCAATCTTGAGCTGGAGCGGGAGGGCGAGGTGCTGTCCGCGCTTTCCTGTGCGCGGGGCATGCGTGCGCCCGCACTGCTCCGCATCAACCCGTTGGTCGATGCTCATACGCATGCGAAGATCAGCACGGCGCTGGCCGATAGCAAGTTCGGTGTGCCGTTCACCGAGGCTGTGTCGATATACAGTAGACTTGCCGCGCTGCCCGGGCTCAATCTTCAGGGCATCGCAATCCATATCGGTAGCCAGATCACTGATCTCGCTCCGCTGTCGGCCTCGGTCCGCCACGTCGGCCAACTCCTATCAGCGCTGCGTGAACAGGGCCACGCCATCACCCATGTTGATCTAGGTGGCGGGCTTGGAGTTTCCTATCGCGAAGGGGATCCTAGCGCGGATGCTGTCGCCTATGGGTTGATGGTGGCGCGTGAAACGCAAGACTGGGACGTGCGCTTGCTGTTCGAGCCCGGGCGTTTCATTGCCGCGGCAGCAGGCGTGCTGCTGACGCGCGTACTTTGGGTCAAGCCGGGCCGGCCGCATCCATTTGTGATCGTCGACGCGGGGATGAACGACCTGATGCGACCCGCACTGTATGACGCGTGGCATGACATCCGTGCCGTGCGCGAGAGCGGCGATCGCTTTTTCGCCACCGTGGTTGGTCCGATTTGCGAATCTGGCGACACCTTCGCGCGCGGCCGCTGCATCGATCGACTGAACGAAGGCGATTTAGCCGTGTTTGCAAACGCCGGCGCCTATGGCGCCGCCATGGCGTCGACCTACAATGCCCGTGCGCTTGCGCCAGAGGTTTGGGTTGACGGAGACCGCTTCGACATCGTGTCTCCGCTTGTGAAGGCAGACGCCGTTCGGCCGCAGCGACTTGCACACTGGATGGTCGATCCAGTGATATAGCCGAGGATTACAACGGCCGGATAGCGCTACAACATAGGTCGGGCACCAGCCAAGCAACTTTGACCGCCGCCACTGCGCATAACGCTATCATCCGTCCTCCAGCATACTGGCCGAGCGACACCGCATGTCGAAGTCCGACCAGCTCCGGTCCATCCCGTCCGCGCCGGTGATCGTCCGGTTGCGCCAAAAGCGGTCGATCGCCTCGCCTGAGCGGTCGTTGGGCAAACGCCCCAATCTCGGTTGTTCGACCCATCGCCCAGCAATCCCGAAACCCGTAATTCATTCAGCAGCGGTCGATTGGCGGAATTTGTGGGGAGTCATCGCCTTCCCGGACCTTTGTTCCTGAATTGCGCTGCGCTCCCGCTTCTTGGTCTATTTAGTGCAGTTTCTGAGAAGTGCGGTTGGCAGGGGGCGTGTAAAGCCGTACCTCTTTGCAGATAGCAGAATACGGCCTAAGCTGCCGTTGGGTTTTGGGGGAAGTCGGATGAGGATGCTTGCCGTTGCGCTCGGGTTAGTATTTGCTCTCTCCGGTTGCGCGCGGCAGGTCGCAATCCCTCCATGGATGGAGCCGCCGGAGGGCTTGTGCCATCTACCGGTCGTGAAGCTGACCGCCAATCAGTTCGACGATCCCGATGAAGCATCCGGCCGGCCCGACAGCCCCGACGTGCGAGAGTTCATTAGAACGCTGGGCGACGGTTTGCGCTCCGCAAGTCCCCTAAAGGCAGAAAACGATAGCAAGTCGGTTCTGGTCCTGAGCGGTGGTAGTCTGCATGGCGCCTTCGGCGCTGGGTTATTCTACGGGTGGGCAAAAGCAGCGGGAGAAGGAGGCGAACAGCCACCGACGTATGACATCATCACTGGCGTCTCGACTGGTGCGTTGCAAAGCACGTTTATCTTTCTTGCCACATCGAAGAGCGACAAAATTAAAAACAGCGCGACCTCCATTCGGAATCGTCTGGGCGATGTGCCCTTCCTCCGAGACAGGCTTTATCACGAGAAAAATGGGGTTGCGGGCCCCGAAACAGGTTACCTCGCGACGCTAGCCCAGGACTACATGCCCGACCGGGAGAGCGACCTCCTCCATCTCCACCCCCTACAGAAGCTGAGCCCGAACAAGTTGGGCTTTCTAGAGCTCATTAACCACGATGGGCTGGCGAACATGGATCCACTGAGGCGGGTCATCCGTGCGGAACTGAGTGACGACGCGCTTCGCGGTGTGGCCACTGAAGCGAACTCGGGTCGTCGGCTCTACGTCGCGATCGCGGATCTCGAGAACAAATACGGTTATGCGGCCGACCTGACTAAGCTGGCGCAGCTCGCCGTGCTCGCAGCCGAGCCGGGCGCTAAGACGCCTGAGGAAATCCAGGATCTGGAAGGCGTATTCCCCGAATACCGCAGGTCGCATCCTCACAGCGAGGCTATTTACCTTGAATGGGCACGCGACTGCTACACCGACGCGCTCGTAGCGTCCTCCAGCGTTCCGCCTGGTGTGAATGCGGTTCCGATCGAGATCATCAAGGAGGGCAAAGACGGACACATCCTAGATCCTAACTCTCCAAGGCTGCGTGCTGCCCGTGGTCTGCCGAAGCAGGTCGTACCGTCCAACTATGTAGCGGGAAGGCATGTCTTCGTAGACGGAGGTGCGCTCTTTGCCGTCTTCTTCAGTCAGCTGCACGACGAGATCAAGGATCTGCCAAAAGTGGACATGGACCTGATCGTGAACGGTACCTACTTTCCCAAGGAATGGGACAAGTGGTTGGACTCGCATGGTAAGACTAAGCGTATCGAAAAAATGAGGCTGAGCTCCGTCGACTATGGTTTAGGAGCGGCAGACCTACTGCAGACCCAGGTTAGAATTTTCTCCGTGCAGGAGGCTAGGCGCTGGGAGAGCGGCCGGGGCACCTTCCGTTGGGCACTGATCGACAACCGCGCGATCGTGGGCACGCCCGACGGGATGGACAAGTTCTTCCATTGGCCGGGAAAGCGGTATGAGGGCACGCCCTTTGACTGGGGCTTCGCCACCGCAAAGGGTTCAGGGTCGTGCCAGCACTGGCATGATACAGTGGACCGCAAGATGAACCCAATGGAGTTTTATCCGGTCTATATGCAATGCATGCTGGACTACGGCATAACCCGCGGCGCAGACCCGAAGCGTCGTTGGAACATGTGCTTGTCCGCCGATCAGCGTAACTGTGGCGCACTTGCCTCGATCGCGGATGAGGCGACGCCTCGAGCTAGCTCGGCGGAATAGCTAGCCTGTATTGATTTCATATTTTCATGGAGAGCGAGAACTGAGTTTCGGCCGTGTCGGCCGATTGAAAGCCGGCATGAACTAACGGCTATTTTACGGAGTGGCGCGACTCGATCAAATGTCGCTTTCTTAACCGTTGCGCCCACCGCGTCCGTTTGAACGAACGTCAGCTTAATCCTACTTCCCGGTCCAGAGCTGCCTGTCCGCAAACGGCCCAGTTTTGGTTGTTCCACGACGGCAGCCGGGCGACCGCTGAAAGTCGGCTTTTGGCGAGGGCTGCCGATCGGCATGTTGGGTACGCGAACGGCGGCAAAGTCCCAGTTCTGGCCTTCCTCAGCGATCAGGAACATGCGCGCCGCCGAAGATAGCCAAGATGGCTCGCTCCCGCTAAGCGCGCCCGGTGCTTCAGATTTCCGATCCGGCCAACATCCCGCTCCCTCGTGTCAACGTTCTGCCGGGGCTTCCCTACTTCGTCACCGAACAGGGTGCACCCTGGACGCCGATCGGGCACAATGATGCAGTCACCTGGCCTGAACTCGCGCCGCTGTTCCGTCGCGGGGATCCGGCAGCGGTAGAGCGTCATCTCGTCTGGCTGCGCGAGCACGGGGTGACCGTGATTCGGCTGATGCTGGAATACTGCCACGGCGAGCATCGATATTTGGAGCGCCCCGTCGGGCGCTTCGTCCCCAACATGGTTCGGTTCTGGGATGACCTGTTCGGCTTGCTCGAGAAGGTCGGTTTGCGCGTCCTGCTGACCCCATACGACACGTTCTTCATGTGGATTCGATGGCGCCATCACCCCTACAGCCGGGCGAACGGCGGCGTTTGCGCGACGCAGGCAGAATGGCTGACATCGCCGGAAATGCGGGCGGCGATCAAGGACCGGCTGGCATTTGCCAGCGATCGCTGGGGCGCAAGCCCTGCCCTGTTCGCTTGGGATATCTGGAACGAGATCCATCCTGCGCATGGCGGAGGCGATCCAGCATCCGCTGCTCCCTTCATAGACGACGTTGCCAATTGGCTTCGCGAGTATGAAAAGGCGCGGCACGGCTTCGCCAATCTGCAGACGGTTTCGGTTTTCGGCCCAGAGCTCATCAACCATCCCGAGATGACCGAGACGATCTTCCGACACCCTGCGCTAGATTTCGCAAACACGCATCTCTACCAGGCCGGCACGATCGACTTGCCTCGCGACACGGTTCAGCCAGCCTTGGCCGTGGCGCGCCTGATGCAGGCGGCGGTCGAAGACGCCGGGAACCGCCCCGTATTCGATTCCGAACATGGGCCGATTCACAGCTTCAAGGACAAGAAGCGCACCTTGCCTGCTGCCTTCGACGACGAGTACTTCCGTCACATCCAGTGGGCACATCTGGCAAGCGGGGGTGCTGGCGGTGGCATGCGCTGGCCGAATCGCCATCCGCACGTGCTGACAGAGGGCATGCGCGCTGCTCAGCGAGCGCTGTCAGACTTTCTGCCGCTGATCGACTGGGCCCGGTTCCGGCGTCGCAACCTCTCGGACAGGCTCGGCTGCGACGATCCCGGCCTTGCACTGGTCGGATGCGGGGACGCGCGGCAGGCGCTGATCTGGGCCATCCGAACCGACAGCATCTCGCCAGAAGGCATGGTGCAGCCGCGGGATGACGCGCCACCGGCCAGGCTGATGGTTCCAGGGCTGAAGGACGGCCGCTACGTAGTGACCATCTACGACACCGTGCGAGGCGCGGTCGCAGCGCGTTTCGATGCCGTGAGCGCTGGCGGCGTGCTGGAGGCCGACGTTGGACCCGTGCACTCGACCCTTGCCATGTGCATTCGAGAAGCTGCGCACGATCGAGAGGATCTCGGCAGGTAGCGATGGCTGGTGGAAAACCTCCTCAGGCCAGCCCGCCTGCGCAACCTGCGCGACATGCTGAAACCGCCCTGTATCGACCGGTGAAGACGTTCCTCGAGGAACAAGGCTACGAGGTGAAGGGCGAGATCTGCGGATGCGACGTGGTGGCTGTCCGCGGAAGCGAGCCGCCGGTGCTCATCATCGCTGAACTGAAGCTCTCCTTCACCCTCGAACTGGTGCTGCAGGCCGTGGACCGTCTACGCTGCGCCGACCTGATCTACCTGGCGGTGGTCTCCAGCCGGAAGGGTCGGGATCGAGATGCACGTGCGTTGCGGCTTTGTCGCTTGCTGGGCGTCGGACTGCTCGCGGTCGACCCGAAGCTACGCACGGTCTCCGTACTGGTCGAGCCTTCACCGTACCGCCCACGGCCCGATCTGCAGCGGCGTGCACGCATTCTGAAGGAGCACAAGAACCGTCAGGGGGATCCCGCAGAAGGAGGATCCACGCGGAGCCCCATCATGACCGCCTACAGGCAGCGAGCGATCGCCTGCGCCGAAGCAATCGATAGCGGCGTCGCCCGGCCACGTGACTTGAAGCACCTCGCAGAAGATGCGGGGCAAGTGCTACGGCGGAATGTCTACGGGTGGTTCGTGCGGGAGAAGCCGGGTCATTACAGACTGACCGAGGCTGGTGCGGCCATGTTGAAGCAGCGCTCGTCGACTGAATGATCATGCAGTCCCCGCGGTGAGAGGTCCCGGTCGCGCTGATGGCTACGGCAAGGGAGGAACTAGCTTGCCAGCTTGCTCAGAACGAAGGCAATCAGAAATCCTGCGACAGCGATCAGGCCGGAAAACTCGTGCGTCTCCTCCGTTGCCTCCGGGATCATCGTATCGACGAGCATGGCCAGGATAGCCCCGGCGGCCACGGCGGTGGTCGCCGCAATGAGGTCGGGGCTTGCGCCGGCGAGAGTGACGTACCCGAGTGCCGCAGCGACGCCAGATGCGATCGCGATACCTCCCCAGACGCCGAATATGTACACCGCCTTGCGGCCCGCCTTCTTCATTCCCGCCACGCTTGAGAGGCCCTCAGGCACGTTCGAGAGGAAGACCGCCGCCACCGTTACCAGGCTGACACCAGTTCCGTGGAGCAGGCTGACACCTATGACGACCGACTCTGGAATACCGTCGAGCAATGCGCCGACGGCAATAGCAAGGCCGGCTGTATCGCTGGCCGGGGCCTGGCTCTGGTCGGGATTCGATCCGGAACGCTTTCTGTGGCTGCCACCTGAGCGAGACACCAGGATGTTGGCGCCGGTATATACTACGGCGCCGCCGAGGAAGCCCAGGGCGGTGGAATCGAAGCCGCCCCGCGCATAGGCCTCGTCCATGAGCTCGAAGGCCACGGCGGAGATCAGGACGCCCGCGCCGATCGCCATCACCGCGGCAACCACTCGCTGTGGAAGCTCGACTACGTACGCGATGGCCGCACCGATCAGCAGCGCGGATCCACCAAGCAGCCCCCACAAACCCGCTACGATCACTCCTGGCATTTACGACCTCCGGTGCACGGAACCAGAGAAGCGGGAGATATATCCCGGGTCGCCGATGTTGGTCACGTGAAGCTCCGTAATGCGATGAAGCTAATCGCTTCAAAGCTGCGTTGCGACTATGCGCAACCACGAGGGTCAGGTCTCGCTGCCTTCCTGTTGCCGAGCGATGTATGGCTCAGGTAAGATGCAGTAAACGGCCCATCGATGCATACCCACTTTGATGAGCCGCACGCCTCACCGCCACTCGGAACAAGGTGCTCGAGCGTGATGAGACGCAAGGTGCGATGCTCCCGAAGCCGGTTGAACGCCATCGCTCGCGCTGAGGTGCCCTACCCTATGCATGTCGCGAGCCTCGACTGGCGCTCATCACGGACCCCCGAGCATTTTGACGCGTGAGCATTGCGAACTGATTTTCGAGTGCTAGACGGCTCGCATGCTCCTCGCCGCCATTCTGCTACTCTCGGTTCAGGAAGACGATAACCCCGTCCTCGCCGATTACGTCACTTGTGTCGTTCACCAGGTAGAGAAGCTCTACAAAACGCCAGAACCTGCGAACAACGTCGCGCGCACGGCTATGCACGGCTGCCAAGACAAGGAATCGGGGCTGAAGGCGTCCGTGCGGGACGACTTGACCACCGACCTGGTCAAAGGTGGTATGTCGGTCCACGATGCCGAGCTTGCCGCGAACAAGCAGATGGACGATGGCTGGGCGGAATACATGCTCAACCTCGAGCATAACACCGAGGAGACCATCCTCCGCTTCAGGGCTCGCCTTCAGCAGCGATAACGCGGCTCGGCGCCTTGCATGCACTTCGCAGACGCCGGCGGTGTTCGTGTGCGCTTGCTAGAGAGCGTTCACCTCAGATCCAACCAGTCGCCGCCCGCAGCAGATTCAATCAGCGCCCAGCTACCAGGAACAATCTTCGGTACAATCTGGGGACCTCTTTGGGATCGCAGCTAGGTGCCATCCGCATCGCTGTTGATCGCCCTCAGTGGCTCAAGTTGGCCTGTGGACTTCTCAGATGTAACCGTGCTGAACGACATCACCCGAAAAAGTGCGAGATCTGGGGATGGATGTGCAGCCTGCTCAAGCTATCACGCTGAACGTCAACGACGGACTTCCCGACGAGGTTTGGTGCTCAATCGACGAGACATACAAGCTCATGCCTGAATGGCGGGGATATCGCGACGGCATCCCCTACTGGTTTGGCCACGAGGATGATCCTCAGTTTCTTTGGGCTTCGATCGAGCCGGCAGGCTTACTGGTCAGTGGTGTTCTGTGGGAAGAACTGTGGGAAGCCTGGATAGGCGAGCTCATGGCTCGACTGTCCGGCGTGCTGGGCAGAGAGGTGAGCGATGCGAGCGCGTGATCCGAGGTTGGTCACGATCGCATACCTCTCGCGATCCGCGGCCGCGTTCGCGCGATCGTCCGTTTCATTTACCTGCAGGATGCGCTTCGAGGCTGAACGGGTATGGGCGACCGCGATAACGTAGCGGTCGTATTCTCTACTATCCGCTCTTTGAGCTCCGTATCAGCAATCGGCAAGCCGATCTCGAGACGCTTGGAAGCTTCTTCGCCAGCGAAGACCAAACCCGCAAATGGCGACGCCGGCGATCATCAAAGCCCAGCTCGCCGGCTCGGGAACGCCACTTGAGAACGCCCCGACATACGAGCCCCGCAGGAAACCGGTTTGCCTGGTAAGCGCGTCACGCGTGCCGTACTCGAAGCTGGAGTAGTATGTTGGGCCTTGCCCGATGATGCTGTCGAGCGTGAGCGGGGTACCGTCGTCAGCCTGGCGGAGAACGCCACCGATCGAGACGAGCTGAGACTTACCCGGGCCCCCGCCAAAGGGTTCACTTGCATCGCCGGTGGTTGGCTTGCCACTCAGAAAGAAGGTAAAGGCAACGCTCTCCTCGCTCATGTTCGATCCCGGGAAGAACGAGAAGGCACGATAGAGTTCGATGAACGGAACATATGCAGGCTCGGCCGACAGGGCATAGGTGTAGCCACTCATCGTGACAGCTACGTTGGACAGAGCCAAATCGTAGATCGCATAGCCCTCCGAAGCCTCGAAGAGCGACGCCTTCGCAGGGTCGAAGGTGAAAGAGAAACTGAAGGGGCTTCCTACTGGAACCGTGCCGGTCAGCGGCAGCTTGCCTGCAACTTGGGACAGTGTGCCAGAGCCGCTGTAGGTGACGGGAGCGGCGACAGCCTGTGATGCAGCGACCGCGAAGAAGGCCACCAAAGCGAAAGATCTGAGCCGCATTCGAAGCCTCCTAGTTCCGTGCACGTTGAAGCAACATGCTTCCTTGGCGCCTACGCGGCAAGAGTCACAATCCTCTATCAACTGCGCTGATGATCGAGAGCATGATGGTACCGTTTCGGGACAGTTCTGCACGGGCCGCTAACATGAGTAGATGAGCCTGGTCGCCGCTGGCGACGCTGCGAAATGGAGAACGCGCCTGCCAAGCATCGACCGCAGCTCTTGAAAGCTGCCGATTTGCCAGAAGCGTGCCAGCTTCCACTACGCTTGAGAACGCTCACGCCCGCCAAATGAAGCGTCACCTTCACACCAACATGAAACCCCTATAATCGATGTTCCATGCCACATCGTTTCCTGATGCTCTGGGGAGAGTGTCGGATGTGGCTTGAGCGGGGTATTCAATGTCCAGAAACTATCTACTTGCATGCATTCTTGCAGCTCTTTCCTGCTCCTCCGTGCAGGCACAGACTTCTTCGGGCACGGACGAGGTCCTGACCAACGAGACTGTGCTCTCCCTAGCTGCGGCTGGGATTCCGGATGAAGCTCTGGTCGCGAAGATCAAGGCGTCGAAGGGGATGTACGACACGTCCACCGCGAACATCCTGACGCTGAAGCAGAAGGGTCTCTCCGGCCCTGTGATCGCAGCGATGATCGGGGCGGCGGACATCGCGTCGAAGCCGGCCATGTCGATGGATGCAGCGGATCCCATGATTCCTCACCCGGCAGGAGTGTACTTCGTCTCGCCGGAGCCCGATCACAAGATGGTCGTGATGCAACCGACGGTCTCGTCGCAGGCGAAGACGGGCGGCATATTCGGCTATGCACTCACCGGGGGATTGGCTTCGATGAGCATCAAGGCGGCGATTCCTGGATCCGCGGCAGCGCTGAGCACGAGCAAGCAGCCGACGTTCTACTTCTTTTTCGACGACTCCAACCCCGGCACGGCTGCCCAGACCAGCGCTTGGCTCGCAGGCAGCGCTTCTGTGGTAAAGAGCCCGTCCGAATTTTCTCTCGTGCAGCTCATGGAGAAGAAGGGGCGCCGGGAAGCTCGTGTTGGCAGCGCCAACATCGCCGGCGCGAAGACGGGTATCATGGACAAGGACCGCATCGAGTTCAACTATGAGCAGGTTCGACAAGGCGTATTCAAGGTCACGCCGAAGCAACCTTTGGAAGCGGGTCAGTATGGATTCGTCTACTCCGTCGCCGGTGCCGCCGGGGGCGCCCTCACCGCCCGGGTCTACGACTTCGGCGTAAAGTGAGAAGCGGTGGGAGAGCTCTCGCTCTCCCACAAAGCGCGACGTGGGGGTCCGCCCCGTATCGTCACACCGCGGCACGGTTACACGTCGGAGGCGCAGACGGGTTGCGGCTCCCGATCCCCTCCCTGAGGTACATGCCTCGGGACTTACCGAGACGGGAGCACAACCGCTATCAATCTACGACTCGCACCTCCTGCGACGACGCCGCCGGCACGTGATCCCGGTCTAAGTAGTGGCAGAAATCGACACCAGGATGACCTTTCAGCCAGTCGCGAGAGGTGCGAGCAAGGGGCGACTGAAAGGAACCCCGATGATCCGAACGCCTAGCTTGTGTGCTCCACTCCTGCTTGCAGCCACTGCCCTCGGCGCGGCCTGCGGTCTGAATATTGTTGCTTCGGCAACGCCTTTGGGTGTGCCGAACCACGAGGAAGGTGACCGCCTGCCCCTCGTCCATGTGAGCAAGCACCCCGGAGCGCTGCCGGTAGTCGTGATCGTGGCGACGAAGGAGGCCGTTCTGTCCGACTTCGTCGTGCCCTATGGAGTACTGGCGCAGTCCGGAATCGCCAGGGTTATTGCCGTCAATATGACGACTGGCGATCTTAAGGCGGGCCCGCTCACGATCGTACCGGACATGACGGCGGCCGAGTTCGATCGCGCTCATCCGGAGGGAGCTGACTACGTGATCGTGCCTGCTACCTCGGACAAGCACGCGGAGGAGGTTGCATGGTTACGAAAGCAACATTCCCGCGGTGCCGCACTGATCTCGATCTGTGACGGTGTTGAGCTAGTCGCAGATGCTGGCCTGCTCGACGGTCGCAACGCGACGGGGCACTGGGCGTCGCTGTCCTCTCGCCGCAAGCAATATTCCAAGGTCACCTGGCGTACGAACACCCGCTATGTCGCGGATGGCGACATTGCCTCCAGCGCTGGAGTATCCGCCGCCCTTCCCATCAGCTTGGCTTTGATTGAGACCATGGCGGGGGCAGAAGTGGCGCACCGTACGGCCGAGCGCTTCGGCGAGCTTTCCTGGCAAGCATCGCACGAGAGCGACATTTTTAGGATCCGCCGCGACGACACTGCCGTGCACAAGGTCAACATGCGAGCGAAACCCGAAACCATCTCGTTTGCCGTTCAGGATGGCAGCGAGGAGGTTGCGCTTTCGCTACAGGCCGAGGCATGGTCGCGCACCATGCGCGACGAGGTCCACCTCGTCTCCGACAAGGGCGACGCGGTGCGGTTGCGGGGAGGCCTGCGCATAAGAACGAAAGCTGCGGCGACGATCGCACCGGACCTCCGCATCACCCTTGAGGAACAGCCCCGAGGTACCGCCGCATTGAACGTCGCACTCGACGCGATCGCGCGGCGCTATGGTAGCGGCACGGCACGCCTCTCCGCCTTGGCCATGGAGTATCCCTGGGGTGATCTACAGGTTGTGAAATGACAGATCCAACTTCTCTGGGGCTGCACGACGTCGGCAGCAGCGCTCCCGAGCGATCCCCGGGACCAGTCACCGTCGTTCTGCTTGCCTATGAAGGCATGAATCTGCTCGACCTGGCAGGGCCGCTGCAGGCATTTACCACTGCGAACAGAAGTGTACCCGCCGGCGCGACCTCGCGCTATGCACCCGTCATTGCTTCGGAACATGGCGGCCAGGTCGTGACCGGATCAGGCCTGCCCGTCGTTACCGACAGCATCGCCTCGCTGAAAGGCGAGGCGATAGATACCCTTATAGCTCCCGGAGGGTGCTCCGGCGAAGACTATGTGGTTGCGCCTGGCCTGCGGGAGTTCGTCGCAATGCGCGCAGGCTCCGTTCGCAGGCTCTGCTCGATCTGCACGGGCGCATTTCTGCTGGCCGCGGCCGGCCAGCTCGAGAGCAGGCGGGTGGCGACGCACTGGGCCTGGCTCGAGAAGCTCAAGGCCCTTCATCCAAGCCTGGATGTAGATCCCGACAGCATCTTCGTCCGTGACGGCAAGCTCTGGACGTCGGCCGGAGTGAGTTCGGGAATCGACCTCGCTCTGGCCCTTATAGAAGAAGATTTTGGTCCTCGCGTCGCCATTGATGCCGCACGCCAGATGGTCGTGTTCATGAAGCGATCCGGTGGTCAGTCGCAATTCAGCGTTCCGCTCGTCATGCAGTCGCGGGATCCAGCATTCGTCCAGCTTCATGCCTGGATGGCGCAGAACCTGACGGCTGATCTATCCGTCGTACGACTGGCCGAGCGTGCGGGAATGGCGCCCCGCACGTTCGCACGCACCTATACAACGAAGGTTGGTCGTACCCCGGCCAAGACGGTCGAGCTGATGCGTCTCGAGGCTGCCCGTGGCGTATTGGAGCTGACCGACCTGCCACTCAAAAGCGTCGCCGCCAATTCGGGGTACGGTGATGAGCAGACCATGAGACGCGCCTTCCAGCGACACCTCGGCACCAATCCCGCCACCCATCGCTCCCGATTTTCCAAGCACGCCTGAGGTGCGGCAAGCAAGGCGGCCATGCGCACGATGGAACACGGAGGGGGAGTTGGCTATCGCCCCGGCAAGTGTCGGTCGCTTTCAGCTCGACCACTCACTACGTTCCCGTCGCCGACCAGGTTCTCGCAGCGGTCTCGCATGATCGACAACGCCCTACCGGAGCGCACTAAGCGCGGAACGTAGCTCGTCCGGGTTCGCCAACCGGCCTTCTTCAGCCGCCTGCAGACCTTCCCAAGTGACAACCGACTCCGCCAGCACGCGTTGGCCTTCCGCAGTCAGCGAAAGCAGCTTTCCGCGCCTATCCGACGGGTCCGTTTTCGCCTGCACCAAGCCTCGCCGTTCCAGCGGCTTCAGCGCGGCAGTCAGCGTCGTTCGGTCCACTGCCAGAAGGTCCGCAACCCATCGCACGGAGCCAGGCTCCGGGCGGTTGAGAGACATCAGTAGCGAGAATTGTCCGCTGGTGATGCCATGCCGCTTCAGGCCGGCATCGAACCTTCTCGCCACCAACCGAGCGGCGCGCTGCGTGTGTAAACAGAGGCAAGCGCCATGAACCTGAACGGCCTTGCTGAACGATACGGATTGTGACACAGCCATACATAGGTTGATACCAACCTATTTTTCGGCTTTCAAGGATGTTGGATGATTACTCTCTACGCTTTCGGCAGCTGCCCTGATTTCGCGAGGGGTCTTACGCGCGACCTGAGGGTCCGGTGGGCGCTTGAGGAAGCTGGCCTGCCGTACGAAACCGTACTCATCGACTACGCGGCATCGAGAAGCTCGGCGCATTTGGAGCTCAACCCCTTTGGCCAGGTTCCCGCGGTCCAGGCCGCAGGACTCCCGACGTTCGAATCGGGCGCGATAGTTCTCCATATCGCCGAGAAGTCAGAGACTCTGCTCCCGTCCGATCCCGGTGCGCGTGCAGCAGCAATCTCCTGGATGTTCGCCGCCTTGAACTCGATAGAGCCGATGCTCCTCGGTCTTCTCGATGCCGACATATTTCACGCCAGAGAGCCATGGGCCAAGGAGATGCGAGCCGCCATGGAGGCCCGTGCAACGAAGCGTCTCGCCTTGCTCGAAGCGCACCTGGAAAATCGTGAGTACGTCACGGGTCAGTTCACGGCAGCGGACCTCCTCATGACCACGGTCCTGCGGATGCTCCGGCACACCGAGCTGTTGGGGCGGTTCCCTCACGTCTCCGCATTGAAGGAACGCTGTCAAGCTCGCCCTGCGTTTCAGAAGGCGCTTGCCGACCAGCTGAGTTCGCTCGATCGTACGATCGGAGAACAGGCACGATGATCGCGCCACGTGAAATAGGCTGTGCGGCTCCGGCTCTTCCTAAGCCGCTGACGGACCTGCTGTCAGGCTATCAGTGGTCACGGAACTTCGTGGGTGAGTCCGGCGGTGCCGTGTACCGCCTACATGGCCGTGGGGATGGGTGCGACCTGTATGTCAAACACGGGACTGGGCAGGTTGCGGATGATCTCGTCGCCGAGGTGGCTCGGCTCCGCTGGCTGCTGAAGGAGGAGGTATCCGTACCAGAGGTCCGGCACTTCGTTCTCGCTCTGGGCGAAGCATGGCTTGTGATGACGGCCTTGCCGGGTGAAACAGCTTACCAGGCCTTGGTCTCGAGACCAGAACAGCGAGCGGCGATCATAGACTCTGTCGCCGACTATCTGCGTCGGCTGCACGACATCCCCGTGACCGCATCGCCGTTCCGCAGTGATCATCACAGCAGGCTCGCCGGTGCGCGCGACTGTATCGACGCTGGCATGGTTGACGTCGACGACTTCGATGATGAGCGCGAGGGGTGGACGGCGGATCAAGTCTGGGATGAGTTGCAGCACCTCCTGCCTCTGGCCGAAGAGTCGGTGGTCACCCACGGTGACTTCTCCCTCGACAACATCTTGTTGGCCGACGGCGTAGTGGCCGGGTGCATAGACGTGGGCCGTGCGGGTTCGGCGGATCCGTATCAGGATCTTGCCATCTTGTGGAACTGCCTCGGCGAGTTCGGCAGCGCGCTTCAGGCGAGGCTGTTCACGAGCTATGGCATCGACCTGCCAGATGAGCGGCGGCTTCGATTCCATCTTCTGCTGGACGAGCTGTTCTGAGATGTTCGTCCGCACAGAAGAGCGCCCCTGAGGCAGCCGTGACGAAAAGTGTGGAAAATGGCAGGAAAGTGCGTTTGTCCTTCTCCTGCCATTCTCGGGCTCAGTGCTTCATGCGACAGATAGATGCCCGCCTTCCGAAACGCCATCCCGAGCCTCTACGTCGATTGGCCATAGGCCTTGGATCAGAAGCTCGCCCACTCGCCTACGTTCACCTGACCAGCCCGCGCGGACTGGGCTCGGTCACTACGAGGTGCGGAGTTTGCTTTGACGGCAAGGGATGGTTGATCGCTGCGGTGAGTGCGGAAGCGCGCGGCCGTTTCGCTGAGCACGACCACCTCTTGCGCAAGCTGTCGCGCGGCGGCGGAGGTTTCCTCGACCATCGCTGCGTTTTGCTGTGTTGCCCGGTCCATGTCGGCAAGCGCAACACTGATCTCGTTTACAGCCTTGGACTGAGATTGGTTCGCGGACGCCATCGTGGAGAGTTGCGCACGAACCGCATCGACGTCGCTTGTGATGTTGGTGAAGGCATCTCCGACGCGGAGAACCATGTCTACTGCGCCTTCAACTTGCAGCTGCGTAGCGGTCAGCTGGTCTCTGGCGCGGCCAGCCTCCTCCTCGGCGCGCATGGCCAATGCGGACACGAGGTCTGCGACAACCGCGAACCCTCGACCAGCTTCTCCGGCGCGTCCCGCTTCCACCGCGGCGTTCATCGCAAGAACCCGCGTCTGGAAAGCGATCTTGTCGAGACCTTCGATGACGCTGTCGATCCCCTTGGCGCTATCATGGACCTTCCCCATGGCCTCGGCCGCTTCGGTGGCCGTGGCCCGACCCGCGTCGACGGTGTGAACCGCGGCCTCAGCCCGGGTGACGGTGTGCCGAGCGGTTGTCGCGGTCTCGACCAGCCGCTTGTCGATCTGAGAAATGGCTGCTGTGGTCTGTTCGAGCGCAGCGGCGTTAGCTTCCGTCCGCTTCGCAAGGTTTTCCGACGCATGCGCGATTTCCGTTGATCCGCCACGAATCACCGTTGCGCTTTCGTTGATCGCAGACAGAAGAGACTGAAGCTGATCAAGCGTTTGATCGAACGCCTGTTCCAGGGTTCGATAGGCCTCGGGAAGACGCCCTTTCAGAGACTGCGTGAGATCTCCGTCCGCTAGCGCGGCAAGCCCCCCGCTTACGGTAGTGATGATGAAGCGGAGCTCATCGGCCTGCTGCTGGCGCTCGAGGGCTGTCGCAGCCTCCGTCTCGGACCGCTGCTGGCTCTCGAGCCGCAGCGCGTCGAGGAGACGTGTCATGCTGCTTGCCATTAGGACCAGGGCCCCAGCCTCTGCAATCAGGACGACGGCGTGCAGCAGGATGCGACCCAGCCCGCCGCCATTGGTGAATACCCAGTCGGGCATGAGCATGCCCAGAAGCAGATGGTGGACCGCGACAACCACTGTTCCAGCAATCAGGGCCTTGGGGTCACAAAGCACGGCACTCGCGGCAAGAGCTGCGAAGAAGATCATGTGCAGATCTACCTGCCAAGCTTCGCCTTTGAACAGGATCAGCAACAGCGCCGGCTGCGCGACGATCGTCATCGTGACCATCATCCGAGATCGCGCATCAATCGCCCCATTCAGTGCCAGGAAAACCGGATAGGCGACCAGAAGCGTGGCCACGATGCCAAGCGACCAATCCCCAATAATTGCTGCTCCCGCCACATTGGCGAGTGCCATGGACGCCATCAGAGCTGCCAGGAAGCGCATTCCGATGAGGCGCAGCGCGTTTAGCGAAAGCGTATTCACCGCATCATTTTCCTTGAAGTTTGCCGCACAGCGGAGGGGACCCGGTAACCACGAGGACGCCGCTTCTGAGCATCTGAGGCAATAGTCGAATTCGCTTGCCCTGGACGAAGCGCGAGCCCGGCAGATAACCGATCCCCGTCAGGACCGCTCCGGACTGCGCGACAAGCGTATCTATGTTTTGAGCAGCATGAGATGTTAGAGGCACCAGCAGCATGGGCCCGTGCTCGGGAGGCGCGAGCGCGGTGAGCGACGACGCAAAGATGAGGGCCACCTGCGCTGCCATCGCGACGCGGCCAGCCGTTTGACCGCGAGAGGGGTTCGAGACCAACGTCATGATTTCGATTAAACCAAGCCGCCGCTGAAGAGCGGTTAAGAATGAACTGAAGGAAACTACGTAGACCTGCCTGTTCGAGGAGATGCGAGATATCTCAGCTCAAGGTCAGTCCATCCGTGCCCCGCTTCGTCAGCATACGCCCCATCGCGTTGAGCAGCGCAGTCATGGCCACTGGCTTCATGATGACCTCGTCGGCACCTGCAGCCATACACCGTTCCCGCAGGTCCGTGGCGGCATCGGCGGTCACGACGATTACTGGCAGCGCGGCTTTTTCCCCTGCTGTGGCGCGCAGATGCTGAATGGCGGTCAGCCCATCCATGCCGGGCATGCGCAGGTCCATAAGCACGATACTGTAGTCGCCGTCGGCGATCATCCTGAGGGCTGTTTCCGCATCCGCAGCCTCTTCCATATTCGCTCCTACGACTCGCAACATGTCCTTCACGACGCGGCGGTTCATGGGGTCGTCTTCAACGAAAAGAATCTGCATGGTACGCTCCGTGGATCACGCATGCCTATCATCACGGCGTAAATTGTTGCTTAGGATGCTGAGCCAATTCGGGAAACTCGGTAGATCGCTCCTCATCAGCATAGATGCCCTGCAGCGCCGCTATCAGCTGAACCGCATTGATCGGTTTGACGATCAGCTGCGTCGCCCCCAGGTGCTCCATTTCGTCGAGCGGCAGATCGTCACCCGGCGCGAACAGCAGGCTGATTGGCACGCCGGCCTCCCGACAAGTCGCGACGAGAGATCGCAGCGGATCCATCAGGAGCTGGCCTTGTACCGTCGCTGAGCGAGCCTCAACCAACAGGTGATCCGCCGTCGCAGCACGAATCGCGGCGATTGCGCTGTCGCCGTCGGGTAGACAATCGACTACGGCCGCGACGGGCTCAAGGATGCTGCGCATCATCCCCTGGGTCAGCGGGTTGCCCTCGACCAGCAGCAGGCGCGCTTCCGCCAGCGAGGCAGGCCGGCCACAACGCTGCGGTACGTCCGCCCCGTCGTCGGGGCGCTGCAACGGCACGCGGAGCGTGAAGCGAGAGCCCGCTCCAACCGCGCTGACGACACTGAGTTCGCCGCCCAAGGCGTGCGCCAGCTTGCGGCAGATCGACAGGCCAAGTCCCGTTCCGCTGAACTGGCGGTCAAGGCCGCCATCAACCTGGTGAAATGCCTCGAACACGCGCTCGATGTGGTCTGCAGGGATGCCGATGCCGCTGTCCTCCACTTCGACGACCAGCATTTCTGAGTCGTCCGCAGCATGGGCGCGAAGCGTCACGCTGCCTTCGCGCGTGAACTTGACCGCATTCGACAGCAGGTTGCCAATGATCTGGCGAAGCCGCGCGCCATCGGAGAGGATGCGAGCGGGCGCCGCGCCGATCTCGAGGTGGAGCGCGATGTCCTTGGCGGCGGCATGCCCGCTCCACAGGCGCGCGGCATCCTCAAGGATGGCGCGGAACGCGACGTCCTCCTGCACGACTGCGACTTCGCCCGTCTCCATCTTGGCAACGTCGAGGATGTCGTCGACCAGGGCGCGCATTGCCTCGCCGGCACCGAACACCACCTGCACCTGCTCGCGCGCCTCCGCATCCAGGCGGGGATTGGTCAGCAAAATCTGCGCCATGCCGAGAATGCCGTTGAGCGGCGTGCGGATTTCGTGACTGGTCGTAGCCAGGAACTCGGTCTTCGCCTTCAGCGCTTTCTCCAGCGCCGTGTTAGTCTGGTTGAGAACGATGTTGGCGGCGCGCGTTTCATTGCGGCTCTTGCGGATCCGCAGCGCGCTGATCAGCAGCAGCACCAGCACGATCGTCGCCGCCGCGAATAGGCTCAGGAGCAGCTTGGTGCGGAACTCGGCCTGCTGCTGGTGGATACGGGCATCGCGCTCGAAGATCTTCTGCTTCTGGTTCTGGAAGTCGAAGCGCGCAGCCATCAGCTGCGACGCCGCCGAAGCGGTGAGACGGCTCGCCTCCTTGTCGAGGCGCTCGAAGGCCTTGAGATGCTGGAATGCCATCGCGTGATCGCCGAGCTTTTCAAACACGTCCGCTGCGGTGGCATGAAACTCCTTGTTGGGCATCGTCGTCTTGGTGAGATCGTCGCCAGCGAAGGTCTTACGCAGCAGCGCTGCTGCGCCCGCGACGTCCCCCTGCGCGGCTTTCAGCTTCGCGGCAGCGGCATAGACCGCCGGCCGCAATGAGGCGGCGTCGCCCGATCGAGACAGACCCAGTGCCTCGGCGATTGCCTGGCCTGCAGCGCCGAACTTATGACGCTCCGTCTCCGCGCTGGCGAGATTGGCGAGGATCTGGACCTTGAGCAACGGGCTGCCGAGTTCGCGAGCGCTCTTCAGCGCACCCCGGTAATCGCGCTCTGCCTCGTCATAGCGACCGAGCAGGCGGAGCACCTCCGCACGGTTGTTGAACGTGCTCAGGCGGAAGCCTGGATCGGCGGAGTAGAGTTCGCCGGCCTGTGAGTAATAGTCGAGCGCGCGCGGATAGTCGCCGGCGTCGGAATAGATCTGGCCGATGTCCTGCAGCGAGATCGCCTGGCTGCGGACTTCGCGGGCGGCGCGGAAGATGTCGTGTGCGCGCTGATAATCCTGCAGCGCCTCGACGATGTTGCCCGCGGTCGCCGCGATCGCGCCGCGCGAGCGCATCAGATCGCCCTGCAACTTGGTATTCCAGCCATGGATTGCGACTCGCGCGAGCGCCGCATCGATGATCGGCCGCGCCTTGGCAGGCTCGCTGATCCGGATATAGGCCTCGCCCTTTAGCCATTCGGCCGTCGCCATCGCACGCTCTGCCTGCGGCGAGGCCCCAAGCGCATGCGCGCGCACCAGCGCCTTGTCGGCCAGCCCCAGGGCCTGGCCCGGGTCTGCCATCATCGCGGTCTTGGCGGCGGCGATGTCCTGATCGAACCGCGCGAGAGCGGCCTTCTCCGCCGTCGCCGGCGCCGATGGCATCTGGGCGATCGCGGGCGTCGCGATCGCGAGTGCCAGCAGACACAGGCCTTCCACCCATCGCATCCGGCCGAATCTCCCTTCGCCAGAACATCTTAGGGCGAAAAGGTTAAAGCATGGCCAACCATGCCGGCTGCGCCCCCGGGCACAGCCGGCAGGACTGACTCAGAAGTTCATTCGGAAGGCGGCCCCGCCGGTGAGGCGCGGCAGTGCCTGCGTCTGCGTACCGTTGAGCGTCGCGCGGCCGAAGACGCTAACCTGCGCCGCCCCATTGAACATCGTCCGCCCATACAAGGCTTCGCCGACATATTGCCGCTCGGGAACCCCGAGGTTGAAACGCTGGGTGAGCGGCCCCAGTTCACCCGTCTGCCTGTCGATGACCTGCACCGTCGTAAGATCGACGCTCGCCCGTTCGAGGTGCATCGGCTGCGCCAGCGTCATGCGGAACAGGTCGGTCTTGCCGAACAATTCGCTCTTCGTAAGCCCGAACTGAAACGAGGTGCTGACCAGACCGCCGCCGGCCGGCGTGATCGTTGCGGCGCCTGCCGCTCGGGTGCGGCCGATGGTTCCGGTCGCAGCAAGTGCCAGGGTCGGCGTCAGGGCAAGGTCTGCGCCGAGCGTGACGCCGTCGCTGATGCTGCCGCGGGCGAAATCATAGGGATCGGCCGATTCGATGCCGAGCATCGCCTTGGCCTCGCGCAGGCGCGTGTAGCTCGCGCTCAGCGCGCCGTTGCCGGCGGTGTAGCGCACCGCGACATTCTGCGCGCCAGCCCGATAGGGATCCACTGCACCCATTGCGAAGGCCGTGAGCGCATCCATTTGCCGCAGGTCGCGGCGCAGCGTCCGCTGGGTGAGCCCGCTCGAGATCGTCCAGTGATCGCTCAGCGCGACGCTGGTCTGGAGATAGCCGCCGCCCGACGCGAAGCCCATCAACGGGTTGGCACCGCCAACATTGGGATCAAAGTCCGAAGGCAGTGCGAAGCTACCGCCGCCGAGCTGGGTTGCACCATCGCCGTCGCCAAGGGTGAAGGCGACGCGGTTGCCCGGGGTGACCAGTCGCACCGCGGTTTGATAGGGCACCTGGCTCTGGTAGAAGCCGAGCATGCGGGTGCGCGGCGCCACCGCCATTGAGAGCTGCAGGCCGCCCTTGTTGGAGATCGGCGCGGAATAGGCGAAGCCGCTGAAGGCGCCCGGCCCCTTTACGCCGGGACCAGCCTTGGTCGTCGCCCAGGCCATGAAGCGGCTGTAGATATAGCTCTGCAGATATTCGTTCGAGCCGGTCAGCGACATCGCCGTTGCATCGGTGAGCTTGCTCGACACCGGGATGGCGAAGTCGCGGAAGGTCGCGCCAACGTCTTCATAGGCATAGAAGAACATGCCGGCCGCTTCCCACTTGGCCTGCTCCTTGGGGTCGCGGATCTTGGCGGCCTGGGTGGCAACGATGTTGCCCTTCGCGTCGTACTGATACCATTTCAGCCCGTCGAAGCTCAGTGGCGACAGGGCAGCGGTGACGTCGAGGATGCCCACGCCGTAGACGGGGTCGACACCCGGTGCGCCGGCGTCGCGGGCGGACTTCAGGATGATGTCCACCGTTTCCTTGGGATAGTTGGAAAGCCAAGGCCAGCGATCATGGAGCAGCGCGATTGTGCCGGTGACCAGCGGCGCGGCGAACGAGGTGCCCGATGCGCGCGTCACGCCGCCCTGCCCGTCCGACACCAGGATCATCTCGCCCGGCGCGGTGATGAAGCGGTTCATCAGCTTCATGTCGGGCGCGCACTTGCCCTTCGCGTCGACGAGGCACGCACTGCCGGGCTGGTTCGAGAACGCGGAAATCGTGCCCGTTGGCCCGACCGAGCCGACCACGATCATGTAGGGGTTGGCTTTGTCCCATTTGATGTCCTGCGTTTGCGAGACACCGTCATTGCCCGCCGCGATGACGAAAATCGTCTTCTTCGCGTAGGCTGCGACATCCGGGTCGCCGAACACGTCGTTCCAACCCTGCGGCAGGGTCTTGCCGGGCTCGCCGAGCGACATGTTGACGATGCTCGCATTGTTCTGCGCGATCATCAGCACGCCGTTCCTGACGTCGGTCCAGTTGGCCGTGCCCGAGCTGTCGAACGGATTGTACGCGACGACCGAAGCCATCGGCGCGATGCCCATCACGCCCTTGCCGTCGTGCGCGGCGATGATCAGGCTCGCCACCGCGGCGCCATGGCCATTCGAGAAGTCCGAAATGCCGCTATACTTGGTGATGTTGCTGGTGCCGTCGCCGGTCACGGTGAAGTCGAGCAGGCCGACGATCGACCGCTTGCCCTCGCCGATCGTCTTGGTGATGGCAGGCGACCAGTTGATCGTCTGCATCCACCAGTCGGTGCGGTCCATGCCCGAATATTGGTTGAGCTGATCATACCAGTCAATGAAGAACATCTGCCGCGTATAGGCGTCGACCAACATCAGTGAGGTCGGATTGGTCAGATCGAGGCCCCACTTGGCCAACATCGGGTTGACGAAGCCGGCCTCGAAGGTCTTGCCGGTCTGCTTCTGAACGGCCGTGCCCCACGCATCCTTGGACTGGCCGATCATGCCATTGACCTTCGTGACCAGCGTCGACAGGTCGGCGGGCGCCGGGGTGGCCGACAGATTCAGCCAGTAACCGAGCGTATCCTTGCTGGTGGCATTATACGTTTCCGAGAAGGTCCTGATGTTGCCGATCATCGGATCGAGATCGCCCATCGCTGGCGCCAAATCGCCCCAGAACGTGCGGATATTGCCGACATAGGGGTCGACCGTGCCGCCGAACGTGCGGATGTTGCCGATATAGGGGCTCAGGTCGCCGCTGAAGGTGCGGATGTTGCCGACCAGCGGATCGAGGTCGCCGGTGAACGTGCGGATGTTGCCTACGTACGGGGTCAGTGTCCCGCTCAGCGTCTGCACGGGCTTGTCTGTCGAGACGGGACCAGGCCGAACTACTACTGGCTGTACGCGCGGGGACATGGGCGCTGGCGAAGGGGGCGTCGGATTGGAGGTGGTCTGGGCTTCGGCACCGACCGTGCCGATCAGGCCCGCAAAGCCAACTGTCCCCATAAGATACGAGCGGATCAACGTACGCACTGTCATCAGAAGCCCCGTTCAAGTCGGCTCCCCCGGCCGCCATCACTTTTGTATTGCCGTAGATGTGCGCTGCGACTGATTACCAAGGCTTGAAAAAACGTCGTTAGGATTGCGTTAGGCATCATTTAAGCCTTCGACTTCACGCACCTAGCGCAAGCGACCAGTGCCCCTCGCCTGGCCCAGCGAGCCGTTCCAATTGCACCTCGTCGCTGAGGAATTCGGACAGCTGCGGCAATGGCAACGGAGGAGAGATGAAATAGCCCTGGAGCAGATCGCATCCCATGATGCGAAGCAGCGACAGGCTCATCGCCGTGTCCACGCCCTCGGCGGTGACCTCCATCTCGAGCGCATGGGCGAGCTCGATCGAGGAGCGGACGAGAAGCGGGTCCCGATTGCTGTTGGTGAGGCCGCTTACAAACATGCGGTCGATTTTGAGTTCGTGGGCGGGCAGCTGCTTAAGGTAAGCGAGCGACGACAGGCCCGAGCCATAGTCGTCGATTGCGATGCGAATGCCTGCATCCGTAAACGCGCGCAGGTTCGCCAGGGCCGCGTCAGGATCACCGATCACTGCGGTTTCGGTGATCTCGAACCCGAGCCTGCCGCTCGCCTGACGGGCCAGCGCAAGGGCCGTTGTAGCGAAGTCATAGTCTGGCAGCAGCTGACCCGAGATGTTAACATAGACTTCAACGGGATGCCCGCGCTCGATAAGGCGCTGCTGATCTTCGATGGCGCGGGTGATCACCCATTCGCTGAGCTCGCGGATTGCGCCGGTTTCTTCGGCCAGCGCGATGAACCGATCGGTCGGCACAAGTCCGCTGCCGGGCCGAATCCAACGGATTAGCGCCTCCACGGACGTGATCATGTTCGTACGTGCGTGAAGCTTCGGCTGATAGTGAAGACTTATCTCGCCTTCAGCTAGCGCGCGCGGCAGGGCCCGTATGAGCTCCAGATCTGCTAGGCTGTTTTGTGACAGAACGGCCGAATCTGCGAAGCGGATCTTGCTTCGTTCCTTCTGCGCGGCGCTGAGCGCGGCCGCTGCCTGATCAACCAGTTCGTCGAGAATGGAACTCTGCCCTGCGTCAGCAAAGCCGATTGACACTGAAGGATAGACGCTGAACTCGTCGATGAGCAGGCGCGCTTCCAGCGCTGCGACAAGGCCCTGCAGGCACGCATGAGCAGCCTCGAGGCTATCTGCATGGAAAGCGAATTCGATCGTGGTGCGACCGATGCGGCCGCGATCCGCGCCCGGGATCGCGACTTCGATCCTGCTCGCTAGTGTTTCCAGCAGCTGATTGGTGATCTGGTAGCCAATGCTCCGCCGGAGCGCTGCAAAGCGCTCCACCTCTACCAGCGCTACGAACGTCGGTCCCGCAGGAACATGGGCATAGCGGGTCTCATCCCGGAGCTCATCGAAGACCGTCGCATGCATGCTTGTTGAAGCTTGCCACTGCGCCAGGGGTTGCGTGGCAGCGAGCACGCCATCGCCTGGCGTGGCCAAGCCTTCACCCTCCTTTGCATGAGGCGAATTGGAACTGTGCCGCTGCTCCTCGTGCAGAGCGGACAGGACCATTCTCCCTGCCCTAACCAGGCGGGCGCTAAACACGCTTCGCACAAAGCGCGCCGTCAACACGGATTGAAAGGTACGCAGCACAAGGCCCCAGAGCTTCGCCAATGCCATCGTTCAACGATACCGCTCATGTATGAAGCATCTGTAACTGCGCCCATCTCCACCGCTGGACAGCCAGCGACTCGAGAGTATCGGCCGCTCGCGATAGGTCCGCATGAGCCACAATGCGGATTGCCAGCACGGCCGGCATCCCAGGCGAGCACAAGTTTGTATCAACCAGACAGCGGCCTCGCTGCTTGGAAGCAGGAGCGAGCCCGCCTGCTGCTCACAGCGCCTAGGCGGAGGCGGGTGGCTGTATGTGCTCCTTGGCGACCGTCGTCGATCCCCTGCTTGGCCATTGCCGCGACAGTTGATTTATGGACGACGAAGGCTGAGCCGACAGGAGCTTCGCGCACGAAAACTCTTGCAGGACGACCGTCGTGCATACCGCAGAAGTGGTACGAACCACGACCCTTGTCGATAACATCTATGTCTGCATCTGGATCGGCGAGAAGGCGCTGGTTCGTCACCTAGGCATGCAGACATAGCGCGCAGCGCGCGGCTCCATAGCACGTGAGGTAGTCAGGTTTGATGTCAGCGGGCGAGTTGGCTGCTCCAAGTGACGACCACCGAAATGGCGAGGATGCCGAGATCGATTGCGGCGTGCACCCGCTGCGGGGCCGCATCATCAGGGCGGTGAGTGACAATCGTGAAGTCGGCGTGAGGACGCGGCGGGCGGACGACCGCCATCAGGAGGGCTATGGCTCCGGTGGTCAGCAGCAGGCGCTTATGACGCGACATCGATTCCCCTTTTCCCTGGCCCTGCACCTATAGGCGCCACAAGGGCATGGCTAGGCCGAGCGACGTCAAGAGTCGACATTGTTCTTGGATGACGACGAAAGTTACCCAAACCCTCATCCTAGAGCCTGCCGCAGCGAGGCAGATACCTGCTATCAACAGAGCATTTTGTACGAAGCATCATCGTCCTTGCCCCGACTGCAACGCTAAGTATGCTGCAGGCGCCAACCTTCCCCGGGACCGTTCAAGCGGGCGTCGATGTCGCGGACGAGGGCTGATGTTACGTTCGCATTTCTCGCGTGGACCTTCCAGTCGGCGACTGCAGCTCTAACGCGATCAACGATCAGCCTGGTGCGCTCGTCTGGGATGCCGATCCCTTGCGCCGCGACAAGCATGTCCGCCACATCGGGGTTCTACCTGCGCCGCCTGCAATGAGCGCGTGCTCTGCGAGGTTCGGGTCCGGACCCTCGCAGTCCATCAAGATCGGCGCGTCTACTTCGATGCTGCCGTCAAGCACTTGTATAGGCGATCGATTGACTTCCTGCGCACGAAGCCAGCATTGAACTTCAGCAAGATGCGATGTTTGGCAATCGCCGCCTTGCCCATGAACCTGCGGCCTTGGCCGAGGTCCATCCCATTTCGATACCGCTCGCGTTGTGCCAATTCCTTATCGCCGTAACCCGCGCTGCTCGAACGCTACGACGTCATCGATACTCCAAAACTTGGGGCGAGTGAACAATGACGCACCTATGACATCCGAGCTCAGAACCGCGTGGATGGCAAGGACGGCGTCGAGCCGAACGGCAGCTCCCGCTTCCAATGCCTGAACGTCTTCCTCAGCCACGGACGCCTCCGCTGCTAGCTGCTCGACCGTCATCCCCATCAGATCACGGAGGCGCTCCGCGCGTCGGCCGATCTCGCCAATGCTCTCCGGGGCGGGAAGAGAGTAGTCGGTCATGCTTCCCTCGTGGAAATATGTGGTCTGATGCTTCTTCCGTGGCCGTCACCAAGCCTTGTAGTCGATCTCGCTTTGTTCGGCCAGGAAACTTGAGCGCGTGCTTGCAGAGGCACTCTCCTCTGACCGTGCAGACCGACCTCAACGCAGGAGTCGGGCCGGGAGATGAATTAACCGCTCCCAGCAACTGAACGGGTTGGGCACTCCTCCCCGTTCGGAGGCGGGGCGGACCCGCTCAGCCGACGAGTCCGTGGCATGCAGCGCAACCTTCTGTTGACAAGATCCCTCGTAAGCTGGGGACATGAAGCAGAACGAACTTCGCCCCAGACAGGACGCACTTACCAGACGATGGATCTACAAACTCATGGCGGTCCTGCTACCCGCGATGGCTCTAGTGGTCGTAATGGCACTTATCTCAGCTCGAGAACTGTCTCGCCAAGGCTATGACACGTGGCTGAGCACCCCTGCGGGCGCATCAGCCTCGAAAGGAAGCCCTGAGCCCTACCTCATCCACCAGCCCGCTCGAGACGCGAAGGTACCACCGGATCCAGGCCTAGTAGCGGCAGAAGACATAGATGCTCAGGCCCACTTCTATCGCCATCCCAACCACGTACATGGCCATACCAAAACGCCAGGCGCCTCTGCTGCTGGAGAACAGAAGGGCCAGCGCCGGGAGTATGATCCCTACTGTGCACAACCCCAGGGCAAAGACGAGTCCGGCGTATGCGCCGCCTGGGCCGCGGTCATCGAGTACGCCCAAGCCAACTCGGTCGCTCGTTCTGCCCTCCTGCTTCAATCCACCAGCAGCATCATCTCGTTGATGATCAGCCTCTTCGGAGTCGTTGCCATTTTCGTCGCAGCCCGAGCCGCGGAACTCGCCGCTCAGAGCAATCGGCTCGCAGGAGCGCTGAGTGCCGGCTACCTTGTCCCCAATGTCTCTGACGAGAACGACGTGTATCGGGCGGGCGTCGAGAACATTGGCGGGAGCAGAGCAGAGCTGGTCCGCCTTGCATTGTGGTGCACCGACTATCACGTGGTCGGCCAAGCTTGTCTCGTTCCGTCCGCTGAAGACGTTGGTGACCGCATATTGGGAGCCGGCGCCCGCCTCGCGATCAGCGACATCAACGATACCAAGACGGCTGTTATCGAAGCCACGATGGTTGACCTGACCGGGCACAGAAGGTCGGTCACGTCGATCTTCGAGCGCAAGGACGATGGCTGGTGCTGCGTAAGGCAGTACGAACATGGCGGTCTCCAAATTTGAGGGTTTCGTGGTGGCGGCGGGCACGGGCGCGAGCCTCATGACGGGGATGGCGAGCTCGCTTCATCCCGGGATCGCGAGAGCGGTCATGTTTTCGGGCGCGTTGCTGCCGACGAAGCTCCGCTCCTCGAGTTGAAGGCGGAAGCGAGCACTGGACATATTCCCCGGGGCTGGTTGGCGTGCGTTCGCGTCTTGTGCGACGCTGAAATCGTCGAGGCACGGGAGCACTTCTGCAGCCGCGATGTGCGCGCATCTCGTTCAATTTTCAGGAGGAGCTTGGTTAGGCGGTCGCAAGGAGGAGCGGCGCGCCGCGTTAAAATCATCGGTTAGGCTGCGGCTGGCATCCCCTTCCCGCAGCTCGTCGGTAAGGGGGCTGTTCCTGGGGAATCCGGGCGTACCAGCCTCGGCGTTGCGGGACGTGAATATCGTCTCGGCATGAGCGAGGGTGCGCCCGCCCGGTCAGGCGGGCGCAAGTAGGCTCGAGCCCATGGGCTGATCGCCGCCGTCAGCCCAGGCGTCTTGATGGAACCAGCGGCCCCGCTACTTCGAGGCGGTGTGTACGAGCCCGCTCTCGACGTCGAACACGCTGACATGCTCGTCCGCTCCGTTCCTGTAGAATCCGCACAGGCGCTTCCACCTGAGCACCGCAAGGGAGGCGGTCAAAGCGTTCAGATCGGCCACCTGCACGTTCGACTGATAGGGATCGTCGTGACCGCCGGAGCCGCCAGGGATTGTAGCCAGCGCCGCCTCCCTGGTGCTGTCCGTGCTGGTCGTGACCCTTAGCAGACCAAAGACTCCGTCCGCGGTTACCTCAAGGCCGATCCCAGTGTCGATGAACCGCACACCGGCCCTGTCGAGTCGGCGACAGATGGACTGCTTCGGTTCGATCTGGTCGATGCAGAGGAACACGAAGTCCATGCTGTCCAGAACCGAAAGCCCGCCACGCTGCAGGCGCTCCGGATGAGGTACTATGCCGCGATGTATCTGCGAGTAAACGGCGGCCCAGTGGTCAACCTTGGATCGGCGGAGGCGAAGATTCTCTAAAGAGGCGGCCCCCGGTGCACGGAAGGCATTGTGCTGGTCGAAGGTATCGTCGTCGAAGAGATGGATCGATGCGACGGGTGTCTTCGCGACGAGGTCGAGGACGTAGGAGCCCGTTCCGCCCAGCCCTACGATGGCCAGCTTCTGTCCATGGAACCTGGAGGCGAGACGTTCGGTACCGGCGCGGCTGGATGCCGTGTCGACATAGTGGAAGGGCGAGGCGACGTTGTGCTCCCGCATGACCCCGCCTGGCCTGGCGGTACAACGAGGATCCAGCAGCATCGCCTGACCGGTCAACGCGGCCACATATGCGGTCACCAGTTCGTGGTAGTCCATGAACTCGCGACCAGACGGCTGTTGGCAGAGGCTTCGCTGCACTTCACCGTTGAACTCCTTGGCATGCCCGGTGGATATGCCGGGCAGCGGCTCGCCACTCGCGGTGCAGGGCGGGCTTCCGCTCCAGCCCACGTCATGCCGATGGGGAGCAACGGTGACGTCGCCTGCGAGAAGGACCCGAACGGAAAGCGTGCCGTACTTAACGGTCCTCAATCCGTCGACATACGGGATGCCGCGGACGACAAGCAGGCCATCGACGAGGGCTACGTCGTAGCCCTCGTCGCGCAGCCGCTCCAGGTCCGCACTACGACGCGACGGTGTGAGTGACAACGAAGGTCTCCCCCTGGGCGATCGGCGTGCGCTGTCGCACGGTGAGCAGCCCTTCCGCAGCGTGCGACGGGCCACCCCTGAAGGCGATGGTCACCGCACTATTGATTGAAGCGCGCATCTGGGGGAACGCGAGCCGTACGAGATCGCAATGCTCGATGCTGCTCCCTTTGATCAGGTGCTTCTGCCCGTTGACGATGATCTCGCAGGTATCGCCCACGTCATGGGCGGGCCGCAGCGGATTCACTCTCAACGGCACAAGGCTTCGTTTGTCGTCGATCATGCACAATCTCCTTACAGTTGAGTGCCTATTGCGGACGGCGCGGGCTCTCAGAACCTGAGCGCGTTCGCCGCACGGAGCAGATGCCGCCCCACCGCTTCGTAGAGCGCGCCGGCGGCTAAGCCTGACATCCTGGACCATTCGCCATCGGGGTCGTCGAAGATGGTAGCTAGCGCTGGACCGACTTCCTCGATCTCCAGATCGTGGTCGGCCATTACCTCGAGCGCCATCGCGAGGACCCGGAGCATCCTCTCGGTCGGATCGCAGGGCACGCCGATCGAAAGCGGCTCAAGGCGCGTGTAGAGGCTGGTTGGCAGCGCGTGCTCGTTCGACGCCGCAACCATCCAGTTTATCTCCCCCAGGTCGATGACGGCATCCATCGATCGGCAGAACCATCGGCGCGCGGCGTCAGGGTCGAGCATGGTCGCGATGTCGTCTCCAATCCGGGCGGCTGCGCCCCCGAGCCCAAGCACCAGGACGATCGGATTGGCGCAACGCGCGCTGGCCATGGCGATCACGGGATCGGGCGGCACGACGAGTTCGGGTCCGCGCGCTCCCGAACGGCGCAGCGCGTCGGGCTGGAGCCGGCCAGCGTCCATCACGAACAGCGGCACGCCGGCGACGCGCGCCATTCGGCGCGCAACGAAGCGCGCCTCGTCGTCTGTGTGGCCCACAAGGGCGAGCGGAGCGAAATGGAACCAGCTTCTTTCAACATGGCGACGATGGCGGGTGTCGTTCGCGAGGAACTCGACCAGTCCGGGGACCCATTCCATCCCGATCCGCTGCGCGCAGTCGGCGGATGGGGAACCGAGCAGATCCAGCGGCCTGTCCAGACCGAAGGACTCCCCGGCTGGGGAGCCCTGCATTACCGTCCTGGTCGGGTTTGCCTCGGCGCTAGCCCGAGGGATGACCGCGATGTTGCGCCAGATGGGCGCAAGTTCCGCTTCAGCTATCGTCATTCGTCACCTCGCCAGAAGCGAAGAGGACGTCGCCCCCCCGAGGAGAGGCCGGCGAGCTTCACTCGCTTCTCGGTCTCCTGCATCTCGGCTAGGAGCTTGCGCTCCAGCGCTCGGGGCCCCTGCTCCTCAAAGAAGGCAGCAAAGTCCGCGAAGCGGTGTGCCTGCGGGCGCCACCAGTCGCGGAAACGTTCCCGCTCCCAGTTCTGCCGGAACCAGATGACGAAGAAGCCCTTGTCCTCCCCTCCCCTACGCAGATCGATGCCGAACTCGCCGTGACGGTCCACCAGGAAGGAGTATATCTTCAGCGCTCGCGCCTTGGCCTTGCGAGCTTTGGCCCGCTTCTTCAGCAGATCGCGCGCCTGTGAAGCACGAAGCTCGGATATCTCGCTCGCCGCCATGGCCAGCAGTCGATCCGGTCCGACGACCTCTCCAAGGCGGCCCCAGAGCAGCCACTTTCCGCGCTTGTCCAACATCCAGGAAAAGAGCGACGCCGCATGACGCCTATGCCTCCAGGTTCTGGTCCATACGGGGTATTCGGCGAAGGACGCTCCGTTACGCCCGACAACGCGGAACATGCCGATCGTCGAGGAAGCCGTGTCGAGCCGGACCTCGTACTCGATGGACCCGCTACCAGCGAGGATGTCCTCCCGCGCGCTGGGATCGATTTCAGCCGTGTCTCTCATTCGCGCAATGTGGTGGAGATACGCGGTAGCTGGCCAGCTATTCGCAGGCCCATCGACATGGCAACGAGGCCCATATGCGCGTGTATGGCTGCTCGGCGGGGGTTCTGTTGCGCGAGCCAGCGGGAGGTTACCCGTGTCTCAACCTTCCGGCTGACCGGGTTCAGATGATCAAGTCGTCCAACTCTAAGGATCGCTTGGCAAATCCCCTGCGGATTTCAGGGTCACCGGGATGTCGCAGGCCTGGTCCGCCGCGCGACTTGGTAACGGAACGGCTAGCGATCCGAGACGCTCTCGCTTGGAGGACGTCTCGGGTCGATCACGGCTTGCAGGTCGGTGTGCTCAAGCAGCCGGCGACGGGCGCGTGCAAGGCACCGGCCCCTCGAAGGAAACCTGAGAAACGGCTAAAGCGGCATCAGCGGCCGCGAGGATAGTTCGGCTGCAATCCGCTGGCCAGGTGCGGCAACGGGCGTCCTTCATCAGGACGTCCCGCCTGGATCGCCACATGCGGACTTTCTTCTCGCATTGGAAACTTCCGTCGATGCGGTGGCTACTGATCGTGTCCGCCGAGCGCCGCCTGAAATCTCGACGGACCTTCTGCCGACGCGATTTCGCGACGAACGCCGGCTAGACGCCGTTCGATCTGCTGTAGCGACCTCTTCCACCCGCACGGACGCGATGGCAGTCGCGCCGGAAAGTCTCGTAGCTGAGCGGCGCGGCCCTTTCTCCGCGCGCACGAGAACTCCGATCACTTGCCGTGCTGGTCTGGATATCCCGCAAGACGCGACGGTAACCTTCCCGGATCGTGCCGCCATCCCCAGCGATTCGCAGCGCATGATGACGCCGTAGGTTTCGAACCACTCTGTCGGCATCGGTGAGATGCCGCGGCTTCTTTTCGCCCGGAGTGCCCTTCCCCGCCTTCCGGCTCGCACGCCATCGCTTCACCGTCGAGGGACTAGCGGGATCGCCAAACCGTTCGCGGTGGTCGGCCCCCCAGTGTTTATGAAGCGCAATCGAGATCGCCTTGGTGCCGTTTGGAATTGCGAGCTGGTCCATCAGGTCGCAATGCGCTGCAACGCGGTCGAGAGAGGAACAGCACGGAGGGACATCGTTGTCCGCCTCAAGGTTGCTCGGGCTCAGCCAAACCCGCATGGTTAGGGCATCGCCGGTCACCAAACCTGCATCGGGCGAAGGGGACCATTGCACCTTGAAAGACGGCTCCAGCGCCTCTCGCATTGCGGGAAGAACGAGTTCGGCGAGCCACGGCTCGCGCCCGAAGACGACCTCGAAGTACAGCTGTTCCTTAGAGCAAGCCATTCAAACCTCCATTCTCGCGCCGGCACAGCGCGGGATGACCGGAGATGGATATCTGCGGAAAAAGCTCAACACGGGCGAATAGATACATCTTAAGACACTTCGTACTTCCCAAACGGCGACTGGGGCCCGGCGCCCAATAATCTTTTCGGCTCTGCGGCGAAGTCGGAAGTACAGCGCTTTTTTGAGTTGAGGCTTCAGATCAATCGCTGAAGAGCACCCGTGAGGCGGCTGCAGACTTTCGGATCGCTGGGCAGAAATTCACGGTCGCATGGGAAAGCGTCGTGGAAGCGCTGGCGCAACATGTCTTCCGAGTCAGTACGTTCACTTTATGTTCTTTTTGCGACTTCCTCAGAATCGATGGGCGCCGCGGTGGTGCTCGGCATTGCAATCAGATGCCGCAGGCGAGATCTCAGCCGGTCTGCCTCTTCTTCGCTGTCAAGCAATGCCTCACGTTGAGGGCTGGAGCTGCCTTTGAAACGGCCCCTCAAGATCGCGTCGGCGTCTTGGAGGTCGAGGGAAGTTCCGCCCTGCGGCACATGCGCGGCGCGCTCGCCTTCTGGTCGTTCAGTCAGGTCCGGCTTCAGCCTGATACCGCCGGGCCTGTGCCCTAGGAGCCCCACGATCTCGCGCCAGGACCGGGGCCGCGCCGGCATGAAGTACAGCGGCAGGTTAGCTCCCTGCAGCGCGCCTTCCAGGTTGGACCAGCCCGCGCCCGCACCGACCAAAACGCGGCATTCGTTCAATGCCTGGCTTTGCGGAAGATTGTCAGCGGACAGGGCGTCCAGCAGCGCAGCTGCGGCGCTCGACGAACTCGGAGGCTCCATCGACAGCGACATGCCGAGGACCGTGGCTTCGCGCCTGATGTCGAGAACGAGCGCCGCGATGGGTGCAACGACGCCGTGCTCGGCGTGTCGCACCGGGACGTCGATAGCACAATGCGTGACGAGAACGTCCCGTACTCCCTCCGGGCGCAGTCCTCTGCTGCGACGGATCTCGCCAATGAGGGCTTTCATGGCCGTCACGCCGGGTAGTCCCACCCCGCGGAGTTCGGCTAGCCGGCGAGCTCTATCCATGACTTGACTCACCGACTGGTTCCTTGCTGCTGCCTCCGCATCGGAGATAAGCTGGCGCTGCGTGTCACTAACCGAACCAACCTTCTTCCTTTCCTTGCCGGAACCCATGAGTGCTTCGGGCCTGCCAGTGTCTAGCCACCCCCGCACTAGGATCCAGAACGAAACCTCCGTAAGTCCCAGCTGGGCAATAGCTTCACGACGAGTAATCTCACGAGCGACATAGCGCTCGATAATCCCAATTCTCCGCGACCTCATGACGCCGGTGGGGAGCCACTTGCGAGAAGTCCAGCTCATTGAACCTGTTCATGATTATCTCTTTCTATGAATGAGGAACATCGTGCCCCGGTACGCTACGGAGTCGAGTTTCCTGAGTGGCCATGCTGCACCCGAACTGGGAGGATCGCTCCCAAGGGCAGACACGTGACGGACGCTTTTGGTCCGACGGCTTCGCTTGATACATGGAGGGGACCATTGCGCTCGTGTTCCACTGAGCAGGTCAAGCTGCAGCCGACGGCCGATCGCTGCGAACAGAGCGTGGCGTCATACCCCCGGCGCCGCGAATACAGGAGGGCGCAGAAAAGCCATCGATTTCATGTGGAGGCTACGCGGCAAGTGCGCACGATCGGCGTCACTTCCAACGTCTTTGTAGGCTGATGGTGGATCAGCCGTTCTCTTCTCGACTGGGCGGAGGAACTGGGCTCGGCCGACGACATGCTATGGGTCGCTGCGGCATGTGCCGGGTCCGCAACGCGCCTGCAACCTAGGCAAATCTTTGAAGAGCGGCGGTCAGCCGGCTGCGAGCTGCGGCGTCGCTGGAAAGGAACTCGACGTCACCGGGGAAGAAATTCCGAAACCTCTCCCGCAGCATGTCCTCGGCGTCGGGCAGTTCGATCGGATCACCGAACTTGAGCTTCACCAGGCGTTCGCTTGGCGGCCTTCTTGTGAGGTCGGGGAGAAGCACGACACCTGCTGGACGCTTGCCGAGCAGACGAGCGAGGCTGCGGGCCGAGGCCCTGGGACGCACGGCTTGGAGCGACAGGGGCAGCCCCGCGCCGGCAAGTGCTGCACCCAGCTCTGGCCAGCCACTGCTCGCTTCGTTTGGAATGGTGAATGAACGTACGGGCGCCGATCGCGGGCGGTCCGCTCGCGCAACGGCGTCCAGAATGGTCCGCGCAGCCTGGCTGGAACTTCCTGCATCGAACGACAGTGTCATTCCAAGAAAGGTCGCGCCCTTCCGAACGTCCAGCAGCGCACACATAACAGGTGCGACAAGTCCGTGTTCCGGATGCACGACTGCGACGTCGAGCGCGCAGAACTCGAGCACAAGATCCACGATACCTTCGGGCCTGAGGCCCCGGGCCCGTCTTGCCTCCTGAACCAGAGCCTCGATCTTCCGCCGATAAGGCACCTGCACGCCTCGCTGCTGAGCGAGCATTTGAACGTTATGGACAACGCGGCGGATCGAGGCACCGGGCAATCCACGCTCGGCCTCCTGGATGAGGACCTCCGCATCCTCGTCGATTGGCATCCTCGCCTTGAATACGTGCCCAGTCGCACCGAGGTCTGCCGGGCGTTGGCTCTGACGCCATGCCCGCAACAGCCTCCAGAATGTGGGCGCCGACACACCGAGCCTTCGCATCGCTTCCACGCTCGAGATGGTGCCTCCTAGATACGTTTCGATGATCTCGATCCGCCGCAAAACTTCCTGACGCTTCCGCGGAACAATCCCGGACAAATCGTAATAGCGCTCATTTGACATAGACTCTCCTTTTCTCGAAGACTCAGCGAAATAGCTCGCGCGAAAACCCGCCCCGAACGCGGTAATCCGCTAATTCAGTCGCCAGTTGTTTTCAGGGAGCTCGCGAGCGGTTGCTCCGCCGCGGGAGCGGATTTCCAGAGATGGCAACCTAGCCATCCACCTTCATCGTCTCGTGATTGATTGTCTCACGTTGCGACGGTCGTTGATCGTCCCGCACCTATCGTCAGCTATAAGCTGTGCGGGGCCGGCCGGACGCTTGAGCGAGACCGATGGCCATTTCGGCGACCTCTTGCCGCACCGCTCGGCGAGTGTCCGCCGGAAGGACAACGTCATCCTGAGGGGGGTCGCGCCGCTCCGGACCTCCCGAAGAGCGCACTCTGCTGTTCACTTACACTTCCCGAACGGCGATTTAGGCCCGGCGGCCAACGAGCTTTTCGGCTCGGCGCCGACGTTGCGGGGTACTAGGCTTTTCCGAGTTGAGGCGTCAGATCAATCGCTGGAGAGCACCCGTGAGACGGCTGCGAACTTTCGGATCGTTGGACAGAAATTCACGGTCGCCTGGGAAGGCGTCTCGGAAGCGCTCTCGTATCATGTCCTCCGCGGTCGTCAGCGCTACGGGATCGCCGAAGGTGAGCTTGGCGACGCGTTCCCTTGCGGACCTTCGGGCCAGATCGGGCAGGAGTACGATCCCGCCTGGACGTTTGCCAAGAAGTCGAACGACCCGTCGCGCCGAGGCTCGCGAACGAACTGGCTCGACGGTGACGGGAATTCCTGCATCCATCATGGCAGTGCCTAGATCAGCGAACTCGCCGCTCGCCTCAGCCGGGATTGAGAAAGAGCGGGGAGGCGACGTACGAGGCCGATCGGCTTGCGCTATGGCGTCGAGCATCGCCCTGGCAGCCGCGCTTGCGTCTCCCGCTTCGAAGGACAGGCTGAGGCCGAGCGGTTTCACCGTCTGTCGTACGTCCAGCAGCACGCACATGACGGGAACAATGTGACCAAATTCCGCGTGTATGACGGGAATTCTCACCGCGCAGAACTCAAGCAGCAGATCCGCCACGCCATGTGGCCTGAGACCGAGTTCGCGCCGGAACTCGTCGACGCGATACTCGATCTTCTCCCGGCCGGGCATCGCGACGCCGCTCTGCTGAGCAATTCGGCAAGCGCGTTCGACGATCTTCCGCACCGAAGCCGTGGGCGTCTCCGCGACCGCGCTCTGAATGATCATGTCGGCTTCGGCTTCAATTGGCCATCGCCCTTTGAAGGCCTTTCCGGACCCGCCAAGCTCCGCGGGACGGCCGCTATTGCGCCAGGCCCGGACCAGACGCCAGAAGGTAGGAACTGAAAGCCCAAGTCTTTCGATGGCCTGAGAACTCGAGATCTCCTTCGAGATATATGCCTCAAGGACCTCGACTCGCCTAAGAACCTCACGCTGCCGATGCGGGGCAACGCCTGAAAGATCATATCGACTGATATCAGACATAGTTTCTCCTTTGAAATTTGTATCCGCTGTCAGCTAGCTAAGCAGATGTGCGAAATCGCGGCTGGGACCGTCCGCCGGCCAGCCTTGACTGCGTTGTCATGAGGGAGCGCTTGCTCGCCCCGTAGAGAATGGAAGATTCGAGCGCTGGCCATGCACGACCGAGCTCAGAGGCAGGCAATCAGCCTCGGTTAGCGCCGAGAGCCCCCTATGCACACGGACCGCAACTATGAAGACCAGGGCCAATCCGGCCTTAATAACATCTTAGGGTCAGCGAGACAAAATTGGTCGCCTCAGCATCTTGATCACTTCTTCAAGTGAAGCGCACATAGATCCCTGGCTAGGAAGTTTTATGCGTCGGATAGCTCCCGACACCTCTAGCCTATCTAAGATAGTCTGATTGTATGCGGACACTTCAGCACTCACCACCTCGTCAGCCTTGAACAAGCTGAGTGGTTCTCTTCCAACTGCACGGACCGCTGCAGCTTCACCCCGCCCCGTTTCGGTCGCGCCAGGAATGAATTTTATGGAGCCGATGGAGCTCCCAATTATTGGTATCGCCTTGCGCCCAAACCGCCGCGAGCCTTGTAGGACGACATCGCTGCCCAACAGGGTCTTCATGGTTTCGGCGAAGTGCCTGTCCCTATCCGATTGAATAGGCCCCACGGTAACGTGCAAGCGCACCTTGTCTGGAACGTGAATGTCGATTCCTCGCTCATAAATGTAATGACGAGCATCGATCAGAGCTGCACGTTGTCCCGTCACGGCATTGCGACGTTCTACAACTCTAGCGCCCAAGATAAGCCCAGATGCCTTGTCTAGAACGACAGCCAGGACCGCGGCTTCCAGCCGCTCTCCATCTTCCCGGCTTTCTTCTCCAGGCAACGCTAAAAGCAGCGAAATGCCTACTGCATCCACAAGGATATCTCGGCCGTAGCCTTCCTTCAAATTGTCAACGACCAGACGCCGCTTCTTGAGGACCTCCCGTGCGATGCGCTCCGCTGCTCTCAAGGACACATCTTTGTGTGCTTCGACGATTTGGGTGGCAAACGCGTTTAGCGACCCCTCAAGCGCGACAGACTCAGCCAAGCGCTCTGCATACTCTCGTGCCTTTGTGAACTTCTCTGCAGCGTCGCCCCCCCGCGCTTTGCGGGCAGATCCTCCTGCGATGGATTTTAGGTTTGATCCGGTCGATTTCCAGATCCGCTTGAGCCTGAACATAGTCGGCACGCTGACGCCAGCGATCTGGCTTGCGATCTGCGTCGTCTCGCCCTCTTTCAGCGCAACGAGCGCCACGAGTCGCTTCAGGAGATCACGCATTTGCGTTGGACGTAGCTTCTTTAGGAAGGCACGGTCATCATCTGAGAGCTGATACTCGAGAGCCGCAAACTGCTGCTTCAGCAGCCTCTCAAGCCTCAGGTCTTCCGAAATCTGCTTCGAGGGCATCGACATGCCCCGGACCTTAGCAGGCCTCGATCGAACATCCACGCCAATCACCTCAGCATCCCTCAACACGCGACAAACGACCCGTTAACCAACAAACTATCATGGCACTTAGTGATTACCCTTGACGTCTGCATCGTGAAAGCCGACTTGAAGGCATATCAAGGGAGAACGTGCAATGGCAGGAAAGGTGGCATGGGCTGGGGGAAGAGACTCAGCGAGGAGACAGAAGCGAGGAAGCCCAGCCAAGCTGAATGGTCAAAGACTGATGAGCCGTGGCCATCAGCGCGTCCCAGGCAAGGAGGCGGTGGCGACCGTCAACGGATCCGACCGCAGCAGGTTTGTCGGTCGCTGTGCGGTCAAACCCGGGCAGCCGCTTGCGGCATGATCATTGCGGACGAGCGGCTGTGGGAGGACGCGGAGGACTACAGCGACGCATTCACGGAAGCATGGTCCGACGGCATGTTCTCGATCGTCAGCCGAACGTCGTCCGGCTTCGCCGGCACTCTTCGAAAGCTCGACTAACCCAAGCGAGGAGATCGACGCCAATCTCAGGCGCCCACTGATTGGGTCGGCCATGACGGCGGCTTCGGCCTTCGATCACATGCATCCGCTCATCGCCTCCTCTCCCCGCCCGAGCGGCTGGAGGAGGCAGTGCTGCGCTGAGCACATTATCAACAACAACGCCCAGAATCGGGCTTCCACCAGCGAGGAGAAATTCATGAATGACGTGACGTGGGACTACCCGGACGAACTCACCCCGGCCACCATGGCTGAGTACGAGGCCACGATGACCATGGAGGCCTCCACGTGCGGCCTTTCCGTTCACGATGTCGAGCTGTTGACTGCGCTTCGAGCCATCGAGGCTGGCCGCCCCTTTCTCGTCAAGGATCAGTGGCTGGTTGCGACCGGGCAGCTTGCCGATGGAACGATCGCAGCGATGTCTGTCGATCGTAAAGATGGCAAGGTGCAGATCCGTAGGTGGAAGCTGACCGTGGCGTTCATCTACGCACTGCTGTGCGAGGACGGCATTACCTTTCCAGGCCTGCCTATGTCCCTGTGCGCTCCAATCCCCCTTTCCTGACCACCTGACCTACGGGCGATCGTGCTCGGATCCACCCTGCATACGCTGACCTAAGGAGAAGAAAGATGATCACCCTTACGCATCGCCGCTTCAAGCGCATCGTCTCAAAGATGAAGAGCATCATCCGCGACGAGATCGATGCCGACTTCAGGCACAACCTCGTCGAGAAGGCCGTGACGGCTGGCTTTGACTTCGACCACATGCATGCGCTCATCACCTCCGTCCCCTGCGAGGCGGTCTGGCAGGGAGACCGATGCGCAGAGTACCTCGCGAGCAACGGCTTCCTGTCCGAAGTCGATGCGACCCAGGTCGTCGAATGGCTCGATGAGGAGATCGGATTCCTGCTCGACGACGACGTTCAGCGGCCGCGTCCTCATTCCGTCGAGGCGCCCGCACCGGCCTTTCGCTGATCACCCGGCGCTCCACTAAAAAGCCCCTCACCGGGGTCGCAACACCACATCAAGAAAGAACGAAACAGCTCCGGGCGCTCCAAGCGCGCTCGCTTGGGCTCGAGCGAACGCGCTCGCGATCCGTATGGGACCGGACGGTGCCCTTCATCGAAAAACACCGTGACTACCCTGGAGAACAACCCTTCCGACTAGGAGACTTAGATGGCGACCAACTTCAGCCAGGCTGACGAGGAATTTTCCGACATTCTCGCCGACACCACCATTCATCGCATCGTCTTCGACGTGCGCGGGAATCAGCTGCGCCAGGTTATAACCGGCACTAAGACCCATGAGACGTTCAGCTTCCCTTCGAAGCGATGGCGGCGGACGCTGACCGGGGAGACGGCCATGGAACTTCTCCTCACCAAATACGCCGAGGCCGTTCCTACGATGCTGGACTTCAATCCGCAGCCATGCCGCGTCGAGGGCGAAATCGGGGGCAAGAAGCATATCGCGCTCCCGGACTTCGCTATGGTCGAGAAGGACTGTGCGCCGATCCTGGGCGAGGTGAAGCGCGATCGAGCGCAGTTCGAAAGGGCAAGCGCACTTCGCCAGAAGGCGCTGACGATGAAGGCGGCGGAGCTCCTCGGCTGGGAATATCGACAGATTACGGGGGAGACGGTTGGCACCCTCGACTACCGAGAGAATCTCGACGAGATCGTAGCGCATCGGTTCGCGCACATCCCCATTCGTCAGGAGCAGGCGGCAACCCGTGCTCTTCGCGAACGTGGTCAGATGACGGTCGCGGATCTCGCCGAGGAGATGGGAGAGACCGCCTCCCGAGGTCAGGCGCTGATCTGCGCACTCATGGTGCGCCGCCTGGCCGACATCGATCTGCAAGTTCCGCTTGGTGCCCGCAGCCTCGTGCGACAGGCCCCTTCCCTACCCTTCGCATTTCCGCGCATCCGCCTCTAACCTGCTCTCTGCCGGGTGCGGACCCGGCCATCTGCCGCCGCAGGAAGATCCTGCCGCGCTGCGCCTCGCGTCGTTGAGTTCCTAGCGCGCAGGCATCCCCCGCACTTCCTCTCAGCGGTCGCTTCGAGCCGCCCCTGCCGTCCGGCGCCACGCGACGCCGTGCTGCGGATCCATACCTCGCGTCTGGAGAACATCCACATGGACATCGAACGACAGATACCTCCACTGAACATCGCCGGGCTGACGCCCGGCGCCATCTTCTCCGTCGACGACAAGAAGCTCGTCTGGAGAGGCGAGCTGGGCGACGGCGACCTGAACGTCCAGGACTACCGTACGGGAGAGCTCTACCGGCCGCTGGATGCCTCGACCGGCATGCGTCAGGTCGCCACCTTGACGTGGATGCAGGACGCGCTCGCCCGTGGCGCGTTCAAGATCCTCCTGTACGCCGACGGCACCAAGCCCGAGGCTGAACGAGCGCCCTTGTCCGAAATGAATCGCGACGAGCTGCTGAAGTACGATCCGCACGCAGAAGCGCGACAGACGCTCCTCCTGGAGCTTCATCTCAAGGGTATCAGTCGCAGTGATCCCAATCTGGGCGAGGCAGTCAGGGAGATCTGGACAGAGAAGCTGACGGGCTTCGGGGAACGCCCAGCGACGTCGACCGTGCGCGAGTGGATGACCTGGACCGATCCGGCTTTCCCCGCCCTCGTCCAGCTGGTGTCGAACAGCGGGCGCGTGCCTCGCGCGAAGCGTCTCGACCCTCTCGTGAGAGAGGTCATCTCTCGCGGCTGCGAGTGGTACTGGGAGGAGCGTGGTCGTCAGATCAAGGACGTCGAGGCAAAGGGCGCCGTCGAAATCCTGAAGATCAACAAGGAGCGGCGCGAGCAGGGGCTATCGCCGCTCAAGCAGGCTTCACGCGAGGCCTACCGGCGTGCTGTCCGAACTTCGGAATCGCCGGAGAACTACGAGCGGAAATACGGCAAGATCGCCGCTCAGCGGTACTGGCGCACTTCTCGTGAGGGACAGCAGGCGAAGAATGCCCTCGAGCTGGTTCTGATGGACGATACGGTTCTGGACGCCGTGGCCTGCATCCGCACCGTGAACGGCCGGCGCTATCCGGCTGGAAGGCCGTATCTGTGCTTGGCGATATGCGCGGGGACACGTTGCGTGCCCGGCTTTGTCATCAGCTTCAAGCCTCCAACGACACACACCGCAGCGGAGTGTTTGAGGAGGGTCGGTCTCGAGAAGACCAACATTTCACCAGAATGGAAGCGGCGCTATCCCGTTCTCACGACGATCGGAGGCAAGCCGGTCGCGCTCGGAGTGGATAACGGCTCGAACTATATCTCGCCTGCATTCCAGGAAGCGGCGGCCGAGGCCGGCATCACCATACGCTATGCACCCATTCGGGAGCCGAAGTGGAAGGCGATCATCGAACGCTTCTTCCGGACCTTGAACACCTGGCTGCTGCAGAAGCTTCCAGGTCACACTCTCGACCCGAAGACGCTGCGGGAACTCAACTACGACCCCGCTACCAAGGCCGTTCTGCTGGTGGAGGAGCTGGAAGCGCTCATCGCCGAGTTCTTGAACGTATATCATATCTCGATCCACTCGACGCTCAACGAGCAGCCGGCCGCCGCATGGCTACGGTCCATCGAGGCGCGGCCGCGTGCGATCCTCGACCAGCAGGCGCTGGACCGCATGCTGCTGATCACCGTTCCGGGACGGCGACTTACGATCAACGGAGTGCGCTGGAATCGTCGGACCTACAGGGTGGGCGAGCTTGAACGGCTTCTACGCGCCAACGTGCCGAACAGCGCGGTCGGGGACCGGATCAAGCCGAACGCCGCGTGCACGGTGAAGATCAAGATCGATCCCAACAACGTGGGCCACATCTGGGTCGAAGACCTTGTGACGCGCACCTATGTCGAGCTTCGAGCGACCGACGCGCGATACTCGTGGGGGCTCAGCCTCGATCAGCATGAGCAGGTGCTCGCCTGGGCCAAGAAGCAGAATCTCGCCTTCAACACCGAGGAAGAGCGGCTGGCGGCGCTTAACGGGCTCAACGACTTCATCGAAGCGAAGATCCCGTCCCTGTCGGTACGGGAGCGCCGCGCCGTAGGTCGCTTCACCGATCCCGCGGGCACCCCGACGCCGGACGGCGACGTGACAATCGAGCATGCGGAGGCCTCGCACGATGGCCTGGGTCAGGTCATCGAGCATGATCCGGCCGCCCCCGAGCGGCTCGATCACGACGTGGTTCAAGACCGGCCAGCCTCGGGCGTCACCGCGCAGGGGAGTAGCCACGACGCCGATCCCCGCGAGGATCTCGAACTTCCACCGATCGATCCGAAGACCGGCCTCTTCACGCCCCCCGACGACGAGGACGAGCGCTTCGAGGAGGACTATTCATGAGCAGAAGACCACGACGTAGGGCCGTTGTGCGGCCCACTTTCTCCGCGGCACAGCTGCGCCCCTCGACCGGCTTGCCGGTCGAGGACAACAGCCGTGAGCGCTCCATCGCCGCGGCGAATGCGGTGGCATTGTCCAGGCAGATCTATCTGCAGCATCCCGCTCACCGCGCGATGTTCGCTTCCTTCGACTACATTCGAGCCCTGGACCGGCTTTCCACGGGCCCGAAGTCGGCGATGCGCGTTATCGGTGCCAGCGCCTCGGGCAAGTCGACCGGATTCGATCAGTACATCGAGATCGACCGCCGACGGTCCGAGCCTGAGCCGGGGACACTCCCGGTTTTTCGGATCAAGCTCGATCGCGCCTGCACGACCAAGCGCCTCGTGACTTCGATGCTGGACGGCTACGGGGACGAGTACTCCGATGCGAGCGTCGAGAGCACGCTTCGCAAGCGCCTGTATCGCTGCGTCGAGAGGTTCAGGACGGAGATGATCTTCGTCGACGAGGTGCAGCACCTGAACTTTCGCGCTTCCGAGCGATCGGACCCCACGGATACGCTGAAGCGCATGCTCGACGACGGTGTGGTGTCACTGGTGTTCGGCGGCGACGAAACCGCCCTCAACCTGATGAATCGGAACATCCAGCTCGCGAACCGCATGATCGCTCCAGGCGACATCAACGCCTTGAGTATCGAGGACGAGGGCGACCGTCGGACATTCCGATCCTTCGTCTCCAGGCTTGATCAGGAGCTGGTCACGAGAAGCATCATGGAACGTCCGTCGAACCTGGAGGACGACACGACTCTCCGGTGCCTCTTCGTGGTGTCGGGAGGATATCTGGGTCGAGTGGTCAACCTGGTGAGACAGGCGATCGCCATCGCTGTCCGGCGGTCTGCGCCCATCATCGAGCCACATGATCTCTGGCTCGCAACCGAGCGCTGGGCGATCCAGCAGAAGATCGTGTCCTACAATCCTTTCAGCAAGGGGATTCCCGATGCCTGATCATAGCAGTTGGACCCCGCCGGAGCGTGGCTCCGGACGCGTGCTGTTCCCGACCTCGATAGACCCACGAGAGTACCTCATGGGGGCAGTTCTCAAGGCCGCCTCGGACAACGCTCACATGAACGTCAGCGCGATCCTCGCGTCTGCCGGCTATCCGCACGCGAGATCGTTCGATCTCGCTCTCAGTCGACTGGAGAACATCGCGGGGCTGGCAAGCGTTCTCGGAGTTGACCGCGATGAGCTTGCGGACCTGACATTCCGTCCGCGGCGCTCCTTCGGCCACCTGACCACAGTGTCGTTTCTCGGCGGGGAGGCTTCGTCGTTCGACATCGTCACGCGCCGGCGGCGCGTCTCAGGTACCACGTTGCGCTCGCAGCCCTTTCATAGAGCGGTATGGACGCACGGCCTGCTTCCATACTGCCCAGTCTCTCTTGAGCTTCTGGTCGATCGCTGCCCGCGATGCAATCAGAAGCTGGACTGGTTCCGGGCTACCCCCGCAGGGGAACCGCGTTGGCGATCCCCAGACATCAACGCGATATTTCGATGCGGCGATCCGAAGTGCGGGAACGACCTTCGAGACACGTCATCGAGCTTCCTCGATGATCGCCTGGTCGCATCATACCGCACGATGGCCGGGCTCGTCGCCCCCGGCGACAGGCACGGAGCAGGAATCGATCTGCCGCCGGCCCTGCAGACCCTTTCCTCCGGCGCGTGCTTCGAACTTGGATGGAGCTTAGCCAGGGTCTTCGCCCTCGACGGCGCCTCCAGAGCTCGGAGCAAGACGCTCGACGCCGAAACTTTTCTGTCGACTTTGCATCTCGCTGAACAGTTTCTGTCCGGTTGGCCGGATCGCTTCCAATTCGAACTGCAGACTTCCGCCCGGAACGCTCCCATTGAAGTGGCGGTCCAGCGCGTGCGTCGACTTAAGGCGCTTACACGAGCAAAGGCGATGTGGCCCGAGGTCACTGAGACGATCAGGCTAGCCTACCCCGCTCTGCTAAAGCGCGATCGGATAGCCCTGAGGTCACTGAATCCATCAGTGGTCACGCGGACCGATGCTGTCGAGATAGTCGGAATGACGGCCAGGAGTTTTGCGAAAGCGGCGACCTCGCAGGGCCTGGAAGCGCTGGCCACACGGGGCGACCGACGATCGTTCCAGGACTTCGACATCGCCGCCATTGAGAAGCTGCGCGACGCGAAGCTCGCGAGCATGCCGCTGGACTCCGTCGCTGAGCACCTCGGCATCAGCTATCACGGCGTGGAACAGCTCGCGGCGGTTGGCCTGCTTCGACTGGAGGAGCACCCGGCGCTAGCGGCAACATACCGCCTTCCGAGGGTGGTTCGATCCTCTGTAGACGGCCTCGTCGAACAGCTGATCCGCGGCTCGCGAGGAGAGATGTCGGGTACCTGCATTCCGCTCCGTATCGCGATCAAGTGCCTTCAAGGCGAGAAACCCTGGGCATCGATCCTTCGAGCCCTGCTGGAGGGAGCCCTGCCTTTTGCCCTGGACCCGAACGCCACTCGGATCGTCCGGGGTATCGCCGTGCCGGAAAACAGCGTCGATCTGCTGAGGTCCTTCTCCTTCCGCCGTGCCGATCACCCTCATTTCCCGTTTGCGAAGGACATGAGCAGACGGGATGCCGAGGAAGCACTCAATCTCGTTCCGCGTACTTTGGAGCAGGCGCTAAAACAGGAACTTGGATCAGATCGAAGCAGCGGTCGCATACGCGTCGGGGACGTCGCGGCGATTGCGGCGCGGCTCATCTCGGCAGCGGAGATCAGCGCTCGGACCCGCCCCGGCACCCGGCGACTGCCGCGAGAGCTCAAGCGCGGACGATACAAGCGCATCGGCGCGGCAGGATGGTCGCGTCAAGAAATCGAACCACTTCTGGCTGGAGGGAGAAAGTAGGATGCATCGCAGATCCGGAGCGCGGAAGAGGCAGAACGCAGGTCGCAGGAGCCATTCGTCGCTTGATCGCAAAACGATCTATGAGGTCTCGCACGTGGAGCGGCTGTCGAAGGCCCTTCAGCAGATCCTCACGGTCGAGTTCCGCACGCCGATCGATCTTCGAGTGTGCTGCGCCACCGTTGCCGCTGGCACGGCGCTCTCGCGGCACATCGTGGGAGACGACGTGTTCTACATGGGCTTGCCCTGGTCGACATCGGCGGCACTGAAGCACCTCGCAGGGCGCGGCTTCGTCTTTAGCCCGCGAGAAGCGCTAGCCGCGCTGTACCGACTTGAAGCTAGCCACATCATCGATCGTCGACGTCTCGAATATCGAGATCGCCGTCAGACGAGGCGTTCTCGGTCGAGTGTGATAATGTCGTCTGTTGTCAACGGGGATGAGTGGGCGCAACGAGCGTCGATCAGGACCAGGCAAGTCCGGCCAGGCGTCTGGGACGATAGATTCCCCCTCGGATATTCACGCCGCGGATGACGCGCTCGCAGGGAAATAGCAGCAGCCGCTCGATGCCCTGATATCGAAGACCGGTCCTTACGGACCGGTCATTTTTTTGGCCCGATTACCCTTGGAAGTTTGTAAATGTTTTCTCCCGTACGGATGCCGTGCGTTAAAGTGTTCGGTCTAGCGTGTATTACCGTGCGCAACTCGCAGCGCAGCCAGACCGTTAGCGTGCGGGATTACACAGATCCATGAACATCCAAAAACCCGCGGATTTGCGTGGTTCTTGACGGTATCTGATCCACCCAAATCCGGGTCGATCCATTGGAACCCGCGGCACC
>NZ_BCYY01000029.1 GCF_001598435.1 Sphingomonas pituitosa NBRC 102491
CCCCCGCCACAACCGATGGTGGCTGTGGCGGGGCAAGCTGCACCATGGGGGCTATTTCAGCGGCAGATACAGCTCGGTCACCGATTCATGCTCGGGCACGTCGGGGAAGAAGGCCACCCGCCGGGCGAAGAGCGGGAAGTCGCCGGGCTCCTCGCCGCTCTGGGGCAGCCATTCGCGGTAGAGGAACAGCGCGGCGGGCTCCAGATCGTCGGCCTGGCCCACCACCCGCAGCATCGCGCAGCGGCCGGCCGGGATCAGGCCCGGTTCGATGCCGTGCGCGGCGTCCGCCACCGGATGGGACGTGCCGGCGCAGAGGTCGAGGCGATAGTCCTCCGGCGGCGTGGTGCGCGGATCGGTGTGGAAGATAGTGTAGGTGGCGCTGGCCGGCGGGCGATAGCCGGTCGTCTTGCGCCAGGCGATGAAGCGGCGGATCGTGTCGCCGAGATGGGCAGGATCGCCGCGGTGCGTGAGGAAGGCCACCGGGGTGGCGGGGAAATCGAGCATGGTCACGTCAGTGGTCGTGAATCGGGTCTGCATCGTCTGGCTCCGGGCTATGGTGAGCGGCGCGAGGGCCGCGTGCCACGGGTCCCAGTCCGGCGCCGCGCGAAATTGCGAAGGCGCCTGGCCGAAGCGCTGGCGGAAGGCGCGGGCGAACGCCTCGGGCGCCTCGTAGCCGGCGTCGAGCGCGATGCCGGTCACGGCCTCGCCCGGCCGAAAGGCGAGGCGATAGGACGCGCGCTTCATCCGCACGAGCTGGACGTAGCGATGCACCGACAGGCCGAACAGCGCGCTGAACTGGCGGTGGAAATGATGCTTCGAAAACGCCGCGACGCCCGCCAGCGTCTCCAGGTCCAGATCGTCCTCGGCATGCGTGTCGACATGGTCGAGCACGCGCTGCATCCGGGCATGGTAGCGGGCGAGCGGCGTCTGCATCTTTTCCTCCGTGGCGACGCCTTCCTAGGCGGGGCCGGGACGACCCGCCCGACCGATCTTGCCCATGTTCCTCCGAGCAGGATTGCGCTGCATCTCCGGCAGGCTAGGCTGGCGGCGAACCGGACAAAAGGGGGGATGCGATGCGGAGCTGGGGTGTCGGGCTGATGGCGCTGGCGATGGCGAGCCCCGCGGCGGCGCAGGTGCAGGTGGCGGAGGTGCCGGCGACGAAGATCGCCGCCGATCTCGCATCGGGCAAGACGAGCAGCGCCGCGGTGACAGCGGCATATCTCGCCCGCATCACCGCAATGGACGGCAAGGGCCCGACGCTCCGCGCTGTGATCGCGGTGAGCCCCGATGCGCTCGCCCAGGCCCGCGCCAGCGACGCGCGGCGCAAGGCGGGCAAGGCGCTGGGCCCCCTCGACGGCGTACCGGTGCTGATCAAGGACAATATCGAGACGAAGGAACTGCCGACCACGGCCGGCAGCCTGGCGCTCAAGGACAACCGCACCGGCCGCGACGCGCCGGTGGTGGCGCAGCTGCGCGCGGCCGGCGCGGTGATCCTCGGCAAGACCAACCTCAGCGAATGGGCCAATATCCGCTCCGACCATTCGATGAGCGGGTGGAGCGCGGTCGGCGGGCTGGTGCGCAACCCCTATGCGCTCGATCGCACGTCCTGCGGCTCGTCGAGCGGATCGGGCGCGGCGGCGGCGGCGAGCCTTGCGGCCGTTGCGGTGGGCACCGAGACCGACGGCTCGGTCGTATGCCCCTCGGCGATGAACGGGCTGGTCGGCCTCAAGCCGACGCTGGGGCTGGTCAGCCGCACCCATGTCGTCCCGATCAGCCACAGCCAGGATACGCCAGGGCCGATGGGGCGCAGCGTCGCCGACGTGGCGCTGCTGTTTTCCGCCATGGTCGGCGAGGATCCCGCCGATCCAGCGACCAAGGGCGCGAATGCCTACCGCAAGGACTATGCAAAGGGCCTCGCCTCCGACGCGCTGAAGGGGATGCGGATCGGCTATTGGCGGCCCGAGATGGCCGACGATCTCGCCGCGCGGTTCGACAAGGCGCTGGGCGAACTGCGCGCGGCCGGCGCGACGCTGGTCGAGGTGACGCTGCCCAAGCTCGACGGGCTGGGCGAGGCCGAGGGGCTGGTGCTCTATACCGAGCTCAAGGCCGATCTCGCCGCCTATCTGGCGACCACGCCTGCTGCGGTGCAGGTGCGGTCGCTGGCCGACGTGATCGCGTTCAACAAGGCGCATGCGGGCGAGGAGATGGCGTTCTTCGGCCAGGAAACCTTCCTGAAGGCCGAGGCGACCAAGGGCCTCGACGATCCCGACTACAAGGCCGCACGGGCGAAGTCGCAGCGGCTGGCGGGGCCGGAGGGGATCGACGCGATGCTCAAGGCGGCGGGCGCGGAGGTGCTGGTGACGCCCACCTATGGCACGCCCTGGCTGAGCGACCCCGCGCATGGCGACCAGTTCGTCGGCCCCTCCGCCAGCGAGCTGCCGGCGGTCTCGGGCTATCCGCACCTCACGGTGCCGATGGGGCTGGTGAACGGATTGCCGGCCGGGCTGTCGTTCATCGGCACGGCCTATGCGGACGGGCTGCTGCTGCGCGCGGGCTATGCGTATGAGCAGGCGAGCAAGGCGCGGGTGGCGCCGCAGTACCGGGCGACGATCCCGGCGGATCTGGGGCCGCGGGGGCGGTGAGGTCCCAAATTTAGCCCCTCCTCCTTGGAGGAGGGGTTGGGGGTGGAGGGATTCCAGACCATAAGTTGGTCTCGGTGAGACACTGCCCCACCCCAACCCCGCATCAGGTGAACAGCGCTCCGCGCTGTTCAGGCGCTGCCGGGGGCAGCGCCGACCTGGTGCGCCTGAAGGGGAGGGGCTTAGAAGCGCGAGATCAGCGCTCGCTCAAATAATAGCGCTCGATTTCCTTCAGCTCGTCGTCGAGCTGGTAGACGATCGGCTGGCCGGTCGGGATTTCCAGGCTGACGATCTCGTCGTCGGGAATGCCCGACAGGTGCTTCACCAGCGCGCGCAGCGAGTTGCCGTGCGCGGCGATCAGCACGCGCTTGCCGGCCTTCAGCTCGGGCGCGATCCGCTCTTCCCAATAGGGCAGCACGCGGGCGATCGTGTCCTTCAGGCTTTCGGTCTGCGGGATCGGGATGCCGGCATAGCGCGGGTCCCGGGCCAGGTCCCAGGGCGAGCCCGCCTCGGGGAGCGGCGGCGGCACGTCGAAGCTGCGGCGCCAGATCTTCACCTGCTCGTCGCCGTGGCGTGCGGCGGTCTCCGCCTTGTCGAGGCCGGTCAGGCCGCCATAGTGGCGCTCGTTGAGGTGCCAGTCCTTCTCTTCCGGCAGCCAGAGGCGGTCCATCGCCTCCAGCGCCAGGTGCAGCGTCTTGATCGCGCGGCTCTGGAAGCTGGTGAAGCACAGGTCGAAATCGAGACCCTTCTCCTTCATCAGCGTGCCGGCGGCGGTCGCTTCGCGCACGCCCTGCTCGGTCAGGTCGACGTCCCACCAGCCGGTGAAGCGATTCTCCAGGTTCCAGGCCGACTGGCCGTGGCGGATCAGGACGAGGGTGGGCATGGGTTGGCTCCTTGTAACTGCTCGCCGCCGTCCTTAGCGAAAGGGACGACGGGGACAAGCGCAGGAGACGACAAGCATGGCCGTGGTGCAACAGACGCTGGTCTATGACGGCCCGGGCGGCCCGTTCGAAGGGGTGGCCGTGTGGGACGACGGCATCGGCCATGCGCGTCCGGCGGTGCTGGTGCTGCCCAATGTGTTCGGCGTCAAGGAAGCGGATGTGGAGAAGGCCGAGGATCTGGCGCGGCTCGGCTACATCGCGCTGGTCGCGGACGTCTATGGCCAGGGCAAGCGCACCGCGATCGGCGATCCCGACTATGCCCGCTATATGGCTGCGCTGAACGCCGATCGCGGACTGCTGCGCGATCGGCTGGCCGCGTCGCTCGACGCGCTGACCGGGCTGGCGCCGGCGGACAGCGCGCGGATGGCGGCGATCGGTTTCTGCTTCGGCGGCAAGTGCGTGCTGGATGCGGCGCGCGCCGGCCTGCCGATCCTGGGCGGCGTGTCGTTCCACGGCGTCTATGACCGGCCGGATCTCCCGAGCGAACTGCCCATCACCGCGAAGCTGCTGATCTGCCATGGCTGGGACGACCCGCTCGCCCCGCCCGAGGCGACCTTGGGGCTGGCCGAGGAGCTTACCGCACGCGGTGCCGACTGGCAGCTCCACGCCTATGGCCATGCCGGCCATGCCTTTACCGACCGGAGCCGGGTGCAGAGCCTGAACCCCGCCATCGCCTATGAACCCAAGGCCGATCGCCGCAGCTGGCAGGCGATGACCCATTTCCTCGCCGAGCTGTTCGGATGAGATGAACCGGCTGCGTACCGCCTGGGATGCCGCGCTGGGGCGGGTCGGCCCGCGCACCGTGGATGCCGGCGAGTGCGTGGCCTCGGTGCTGCTGGCGATCCTGGTCGCGCATGCGATCGGCGGCAGCAACGTCGCCTGGGCGGCCTTCGCCGGCTATATGGTGATGCGCGGCCATGCCAGCGAAACGGTGCTGCGCGGGCTGTTGCGGATCGTCGGCACGGTGGCGGGCGGGCTGCTCGCGCTGGGGCTGGCGCCGCTCGTCGCGACCAGCTGGTTGGGCAGCGCCATCGCGATGATGGCGGTGGGGACGCTGAGCCTCTATCGCGCACTCACCGCCCGCCGCGCCTATGCCTGGCTGTTCTTCGGCCTCACCTTCGCGATGGTGCTGCTCGACAAGATCGAGACGCCGGCCACGGCGCTCGACCGGTTCGTCCTCACCCGCATCCTGGAAACGGTGGCGGGCACGCTCTCGTGCATGGCGGTCAGCATCGTCTCGACGCTGACCGTTCGGCGGCGCTGGCCGGCACCCGCCACGCCGGCCCCGCCGGTCGCGCTCTGGCATCCGGCCGCCTTCCGCCATGCGGCGCAGGCGGGTGTGGCGCTGGCGCTGCTGATCGGGGTGGCGCACGCGCTGGCGCTCCCGGCGCTGGCGCAGAGCGCGGTCGGCGTGATGGCGGTGATGCTGGTGCCGGTACAGGGGCTGGGCGCCAGCGGGCTGGTGCCGGTAAGCGTCCGGCTGGCGCAGCGCTTCGTCGGCTGCCTTGCCGGCGCCGCGCTGGCGGCCGCTTGCCTGTTCGCCGCGCAGGGCCATGCCGCGATCCTCGTCGCCGGCACCGTGATCGGCGTCGCCACCGGGCGGATGATCGAGAACGGTCCGCACCGCTACCGCTATGTCGGGACCCAGTTCACGCTCGCCGTGCTCGTGATGCTGGTGCCGGACAGTTATGCCGATGGCGACGTGCTGCCGGGCATCGAACGGCTGGTCGCCGTCCTGATCGGCATGGCGATCCTGGAGCCGGTGCTGCTGCTCGGCCACTGGCTTGCGCCGCGCGAGGGCGGTGCCGCCGCCAAGCCGGACCGCGGGCCGGACGAACCCGGCGGCGTTTGAGCGGGTCGCGGCGTAACCGAAGCAAAAGGGCAACGTCACGCCAGTTTTATCGAAACGCCGCCGAACTGAAACACGGGCCCCCTAGCGGCGCGGTCGCACACGCAACATGCCATCCGACCTGGGGGGTCCGTCATGAAGTTCCACCACGCACTCCGCGCGACGGTTTCCGTCGCCGCCTTCCTCACCGCCGCCGCTGCGCTTCCGGCGCAGGCGCAGCAAGCCAGCAAGGTCGTTGCCGATCCGGACACCGGCAGCGACAACGACACCGGCAACGACACCGGCACGGCAAGCGCCATCGTCGTTACCGCCAAGACGACGCGGTCGGCGACGGCGCTCTCGTCGGAAGAGATCCAGAAGATCCTGCCCGGCGTCTCGCCCCTGAAGGCGATCCAGACGCTGCCCGGCGTGCTTTACATCACCGCCGATCCCTGGGGGAACAACGAGCAGAACGCCCAGATCTTCATCCACGGCTTCAACTTCCAGCAGCTCGGCTACACGATGGACGGGGTACCCCTGGGCGACCAGAGCTACGGGAATTACAACGGCCTGTCGCCGCAGCGCGCGGTGATTTCGGAGAATGTCGGCCGCGTCGTGGTGACCACCGGCGCCGGCGATCTCGGCACCGCCTCCACCAGCAATCTGGGCGGCACGATCGAGACCTTCTCGGCCGATCCGGCGAAGACGCTGGGCGGCACGTTCAACCAGACGGTGGGCAGCTACGGCACGTCGCGCACCTATCTGCGGCTCGACAGCGGCGCGTTCGGCCCGAACGAGGAGAACAGCGCCTATGTCGCCGGCGTCCGCCAGCGCGCCCGGGCCTGGGACTTCAACGGCATCCAGGGCGGCTGGCAGGCCAACGCCAAGTTCGTCCACGACGGTGCCGCCGGCAAGCTGACGCTGTTCTTCGACTATTCGGACAAGATCGAGCCGAACGAGGATGCGACCACCTTCTTCAAACCCTCGGTGAACGGCACGCCCGCGACTGCGGCGCAGCTCTACACGCCGCGCACCCGGCCGTTCTTCTATTCGGACCTGGCCGGCATGCGCGCCTATATGGACGCGTTCGGCAACACGCCGGCGGCGCAGGGCGGCAACTACCGCAACTATTATTCGGATGCGCAGCGCACCGATTACCTCACCTATGCGCGCTACGACGCCAAGCTGGGCGATCGCGCCACCTGGTCGAACACGGCGTACTTCCACCACAATGACGGCGTCGGCGTGGTCGCGGGGCCGCTCGGCCAGTCGATTACCGTGATCCAGGCCTATCTCGATCCGAACTACGCCACCGGCACCAAGTACAAGGCCAACGCCAACGCGTCGTCCGCGCTGGTCGCTGCGACCGGCGGCTCGGGCCTCGTGACCCGCACCACCGAATATCGCATCGATCGCAGCGGCGGCATCTCCAACCTCGATCTCGATCTGGGCGCGCATCAGGTCCAGCTTGGGGCCTGGTTCGAGCATAACAGCGCAACCCAGTGGCGCCGCTGGTACGGCTTCGACATCAACAATCCGGGCGCCAGCACGCCCTATATCCGCCCGTCCAACCCGCTGTTCACCCAGTATCAGGGCGAGGCGCGCGTCAACGTGCTCCAGCTCCACCTGCAGGACGCCTGGAAGGTCACCGAGAAGCTGCGCGTCGAGGCCGGCGTGAAGACCAGCGCGCAATGGGCGAACGGCTATTTCGTCGTCCAGCCCAGGCCGGGCTCGCTCTCGGGCCTGACCGGCAACCTGCCGAGCGGCCGGATCAACACCAAGAACTGGTTCCTGCCCTCGGTCGGCGCGACCTACGACCTGAACGGCCATGAGCAGCTCTACTTCAACGTCCAGAAGAACCTGCACCAGTATATGGCCTATCTGGGCGGCGGTTCGCTCTCGCCCTGGTTCACCGGCAGCCAGTCGGCGTTCGACGCCTTCGCCCAGCAGGGCAAGCCCGAGACGAGCTGGACCTATGAAGGCGGCGTGCGCACCCACCGCAGCTTCGACGGGATCCTGAGCGGGCTCGACGCGCAGGTGAACTATTACCACGTCACCTTCAGCAACCGCCTGCTGGCGATCAGCACCAACCCCGGCGGCATTGCCGGCGGCGCGATCACCGGCGGCACCTCGATCCTGGTGAACGTGGGCAGCGTGCACACCGACGGCGTCGACGCCGCCTTCACGCTGCACTTCGGCCGCGCGCTGTCGCTCTACAACGCCACCTCGTACAACAGCTCGACCTATCAGAGCGACTATAGCTCGACCGCGCTGGGCATCGGCGCGGCGGTGCCGGGCTGCCTGGGCGGCTATGTCGTCACCGGCGGCGTGGTGCCGACCTGCGGCAAGCAGGTGCCGGGCTCGCCGAAGTGGATGAACAAGTCGGTCGCGACGCTGTCGCTCGGCGCGTTCGAGGCACAGGTGACCGGCGACTATGTCGGCCGCCGCTATGCGACCTATGCCAACGACACCAGCGTGAAGTCCTACTTCCTCACCTCGCTGCGCCTCGCGGCCAAGCTGCCGGCGGAGCTGGTGCGGCTGAAAAAGGCCGAACTGAGCCTCAACGTCACCAACCTGGCGGACGTGGGCGGCTGGTCGACCATCTCGGTGGGGTCGGCGACCAACAGCTATTCGATCTACCCGATCGCGCCGCGCCAGTGGTTCCTGACCTTCTCGTCCGGGTTCTGATCAACGAAAAGGGCCTCGTCCTTCGCAGACGAGGCCCTTTCTCGAATCCGTCACCCCAGCGTTCGCTGGGATGCCGTATATCGGGTGCGCTGGCCTCAGTGGACGAAGCGCGCCACCACGTCGCGGTACGAGCGCGACACCTTCACCTGCGCGCCCGAGTTGAGCACCAGGAAGCACTCGCCATTGGTGTGCGGCTTGACCTGGCGGACCAGGTCGAGATTGACGATGGTCGAGCGGTGGACGCGCTGGAAGCGGCGCGGATCGAGCCGCTTCTCCAGATCCTTCATCGTCTCGCGCAGGATCAGCGTGTTGTCGCCGGTATAGATGCACATGTAATCGCCGGCCGCGTCGATCCGCTCGATCGTGTCGACGTCGACGCGGAAGATCTGGCCGCGATCCTTGATGTTGATCAGCTTCTCGAAGCGGTTGGAAGCCGGCTCTCCGCCATCGGTCGCGGCGATGTCGTCCACCGCGTCGGGCGCGACTTCGGCCAGCACTTCCTTCAGCTTTTCCACTTCCTCGACGCCGCGCTTTTCGGCGAGGCGCTGGCGGACGCGGTCCAGCGTGTCGGCGAGCCGCGACGGCTCGACCGGCTTCATCAGATAGTCCACCGCCTGCGCCTCGAAGGCGCGGATGGCGTGATCGGAATAGGCGGTGACGAAGACGAACAGCGGCGGTTCGACTTCCATCAGGCCCTGGATCACCGAAAACCCGTCAAAACCCGGCATCTGGATGTCGAGGAAGACGAGGTCGGGCTTGTGCGTCTTGATCGATCTTATGGCTTCGCGGCCATTGGAGCATTTGTCGATGATTTCGACATCCTCATGCTCCTGCAGCCGGAGCTCGAGCCCCTGAATCGCCAGGGATTCGTCGTCAACGAGGATGGTACGGATGGTCATGCGGCCTCTCGGTTCGGTTCCTCAAGCTGGAACGGTATCTCGATCTCAACGCTGAAACCTTCCCCAGGTTTCGTTCGCGTCTCGAAACGATGGTCAGGCCCGAAAGCCTGCACCAACCGCTCCCGTATATTGGCGAGCCCCACGCCAGTTGAAAGCGTCGGCCTCGGACGCGCTTCGATCAATCCCGGACCCGTATCGGACACGGCGATCTGCACCCTGTCTCCGGTGAGCCGAGCCGAAACGATGATGTCGGCGCCGTCCTCCTGCGTGCTGACGGCATATTTGATCGCATTTTCGACCAGCGGCTGGAGCAGCAGCGACGGCAGCCGGCCCTTGGCGACGCGCGGATCGAGATCGAAATGCATGCGCAGCCGCTCGTCGAAGCGCATCTTCTCGATCTCGAGATAGAGCTTCAGCGTCTCGATCTCCTGCGCCAGCGTGACGTGGGCGGTCGGCTCGTTGGCCAGCGTGTAGCGCAGGAACGAGGAGAGGCGGGACAGCATGATGTTCGCCCGCTCGGTCTGCTTGAGCAGCACCAGCGTCGAGATCGAGTTGAGCGTGTTGAACAGGAAATGCGGATTGAGCTGGTAGCGCAGCATCGCCAGCTGGGCGCTCGATGCCTGGTTCTCCAGGATCTGCATCTGGTCGATCTGCTGCTCGACGATCAGGTAGAAATTGATCCCGAAATAGAGCGCCGACCAGCCCGCCAGCACCGTGAAGGTGAGGAAGCTGTAGCCGATCACCCGCGCAAAGGTGATTCCGGCCTCCGCCGCCGTGAACGAATAGGTGAAGGCCTCCAGCACCGCATAGATCAGCGTCGCCGCGCCCAGCGTGGCGAGGGTGAGCAGCACCGCCGGGATGCGCGGCAGGCGGCGGTAATAGCCGTAGAGCGCCGAGAGCAGCAGCGTGAGGCAATAGCCGACGATCGCCTCGATGATCGCCTTGATCAGCCCCTCGACCGAAAAGCCGTTCGAGATCGACGAGACCGAGCGCAGCAGCAGATAGCCGCTCCAGCCGGTCGCCTGGAGAATCCAGAAGGCACGGCCCTTGTCTTCGAAAAAGGGACGCGAAAACAGATCGGGCTTGGAAAGGCCCAGGGTTCGGGTGCTCGTCTGCGGAAGCGAAGTCTTTGCCACGCTGCGCCTGTACCATCGCGATGGCGAGGGGGCAAAAAAAATGCCGGGCGCGCTGGGCGCCCGGCATTCTGAAAAGGTCGGTCGTGCCGCTTAGAAGGTGAAGCGGGCGCCGACGCGGATCGCGTAGAACGATCCGTTGAAGTTGACGGCGGCGTCGTTCGGCGCCTGGTAGCTGGAGTACTGGTACTTGGCGCAGCCAGCGGCGGGGTTTGCCGCCGTGCCGATCGCGGTGCCCGCCGGTACCACGGCGCCGGCCGAGGTGACGCAGTTCACCGTCACGACCGAGGCCGCGTACGGGAAGCCGAACTGGCGCAGACCGCCCCAGTTCTTGTTCAGCAGGTTCGGCAGGTTGTTGATGTCCGCGAACACCGACAGGCGCGAGTGGCCCACGAAGGTCGGGATTTCCTGCTCGAGGTGGATGTCGATCTGCGTGAACGCGCGGTTGCGGGCGATGTTCTTCGGCGCGATCTGGCCGCGATAGTTCTTCAGCGCGCTGTTGTTGATCAGCGCTTCCAGCAGGCCCTTCGTGGTCGTGTCGCCCTGCGCATAGGTCACGATGGGATCGTCACCCGACTTCGGCACGTACAGCAGGTTGGTGTTGGTGGTGCCGCCGGTGAGGACGGTGCCGAACACGTCGGTGCGGTTCGCTGCCGAGTCGCGCATCGTGTAGCTGTACGGGCGTCCCGCGCGGGTTTCGCCGAACAGCTGGATCACGGTGCGATAGTCGCCGAAGAAGGCGTGATCGAAGCCGATATTGTACTTGTACGACCACTTGATCTGATCGCCCGAGGTGCCGAGGACCGGGAAGTTCGGGTCGGCGAACAGCTGATTGCGAAAGTTCGAGTTGATCGTCGACGAGGTGGCGTTGCCCACGTCGCGGACGTCCTGCAGCGTGTAGCTGCCGCCGAACGACAGACCCCAGTCGAACTTCTTGTCGAAGCGGACCACGCCGATGTGCGAGCGACCCTTGTGGGCGCTGGTCACCAGGATGTCGTAGTTGTTGTCGCTGAAGCCGAGCAGGCCGTTGTAGCGCGGACGGCCGTCCGGCAGCGTGCCGACCACCACCGAACGCGCATCGACGAAGATGGGCGTGTCGAGCGTGTTCGAATAGTAATAGTCGGCGCCGAAGTTGAACCCGAACAGGTTCAGGTCACCCGAGAGCGTCGCCTTGAGCGAACGCGGCAGGTGGAAGCCCGGTGCAATCGCGCCGGTGTTGGTGCGCGGCAGCGAGGTGCTGCCCGTCACGTTGCTCGCAGCGGCAGCAAGTGCGGCCGGGGCCCTGCCGGTGACATTGTTGAGCGCGATGTCGCAGAGCGAACCTGCGGTATTGCAGGTCGCGTCGCGCTGGATGGTCAGCGAGTTGGTGGTGATGGTGTTGGAGAAGCTGTTCGACAGATAGATGTCGGGCGAACCGCCACCGAAGATGCCGGCGCCGCCGCGGAAGCTGTAGGGCTTGGCTGCGGGCTTGTACTCGAAGCTCAGGCGCGGCTCGAACTGGTCAAGACCCTTGTAGGTCTTGAGGTTCGAGAAGCCATAGCGCTGGGTGAAGTACGGGTTCAGCGTCGGCACGTCGCGCATGCCGTACATCGTGTATCGAACGCCCGCGGTCACACGCAATGCATCCGTTACCTGCCAGTCGTCCTGTGCGCCCAGCGTGTATGCAGTGTAGTGGAAATCGGCTGCGGCGCTGTTTCCGCCGCCGAGAACGCCCGCATAGGTGACGCTGTTTGCACGGCGCGCCTGGAAGTCGGCGATCGAGTCGAAATACCAGCTGCCCAGGCTGTTCTGCACGAAGTTGTTGAACGTGCGGTTCTGGGTGACGTCGATCAGCGCACGGATCTCGTGGTTGCCGGTCTGGTAGCGAGTCGCGAACGAGCCCGCCCAGGTGTCGTAGAACAGCACGTTGGTGTGACGCGAATTGTCCGGACCGAAGTACACGGTCGGCACGCCGGTACCGCAAGCCGTGGTCGACGACGCGACGGTCGCCACCGCATCGTCGCACACGCCAAGCTGGCCGTTCGGACGGCCGCCGAACGGCTCCTGGCCGCGGCGCGTCCAGCGGTAGATCAGGCGCGCTTCGGTCGAGAAGTTGCTGGTCCAATCCGAGTTCAGCTGCAGGATGCCGGCGCGAAGCAGCTCGCTCAGCGCATAGGCGTTGGTGCTGAGGCCGTAGGTCGTGCTCGCGGTGCTGGTGTTGTTCTGGCTGCCCTGCACGTTGTACGAATTGACGTACGAGAAGGACAGCTTCTGACCCGTCATCACGTTCCAGTCGATGCGGCCGACGATCTTTTCGTCCTTGCGGTCGTTGATCGACAGCGCAGTGCCGGGCTCGATGCTGTACGTGTTCTTGGCGATCGCGCTGATGTCGTTGATCGCGGTGCTGAGAAGGGCCGCGTTGGGGTACGACGACACCTGGGTCGAATAGGGCCGCGGATCGGTGTTGCGCTCACCCGAAACCATGAAGAACAGCTTGTCCTTCAGGATCGGGCCGCTGAGCGTGGCGCCGTAGGTTTCGGACTTGAACTTCGGGCGGGCAAAGACCGTGGTACCAATGCGGGTGCCGCTCAGGCCATCGGTGTTCTGCGAGTAGAAGCCGGTGCCGTGGAATGCGTTGGTGCCCGACTTGAGCACGGTGTCGATCGCACCGCCCTGGAAGCCGCTCTGGCGGAAGTCATAAGGTGCCACCGAGACCGAAACCTGCGCGAGCGCGTCGAACGGCACCGGACCGCGGATGTTCGGGCTGGCGTCCTGGTTGAGGCCGAAGGTGTCGCCGACCGTCACGCCGTTGATGGTGAAACGGTTGAAGCGCGGGTTGACGCCTGCGAACGAAATGGCGCCGCCGCGGTCACCATTGTTCGAGATGTCGGCGGCAGCGAACGGATCGCGGCGCTGGATGTCGCGGATGTCGCGATTGACGGAAGCGACCTTGCCGATCTGGATCGCATCGAGAACGGTCGACGGACCGTTCGACCGGATGCCGGCGCCCTTGATGGTCGAGGCCGTGACGACGATTTCCGATCCTGCGTCAGCCGTTGCGGCGAGCTCGATCGGCAGAGAATACGCCTGCTGGACGACCGTGTAGATGTCGGTCACGGTCTGATTGCCGGCCGAGCTGGTCACTTCGACGGTGTACGGACCGCCCGTGCGGAGGCCGGCGACCGTGAAATTGCCTTGGGCGTCGGTCTTCGCTTGCGAACGCGTGCCCGACGGCACGTGGATGGTGACGACGGTCGCATCGCCCACCGGTGCGCCGTTGGCGGTCACGGTGCCGCGAATCGTGGAGGTGGTTTCCTGCGCGTGCGCGGCAACCGGGATGAGCAGCGCGGCAGCGGCCACGCCTGCAAGAAAGTGCGTTCGCATCGAGAGAGTTCCCTTTTAGAGCCTGTGGCTACCAGTCGTGGCGCTTTGCGCGCCATCTGTCTGGCTGCCCCCTGCTTGGCTTTGATTGCGGAATTGTGACAGTCAATACGTGCGGAACGTTCCACTATGGTGCGTTGCAAAAAGGCATCACCCGGAAGCGCTTACAATCGACAGCCAATCCGCCTCGCTGATCACGCGAATCCCCAGATCGGCCGCCTTTTTCAGCTTCGATCCGGCGCCCGGACCGGCGATCACCAGATCGGTCTTCGCCGATACCGAACCTGATACCCGCGCACCCAGCCGCTCCGCCTGCGCCTTCGCCTCGTCGCGACTCACCGCTTCCAGCGTGCCGGTGAACACCAGCGTCTTGCCGGTCACTTCCGAGTCGCGCGATTCCACCACAAAGGGCGGGGGGGCGACTTCGCCGAGCAGATCGGCCCAGGCCGCGCGGTTGTGCGGCTCGTGGAAGAAGTCCGCCAGCGCATGGCCCACCGCCGCGCCGACATTCTCGACGCCGATCCGTTCGGCGATCGCCTTGTCGAGTCGGGTCCGATGCTTCGCCTCGGTCTCGCCGAGCTGCGGCGGGGTGGCGTCGCGCAGGCCGATCAGTTCGTCGGCCAGCGTTTCCAGCGCGGGCAGACTGACGTAGCGCTTGAGCAGGTCGCGCGCGGTGATCGCGCCGATATGGCGGATGCCGAGGCCGAACAGCAGCCGCGCCGCATCGGGCGTGCGCTTCGCCTCGATCGCGGCGAGCAGGCCGTCGACCGACTTTTCCTGCCAGCCTTCGCGCCCGAGCAGGTCGCCCCGGTGCCGCGCGAGGCGGAAGATGTCGGCCGGCTCGGCGATCCAGCCCAGGTCGAGCAGTTCGATCAGCGTCTTCTCGCCCAGCCCGTCGATGTCGAGCGCCCCGCGGCTGACGAAATGCTTGAGCCGCTCCAGCCTTTGCGCCGGGCAGATCAGCCCGCCGGTGCAGCGGACATCCACTTCGCCTTCCTCGGCCACCGCTTCCGACGCACAGATCGGGCAATGGCTGGGGAAGTGCCACTCGGCGCGCGGTTCCTCGCGGGTGAGGTTCTCGACGATCTGCGGGATCACGTCGCCGGCGCGCTGGAGCACCACGCGGTCGCCGGGGCGCACGCCCAGCCGCGCGATCTCGTCGGCATTGTGCAGCGTCGCGTTGCTGACGACGACGCCGCCTACCGTCACCGGCTCCAGCCGCGCGACCGGGGTGAGCTTGCCGGTGCGACCGACCTGGATGTCGATTGCCTGGAGCGTGGTCTGGGCACGCTCGGCGGGAAATTTGTGGGCAAGGCCCCAGCGCGGCGCGCGGCCGACATAGCCGAGCCGTTCCTGCCAATCGAGCCGGTCGACCTTGTAGACCACGCCGTCGATGTCGAAGCCCAAATCGGCGCGGCGCGTCTCGATCGCGCGATACTGGGCGAGGGCATTCTCCAGCGTGGGTGCGCGGACGAACAGGTCGGAGACCGGGAAGCCCCAGGCGCGGATGCGGTCGATCGCTTCATACTGCTTGTCGGCAAGCGGTTCGCTCAGCTCCCCCCAGCCCCAGGCGAGGAAGCGCAGCGGCCGCGTCTTGGTGATGGCGGCGTCCTTCTGGCGCAGCGATCCGGCGGCGGCGTTGCGCGGATTGGCGAACTGGCGCGCTTCCTTGCCGGTTTCTTCCGCCTCGGCGAGCAGCCGGGCGTTGAGCGCGGCGAAATCGGCCTTGGCCATATAGACCTCGCCGCGCACCTCGCACACCGGCGGGGCGCCCTCGATGCGGTGCGGAATGTCTTGGATGGTACGCACATTGGGCGTCACGTCCTCGCCGATCCGGCCGTCGCCGCGGGTCAGCGCCTGGACGAGCTCGCCGTCCACATAGCGCAGCGAGCAGGAGAGGCCGTCGATCTTGGGCTCGGCGGTGAGTTCCACGGCCGCATCGTCGGCCAGCTTGAGGAAGCGGCGGACGCGGCCGAGAAAGTCGGCGACATCCTCGTCGGCAAAGCCGTTGTCGAGGCTGAACATCTGCCGCGCATGCGCCACCTTGGCGAGCGGGCCCGATGGCGTGGCGCCGACCTGGCGAGACGGCGAATCGGTGCGGACCAGGTCCGGGAAGGCGGCTTCGATCTCGGCATTGCGGCGGACCAGCGCATCGAAGTCCGCGTCGCTGATCTCGGGCGCATCCGCGTCGTGGTAGCGGCGGTTGTGGTGCGTGATCTCGGCGGCGAGGCGGGCGAGTTCGGCGGCGGCGTCTTCGGGCGTGCGGGGCAGCGTCATGCCCCGCAGCTAGGGGAAGGACGCGCGCGCGATCAAGCCTCCTCCTCGGCCGGGTCGAGCGGGCGGGTGGCCCAACTGGCGTAGAGGGTGGGAACCGCGGAATAGAGCGTCATCAGGAAAAAGGCGCAGACCATGGCGCGGCGCGCGATGTCAGCGCCGGACCAGTCGTACACGGCGGTTGCCGCGGCGATGGCCCAGAACAGCGCCAGCCCTGCCAGTGCCATGCTCGCAAAGCCGACCAGAAACGCGCGGCGGCGCAGGTCGCGATCCCATTCGTCGACCGTTTCCTGCGTACCCCAGGGTTTGACAGGTCCCCAAAGCTGGCAGCACACGCCGATCGGAAAGCCGACAGACAGCAGAGACTGACCGAGCCAGAATTGGTGCGCCGGGGCCAGAAATGCGATGCCAAGTCCGGTCAGCGCGAGCAGCAGCGCGAACCCCGGCGTCCAGCGCAGCAGTCGGCGGCGCGGCGCGCCTTCGGCAAGCGCGGGGATGCCGGTGCGGCGGGAAAGGTTGTCGAGCGTTGCGATAAAGCGGTTGGTCATGCCTCTCTCTCCTGAGAGTGGATTCCGGCGCGCTGCAGCGCGTCTGCCACGGGTTCGAAGGGTTCGAAGGAAAACAGCAGTTCCACCGGCACGCCGAACACCCGCGCGATCCGCATCGCCAGTTCGAGGCTGGGCTTGTAGTCGCCGCGTTCGAGATAGCCGATCGTCTGCGGGTTCACCCCCACCGCCTCGGCAAGGGCGCGCCGGGTCATGCCGGATTCGGCACGGAACAGCGCGATGCGATTGTGGATGATCATGGAACCATCAGCTCCGTAGTGCGATTCGTTGTGTATACACAACAAGTCTATCGGTCAATGCACGGGCGGACAGGCTTGATCTAGGTCAGTGCGGTTGCGAGAGAGGGCGGATGGCGATGGCAAGGACGTTTGCGCGCTGGCTGATCGCCACGCTGCTCTGGGTGGTGGTGGCGCTGTGCCTGTTCCTGACGCTGGTGCCGCCCTTCCTCGACCGCATCTATTATCGCGGGGGCGAGACCGGGCATTTCGACGGCGCCCGCTTTGCCAATCCCGATGGGGAAACCGCCCCGGCACCCGCGCTCGCCTTCGTGTTCCTCGCCCATCGCGTCGCCAGCGTGGGGCGGCAGCCGGAATGGCCCGCCAGCGTGCCCGTCACCCAAGGCCGTCCCCCCGCGCGGGTCGCAGGGCAGGCGATGAAGGTCAGCTGGATCGGCCATGCCAGCGTGCTGATCCAGACCCAGGGCCTCAACATCCTCACCGATCCGGTGTGGAGCGACGTCGCCGGGCCGTTCGGTATGGGGCCGAAGCGCGTCACCGCGCCCGGCGTGCGGCTGGCCGACCTGCCGAAGATCGACCTGATCCTGGTCAGCCACAACCATTACGACCATCTCGACCTCGCGACGCTCAAGACGATCTGGCAGCGGGACCGGCCGCTGGTCGTGACCGGCCTGGGCAATGACAGTGTCATCGGCCAGGCGGGCGTGCCGGCGCGCGGGCTCGACTGGGGGCAGCGGCTGACGCTCAGGCCCGGCATCAACGTGGTCGTCACCCGCAACCATCACTGGAGCAGCCGCTGGTTCGCCGATCGCAATCGCGCGCTCTGGTCCAGCTTCGTGGTGACGCTGCCCGGCGGCAACCTGTTCTTCGCCGGCGATACCGGCTGGGGCGACGGCAAATGGCCGGCCGAGGCCGCGGCGCTGGGGCCGGTGCGGTTCGCCGCCATTCCCGTGGGCGCCTTCCGCTTCAAGCCCGGCCAGATGGCGGCCGACGCGCATATCGGCCCGCGCGACGCGATCCGGGTGTGGGACGGGCTCGGCCGGCCCTGGGCGCTGCCGATCCATTGGGGCACCTTCCGCCTCTCCTGGGAAGCCTACCGTACCCCGCCGGACATGCTGGCGGCGATGCTGGCCTGTGGCGGCACCGATCCGCGCCGCTTCGCCGATCATCCGATCGGACAAGGCTTCGACGTGCCGGCGATCGGCGTACCGCCGGCGGCGCCGAACGACAACGGCATCGCCAAATGCCGCGCCGAGGGGCGGTTCGACCGTTTCCGCTGAGCTTGAGCCGGTTGCCGGCCGCTTCTAAGGAGCCACCGGGGCAGGGGCATATGGGCAAGGGCATCGGCGCGACGCGCGACTATGAAACCAGCAGCGACCGGATCGGCAAGGCATTCGGTGCGGGTAGCGTCCTGGGCGGCCTGCTGATCCTGATGCTGTTGATCGCCGCCGGCCAGCACATGCCGCTGGCTCTGCTGGCGGGATGGGGGATCGGAACCCTGTTCGCCGGAATCGCGCTCGCCGCGGTCGGTGGCCCGATCTGGCTGGTGCTGCATGCGCTGGGCTTTCGCCGCGGCCTCCACGCAGCGCTGGTGACGGGCACACTCGGGCTCGGCCTGTATGTGGGCGCGCAGAGCTATGGCGCCGGCCTGCTCACGATCGCGCCGATCGACACGCGCAGTTGGCTGCTGGGGCTGGCGTTCAAGGCGGCGCAGGCTGCGGCGGTGGCGCTGCTCGCCGCGGGAATCGGGCTGGCGATGTGGCGCATCGCCTATCGTCGTCATAACGACGTCGCGTAGCATTTTGGAGTATAATGCGAAGTTGTTCAGCGAACGGCATCCCTGCGCCCGCTGCGCGATCCATTTGCACAAGACGGCGCTCGCATGATATTCCTTGGTGGTTTCCAGGGAGGGTGGAATGCGCGGCTTGCTTGCGGCAATCGTCATGGCTTCGTCTTTGGCTGCCTGCCCGGTCGCACAGGCGGCCACGGTCGTGACTTTCGATGACCTGGCGAGCGCAAGTGGCGACGTGTATCGCGCTGCCTATTCCGCGCAGGGCGTGCGCTTCTCCAGCGGCCAGAACCTGTTCTTCCTCGTCGGAACCTCGTCGGGCAACAACGCCGATCGGAATGGTGGCGGGGCGTTGGGGCTGTTCTCCGGTGACACGCTGTACATCGACAGCCCGGCCAGTTCCGTTTTCAACATCCGCAGCATGGATGTTGCAGACCTGGGGCGCAGCCCGCAAAAGACCGTCTTCACCTACACCTATGCGACGTTGCAGGACAGCGGCACGCGGACCGTTGAAGCACAGGACGCGTCGGGTGTGTCGCGGATCCGGCTCGATCTCGATTCGCTGGTTTTCTTCATGCTGACGGTGAACAGCCTGAATGGGATCCAGATCGACAATGTCGATGTCGGGTCGGCGCCGATCGGGCCGGCGGTGCCCGAGCCCGGCAGCTGGGTGATGCTGCTGGCCGGCACGGGCGTGGTGGGTGCGATGCTGCGGCGGCGGAATCGGCGGGGAGCGCCCGCCTGAGCAGTTGATCGCCTCCGGGTCGCCGAACCGCTTTTCAGACGGGGCCCCGCACCCCATATTCAATGCCATGGCGATCCAGATCCGGACCAACCTTGCCGAGCCCGAGACGGGCCAGGCCTTCATCCCCCACCGCCCCCAGCGCCCCGAAAAGGCGGAAGGCGGCAAGGCGTTCAAGCTCGTTTCCGACTATCAGCCGTCGGGTGATCAGCGCTTCGCGATCCCGGAGCTGGTCGAGCAGGCACGGGCCGGCGAGCGGGACCAGGTGCTGCTCGGCGTCACCGGTTCGGGCAAGACCTACACCATGGCCAAGGTGATCGAGGAACTGCAGCGCCCCGCGCTGATCCTTGCGCCGAACAAGATCCTCGCCGCGCAGCTCTATGGCGAGTTCAAGAACTTCTTCCCCGAGAACGCTGTCGAATATTTCGTCAGCTATTATGATTACTATCAACCCGAAGCCTATGTGCCGCGGTCGGATACCTATATCGAGAAGGAAAGCTCGATCAACGAGGCGATCGACCGGATGCGCCACGCCGCGACCCGGTCGCTGCTGGAGCGCGACGACGTGATCATCGTCGCCTCGGTCTCGTGCCTCTATGGTATCGGATCGGTCGAGACCTATTCGGCGATGATCTTCGACCTGAAGAAGGGCCAGGTGGTCGACCAGCGCGAGATCATCCGCAAGCTGGTGGCGCTCCAGTACAAGCGCAACGACGCCGCCTTCGGCCGCGGTGCGTTCCGGGTGCGCGGCGACAATCTCGAGCTGTTCCCGTCGCACTATGAGGATACTGCCTGGCGGATCAGCTTCTTCGGCGACGAGATCGAGGAGATCGTCGAGTTCGATCCGCTCACCGGCAAGAAGGTGGCGAGCCTCGACTATGTCCGCGTCTATGCCAACAGCCACTATGTGACGCCGGGGCCGACGCTGAAGCAGGCGATGGAGGCGATCCGCCACGAGCTGACCGAGCGGCTGAAGGAACTGGAGATCGAGGGCAAGCTGCTGGAACTCCAGCGGCTGGAGCAGCGCACCAATTTCGACCTGGAGATGATCGCGGCGACCGGCAGCTGCGCGGGCATCGAGAATTACAGCCGCTTCCTCACCGGCCGCCTGCCCGGCGAGCCGCCGCCCACGCTGTTCGAATATCTGCCGGAGAACGCACTGCTGTTCGTCGACGAAAGCCACCAGACGATCGGCCAGATCAACGGCATGTCGCGCGGCGACCACAAGCGCAAATTGACCCTCGCCGAATATGGCTTCCGCCTGCCCTCGGCGATCGACAACCGGCCGCTGCGTTTCAACGAGTGGGACGCGATGCGGCCGCAGACCACGTACGTCTCGGCCACCCCCGGCGACTGGGAAATGGAGCGCACCGGCGGCGTGTTCGTCGAGCAGGTCATTCGCCCCACCGGGCTGATCGATCCGCCGGTGGAGATCAAGCCGGTCGAGGAACAGGTGCAGGACCTGATCCAGGAGTGCAAGGCGACCGCCGCCAAGGGCTATCGCACGCTGGTGACCACGCTCACCAAGCGGATGGCCGAGGACCTGACCGAATATATGCACGAGGCGGGCGTGAAGGTTCGCTACATGCACTCGGACACCGAGACGCTGGAGCGCATCGAGCTGATCCGCGACCTGCGGATGGGCGTGTACGACGTGCTGATCGGCATCAACCTGCTGCGCGAGGGGCTCGATATCCCGGAGTGCGGGCTGGTCGCGATCCTCGACGCCGACAAGGAAGGCTTTCTGCGCTCCGAGACCTCGCTGATCCAGACGATCGGCCGTGCCGCGCGCAACGTGGAGGGGCGGGTGATCCTCTATGCCGATCGCATGACCGGCAGCATGGAGCGCGCGCTCGCCGAGACCGGCCGCCGCCGCGAGAAGCAGATGGCGTACAATATCGAACACGGGATTACGCCGGCAACGGTGAAGAAGAACATCGGCGACATCATCGCCCATGTGTCGAGCAAGGACCAGGTGACGGTGGAGATCGACGCCGATCGCCCGCACATGGTCGGCCACAATCTGCGCGCCTATATCGAAGAGCTCGAGAAGAAGATGCGCGATGCCGCCGCGAACCTGGAGTTCGAGGAAGCGGGCCGCCTGCGCGACGAGATCCGATCGCTGGAGGCCGAGGAACTCGGGCTGCCCGAGGGCGATCGCAAGGCACCGGTGATGGGGCGCAGCAATGAGGGCAAGGCCGGCACGCGGAAGACTCGGTACGGCAAGCAGACCAAGACCAAGTTCGGCGGGCCGCGGCGGGGGTGAGGCCCTGACGGCGGTAACGGCAGTCTGTTTGGTACGGCAGATCGTGTCCTGAAAGGATTAGGGCATGATTCTCAGCTTCGATGACGATGAAACCAAGCGCTTGTTCGATGGCGAGCGGAGTCGAAAGCTTCCCTCTGACATTCAGCAAACCGCCCGCCGAAAGCTGCGCATGCTCAACGCGGTGGCAAGCCCGGTCGAATTGCGCGTGCCGCCCGGCAATCGCCTTGAGGAGTTGAAGGGTGATCGCAAAGGGACCTATAGTATCCGGATCAACGACCAGTGGCGGATCACCTTCCGCTGGGTGGACGGAGGCGCGGACGATGTCCGGATCGAGGATTACCATCGCGGATGAGGACCGGCTGGACAATGTCCATCCGGGCGAGGTTCTGCGGGAGGACTTTCTCGTCGGCTCCGATATATCCCTGGACGAGGTTGCCGCGGGTACCGGCATCGATCCGGGCAAGCTGGCCCAGCTGGTAGCGAGCAAGGCCCCCGTCGATGCGGAGGCCGATCTGCGACTGACCCGCTATCTCCGCATGTCCGAAGGGTTTTTCCTTCGGCTCCAGATGGATTTCGATCTCGAAGAAGCCAAGCGCGCGATGCACGGCGCGCTCGAGCGGATCGTGCCGCGCGCCGCCTGAGCCCCTGCGCGTCGCCGCCAGCTTCCACTCCGTCGCGATCGTCCCTGTCCCCCGTTGAGCCGTGGCGCCCGCGCGCCCATAAGCCGGCGATGCGTTTGCTTTCCCTGTTCGCCGGTGCCGGCCTCGTCGCGCTCGCCGGCTGTGTGCCCGCTCCCTCCACGCCGCCGCCCGCTGCGGCGCCTCGGCCGGTTCCCGTGCCTGTCGCCGCGCCGCCGCCTGCACCCGCGCTCGGTGCGGACTGGCGGGACTGGCCGCTCACCCGCGGGGACTGGCGCTATCGCCCCGCCGGCAATGGCAGCGTCGCGACCTACGGGGCGGCAGGGGGCGCGCCGCTGGCGATCCTCCGCTGCGACCTCGGCGCGCGGCGCGTGACGCTGTCGCGGACCGGCTCGGCCCCCGCCACGCTGACCCTCCGTACCACCAGCGCCGTCCGCGCGATCCCGGCCACGCCGGACCCGAGCGCGCCCGGCATGCTCGCCATGACCTTCGCCGCGAACGACGGCTTTCTCGATGCGATCGGCTTCAGCCGGGGGCGGTTCGTGGTCGAGGGCGGGGGGCTGCCGGTGCTGGTGATCCCGGCCTGGCCGGAAATCCTGCGGGTGGTGGAGGATTGCCGCCGCTAGCGCAGCGCAGCGCGCCGTTTCGGGCCAGACGTCCAGAATCGCACCGATAAAATTCTTTTACAAGACTTGTTCTGCGACTCAGGCACGTCCTACATGTCAAGTGTGTCGAGAGGCACAGGCTCTTCAACAAGCGAAAGGAGGTGATCCGATGTCTCATGGTTCAGCAGTGAGGTCGGTTCAGTTCGTTCGGGAGACGCGCCGCTGATCTTGCCGCGCGGGTGGAAGCCCTCCATCCGTGATGCTGTCGGGAGGTATTCTCCTCCAATCAACGCCGGCAGCTGCAAGTAAAGCGGTCCGCATGGTCTCCCGGGCTGGAGCTCTCCGGCCGCTGACCATGTCGGAGGTCGCCGGGTGCCCTGGTCGGGTCCCGGCGGCCTCTTTCATTTCAGGCCCATTCTTTTCGCCATCGCCGCCGCGCCTGCTGGTTAGCGGAAGCTTACGCGGCCGTTATGGACATGCCCCAACTAGGCAGCGCCCGAGTCGCCGCGGCAATACCCCAGGCTCCAGGGATTTTGGCAGCGGAGCGCCCGATGCAGCAGGCAGAGCAGGGAGACGCGGACACGGCGCCCGGCTCGTGCCTGCGCATGATGCTGGAGGCATTGCCGTCGCCGGTGCTGCTGATCGACCGTGCCGATCGCATCGTCGAGGTCAACCAGGCCTTTTGCGCGCTTGCCGGCAAGGACCGGGCCTATTGGCTCTCGACGCCGATCACGGCCTATCTCGCGCCGGGGCAAGCGGCCCGGTTCGCCGCCGAACATGCCCAGGTCTTCGCCACGGGCGAGGATCTCGAAACCGAAGAGGTGATCGACGGCCATGACGGTGCGATCCGCCATGTCGTCACCCGGCGCCGACGGGTCGTGTTCGACGGCGCGCCGCTGGTGCTCACCATCCTGACCGACATCACCCCGCTGCGCGCGGCGGAAGCGCATATCCGCCATCTCGCCTATCATGACACGCTGACCGACCTGCCGAACCGCGCCGCGCTCAACGAGCGGCTGGCCGCTGCGCTTGTCGATTGCCCGCAGGCGCCGCCGGCGCTGCTGCTGATCGACCTCTACCAGTTCAAGGACATCAACGACGCGTTCGGCGACTGTGTCGGCGATGCCCTGCTCCGGGCTTTCGCCTACCGGCTCGCGAGCGCTGCCCGCGGGCCGGACCGGGTGGCCCGTACCGGCGGTGACAGCTTCGCGGTGCTGGTCGACGATTGCAGCGACGCGGCCGGGGCCGAGGCGGCTTGCCGGCGGATGCTGGCGCTGGCCGACACGCCGTTCGCCGGGCCGGCGGGGGCGGTGGCGCTGGGCGTCTCGATCGGCTGCGCCTGGGCGGAACCGGGCCTGTGCGCCGACGAACTCCACCGCCGTGCCGAATTCGCGCTGTACGAGGCCAAGCGCCAGCCGGCCAATGCGTTCTGCCTCTATGATGCCGCGCTGGCGGCCGAAGTACAGGCTCGCCGCACCCTGACGGCGGAACTGCGCACGGCGCTCGCGGCGGGCGACCAGTTCGATGTCCACTATCAACCCGTGATCGATGCGGGCGGCCACCGCGTCGTGGGCGTCGAGGCGCTGGTGCGCTGGCACCACCCGCAGCACGGCATGGTTCCGCCCGCCCGCTTCATCCCGATCGCCGAGGCGAGCGGCCTGATCGTGCCGCTCGGCGACTGGGTGCTGGACCGCGCCGTGGCGATGATGGTGCGCTTCCCGGCGATCGCGCTGGCGGTGAACCTGTCGCCGATCCAGCTGCGCAGCCCGGGGATCGACGCGCGCATCCTGGCGATCCTCGCGCGCCACGGCATGGATCCGCGGCAATTGCAGCTGGAGGTCACCGAAAGCACGATGCTGGCGATGGATGCCGGCGTGGAGGCCGCGCTGGCGCGGCTGCGCGAAGCGGGGGTGCAACTGGTGCTCGACGATTTCGGCACCGGCTATTCCAGCCTGTCGCATCTCCACAAGCTGGCAGTCGATCGGGTGAAGATCGACCAGAGCTTCGTGCACGACCTCGGTCGCTCGCAGGACGCGCGCGCGATCATCCAGGCAGTGCTGGGCATCGGCCAGGCACTCGGCATCGGCGTGACCGCGGAAGGGGTGGAGGACGAGACGCAGCAGCTGTTCCTGCGCTCGTTCGGCTGCCACGAATATCAGGGCTATCTGTTCTCGCGCCCGCTGCCTGCCATCGAGGCGGTGGCGTTCCTGGAGACGCACATGGAACGTGCTGCCGCCTAGGTTTCCGTCGCCAGCCCTTTCAACCGGTAGAGGATGTCCAGCGCCTCGCGCGGGCTGAGTGCATCGATGTCGAGCGCGTCGAGTTCGTGGCGCAGCGCGTCGACCTTCTCTTCCTCGGCATGTGCGGCGGCGGCGAACAGGGGGAGGTCGTCCAGCCCCGCCGCCAGGCCGCCGGTCTTGGCGCGCCCGGCTTCGAGCTTGTCGAGCACCGCCTTGGCGCGCTTGACCGTGGCGGGCGACATGCCGGCAAGCCGGGCGACGGCGATGCCGTAGCTGCGATCCGCCGGGCCTTCCGCCAGTTCGTGCAGCAGCACCAGCTCGCCCTTCCATTCGCGGGCGCGGACATGGTGGAGGGTGAGCGCGTCGCAGCGCTCGGCCAGCCGGGTAAGCTCGTGATAGTGCGTCGCGAACAGGCAGCGGCAGCGATTGTCTTCGTGGATCGCCTCCACCACCGCCCAGGCGATGGCGAGCCCGTCATAGGTCGAGGTACCGCGCCCGACCTCGTCGAGGATAACGAAGCTGCGCGGCGTGGCCTGTGCGAGGATCGCGGCGGTTTCGACCATCTCGACCATGAAGGTCGAGCGGCCGCGCGCGAGATTGTCCGAGGCGCCGACGCGGCTGAACAGCCGGTCGACGAGCCCCAGCGTGGCGCGCGCGGCGGGGACGTAGCTGCCGGCCTGGGCGAGCACGGCGATCAGCGCGTTCTGGCGCAGGAAGGTCGACTTGCCGCCCATGTTGGGGCCGGTGACCAGCCAGAGGCGCGAATCCTCGGAGAGCTTGCAGTCGTTGGCGACGAAGCGCCCGCCGGCGCGGGCGACGGCGGCCTCGACCACCGGGTGGCGACCGCCCTCGATGTCGAAGCAGCTGTGCTCGACCAGTTCGGGGCGGGCCCAGCCGCCTTCTGCCGCACGTTCGGCCAGACCCGCGGACACGTCGATCCGGGCGAGTGCGTCTGCCGTGGCGGCGATGGGCTCGCGCCGGGCGAGCGCTTGGGCCGTCAGGTCCTCCAGATGCGCGGCTTCGGCCGAGAGCGCATGGGCGCCGGCCTGGGTCACCTTCACCGCCACGTCGTGCAGTTCGGGTGCGTTGAAGCGGACGACGCCAGCCAGCGTCTGGCGATGGGTGAAGCCGCTGTCGGGCTTCATCAGCGCGTCGGCCGAGCGCGCCGGCACTTCGATGTGATAGCCGAGCACGCCGTTGTGGCGGATCTTGAGCGCGGTGATGCCGGTGCGGGCGCGATATTCGGCCTCCAGCGCGGCGATCGCGCGGCGGCCGCCGGCGCCGGCGTCGCGCAGATCGTCGAGCGCGGCGTCATAACCCTCGGCGATATAGCCGCCATGCGCGGCGTCGACCGGCGGCTCCGGTATCAGCGCGCGGCTGAGCAGGTCGATCAGCGCGCCGTGGCCGCGCAGCTGCGGCGCGAGATCGCGGAGCAGGGCGGGGGCATCGACGAGGCGGTCGAGCTTCTCGCCCAGCCGCCAGGCGCCGTCGAGGCCGTCGCGGAGCTGGCCGAGATCGCGCGGACTGCCACGACCGGCGGCAAGGCGGCCGAGCGCGCGGCCGATATCGGGCAAGGCGCGGAGCGTCGCGCGGATGCTGTCGCGCAGGCCGGCATCGTCGTGGAACAGCGTGACCAGCTCGAGCCGCGCGTCGATCGCGCCGCGGTCCATCAGCGGCGCGGCGATGTCGGCGCCGAGCAGGCGGGCGCCGGCGCCGGTTACCGTGCGGTCGACCGCGTCGAGCAGGCTGCCCTTGCGGGCACCCGCGCTGCTGACGGTGAGCTCGAGGCTCTCGCGCGTCGCCGCGTCGATCGCCATCGCGGCTTCGGCCCGGCTGACGCGCGGCGGGCGGAGGAAGGGCAGCGAACCCTTGGCGGTATGGTCGAGATAGGCGACCAGCCCGCCCGCCGCCGCGAGCCCGGCGCGCGAGAACTGGCCGAAGCCGTCGAGCGTTGCCACGCCGAACAGCCGCTTCAGCCGCGCCTCGCCGCCCGCGCTGTCGAAGTCGATCTTCGGGCGGAGCGCGGTGGCAAGCTCGGCGAACTCGGTGGCGTCGCAGGCGATGGTCTCGGCGGGGTTCAGGCGGGCGAGTTCGGCGCCGAGCCGGGCGGCGTCGGTCTCGATCAGCTCGAAGCGGCCGGTGGAAACGTCGGCGCAGGCGATCGCGACGCCGCCGCCGGCCTCGCCCACCGCCACGCACCAATTGGCGGTGCGGCTGTCGAGCAGTGCCTCCTCGGTCAGCGTCCCGGCGGTGACGACGCGGACAATCGCGCGCGCGACGAGCGCCTTCGATCCGGCGCGCTTCTTGGCCTCCTCGGGCGTCTCGGTCTGGTTGGCGATGGCGACGCGCTGGCCGGCCTTGATCAGGCGGGCGAGATAGGCCTCCATCGCGTGCACCGGCACGCCGCACATCGGGATCTTGTCGCCCTCATGCTCGCCGCGCGAGGTGAGCGCGATGTCGAGCACCGAACTCGCGATCTTGGCGTCCTCGAAGAACAGCTCGAAGAAATCGCCCATCCGGTAGAAGAGCAGGCAATCCCCCGCCTCTTCCTTGAGCGCGAGATACTGGACCATCATCGGGGTAGGGGCGGCGGAGGACATCGCGCCTCGCTACCGGAAGGGCGGGGGGCGGCACAAGCCGCGGCCATGGGGTGACGCTGGTGGAAACTGGGGATAAGGCGCGGGCGATGCACAAGTCCCCGCTTCCCGAACAGGCGGTGCCGATGCTGCGGTGGCGCTGGATCGCCGCGCTGTCGGTGCTGTCGGTGCTGCCGTTCCTGTTCGTGCGCATTCCGCCGCTGACCGACGCGCCGGGCCATATCGGCAGGTTCGCGGTGCAGCTGGCGCCTGCGGAGAGCGTGCTGCACCGCTATTTCGCCTTTGCCTGGCGACCGACGCTCAATCTGGCGGCGGACCTGATCGTGCAGGCGCTGCATCCGCTGTTCGGGCCGATCGCGGCGATGTGGCTGGTCTGCGCGGCGGTGCCGGTGCTGACGGTGCTGGGGCTGCTGGCGGTCGCCCGTCAGCTCAACCCGCGGGGGAGCGCGGCGCTGCCCTGGGCGCTGATCTTCGTCTACAACAGCCCGTTCCTGTGGGGGTTCGTCAACTATTCCTTCACGGCGGCGCTCGCGCTGTGCGGGTTCGCGCTCTGGATCGCGCTGGAGCGCCGCGCCGCGCTGCGCGGCGCGCTGTTCCTGCCGATCGCGCCGGCCCTGTTCCTCGGCCATGGCGAGGGCGGGGCGCTGCTGCTGCTCTGGGTGGCCGGCTATGAGGCGGCGCGTGCCGGCAGCTGGTGGCGACCAGCGGCAGCGATCGGCGTGGCCGCGCGGCTCTGGCCCTTCGTGGCGGTGGTGCTTCCACTTGCGGTGGCGCGTGGCGATGGCGGCACGACAGCATGGGATTTCCCCGGCAAGCTCGACGAACTTACCGCGCTGGTTCGCGACCAGCATGCTGCGCTCGACATCGCGACGGTGGCGGCGGCGCTGGCGGTGCTGCTGCTGGGGCGGCTGGGCGGTGCGCGGATCGTGCCTGCAGGGCTTTGGCCCGTACTGGGGACGGTCGGACTGTTCCTGGCGGCGCCGCTCCAGCTTGCGGGCACCAACAATGTCGACATGCGGCTGGCGCCCTATGCGATGATGCTCGCGCTGGCGCTGCAGGACTGGCACCCGGTCTCGGCGCGACGCCGGCGGCTGGTGCTGCTTGCGGGCGCGGCGCTGCTCGCCGTGCGGTTCGGCATAACCACCGCCAGCTTCCTCGGCTATCAGGGCAGCTATGCACGCGAACTGGCGGCGCTGGACCATGTCGCGCCGGGCAGCCGGGTGCTGAACCTCGTGCCCAGCGATTGCGGCCTGCGCGCCTGGCGCCAGCCGCGCCTGACGCATCTTGCTGCGCTGGCCACTGCGGAGCGGCAGGCCTGGACCAACGCGCATTGGGCGGTCGCCTCGATCCATTTGCTGCAGGTCCGCTATGCGCCGCCGGGCTTCGCGACCGATCCATCGCAGCTCGTCTCGCCCGCCGATTGCGTCGGCCGGGGCGGGGAGTCGCGGCAGGCCATCGTCGGCCTGGTGCCGCGCCTGCCGCTCGATGCGGTCGACTATGTCTGGCTGATCGACGTGCAGCTCCCGCCGGGCGCCGCCGCGCCGCGGCTGGTGCCGATCTGGCGGTCCGGCGGCAGCACGCTCTACGCGGTCCGGCCGCGCGTCCGGACGTAGGGGAAAGCACGGAAGGGGGCGTCTGTCGTTTGCAATCACCGCCCCAGGCTGCTTTAGGGAGCGCAAACATTCATTGATTAGGAGCCGAGTGGATGGCCGAAGAAAGCAACGTCCAGTTTTCTGACCGGGAGGCGCTGCGCTATCACGCCGAAGGCCGTCCCGGTAAGATCGAGATCGTCGCTTCGAAGCCGATGGCAACCCAGCGCGACCTGGCGCTGGCCTATTCGCCAGGCGTCGCCGTGCCGGTGCTGGCCATCTCGGAAAACCCGGCGACCGCCTATGATTTTACCGCCAAGGGCAACCTTGTCGCAGTGATCTCCAACGGCACCGCGATCCTGGGCCTCGGCAATCTCGGCGCGCTTGCGTCCAAGCCGGTGATGGAAGGCAAGGCAGTGCTGTTCAAGCGCTTCGCCGATGTCGACTCGATCGACCTCGAGCTCAAGACCGAGGATGTCGATCGCTTCATCGACGCGGTCGAGCTGATGGAGCCGAGCTTCGGCGGCATCAACCTGGAAGACATCAAGGCCCCCGAGTGCTTCGTGATCGAGCAGACGCTGCGCGAGCGCATGAACATCCCGGTGTTCCATGACGACCAGCACGGCACCGCGATCATCGCCGCCGCCGGCCTGATCAACGCACTGTACCTCACCGGCCGCGATATCAAGACGACCAAGATGGTGGTCAACGGCGCCGGTGCCGCCGCGATCGCCTGCACCGAGCTGATCAAGGCGATGGGGCTGCCGCAGGACAACCTGCTGATGTGCGATCGCACCGGCGTGATCTACCAGGGTCGCGAGGACGTGAACCAGTGGCAGTCGGCCCATGCCGCGAAGACCGACCGGCGCACGCTGGCCGAGGCACTGGAGGGCGCGGACGTGTTCCTCGGCCTTTCGGCCGCGAACGCGCTGCCGGCCGAGCTGCTCGCCAAGATGGCACCGAAGCCGATCATCTTCGCGATGGCGAATCCGGATCCCGAGATCACCCCGCCCGAGGCGAAGCGCGTGCGGCCGGACGTGATCATCGCCACCGGCCGTTCGGACTATCCGAACCAGGTCAACAACGTGCTCTGCTTCCCGTTCATCTTCCGCGGCGCGCTGGACGTGCGCGCGACCACGATCAACGATGCCATGAAGGTCGCGGCATCGCGGGCGCTGGCCGAACTCGCCCGCCAGCAGGTGCCGGAAGAGGTCGCCACCGCCTATGGAACGTCGCACAGCTTCGGCCCGGATTACATCATCCCGACGCCGTTCGACCCGCGCCTGATCGAGATCATTCCGGCCGCGGTCGCCCAGGCGGCGATGGATTCGGGCGTGGCGACGCGGCCGATCATCGACATGACCGCCTATCGCCAGCAGCTGCGCGCGCGCATGAACCCGACGACGTCGGTGCTCAGCATGGCCTATGAGGGCGCCCGCGCCAAGCCGAAGCGCGTCATCTTCGCCGAGGGCGAGGAAGAAGTCGTGCTGCGCGCCGCCATCGCCTTCCAGGAGGGCGGATACGGTACCCCGGTGCTGGTGGGCCGCGAGTCGGTGCACGACCGGCTGCGTGCGCTGGGTGCGAACCCGGACCATTTCGAGCTGCACAACAGCGTCAACTCGCCGCTGGTCGAGGATATGGTGGAGATGCTGTACCAGCGCCTCCAGCGCCGCGGCTATCTGCGCCGGGACTGCGAGCGCATGGTCAATCGCGACCGCAACATCTTCGGCTCGCTGCTGCTCCGCCTCGGCCATGCCGATGCGATGATCACCGGCGTCACGCGTACCTATGCCGAGACGATGCGCCAGGTGCGCCGCGTGATCGATCCCGTCGATGGTCGCACCCCGTTCGGCATTCACGTGCTGGTCGGCCGGTCGCACACCGTGTTCATCGCCGACACCACGGTGAACGAGCGCCCGAACGCCGAGGAACTGGCCGACATCGCCGAGCGCACCGTGCAGGTTGCCCGCCGCATGGGGCATGAGCCGCGCGTCGCGCTGCTCAGCTACTCGACCTTCGGCAACCCCGAGGGCAAGTGGATCGACAATATCCGCGACGCCGTGAAGGTGCTCGATGCCCGCGGCGTGACCTTCGAATATGAGGGCGACATGGCGCCCGACGTCGCGCTCAACCCCAAGCTGCTCGCCAACTATCCGTTCGCGCGCCTCTCGGGCCCGGCAAACATCCTGATCATGCCGGGTCTGCAGTCCGCGAACATCTCGGCCAAGCTGCTGCGCGAGCTGGGCGGCGACTCGATGATCGGCCCGATGCTGATCGGCATGGAGAAGTCGGTGCAGATCGCCCCGATGACCGCGACCGCCAGCGAACTGGTGACGCTGGCGGTGCTGGCGGCCGGCGATATCGCACGGTGAGGTTCAAGCGAGCATCGGCGGTCAGCCGTCGATGCTCGCGCCCAGCGATGCGTTGACCAGGCCGCCATCCACGGTGACGGTTTCGCCCACCAGATAATCCCCGGCGCGACTGGCGAGGTAGATCGCGGCACCCGCCATGTCCTCGGCAACCCCGATGCGCTTTGCCGGGATCGCCTGGGCCACGGTGCCGCCATGGTCGCGCGCGGCCTTGTTCATGTCGCTGGGAAAGGCACCGGGGGCGATCGAGGTGACGTGGATCTGGTCGCGCACCAGCCGCGCCGCCATCCGCCGGGTGAGGTGGATCAACGCCGCCTTCGAGGCCTGGTAGCTATAGGTTTCCCACGCATTGAGCCGCTGGCCGTCGATCGAGGTGATGTTGATCACCTTGGCCGGGCGCTCCGGCGAGCCGCCGGCCTTGAGCAGGCCGTGCAGCGCCTGGGTCAGGAAGAAGGGCGACTTGACGTTCAGGTCCATGACCTTGTCCCAGCCCTTTTCCGGGAAGCTCTCGAACGGCTCGCCCCAGGCGGCGCCGGCATTGTTGACGAGGATGTCGAGGCGCGGCTCGCGTTCGGCGAGGTCGGCGGCGAGCGCGCGGCACCCTTCGACGGTAGATACGTCATGCGGCAGCGGAATGGCGTTCGGCCCCAGCGCGGCCGCCGTTTCCGCGCATGCCTCGGCCCGGCGCGACGACACATAGACTTTCGCGCCCGAGGCGACGAAGCCCTCGGCGATCATCCGCCCGATGCCGCGCGAGCCGCCGGTGACCAGGGCGACACGGCCATCGAGGCGAAACAGCGAAGATACGTCCATGCCTAACTCCCTCTCCCAACCCTTCCCCGATGGGGCACGGGCATTTTACCCGCCGCGCTTCAGCGTCTCGCGGGCGATGATCAGTTGCTGGATCTGGCTGGTGCCTTCGTAGATCCGGAACAGCCGCACGTCGCGGTACAGCCGCTCGATCCCGTAATCGGCGATGTAGCCCGCGCCGCCGAAGATCTGCACGGCGCGATCGGCGACGCGGCCGACCATCTCGCTGGCGAAATACTTGGCCGCCGCGGCTTCCATCGTCGTGTTGGCCCCTGAATCCTTCGCGGCGGCCGTTTCCAGCACCAGCGCGCGGGCGGCGAGCGCTTCGGTCTTCGAATCCGCCAGCATCGCCTGGATCAGCTGGTGCTCGGCGATCGGCTTCCCGAACTGCTTGCGCTCGCTGGCATAGGCGACGCAGTCGGCGAGCAGCCGTTCGGCGACGCCGACGCACACCGCGGCAATGTGCAGCCGCCCGCGATCGAGCACCTGCATCGCGATCCGAAAGCCTTCGCCTTCTTCGCCCAGCCTGTTCTCCGCGGGTACCGCCACGTCGTCGAAGATCACGTCGGCGACCCGTGCGCCCTTCTGGCCCATCTTCTTCTCGGGCTCGCCGATCGACACGCCCGGCAGGTCGCGCGGCACCAGGAAGGCGGAGACGCCGCGGCCGCCCGCTTCCTCGCCGGTTCGCGCCATCACGGTGAAGAGCTGCGCCTTGTCGGCATTGGTGATGTAGCGTTTGGTGCCGCGCAGCCGGTACACGTCGCCGTCCCGGACCGCGCGGGTCTTCACCGCTCCGGAATCCGAACCCACGTCCGGCTCGGTCAGCGCGAAGCTGGTGATGATCGCGCCGCGAGCGATCTTCGGCAGCCAGTGCGCCTTCTGCTCGGGCGTGCCGGCGATCACCAGCCCCTGGCTGCCGATGCCGACATTGGTGCCGAAGGCCGAGCGGAAGGCGGGCGTGGTGCGCCCCAGCTCGATCGCGACCCGGCATTCCTCGGCCATGGTCAGGCCCAGTCCGCCATGTTCCTCGGCGATCGAAAGCCCGAACAGGCCGAGCGCCTTCATCTCCTCGACGATGGCTTCCGGTATCGCGTCGGCCGCCTCCACCTCGGCCTCCAGCGGGCGCAGCCGCTCGGCGACGAAGCGGCGGACCGTGTCGATCAGCGCGTCGAACAGCTCGGGTTCGAGGGCCATGGCCATCCTCTCGGTTCTAATTACCGGCAGGTATAACGGCTGAATGCCGGGTCGCAACCCATACCCGATCTTCCAAAGTGTTTCATTTGCCGGGCCCTCTCCATCTCTGTATCGGGGAGGGCGGGGGACGCAGTGGAGAATGGATTGATGGCCGGTCGCACCGTCGACACCCCACCCGTGCCGCCCAGCCGGCGCGTGGCGACGCCGACGATGCTGGCCTATGGCTTCGGCGCCGCGGCGTACGGTGTGAAGGATTTCTGCTTCGTCACCTTCCTGCTGCTGTTCTACAACCAGGTAGTGGGCCTGCCGGCCGCCCAGGTCGGCTTCGTGATCATGTGTGCGCTGCTGTTCGACGCATTCGTCGATCCGGCGATCGGCATGCTCTCTGATCGCACCCGAAGCCGCTGGGGGCGCCGCCATCCCTGGATGTATGCGGCCGCGCTGCCGATCGCGCTCGGCTGGCTGTTCCTGTGGAACCCGCCGGCCTGGAGCCACGGGGCGCTGCTCGGCTGGCTGTTCGTCAGCGCGGTGGTGGTGCGCACCGCCGTCTCCGCCTTCGAGGTGCCGTCGCAGGCGCTGAGCCCCGAACTCTCCTCCGACTATGAGGAGCGGACGCGGATCATGGCGTACCGCTTCCTGTTCGGCTGGGGCGGCGGCATGGCGATGCTGATGCTCTCCTATGGCTGGTTCCTTGCCGAGGGCGCCGGCCAGCCGCACGGCCAGTTCGATCGGGCGGGCTATCCCGGCTTCGCGATCGGCGGCGCGGCGCTGATGGTGGTGGCGATCCTCGGCTCGGCCTTGGGCACGCACCACGAGATCAAGAACCTGCCGCCGGTGGAGATCGAGCCCCAGCCGCTCCGCCAGAGCATCGCCGAGCTGTTCGCGACGCTGCGCAATCCGGCCTTCCTCGTGCTGATGACGGCGGCGCTCAGCTATTTTGTCGCGCAGGGCATCAGCTTCTCGATGTCGAACTATCTCTACGCCCATGTCTGGCGCTTCGGGAACCTTGCCTTCCAGCTGCTCGGCGCCACGCTGTTCCTCGGCGTCGTGCTCGCCTTCCTGCTTGCCCCCCGGCTGGCGCGGCGGATGGGCAAGCCACAGGCCGCGACGATGGCGATGGTGTTCGCCGTGCTGCTGCTCGTCGCCCCCTATCTGCTCCGCCTTGCCGGGCTTTTCCCGGCGCCGGGAAGCCCGCTGCTGCTGCCGGTGCTGTTCACCATCTTCACCGTCAACGCGACCTTCGCCGTCTCCTCGACGATGCTCGGCGCCTCGATGCTGGCCGACGTGGTCGAGCATTCGGAGGTGACGACCGGGCGGCGTTCCGAAGGGGTGTTCTTCGCCGGCTTCTTCTTCGTCCAGAAATGCTCGAGCGGGCTCGGCATCTTCGCCACCGGGCTGATCCTCAGCTTCTCGGGCTTCCCGGACGGCGCCAAGCCTGGGACGGTACCCGAGGGCGTCATCGACCGGTTCACGCTGATCTTCTGTGCGGTCTACCTGGCGCTCGGCGCGATCGCGGCGTTCTTCTACCGGCGCTTCCCGTTCGGCAAGGCCGAGCATGCGGCGCGGCTGGCGCAACTGCGCGGCGTTGAAGACGGTGCGAACTGATGTTATAACAGACGTATGACCAAGCCGCTCAAGATCATCAAGATCGGCAACTCCGCCGGTGTCATCCTGCCCAAGGAAATCCTGGCGCGACTGCGCGTGGAGCTTGGGGACGAGCTGTTTCTCACGGAAGGGCAGGGAAGTGTGACGCTCCGCGCGGCCGACATCGATTTCGCGGAAGCAATGCAGGCAGCCGAAGACATCATGCGTGAGGATCGCGATATTCTCGCGGTCCTCGCCCGGTGAGTGGGGCGACCTTCCGTTTCCTGACGGCGGACATCGCCCTGGCGGTGCATGAGCGGCAGTTGGCCGAACATGGCGGACTTTCGGGCGTCAAGGATGCCGGGCTGCTCGAATCGGCGATGGCATGCCCGCTGAACAAGCTGGCATATGGCGAGGACGATCCGTTCGCACTGGCGGCCGCCTATGGCTTTGGCGTGGCGCGGAACCACCCCTTTGCCGATGGCAACAAGCGCACCGCCTGGGTGATGACGCGCCTGTTCCTGAAGCTGAACGGCATCGCCATCGCGTTCGATAAAGCGGACGCCATCCAGATCATGCTCGCCCTAGCTGCCGGCGCATTGGAAGAAGATGCCTTCGCCGCTTGGTTGCGCAGCAAAGCGACCTGAACGCGGAAATGCCCGCCGGGGTCGCGACCCGGCGGGCATCCTTTCCTCCCCAGGAAAGACGTCAGGCCACACGGCCCAAACGGTGGTAGAGGTTGGAGAACTTCACCGATTCCGGCTTGTCCTTCACCGCCTGCAGATGGGCGCCGACGGCCTCGCGGAGCAGGCGGAAATCCTCGGTGGAAAAGACGGCGCGGCTGCGCTGCGGTTCGTTCGACATGGCATGCTCTCCTGTTATGCGGCTTGGGCGTTGAACTGGGCGGCTTCGGTGCTCTCGGCGAGCGCGGTGGTGGAGCTGGCGCCCCCGGCCACGGTCTGGGCAATGGCGTCGAAATAGCCGGTGCCGACCTCGCGCTGGTGGCGCGTCGCGGTGTAGCCATTCGCCTCCGCCGCGAACTCGGCCTGCTGCAGCTCCGAATAGGCCGCCATGCCGCGATCCCGATAGCCGCGCGCCAGCTCGTACATGCCGTAGTTGAGGCTGTGGAAGCCGGCGAGGGTGACGAACTGGAACTTGTACCCCATCGCCCCGATCTCGCGCTGGAAGCGGGCGATGTCGGCCTTGTCCAGGTTCTTCTCCCAGTTGAAGCTGGGCGAGCAATTATAGGCCAGCATCTTGTTCGGATGCGCCTTCTTGATCGCCTCGGCGAAGCGGCGGGCGTCGTCGAGATTGGGCTTCGACGTTTCCCACCACAGCAGGTCGGCATGCGGCGCGAAGGCCAGGCCGCGCTGGATGCAGTGATCGACGCCGGTGCCTTCCTTGAGGCGGAAGAACCCCTCTGGGGTCCGCTCGCCGGTGAGGAACTGGTGGTCGCGTTCGTCCACGTCCGAGGTGATCAGCTTCGCTGACTCGGCATCGGTGCGGGCGCAGATCACCGTCGGTACGCCGCTCACATCTGCCGCCAGCCGCGCCGCATCGAGGTTGCGGATGTGGGCCTGGGTGGGGATCAGCACCTTGCCGCCGAGATGGCCGCACTTCTTCTCGCTGGCGAGCTGGTCCTCATAGTGCACCCCTGCCGCACCGGCGGCGATGTACGACTTCATGATCTCGAAGCAGTTGAGCGGGCCGCCGAACCCGGCTTCCGCATCGGCGACGATCGGCGCGAACCAGTCGCGCGTCGCGCCGCCTTCCATATGCTCGATCTGGTCGGCGCGCTGGAGCGTCGCGTTGATCCGCCGCGCCAGCTCCGGCCCGGCATTGGCCGGGTAGAGCGACTGATCGGGGTACATCTGCCCGGCGGTGTTGGCATCCGCCGCGACCTGCCAGCCCGACAAATAGATCGCCTTCAGCCCGGCGCGGACCATCTGCATCGCCTGGTTGCCCGACAGCGCGCCGAGCGCATGGACATAGTCCTCGCTGCGCAGCAGCTCCCACAGCTTGAGCGCGCCGCGGCGGGCCAGCGTGTGCTCCACCGGCAGCGAACCGCGCAGCCTGGCGACGTCGGCGGGCGTGTAGGGGCGCTGGATGCCCTCGAACCGCCCGGCGGGGGCGGGGACCAGATCCTCGAAACCAAGCGGCTGGGACATTGTGAATTCCTTGACTGACTGGCGTTGGCTTGTGAGGATCTATTAGGATCATCGCCCGGCGCTGGACTAGGAGGAGGGGGCCGACAACGGCGTGTTGGTGTGTTGTAGGTTGCGAGCGTTGCTTGTTGTGCTGTAAAGTATTTACAGAAGCATTATTGTTCTCGAGCCTGAACATAAAAAGAACATCTGGTGTAGGAAAGCGTGGCGGGGTGCGCGAATCTCCCCCTCCTCGTCGTCATCCCGGCGTTCGCCGGGATGACGGTGGAAGGGTGGTCCTCTCCCCTCGCCTGGAGAGATCGGAGCAGGAGCACCCCAATGGCCGAACGCAAACTCTTCGCCGGGCACGCCATCCGGCGGCTGCGCTTCCAGCTTGCCGTCACCCAGGCGGCGATGGCGGAGGCGCTGGAGATTTCGGCCAGCTACCTCAACCTGGTCGAGCGCAACCAGCGGCCGATCTCCGCCGCGCTGATGCTCAAGCTGGCCGAGACCTATGACTTCGATCCCCGCCGCCTCGCCGCGGCCGAGCCCGGCGGCGGCGCCGAGGCGCTGCGGCGGCGGCTGGCGGACCCGATCTTCGCCGATCTCGCGATCGATCGCCACCAGCTCGAGGAATGGCTGGCCGGCGCGCCCGACGGCGCCGAGGCGTTTGCCCGCGCCTTCGATCGGATGGGCGGCGGCGCCACCGCCGATCCCGGCACCGTCGATCCGGGCCAACAGGTACGCCGCGCGATCGAGCGCTGGCGCAACCATTTCGCCGATCTAGATGCCGCCGGCGAGGCGCTGGCCGACGAACTGCGCATGGCCGGCGAGCCGTACGGCGCGATGGCCGATCGGCTGCGGGTGAAGCACCAGCTCGCCGTGCGCATCCTGCCCGCCGAGGTGATGGGCGATGCCCTGAAACGGCTGGACCTGCATGCGCGGCAATTGCAGCTCTCCGAAGCGCTCGATCCCAGCGCGCGGGCCTTTGCGCTGGCCGAGCAGCTGGCGGTCGAGGCGCGCGACGAGATCGAGGCGCTGGTGCGCGGCGCCGAACTGGACCGGGCGGCGGTGCGGCTGTTCCGCCGCCATCTGACCGCCTATTTCGCCGCGGCGGTGACGATGCCCTATGCCCGCTTCCTGCGCGCGTGCGAGGCGAGCGGCTATGACCTCGAGCTGCTCCAGCGGCGCTTCGGCGCAAGCGCGGCGCAGGTGGCGCACCGGCTGACGACGCTGCAGCGGGTGGGGGCGCGGGGCCTGAGCTTCTTCCTGATGCGGTTCGATCGCGCGGGGCAGGTCTCGAAACGCTATGCCGGCGCCAGCGGATCGGCGCTGGTCGAGGCGGCGGTGCCGTGCCCCTTGTGGAACGCCTATGACGCGTTCGCGCGGACCGACGAGACGGCGGTGCAGCTGGTCGAATTGGAGGACGGCGCGCGCGCCTTCACCATCGCGCGCTGCGTGCATCCGCATGGGGGAGCGCCCGGCGGCGTCCGCCCGCGCTTCGTGATCGCGCTGGGCCTGCCGGCGGCGGAGGCGGGGACACTGGCGGCAGCGCGCGGGGTGGACCTGGCCGGACGCGCGGCGCCGATCGGGCTGGGGTGCCGGGCGTGTACGCGCGTGGCGTGTCCGCAGCGCTCGGCGGCGCCTGCGGGGCGCGCGGCGGCGGGGAGCGAGCGGGAGCGCGGGGTTACGGCGTTTGGGTTTGCGGGGGATTGAAAGAGAAGAAAAACGCCTTGGTTCGTGCGGCGGAGGTATTATCAAAGGTAGGTATGAAATCTGACCGCCAGAAATTCCTACCAGAAACTCTGCATCCCGGTGCCGCAGATGCAATCAATAGTGATGCGGCCATTCTTTTGACGCTCGGGGAATTTGGAAAATACAAGCCGAGTGATGCACAAGATTTTAAGTCCCGGCAAGTAACTTCGGCGATAATAGATAGAAAGGAAGTTGTTGGAGAGCCTATAATGGCTCTCACGGATATTTCTGGAAAGACTGTAGAGCGATATTTCGAGAAGGGAGGCGAGATTGTTTCCCTTAGGGGTGACGGCTATCGAAGTCTGCGCCTACTTGTATCAAAAGTTCGTTCCACTCGACCATTTAAATTTGGATTTTCTGAAGATTTCATTGAAGCAGAGATATTTAAATGGTGGAAGGACTCGCTGAGTGGTATTTCCGAAGAGAAATTATCTGATTATCTCCTGAAGAGGTGCGCTGAATCTTTTATTGAGCATAGAATGCTGATTCCGCTGACCGGTGTCGAAATAGAGAGGAGTTTTATATTGGGTGGGGTTCTTATTGCTCCATTCAACCTGGATTTGATAGACGATTTTGAAAATCGTATGATTGAAGGCGGGAAAATCGGTGCGGAAGAAGTTAAAGCTAAAGCTGATGATTTTAGAAGAAAATATGGTCATACGACCGTGGTTGAAAAAACATTCTGGGGAGAAATAAAGTTTTGCGAGGAGAGGGCTCTTGAGTTGGCGGATGATGTTGCTGATATTTTAAGGTTTATGTGTCCGATTGCTCCTCGGTGGGACGTAAACTTTAAATGCTTTCCAATCGGCCGACAAAGTGTGCCCACACAGACCGCCATAGTGGTAAAAGATGGTCGACTTTCGAAAATAACCAACTCTATTTCTGGAACGAACCCGTTTCGTTGGTTGTTAAAATATGATGAATTAGTTCGAATAATGGAAGAATTGCACTTCGAAAATACAGCTTTGTTTTTCGAAGGTGATGAGTTGAATTCCTTTCAAAAGCGCGTGAAGACTGCGATATCGGCGTATTCCCAAGCTGTTGCTGCCGATGACGTTCGTAATCGCATTATGTACGCTATGTCTGCGGCGGAGCATCTTCTTCTAAAAGATGCTAGTGAGCCGATTCAATCTAGCGTTGGCGAGCGTCTTGCATTCGCGATCGCGAAAGGGTCGGATTATAGAATGCAGATTGTAGAAAACTTCAAAAAAGCATACAAAATTAGATCAAAGCACGTCCATCATTTGTCACACGTAGAAGATGAAGAAACGCTGGAAATGTTCTTCATAAACGTCTTTTTGATGATAAGGGGGTGCGTTGAGCTATTGTACTCATTTAAGAATCACTCTGATTTCATAGCTGAGCTCGATCGCATTAAGTTTACGTAAATATCCTGCACGGGGTGTGTCGGGGTAATATCTATTGCATTGCGACATCGTGGACTCGGAGCGAGAGATATAGCCTGCACTGAGGCCTACCCCTCCACCCCCAACTGCCAAAGCACGAACGCCATCTCGTCGGCATACTCCCGCAAACTCTCCCAGCGCCCGGACTTGCCGCCATGGCCGGCGCCCATATTGGTCTTGAGCAGCAGGATATTGTCGTCGGTCTTGGTCGCGCGCAGGCGGGCGGCCCATTTGGCGGGCTCCCAATAGGTCACGCGCGGATCGTTGAGGCCGCCCGAGATCAGCATCGGCGGATAGGCCTGCGCCTTCACATTGTCGTACGGGCTGTAGCTGCGGATCAGCTCGAACGCCGCCTTGTCCTCGATCGGGTTGCCCCATTCGGGCCACTCGCCGGGGGTGAGCGGCAGGCTTTCGTCGAGCATGGTGTTGAGCACGTCGACGAAGGGCACGTCGGCGATCACTGCGCCCCACAGCTCGGGATCGGAATTGACCACCGCGCCCATCAGCTCGCCGCCCGCCGATCGGCCGGCGATGGCGATCTGGCCCGGCGCGGTATAGCCGAGCGTGATCAGCCCCTTGGCCACGTCGACGAAATCGTTGAACGTGTTGGTGCGCTTCTCCAGCTTGCCCTCGTGATACCAATGCTGGCCGAGATCGTCGCCGCCGCGGATATGGGCGATGGCGAAGGCCATGCCGCGATCGAGGAACGACATGCGGCTGGTCGAAAAGCCCGGCGGGATGGCGTGGCCATAGGCGCCGTAGGAATAGAGGTAGAGCTTGCCGGTGCCGTCGCGCGGGAAATCCTTGGGCATGACGATCGAGACGGGGACGGCGGCGCCGTCGCGCGCGGTGATGGTCAGGCGTTCGGTGCGATACTTGGCTTTGTCATAGCCGCTGGGGATCTCCTGAACCTTCAGCGTCTCCAGCGCGCCGGTGGCGACGGTGTAATCATAGACGGTGCCGGGGGTGACCATCGATTCATAACCGAGCCGCAGCTTGGTGACGCTGTATTCCGGGTTGTCGCCCACGCCGGCGACATAGCTCGCCTCGGGCCAGGGCAGGCGCGTGGGGGGCACGCTCGCGTCGTAGCGGTGCAGCTCGATCTGATCGAGCCCGTCCTCGCGGCCCTCGACGATGAAGAAGTCGGCGAAGCAGGCCACCCCGGTCATGTAGAAATGGCGCGAGGGGGCGATGCGCTCGGTCCATTCGGACGGAGCCGAGATGGGGGCGGTGACGAGGCGCCAGTTGGTGTCGGTATCGTTGGTGTGGATGAACAGCGTGTCGCCGTGCGTGTCGACATCGTACTCGCGGCCGGTCTTGCGCGGGGCGACGAGGATCGCCTCGGCCAGCGGATCGTGCGCGGGGAGGAGGCGGATCTCGCTCGTCTCATGGTCGCTGGTGGTGAGCAGGATCCACTTGCGATCGCTGCTCGTCTCGACGCCGACCGAGAAGCCGAGTTCCTCCTCGTGATAGACGACCACGTCCTGCGCCGGATCGGTGCCGAGGCGGTGGAGCTTGATCGTGCGGGTGCGCCAATGCTCGTCGGTGAGGCCGTAGAGCAGCGCGTCGCCGGTCGAGGTGAAGACGAGATTGCCGATCGAGCCCTCGATCGCGACATTGCCCCAGCAGCCGGCGGCGCCGGGGATCGCCTCGTCGGGCACGGTGCCGGTGCGCAGATCCTTGAAGCGGATGGTGTAGCGTTCGGAGCCGTTGTCGTCGGTGGAATAGGCCATCAGCGCGCCGTCCTCGCTGATGCTGACCGCGCCGACGCGGAAATATTCCTTGCCCTCGGCCAGCGCGGGTTCGTCGAGGATCAGTTCGTCCGCGCCGCCGGCGACGGGCTTGCGCCACCAGCGGGGATATTCGCCGCCGGTTTCGTAATCGGTCCAGTAGAGCCAGTCGCCATCCTTCTGGGGGACGGTGGATTCGTCTTCCTTGATGCGGCCGCGCATCTCCTGGAACAGCGTTTCGGCGAGCGGCTTCAGCGGCGCCATCACGGTGTCGAAGTACGTGTTCTCTTCGGCGAGATAGGCGAGGACGTCCTTGTCCTGCACGTCCGGATAGCCGGGGTCGCGGATCCACGCCCAGGGGTCTTCGATGGTGATGCCGTGGCGGGTGAAGCTGTGCGGGCGGGTGGCGGCGACGGGCGGCTTGGGGAAATCGGTCATGGAGACGTTGTAGGAAGCCGGGGCGCGGGTGCAATCCCCGGCTTCGCTTCAACGCAAGCCGAGTGCGGCCTTGATGTCGGCCCAGGCGGCCAGCTTGAAGTTCTGCGCGGCGGGCGGGTTGATGCCGTCCTGCGCGACGAACAGCCCGCCGGGGAAGGCGGGGCCGAAATCGCCGGTGATCAGTTCGATGCCGTCGGTCTGCTCGGTGCTGCCGAAGCGGCCGGGGGCGACGCGGAAGCGGCCGACATAGGCATCGTCGGCGAGGCGGTAGACGGCATAGGCATTGTCGCCCTGGCTGGAGACGAGCAGATAGCCGCCATCGGCCGGGCCTTCCGCTGCGATCGCGAGGCCTTCGGCATCGGCGACGATTTGGCGGCCGTCGGCGGCGGCGATGCGGGTGGGCTGGGTGCTGCCGTCCGGCCGCGCATCGAAGCGCCACAGGCCGACATCTTCCTCCGCCACATAGAGCCGGTGGGTGCGATCGTCGACGACGCAGCCTTCGGACTGGGTGCCGAGCTTCATCGTGCGGACGATGCGGCCGGGCGTTGCGCCGCTGCTCAGGTCGAGCTGGGTGATCGTGCCGTCCTTGAGCACGTTGAACGCGTAGAGCTTTTCGCCCGCGCGGTAGAGGCACACGCCGTAGGCCTCGCCCGCGCCGGCGCCGAAGGTGCCGGACCAGGCCAGGGTGGCGGTTGCGGGATCGAGGCGGAACACGTCCGCCTTGGCCTGGAGCGGATCGTTGCGATCGCTGGCGACGACGATGATGCCCGGCGCGCCCATGTCGCGCAGGTCGACATTATTGACCCGGCCGGCGTCGAGGAACGAGCGCTGCTTGCCCTGCAGATCGTAGACATAGAGCCCGGCCTGCTTGTCCGTGCCGACGATCAGGCTGGCGGCGGGATCGGCCGGGTTGCGCCAGATCGCGGGATCGTCGGCGGCGTCGGCATTGGCGGTGCGCACCGCCTGCGTCTCGCCGCGCGCCGTCACCTGCGCGGTGGGGAGCGGCGAGAAGGCGGGCCGCGGCTCGGTGCGGGCGCAGCCGGCGGTGGCGAGCGCCACCAGGCCGGCAAGCATCAGGGCGGGAACCGCGCGCATCAGAAGGTCACCCGCACGCCGGCGGCGTAGCGGCGGCCGAAGCGCTCCCATTCGATCGTCTGCGACTTGATCGTCGGCGTCGGTATCGGTGTCGGCGTGCCGGCGGTGAGCAGATTGCCCGGCTCGGCATAGCGGCGGCCCGGCTGGTTCAGCACGTTCTGCACATCGGCATAGATCTCGAAGCGCTTGGTGATCGCGTAGCGCGCCGAGATGTCCATCTCCTCGTCCGCCGACCAATAGGTGTCGCCGGCATCGGTGAGGTCGTCGGCAATGGTGTCGAGCCAGTCGCTGCGGCGCTGGTACTGGACGCGGAGCGACAGGCCGTACTTCTCGTAATAGCCGCCGACATTGTAGATCATGTCCGACGTGCCGGGCAGGCGCACCTTGCGCGCGGTCACGGCGGTGCCGATCGCGGGCTTGGTGACCTTGCTGTCGTTCAGCGTGATGTTGGCCGAGATGCCGAAGCCGCCCATCCAGTCCGGCAGGCCGAGCGCGCCGGTCCAGGGCTCGAGCTGGAACTGCGCCGCCGCCTCGGCGCCGAAGATGCGCCCGTCGCCGCCATTGGTGATACCGGTGAAATCATAGGTCGAACGATCGAAGCCATTGCTGTCCAGCGCATTGGAGCCGAACTTGCGCAACTGGCGATACAGCACGTCCTCGACCCGCTTGTAGAACAGGCCGGCCATCAGATAGCCCTGCGGACGGACATACCATTCAAAATAGCCGTCGACGCCGTAGGCGCGCTCGGGCTTCACGCCGGGATTGCCGCCGGAGATCGTCTGGGCGGTGTCGTTGATGACGACGTTGGGGCGCATCTGGTCGTAATCGGCGCGTGCGGCGCCCGAGTTGAACGACAGCCGCAGCTTCTTGGTATCGTCGACATTGTAGTTGATGTGCAGGCTGGGGAAGGCGAGCGTGCGGCTCGACTCCGCCGTCACCGGGCCGCGGACCGACGCGATGGTGCCGATGGCCGAGCCACGATTCTCCAGCCGCTCGACGCGGACGCCGCCCAGGATCGAGCCCCAGTCATAGCGCAGCGTAGCCATCACGAAGCCGGCATAGACACGTTCGCGCACATCATAGTTGTTGTCGACAATGGGCGTGAAGGCGAACTGGCGGCGCGCGGCATTGGCTACCGCCCGCATCTTGTCCTGATCGAAATAGCGGAAGGTGTAATCCATCGGGATCTGGCCGGCGAACGGGTCGTTCAGCGAGAAGTCCGCATAGTTGGTGGGCACGCCGACAGCGGTGAGCTGGGTCGCGGTGGTGAGCAGGATCTGCTTCTCGTCCGCGATCTTGGTGCGCTGGTCGAACTGGAAGCCCGCCTTCAGCACCGCCTCGCTGCCGAGGAAGCGCGTCTCGCGCGACAGCACCAGCCGGCCGGTATAGGCCTTGGTGGTGTCGACCGCGTCGAGCACGCTCAGCGTCGACGGCGTCTTGGTGAAGCTGTCGACCGCGACGACGCGGCTGCCCGCCGAATAGCGGGTGGGGCCGCTCAGCTGGTTGGTGGTGAACAGCCGCAGGTGCGAGCGGTTGGGGTCGCTGAAGTCGTAATCGACGGTGGGGCGCAGGTTGCGGGTCGGGGGGCTGTCCCAGGCGATCTCGCCGACGACCGAGCGATCGTCCTTCGATTCGGTGTAGTTGCCCACCCAGGAGAGGTGCCAGCCCGGCGCGAAGTCATGCTCGCCGACGATGCTGTTGGTGAAGATCGACTGGCGGAAGGCGCGCAGCGTCGAGCGCTGGCGGATGTCGATGCCGTAGATCGTGCCGCGCTCCGGCGTGTTGCCGATGCAGACATCGGCATAGCCCGAGGTGGTCGGCGTCGCGTTCACCGTGCGCGGGCAATCGGCGGTGTTGGCGACGAGATCGCCCTGCCGATCGTCGAGGTCGAAGCGATAATTGTCGCGCGCCTCGTCGTCCTTGAAGATCGTGTAGATCGATCGCAGCGAGATGGTGTTGCTGTCATCCGGCTTGTAGTCGACGCGGGCCGAGGCCGACCAGTTGCGGCGGGTGAGGCGGTACAGCTTGTTCTCGGCCTCCGCCGCCCAGAAGCGGGTGGCGTTGCCGGGGCGGGCATCCTGCGAGACGCGCTCGTAATCGGTCTCGAAATTGTCGGTGATCATGCCGCGCTGGAAATAGCTGCCCGACACCAGCACGCCGAGTTCGCCTTCGCCGACCTTGAACCGGTCCGAGGCGACGGCCGAGACTTCATATTGCTTGCGGTCGCCCAGCTCGGCGATGCCATAGCCGGCCTTTCCGGCGAAGTGCGCGCCGCTGTAGTCGAAGGCCGAGCGGGTGATGACGTTGACGTTGCCGGCCACGGTTTCGCCGGTCATGTCCGGCGTCACCGCCTTGGAGACGATGATCTGCGAGGCGATCGCCGAGGGAATCGAATCGAAGCGCGCGTCGCGGCCCTCGGGGCTGACGACGGTGATCCCGTCGAACGACAGCGTGGTCCAGTAGTTCGGCGCGCCGCGCAGCGAGATGTAGCGCGCCTGGCCCTGGTCGCGCTCGACCGCGATGCCGGGCAGACGGCTGGCGGCCTGGGCGATGTTCTGGTCGGGCAGGCGGCCCACGCCGTCCGCGGCCGCCACGGTGACCAGCGAATCCGAGGCGCGCTGAATGCGCAGCGCGAGCGATTCGGATTCGGCGATCGGGCGCGCGCCGGTGACGACGATTTCGCCCGGAACGCCGTCCTGCGGTTCACTGGCGGTTGCGGTCTGCGCGGCTGCGGCGGTCGCCAGCACGCAGGCCAGCACACTCGCGCCGGATGCGAGAATCAATTTGGATCGCGATGTCATGATAGCCCCCTGGATCAGCTCTGTTTGATGAGCCCGGTAGGGGGAAACGCGGTCAGTTCGGTTGCGTTTGGGTAACGGTTTTATGACAGTGGCGCCGCCCTGTCCCCTTCGGAGACGTGCGGACGGCGCGGTGCGGTGCCGGCAGCCCCGGGGTGCGGGGCTGCCGGCGTCCGGTCAGGCGCGCGTGCCGGTGATCGGGAAGCTGCCAAAGGCGCCCGCGGTGACGGTGCCGTCGAGGCTGTCGCCGGTCACGGTGGCTTCGCAGGTGAGCGTCATCGGCATCGGCACCGAGATGTCGAGCGACCAGCTGAGCGTGTCGCCGTTCACCTTGCCGTCCTTGATCTCGGTCTGGCCCATCGCGCCGTTGAAGTTGCCGGTGAAGCTGTCACCGTTGCTGGTGACGGTGAGCGTCGCCTGCTGATCGCCCAGCGGCGACTTGGTCACGGTGTTCCAGCTGCCATCCACATTCGCCATCTTGGGTTTCTCCTGGTTACTTGGTTGCAGGCGGGCTCTTCCCCGCCAAAGAGGCTGCGCTGATCACCTCGACAGGCAGGCCGAGGCTGTCAAGCTGCGGGCGGACCTTGGCGGCGTCGCCCACGACCACCCAAACGAACCGATCGACGTCGAGTGCCCCGCGTGCCGCAGCGTCAAGCTGGGCCGCCGTCATGGCGCGATATTTTTGCGCGATGCTGTCGTAATAATCGTCGGGGCGGTGGCGGATATCGTTCTGCTGCATCGCGCCGAGCACCGCATTGGCGGTTTCGAATCGCCCGGCCAGTTCACGGGTGCTGCCGGCGATCTCGCGGGCGAGCTCGGCCGGGGTGATGCCGCTGGTCGTCAGGAAGCCGCGCACGTCGTCGCGGATCGACTTGATCGAATCGCCGGTGCGGTCGGCCTGGACGGGGGCGTTCACTGCATAGGGCACGGCGTGCTCCAGCCAGTTGAACCCGCCGCTGGCGCCGTAGGACCAGTGCCGCGCCTCGCGCAGATCCATGTTGATGCGCGAGAGGAAGCCGCCGCCCAGCACCTGGTTGGCGGTGACTGGCACCAGCAGGTCGCCTGCCGGATCGAGCGGCGTCATCTGCGCGGCGACGATCAGCGACTGCGGCGAATTGGGGCGATCGACCAGCACGATGCGCGGGGACGCCTGTTGCGGCTTGTTCGCGAACGCCTTGACGCCCGCCGCCCCTTCGCCCTTCCAGTCGCCGAAGCGCGCATCGAGCGCTGCCTTCACCTGCGCCAGCGGGAGGTCGCTGACGACGAACACCTTGGCCTTGTCCGGCCGGATCCAGGCGCGGTGGAAGGCGACCAGTTCGTCCCGCGAGAGCTTGGCGACCACGGCAGGGTCGCCCGAGCCGTTGGCGAGCTTCGCATAGGGGGTGGCGGTGCCGTACAGCAGGCCCGGCAGCGCGCGGCCGGCGAGGCCGCTCGGGCTGCTCAGCTCGAACTGGATCGCGGTGAGCGTGGTGGCGCGCAACCGCTCGACTTCGGCCGGCGCGAAGGCCGGGTGGCGGACGATGTCGGCGAACAGTTCGACGCCGCCGCCCAGATTGGCGCTGGGGACGCCGAGGCTCAGATAGGTGCGATCGGCCGAGCTGCCGCCGTCGATCTCCGCGCCCAGCCGTTCCTTGGCCTCGGCGATGGCGATCGAGTTCCGGCTGGTCGTGCCTTCGTCCATCAGCGACAAGGTGAGGTTCTGGGTCCCCGGCCGCCCGTCCGGATCGGCGGTGGCGCCGGCATCGAAGCTGAGCACCATGCGCGTCACCGGCACCGCGGTCTGGCGGGCGTAGATCAGCTCCACGCCGCTGGCGAGGCGAGTGCGCTCCACGGTGGGGAAGCGGATGTCGCGGATCGGGCCGACGTCGGGCAGCGGCCCGCGATCGCCCTTGGGGATCGCTTCCTCGGCGGCGGGCTTGGCTGGCGCGACGGCGGCGGCTTCCTGATAGGCCTCGCGGTCGCCGGGCTCGACGCGGATGGTGAAGGCGGGGCGGGTGAGCCATTTGGCGGCGGCCGCGCGCGCCTTGGCCGGCGTCATCTTCGCCACTTCTTCCAGCCGCTTGCGGAAGAAGCCGGGGTCATTCGAATAGAGCAGGCCCTCGGCCAGCGTCGCCGCCTGGGCGCGGGCCGACTGCAGGCCCTTGATCGTCGCGGAGACGTTGGTGGTGGCGACGCGCTGCACCTCGTCGGCGGTCGGCCCCTTGGCGATCAGATCGGCGAGGATCGCGTCGATCCGCTTGTCGACCACCGCCGGGTCGACGCCGGGCTTCAGCGTCACGCCGATGGTGAAGGTGCCCGCCTGCGAGAAGGTTTCGGCATAGGCATAGGCGCTCACCGCCAGCTTCTCCTCGCGGACCAGTGCGTTGGCCAGCCGCGAGCTGGCGAGGCCGCCCAGCACCTGGCCGAACACGTCGAGCGCCGCGGCATCGGGATCGTTGAGGCCGGGGATCGCCCAGTTGCGGGTGATCTGGATGGCGGGGACGCGGTCCTTCAGTACCACCGTCTTGGCGGCGGGCAGGGTGGGGATGGTGACCTTGGGCAGCGCGCTCTGCGGCCCGCGCGCGATGCGGCCGAAATATTTCTCGACCAGCGGCCGCGCCTCGGCGGCGTCGATGTCGCCGGAGAGCGAGAGGACGGCGTTGTTCGGGCCGTAATGCTCACGGAACCAGCCCTTCACGTCGTCCACGCTCGCGCGGTCGAGATCGGCCATCGATCCGATCACCGAATGGCCATAGGGGCTGTCGCCGAACAAGCCTTCGACCAGCGTGTATTCGACCAGGCCATAGGGCTGGTTGTCGCCCTGGCGCTTCTCGTTCTGGACCACGCCGCGCTGCTCGTCGAGCACGCCTTGCGTGATCGCGGGGGTGAGCCAGCCCATCCGGTCGCTCTCGAGGAACAGCGCGCGTTCGAGCGCGGGCTTGGGCACGGTCTCGAAATAATTGGTGCGGTCGTAATAGGTGGTGCCGTTGAGATCGGTCGCGCCGACCTGCTTGAGCGGCTCGAAGAAGTCGCCCGGCGCGTTCTGCGAGCCGTTGAACATCAGATGCTCGAACAGATGCGCGAAGCCGGTCCGGCCGGCGGGCTCGTGCTTGGAGCCGACATCGTACCACACCGAAAGTGCTACGACCGGCGCCTTGCGATCGGTATGGACGATGACGCGCAGGCCGTTGGCGAGGGTGAACTGCTCATAGGGCAGCTTCACCTGATCGACGAGCGTGGCGAGCGGCGCCGGCGCGGTGGCGGCCGGGGCCTGCTGCGCGGCGGCGGGCAGGGCAGGCGCCGCGAGTGCGACCAGCGCGGTAGTGCAAAGCAAACGAATGGACGGCATCGAAGCGGAATCCCCCACGGAATGTGACGGGTGATACCATAGTGGCGCGCGCGGGCCCGGCAAGCGCGTGCATGGGAAGGCGCGGCGACGCATCGCTTTCAGCGCGAGGACGCCGCCTCAGCCGATGCCAAGCCTATTGCCCGGCACGCCGGTCGGATGGTAGCGCTATCGGAAAGCGGCACAAGCCGCTCCGAGACAGGACGAGAGGATAGGCTGTTGCGACTTTCGCTGAAACTTTCGACGGCTGCGGCCGCGCTCGCGCTCCTTGCGGGCTGTTCCACCGGCGGCCCGGTCCAGAACGATGCCGCGTCGAACGGCACCGCGTCGGCAGAGGCGCGCAGCCCGGAGGGCAAGCGCTATCTCGCCCAGCCGCTGGTCAAGGACCTTTTCTTCGCCGATCCTTCCGCGCACGTGTTCGACGGCAAGATCTATATCTATCCCAGCCACGACGTCGACATGGGCATCCCCGACGACGATCTCGGCAGCCAGTACGCGATGCATGACTATCAGGTGCTGAGCATGGATCGCCCCGGCGGCCCGGTGACGGTGCACCCGGTCGCGCTCGACCTGAAGCAGGTGCCCTGGGCGTCCGAAAAGGCCTGGGCGCCCGACGCGGCGTTCAAGAGCGGCACCTATTACCTCTACTTCCCGGCCAAGGATAAGCAGGGCGTGTTCCGGATCGGCGTCGCCACCTCGACCTCGCCGGTCGGGCCGTTCAAGGCCGAGCCGCAGCCGATCCAGGGCAGCTATTCGATGGACCCCGCCGTCTTCACCGACGACGATGGCCAGAGCTATCTCTATCTGGGCGGCATCTGGGGTGGGCAGCTGCAGCGCTGGGCGACCGGCAAGTACGATCCGAATGCCGGCGACACCGACCTGAAGAAGGACGACCAGCCCGCGCTGACCGGCAAGGTTGCGCGCCTCGCGCCCGACATGAAGAGCCTCGCCGAACCGCTGCGCGATGCGGTGATTCTCGACGAAAAGGGCAAGCCGCTGCTGGGCGGCGACCATGACCGCCGCTTCTTCGAGGCGGCCTGGACGTTCAAGCGCGGCGGCAAATATTACTACATGTACTCGACCGGGGACACGCACTTCCTGGCCTATGCCGTCGGCAAGAGCCCCTATGGCCCGTTCACCTATGCCGGGCGCATCCTGGAGCCGGTGCAGGGATGGACAAGCCATGGCTCGGTGTTCGAGTTCCAGGGCAAATGGTATCTGGCATACCACGACACCCAGCTGACGAATAAGAACCACCTCCGGTCGGCCAAGATCACCGAACTGACCTTCCGTCCTGACGGCACAATCGAGACGCTGAAGCCGTTCAAGGACTGAGAGTCTGTCTGGAAATGCGCTGCAGCGCATTTCGCGGCACCGGCCCGCTCCTCCACCCGGCCACCCATAGAATACTGCCGTTGGGTGGCCGGGTGGGGGAGCGGGCCGGTGCCGCCTTGAAATTTGCTCTTCCGGGAATTTCCAAACGGTCACTGAGGGCGCGCCAGTACGCATCCCGGGACACCCCGGCCCGCGCGGCATCTTCCACCGGCCAAGCTTTGGCGCTAGCAACCGCCGATGGATACCCCCAAGCTCGCCATCCCGCGCTCGCTCTTCGTCTACGCCATCCTCTATGGCGGCATGGTCTGCATGGCGGGCGTGCTGGGGGTGAAGCAGGTAGCACTCGGGCCACTGGCGGTAGAGGCGGGGATCTTCGGCTTCCTGATCCTCGTCGTGCTGTCGAGCGCGGTGGCCGAGCTGCACGGCCAGGCGATCGCCACCGGGCTGGTACGGCTGGGCTTCGTGCCGCTGCTCGTCTCGGCCGCGCTGATCCAGCTGGTGCTGATCCTGCCGGCCGACAAGGGCATGTACCCGCCCGCCATCGCCGCCTTCCCGATCGTCGTCGGGCAGGGGATGCGGATGATGCTCGCCGGGTTCATCTCCTACGGCACGTCGCAGACGCTCAACGTGTTCATCTTCAACAAGCTGCGCGGGCAGGCGGGACCGAGCGGGCTCGTCTGGTTCCGCGGCATGGTGGCGAGCGTGGTGTCGCAGATCGTCGATACCGTGCTGTTCATCAGCATCTCGTTCCTCGGCGAGCGTCCGATCCTGGAGCTGATGGCCGGGCAGATGCTCACCAAGGTGGTGCTGTCGATCGTGCTCGTGCCGTTCCTGATCACCGGCGCGGTGGCGCTGGGACGCGCTCTCGATGGACGTAAGGGCTAAGCGGCACTAAAGGGCCGCGGATGACCGACCACGCACCCCATCCGGCGCTGCTCGCCAAGGCCGAAACCCTCACCGAGGCGCTGCCCTATCTGCAGCGCTATGCCGGCGCCACCTTCGTCGTGAAATATGGCGGCCACGCCATGGGCGACCCCGAGCTGGCGCGCGACTTCGCCGAAGACGTGGTGTTACTGAAGGCGGTGGGGATCAACCCGATCGTCGTGCACGGCGGCGGCCCGCAGATCGGCCGGATGCTCAAGCGGCTCGGTGTCGAATCGACCTTTGTCGGTGGGCTGCGCGTCACCGACAAGGCGACTGCCGAGATCGCCGAAATGGTGCTGGCGGGTTCGATCAACAAGGAAATCGTCGCCTGGATCGCGGCGGCCGGCGGCCGGGCCGTGGGCATTTCGGGCAAGGATGCCGGGCTGGTGCGCGCCGAGAAGGTGCAGCGCAGCGAGGCCGATCCGCTGCAGGGCATCGAGCGCCATGTCGACCTCGGGTTCGTCGGCGAGCCGGTGGCGGTGGACATTTCCATCCTCCAGTCGCTGGCGGCATCGGGCTTCATCCCCGTGGTCTCGCCGATCGCGCTGGGCGCGGACGGGCACACCTACAACATCAACGCCGATACCATGGCCGGCGCGATCGCCGGGGCGTGCGGCGCCAAGCGCTTCTTCCTGCTGACCGACGTGCCCGGCGTGCTGAGCAAGACCGGCGACCTGCTCACCGATCTCGATGCAACGCGCGTGCAGGCGCTGAAGGACGACGGCACCATTTCGGGCGGCATGATCCCCAAGGTGGAGACCTGCGTCAACGCGGTGGCGGCGGGCGTCGATGCGGCGGTGATCCTCGACGGACGCATCCCGCACGGCATGCTGCTGGAAATCTTTACGCGGCAGGGCGTAGGCACGCTCGTCCACGCCTGATTGTCCGGCGCGCGTTTCATCCTATATCGCACCTGAAACGGTGCCGCGGAGAGTGAATTGACCCAGATTGGCCTGATGCTGCTGCAGATCCTGCAGGTGCTGCTGAACATCGTCTGGTGGATCATCGTGATCCAGGCGGTGCTGTCGTGGCTGATCCAGTTCAACGTCATCAACACCCATAGCGATTTCGTCCGCGCGGTGTGGAATGCGCTGCATCGGATCACCGAGCCGCTCTACCGCCCCTTCCGCCGCATCCTGCCGGATTTCGGTGCGCTCGATCTGTCGCCGTTGGTCGTGCTGCTGATCCTCTACATCCTGCAGAACATCGTGATCCCGCGCATCGCGCTGATGATCGCCGGCGCCGCGCTCTAAGTGCCTGCCTGGCGGCCTGTGGCCTCCGGAATCGAGATCGCCGTGCGCGTGACGCCCCGGGCGTCGCGCGACGTGCTGGCGGCGGGGACGGGGGCGCATTTCGCCGCCCGGCTCGCCGCCCCGCCGGTGGAGGGCGCCGCCAATGCCGCGCTGGTGCCGCTGGTCGCCAAGACATTCGGGGTGCCCAAGCGCGACGTGACGCTGATCGCGGGAGAAACGTCGCGGCTCAAGCGGCTTTCGATCGCCGGCGACGCTACGGCTCTGGAACAGATCGCCCGCAGCCTCTATGGCGAGGGGCATGACGGCTGAGATCATCGACGGCAAGGCATTTGCCGCGGGCCTGCGCGCCCGCATCGCGACCCTGGTTCCTGCGTTCGAGGCGGCGGCGGGGCGCGTGCCCGGCCTTGCCGTGGTGCTGGTGGGCGAAGACCCCGCCTCCGCCGTCTATGTCCGCTCCAAGGGCAAGCAGACCCGCGAGGCCGGCATGGCGAGCTTCGAGCATCGCCTGTCCGCCGATACCACGCAGGAGGCGCTGCTGGCGCTGGTCGATCAGCTCAACGCCGATGCGAGCATCGACGGCATCCTCGTCCAGCTGCCGCTGCCCAAGCATATCGACGAGCAGGAAGTGCTGCTGCGCATCTCGCCCGAGAAGGACGTCGACGGTTTCCACCCGGTCAACGCCGGCCGCCTCGCAACCGGGCTGGAGGGCTTCGTGCCCTGCACCCCGCTCGGCTGCCTGATGCTGCTGCAGGACAAGCTGGGCAGCCTGTCCGGCCTCGACGCGGTGGTGATCGGCCGCTCGAACATCGTCGGCAAGCCGATGGCGGCCTTGCTCACCAAGGCGAGCGCGACGGTGACGATCGTCCATTCGCGCACCCGCAACCTGCCGCATTATCTCCGCCATGCCGACATCGTCGTGGCTGCCGTGGGCATCCCCCATTTCGTCAAGGGCGAGTGGCTCAAGCCCGGCGCGACGGTGATCGACGTGGGCATCAACCGTACGGACGAAGGCCTGGTCGGCGATGTCGACTTCGACGGCGCGGCGAGCGTCGCGGGTGCGATCACGCCGGTGCCGGGCGGCGTCGGCCCGATGACGATCGCCTGCCTGCTGCGCAACACGCTCGTCGCCGCGCACCGCAATGCCGGGGTCCCGCTCGAGGCAGACGCGATTTGATCGAGCTGTTCGTCTCGTCCTTCGTCACCTTCTTCGTCATCATCGACCCGCCCGGCTGCGCGCCGATCTTCGCGGGGCTGACGGCGGGGACCAACGCGGTGCATCGCCGCGCGATGGCGGTGCGCGCGGTGATGGTCGCCGCGATCATCCTGTTCGGCTTTGCGCTGTTCGGCGAGGCGCTGCTCCACGCGCTGGGGATCAGCCTCAACGCCTTCCGCATCGCCGGCGGCATCATGCTGTTCCTGATCGCGCTGGAAATGGTGTTCGAGAAGCGCACCGAGCGGCGCGAGGACCGGGCCGAGAAGGTGAAGGCCGAGGATCCGGTCGACATCTCGATCTTCCCGATGGCGATGCCGATGATCGCCGGGCCGGGATCGATCGCCTCGGTGATGCTGCTGATGGCGCAGAGCAAGGGGATCGAGCAGTCGGCGGTGGTGCTGGCGGCGATGCTGGCGGTGCTGCTTCTGTGCGTGCTCGCGCTGCTGGCGGCGGGGCCGATCATGCGGATCGTCGGCGCCAAGATCGAAGCGGTGGTGTCGCGGCTGCTCGGCGTGCTGCTCGCGGCGCTGGCGGTGCAGTTCGTGATCGACGGCATCCGGGCGGCGCTGGCGGCGGGGTAGGCTGGCGGCCCAAGCATTCTGTTCGCTTGCGTCCATGGCCTGCCATCCGTAGCAGGCTTGGCGGATGGATTTGTGCGCAAAATAATACACACAATTGCTTGATGCGCGTTATGGCATTGTGTATCTATTTGCGCATGGAGCGGGACAGCGAGCAGCTTGTCAGGAAGCTCCTTTCGGAAGGTTGGGAGAAGGTGTCGTCGAACGGCTCCCACCACAAATTCCGCAAGGGTTCGCAGACCGTAATCGTGCCGCACCCGAAGAAAGACCTGCCAACGGGCACCGCCCGCGCCATCGCGAAGCAAGTCGGCTGGCTTTGAGCCCGCCGGAAGGGATTTCAGAGTGAAGATCTATTTCGCCATCGTGCACAAGGATGCGGACAGCGCCTATGGCTTGACGTTCCCTGATCTGCCCGGCTGCTTCTCGGCTGCCGACACGATCGAGGATCTCGTAAAGAACGCTGCCGAAGCGCTCGACCTGTGGTTCGAGGATGCGGACGAGGTGGCGCCTGCCGAGGCTTCGGCGATCGCCGCAGCCCATGCTGCGGATCTGGCCGAAGGTGCCTTTCTCGTCGCGGTTCCCTATATCGCCAAGGCCGGCAAGGCGGTGCGCGTCAACCTCTCGCTGGACCGCGGTACGCTGGAAGCGATCGATGCGGCAGCGGCCGCGCGCCACCTCACCCGCAGTGCCTGGCTCACCCAAGCCGCGCGCAACGAAATCGTGATGGCGCGCTAGGCTTTACCTTCAAAATACTACCGTCCGGAACTGCCCAACACCAGTCGCAAACCCGCGCCGCTTCTTGGATGGTCCCGACGTTTTCTGATCAACATTCCACGCGGTGGAGGCGGTCCGTTTTCTCGCCGCGTCGAGGCAAGTGGCAATCGCCGCCTCTCCAGCATATATTCGGGCTCAGGCTCTTCCAACATGCGAGCCGCTCACCTTGCGGAAACCGGCTCGAACGTCACCAGGACCATCCGCGTGTCGAACAGAGGCCCGTATTTGATACCTTGTGTCGGTGCCGGCGCCTGTACCATGACCTGCTGACAAGCCACCTTGTCAATCGCGACAAGACCGCTCGTCACTTCGATCCGGCAGGCATCCGGTTTGCCGGACTTTGCAAAATGCACCCGCGTCAGCGCGGGTCTGGCATATCCGGCCGGCAGTTTAGCAACGTCCACGATGAGATCGATGCGCGGAATCTCGCCCGGCGCCGGACCGTCCTGCGACGTCCACGCGAAGTTGTTGGAATATATCGCACGAATCGGGGTCCCCGCCGGGTCACGTGCCGGGCTGAACCGGGCGCGCTTCAGGAGGATGGCGCAAGCATGCTGATCCAATTGCAAAAATCCGGAAGTTGCGGTGATATAGCAACCATCCGGAACGCCCTTCGTGTCTACGGTCAGGGTAAAATGCACCCTCCCCACCTTGCCCTTGTCGACTGCGCTGGACGGATAATCCGCGTCCGTCACCCAGTCGGCTGGTGCGCTCCTTGGCTTCAACGGCGTCGCCAGTGCGCTTTTCGGCACCTCCCCGGCCTGCACCAGAGCCATCACCCCCAACAACATCCATTCCATTCGTCAGCCCCCGGTCTACCTCTCGATCATGGCCTGCCGTCGCGCGGCGAATCAAGGCCCCGGCCCACGCGCCATAAACTGTTGCTGTGCGCTGTAAGACTGCGCGGCGGAACCGACCCACCCTCTTCTGTCACGTTTTGGATTGAAGGTGGTCTTCACGCTGCTTTGTTCGCTAGCGGAGCGATGGCTTCCTACCGATGCCCGCCATGGCCGCTCCCGTCCACTAGCGGCCGTTCGTGAGCGGGTCCATGATCCCGTGATGCCGATCCTGATTTTCGTCTCGCTGGCTCTGGTGCTGCTCGTCTGCAACATGTTCTATTGTGGCCGGAGCGTTATTGTGGATGCGCGCCGATCACAGCGGGCCAGTACGACACTTGGTGTGCTGGCGCTGTCCGGTGCTATGATGGCTTCGGTGGCGATGGTCTGGGCCACGCTCGCAAGTCTCGCCCATCTATAGCGGC
>NZ_BCYY01000030.1 GCF_001598435.1 Sphingomonas pituitosa NBRC 102491
TGTTCGGACATTCAGCCGCGCTGTCGAAGGCAGCCGTTCATGAGGTCACGGCCTGGGCCCGCATGACATAGGGCTGCGTATCGAAGGGCGGCGCCAGCCCCTCTACCCAGGCGCCGTGCGCATGGGTGCGCGCGACCAGTTCCATCGGCGTATCGCCGGGCCAGCCGCGCACGCGCACCTCCTGTGCCGCGAGATCGCGATTGGGCGCCATCATCAGCCAGCCGAGCGGGCGCTCGGGCGTTGCGGCGGCACCCACCGTCTCCATCATCGCGGCGATGCGCGCCTGCGCTTCGGGTCGCAGATACTGCCAGACCACCGAATGCAGCAGCACGCGGGTGACGCCCGCGGGCTGCGGCTCGGCAAGGCGCGCGGCCAGCCATTCGGCGGCGTCGCCGCGCTCCAGCCGCACAGGCGCGGCGCGGAGCATGGCGATCGCCGTCTCCAGCCGCGCCTGCCGCTCGACCGCGTCGACCCACACATAGGCCTGCAGCCGATCGGCATCGCGATCGTCGGCAAGGTCGAGCGGGGCGATGTCGACGCCCCGTGCGGACACGATCTCCACCGGCACGGCGGGCGGCGGGCTGCCCCGCCATTCAGGCCGCAGCGCCAGCGACGACTCGGCCGGACCGACCGCAACGCCGCCCAGATCGAAGCGATAGCGGCCGAGCATCAGGTTCAGCCCCGCGCTCGACCCGATCTCCAGCACGTCGATGCGCGGGCCGTAGCGCTGCGCCAGATGGAGCAGCCCGGTCATCAACCCGTTCGACCGCGCCGCCTCGTTGGTCTGGGGCGGGCCGTAGAGCCACGGCATCAGCGGCAGGTCATAAGCGCACAGCACCGCGTCGAACGCCGCGCCGATCCGGCCGGGATCGGTCTCCTCGCCGGTGAAGATGCGGCGCAGCTCGGGCACGCCGCGCCGGTGCAGCGCGTGCAGCCCGCCGACCAGCCGCAGCACCAGCGCGTCGGCCACCGGCTCCCCCGGCCAGTCGAGCACGCGCCGGCCGGTTTCGCTCGCACGGCTGATGCCCTGCCCCAGCGCGGTACAGATGCGCGCGGTGATCGGCGCGTCCATCGCCGCGCAATAGCCCGCCTGGACGGCAAAACTCTTGCGGTTCTCGGCTTCGGTTGCCATGCGCATCTCCCTTTGGCGCCTGTTGCGCCCATGGCGCCCCCCAAGTAAAGCCCCCGCACCCATGACCGAGCCGTTGATCCTTGCCGTGCCGAAAGGCCGGATTCTCGAAGAGGCGCTGCCCTTGCTGGCGGCCGTCGGCATCGTGCCCGAAGCCGCCTTTTCCGATAAGAACTCGCGCGCGCTGCGTTTCGCGACCAACAACCCGGCGATCGACCTGATCCGGGTGCGCGCCTTCGACGTGGCGACCTTCGTCGCGCACGGCGCCGCACATCTGGGCATTGTGGGTTCGGACGTGCTCGCCGAGTTCGACTATTCCGAACTCTATGCGCCGGTGGACCTGGGGATCGGCCATTGCCGCATCTCGGTCGCCGAGCCGGTGGCGCTCGCCGCGCAGGACGATCCGCGCGGCTGGAGCCATGTCCGCGTCGCGACCAAATATCCGCACATCACCCGCGCCCATTTCGAGGCGCGCGGCGTGCAGGCCGAATGCGTGAAGCTCAACGGCGCGATGGAGCTGGCGCCGGTACTGGGCCTCGCCCCGCGCATCGTCGACCTCGTCTCCTCGGGCCGCACGCTGCAGGAAAACGGCCTCGTCGAAGTGGAGGTCATCGCCCAGGTGACCAGCCGCCTGATCGTCAACCGCGCCGCGTTCAAGACGCGCGCCAGCGAAGTCGTGCCCCTGGTGGACGGCTTCCGAAAGGCCGTGGCATGATCCGCCTCGATTCCACCGACGCCGGTTTCGCCGACGCCTTCACCGCGCTGGTCAACGCCCGCCGCGAGGCCGACGACGATGTCGCGCGCAACGTCACCCACATCATCAAGCGCGTCCGCGACGAAGGCGATGTCGCGCTGCGCGACCTGACCCGGCTGTTCGACAAGCACGATCTCGATCGCTCGGGCTGGACGATCGACCGCGCCGACTGCCTCGCCGCTTACGAGGGGCTGACCCCCGAATTGCGCGACGCGCTCGAACTCGCCGCCGAGCGGATCGCGGTCTACCACTCCAAGCAGCGCCCCGAGGATCGCGACGAAACCGACGCGCAGGGCATCCGCCTCGGCGCGCGCTGGACGCCGGTGGACGCAGCGGGCGTGTACGTCCCCGGTGGGCGCGCGGCCTACCCCAGCTCGGTGCTGATGAACGCCATTCCCGCCAAGGCGGCGGGCGTGCGCCGGCTGGTGATGGTCACGCCCACACCCAACGGCGAAGTGAACCCGCTGGTCCTCGCCGCCGCGCATGTCGCGGGCGTCGACGAGCTGTACCGCGTCGGCGGTGCGCAGGCGGTGGCCGCGCTCGCCTATGGCACGGACACGATCGCGCCGGTCGACGTCGTCACCGGCCCGGGCAATGCCTGGGTGGCCGAGGCCAAGCGCCAGCTCTACGGCGTGGTCGGCATCGACATGGTCGCGGGCCCGTCCGAGATCGTGGTGGTGGCGGACGGCAAGAACGATCCCGACTGGATCGCCGCCGACCTGCTCAGCCAGGCCGAGCACGACCCCACCAGCCAGTCGATCCTGTTCACCGACGACGCAGCCTTCGCCGACAAGGTTGCCGCCGCGGTGGACGCGCAGATCGCGACGCTGTCGACAGGCGCCACCGCGCGCACCAGCTGGGACGCGAACGGTGCGATCATCGTCGTGCCGGACCTGCCCACCGCGATGCCGCTGGTCGATCGCCTCGCGCCCGAGCATCTCGAACTCGCCTGTGACGATGCCGAGGCGCTGTTCGACATGGTCCGCCATGCCGGATCGGTCTTCCTCGGGCGCTACACCCCCGAAGCCGTCGGCGATTATGTCGCCGGCCCCAACCATGTGCTGCCCACCGGGCGGCGCGCGCGCTTCGCATCGGGCCTTTCGGTGCTCGATTTCATGAAGCGCACTTCGTTCCTGAGCCTGGATCCGTCCGGGCTCGCCGCGATCGGCCCCGCTGCCGTTGCGCTCGCAGAAGCCGAAGGCCTGCCCGCGCACGCAAAGTCGGTGGCGATCCGCCTAAAGTGATAGAGTAAGATTATGGCCAGTCCCCAAGCACGTTCCCGCTCCAAGGCCCGCGCCGCCGCGCGCCTTGGCGCCGTCCAGGCACTCTACCAGCGCGAGATGGAGGGCACCTCGATCCCTGCGCTGCTGCACGAGTTCCACCAGCACCGGCTCGGCGCGATCATCGAGGACGTCGAATATGCCGATGCCGACATCGCGTTCTTCGACGATATCGTCAGCGGCGCCGATGCGCGCCGTGCGGAGATCGACGGCATCATCGCCGCCAAGCTCACCACCGGCTGGACGCTGGAGCGACTCGACAAGCCGATGCGCCAGATCCTGCGCGCCGGCACCTATGAGCTGCTCGCCCGCCCCGATGTGCCGACCGCCGCGGTGATCAGCGAATATCTCGACGTGACGGACGCCTTCTACGATCGCCGCGAAAAGGGGTTCGTGAACGGCATTCTGGACGCGATCGCCAAGGAAGCCCGCGCCTGATGCGCGCGCCTGCCCCGTGCCGGGCGGGATGAACGAAGCCGCGTTCCTCGCCTATCTGCGCCACCTGCCGCTCCATCCCGGCGCGCGGGGCTTGCGCGACGATACCGCCGTGCTCGGCGACCTCGTCGTCACCCATGACGTGCTGGTGGAGGGCGTCCACTATCTGCCGGGCGATCCGGCGGAGGATGTCGCGTGGAAGCTGGTGGCGGTGAACCTGTCCGACCTCGCCGCCAAGGGCGCGGTGCCGGAAGGCGTGTTGCTCGGCTATCCACTCGCGGGCGATGATGCCTGGGACGGCGCGTTTCTGGCGGGGCTGGAGGCGGCGCTGACGGCCTTCGCCTGCCCGCTGATCGGCGGGGATACGGTGAAGGCGCCGGCCGGCACCCCGCGCACCCTGTCCCTGACCGCACTCGGCCGCTCCTCCCGTGCGCCTGCCCGCAGCGGCGCGCAACCGGGCGACCTGCTCTACGTCACCGGCACGATCGGCGACGGCGGCGCGGGTCTTGCGGTCGCGCAGTCGGGCGAGGGCCCGGCGACGCTGCTCGCCCGCTACCGGCGGCCGACGCCGCGCCTCGCCGAGGGGCAGGCGCTCGCCACCGGTGTCGATGCGATGATGGACGTGTCCGACGGCCTGCTGATCGATGCGGCCCGCATGGCCGCGGCAAGCGGTCTGGCGGTGACGATCGACCTCGCCGCCGTGCCGCTCTCGGCGGACTATCAGGCGGTGCGCGGACGGGATCGCGACGCACGCCTCGCCGCCGCGACCGCAGGCGACGATTACGAGCTGCTCTTCGCCGCGCCGCCCGGCCTGCTGCTGCCGCTGGCGGCGACGTGCATCGGATCGTTCAGCACCGGCGGCGGCCTGACGCTCCACCACGCCGGCACCCCGCTCCCGCTGCCGGAGCGGCTCGGCTTCGAGCACGGCGCCTGACCATTTGCGCATCCTCCCCCGCGGGGCAGGGCAATCGCATATGGCCAAGGGATGCCGTCATCCCGGCGGAAGCCGGGATCCATTGGCACTGAAGGGACGGTTCGTTCCCCCAGCGCTCAGGGCAATGGATCCCGGCTTTCGCCGGGATGACGATGGTTTTGGAGGCGCTGACATCCCCCGGGACTCACATGCGACAGCCCTGCCGCCAAGGGTAGGATGGGTACCCCTTCAGTCGAACAGCCCGTCCTGCGATCCTGCCGGCGGGTTGAGCCCGAGATGCTTCCACCCCGGCCCATTCAGGCACCGCCCGCGCGCCGTCCGCGCGATCAGGCCGAGCTGGATCAGATAGGGCTCGATCACTTCCTCGACGGTGTCGCGCGGCTCGCTGAGGCCGGCGGCGAGCGTCTCCACCCCCACCGGGCCGCCGCGATAGACGTCGGCGATCATCATCAGATAGCGCCGGTCCATCGCGTCGAGCCCAAGCCCGTCCACCTCCAGCCGGTTGAGCGCCGCGTCGGCGACCTTGGCATGCACCACCGCCTCGCCGAACACATTGGCGAAGTCGCGAACCCGGCGCAGCAGCCGCCCGGCGATGCGCGGCGTACCGCGCGAGCGCCGCGCCACCTCCCGCGCACCGTCGGACGAAATCGCAAGGCCGAGCAGTCCGGCCGCCCGGGTCACCACCCGCTCCAGTTCGTCCACGGTGTAGAATTGCAGCCGCACCGGGATGCCGAAGCGGTCGCGCAGCGGCGTCGTTAACAGGCCCTGCCGCGTCGTCGCGCCGACCAGCGTGAAGCGCGGCAGCTCGATCCGAACGCTTCGTGCCGAGGGGCCCTCGCCGATCATCAGGTCGAGCGCGCGGTCCTCCATCGCCGGGTACAGCACCTCCTCCACCGCCGGATTGAGGCGGTGGATCTCGTCGATGAACAGCACGTCGCCGTCCTCGAGATTGGTGAGCAGCGCGGCGAGGTCGCCCGACTTGACGATCACCGGCCCCGAGGTGGAGCGGAACCCCACCCCCATCTCGCGCGCGATGATCTGGGCGAGCGTCGTCTTTCCGAGGCCCGGAGGCCCGAAGAACAGCACATGGTCCAGCGCATCGCCGCGCGCCCTGGCGGCATCGATGAACACGCGGAGATTCTCGCGCGCCGCCTTCTGCCCGACAAATTCGTCGAGCGATTTCGGGCGCAGCGCGGCATCGACGTCTTCGGTGCGTCGGCCGGCGGTGAGGAGGCGATCGGTGTCGGTCATGGCAAGGAAATCACATTGTAGCCGCCGCGCGCGCGCCGGTCGATTGGCTGGACTGGCAAAGCCGCGGCGAAGCGCGCATCCTGGCGCGCATGGTTGATCTGTACGTTGCGACTGCCCTGTCCGACTCGCTCCGCGCCGAACTCGCACGGCGCTTCACGTTGCACCAGGGCACCCCGCCCGCGACCACCCGCGCGATCGTCGGCGGCGGACAATTGCAGCTGGATGCGGCGATGCTCGATCGGCTGCCCGCGCTGGAGATCGTCGCGATCAACGGCGTCGGCCATGACGGGCTCGACCTGGACGCGCTGCGTGCGCGCGGCGTCCGGGTATCGACCACGCCCGACGTGCTGACCGAAGACGTCGCCGATCTCGCCATCGGGCTGATGCTGGCGGTGCAGCGCCGGATCGCCGCGAACGATGCGCTGGTGCGCCGCGGCGGCTGGAAGGCACCGCTCGGTCGCCATGCGAGCGGCCGCCGCATCGGCATTTTCGGCATGGGCAAGATCGGCGCCGCGATCGCCGAACGCGCCGCGCCGTTCGCACGCGAGCTTCTGTACACCGCCCGCAGCCCCAAGCCGGTGCGCTGGCGCTACGTGCCTGACATCGCCAGCCTGGCCGAGGAAAGCGACGTGCTGATTCTGGCGGCCCCCGGCACCGCGGCAACGGCACATGTCGTCGACGCGGCGGTGCTGGACAAGCTGGGACCGGCGGGCGTGCTGGTCAATGTCGCACGCGGCAGCCTGGTCGATGAGGACGCCCTGGTCACCGCGCTGTGGACGGGCACCATCGCCGGCGCCGGGCTGGACGTGTTCGCCGACGAGCCGCACGTGCCCGAGGCGCTGCGATCGCTGGAGCAGGTGGTGCTCGCCCCGCACCAGGGCAGCGCCACGCAGGAAACACGGGGCGCGATGGCGGCACTGGTGCTGGCGAACCTCGACGCGCATTTCGCCGGCGAGGCGCTGCCGACGCCGCTTCGCTTCTAGATCCTCCCCGTTGCGGGTAGGACGGAGGAAGGCCCCCTTCATCCCAGCAACGTGCTCAGCACGTCGGGATGAAAGCCCCAGCCGGCAAAGCCGCACAGCCCCATGAACAGCCCGAACCCGCCGAACACCCAGGCGACCGCCAGCAGCCAGCCGCTCTCCGCCAAGGCCGACACGGCCGCGACCGAGATGGCGGTGGCGATCGCCGCGTCGCTGGCGTCGAACTGGTCGTCATGCACGTTAAGCGCGTCATATTGCGCGGCCTGCGCCCTGGCCTGCCGGGCGAGCTGGGGCGCCTCCGCCTTGTACTTGGCGATATCCGCGTCGAGCCCCTTCAGGATAGGTGCGACCTTCGCCGGATCCGGGGCAATGGCGGCGATCTGCGCGCGGCTGGTCTCGGCGAGATGTTGCTTGGTCTTGGTCGCCTGATATTCGTTCCAGAGGTCGACCGAGCCCGACTGCGCCTGCTGCATCGCCTGGACGATGTTACCGTCCTTGATGTTGCACAGCCCCGTCGCGACGGAGAGTATCACGACCGTGATCGCGACGCGGCGGTTGAGGCGCTTGTCCTTGGCCTCGGCGGATACTTCGATTTCCATGGGGTCCCTACTTCGCCGCCTTGCGCAGCGCGAGGCGGACCAGCGCATCGAGCGTCGCCGCGGGCCCAAGCTCGTCGCTGGCGGCGTTCACCGCCGCGCTCGCCTCGGCGGGCCGGAAGCCGAGATTGAGCATCGCCGATACCGCGTCCGCCGCCGCGCCGCCGCTGGGTGCCGCTGCCGCGCCCGTGCCGCCCAGCGCGAGGCCGCCGGCCTTGTCCTTCAGCTCGTTGACGATGCGCTGGGCGAGCTTCGGCCCCACGCCGTTGGCCCGCGCGATCGTCGCCGCGTCGGCCCGCGCGACGGCGGTGCGCAGTTCCTCCGGTGCGAGGATCGAAAGGATCGCCAGCGCCACCTTTGCGCCCACGCCCTGCACGCTGGTGAGCAGCTTGAACCAGTCGCGCTCGTCGGCAGTGGCGAAGCCCATCAGCCGGATCGAATCCTCGCTGACCAGCATCTCGGTATGGATGGTGACCTGCTCGCCCACCGCGCCCAGCTTGTCGAGCGTCTTGGCCGAGGCGCCGACGAGATAGCCGACGCCGTTCACGTCGATCACCGCATGATCGGCGCCGCTGGAGGCCAGCGCCCCGCGCAGGTGCGCGATCATCGGCGGCACTCCCCGAAGGCGGCGGCGGAGATCGGCGGCAGGGTGCGGGCAGGCAGCGGCATGGCCGGTACATAAGCGGAACAGTGCAGCGGAGAAAGCGATTTTCGGCGCAGGGTGCTGGCAATCCTCGATCCGCTTCCCAACTTCACGCGAAAGGATGGGGGTATGGGGATGATCCAGACGACGCTGTTGCTGCTTTGGTTTGCGCTGCTGGTCGCCGGCGATACGCCGGTCGGCCGTACCCTGCGCCGCGTGCTGGTGGAGGCACCTGCCCGCTGGTGCGGCCGCTGGTCGCGCGGCGACGTGCTGCTGGTCCTGTGCCTCCTCGCCGGCGCCGCCTTGATCCTGTGGCTGATGGAGGCCGAGGGCAGGCTGTTCCTGGCGATGCTCGGTCCGGATATCGTGGCGGGTGCCGGCATGCTCGAACTCGGCACCCTGCTGGATGTGGCGGTAACCGCCATCGCCGTGTTCACCACGCTGCGGGTGCAGGGCCTGCGCCACTGGATGACGGCGCGCTTCGGGCGTCGCCTGCCCCGCACCCGGCGCACCCGGCGCCCCGCCCGCCCGGCCGCCAACGACGAGGGCGACGGGCCGGCCGTCGCCCTCGCCGCCTGAGGCTCAGGCCCGCCAGCGCCAGTCGCCGTCGGTCTTGATCCGCGTGATCCAGACAAGCGCGAGCGCGACGGGCGTGAGCAGCACCAGGAACAGCGGATGCTGCGGCAGCGCGAAGCGGGTAATCGCCCCGACCAGCAGGACGAAGCCGGCTACGATCAGCCAGCCCTGCCACGTCACCGGCGTGGCGCCATAGCCGAATGCCTTGGGCTTGAACCAATAGCCGTCGCGCACATGATCCTTGGTCATTCCTCGTCTCCTTGGGACCCCTTGGGCGGGCGGCCGCGCTTGGGCCGCACCGGATCGGCGAGCTTCACCCCGCGCCGCGCCAGCGCCTCGCGCAGCAGGCACTCCACCTGCGCATTGACGCTGCGCAGGTCGTTCGCCGCGCTCCGTTCGATCGCGGCGTAGAGCGCCGGATCGAGGCGGAGCGGAAACGCCTTCTTGGGTGGGGGAGCGCTCACCACACGGCCTTACTGGTAGAGCGAGCCAGCATTGACGACCGGCTGGGTGTCGCGCTCGCCGCACAGCACGACCATCAGGTTCGACACCATGGCCGCGCGGCGCTCGTCATCCAGCTCGACGACATTCTTGGCGGAGAGCTGCTCCAGCGCCATCTCGACCATCCCCACCGCGCCTTCGACCAGCGTCTTGCGCGCGGCGACCACCGCCTGGGCCTGCTGGCGCCGCAGCATCGCGCCGGCGATCTCCTGCGCATAGGCAAGGTGGGTGAAGCCGCACTCGTCGACGGTGATGCCTGCGACCAGCAGCCGCGCGATCAGCTCGGCACGCAGTTCGCCGCCCACCTGGCCATGGTTGCCGCGCAGCGTGACTTCCTGATGCTCGAAATCGTCATAGGGATAGCGCGAACCGATGGTGCGCACCGCCGCCTCGATCTGGACGTTCACGAACGCCTTGTAGTCGTCGACGTCGAACAGCGCCTGGGCGGTGTCGGTCACCCGCCACACCACCTGTGCCGCCATCTCGATCGGGTTGCCGCGCAGATCGTTCACCTTGATCTTGTCCGAGATCATGTTGTTGGCGCGCACCGAGACCTTGGTCTTGATCAGCCAGGGCCACGACCAGCGCAGCCCGGTGGTGCGATCGGTGCCGCGATAATCGCCGAACAGCAGGATCGCCGCCGCCTGGTTGGGCTGGAGCAGGTAGAATCCGCACAGGACGAACAGCAGCACCAGCGATGCCGCGACGATCCAGCCGACCACCAGCCAATCGGGCAGGCGATCGATCTGGGTGAAGGCGAGCCCCCCCGCCACCAGCGCCGCCAAGGCGATCAGCAGCATGCCATAGCCGCTGGTCGTGTGCGCGACCCGTTCGCTGCTCTGCCGCAACGCGGATGTTGCGCTCCGTATGTCCGTCATTTTTCCCTCCTGAATTATGATATCATATTTATATCGAATTGGAGGGGCCGACAAGCGGCATCGGCGGGCACGAAAAAGGCCGCCGGAGCCTTCGCCCCGGCGGCCGATCCCTTGGCGTTTCCGCCGGTCCTCAGTTCAGGACGAGCGTGACCGCGCGGCGGTTCTGCGCCCAGCTGGCTTCGTCCGAGCCGGTCGCGATCGGGCGCTCCTTGCCGTAGCTGATCGTGGTGATGCGATCGGCCGAGACGCCCTGCGCCGCCAGATAGTTCTTCGCGGCGTTGGCGCGGCGGTCGCCGAGCGCCAGGTTGTATTCGCGGGTGCCGCGCTCGTCGCAATGGCCTTCCAGGGTGATGCGCACGGCCGGGTGCGCGGCCAGCCACTTCGCCTGGCTGTCGAGAATCGCGCGCGATTCCTGGTCGACGTCATACTGGTCGAGGCCGAAGTGGATCGTGTCGCTCGTCACTTCGCGGCGGAACTGCTCGGAGAGCGGGGTCGCCTGCGTCGTCTCGCCATTGCCGTACGGCTGGCTCGGCGCGGTCGGGGTCTCGGTCGGCGCGGGCGGCAGGTCCTTCGGCGGCTTCTTCGAGCAGGCCGCGGTGGCGACGAGCGCCACGCCGAGCATCAGGCTGGGGACGAGCTTGGTCATGAAATCCTCCTTTTACGGGTGTCGCGCATGCCGCGCATTCGTTACGTTAGAGTTTCTACTGGATGTCAGGGACGCACGGCGCCCCAATTCGGATCCGAACCGTCGAGCGGGGTCGGCACTTTTCGTGTCGCGCGGCCGGTGAGGTCGACGGTCCACAGGTCGGGGCGGCCCGATCCCTGTGCCGAGCGGAAGAAGATGATCACGCGACCGTTGGGCGCCCAGCTCGGCCCTTCGTCGCCCCAGCTGTTGGTGAGCAGCTGCTCGCCGCCGCCCGAGGGGTTCATCACGCCGATGCGGAACGCGCCGCCGCCCATGCGGGTGAAGGCGATCTGGTCGCCGCGCGGGCTCCACGCCGGGGCCGCATAGCGCCCGCCGCCGAAGCTGATGCGGTGCTGGTTCGATCCGTCCGCGTTCATCACATAGAGCTGCTGGGTGCCGCCGCGATCGCTCTCGAACACGATCTTGGAGCCGTCGGGCGAATAGGACCCGCCGGTATCGATGCCCGGCGAGTTGGTCAGCCGCTGCGGCGTGCCGCCGCTCGCCGGCACGCGGTAGAGATCGGTATTGCTGCCGACCGACATCGAGAACAGCACCCAGCGCGCATCGGGCGACCAGTGCGGCGCGAAGTTGAGCGCGATGTTGGAGACCAGCGTGCGGTCCTGCCGCGAGCTGAGGTCGTAGATGTGGATCGACGGGCGGTCGCGCTCGAAGCTCATGTACAGGATCGCGTCGAGCCTGGGCGAGAGGCGCGGGGTCAGCGTGATCGACTGGCCGTTGGTGAGGAAGCGGTGGTTGGCACCGTCCTGGTCCATGATCGCCAGCTGCTTGCGGCGGCGGTTCTTCGGCCCGCTTTCGGCGATGTAGACCACCTGGGTGTCGAAATAGGGGCCCTCGCCGGTGAGGCGCGCATAGATCGCGTCGGCGCATTTGTGCCCCGCACGGCGCCAGTCGCCCGGCGACACCACGAAGCCCTGGCGGACCAGCTCGACCTTCGACGACACGTCGTAGAGATAGCAGCCCACCGTCAGCGTGCCGTTCGAATTGGCGCGGACATAGCCCTGCACCAGCGACTGCGCGCCCGTGCCGCCCCAATAGTCATAGGCGGGCGCGGTCACTTCCGAAAAGGCGACGGTGCGCAGCTGCGCCGGGGGCACGGGGGTGAACAGCCCCGAGCCGCGCAGATCGTTGGTGATGATCTCGGCGAGCTTCTGCCCGAGCACGTCGGTCGAGCCGGCCGGCGTATCGACCACCGCCGAGGTCGGCATCGTCGGGATCGCGATCGGCATCGGCGCGGAGATGCCGCCGACGATGTCGATCACCGGCTGCGCCCCGGCCTGCTGGGCGCCTTGCGCCTGCGCCTCCGGGCTGTTGGCGATCGGCGGCGGCGTGGTCTGGGCATGGGCCGCAGTCGCGAGGCAGACCGTCGCAAGTGCCACAAACTTGAATTTCATCGCTTCATCCTCATCCAGGCAGCTTGTAGCTGAACGCCAGGCTCTTCCAGCCGCTCGGCACGGCGTAGAGGCTGGCGGGCAGCCCACGGATCGGCGTGCAGCCCTTGAAGGTGGCGATCGCCAGATCCTTCACCCGCTCCACATACCGACCATTGGTCGCATCGTTCCCCTGTACGCCGGTAATGTCCGGATCGCCCGCCAGCGAGCCGTCCGGATTGAAGTTCACGCGCAGCAGCACGCGGATGCGCTCGGCGCCCGGCCCGGGGGTGACCTGGCGGTTCGCGCAGGGCTGAATCTGCCGCGCGATCGCACCGCGGAAGCTCGCCACGTCCTCGGCCGAGGCCTTGCTGCCGGGGTTCTGCAGCGCGGTGCTGGCGGTCTTGTTGTTCGAGCGGCCGAGATCGAGCCCGGCAAGGTTGCCGGTCGGCTTCACCGGCCGGCGCGCGCTGCCGGTCGCGGCGCTCTGCGACGGCGCATTGCTCGGCTTGGCAGGCGCAGCCTTGGACGGCGGGGCCGGCTTGGCGGGCTGGGCGGGCTTGGCCGGCTGCGGCTTTTCGGCCGGGGCAGGCTTGGGCTGCGGCGGTTGCGGCTTCGGCGCCGGGGCCGGTTTGGGCTGCGGCGGCTGCGGCTTGGGCTGGGGCACCGGCTGGGGCTGCGGCGGCGCCGGTTGCGGCTTGGGCTGCGGCTGCGGCTCCGGGGACGGCGGCGGCGCGGCCTCGGGCTCCACCGGCGCCTCGACCGGCGACTTCTTCGCGGCCAGCTCCTCCTGGCTCGGCACCGGGGCGCTGCTTTCCAGCCCCACCTTCTCGGCCAGCGAGATCTCGATCGGGATCGCCTTGGGCGGCTCCTGCGGCGGCGTCTTCAAAAGGCTGAGCGACAGCGCGGCGAACACCGCGGCGTGCGCCGCGATGGAGACGCCGAGCCCGATCCGCTCGCTTCGGTCCATGGTATCGCTCACCTCAGCGCTGGTCGCTCGGCTCGGTGAGCAGCGACACCTTGTTCAGGCCGGCCTGGTTCAGCTCGCCCATCACCCGCATCACCTTGCCATAGCCGAGCGCGGTATCGCCGCGCAGATAGATGGCGGCTGGCTTGCCGTCGGGGCCCTTCTTCGCGGCGATCGCTGCCAGCTTCGCAGGCAGTTCGGCATCGCTCACCGCGTCGTTGTCGAGGAACACCTGGCCCTTGTCGTCGATCGAGATCTGGACCGGCTTCTGTTCCTGGTCGAGCGCCTTGGCGCGGCTTTCGGGCAGGTTCACCTGCACGCCGGCGGTCAGCAGCGGCGCTGTCACCATGAAGATGATCAGCAGCACCAGCATCACGTCGACCAGCGGCGTGACGTTGATCTCGGCCATCGGCGCGCGGCGGCCACGGCCCTTGCCGGAGGGGAGGTGCATGCCCATCGGCTTAGCCCTCCATCTCCAGGCGGCGGCTCAGCGTCGCGTGGAAGCCGTCGGCGAAGCGGTTGAGGCGTGCCTCGACACGGTTCACGGCGTGGCTGTAGCGGTTGTACGCGATCACCGCCGGAATGGCGGCGAACAGGCCGATCGCGGTGGCGAACAGCGCCTCGGCGATGCCTGGCGCGACGACCGCGAGCGACGAGCTCTGCGCCGCCGCGATGCCGGTGAAGCTGCGCATGATGCCCCAGACGGTGCCGAACAGCCCGACGAACGGGGCGACCGAACCCACCGTGGCGAGGAAGTTCAGCCGATCCGACAGCCGATCGATCTCCATCGCCACCGTCGCGCCCATCGCCGTCGCCAGGCGCTCGCGCGTGCCTTCGCGGTCGACCGTCTTGCCGGCCGTGGAGCGACGCCATTCGCTGACGCCGGCGGCGAACACGCGCGCGATCGGCTGGTCGCGGCCGGCGGCGCGGCGGTGGAACTCGTCGAAGTCATCGGCCTCGCGATACTCGATCTCGAAGCGCTGCATCTCCTTGCGCAGGCCGCTGACCTTCAGCGCGAAGCCGATAATGATCGTCCAGGTCCACAGGCTGGCGAGCAGCAGGCCGATCATGACCAGCTTCACGACGATGTCGGCTTCCAGGAACAGATGGATCGGTGACAGGACGGCACCGGTTGGGACGGACGACATGGACGCTTAACTCTCCTTCCACACGAGCGGTTCGAACGCGGCCAGCCACTCGGCCGGCTGCCGCCGCGGGCGACCACCGGGGGCGACGAACGCCACCTCCACGGTTGCCTGGGCGACTATGGTTTCGTCCCGCATGACTCGTTGCTGAATATCGACGGCGGCGGCGCGCAATCGGGTCAGTCTGCTGACAACCACCAGCGTGTCGCCGAGTTTCGCCGGCGCACGGTAGCGGATGTCCATCCCGGCGACCGCATAGGCCCCGCCGCCCGCCTCGAACACGGCGCGCTGGTCGATTCCTGCGCAGTCGAGCATGTCCGATCGGGCACGTTCCAGGTAGCGCAGGTAATTGGCATGGTAGACGACACCGGTGAGATCGGTGTCCTCGAAATAGACGCGCAGCGCAAAGCGGTGCTCGCGGCCGTCGAACCGGCCGGCAGGGGCTTGGTCGCTGCTGGTCATGGATTGGCCTCTAGCGGAGGCGATGCCCCAGCGGAACCCCAAAGGGGGCTAACCTTTGGTGGGTGGCCGCTGAGACGGCGCGGCGCGAGCGAGCGCTTGAAATGCGCTCAGAACAACAGCCGCTGCGTCGATCCGCCCCGCCCCACCGGCGCGCCGCCGCGCCTGCGGTTGCGTTCGGTCTCCGCCGTGAAGCGCACATCCTCGTCGCGATCGGTGAGGAAGCCTTCCAGCGAATCCTCCGAAATCTCGCTCCAGTCCTTGCCCCGATCGGGGCCGTAGCGGACGCGCGGCAGCAGGCCCGGCTGGCTCGACCATTCGATCAGCTGGGCCACGCTTGCCTCGTTCAGCATGTCGCGCAGGTGGAACGCGGTGACATAGGCGTCGGGGAAGGCGCGGTGCGCGGGCAGACCGCGTTCATGCTCCATGCCCTCGGGCCGGCGCCAGTAGCGCAGCATCTGGTTGGAGAAGCCCGGGCTGTCCGGCCACAGCCGCAGCGCGCATTTCCAGGTGCAGATCCAGTCGGCCCCGCGGGTGAGCGCCGGCGTGCAGAACTGCTCCTCGAAGCTCGCGCGGTGCGCGGCGAGCGCGACCCGGCGCGGCCAGGGATCGAGGATGGGCCGTGCGACATCGTGCCAAGTGGGCGCGTCGGCCACGTCCTCGTCGCGGATATGGTGGATGGCCATGGTCAGCGGCGGGATTCCGCGGCCGGGATGGACGAGGCGGCTACCGCCCTCGCCCTGCAACTCCCAGCGCCCGTCGGCGCCGAGCGCGACGTCCTGCCAGCCGATCTCGCAGACGGCATGGAGGGGCGGCTTGTCGCCGGTGGTCTCGAGGTCGATGACGCGGATGATCGAAGGAGGTGGCGACGCCATGGCCGCGATGTGGGGGCTTTTGCGGCGAAATGCCAGCCGAAAGCGTGGGCTGCCTCCAAAGTGACGACGCACTTCACCCGCTCCGTCATCCCGGCGGAAGCCGGGATCCATTGCCTTCAGCGTCTCGGCTCTTGCCAAGGCCTGGTGGCGAATGGATCCCGACTTTCGCCGGGATGACGGCTAAGCGGGAGCCCCTTACTCCGCCACCGTCTTCTTCGCTGCGACCTTCTTCGCCGGCGCCTTCTTGGCGGCAGGCTTGGCGGCAGCCTTGGCCGCAGGCTTCTTCGCCGCGGCCTTCTTGGCCGGGGCCTTCTTCTTCGCCTTCCCCTTGGCCGGGCCCGCTGCCGCCTTTGCGTCGATCAGCTGGGCGGCTTCCTCCAGCGTCAGCGCGTCCTTGTCGATCGTCTTGGGCAGCGTCGCATTGGTCTCGCCGTCGGTGAGATAGGCGCCGTAGCGGCCTTCCATCAGCTTGATCTCGGCCTCGGTGCGCGGATGCTTGCCGAACACCTTGAGCGGCTCGCGCGCCGCGCCGCGCGCCGGGCGCCCGCCGCCCGCCGCCGCTTCGGCCAGCTTGACCACCGCGGCATTCATGCCGGTCTCGAACACCTCGGCGGTCGACTGGAGCCGGGCGTACTTGCCGTCATGCGCCAGATAGGGGCCATAGCGGCCGATCGAGGCGGTGATCGGGTTGCCGCTCTCCGGATGGTTGCCGATCGTGCGCGGCAGCTTCAGCAGCTTGAGCGCCCATTCGAGATCGAGATCGACATCCTTCGGGATCGAGGCGCGCGCCGCATCCTTGCCCTCGCCGAGCTGGATGTACGGCCCGAACCGGCCCGACTTGCGCTCGACGTTGAGCCCCGTGTCGGGGTCCTGACCCAGCACTTCGGGACCGGTGTCCTCGCTGCCCTCGCCGCCCGGCTGGCCGAAGCGGCGGGTGTATTTGCACTCGGGATAGTTGGAGCACGCCACGAACGCGCCGAACCGGCCGCCCCGAAGAGCAAGCTTGCCGACCCCGCAATTCGGGCACAGCCGCGGATCGCTGCCGTCCGCCTTGGCGGGGAACAGATAGGGCTCCAGGAACTGGTCGAGCGCCGCGGTGATGTCGGAGGGCTTCTGCTCCATCACCTCGGTGGTGCGCGGCTTGAAGTCGCGCCAGAAGGCTTCCAGCACCGCCTGCCACGCCGCACGGCCGCCGGAGACGTCGTCCAGCTCTTCCTCCAGCTCGGCGGTGAAGTCGAACGAGACATATTTCTCGAAGAAGCGTTCGAGGAACGCGGTCAGCAGGCGGCCGCTCTCCTCGGCGAAGAAGCGGTTCTTCTCCACCCGCACATAGGCGCGGTCCTTGAGCACCTGGATGATCGAGGCATAGGTCGACGGCCGGCCGATGCCGAGCTCTTCCAGCCGCTTGACCAGCGAGGCTTCGGAGAAGCGCGGCGGCGGCTGGGTGAAGTGCTGCTCGGCATTCACCGCCTTCTTCGCCGGCGACGCGCCTTCGCTCATCCGCGGCAGGCGGCGGCTGTCCTCGTCGCCCTCGTCGTCCTTGCCCTCTTCGTAGAGCGCGAGATAGCCGGGGAACAGCACCACCTGGCCGGTGGCGCGCAGGCCGTGCTGGCCGGTGCCGTCGGCGAGATCGACGGTGGTGCGCTCCATCCGCGCCGACGCCATCTGGCTGGCGAGCGCGCGCTTCCAGATCAGATCGTACAGCTTGGCATGGTCGCCGGAGCCGGCGCGGTCCTTGCCGAAATCGGTCGGGCGGATCGCCTCGTGCGCTTCCTGGGCGTTCTTGGCCTTGGTCTGATACTGGCGCGGCTTGTCCGGCACGTACGCGCCGTCATAGCGATCGACCACCGCCTTGCGCGCCGCCTGGATCGCCGACGGGTCCATCTGGACGCCGTCGGTACGCATATAGGTGATCGCGCCGTCCTCGTAGAGCGCCTGGGCGATCCGCATCGTGTGGCTGGCCGAGAAGCCGAGCTTGCGCGCGGCTTCCTGCTGCAGCGTCGAGGTGGTGAAGGGCGGCGGCGGGTTGCGGGATGCCGGCTTGGTCTCGACCGCGACCACCGTGAAGCGGCCCTCCTCGACCGCCTTCTTGGCGGCCTCGGCGCTGGCCTGGTCGCCGATCGACAGGCGGTCGATCTTCTCGCCCTTCCACTTGACGAGGCGGGCCTGGAACGGCGTGCCGTCCGATTCCATCTCGGCGATGACCGACCAATATTCCTGCGCGACGAAGCTTTCGATCTCGCGCTCGCGCCCGACGATCAGCCGCAGCGCCACCGACTGGACGCGGCCGGCCGACTTGGCCCCGGGCAGCTTGCGCCACAAGACCGGGGAGAGCGTGAACCCCACCAGATAATCGAGCGCACGGCGGGCGCGGTACGCGTCGATCAGGTCGGTATCCAGCTCGCGCGGGTGCTGCATCGCGTGGAGGATCGCCGGCTTGGTGATCGCGTTGAAGGTGACGCGCTCGACCTCCTTGGGGAGCGCCTTCTTCAGCCGCAGCACTTCCTGCACGTGCCAGCTGATCGCCTCGCCCTCGCGATCAGGGTCGGTCGCGAGGATCAGTCGGTCGGCCTTCTTCGCCTCGTCGGTGATCGCCTTCAGCTGCTTCGCCTTGTCCGCATAGGTCTCCCACTCCATCGCGAACGATTCGTCGGGGTTCACCGACCCGTCGCGGGCGGGCAGATCGCGGACATGGCCGTAGCTGGCGAGGACGCGATAGTCCTTGCCCAGATACTTCTCGATGGTTTTCGCCTTGGCGGGCGATTCGACGATGACAAGCTGCATGAAGTGGTTCGACCGATCCCTACGTGTACGCGTGCGAGGATGAAGACCGGCACCGCACCGCGTCAAGCGGGGGCCGTGCCGGTCGTCGTGGCGCTCAGGCGGTGGCCCGCATCCGCTCCAGCACCACGTCTATATCGTGTGCCGCATGGCGTTCGGGAACCCGCTGGTCCTCCGGGCCGGTGCCGCGATTGACCAGGCGACCACGCTGCACCGGCTCGCGCGCCGCGATCTCGGCCGCCCAGCGCAGCAGGTTCGGATATTCCTGCGCGTTCAGGAACACATCCGCCCCGGCATAGGTCTCGCCGCGCACCACCGCGCCGTACCAGGGGAAGATCGCCATGTCGGCGATCGTGTAGGTGTCGCCCACCATGTAGCGGTTGCTCGCCAGATGCGTGTCGAGCACGTGGAGCTGGCGCTTCGCCTCCATCGCATAGCGATCGATCGCATACTGGATCTTGATCGGTGCATAGGCGAAGAAATGGCCGAAGCCGCCGCCCAGGAACGGCGCCGAGCCCATCTGCCACATCAGCCAGCTGAGCGTCTGCGCGCGCGTCGCCGTATCGGTCGGCAGGAACGCGCCGAACTTCTCGGCGAGGTGAATCATCATCGCGCCGCTCTCGAAGATCGGCAGCGCCGGCGTCTCCGACCGGTCGACCATCGCCGGGATCTTCGAATTCGGGTTGATCGCGACGAAGCCGCTGCCGAACTGGTCGCCCTGGCCGATGTTGATCAGCCACGCATCATATTCGGCGCCCGCATGGCCCGCGGCGAGCAGTTCCTCGAGCAGGATCGTCACCTTCTGCCCGTTGGGCGTGCCGAGCGAGTAGAGCTGGATCGGGTGTTCGCCGACCGGCAGTTCCTTCTCGTGGGTCGCGCCCGAAACCGGCCGGTTGATGTTGGCGAACTGGCCGCCATTGCCCGGCGCCCATTCCCACACCTGGGGCGGCACATAACCGGCGGGCAGATTATTCGCGGGATCGGGGGCGTCGGCCATGCTTGTGTCTCCTCGGGAGGGTATTGCGAGCGGCATGTAGGGGGCGGCGGGCGCGTTGCCACCCCCGGCGTACCGGCTGTCTACGGCGTCGCCGGCGCGCGGGGCGCTGCCTGCACCAGCAGATGCGCGGCGACGGCGAGGTACCAGCTCGCAACCATGCATCCCGCCATCAGCAGGTCCACCGCCACCACCGCCCAGATCGGCATTGGCGCATCTTCCGGGAATGCCATCAGCGGAAAGGCAAGGGCCAGCGCGCCGGGCGCGAGCACGATGACAACCGCCACGATGGCCGGCCGAAGGTGCGGTGCCATGCGGCGCCAGCTGGCGCGCAGTGCTTCTCCCGCGCGCTCGCCTTCGCCGACGATCAGTGGCACCGTCACCAGCCAGCGGGCGTAGAGGTACAAGCCCGGCAGGATCAGCAGCAGCATCCCGGCGGCAATTGCGAGGCCGGTGACGATCCCGGCGAAAAAGAACGCACCCGCCCTGCCCGGCTGCCCCCACGCATGATGCGCGCCTTCACGCCGCAGCAGCGCGCTGGTGAGCAGGAACTGGGCAAAGACGCCGACCAGCGACGAGAGCAGCCCCAATCGTTGGTCTGATCCGGTAGCATCGATCGCGATCCAGGGTAGCGCCATCGCCACGATCGCCAGCGCGGCGGGGAGCGGATGGGCACGCAGCAGGGCTCCGGCTCGGCCCAGAAATTCGCCACTATGTATCGTCCGTCTCCCCCGAGCCCTTCGGCCGCAGGCGATAGACGATGCCGGGCCAGCAGTCATCCCGCCGTATCGACGACCCGCACGCGAAAGGGTCGGGCGCAGCCTTCGCCGCGCCCGACCCCCTTGTTCGACTGCGCTACGCTTACTTGAAACGCAGACCGACGCCGGCCATCACGCGCTGACGCGCGGTATGGTCGTTATACTGCGAGCGGACATACTGGACGTTCGCATAGAGCGGCATGCGGGCATCCTCGCCGCTCAGCGAATATTCGACGCCGCCGCCGACCTGGTAGCCGCTGGTGTTGAAGTGGTCATAATAGCCGCCGGTCGGCGTATCGAGCCGCTTGCGCTGCTCATTGACGACATAGCCGCCCTTGGCGAAGATCAGCAGCTGCGGGGTGGCGAGCACGCCCGCGCGCACCGCCGCGCCATATTCATCGAACGACTTGTGGCACACGGTGCCGCCGCTCGCGCCCGAGCAATTCTCGTTCCAGTCGTTGGCGCGCCAGTAGCTGCCCTCGGCGCCGATCACGATGCGATCGCCGATCTGGCCGTCGAAGCCGATGGTGCCGCCATAGCCGAACTTGTCGTTATGGTTGCCCTGCGACTGGAAGCGGTCGCCACCGGCGTTCGCTTCGATGCGGATGCCGCGGAAGCTGGTGCCGTTGCTGCTGGTGGTTTCCTGGGCCTGGGCCGCCGTGGCGGTGAAGCCGAGTGCCGCGATGGCGACGATGAACGCTGAACGCATACGAGTACATCCCTTGGATTGGATTGGTTTCCAGTCGCGGTAACACGCCAGCGGGCAAAGGTTTCCGCAGCGTTACGCAAATGCTTGGCGAGCGTGGCGAATATGCAACACCTTGCAGGTGGTTGCCGGCCGTAACGTCGCGCCGCGCCCCGCGCTTGCCGCCCGCGCCGCCAGGCGGCAAAGGCGCGGCATGTCGTTTCGATCCATCCCGATCCGCCGCCTCCGGCCACTGCTGCTCGCCGTCGTCGCGGTGATGGCCTGCTATGCGCTGGCACTGGTGCCGCGGGAAGTGCATCCGCTCGACCTCACCTTCAACTCGATGCTCGATCACCTCCTCCGCGGGCGGTTCGACGTCGATCCGGCGATCGTCGGCCGCGAGGGGTTCACGGTCGGCGGACAGGTCATGGCCTATTGGGGCATCCTGCCCGCGCTGCTGCGCCTGCCCTTCACGCTGTTCCCCGGCTGGCGGACGCTGGATTTCACGATCGGATCCTGCCTCGTCGCGCTGGTCGGCATGGCCGCGACCAAGCTGTGGACGCTGCGGCTGATCCGCACCGAACTGCCCGGCCTGCCGGCATGGCTGGACAGGGCGATGATCGTGGTACTGCTCTTCTCCGGCGCGGAGGTCTGCTTTCTGCGGCTCAGCCTGTACCAGGAGGTCTGCTTCTGGGCGGCGCTATGGGGCGCGCTGTTCGTGGCCGCGGCGATCCACGCCCAGCTGCGCGGGCTCGGCCGCGGCGCGCTGCTGGTCCTGGCGCTGGCGGCGGGGCTGGCGATGCTGACGCGCGTGTCGCTGGGCATCGGGCTGGTCGCAGCATTCGGCGGCGTGCTGCTCGTGGAAAGCCTGCGCCACCGCACCGACCTGCGCGGCTGGCTCGCGACAGCGGCGGCCCCGCTGCTGCTGCTCCTGCTGCTGGGCGGCGTGACCGCGCTCGTCAATCTGGGGCGCTGGGGCGATCCGCTCACCTTCGCCGACTATCATCACTACAACTATAACGCCTGGTACCCGGATCGGCTGGTGCGGATGGCCGAGCAGGGGCTGTTCAACCTGCACCGCATTCCCTTCGGCCTGGTCTATTATTTCGCGCCGGTGTGGGTGCTGCGCGGCGCCGACGGGCAGCTGCTGTTGGACGCCACCCGCCAGAAGTGGATCGACGCGGCGGAACTGCCGCCCAGCAGCTTCCTGCTCACCGATCCGCTGCTGCTGGTGCTGGGCGGCCTTGCGGTCGCGGGCTGGGTCCGGCAGTCCTCCGCCCATCGCGCGCGCAGCGTCGCGATCGCGCTGGGCCTCGCCATCCCCGCCGGGCTGATGCTGTGCGCGGTCAGCATGAACTTCCGCTACCGCCTGGACTTCTACCCGCTGTTCGAGTTCCTCGCCTTTTCCGGCCTGATCCTCGCCGCCCGCGGCGGTCCGGCACCGGGCCCGCGCTGGACCGCGATGCTTGCGATCGTTTCGGTGCTCGCGTCGCTGCTCGTCGGCGCCGCCTATCTGGTGGGCCGGCTTGGGCCGGGCCAGCTGCTGATCGGCGACGGCGTCGGCGCCTATTATCTCCAGGCGTTCGGCCTGCGCTGAGCCTGGCGCATTGATTGCCGCATTTTCCGAGTCGTCGACCGTAAACGCAACTTGAAAATGCTCTACCGGAGCGACACCCGCGCGCCGGCGTGGCGATCGAGCCGCCCGGCAAGCTCCAGCTCCAGCAGCACCGTCTGCACCGCCGCCGGCGAACAGCCGGACTGGCGGATGAGTTCGTCGACCGCGACCGGCACCGGGCCGAGCAGGTCCGCCACCCTGCGGCGCTCCGCGTCGCTGGCATCCTCGCCGGGCGCAGCGCCGAACCGTCCGCCCGGCGCCCGCACCCCGCGCGGATCGATCGGCCGCACCGCTTCCCAGATGTCCGCGGCCGACTGGACCAGGATCGCGCCTTCGCGGATCAGGAGGTTGCATCCCTGCGCCCGCGGATCGAGCGGCGAGCCGGGCACGGCCATCACGTCCCGCCCCGCCTCCGCCGCGATGCGGGCGGTGATCAGGCTGCCGGAACGCGGTGCCGCCTCCACCACCACCGTACCGAGCGAAAGGCCGGCGATGATGCGGTTGCGCGCCGGGAAATAACGCGCGAGCGGCTCGGTGCCCGGCGGCTGCTCGGTGACGAGCAGGCCCTCCGTCGCCACCCGTTCCTGCAGCGCGGCATTTTCCGGCGGGAAGACGATGTCGATGCCGCTGGCGATCACGCCGACGGTGCCGCCCGCCAGCGCGCCCTGGTGCGCGGCAGTGTCGATGCCCCGCGCCAGCCCGGAAACCACCGTCGCGCCATGCTCCACCAGTCCGATGGCGAGCTGCCGCGCGAAGCGGCACGCCGCCGCCGAGGCGTTGCGCGCGCCGACCATCGCGACGCAGGGGCGGGCCAGCAGCGCGACATTGCCGCGCAGGATCAGCGCAGGCGGCGCGTTCTCCAGCTCGGCCAGCAGCGCCGGATAGGCGGGATCGTCGAGGAACAGATAGCGGGCGCCCAGCCGCTCGACCGCGGCGATCTCGCGCCGCACGGCCCCGGCATCGGCGATCTGCGGTGCCCGGCCGCCGCCGCGCGCGGCGAGCATCGGCAGGGCCTCCAGCGCAGCTTCGGCCGAACCGTAGCGGCGGATCAGCTGCGCATAGCTGACGGGGCCCACATTGGCGGAGCGCAGCAGCCTCAGCCGCGGCTCCCGCCCGTCAGCCACGCTTGCTGCCGACCCTGGGTTCGGACCCGCTGAGCAGCCGGTCGATATTCTCGCGGTGCTTCCACAGCACGATCAGCGCCAGCGCGAGCAGCATCAGCACCAGATCGATGCGGCCGAAGAACGCCGCGCTCACCGGCGCGCTGACCGCAGCCGCCATGCCGGAGACCGAGGAGATGCGCACCGTCGCCAGAAGGCCCAGCCACACCGCCGCATAGACGAGGCCGGACGGCCAGTAGAGCGCCAGCACCACGCCCATCAGCGTCGCCACGCCCTTGCCGCCGCGGAACCGCAGCCAGACGGGATAGCAATGGCCGATAAAGGCGGCGGTCGCCGCCAGGGCAGCGGTGCCCGGCAGGAACGCCGCCGCGAGCAGCACCGCCACCGCGCCCTTGGCCATATCGAGCAGCAGCGTCGCCGCCGCCAGGCCCTTGCGCCCGGTGCGCAGCACGTTCGTGGCACCGATATTGCCCGATCCGATCTGGCGCAGGTCTCCCGCCCCGGCGGCGCGCGTCAGCAGCACCCCGAACGGGATCGAACCCAGCAGATAGCCGAGCAACAAGGCCCCCGCGGGGACCATCCATGGAACTTCCGTGGGCAATGCGGCCCCCTTTCGTTCCCGCGTTTAGCCGTTTCCCTTACCCGAACGCAATGATCTGCATGCAGGCGCAGATCCGCGCGCGCGTTGACGGCGGCGGCACCGCTCGGCCATGGCGGGTGCATGGTTGATCGTCGCCCCGTCCTCTTCTTCGATTCCGGCGTCGGCGGGCTTTCGGTACTGGGCCCCACCGCCGCGCTGCTGCCCCGGGCGCCCCTGGTCTATGTCGCCGATTCCGCAGGGTTTCCCTATGGCACCAAGAGCGAGGCGGAGATCGCCGCCCGGGTGCCGGCGCTGCTCGGGCGGCTCGCCGAACGCTATGATCCCCGGCTGATCGTGATCGCCTGCAACACCGCATCGACGATCGCGCTCCAGCATGTCCGCGCGGCGCTCGACCTGCCGATCGTCGGCACCGTGCCCGCGATCAAGCCCGCGGCGGAGATCAGCCGCACCCGCACCATCGGCGTGCTCGGCACCGCCGCGACGGTGCGCCAGCCCTATGTCGACGACCTCGCCGCGCGCTTCGCCGGCGACTGCACGGTGCTGCGCCACGGCTCGGCCGCGCTGGTCGAGCTCGCGGAGGCGAAGCTCGCGGGCGAGGCGATCGCGCCGGAGGTGATCGCCAACGAACTCGACGGCCTCTTCCGCCAGCCGGGCGGGGACCATATCGACGTCATCGTCAACGCCTGCACCCATTTCCCCCTCCTGGAACCGGAATTGCGGGCCGCGGCGCGCGAAGGCATGGCCTTTGTGGATGGCGGCCCGGGGATCGCGCGCCGCGTCGCGCATCTCACGCAGGACCAGAGCTGGCCGGAAGACCAGCCGCCGGGCCGGGCGGTGTTCACCGCCCGCGATCACCGCGCAGACCTGCTGGCCCCCGCGCTCGCCCGCTACGGGCTCAGTCGAATCGAGACGCTGTAGGCTTCAGGCGAAATCGCCGAGCACCGCCTGCGGATCGCGAACGATGAGCTTGGCGGTATAGCGATCCGCCATTTCCTCGTGGATGCGCCGCGCACTGCTATCCTCGCATCGCTGCGCGCGCTCGCGCTCCTGGCGGGCACGCCTTTCGAAATATGCGGTGTCGTTCTTACCCATTGGCTGCCCTCCGGCCATAAGCGGGAGCCCGACGTCTCTCAGCAGCGGACCTGCTTGCACCCGAGTCGCCCGCGATACGCGATATTTACCACAACCAGCGATGCAGTTCGCTGATCTTGCGCAATCCTCGATCAGTACGGTGAAGATTCTTCATGAGCGCCGCCGCTGCTTCCCGGGCGCCACCACCCTATGTTTCAGGTGCAGATCCCGCCCGCCGTGCACCCGAATCCGCGTGGGGCATATACGGTGGTTCACGTGCTGGAATTGCGGGAAAGTTAGGCGTAGAGAACCAATCCATGCAGCGCCAAGACGCATCCGCACCCGCGATCGACTATACGCGGGTCTTCACCCAGGCCATCGACCGCCTCCATGCCGAGGGGCGTTACCGGGTCTTCATCGACATCCTGCGCAACAAGGGGATGTTCCCCAATGCGCGCTGCTTCGCCGGGCATAACGGGCCGAAGCCGATCACGGTGTGGTGCTCGAACGACTATCTCGCGATGGGCCAGCACCCCAAGGTGATCGAGGCGATGGAAGAGGCGCTGCACGATGTCGGCGCCGGCTCCGGCGGCACCCGCAACATCGGCGGCAACACCCATTATCACGTCGATCTCGAGCGCGAGCTGGCCGATCTGCACGGCAAGGAAAACGCGCTGCTGTTCACCTCGGGCTATGTCTCGAACGAGGCGACGCTGGCGACGCTCGCCAAGGTGATGCCGGGCTGCATCATCTATTCGGACGAGCTCAACCACGCCTCGATGATCGCGGGCATCCGCAATTCGGGCTGCGAAAAGCGGGTGTGGCGCCACAACGACGTCGCCCATCTCGAGGAACTGCTCGCCGCCGACGATCCCGCGGCGCCGAAGCTGATCGCGTTCGAGAGCGTCTATTCGATGGACGCCGACATCGCCCCGATCGCCGAGATCTGCGATCTGGCGGACAAGTACAATGCGCTCACCTATCTCGACGAGGTCCATGCCGTCGGCATGTACGGCCCGCGCGGCGGCGGCATTTCGGATCGCGAAGGCCTTGCCGATCGCCTGACGATCATCGAGGGCACGCTGGGCAAGGCGTTCGGCGTGATGGGCGGCTATATCGCCGCCGACCAGGTGATCATCGACGTGATCCGCAGCTATGCGCCGGGCTTCATCTTCACCACCTCGCTGTCGCCGGTGCTGGTCGCCGGCGCGCTGGCGAGCGTGCGGCACCTCAAGGCATCGAGCATCGAGCGCGACGGCCAGCAGGCCGCCGCCGCGACGCTCAAGCAGTTGATGGCCGATGCCGGGCTGCCGGTGCTGCCGTCGACCACCCACATCGTGCCGCTGATGGTCGGCGATCCGGTGAAGGCCAAGAAGATCAGCGACGTGCTGCTCGCCGAATACGGCGTCTACGTCCAGCCGATCAACTACCCCACCGTCCCGCGCGGCACCGAGCGACTGCGCTTCACCCCCGGCCCCGCGCATGACGAAGCGATGATGCGCGAGCTGGTGGATGCGCTGGTCGAGATCTGGGGCCGGCTGGAGCTGCGGCTGGCGGCGTGAGCGCCGTCAGTCGAGGGTAATCTGGCCGCCGAGGCCGGGCACGTCCATCGGCCGGCCGAACGGGACAATGACGGCCTCGCCATACGAGCTACCGCTTGCGTCCAACACGAAGCAGTGGGTGACCTGGGCGACGATGTCGACCACCCAGTAGGCCGGAACACCCGCCCTTCCATATTCTTCGCGCTTCTCGCCGAGGTCGCGCTTCTGCGTCGTCTCCGCGACTTCGATGGCGAAGAGCACCTCCTCGCCCCGCAACGTCTTCTGCGGCACCGCGCCGGGACGCAGGATGGCGATATCGAAAGCACGTACTGTGTGCGCGTCGATGCGGATGACGACATCGGTGCCAGCCTTTGCCCCCGCCGCTTGCACCAACGGAAACAGCAATCCGATCAGGCGCGCGTTGAGTTCGCCATGCGACCAGTCGGCCGGCATCATCTTTTCGATTCCCCCCCGGACCAGCTCGGCCCGCATGCCATCGAACGCCCCCAGTTCGAGCATGTGGAGGAAATCGTCCGCCGTAAACGGCGACGCCCACTCCTTGTTGGACGCGAGACGGACCTGCTGGTTCATGCCACGCAGTGTAGCACGGCAGGCACTCCCGAAGCGATACCGCTCAGGCCTGCCGCGTGAGCCCCGCGCTCCACGTATAGCCGCGCAGAGACGAGCGGAACTCGGCCGTCATTCCCAGCTCGGCGGCGACCGACTCCACCACCGCGCGCAGATCGGCGCGGGGATAGACGTGGAAGGCGTTGAGTTCCTTGAAGTGGAAGCGCTTGGCGAAGCCCGGCAGCCGCTCATATTGCCCGAAATCGACGATGTGCAGGCTGCCGCCCGGCGCCAGCGCCCTGGCGCCCAGCGTAATCGCTTCCTTCCAGGGCGGGATCATCGACAGCGTGTAGCTCATGAACACGCGGTCGACCTGTTCGAGACCGAACAGCGCGTGCACGTCGAACGCCCCGGCATCGCCCTGCGCCAGCGTGATCTTGCTCGATAGCCCGTGCTTCGCCACCGACTTCCGCGCGGTGTCGAGCATCGCCTCGCTGATGTCGAAGCCGTGGAAGCGCGCATTGGGCCAGCGCTTGGCCGCGACGATCAGGTTGCGCGCGGTGCCGCAGCCGACCTCGAGCACCGTACCGCCGGGCGGCGGCGCGAGCTCGCGGATCAGCCGGTCGCGGCCGAGCAGATAGAATTTGCGCGTGAGATCGTAGAAGTGGCGATGGAGCGCGTAGGTCGCGTCCATCAGCCCCTTCTGGTCGCCCGTCCCGGCATGCCCGCTCATGCGTGCGGCTTCAGCGTCCAGACGTGCGTCGCGCCGTACACCGACGAACGGTCGCGCCGCGTCCAGTCGTCGAGCTTGGCCTGGTCCTCATATTGCCACTGGTTCATCAGCTCGTCGGGGATATGGCCGCGGACCACGTCCGGCACGGCGGCGGTGCGGTAGAGCACGCGCGCGCCGGGCTTGGCGGTGCGAGTGATCTCGGTCCAGATGCGGGTCAGCTGCTCGTCGGTCATCCAGTCCTGCGCATCGAGCAGGATGTAGCGATCGAGCGACTGGGCCGGCATCGATTCGAGATAGTCGGCATAGTTGGTGTGGCGGATCTCGACGCGGTCGGCGCGGTCGCGCACCGCCTCGTAATGCTTGCGCTCGAGATAGGGCGGCAGCGGCGCGCCCTCATGCTCGCCATAGCCGCGGCCGAACGCCTGCCAGGCGTAGAAATTGTCCTTCAGGTCGAAATCGCAGGCGAGCTTGCGCAGGCGGCTGCGCAGCGCGCCGGTGATGCCTTCCTGGTCGTCCACCTTGAGCAGGTCGTACTGCGCGGGCGGGATGCCGAAGCCGAACAGGGCGGCCGGCTGGTCGACCATCCAGCGCAGCAGCTTCTTGTCGAAGAACGGCGCGAAGCGCGTCTCGAAGATGTGGCGCTGCTCCTCGATGGTCTTCGCCGCCAGGATTTCCTTGGGATCGATGCCGTAGCGGTGCCCCAGCCAGTGGACGAAGCCGATCAGCCGGCCGAGCAGACCTTGGCGGTAGAAGCCGGTCTTGAAGCCGTTGATCCGGCGCACGCCGTTCGGCGCACGGCCTTCCCAATAGGCGCGCGACGTGTCGTCCAGATGCGGGCGCAGATAGGTCTTGTACGCGTCGATATTCTCCGGCCGGTTGGCGAGGCCGAAGAAACGGTGGAACGCGGCATAGTCGGGCAGGCGCAGCGCCGCCTGCTGCTTGAGCCGGTTGAGCGCGATGTGTGCCGGGTTGAGGTCCACCGCGGTGATCTTCGCGGGGTTCGCCGTCAGGTACGAGAAGACGTTGCAGCCGCCCGACGCGATGGTGACGATGTGGCTGTCCGGCGTGATTTGCAGCGCTTCCATGTCGATCACCGGATCTTCCCAGATCTGGGCATAGACCAGTCCTCGGAAGGCGAAGGTGAAGGCGCGTTCGAGAATGCCCTCCTTCGAAAGATGCTCATGGCGGTGCACCGCACCCCGAACCGCATCGTTCTTCGGCGACTTGGCGATAGATGGCATTCGAACGACTCCCGGCGAACCAGCCCGTCCGACGTCCCGCCGAACAAGCTCCCCACCCCCCTGTGACAAAAGCTTTGCAGCCTTGTGACACTGGCCCCGGGAAATCAATCCTTGACCCGGCATGTGGCGGCAGGCCGGCCTCCGGCGCGCCGCCGCCGAGAAAAGGGCGGGACGCCGCAACCTTTCGGGACGCGCATCCGAACCTATATCGACGCCATTCCGCAGAGAGGTTCGCCATGCCGATCAATCGCCGCCAGTTCCTTGCCACTGCCGCAGCCACCGGCGCGGCGCTGCCGCTGCTCGCGTGCGGCAATGCGCCCGCCGCGCCGCTGCCGGATTTTCCGTTCAAGCGGACCGACGCGGAATGGAAGAAGCAGCTGAGCCCGGCTGCCTATAACGTGCTGCGGAACGGCGGCACCGAATATCCCTTCACCAGCCCGCTCAACAAGGAGCATCGCTCGGGCGTGTTCGGTTGCGCCGGCTGCGCGCTGCCGCTGTTCGCCTCCGCCACCAAGTTCGACAGCGGCACCGGCTGGCCGAGCTTCTATGCGCCGCTGGCGAATGCGGTGGTCACGCGCAGCGATCGCAGCCTGGGGATGGAGCGGACCGAAGTACGTTGCCGCCGCTGCGGCGGGCACCTCGGCCATGTCTTCGACGACGGGCCGAAGCCGACGGGCAAGCGCTACTGCATGAACGGGGTGGCGCTGCGCTTCACGCCGAGGGCCTGATCAGTTCGACGCGACCTGGGTCAGCGCCGGCAGGCTGAGCGAGGCGATCTGGACATTCGCCCAGTCGTTCGCCGGCGTCGAACCCGGATAGATGAAACCGTTGACCGGATAGGCCGATACGCCGAGGCCGCCGGTGCGGCCGTACCACACGCGGACTTCGCTCCAGTCGCCATTGGGCGAAACGTCGACGGCGCGGACATCGCGCTCGACGGCGCCGGGGGTCGACCAGTTGGCGTGGGTGAGCAGCACTTCACGGGCGCTGACGACCTGCGACACCATCGCGACATGGCCCATCGGCATGCGGGCGGTGCGCTGGAACGACATCACCGCACCGACCTTGGGGGTCTCGCCGCGCTGGTACCGGCCGGCGGCCTGGTCCCACCAGGTCCAGGCGTTGCCGCGAAGCTCGACGCCCGAGGCCTGCCGCGCGAACGTGACGCACTGCCAGAAGGTGCCCTTCGCCTGAGCGGGAACGACAGTCATCAGGGCGCACGCCGCCATCAGCGCAAAACGCGCTGCGAAACGAGTGAACATCTTTGGACCCCCCGGTCAGGAAAGGAAGTGGTTGAGGGTTGCTAGCCAAACTATAGGACGCCCGTACAGCCCTGCGGTTCGCCGATCCGACGAACCGTTGGAATGGGCCGACGAGGCGCGCTGAACCGTTTCTGAACGCCGGGAACCATCCTCGCGCGCCATTTCGCCCCGCAATGTGCATCCAATTGCCCATGCTGGAAGGGCCGCGCTCCTCTACGGGAAAATACGGCACCAAATCAGACGCCTAAGGAAGATCCCTTAGCGTCATCCATTCGTCGCAAACCAATGTTGCGTCGCAGCACATTTTAGGTTCCAATGCTCGTGGGGATACGGAGGGGGTCATTAAGCTCTGCGTTAACCAGTGCGGAGCATGATCCCATCCCACGGGCCAAAAGGAACCGAGCGGGAGACGTACGATGGCTTCACGAGCAAAACCGGCCGAAGGCGCGATGACGCTGGCAGAAATGAAGGAATTCGCAGGCTTCGCCGCCGGCACCCAGCGCTATGTGCGCCGGTCGCTCGACGTGGGGCTGGAGCGCGACGATGCCCTGTCGCGCTGGTCGCGCGACGTCGTCGAGGCCGCCAGCATCCGTGCCCAGGCACGTATCTACGAGCGCCTCAAGGACGTTCGCGCGATGATGCCGAACGACAGCGATCTGGGCGGAATCGAACCGTTCATGGCGCCGCTGGTGACGCTTTCGGCGTTCGATCTCGGCCAGGGCCGGCTGACCACCTTCTCCGCCTATCGCTTCCTCTACGAGCGGCTGCTGGGCGCGGAAGTGCGGCCGTGGCTGCCGGCAGCCTTCTGCTCGGCGTCCGCGCTGCCGCACCTCCATCCGGACCTGCGCCGCAAGCTGCTTCAGTCGATCAGCGAAGCCGCGGCGACCGCCTCTGGCTGGTCGAACCGCCAGCCGAGCTTCTTCCCGCAATGGGTCGAGAAGATCGACACCAACGCGCTGCCGAACTGAGCTTGCTCAGCGGCAGGCCCGCCACCCCATCTCGCCGCGTGCAGCCTGGTCGAGATGGAGGTGGTCACGGTGGGCGGCGTTATAGTCGGGCGACAGTACCGTCGCGAACAGCCGGCACCCGCCGTCGCGCACCGCGCGCAGGAAGGCCGGCTTGTCCCCTTCCCCCTTCCAGTCGTTCAGCACGCTGATTCGCCGCCCGTCCGCCAGCACGAAGGCGGCAATGTCGACCGCGTTGGCTTTCGCGTGCTCGCTCCAGTCGCCGGTGGTGCGGCCGTACATGCGGCGGCACGAATAGGTGCCGAAATGCTCGATTCGCACGACGCGCATGCCGAAATGCTTTTGCGCTTCGGGCTGGAGGATATCCCATTCCCACAGCGCCAGCCCCGCCGCCACCGGGCAAGCCGTGCCGAGCGAGGCGGGACTGAACGCGATCGTCCGCGCGCCGCCCTCGGTGAAGCGCACCCCGTTGGCATAGCCGCATTCCCCCTGCCGCTGCACCGGCGCGAGTTTCTCGTAGCGCACACCCGCGCGGGTCAGCAGCGCGCGGCACTGGCCGTCGTCCGCCCCCAACCCGGCAAGCTTGCGGCCGGTGAACGCGCCGATCGGCTGCGACAGGTCGAGCGGGGTCCAGGGCACGTCCTGCGGGCGACTGCGCGTCCACATCAGCAGGAGCAGCGCGCCGCCCGCGATCAGCGCGAAGACGAACAGCACCCACACCGTCTGCTTCAGCGCCTTCACGCGCGCACCGCGCGGTCCATCCGCTCGGCGGTGACGGGGTAGCCGAGCCCTTCGGGGATGCAGAGCCAGTCGACGCCGCCGCGCGACTCGACAAACGGGGTGATCGGCTCGACCGGGAAGCTACGGGCATGGGCCATCGCCGATTCGAAACCGTCGAACAGCGCCAGCCGTTCCAGATTGCGGCGGGTGGGGTAGATGACCATCGCCTCGCCCCGGTCGGCCAGGTCGAGCGCCCCCTGCGCGGTGATCCAGCACAGCCGGACATTCTCGCTGCCGTCGACCTGCGGCGCAGCGCCCTCAGGCGCGCGGGCGAGGTAGAAGCGGGTGTCGAACACCCGGTGGGGCAGGCCATGAGGCAGCCAGCGGGCGAACGGCACCAGCGCGTTGAGATCAAGGCCCAGCCCCGACTCGATCAGCAGCTGCGCGAAGGGCCTGCCTGCGTGCAGCTCACCCCGCATCGCCGCCAGCGTCGCGGCATCGCAGTCGAGCCCCAGCGCAAGCCCCGCCTCTTCGATCGTCTCGCGGATCGCCGCGACTCGGGCGGCGGCATCGTCATGGCTGTCGGCGAGCAGATGGTCGCCCGGGTCGATCCGCCCGCCGGGAAACACCAGCGCCCCGCCCGCGAACGCCATCGCCCGCGAGCGCTCGACCATCAGCAGCTCCGGCGGCCCGCCGGCCACCTCGCGCATCACGATCACGGTGGCGGCGGGGATGGCTTCGGGGGTCGACATCGCCCCGGCTCTACGCCCGGCCTGCGCCGCTTACCAGCCGGAGGCGCGCAGGCGCAGGCGGAACACCTCGTCGCTGGAGGTGATGAACAGCGTCTTGCCGTCCTCGCCGAAGCAGCAGTTCGCCGCCTTCTTGCCGGTGGAGATCAGGCCCAGCCGGCGCCCGTCCGGCGCCACGACATGGATGCCGCCGGGGCCGCTGGCATAGAGATGCCCGCTCGCCGCCACCTTCATGCCGTCGGCATGGCCCTGGAGCCCCGCCGCGGTACCCGCGCGGTGATCGAGGAAGATCTTGCGGCCCGTCGCCAGCCCATCGTCCCCCAGACTATACGCCCAGGTGAACGGCGCGGCATCGTCCGAGACCGACACATAGAGCGTCCGCTGGTCCGGCGAGAGGCCGATGCCGTTCGGCCGGGTGAGCTTCGATTCGATCAGATGCACCGTGCCGTTGGTATCCAGCCGGTACACGCCGTTGAACGGCAGTTCCTTGAGCGGCGAGCTGTCCCCCTCGGTGAAGCCATAGGGCGGATCGGTGAAATAGATCGCGCCGTTCTTCGCCTGCACCAGATCGTTGCAGCTGTTGAACCGCTTGCCCTCGTACATGCCTGCAAGGATCGTCTTTTCCCTGGTCTCCAGATCGACCGCGGCGATCGCCCGCGTGCCGCTGTCCGCCATCAGCAGCTCGCCCTTGCGGCCCTGGATCATGCCGTTCGATCCCGCCTCGCGCACGCCCTTGGGGATCGGCCCGGCAAGGCCGGAGGGCACCAGGAACGGCTTGGTCTCCTTGCCGTCCCAGCGATAGGCGATGTTCGCCGGCACATCGGAAAACAGCAGATAGCTGCGATCGAACGCGCTCGCCCCGCCCGAGGCACCCCCGGTCACCGCGCCGTCGCGGATCCACACCGGCCCTTCGGCCCATTGGATGCCGCTGGCGATCACCTCGAGCGGCGATTCGACATCGAGCAGCGTGTCGAGTTCGGGATCGAGCCGGGTGATCGTCCCCGGCCCCGCCCCGCGCGCGATGCCCGGCAGCAGCGGCAATGCGGCGAGGCCGCCCAGCAGGGTGCGGCGGGTGGTGGCGAACATGGTCAGGATCCCCTCAGACGAACGGCCATAGCAGCAACGCCATGGCGAAACTGGTCAGTCCCGCGATGGTGGCACCGATGGTCCAGCTGCGAAAGGTCTGCGCTTCGGTGAGGCCGAGATATTGCTTCACCAGCCAGAAGCCGGTGTCGTTGACATGGGAGGCGATGGTCGCGCCCGATCCGATCGCGACGGTGACCAGCGCGATCCGGTCCGGCCCCAGCCCGGCCGCCCCGATCAGCGGCGCGGCAAGCCCGGCGGCGGTGACCATGGCGACGGTCGCCGAGCCCTGCGCCACCCGCACGAAGGCGGAGAGCAGGAAGGCGAAGACCGGGATCGAAACCTGCGCCGCCTCCACCGCCATCGTGATCTGCTTGCCCGCACCCGATTCGATCAGCACTTCCTTGTACGCCGCGCCCGCGCCGATGATCAGCACCATCAGCCCGGCGGGCTCCAGCGCGCGCGTGCTGATCTTCGAGAGCGCCTCAAACGGCGCACCCGCCACCAGCCGCAGCCAGGCCATCGCCCCGATCACCGCGATCACCAGCGCGGTGAAGGGGTGGCCGAGAAACACCAGCGTCGAGCGCGCCAGCCCCGGCACCATCGTCTCGCCCGCGACGGTGCCGATCAGGATCAGCGCCAGCGGCAGCAGCATCGCGGCGAGCGCGGGGGCGAAGCCCACCGCACCCGTCTGCGGCGCCCCCTCGTCGAGCATCGGCGGCGCGCCGATCGCGCCATAGCCGGGCGCACCATGCGCCAGCTTGGCGAACACCGGTCCGGCGAGGATCGCCGAGGGAATGCCGCAGATCAGGCCATAGAGCGCCATGCGGCCATAATCGGTGTGCAGCAGCTCGGCGACCGCCACCGGCCCCGGATGCGGCGGCAGCAGCGCGTGCATCGTCATCAGGCCGGCGAGCAGCGGCAGCGCGAAATAGGTGACGCGTCGCTCCGCCCGCACCGCCAGCGTGGTGAGCAAGGGCGCCAGGATGATGAAGGCGACGTCGAAGAACAGCGGCACGCCGACGACGATGCCGATCGCGGTGAGCGCCCAGGGGACGCGCTTTTCGCCGAACAGGTCGAGCAGCCGCCGTGCGATCGCCTGCACGCCGCCCGATGCCTCCAGCATCCCGCCCAGTACCGCGCCAAGCCCGATCACCACCGCGACGAAGCCGAGCGCCTCGCCGGTGCCCTTGCGGATCGCGGCGATCACCGCCAGCGGATCGTTGCCGAAGACGAGGCCGGTCGCCAGCGCCACCAGCAGCAGCGCGACGAAGGGCTGGAGCTTGAGGCGGAGCACCAGCAGGATCACCGCCGCGATGCTGCCGGCGACGATCGCCAGCGTGTGCCAGGGCTCGCCCATCATGCGATCTCCACCTTGGTGGGAAGCGAGGCGGCAGGCGCCTGCCCCTCCGCACCGGCGGTGATGCGGAACTTCGCCTCGCTCTTCAGGTCGGCCGACGAAGCACCCGCCATCAGCCGGATCTCGCCGGGCTCGACGATCCATGTGCCGTCACGCCAGAAAGCGAACTGCTCGGGGCTAAGGGTGAAGCGGACGGTGCGGCTTTGCCCCGGCTTCAGGGCCACGCGCGCGAACCCGCGCAGCTCCGCCACCGGCCGCGAGACCGTAGCGACGGGATCGTTGGCGTAGAGCTGCACCACCTCCTCCACCGCCATCGCGCCGCGATTGGTGACCTGCACCGATGCGGTGATCCGGCCACCGGGCACCAGCGTGTCGGCGCTCAGCGCCAGCGAGCCATAGGCGATCTCGCCATAGGTAAGGCCGTGGCCGAAGGCGAAGAGCGGGCCGATCTCGGTGTCATGATAGCGCGCGCTGTCCACCGCGAGGTCCGGATTGGCCGGGCGGCCGGTGGGCAGATGCGCATAGCTTTGCGGCGACTGGCCGGTCCTGCGCGGCATGCCGATCGGCAGGCGACCGGCGGGGGCGGCCTTGCCGGTGAGGATCTCGGCGATGGCGGGGCCGCTCTCGATGCCGAGCAGCCAGGTCTGCAGCACCGCGGGCACGCCGGTCAGCTCGCGTTCGAGCGCGAGCGGGCGGCCGCCCATCAGGATCGCGACGATGGGCTTACCGGTGGCTTTCAGCGCCTCCAGCAGCGCCGCCTGCGTGGGCGACAGGCCGATCTCGGCATAGCTGCGCGCCTCGCCGGTGCGGTCGAAATCCTCGCCGATCGCGACGAGCACGATGTCGGCCCGCTTCGCCGCCTCCACCGCCGCCGCGACATCGGTACCCGGCTGGTATTCCGCGCCCGCCAGCGCCGTCTTGAGCGTCACCGCATCGGCTGCCTGCCCCCGCGCGCGCCACGAACCGATCGCCGACGACGCATCGTCCGCCAGCGCGCCGATCAGCGCGAGCTTGGCCCCGGCCTTGAGCGGCAGCACCGCGCCCTCGTTGCGCAACAGCACCACCGAGCGTCGCGCAAGGTCGCGGGCCTCGGTTCGCCGCAGCGGCGCCTTGTCGCGCGCCGGGTCGCCGAAGCCATAGGGATCGTCGAACAGCCCGAGCCGTGCCTTGGCGGCGAGGATGCGGCCGACCGATTCGTCGATCAGCGGGACCAGCGTCGCATCGGCGGTCGCCGCCTCGGCGAGGTAGGTGGCGTAGCTGCCGCTCGCCATGTCCATGTCGACGCCGGCCTTGAGCGCCAGCACCGCGGCCTCGCGCGCATCGGCGGCGATGCCGTGGTTGACCAGCTCGCGGATCGCGTTCCAGTCGCTCACCACCAGCCCCTGATAGTTCCAGCGGGCGCGGAGGAAGCCGCGCACCAGATCGGCATTGGCGGTCATCGGCACGCCGTCGAGCGCGTTGAACGCGGTCATGAAGCTGCCCGCGCCGGCCCGCGCGGCGGCATGGAAGGGCGGCAGATAGACTTCGTTGAGCGTGCGCGGCCCCACCTCGGCGCTGTCATAGTCGCGCCCGCCCTCGGCCGCGCCATAGCCGACGAAATGCTTGGCGCACGCCATCATCCGCATGCCCTTGCCCAGGTCCGCGCCCTGGAAGCCGGCGACCTGCGCCTCGGCGATGCGGCTGCCCAGATAGGCGTCTTCGCCCGCACCCTCGACCACCCGGCCCCAGCGCGGATCGCGCGCGACGTCGACCATCGGCGTGAAGGTCCAGTGCAGCCCCGCTGCCCAGGCCTCTTCCGCCGCGATCCGCGCGGCCTGCTCGGCGACCTTCGGATCCCAGCTCGCCGCCAGCGCCAGCGGCACCGGCAGGATCGTGCGATAGCCATGGATCACGTCCATCGCGAACAGCAGCGGGATCTTGAGCCGCGATTCCTCCACTGCGACGCGCTGCAGGTCGCGCAGCGGCTCCGCGCCCGCGACATGGAGGAACGAGCCCATCTCGCCCTTGCGCACCCGGTCCAGCATCGCCGCATCGAGCTTCGAGTTGAGCGACTTCTGCCGCCCGCCGGCGATCTGGTTCATCTGCCCGACCTTTTCGGCGAGCGTCATCTGTCCGATCAGCGCCTGGATGCGGGCGCGGGTGTCGGCCCGCAGCGGCCGGGCGGCGCGGGCGAGCGGCGTCCAGGCGGAGGCGGCGAGCAGCGCGCCCGCCGTCAACACGTCGCGTCGCTTCATGCCAGTTTGATCGCGCGGTGTTCGCGGGCGGAGCGGTAGATCGCCTCGATCAGCCGCATGTCGCGCAGGCCCTCCTCGCCCGAGACGATCGGCTCACGGCCGTTCACCGCGCATTCGGCGAGGTGATCGAGCTGGCGGACGAACTGGTTCTTGGCCGGCTTGGGCAGCACCAGCTGCTCGCGCTTGCCGCCGATCCGGGTCCACATCTCCTGCCCCTCATAGTTGGTGGCCGGCTCCAGCTCCACCCAGCCCTTGTTGCCGGTGACGCGGTAATGGTTGTGGCCCGAGCTGTAGCTGGACACGCAATCGGCGATCAGCCCGCTGGGGAAGCGGAGCTGCCAGTCGATCCGGTCCTCCACCGTCTTGAAGCGCGGGTCGCTGCGATCGGTATGCTCCATCGCGCTGACCTCTACCGGCTCCTCACCGGCCAGATAGCGCGCGGCGTTGAGGCTGTAGATGCCGATGTCCATCAGCGATCCGCCACCCGACATCGGCTTGTCGAGCCGCCACTGGCCCGGCGACGCATAAAAGCCGTGCTCGGCGAAGATCAGCGTCGGCTTGCCGAGTACGCCGGACTGCACCGTCTCGATGGCCTTGAGGTTGTACGGCTCGAAATGGCAGCGATAGCCGATCATGAGCTTCTTAGCAGCCTTCTTCGCCGCGGCGATCATCGCCTGGCATTCGGCGACCGAGGTCGCCATCGGCTTCTCGCACAGCACGTGCTTGCCGGCCTGGGATGCGCGGATCGAATATTCGGCGTGCATGGCATTGGGCAGCACGACATAGACGAGGTCGATGTCCGGATTGTCGCGGATCCGGTCATAGGTGTCGTAGCTGTACCAATGCGTCCTGGGGATGCCGTATTGCGCGCCGTATTTCTCCAGCTTGGCGGGCGTGCCGCTCACCAGCGCCTTCAATTCGGCGAACTCGCAGTCCTTGAGGTTGGGGAGGATCTGCTGGGTGGCGTAATAGCCGAGGCCGACCACCGCATAGCCGAGCTTGCGCTTGGGCGCGGCCACCGCTGCCGACCCGCCCAGCGCACTGGCCACTACCCCGGCGCCGATCCCGCCGAGCACGTCGCGTCGCGTTCCCATGATCCCTCCTCCTCGCCCGCGTCGGCCTGCAGGTGCCGCGCGGCCGATAGCGGTATCAACAATGCGGGGGGCGAGCCAGTAGCTCAGGGTATTAGATCGAAGCGCCTGAAATCAAAGCGGAAGCCTGACGGCAGCACAGAGGCCGCCGCCGTCGCGCCGCTGCAGCGTGATGTCCCCGCCATGCGCCCGCGCCGTCGCCCGCGCGCTGGCAAGGCCAAGCCCCATGCCGCCGGTATAGCGGTTGCGCGAACGCTCGCCGCGGAAGAAGGGGTCGAACACGCGCTCCATGTCCTCGTCCGGGATGCCGGGCCCGCGATCGCGCACCGCGATCACCGCCTCATGCTCGCGCGCCTCCAGCACCACCTGCGCCCCGCCGGCATATTTCACCGCATTGCCCACCAGATTGGCGAGCATCGCCTTCAGCCCCACCGGGTCGGCCTCCACGACCAACGGCTCGCCTGCCTCCAGGCTGACGTCCGCGCCCCGATCAGCGGCATCGTCGACCACGGTCTCGGCCAGCGAGCGCAGGTCGAGCGGCCGGCGCACGCCGATGCGGCTGGTATCCCGCACATAGGCCATAACCGCCGAGATCATCGCCTGCATCTCGCGGATGTCGCCCTCGCACGCGCCGCGGATCGCCGGATCGGCATCCTCGATGCGCAGCCCCAGCCGCATCAGCGGGGTGCGCAGATCATGCGCCACCGCCGCGATCATCGTCGCGCGATCGTCGACATAGCGGTTCAGCCTGGCCTGCATGTCGTTGAAGGCGCGGGCTGCTTCGGCAATCTCGGCGGGCCCGTCGAGCTCGATCGGGGGTGCGCGGGGATCCCGGCCCAGCCGCTCGGCGGCGCGGGCAAAGGCGCCGATGGGGCGGGCGAAGCGCTGCGCCATCGCCCACGCGAATACCGCCGCCGCCAGCGCCGACAACACCAACCACATCACCACGAACACGCGCCAGGGCTCCAGCCCCGCGCCCGCCGTGACGGTCCGCCAGCTCCCATCCGCCATATGCAGCGAGGCTTCGAACCCGCCCGTGACGAGGACATCCTGCGCCGCTGCCGCGCTCGCGGGTGCGGGCGCGGGCGGCACCCCCGCCCGGTCATAGACCTGCGGGCGCTGCAGGAAGCCGACAGGGAAGCGCAGGATCACTTGCTCGCGCCGCACCTTCAACGCTGTCGCCAGCGCCACCTCGGTCCGTTCGGCGCGCGGATTCCAGGGCTGGCGTTGCACGGTATCGGCACGCCGGACCTCGAACCCCTCGGGGACGGCGGCGGGGTTGCGCATCGCCTGCGCGATCTGGCCGACGGTGTGGAGCTTGGGGTTCGGCGTCTGCACGGCGAACAGCAGCCCGAAATTGAGCAGCTGCACGACCACCACACAGGCGAGCATCCGCGCGTAGATGCGCAGGAACAGCGGCGATCGCGGTGCCGCCGTTCCCTTGCTCATGCGCGCGTTACGCGCGGGACGAACAGATAGCCTTCGTTGCGCACGGTGCGGATGATCTCGTCGGCGCCCGACCGCAGCTTGCGGCGCAGGCGGCTGACCTGCACGTCGATCGCGCGATCATAGGCGTCCGAATCCGGCCCGCGCGCCGCGGCGAGCAGCGCCTCGCGGGTCAACACGCGGCGCGGCCGTTCGATGAACACGCGCAGCACCGCGAACTCGCCGTCGGTCAGGCCGACCAGCACGCCTTCGGGATCGAACAGTTCGTGGCTGCCCAGGTCGATCCGCCAGCCCTCGAAGGTGTAGACGTCGCCTGCAGGCGGCGCCGCCGTGGTGCCGCGCTTGCGCAGCGCCGCACGCACCGTGGCCAGGATCTCGCGCGGGCTGCACGGCTTGGGCAGATAATGGCTGGCGCCGACCTCGAGGCCGAGGATCCGGTCCTGCTCCTCGCCCAGCGCGCTCAGCAGGATCACGTCGGGGCCGTCGGCGGTGGCGATGCGGCGGCAGGCGGAAAGCCCGTCCTCGCCCGGCATCATCACGTCGAGGATCACCACGTCGACGGGCATCTTCTCGAGGATCACGTCCATGTCGCGCGCGCTCGACGCCGTCTCGACGCGGTAGCCACGCGCGCCCAGGCTGTTGGCGAGGAGCAGGCGGATATCGCGGTCGTCATCGACGACCAGCAAGGTGGCGGGTTCGTCGGAAGCGGGGTGGGTTGCCATACTCAAACTCGACTCTTGTAGCATATCGCCCCCGATGGCGGCCCCTATGAACCGATGCAGCCGAAGGTTCAACGTTCGCGCACCGGCCGCGCGCCGAAGCTGACCAGGCTCTCCGCGCCGTCCGCAGCGATCGCCGCTACGCCGGCAAAGGTGTCGTCGACGATGATGCCCTTCAGCACGGTTTCGGTCTTGTCGCCCGCCACGTCGACATGGCGGGTCCAGCTGTCGCTATCGGCGGGACGCCAGTAGACGCGGTATTTCGCCGCACCGGCGACCGCCGGCCACTTCACCGTGGTGTCGGTGGCGAGCGCGCCGCTTAGGATCACCGGTTCCGGCGCGGCGGGGGCACTGGCGAGGCGGCGCAGCGTCGCCACGTTGAGCGCGGTCACCTTTGCGAGATAGGGGAAGTCCATGCGGTCGACCGTATCGCCATAGACCTTGCCGGCCTGCGTGCGCAGATCCTGGTGCTGCGCGTCGTAATTCTCCACGCCGACCGAGAAGCGCACCGCCGGATAGCCGAGCGTGAGGAAGGGCGTGTGATCGCCGCCGCGCCCGAACCGGTCCGGACGGCGCACCATCAGCACCTTGAGCCCCGCCGGGTTCGCCGCCGCGACGCCGCGGATCGCCTTGGCCAGCGCGCGGCTGGGGCCGTCGTCCTCACCGCCATCGGCACGGCGGGACTTCGCCTCGGGCAAGGTTTCGGAGTCGCGCGCGCCTTCGGAAAAGACTCGGACGCGGTCCACCACGCGCCGGCCGTCCTGGCCGATGGTGTTGCCGACGATGTCGTTGTTGAGCACCGCCGAAACCGTCCAGCCGCGCTCCTTCGCGGTCTCGGCCAGCAGCTGGCCGCCATACAGGCCCTGCTCCTCGCCCGAAAGCGCGGCATAGACGATGGTCGCCTTGAACTTGTGCTTCGAGAGGATCCGCGCCGACTCCAGTACCAGCGCGACGCCCGAGGCATCGTCGTTCGCGCCGGGCGCATCGGCGGTGGCGTTCATCACGTCGGTCACCCGGCTGTCGATATGGCCCATCACGATCACCACGCGGTTCGGCTCGCTGCCGCGCTGGATGCCGAGCACGTCGACGATCCGCACGCCGCTCGGCGCGCGCGGGCCCTTGAACACCCGCGCGATCTCGCTCGTCTCGATGCAGCCGCCGCAGGCGCTGCCGATCTTGGCCAGCTCCCCGCCGAACCAGCGCCGCGCTGCGCCGATGCCGCGCGTGGGATGGTCCGGATCGGAGAGTGTATGCCGCGTGCCGAAGCCGACCAGCTTCTCCACCGTCGCCTTCAGCCGCTGGGGATCAGGACGATCCTGCGCGGCGGCGGGGGTGGCGAGCAGGGCGAGCGGCAAAAGAGCAAGGATACGCATGGGCTTATGCTGACGCGCCCGGGCGCCCGGGTCAATCAGCTCAACCGGTCGATCGCGTCCATGTCGAGCGAGCCGGGGATGATCATCACCGGCACGGTAAGCTTGCCCGCGTCGGCGCCGGTGAAGTGGGCGACCAGCTTGCCGGGTGCGCCGCTGGGTGCCGCGCCCAGCACCAGCGCCGCGATGTCGCCATTCGCCGCAAGCATCTCGCGCACGACCTTCGCCCCATCGCCCTCGCGCACCGTGATCGAGGGCGTCAGGCCGGATTCGGTGAACAGCGTGCCCGCCGCGCGCATCACCAGCGCCTCGGCCCGTTCGCGCGCTTCCTCCTCGATCGTCGCCATCACGCCGCCCCACTGGACGAACTCGGCCGGGGGAATCAGCGCCAGGATTTCGACGTTGCCGCCCGTCTTGGTCGCCCGCCTGGCAGCGAAGCGCAGCGCGATTTCGGCCTCGGGCGAATCGTCGATCACCACCAGATAGGTGCGCATGGGGGCCTTCCTTGAAGTCCCGCTTTACGTGGACCGGCACGGGCCGCAGCGCAAGACCGGGGCTTGACCCTAGGGTTTACGGCGGCAAAGGAGAGGCCAGCCACCCCAGGACCAACGACGGGAACCTTCATGGGAATCGAAATCAAGATGCCGGCACTTTCTCCCACCATGGAGGAGGGCACGCTTGCCAAGTGGCTCGTCAAGGAAGGCGACACGGTGAAATCCGGCGACCTGCTTGCCGAGATCGAAACCGACAAGGCGACGATGGAATTCGAAGCGGTCGACGAAGGCGTGATCGGAAAGATCATGATCGCCGAAGGGACCGATAACGTAAAGGTCGGTACCGTGATCGCGGTGATGGCCGGCGAAGGCGAAGACGCATCGTCCGCCAGCGCCGCCCCCGCGCCGAGCCCGACCCCTGCGCCCGCTCCGGCACCGGCCGCCAGCGCGCCTGCGCCGACTCCGGCCCCTGCCCCGGCCGCACAGCCCGCCGCCGTGTCGGGTTCGCGCGTCAAGGCGAGCCCGCTCGCCCGCCGCATCGCCGCCGACAAGGGCGTCGACCTGGCAGCCGTGAGCGGCACCGGCCCGAACGGCCGCATCGTCAAGGCCGACGTCGAAGGCGCCAAGCCCGGTGCCGCACCGGTCGCAGCCGCCGCCGCGCCGACGCCGACCGCCGCCCCCACGGCCGCCCCGGCGCCTGCCGAGACCAAGGCCGTCTGGTTCGACGACTCGATCCCGCACGAGGAAGAGAAGCTCTCGAACATCCGCAAGACGATCGCGCGTCGCCTCACCGAGTCGAAGCAGACCGTCCCGCACATCTACCTCACCGTCGACATCCGCCTCGACGCGTTGCTCAAGCTCCGGGCTGAGCTCAACAAGGCGCTCGAAGCGCGCGGCGTGAAGCTGTCGGTCAACGATCTGCTGATCAAGGCGCTGGGCGTCGCGCTGGCGCGTACGCCGAAGTGCAACGTCACCTTCACCGGCGACAAGCTGATCAAGTACAGCCGCGCCGACGTGTCGGTCGCGGTGTCGACGCCGACCGGCCTGATCACCCCGATCATCAAGGATGCTGCGAACAAGGCGGTTTCCGCCATCGCGACCGAGATGAAGGACCTTGCCGCTCGCGCCCGCGAGGGCAAGCTGCAGCCGCACGAATATCAGGGCGGCACCGCCAGCCTGTCCAACATGGGCATGTACGGCATCAAGCAGTTCGAAGCGGTGATCAACCCGCCGCAGGGCATGATCATGGCGATCGGCGCGGGCGAGAAGCGCCCGTATATCGTCGACGACGCGCTCGGCGTGGCGACGGTGATGAGCGCCACGGGCAGCTTCGACCACCGCGCCATCGATGGTGCCGACGGGGCCGAGATGATGAAGATCTTCAAGGAACTCGTCGAAGCCCCGATGGGCATGATCGCCTGATCGGAGCCGGGCGGTGCGCGTGCTCATCGAGGTTCTCCACATCGTCGCGGGCTTGCTCGCGGCGATGGTGATCGCGTCGCTTGCCGCCTGGTCGTATCGCCGCGCCACCAACGACATCTGGCTGGTCGCCACTGTCGCCATGGTCGCGGTGGTGGTGATGGGCATCGGTCCGCTGCGGCGGGCCTATGCCGCGGACCGCGCCCGCCTGCACGGCAACGAGGAGGCTGCCCGCGATGATTGACCAACAGGGCGGCCCGCCCGATCGCCAGCCCGCGATCCGCGTGACGACGATGCCGGCGGATACCAATCCGTATGGCGACATCTTCGGCGGCTGGCTGATGAGCCAGATGGACATGGCCGCGGGGCTTTTCGCCTCGCGTTATTCGCGCGGCCGCGCGGTGACGGTGGCGGTGGAGGGGATGAAGTTCCACTCCCCCGTGGCCGTGGGCGACGAAGTCTCGGTCTATGCCGAACTGGTCAAGGTCGGCCGCACGTCGATGACGATCGAGATCCAGGCGTGGCGGCGCGGCCGGCACGTCGAGGAAAGCTGCCTCGTCACCCAGGCGCAGTTCGTGTTCGTCGCGGTGGACGAGCACAAGCGTCCGCGGCCGGTGGAACAGATCGTTTGATGCACCCGCGGAGCCACGGCGACCCATGCAATTCGCCGGCTCCGCATTATTTACTCCCCAGCCCTCCCCCGCCGACGGGAAGGGAGCAGAAGGAAGCAAACCTTGGCTGAATCCTACGACGTCATCGTTCTCGGCTCGGGCCCCGGCGGCTATGTCGCGGCGATCCGGGCGGCCCAGCTGGGCCTGAAGACCGCCATTGTCGAGCGCGAACTGCTCGGCGGCATCTGCCTCAACTGGGGCTGCATCCCCACCAAGGCGCTGCTGCGCTCGGCGGAAATCTTCCACTATATGCAGCACGCCAAGGATTATGGCCTGATCGCCAACCAGATCAGCGCCGATCTGGATGCGGTGGTGAAGCGCTCGCGCGGCGTCGCCAAGCAGCTCAATCAGGGCGTCACGCACCTGATGAAGAAGAACAAGATCGCCGTGCACATGGGCACAGGCGTGCTCACCGCGAAGGGCAAGCTTACTGTCACCGCCGCGGACGGCAAGAAGACCGATCTCGAAGCGAAGAACATCATCGTCGCGACGGGCGCCCGCGCCCGCGACCTGCCCTTCGCCAAGGCCGACGGCAAGCGCATCTGGACCTATCGCCACGCGATGACGCCGACCGAGATGCCGACCAAGCTGCTGGTCATCGGCTCGGGCGCGATCGGCGTGGAGTTCGCCAGCTTCTACAACGACATGGGTTCCAAGGTGACGATCGTCGAGATGCTCGACCGGATCGTGCCGGTGGAAGACAAGGACATCTCCGCGCACCTGGAGAAGGCGTTCAAGAAGCAGGGGATGACGATCCTCACCCAGACCGGCGTCGACAAGCTCGACGTGACCGCGACCGGCGTGAAGGCGTCGATCAAGGACAAGGACGGCAAGGTCACCGTCGAAGAGTTCAGCCACGTCATCGTCGCGATCGGCATCGTGCCGAACACCGAGAATATCGGCCTCGAGACGCTGGGCGTGAAGACCGAGCGCGGCCATATCGTGACCGACGGCGCCTGCCGCACCAATGTCGACGGCCTGTGGGCGATCGGCGACGTCACCGCGCCGCCGTGGCTCGCGCACAAGGCCAGCCATGAGGGCGTGATCGCCGTCGAGGCGATCAACGGCGGCCACCCGCATGCGATGGACCCGCGCAACATCCCGGGCTGCACCTATTGCCACCCGCAGATCGCCAGCGTCGGCCTCACCGAAGCCAAGGCCAAGGAAGCCGGCTACGACGTGAAGGTCGGCAACTTCCCGTTCATCGGCAACGGCAAGGCGATCGCGCTCGGCGAGCCGGAAGGCTTCGTGAAGACGGTGTTCGACGCCAAGACCGGCGAGCTGCTCGGCGCGCACATGATCGGCGCCGAAGTGACCGAGATGATCCAGGGCTACACGATCGGCAAGACCGGCGAGCTGACCGAGGCCGAGCTGATGGAAACGGTGTTCCCGCACCCGACGATCAGCGAGACGATGCACGAATCCGTGCTCGGCGCCTATGGTCGCATGCTGCACATGTGATCTCCATCCGGCGGGGGAGCCCATTCCCCGCCCCACAACCTGCGGCGGATGCCGCGTGGCGGCAGGCGGATCGTTTCGCCTGCCGCTTTCCGTTGGGGCTCCGCTCGTCTAGACCGGCCTCCCTGCCCCTCCGGAGCCCACAGGTCGCCCCCGCCCGATGTCCAGAACCTCCTCGCGCTCGTCCTTCGGCAGCTCCCGGCGCGGTCGCGCGCTGCAGCGCAAGCCGATCGGCGCGCGGCGCAAGGCGGTCTCCGCGCTGATCGTCGCCGCCCTGCTGGCGGGCGTCACCCTTGCCTTCTTCTGGCCCGGCGTCGCCAGCTATGACAGCGTCGTCCAGTATCAGCAGGTGCTGAGCGGCCGCTTCGATGATTGGCACCCGCCGGCGATGGCGCGGCTATGGGCGGTGTTCCACGGCCTGGGATGGCGCGGACAAACGCCGATGTTCGTGCTGCAGCTTCTGCTCTACTGGGGCGGTCTCGCCCTCTTCGCGGGTGCGCTGGCGCGGCGCGGCCAGGCGATCGCGGCGCTGTTCGTGCTGCTGCTCGGCATCTGGCCGCCGATCCTCGGCTGGCAGATCGCCGTGCTGAAGGACGGGCAGATGACCGGCGCGCTGATGGCCGCGACCGGCATCGCAAGCTGGTGGCGGCTGGACGACCGGCGGCTGCCGCTCTGGGCCGCGGCGCTGGTGCTCGCACTGCTCGGCTATGCCACGCTGGTGCGGTTCAACGCCGCCTTCGCCACCGTGCCGCTCGCCTTCGGGCTGCTCGGCGGCTGGCGATGGGATCGCCCGCTGTTCCAGGCGGCGCTGGTGGTAGCGACGACAGCGGCCGTGATCGGCGTGCTCACGCCCGTCAACCAGCGCCTGCTCGGCGCCTCGCCGAGCGGAGTCGAGCGCTCGCTGCCGCTGTTCGATCTCGCCGGGATCGCGCACCACGCCGGGCCGGAAGCGGTACCGCAGGTGCCTGCGCGACTATGGCGCCGGGCAGAGGCGAAGGGGTGCCTCACCCCGATCCTGTGGGACCCGATCGGCGACGAGCAGGCCTGCGGCTACATCGTCGACACGCTGCAGCGCACGGCCCCCGGCAACCAGCTGCGCAGCGCCTGGCTGGAGGCGATCGCCACCCACCCGCTCGCTTATGCCACGCATCGGATCGCCCATTGGAACAGCGAGATGCGCCTGTGGATGCCGACGACCATGCCCGGCACCGGTCCGCTCGCGCGGTCCGAACCCAACCAGCTGGGCCTGCCCTCGCCGGGCAAGCGCATCAACAGCTTCCAGAAACTGGGCTATTCGCTGGCAAGCAGCCCTGCCGGCGCACCGATCCTGTGGCTGGCGATCGCGGTGGGCGTGCTGTTCTGCACCTGGCCCGCGCGCGACGGCGTGAACGGCGTGGCGATCACGCTCGCTCTATCGACGGTTCTGACGGAATGCGCGTTCGGGCTGGTCGGCGTCGCATCGGACTATCGCTACCATTGCTGGGGCATGCTGGCGGCGGGCCTCGCCGTGCTCGCCGCGACGGGCACGCGCACCGCGCCGCAGCGCGTGCTGACCGCCCTGCTGGGCGTAGCAGTCGTGGCGGCGGTGGTGACCGTCGCGCGGTGGACGCTGCCCCCGGCACTGCCGCCCCTCTGAACTCAACACTTTTGTCGGAGTAGAATTCATGGCATTGATCCGCTGAGAAAATCTCAGGGAGGATTCCATGCTTCGAAAGACACTGCTCGCGGGAGCGGCGCTGCTCTGCATGTCTGCACCGGCACTGGCGCAGACCGCACCCGTCGCCGTCACCGTAGACGCCGCCAAGCCGGGCACGACGATCGATCGCCGCATCTTCGGCCAGTTCGCCGAGCATCTGGGCAGCGGCATCTATGGCGGCATCTGGGTGGGCAAGGATTCGCCGATCCCGAACACGCGCGGCATCCGCAAGGACGTGGTCGCGGCACTGCGGGCGATCAAGGTGCCGGTGGTGCGCTGGCCGGGCGGCTGCTTCGCCGACGAATATCACTGGCGCGACGGCATCGGGCCGCAGAACCAGCGCAAGAGCAGCGTCAACACCAACTGGGGCGGCGCAGGCGAGCCCAACAGCTTCGGCACCGACGAGTTCATGGACTTTGCCGACCAGGTGGGGGCCGAGGCCTATGTCTCGGTCAATGTCGGCTCGGGCACGGTGCAGGAGGCGGCCGACTGGCTCGCCTATATGACCGCCGATCCCTCCACCACCGCCGGCAAGGAGCGCGCGGCCAACGGCCATGTCGCGCCCTACAAGGTGAAGTGGCTGGGCCTCGGCAACGAAAGCTGGGGCTGCGGCGGATCGATGCGGCCCGATGCCTATATCGATCTGATGAAGCGCTTCGCCCGCTTCACCCATAATCTCGATCCGAAGCAGGGCGAGAAGGGCCCGGAGCCGATGCAGCGCATCGCGGTCGGCCCGAACGACGCCGACACGACCTATACCGAAGCGGTGATGGCGGCGTGGAAGGGCCATGACTGGGCCTGGAACATCGAGGGCCTGTCGATGCACGCCTATACCACCGGCGGCTGGCCCCCCTCTTTCCCGAGCACCGGCTTCGACGAGACCGGCTATGCCAAGCTGGTGAAGGCGGCGCTGGCGATGGACGGGATGATCGCCAAGCATTCGGCGATCATGGACAAGTATGATCCCGAGAAGAAGGTCCCGCTGGCGATCGACGAATGGGGCGTGTGGCTGGCGCCGCTGCCGGGATCGAACCCGGGCTTCCTGTACCAGCAGAACTCGCTGCGGGACGCGATCATCGCCGCGTTGCACTTCAACATCTTCGCGCGCCATGCCGACCGGGTGAAGATGACCAATATCGCGCAGATGATCAACGTGCTCCAGGCGATGATCCTCACCGACAAGGAGAAGATGGTCCTTACCCCCACCTACCACGTGTTCCGGATGTACGTGCCGTTCCAGGATGCGCAGGCGGTGCCCGTCTCCTTCGATGCGGGGACCTACACCCAGGGCGACGTGACGATGCCGCGGGTCGACGCGATCGCGGCGCGGGGCAAGGACGGCAAGCTGTGGCTGGCGGTGACCAACCTCGATGCCGGCAAGCCGGCGCGGATCGACGTGAAGTTCGCCGGGCTGACGGCGAAGAGCGCCAAGGGCGAGGTGCTGACCGCGGCGAAGGTCGATGCGGTCAACAGCTTCGAGGCACCCAACGCGGTGGCGCCGAAGCCGATCAGCGGCAGCGTGGCCAAGGGCACCGTGACGCTGGAACTGCCGGCCAAATCGGTCGCGGTGGTCGAGATCGGCGGGTAATCAACTTCCCCGCAATGAACAGGGGGAGCGACGCGCACGGCGCTGCTCCCCCTACCCTATACAGTGCACGGTTGCCCTCCCTGTGCAGGGAGGGAGAAGACCTTACAGCGCCTTCACCGTCGTCAGCCCGGTATCTTCCTCCTGCGCCAGCGGGTTGCGCAGCGGCAGGGTGAACGGCGCGGCCTCGATCTCGAAGGTGTCGCCCACTTCCGTCTTCACGCCGTCGCTGAACGACAGCGTCGCGGTGCCGAAGAAGTGGACGTGCACGTCGCCCGGCTGGCGGAACAACTCGTATTTGAAGTGGTGATGCTCGAGATTGCCGAGCGTGTGCGACATGTTCGTCTCGCCGGAGAGGAACGGCTTTTCCCAGATCGTCGCCCCGTCGCGCACGATCCGGCTGGTGCCGCGCACGTCGCTCGGCGCCGCACCCACCAGCAGCTCCGGCCCGAGTGCTGCCTGGCGCAGCTTGGAATGCGCCAGCCACAGATAATTGTGCCGCTCGGTCACATGGTCGCTGAACTCGTTGGCGAGGCACAGGCCGATGCGCCACGGGGTGCCGTCCGGACCGATCAGATAGATGCCGGCCAGCTCGGGCTCCTCGCCGCCGTCCTGCGCGAAGCCGGGCATCTCCAGCGCGTCGCCGGGGCCGACGAGATGGTGGCCGTTGCCCTTGTAGAACCATTCGGGCTGCTGGCCGATCGCGCCTTCGCCCGGCTTGCCGCCCTCGACGCCTTCCAGGAACATCCGCATGGAATCGGTCTTGTGCTCGGCGGCGGCTGCGTCGCGGTGCATCTTGTCGCGCCCCTCGGCCGAGCCGAGATGGGTGAGGCCGGTGCCGGTCAGCACCAGATGCGCGCCGTCCGGATGATCGATCGGGGCGAGCAGCTGGCCCGCCGCCAGCGCCTCGGCCGGATCGACCGAACCCTCGCGCCCCGCCGCCGCGACCGCCTCGGCAAGCGACTGGCCCGCCTCGATCGCCTGCAGCGCCAGGCTGCGCACATCGGTGGCGCCGCGCACGAAGCTCGCTCCCGATTCGTCGGCCGCGATCACTCGCCGCACGCCATCGCTTCCCTTGAACTGCATCAGCCGCAACGCCATCGAACTGCTCCTCATCCTCAATTTAGTCGGACTTATTCCGGTACGGCACGAATGGCAATCGCACATCGTTTGCCCGAAGCCCCCGCTTCGCGCTACACGTCGAAAAATGCAGGAGAGCGAGCGGATGGCAGGGGACGATCAGGCGGAAGACGCGGACGAGGCAGGCGTGCAGCCGATCACCCGCACGCCGAAAGGGTCCGGCCGTCGTCTGCGCGGAGCAATTGCGCATTATCTCGGTACCCAGATCGTTTCCGGTACGATCGCGCCGGGCGAGAAGCTGACCGGCGAGGTCGCCAATGCCGAGGCGCTCGACGTGTCGCGCAGCGCCTATCGCGAGGCGGTGCAGGTGCTCACCGCCAAGGGGCTGGTGGAAAGCCGCCCCAAGGCCGGCACCCGGGTGCTGCCCCGTGCGCGCTGGAACATGCTCGATCCGCAGGTGCTCGCCTGGGCGTTTTCGGGCGAGCCCGATACCGATTTCGTCCGCGACCTGTTCGAGCTGCGCGCGGTGGTGGAGCCTGCCGCAGCCCGTCTCGCCGCCGAGCGCCGCGACCGGGACGATGTGAAGAAGATGCGCGACGCGCTCACCAAGATGCGCCGCCATACGCTGGCGACCGAGGCCGGCCGCTCGGCGGACCGCGATTTCCACGATGCGCTGCTGGAAGCCACGCACAACAATGCGCTGGTGGCGCTGAGCGCCAGCATCGGCGCGGCGGTAAGCTGGACGACCAAGTACAAGCAGCGCGCCCGCGCCCTGCCGCGCGATCCGGTGCCCGATCACATCAAGGTGTTCGACGCGATCGCCGCCGGCGATGCCGATGCGGCCGCCGCGGCGATGCGCACGCTGGTCGACCTCGCGCTGGAAGATACCCGCCTCTCGATGTGAAAAGCGTTTCCTCTCTCGGAGCACAGCTCCGGGGGAGGGGGACCGCGCCGCGCCCGCGGCGTGGTGGAGGGGGCATCCCGCGCACGAAAAAGGGCGCCGCTCGCGGCGA
>NZ_BCYY01000031.1 GCF_001598435.1 Sphingomonas pituitosa NBRC 102491
GGGCCGCGCCCGCCGCTGCCGCTCGATCAGCGCGCGCGGCCACAAGGCGCCGGCCACATCGTCGACCATCTCGCCGTCCAGCTCCTGCCGACCGAGCCGCGTGCCCGCATACTCGGCCAGCATCGCCTCGACGAAGCTGCGCGGCAGGTGGAGGTTGTCGCGGGTACGCCCGCGCGTCTCGTGCACGCCGGGCAGCGCCATCACCCGCCGCATCAGCTTCACCGGGCGCGGCGTCGTCGTCACCACCACGCGCGGCTGCGCGCCGCGCCGCATCCCCATCATCAGATTGTCCCAGGCCGCATCGCCGCATCCGGCCGACCATTTCGCCAGTTCGTCCGCCCAGGCGAAGTCGTGCTCGGGCCCGCGCAGCTTCTCCGGCGCCTCGGCCGAATAGACCAGCGCCCGCGCGCCCGATTCGAACACCAGTTCGCCCGCCGTGGCCCGCCAGTGAAGCGTCTCGCCCTCCAGCCCCACGGCAAGCAGGCCGGACGGGCCCTCCACCATCACCCGCCGCGCATCCTCGATCGTCGCGCCGATCAGCGCGATCCGCGCGCCCGGCACGTCGCGCGCCATCTGGCTCACCCATTCGGCGCCCGCGCGCGTCTTGCCGAAGCCGCGCCCGGCGCGGATCAGCCAGACCCGCCAGTCGCCCTCGGGCCAGAACTGGCCGTCATGCGCCCACCGTTCCCACCATTCGTTGAACACGCGCAGCTCGCTGTCGGACATGCGCTCCAGCATCCGGGCGCGTTCCCTGGGCGGCAGCAGCGCCAGCCGCTCGAGCGGATCCCTCATGTGCCCTTCTCCGCCTTGAGCCGCTTTTCCAGTGCGTCCAGCCGCTTCGACAGCGCGGCCTGTGCCTCCTCTCGGCTGATCCGCTGTACCGGCCCGCCGGGGCGCTTGCGCCGGCCCTCTACCGTGGGCCGATGGTTGCGCAGCAGGTTGAGCGCCAGTTCGGCATCGAGCGGTTCCTCCGGACCGTCGCCGGTGCCGAATTCGACGTCGTTCACGCCCGCGCCTGCCCGGCGCAGCAGCCTTTCCTCCAGCCGGTCATACCCCATCAGCAGCGCGTCGCGCCAAAGTGCGGCGAATTCCGGATCGCGCCGGCGCAGCGCATAGACGCCTGCATTGGACATCCCGGTCTCCGCGCAGGCAAGGCCCACGTTGCAGGTCACCGCCAGCATATCGAGGAAGGTCTGCCGCTTCTCGCGCGTCCAGCCGCGATCCGATACGCTTCGGATCTGCCGCCGCCGCTGGTTCCCCGAAGCGATCGTCAGTGCCATCCGCTCTCTCCCGAAAACGCGAACGGGCCGAAGCACCCCGTGCCCGGCCCGTTCCCTCAAGCCGCGCCCCGCGACTCGCAATTCTTCAGCGTTCCTGTTTTGTGCCACAAGAGCGTGACGATGTCAAGCGCTTTTAACCTGATTGGTACATTCAGGCGGCTTCCCGGGTGGCGGGAGTCGGTGGATAGCTGAGGTTCGACAGTAGCATCCGCGATGGGCTTCCAATTTCAACGCCCGCAGGTAATTGGTCAGCCGACCAAAGGGGGAATGATGACGAGATTTTACCGCGCGGCACTCGCAGCTGCGTCTGCCTTCGGCCTGGCCAGCGCAACGCCGGCCCAAGTCACGGCGCCATCGACCGAAGGCGACCTGGCGGTGTATGCACGCCCCCAGAAGCTTGTGGCACTTCCAGACGGGCGCCGCATGAACCTGTATTGCACCGGTAGAGGCGCGCCGACGGTGCTCCTGGAAGGCGGATGGACCACGACCACGATGTGGTGGCGCGCGATCCAGGCCCGGGTTTCCTCGACGACCCGCGTCTGCAGCTATGATCGCGCTGGGTATGGCTTCAGCGATGCGGGACCTCTGCCCCGCAGCGCAGCGGCAATGGCCAAGGATCTGGGGCTGATGCTGAATGCAGCTGGCGAGCGCGGGCCCTATGTCGTCGTTGCCCATTCGCTCGGCGGCCTGGATGCGCGCATGTTCGCCACCGAACATCGCCGCGAGGTGAAGGGCATGTTGCTGATCGATCCGACTGTTCCCGGGCAAGTCGCCAAGATGGGGGCAGCATCGGCGTCGTACAAAGCCGACATGGATGGGTTGACCGCGGCCGTGGCACGGTGTTCGCAAGGCATCATCGCGGGCACGATCAAGCCGGATACACGCGAAAGCCGCGCCTGCGTCGATCCAGAGAGCAAGGCACTGCCTGCTGCGATCAACGCGACGCATCGCGCGCAACAATTGACGGCCGGCTACCAGCAGACTGCCGCTTCGGAACTGCAGAGCCTCGATCGATCGAGCCGGGAAGTCGAAGCGGCCCAGCGGTCCTATGGCACGATGCCGCTGATCGTGATGACCGCCGGCAAGTCGAACTTCAATCCGGACCTGCCTCAGAAGGAACAGGCCGAGTTGGATCGCACCTGGTTCGGTCTCCATGAGCAAGTTGCCAAACTGTCAAGGAACGGCCAGCACCGGGTCGTATCGGAGTCGTCGCACTTCATCCCGAAGGACGATCCCGATTCGGTTGTCGCTGCGATCGGCGAACTGGTTCGCCAAGCCAGGTAATCTTGTGCCGAACGGCGGCTTCGAGCGGAGCCGCCGTCTGGCTATCCCGCCAAGCCGGCGACCATCGCGTCCCACGCCGCGCGCTCCTCGTCGCGCGCGCGCAGCATCTCCACCGCGCCCAGCGTTCCGGCGGCGAGGTCCAGCTCTACCGCCCGCTCCGCCTCGAAGGTCGCGTTGCCGCTCAGCATCACCCGCCGGTCCGCCTCGGCCTGGCCGCGGACCATGCCGCCGCGGTTGAACACCTCGATCGGCGTGCCGAACGGCACGCGGCCGGTGAGGGCGGCGCTCAGCACCGAGGCCGCCATCGCGCTGCCGCAGCTGTCGGTCAGGCCCACCCCGCGTTCGAAGGTGCGGACGAACAGCCGGGCGGGGCCGCGCTGTTCGACGAACGAGACGTTGCCGCGCGCCGGCAGCAGCGTCGGGCGGCTTTCGCACCAGGTACCCAGGGCGACCAGTTCGGCCTCGTCGACCCGGTCGACAAAGGTCACCAGATGCGGGTTGGGCATCGCCACCGCGGTGAAGGCGCGGGGGTTCGGCAGGCCGTTGATAGGCGCCTCGATCACCTGCTCGGGCGCGCCGACCAGGCCGACATCGGCGGCAAGGATCGAGTTGGGCCCGACCAGCGTGCGGATCGTCGCCACGCCGGGGGCGATCTCGGGGTCGCGGGCGACGCTGGCGGAACTGGTCTTCAGCTTCACCTGCGCGGCGTCCAGCCCCAGCAGGTCGAAACCGAGCCGGGCGGTGCAGCGCAGGCCGTTGAGGCACGTCTCCGCCTCCGAACCGTCCGAATTCCACATCCGCATGCCGAAGGCATGGGCCCCGTCCCCCGGCACCAGCGCCAGCAGGCCGTCGCCGCCGACCGGGCCGTCACGGTCGGCGAGCAGGCGGGCGAGGGTCGCCCATTCCGCTTCGACGAGCGTCAGCGCGCGGGCGTCGATCAGCGGGAAGTCGTTTCCCGAGCCATGGCATTTGGTGAAGGCGATACGCATGGCCGTCCATCTAGGCGGTGACGGCCGCCTTGGCTACGCCTCCACCCAACGCCGCCACCTGCGCCCTGTCGCGCGCGATGATCGTCGCGAAGCTGGGCCGCGCGTGGATCGCCTCGACATAGGCGGCGGTGCGCGGATAGCGCGCGGGGTCGACGCACACGCCGACGCAGCCCAGCGTGGCGAGCGGACTGGCGATGGCGATATCGGCGAGGGTCAGGCGGTCCTCCACCAGGAAGCCGCTGTCGGGGATGGTCTTCTCCAGATAGGCGAAGATCGGCGGCAGCTGCTCGTTCTCGGCCTGGTCGGCGGCGTCGTGATCGCACGGCAGCCGCATCACCCGCGGCTTGACGAACCGATTGGAGAAGATAGCCGAACCCGCCCCCATCATGACAGTATCCGCCAGCTCGTCGAACCAGATCGTCCGCGCACGGGCTTCCGGCGCCGGCGGTATCAGGTTGGGCTCGGGGAACTTGGCCTCGAGATAGGTCACGATCGCGGTCGAATCGGCGATGGTGAACTCGCCGTCGCGAAACCCCGGCATCTTTCCGAACGGGCTGATCGCGCGGAATTCCGGATCCGGACTGCCGGGGCTGGTGAACTTCAACTGCAGTTCCAGCCCCTTCTCGGCGCCGAACACCATGCATTTCCGGACGTATGGCGACAGTGTTGAACCATAGACGATCATCAGCGTCCTCCCCTTTATGCCGCACCACATAGCCGATTTTACGGCACGTTGCGCGCCTCTTGCGCGACAGGGCCGCTCGAACATGCAAGGCTCGGCGCGATGAACGGTTTCGCTTTCCTGCTGCTCGCCTGTGCCACGGCAACCGCCTTTGCCCTGCTCAAGCGGCGGATCGACCGATTGGAGCGCGACGTGCGGGCAATGACGGCCCGGATCGCGCGCCTCGATGCGGCCGAGGCGCTCGCCCCGTCCGAGCCGCGAGAGGCCGCCCCTATCGAGACGCCGGGCGACATGCCCACCCCCGTGGCGCCCCCGAAGCCGGCACGCGCGGCCGCCCGCAGCTTCGCCCTGCCCCGGTTCAGCTTCGAAACGCTGGTGGGCGGGCGCCTGCCGATCTGGATCGGGGGCGTCGCGCTGGTACTCGCCGGCTTCTTCCTCGTCCGCTACTCAATCGAACAGGGCCTGCTGGGGCCCGCCGCGCGGACGGCCATCGCCGCGGTGTTCGGCCTGGCCCTGATCGCCGCGAGCGAAGGCGTACGCCGGTTGCCCGCGACCCGGGACGACGCGCGCCTGGGCCAGGCACTCGCCGGTGCCGGCATCGCCAGCCTCTATGGCACGCTCTACATGGCGGCGGCGCTCTACCATCTGGTCACGCCGCTCACCGTCTTCGGCACGGTGGTGCTGGTCACGCTCGGGGCGATGGGGCTGGCGCTGCGCCACGGCCCGCCGACCGCCGTCATGGCACTCGCCGGCGGTTTCCTCGCGCCGCTGGTCGCGGGATTCGAAGCTGCAGGCATTGCACCGCTGCTCGTCTATCTGGGCCTGTTCGTTGCCGCATTGTTCGGGCTGGCGGTGCATCGCCGCTGGGGTTGGCTGGCGCTGGCGGCGAGCGTCGCAGGACTTGCCTGGACCCAGTTCCTCATCGCCGTGCTCGACGGGCGCGGCAATCTGTCCGCCATCGGCTTCTACACCATGCTGCTGGCGGGCGGCGCGAGCGCGGCGCTTCCGGCCGCCGGGCTGCGCAATCGCTGGCTCCGCCTGGCGCCGCTGCTCGCCGGGCTGCTGCAACTGGTGGCGATCGCGCCGGGGCTCGATTTCGGCCCGCTCGCCTGGAGCTTCTACCTCGTCCTCGCCGCCGCCACGCTGCTCCTCGCCTGGCGCGATCACGTGTATCTGCCGGGCGCGCTCGCCAGCGCGGTGCTGCTGCTCGCGCTCGAGTCGCTGGCGCTGACATCGCCGCACCGGGGCGCCGCCCCGGTCGCTGCAATCGTGGCGACCTTGCTGTTCACCGGCGCCGGGCAGTGGCGCTGGGGGCGCGGCCCCGGCTGGGCGGCGCTTGCGCTGATCGGCGCAGCAGGGCCGGTGCTGGTCGCGCATGGTCTTGCGCGGGACCTGCTGCCGGCCGCGGCGTGGGGGCTGATCGAGGGGCTCGCGGCGACCGCCTGCGCGCGGCTCGCCTGGCAGCTGCGCCGCGAGACGGACGATCGCCTGCTCGCCGCCGCCACCCTCGCAACGGCGCTGCTCGCCGCCGTCGCGCTGGCGCAGTTCGTGCCGCAGGGCTGGATCTCCGTGTCGTTCGCCGCGGTGCTCGGCGGGCTCGCGCTCTGGGCGCGGCAGGTGCGCGCGCCGGCGCTGTTCGCCCTGCCGATCCTGCCGCTGCTCGCCGCGCTGGTCGCCGCCGCGCTGCCCCTGAGCGACCTGCTCGCCGCCATCGGCACGTCGCTGTCCGGCGGCCGCCTGCCCTATGCGGACCTGCCGCGCTTCGCCGATTTGCTGCGGGTCCTCGCCTTGCCAACGGCCGCTGCACTTGCCTTCCTGGCCGATCCGCGCGCGTTCGGCCGCGCCCGGCGTGCGGCCGCTGTCCTCGCCGCGACCGGCGGCGTGCTGCTGCTCTACGTGCTCGCCAAACAGCCCTTCGGTATCGCGACGCCCGACCGGTTCCTCGCCTGGGGCTTCATCGAGCGCGCGCTGCTGACCCAGGCCGCGCTCGCCGCCGGCTGGGCGCTGTTCCGCGGCACACGCCTGCCGATGCTGGCCCGGGCGCTGTTCGTCCTCGGCCTCGCCCGCCTCTTCTGGTTCGACTTCCTCGTACTGAACGTGGCGATCGTCGCCCAGCGCGCGGGCCCGCTGCTCGCCCTGCACCTCGCGCTGGCCGCCTTCTGGTGCTGGACGCTGCCCCGGCTCCGCATCCCCGCCGCCCTGCTCAGCGTCGCGGCGGCCCTCGCGACGGTGCGCTGGCTGACCCATGGCATGCTGCTCACCGGCGCGATCGGCAGCCTGGAGAATGGCGGCTATTCGGCCATGCTCCTCGTCCTTGCGCTCGCCTGGCTGTGGCGCGGCATCGCCGCCGGACGGCACGACCTGCGCCTCGCCGGGCTCGGCCTGCTGACCGTCACGACCTGCAAGGTTTTCCTGGTCGATGCCGCTGCGCTCGACGGGCTGCTGCGTATTCTCTCGTTCCTCGGCCTGGGCGTGGCGCTGATCGCGATCGGCTGGGCCTATGGCCGCTTCCTCGCCGCCCCCGGGCCTGCCTCCGTCGACGCACCGCCACCCGTCACCTGAGCCGATAATGATCCGCCACCCGGTCGAGCGCGAGGCACAGCACCAGCTTGCCCGCGCGGGCCGGCCAGCCCAGCCCCTTCTCCGCGACGCTCAGCCCCTCTCCCGCGCACACTACCCGCCACAGGATATCCGAGAGCCCGGCCCCGGCTGCCGCGATGGCCGCATCGAAACGGCGCTTCGCCGCGATCTGCGCCAGCGTCGGGTCCAGCGGCTCGGGCGCGGCGCGGCGTCCGCCCTCGCGCGGCGCGGGATCCCAGCGCATCGTCACGCGGGGGCCCAGCGACGCCATCTCATAGTCGCCCCGCAGCCGCTCGCCCGCTTCATATTGTCGCGCATCGACATGGCCGCGGGCCCGCAGCCAGTCGAGCGGCGACTCGGCCAGGTTCACGGTCACGCTGCGGCCACGACCGGCCGGTCGCTCCACCAGTTCGCGCATCCTTCGATCTCCTTTTGTTCCCTTCCTGCCTCTTGCCACGGCGGCGCATCTGTAGGAAACCGCAAAACCGATTTGGTTAGGAGCAGGACATGATCACCGCCATTCGCGAGGTCCGACGCGCCAAGGGACTGACGCTCGACGACGTCGCGCGCCGCTGCACGCCGCCGACCACCGCGCAGACGATCGGCCGGCTCGAGACCGGCACGCGCACCGTATCGGTCGCCTGGCTCAACCGGATCGCCGCCGCGCTGGAGGTGGATGCTGCCGACCTGGTCCGGCTCCCCGACCGGCCCGATATTCCCGTCGCGGCACTGCTGGAAGCAGACGGCGCCCACGCGCCGCGTCGCCCCGCGACCCTGGTATCGCCGCGACCGGACGCGGGCACCATCGCCATCGCCGTCGAGGCGAGCATCGGCGAGTATCGCGCCGGCGACGCCATCTGGTGCGAACCGCTTCCCCCTGCGGCGTTCGGCCGCGCCCTCAACCGCGACGTGCTGGTGCCGCGCCCCGCCGGCCGCTTCCTGTTCGGCCGCCTGATCGGCCGCGAGGGAGACCGGTTGCAGCTGCTCCCGCCCGGCGCGGGCGGCCGCCAGCAGGTGGTGTCGGATCCCCCCTGGATCGCCGTCGCCGTCCAGCTGATCCGCGCGCTATAGGCATTGTTACGCCCTTGCCCGCTGCAGCTGTTGCGCGCAAAATGCTGCGCAACAGGAGGGAAGAAGACCATGAAGAAACTGGCTTTGATTGCATCCGCAGCGATTCTCGCCGCAGCCGCCCCCGCGCTGGCCGACGATTGGGATTTCATGCTCACCAATGCCACGGGCAAGGCGATCGCCAAGATCGAAGTCGCGCCTGCCGGCAGCGGCAGCTGGGTCGACAACAAGGTCGATGCCGAGCTCAACAAGGACGGCAAGGTGAAGGTCGGGGGCAAGACCACCATCCATTTCGACAAGGCGGCGAGCGCCTGCAAGTTCGACCTGCGCGGCACCTTCGACGACAAGACGACCGCCGTCTGGCCGAACATCAACCTGTGCGACAACAGCTATGTCACCCTTGCGTTCACGGGCGACAAGCCGACCTTCAAGGCCAATTGATCCGGCGACGGGCGGCCCCGCGCCGCCCGGCCGCCCCAAGCCCGGGCAGCGGGCCTGATAGCAATTCTTTGTTCTCCTAGCACATCAGTGGGATATCTAGGCAGCTCGACAAGGAGCTGCCCCGCATGGCCCATGCCATCCCCACCCGCTTTCGTTTCAGTTTCGCGCTTCAGGTGCTGCTCGGCATGGCCGCCGGCCTCGCCCTCGGCTTTGCGGTCCGCGCGACCGGCCACGCCGCGTTCGGCGAGATGCTGCACACCATCGGCCAGCTGTTCGTCCAGCTGCTGAAGGCGCTGGTGCCGCCGCTGGTGTTCACCGCCATCGTCGCCTCCATCGCCGCCCTGCGCGACCTCGACAATGCCGCGCGGCTGGTCGCCCGCACGCTGTTCTGGTTCGCCACGACGGCACTGATCGCGGTGGTGATCGGTATCGCGCTCGGTCTGCTGCTCCAGCCCGGCCTCCACGCCGGCGTTGCCGCCAGCGCGGCCAAGGCGCCGTCGAGCACCGGCTCCTGGCTCGATTTCCTCAAGGGCGTCGTCCCGGCCAACTTCCTCGGCATCACCGCCTCGACCACGCTGAAGGACGGCGCGGCGAGCACCGGGCTCTCGTTCAACGTCCTCCAGATCATCGTCGCGGCGATCGCGATCGGTGCGGCGGCGGTGCGCGTCGGCGAGGCAGGCAGCGCCTTCCTCCAGTTCAACGCGTCCGCCCTCGCCATCTTCCGCCGCCTGCTGCGCTGGGTGATCGCGCTGACGCCGCTCGGCACCGCCGCGCTGATCGGCGATGCCGTCGTCCGCTATGGCTGGGATGCGCTGTCGGCACTCGGCGCCTTTGCCGCGGCCGTCTATATCGGCCTCGCGCTGGTGCTGCTGGTCGTCTACCCCGCCCTGCTCGCCCTCAACGGTCTCCACCCGCTTCGCTTCTTCGCCACCGCCTGGCCGGCGATCCAGCTCGGCTTCGTCTCGCGCTCCTCGGTCGGCACGCTGCCGGTGACCGAGGAGGTGGTAGAGCGACTCGGCGTCCCCGCCGCCTATGCCGCCTTCGCGGTGCCGCTGGGCGCCACTACCAAGATGGACGGCTGCGCGGCGATCTATCCCGCGGTCTCCGCCATCTTCGTCGCGCAGTTCTTCGGCGTGCCGCTGCACCTGGCCGATTACGGACTGATCGCCTTCGTCGCGGTGGTCGGCTCCGCCGCGACCGCCGGGCTCACCGGCGCGACGGTGATGCTCACCCTCACCCTCTCCACCCTGGGCCTGCCGCTGGAGGGCGCCGGGCTGCTGCTGGCGATCGACCCGATCCTCGACATGGGGCGGACGGCGGTGAACGTCGCCGGCCAGGCGCTGGTGCCGACGATCGTCGCCCGCCGCAGCGGCCTGCTCGCGCCCGACGCGCAAGGCGCGCAAGGCACGCCCGCCCGTGTCGCCTCGGCCTGACGCCATGTCCCCAGCCGTATCGGATCACAGCTTCGCCGCCGAGATCGCCGACGCGGTGTCGGCGCTGAACGCCATCCGCTCGGACTGGCGCGAGCGTCGCGCCGAGCATCGCGGCCTGTCGCACTTTCCCGCGCCGACCGAGCTTGCCCGCTTCCTGGAGCATGTCGCCGCCGCACTCTTCCCCACCCGGCTGGGCGGTTTTCGCGGCGGCATCGCGCGCGAGGACGATTTCGTCGCCGAACAGCTGGCGCTGGGCCTCGCCATCCTGCGCGAACAGCTCGTCGCCGAGTTCGACTATTGGCAGCTGCACAGCGCCACGCCGTTCGACAGCGACCAGCCGGACCTGCTCGTCCGCCTGTTCGCCGCCGCGCTGCCGGAGATCCGGAGCCTGCTCGACGAGGACGTGGACGCGGCGTTCGTCGGCGATCCCGCCGCACGCAGCGTCGACGAGATCCTGATCAGCTATCCCGGCGCGCTGGCGATCCTCCACTATCGCATCGCCCACCAGCTGCACGGCCTGGGCGCGGTGATCGTCGCGCGGATCCTGTCCGAACTCGCCAATGCCCGCACCGGCATCGACATCCATCCCGCCGCGACGATCGGCCCCAGCTTCTTCATCGACCACGGCACCGGCGTGGTGATCGGCGAAACCGCGATCATCGGCCGCAACGTGCGGCTTTACCAGCACGTGACGCTCGGCGCGCGCAGCCCGCTGGGCCTGGCACCGGCCGGGCCGCGTAGTCGCTATGCCCGCCACCCGATCATCGAGGACGACGTGATCATCTATGCGGGTGCGACGATCCTCGGTCGCGTGACGATCGGGCGCGGCAGCACCGTCGGCGGCAATGTCTGGCTGCTCGACGACGTGCCGCCGTACAGCGTGCTGGTGCAGCCGGCGGCGGTGCCGCTCCACGGCGATGCGCAGAACAACCTGGCGGCGCGGCTGGCCGAACATCGCGACTAGAATATTTTCAAGGTGACCCTTTACGGCGAACCGCTCGGAAAATGCGGCAATCAAACCCCTAGAACGGGATGACATGCTCTGGGGGAATGGTGGGCGGTGACGGGCTCGAACCGCCGACCCTCTCGGTGTAAACGAGATGCTCTACCAACTGAGCTAACCGCCCGCGCGTCGCCTTGGCGACCGCGTGGGACGCCGATGCCAAAGCTGCGCGCCGAGGGCAAGCCTCAAACGAGATTCAGTCCCGCCCGCTTCACCGCGCCGATGTATCGCTCCATGCCCCGCCGCGCGGCGTCGCTGAGGGCAATATAGGCGCGGCGTCGGTCATTCGGATCGGCCTTGCGATCGAACAGCCCGGCCTCGTTCAGCGTGCCGATCCAGCGCAGCGCCGTCGTCGGCGGCACCGCCGCGGCGATGCACAGGCTGGAAACCGAGATCTGGCGATGCTCCAGCTCGGCCGCATAGAGATCGAGCAGCATGTCCCAGGCCGGATCGGCGAACAGGTCGCCCTCGAAGAATTCCGCCCGCATCCGTCGCGCGCGAATCACGCGGCGGATTTCGCTGGCGTCGGTCTCGACGCTTTCGGTCTCCGTGCGAAAGGCGAAGGCCTCCGAACGGATGCCGGCGGAACGATCCGGCAATTCGTTGCGGGTGAGCCGGGTGAGCGAATCGGCGATTCGCGCCACTTCTTCCTGGAAGCGCCGCATCCGCAGGGCTTCCTGGTCGCGCATCCCGTCGTGCAGCCGCGTGGTGGGCGCGCGCTGCGCCGTCAGGGCTGCACCCAGGCGATCGGCATCGCTCGGCGCACACTGCACCACCGCCGAGGCAGGCAGCAATCCGCTCGCCAGATCGAGCTGCTCCGGCGTCACCGTCGCGATCAGCGGAACCCCGCGCGCCTCCGCCAGCGCACCGATGCGCGACAGCAGCGGCTCCAACAGCGGCGGCTCGATACCCTCCGCTTCCAGCAGCAGCAGCTGCACGCCGTCGAGCAGCGTATCGATCTGCATCGCGGTCTCCGCGTCGACGGGCTGTCGCGCCCGCAACCCGGCGAGCGCCACGGTGCGTTCCGCCGCTGCCATCCCCGCGGCGGTGCCCGCCACGATCTGCGCGACATCGACTAGGATGTCATACGCAATGCCCTGGAGCCCCCCGGCTCCCGTCGCTTCGTACATGTCTGCCCCCATGGTTCGACATCTGTTCCCCACAGATGCCGTATCGCTCCGAAATGGCGGAGTCTGTCTTACTCCAATTCGGATGGATCTGGCAGGGCGTTCCCGGCTTTTCTCCGAAGCGGAGCAAATGGCGGGGAACTATCCGCGCCGTCGCCGCAAATCCTCGATCTGCCCGTCCTGCAATCCCAGCATGGTCCTCGCCGCGCTGGCCAGGGTCGCCGTGGCGAGGACGAAGCCCAGTGCCATGAGCGCGAGCATGGCCGATACCAGCATCAGCTGCGAGATCGCCGGCAGGTTCTTTGCGGCGATGGCCATCATGAGCAACGTTTCGATCAGCGCACGGTCGTTGATGCCGGTCTGCACCAGCGTCGCCAGCACGGGTGCGAAGAAGACGGCGAGCAGCACGAGGCCGGCCAGCGCCAGCAGCAGCGCAAGCACCGCAAAGGCGCCGAAGATCGACCAGAAATGACCGCGCGATTGCGCCCAGGCCTCGTCCACGCTGATCGCTTCGTAGAGATAGGTGAGCGGCAGGGCGATCGACAGGCGCACCTGCACGAAGACCAGCGCCGCCAGTTCGGCCAGCAGCAATACGGCGCCCGCCCAGTTTGCGGCAGCGGGCGAGACGAGCAGGCCGAGCGACGAGAGCAGGACGTGGTTGGCCAGCACCAGCAGGAAGGTGATCACCACGCTCGCGATCGTCAGCATGGCGAGCAGCGCGAAGACGCGCAGCTCGTTGCCGCCCAGCCGCAGATAGCAGGCGCCCCGCTTGTAGGGGTGCAGCGTGGCGCGTGTCGCCGCCGTGACCAGCACCGCCACCAGCGCGATTGCCAGCCCCTGGCTGAGCAGCCCGGCACCGATCGCGCCGGCGACGCTCTGCGGATCGGCGGGCGCCACCAGGGTCCGCAGCAGCCCGATCGCGATGATGCCGGCAAGGTAGAGGATCGACCAGGCCAGCACCGAGAGCGGATGCCGCCGCAACAGGCGAAACGCACCGCCCAGGATCGATCCGATCACGCGAAATTCCCCTCAATCAAGCGACTTGACGATTTCCTCCACCATCTTCTTAGCATCGGCGAGCAGCATCATCGTGTTGTCGCGGTAGAAAACCTCGTTGTCGACGCCGGCATAGCCGACGCCGCCCATGCTGCGCTTGATGAACAGCACGGTCTTGGCCTTCTCCACGTCGAGCACCGGCATGCCGTAGATCGGCGAGGACTTGTCGGTCTTGGCCGCCGGGTTGGTCACGTCGTTGGCACCGATCACGAAGGCGACGTCGGTCTGGGCGAACTCCGAGTTGATGTCCTCCAGCTCGAACACCTCGTCATAGGGGACGTTCGCTTCGGCGAGCAGCACGTTCATGTGCCCCGGCATGCGGCCCGCGACCGGGTGGATCGCATATTTCACGCGCACGCCGTGCGCCTTCAGCTTGTCGCCCATCTCGCGCAGCACGTGCTGGGCCTGTGCCACCGCCATGCCGTAGCCGGGGACAATGATCACCTGCTCGGCCTGGGACATCAGGAACGCCGCATCCTCGGCACTCCCGCGCTTCCACGGCCGGTCGACCGCCGCGGCCGCGCCACCACCGCCGCCGGCATCACCGCCGAAGCCGCCGGCGATCACGCTGATGAAGCTGCGGTTCATCGCCTTGCACATGATGTAGCTGAGGATCGCACCCGAGCTGCCGACCAGCGCGCCGGTGATGATCATCGCCGAATTGTGCAGCGTGAAGCCCATCGCCGCCGCCGCCCAGCCGGAATAGCTGTTCAGCATCGACACCACCACCGGCATGTCCGCGCCGCCGATCGGGATGATCAGCAGGAAGCCGATCAGGAAGCTCAGCACCGTGATCGTCCAGAAGATCCACGGCGACTGATCCTGCACGAAATAGCCGATCAGGCCCAGGATGGCGGCGAGCAGTCCCAGATTGATGACGTGGCGGCCCGGCAGCATAATCGGCTTGCCGCCCATGTTGCCGTTGAGCTTGAGGAAGGCGATCACCGATCCGGAGAAGGTGATCGCGCCGATCGCCACGCCCAAGCCCATCTCGATGCGGCTCACCTGGTGGATCGATTCGAACGGCGCGCCGATCAGCGGGATCACCAGATCGGCGATGCCGAACGCGGCAGGGTTGAGGAACGCGGCGCAGGCGACCAGCACCGCCGCCAGGCCGACCAGCGAGTGGAAGGCGGCGACCAGCTGCGGCATCGCCGTCATCGGGATCCGCCGCGCCGTGACAATGCCGATCGCGGCGCCGATCAAGATCGCGGCGAGGATCTCACCCGCGATCAGCGGGTCGATCGCGATGCCGGCAGCCGTGCTCTTCACCTGCGGGAAATGGGTGACCAGCGTGGTGACGACGGCGATCGTCATCCCGATCATGCCCAGGCGATTGCCCCGCTGGCTGGTGCTCGGGCTGGAAAGCCCGCGCAGCGCGAGGATGAAGCAGATGCCGGCGACGAGATAGGCCAGCGCTGCCCAGGGGCTTTGTGCGATGCTCTCCATGCTCAGCGCACCTTCTTCTTGTACATCGCAAGCATGCGCGCGGTCACCGCGAAGCCCCCGAAGATGTTGATGCTGGCCAGCACCACCGCGAGCAGGCCCAGCCACTTGGCGGTCTCCCCCGCGCTGCCGACGCTGCCCGCCGCGCTGGCGATCAGCGCACCGACGATGATGACGGAGGAAATGGCGTTGGTCACCGCCATCAGCGGCGTGTGCAGCGCCGGCGTGACCGACCAGACGACGTAATAGCCGACGAAGCACGCCAGCACGAAGACCGACAGGATCGAGATGAAGTCCATCAGCACTGTTCCTTCTTGGTCGGGTCGACCTTGCGTGGGGCGGCCATCAGTAGAACCGGACCGTCGTTGTCTTGACGACGCCAAAGGGCTGCGCGGGCATCGCCCGATCGACCCGCACCGTCATCTTGCCGTCGGCCTCGCGGAGTGCCGTGAAGCGCGCGCCCATCACCGTCAGCTCCTTCGGCATCTCGGCCGATTTGAACGAGGTGGGTGTGGTCAGGCGCTCGATCTGGCCTTCGTGGCCGAAGGCGATCATGAAGCTTTCCCGGCTGTAGATATTGAAGAAATTGCGCCGCTCGATGGCAACGAAATACACGTCCCGCATCGTTGTCGGCGGCACCACCGTGTAGCGCGTCTCCCCGAGCAGTTTGGGCTTCTTGGGGCGCCGCCCAGCAAGTGTCAGCAGCCCCTTGGTCTGGCTGACGCCGCTGAACCAGCCTTCGAAGTCGCCGTCTCCGTCCTCGTCCACCAGGCACGGCTGGAACGCTGCCCCGATCAGCTTCTGCTTGGCGACCTCGGACGCACAGAACACCTTGGCGCCCTCGGTCTGCGCCTCGATCAGCTGGGTACCCGTCGGCAGCGTCGTGGTGCCGAGCGTCGCGTCGGCGGCAAGCTCGGCCAGTCCCAGCGGGAGAAGGCGCTGCTTGAGAACGAACTCGCCCCCGGCCAATGTGCGCTCGCCGGCCGGCGGAGCGGATGGAACGATCACCCAAAGGGTCGAGAGATCCCGCGACTGTGCCCCTGCCGGCGCGGCGCTGAGCATCGCCAGCGCGACGATCGGTCCGGCTGCGATCGACTTCATTTCGGTCCTCCCCCTGTTGCCTGTGAAGACAGGCTTATTGCAGCCTCTCGTGCACCACCTTGCCGCCCTGCGTCACTCGCACGGCGATGCCGATCTCCTCGTCGAGCACGGGCTTGCCTGCCTCCTTGTCCCAGAAGGCCGAGAGGAAGTTGAACAGGTTGCGCGCGAACAACGCCGAGGAGTCCGCCGCCAACCGGCTCGGCACGTTGCGATGGCCGACGATCTTCACGCCGTGCCGCTCCACGATTTCGCCCGGCACCGAGCCTTCGACGTTGCCGCCCTGCTCCACCGCCAGGTCGACGATCACGCTGCCCGCGCGCATCGTCGCGATCTGCGCGTCGCTGATCAGCCGCGGCGCGGCGCGACCGGGGATCAGCGCCGTGGTGATGACGATGTCCTGCTTGGCGATGTGCGACGAGACCAGCTCGGCTTGGGCCGCCTTGTAGGCGTCGCTCATCTCGGTGGCATAGCCGCCCGAACCCTCGCCTTCGATACCCGCCACATTCTCGACGAAGATCGGCTTGGCGCCGAGCGACAGGATCTGCTCCTTGGTCGCCGAGCGGACATCGGTGGCGGAGACCTGCGCGCCCAGCCGCCGCGCCGTGGCGATCGCCTGAAGCCCGGCCACGCCGACGCCCATCACGAACACCTTGGCCGCGCTCACGGTGCCCGCCGCGGTCATCATCATCGGGAAGGCGCGATCATATTCGCCCGCCGCATCGAGTACCGCCTTGTAGCCGGCGAGATTCGACTGCGAGGACAGGATGTCCATCGACTGTGCGCGGGTGATGCGCGGCATGAACTCCATGGCGAGCGCCTCCAGCCCCAGCGCGGCATAACGCTCGATTCGCGCCCGTTCGCCGAACGGGTTGAGTCCGGCTACCAGCCATGCGCCGGGTTTCAGTCCCGTCAGGCTGTCCGGATCGGGACCCTGGACCGCCAGCACGATGTCGGCATCGGCCAGCACCTCGCTGCGCGATCCGATCGTCGCTCCGGCGTCGCGATAGGCCGCGTCGGCATAGGAAGCGGCAAGTCCCGCGTCCGCCTCCACGGCTACCGAAGCCTTCAAATTCATGAATTTCTTGACGGTTTCCGGCGTAGCCGCGACACGTCGTTCGGCAATCGCCGCTTCCTTGAGTACCGCTATCTTCACGTCAGCGGGCGATCAGGAAGACGACGAACGCAGCGATGAGGAATACCGCCACCGTGCCCCACTTCATCAATGCAGTGAAACCATGGAAGGTTTCGACGTGCGATTGGATCTCGCCGGTGCTTTCACCTGTTTCAGCCATTGATGCGCTCCTCTCCTAGGTGCCCAATGTCTTATACCGCTGCTTCGGCCACCCTCAACCCCGTCGCCCCAAGAACTGTTTCGGCCCTGCTTAAGCCGAACTTTACGCCTCTGGTCTAACCGATGCGGCTCGAAACGGGACATTTGGGACTGGAGTCGGCATGACGCGCAACGGGCAACGTCTTCTGTTGCTGATCGATTCGGAACCGGCGCAGCGGCGCCTGGTCGCCGCGATCGCCTCGCGCCGCAGTTGGCGGACGATCTTCGCGGACGATGCGGAGAGCGCGCTGGCGACGCTCGGCACGCCCGACGGCCTGGCGGTCGACGCGATCCTTCTCGACCATCCCGCCTCCGATGCCGATGCCGCGATCCTGATCGCCGAGCTGCGCGCGCGCCGGCCGCACATGCCGATCCTCGTGCTTGCCGCCAACGGCTCGGTGGCCGCCGCGGTGGGTGCGATGCGCGCCGGGGCCAGCGACTTCCTGGTCAAGCCGATCGCCTCGGAGCGACTGCTCGCCGCGCTGGAAAGCGCGATGGGCGGCAGCAGCGCCGGCGAGCTGCGCCCGCTTACCGAGAAGCTGACCGCCAATCTCGGCTTCGCGGAGATCGTCGGTTCCGCGCCGCAATTCCGCGCAGCATTGGCAGTCGCCGCCAAGGCCGCGCGCGCCCGCGTGCCGGTGCTGATCGAAGGCGAAAGCGGCGTCGGCAAGCATGTCGTCGCCGAAGCGATCCATGGCGCGTCGCCGCGCGCACGCAAGGAATTCCTCTGCGTCAACTGCGGCTCCATCCCGGCGAATCTCGTCGAATCGGAACTGTTCGGTCATGAGGAAGGCGCCTTCACCGGCGCGTTCGAGCGCAAGATCGGGCGCCTGCAGGAGGCCGACGGCAGTACGATCTTCCTCGACGAAGTCAGCGAGATGCCGCTGGAGGCACAGGTGAAATTGCTGCGCATGCTGCAGACCGGCGAGATCCAGCCGCTCGGCGCGCGCCATCCGCGCGAAGTCGATGTCCGCGTCATCGCCGCCAGCAACGTGCCACTGCTCGCCGAGGTCGAAGCCGGCCGGTTCCGCGAGGACCTCTACTACCGGCTCAACGTCGTCCAGGTGACGATCCCGCCGCTCCGGGAGCGTGCGGGGGACATTCCGGCCCTGGTCCGCCACCTGCTCGCCCGCATCGCCGAGCAGCCCGGCCTGCTCCCGCTGGGAATCACCGACGACGCGCTACAGCTGCTCACCGCCTATGAATGGCCGGGCAATGTCCGCCAGCTGCAGAACGCGCTGTTCCGCGCCGCGGTGCTCTGCGACGAGGAAGGGCTGACCCGCGACGATTTCCCGCAGATCGCCCAGATCGCGCAGGGCAAGCCGATGTCGTCGGGGCCGGTGGCCAGCCAGTCGGGGATGGGCGGCATCACGCTGTTCCGCCCGGACGGCAATCTCCGCCCGCTCGACGAGATCGAGGCGGACGTGATCCGCCTCGCGATCGGCCATTATCGCGGACGGATGACCGAGGTCGCGCGTCGCCTCGGCATCGGCCGCTCGACGCTCTACCGCAAGCTCGGCGAGCTGGGGATCGATCAGACCGCGGCGTGAGGCGCGGTGAGCGCGGCATCCTGCATGCCGCGCCACACCCGCAGCGCCTGCACGCTTTCGAACGCGTCGTGGACGCGCAGCAGCTGCACGCCCAGGCCAGCGCCCTTCAGCGCCAGTGCGAGCGATCCGCCCAGCCGTTGCTCGGCCGGCGCCTCGTTGGCGAGCGCCCCGACGATCCGCTTGCGGCTGGCGCCGAGCAGGATCGGGCAGCCGATACCGTGGAACAGCGCCAGCCCGTTCATCAGCGCGAGATTGTCGGCCAGCGACTTGCCGAAGCCGATGCCGGGATCCACGACGATGCGCGCGCGGTCCACCCCCGCCGCGACCACCGCGTCGACCCGCGCCTCAAGCCAGTCATAGACCTCGATCAGCGGATCGGCGGTACCGCCCTTGCCCTTGGCCCCGTGCTTGGGATCGCTCGCGTGCATCAGCACCACCGGGCAGCCGGCCCGCACCACCACGTCCAGCGCACGATCGTCGTAGAGCAAGGCCGACACGTCATTGACGAGATGCGCGCCGGCCGCGAGTGCCGCCTCCATCACTCCCGCCTTGCGCGTATCGATCGAGATCGCCGCGCCGCTCGCCGCGAGCCGCTCGATCACGGGCACGACGCGCGCGATCTCGTCGCCTTCCCAGACGGTTTCCGCGCCGGGGCGGGTGGACTCGCCGCCAACGTCGAGGATCGCGGCGCCGGCGATGCTCATGTCGACGCCCGACTGCGCGGCGGCCGCCAGATCGCCGAGATGCTTGCCGCCGTCCGAAAAGCTGTCGGGCGTCATGTTGAGGATCGCCATCACCTGCGGCTGGTCGAAGCGCAGCGTGCGGCTGCCCAGGGTCAGCGGCGCGCGCGGCGCAGTGATGCGCGCGGCGATGGAGGCAAGGCGGGGATCGGCGTGCGCCTCGGCGATCGAGAGGGTGCGCTGCAGAACGCGCCTGCCGTTCTCCACGACGATCAGCGCATAGGCGGAGAACCACAGCAGCCCCCCGGCCAGCCGCGCGACCTCGCCGTCCCGGCCGACAGGGGTGTCAACGAACTGGATCGGGCAGAGATACAGGCGCGCGGCGGGCGGAAGGTCGAGCATCCCGCCCTGCTACCGGCCGAACGCCAAAGAGCAAGGCGCTACGCTCGTCGCTGACGCTCCCCGCCCGCAAGCGGGAGGGGAACCTGGAAGCACGTTACGGCTGCGTTGCCAGCAGATAGGTCTGGCGCAGCGCGTCGATCGGCTTCAGCCCGCCCTGGTCCTCATAGTGCCAGAAGGTCCAGCCGTTGCAGCTCGGCGCCCCCTGCAAGGTCGCACCCAGCTTGTGGATCGAGCCGGCCTGGCCTTCGCAGCTGAGCGACCCATCCGCGCCGACGGTGGCCCGCCAGCGCGCCTTGTGGTCGCACAGGACCGTGCCGGGGGCGAGATAGCCATTCTCGACCAGCTGGCCGAACGCCACGCGCGGCGCGGCCTTGGGGGCCTGCATCGTCTGCAGCGCGCTCTCGTCGAGCGGCAGCGCCGCCGCGATGCGCTCCAGCGCCGCCTCGACATAGACGCCCTCGCGATCGATGCCGATCCAGCGCCGGCCGAGGCGCTTGGCCACCGCGCCGGTGGTGCCGGTGCCGAAGAACGGATCGAGCACCACGTCGCCCGGCTTGGTGCACGACAGCAGCACGCGGTACAGCAGCGCCTCGGGCTTCTGCGTCGGGTGGACCTTGTGCCCGTCCTTCTTCAACCGCTCCTGCCCGCTGCAGATCGGGAATTCCCAGTCGCTGCGCATCTGCAGTTCGTCGTTGAGCGTCTTCATCGAGCGATAGTTGAAGGTGTAGCGCGACTTCTCGGCCTTGGAGGCCCAGATCAGCGTTTCGTGCGCGTTGGTGAACCGCGTGCCCTTGAAGTTGGGCATCGGGTTGGCCTTGCGCCAGATGATGTCGTTGAGGATCCAGAAGCCCAGGTCCTGGATCGCCGAGCCGACCTTGAAGATGTTGTGATAGCTGCCGATCACCCAGATCGTGCCGTCGTCCTTCAGGATGCGCCGCGCCTGCGCCAGCCATTCGCGGGTGAACTTGTCATAGGCGGCGAGGCTGTCGAACTTGTCCCACTCGTCGGTCACCGCGTCGACATGGCTGCCGTCGGGGCGATTGAGGTCGCCGCCCAGCTGCAGGTTGTACGGCGGATCGGCGAAGATCATGTCGATCGACTTGTCGGGCAGACCGCGCATCGCCTCGATGCAGTCCTGGCGCAGGATCGTGTCCAGCGGCAGCACGGCCGGCGCCTGCTTCGCGACGCGCGCACCCGCCCGTTTGACCTTCTCCAGCACGCCCATGAATCATTGCCCCTTCGCTCAAAAGGCACCCCTATTCGGGGCCGAGCGACTCCTCCGTCAAGAGGGGGGATCGCCGGGTGGTGACCCAGAGCAGGTGCCTGGGGAGGCGGAACATTTCGGCACCCGCCATATCTTGAGTCAAGAAGTTATCCACAGGCCCAAGCGCTGGTGGGTGTGGCCGAAAAGACTCAGTTCCGGGACCGTGAAAATTTTCCTCCCCTGTGGATAAGCTGGAACGTTCCGCAAACGATTCAGCCGATCGCGATGGCCTCGCCGCCGCCCGCGACGCTGGCCGCAAGCCGCGCGCGGGCCTGGGTGAACAGCCCCATTTCGTACAGCGCCTGCGCCTCGCGGCCGAACCATTCGGCCTCGCCGCCGAATCGGATGCGTGCGGCCACGCACAGCGCCACGCGGACCTCCCACGAGGTGCCTTGTGCCTGGATCGCGGCGCGCAGCGCCTTGCGGGTGGCACGCGGCGCCAGCATGTCGGAGGGAAGCCGGCACGCCAGCGCGCGCTCCCGCCACGGCGCGATTTCGCCGAGATCGGCATAGTCGCTGGCCAGCACGGGATCGCGCAGCGTCTCGAGAAAGGCGATGTGCAGCGGATGGGTGGAATCGACGAGCACGGCATCGTCGTCGAAGCGGAAGCGGATCGCCCCCAGCCCGCGCGATTCGGCGTAGCGGACCATCGCCGCCATCTCGTGGAAGCTTGCCGGGCCGACGATCGCTTCGCGGAGCAGTTCGGCCAGCACCGGATCGTAGCGCGTCGTCGGCTGAAATCCGCCGACAGAACCCCGTATCATGCTGCCCAGATATGCCATGCCCGCTCCTCCCGCTGCTATCCTTTCATTGTAGGACGGCGGCGGGGCCTGCGGGCGGGGTAGGCAAAATTTGCCGGGTGGGGGCTAGCCGCAGCCCCGCCCTCACCGCCGTCATCCCGGCGGAAGCCGGGATCCATTGGGGTCTACGGCACGGCTCCTGCCGCACCCGAGTGGCGAACGGATTCCGGCTTTCGCCGGAATGACGAACAAGATGCAATTCGCGCGAATCTACTCCGCCGCGATCGGCCCGAAATCGAGATGCGCCTGCGCGACCGGTGCGAAGCTTCGGCGATGGTGCGGGGTCGGCCCCAGGCTGCGCAGCGCCGCCTGGTGCGCCTTGCCGCCATAGCCCTTGTTCGACGCCCAGCCATAGCCGGGGAACTGCGCATCCAGCTCCACCATCATGCAGTCGCGGCGATGCTTGGCGACGATCGAAGCCGCGGCGATCGACAGGCACAGTGCGTCGCCGCTGACGATCGCCTCGCTGCGGTGGTGCCATTTCGGGCAGCGATTGCCGTCGACCAGCACGAAGGCGGGCGGGAAGCCCAGCGCCTCCACCGCGCGCGTCATCGCCAGCATCGTCGCCCAGAGGATGTTGAGCCGGTCGATCTCCTCGACGCTGGCGATGCCCACTCCCACCTTCGCGCAGGCGAGCAGTTCCTCGCACAGCCGCGCGCGCTTGGCGGCGGTCAGCGCCTTCGAGTCGTTGATGCCCTCGGGGATGCAGTCCGGGTCCAGCACCACCGCGGCGGCGACCACCGGCCCGGCCAGCGGGCCGCGCCCAGCTTCGTCCACCCCGGCGACCGGGCCGGCATGGAGCTGGAAATAGCGGGTTTCGTGGCTAAGGTCAGGCATCGTCCTCGATCCGCCATGGCGGAAAGCGACGCATCTCGCCAGCCTGATAGAGACGAACGGCATTGCCGGCAGGATCGCGCAGGCGCGCCTCGCGCCAGCCCCATTTCTCGTCGCGCGGTTCCTGCTCGAAGCGGAAGCCCTGCTGCTGCAGATAGGCGACCGTCACGTCGAGGTCGCCGCATTCGAAATAGACGACCGGCGCGGTGTAGGATTCGTCGGTAGCGATCGAGAAGGTTGCCCCGCCCTCGGTCTCGAACCGGGCGTAGCGGGGGGATGCCCGCACCACCTGCCGCAGTCCGAGCTGTCGGTAGAAGCGCTCGCTCGCCGCAAGATCCTGCGCCGGCACCGTCACCTGGTTCAGCATCGGCTCGAAGAAGCTCATGTTGAGGTCGAGCCGCACCGCCTGCTGCGCCATCGGCCCATGGCCGCGCCCCAGCCCCTCGGCCTCGCGCATCGCGATCCGCACGAAGCGGCGGGCGCGGCTCACCGCCTCGGGCAGATCCCATTCGCACGCCAGCCCGGCGGCGATCGCCGAGGCCAACGTGCAGCCGGTGCCATGGGTGCTCTCGGTCTCGATCCTGGGATCGCGCCATTCGATCTGCGGCGGGTCCTCCGGATCGGACGAGTAGAGCGTATCGACCACCTCGGGCCCGGCACCATGCCCGCCCTTGACCAGCACCGCGCAGCCATGCGCCGCCACGATCTCCTGCGGGTCGCGCCCCAGCGCCTCCAGTTCGGGCAGGTTCGGCGTCACCACCGTCGCCCGGTCCATCAGCCGCTCGAACGCCGCGACGGTCGCCTCGTCGGCCAGCCGCGCGCCACTGGTAGCGACCATCACAGGATCGAACACCACCGGCACGCCGGGCAGCTCGTCCAGCCGCTGGGCGACGGCCAGCGCGGTGCGCGCCGATCCGATCATGCCGATCTTCACCGCATCCACGCCGATGTCGCGCACCACCGAATCGATCTGCGCGAGCACCATGTCGGTCGGCACGGGATGCACCGCCTGCACGCCGATGGTGTTCTGCGCCGTGATCGCGGTGATCGCGGTCATGGCGTGACCACCCAGCATGGTGACGGTCTTGATGTCCGCCTGGATCCCGGCGCCGCCGCCGGAATCCGAGCCTGCGATGATCAGCACGCGTGCGCCCATGGCCTTACCCCTTGTGCTTGCGCTCGGTGGATGCGGGATGCCGCTTTAGCGCATCGCCCACCCGTGCGGGACGATCGAGCAGTTCGCCGCCGCAATTGGGGCAGCGCTCGTCGAGTGCATCGGCGCAGTCGGCGCAGAAGGTGCATTCGAACGAGCAGATGAAGGCGCCGCCGGCATCGGCCGGCAGATCCATGCCGCAGCGTTCGCAATCGGGTCGCATTTCGAGCATCAGGCAGCCGCCTCGCGCACGGCGTCGCATACCCGGTCGACCACGGCTTCCACCTGCGCCTTGTCGTCGCCCTCGGCCATGACGCGGATCACCGGCTCGGTGCCCGACGCGCGGATCACCAGCCGGCCGCGGCCCTTGAGCTCGGCCTCGGCGGCGGCGATCACGTCCTGCACGCGTTCGTCCTCCAGTGGCTTGCCGCCGGCGAAGCGGACGTTCTTGAGCAGCTGCGGCAGCGGTTCGAAGCGGTGCAGCACCTCGCTCGCCGGCGCGCCCGCGCGGACGATCTCGGCCAGCACCTGCAGCGCCGCGACCAGCCCGTCGCCGGTGGTCGCATAGTCGGAAAGGATGATGTGCCCGCTCTGCTCGCCGCCGACATTGTAGCCGGAGCCGCGCATCTTCTCGAGCACATAGCGGTCGCCCACCTTGGTGCGCACCAGCCCCAGCCCCTGCGCCGCCAGGTGCCGCTCGAGCCCCAGGTTCGACATGACGGTGGCGACCAGCCCGCCACCGGCGAGCTTGCCCTGCCGCGCCCAGCCGGTGGCGATCAGCGCCATCAGCTGATCGCCGTCGATCACCGTGCCGGTCTCGTCCACCACGATCAGCCGGTCGGCATCGCCGTCGAGCGCGATGCCCAGCGCCGCGCCCGAGCCGACCACCGTCTCGCTCAGTACCTGCGGCGCGGTGGAGCCGACACCGTCGTTGATGTTCTTGCCGTTGGGGGAGACGCCGATCGAGACGACCTCCGCGCCCAGCTCCCAAAGGGCCGAGGGCGCCACCTGATAGGCCGCGCCGTTGGCGCAATCGACCACGACCTTCAGGCCGTCGAGCGTCAGCTCGGACGGGAAGGTCGACTTGGCGAAGTGGATATAGCGGCCCCGCGCATCCTCGACGCGGCGGGCGCGACCGATCGCGGCGGAGGCGGCCAGCGGCACGTCGCCGTCGATCAGCGCCTCGATCGCTTCCTCATCCGCGTCGGAGAGCTTGAACCCGTCCGGCCCGAACAGCTTGATGCCGTTGTCGAAATAGGGGTTGTGGCTGGCCGAGATCATCACGCCCAGATCGGCGCGCATCGAATGGGTGAGCATCGCCACCGCCGGGGTCGGCATCGGCCCCACCAGCACCACGTCCATGCCGACGCTGGTGAAGCCCGCGACCATCGCGTTTTCCAGCATATAGCCGGAAAGCCGGGTGTCCTTGCCGATCACCACGCGGTGGCGGTGGTCGCCGCGGCGGAAATGCGCGCCCGCCGCCATGCCCACCTTCATCGCCATCGCGGCGGTCATCGGGGAGAGGTTGGTGGCGCCGCGAATGCCGTCGGTGCCGAAATATTTTCTTGCCATGTGGTTCGTTCTCGCGCCCTTGTGGCGTTGTGTGCGTGCTGTGATAGCGGCGAAAATCTCAAAGGGCGAGCATGTCGCAACCTACCCGTATTCTTCTTTCCCTGCTGGCCGGGCTGGCGGTCGGCGCAGCGCTGGCGGCCTTCTCCCCGCAATGGGGCCTGGCTGCAGCAGACTGGGCGCAGCCGGTCGGACAAGCCTGGCTCAACGCGCTGCAGATGACGATCGTCCCGCTGGTCGTCGCGCTGCTGATCACCGGCGTCACGGCTACCGCCGAAGCCGCTGCCGCCGGCCGGCTCGCCGGCCGTGCGATCGCGCTCTACGTGACGCTGCTGTTCTGCTCGGCGCTGCTCGCCGCGCTGCTGACGCCGCTGTTCCTGCAGATCGCGCCGCTGCCGCAGGAATCCGCCGCCAGCCTGCGCGCCGCACTGACCGGCGCCGAGAAGATCGGCCCCGTGCCGCCGCTGGGCGAGTTCCTGGCCGCGATCATCCCCGCCAACATCGTCAAGGCGGCGGCGGAGAACGCCTTCCTGTCGCTGATCATCTTCGCGCTGGTCTTCGCCTTCGCGATCACCCGCGTGGCGGCGGAATCGCGCGCGCTGCTCACCAACTTCTTCGTTGCGGTGCGCGACGTGATGCTGGTGGTGATCGACTGGGTGCTGTGGATCGGCCCCATCGGCGTGTTCGCGCTGGCGCTGGTCGTCGGCGCCAAGGCGGGCACCGGCGCGTTCGGCGCGCTGCTCCACTATATCCTGGTCGTCGCGAGCGTCGGCGGCGTGATCACGCTGTTCGCCTATCCCGCGGCGGTGTTCGGCGGCCGCATCGGCGTCGCCCGCATGTTCCGCGCGGCGCTCCCCAGCCAGGCGGTGGCGATCAGCACCCAGTCGTCGCTCGCCACGCTGCCGGTGATGATCGAGGGCGCCGAGGAAGTGGGCGTGCCGGTCGCCGTCTCGGGCGTCACCCTGCCGCTGGCGGTGGCGATCTTCCGCTCGACCGGGCCCGCGATGAACTTCGCCGTGGCGATCTACATCGCCGAATGGTTCGGCGTGCCGCTGCATCCGGCGACGCTGCTGGTGGGCGCCGTCGTCGCCACGCTGACCTCGCTCGGCTCGGTCAGCCTGCCCGGAACGGTGAGCTATGTCAGCGCGATCTCGCCGGTCGCGGCGACGATCGGCGCGCCGATAACCCCGCTGGGCCTGCTGGTCGCGGTGGAGACGCTGCCGGACATCATGCGCACCGTCGGCAACGTCACCTGGGACCTCGCGACGACGATCTGGCTGTCGCGCAAGGCCGAGGCGCCGGTGGCAGCACCGGCCGAATAGCGGCCGAGAGTCCGGCAGGAACGCGGCGCGGCCGGGTTAGGTCGTGCCCCCGACGAAGGAGCGGGTCCGCTGCAGCGCGCGGAATGGCGAAATGTGGTGGATTGCGGTCATGGCTTAGGTGCGCCAAAATCCTCTGATGCTTCACACTCGCGACCTCGCCGACAGCATTGAAGTCGACGGCTTAACCTATGAGTGGGCAGTCCAGCGGGAACCGCAATGGTGCACGGCTGATGGCTGGCGGGGCTTGGTATTATCTATCCGGCAGGAAGGCGAGCAGCGCGAAGCGCTGTTGGAGTTTCCAATGCCGAAGTCTGGGAATGGTTCGCCGCACCGCAGGCGACCTAAGATCGACAAAGCGATAGTTTCCAATGGCGTCCGCGCTGCATTGGCGGCGGGCTGGGAGCCGACTTCACGCGGTAAACCGAAAACCTACATGGTCGATGCAAACGGCTGCTAATGGGCGGGATCGGCCGCTCCCGCTACCAACTCGGAACGGCGTGTTTTGGGGCGGTTGTTGCCAATCTTGCTACAGGAGAAGGCCGAGAAACGACGCGCCCGGAACTGGATTGAAGGAAATCGGCTCCGCTGCGACGAAGTTGAAGGCGTCATAGAGTTTCCGGGCGGAGACGGACTTCTCTTGCACGTCGAGCCTCATGTCGCGGTACCCGACGCCCCGAGCCTCCGCGATTAATCGTTCAACCAGCTTGTGGCCCACCTGTTTGCCCCGCGCTTCCGGACGCACATAAAGCCGCTTCATCTCACATATGCCGGCATCGACCTCGCGCAACGCGACGCAACCTTCGATGACGCCGCCCCGATCTGCGAGCAGAATGCATCCTTTTGGCGCCGCATATTTGCCAGGCAAATTTGCAAATTCGGCGTCGTTCCCCTGATAGTCGAGATTGACCGGGGAGTTGGCGATGAACTCACGCCAGATGCTCAGCACCGAAGCGGTGTCATCGGGGAAGGTCGCATGCCTGATGAGCGTCATAGCATCATAGGCTAGCGAATATCGTGGCGGTAATTTGACGTCGTTGTAGCGACCCTGAACGGCAAGAAGTGGGCGCTTTCTGCCGCGCCATTTGTCTCCGCGCGGCTGCCGCCGGGCAACCGCGCGGGCCTAGCCTATTTGAGCAGCACCAGTTCCTCGGCCATCGTCGGGTGCAGCGCCACGGTGGCGTCGAAGTCGTCCTTGGTCAGCCCCGCCTTCACCGCGACGGCCGCCGCCTGCAGGATCTCCGGCGCGTCCGGCCCGATCATGTGGAGGCCCACCACCCGGCCGGTCACGCCGTCGCAGATCATCTTGTAGAGCGACCGCTCGTGCCGCCCGGCGAGCACGTTCTTCATCGCCCGGAAGTCCGAGGTATAGACCTTCACCGAGCCGAGCGTGTTGCGCGCCTCGCCCTCGGTCATCCCCACCGCAGCGATCGGCGGGTGGCTGAACACCGCGCTCGGGATGCAGTGATAATCGACCTGGTGCGGCTTGCCGCCGAACAGCGTGTCGGCAAAGGCCTGGCCCTCGCGGATCGCCACCGGGGTCAGCTGCACGCGGTTGGTCACGTCGCCGACCGCATAGATGCTGTCCACCGAGCTGCGATTGTCGGCATCCACCTTCACCGCGCCCTTGTCGTCGAGTTCGACGCCGACCGCCTCCAGCCCGAGCCCCTTGGTGTTGGGCACGCGGCCGGTGGCGAACAGCACGCAGTCCACCTCGATCGGGTCGTGCCCGCTCATCGAGACCAGCAGGCTGCCATCGGCCTGCTTCTCGATCTTCTCGAACTCGGCGAAGAAGCGGAAATCGATGCCCTTGGTCATCGAGATCTGCAGCAACCGGTCACGAACCTGTGCGTCGTAGCCGCGCAGGATCACGTCCGTGCGGTTGACCAGCGTCACCTTCGCGCCGAATTCGTTGAAGATGCCGGCGAACTCGTTGGCGATATAGCCACCGCCGGCGATCAGCACACGGCGCGGCATCGTCTCGAGGTGGAAGACCTCGTTCGAGGTGATGCCATGCTCGCTGCCGGGGAAGCTCGGCACATGCGGGTGCGCGCCGGTGGCGATCAGGATCGTCTTGGCGCTGACCTTGCGGCCGCTGCCCAGCGTCACCTCGTGCGCGCCGGTAACGGTGGCGCGGTCGAGGAGGATCTCGACGCCGTTATTCTCCAGCCCCTGGGTGTAGAGGCCGTTGAGCCGGTCGACATCGGCCAGCACATTGTCGCGCAGCACCGGCCAGTCGAACCGGCAATCGGGCACGTCCCAGCCGAAGCGGCGCGCGTCCTTCAGGTCCTCGGCGAAATGCGCGCCGAAGATGAGGAGCTTCTTGGGCACGCAGCCGCGGATCACGCAGGTGCCGCCGACGCGATACTCCTCCGCCACCGCGACCTTGGCGCCGTACGCCGCCGACATGCGCGAGGCCCGGGTGCCGCCGGAACCTGCGCCGATCACGAACAGGTCGAAGTCATAGTCGGACATCAATTCACTCCTGGACGGTTGACCGCCGAGACCAGCCCGAGATGCTCGACAAAGGGCTCGAAGTCGCGGTCAGAAAAGAGCAACGGGCGGTTTTCCCGAATGCAGTAGGTGGCGATCAGCGTATCGATCGTCTTGCGGATGGTAATGCCCTGGGCGCGCAGCAGCCGGTAATTGGCGGCCGCAGCAATCGCCAATTCGGCCCCGCCCAGCGTCACGACGTCCAGCATCGTCAGCAGGTCGCGCGCCAAGGCGAAATCCTTGTCGGTGCGCGTTCCCTGCAGCACTTCGGCCAGCACCAGATCGGCGGTACACAGCGAGAAACGCGGCAATGCCTGCTTGAGCCAGTTGGTTTCGCGCGTGTCGCGGGCATTGAGAAAATCGATCCAGACGCTGCTGTCGACCAGGATCATTCGGCGGGGAGGTGCTTGCTGGTGCGCATCGCCTCCAGATCACCGTCCCAGCCGCGCCCCCAAAGCTGCAACAGCGCCTCCTGCTGGCGCAGGCGCAACGTTTCGCGCAGCGCGCGGTCCACCGCCTCGCGCTTGGTGCGCGCGCCGGTGAGCCGCATCACCTGCGCCATCAACTCGGGGTCGATGTCGATATTGGTCCGCATGGGGATACACATCCTTCCCGCCAAGCATACACATAGGCGCGGTGCATCCCCACAACAAGCTCACCGCTTGCGGACAAACTCCGCGCGCAGGACGAGACCCTTGATGCCGTCGAACTTGCAGTCGATCTCCTGCGCGTCGCCGGTCAGGCGGATCGACTTGATCAGCGTGCCGCGCTTCAGCGTCTGGCCCGCACCCTTCACGGTCAGGTCCTTGATCAGCGTCACCTGGTCGCCGTCCTGCAGCAGGTTGCCGACCGAGTCGCGCACTTCCACCACGTCCGCCGCATCGGCCTTGGCCGCGGCCTCGGCGGCGGGGACCCACTCCCCGCTCGCCTCGTCGTATACATAGTCTTCGTCGCTGCCGCTCATGCGCCAAATGCCCTTTGAATCAGATCGTTGGTGGAGGGATCGAAATCGAGCCCGCCCTTGTCGGCCGCCTTGGCCATTTCCTTGCCCAGCTCGACGCCGAACTGGTCGAACGGGTTGATGCCGAGCAGCACCGCATTCACGAACACGCGGTGCTCGTAGAAGGCGATCAGCGCGCCCAGCGTGCGCGGATCGAGGCTGTCGAGCAGCAGCGTCGACGACGGCCGATCGCCCGGATAGCTGCGCGCAGGGTCTTCATGCCCCTTGCCCGCCATCAGCGCCGCGCCTTGCGCGAACATGTTGAGCAGCAGCTGGCGGTGATGCTCGGGCGCCAGCGCATCGCCCGCCTCGATCACGCCGACGAATTCGAGCGGCACCAGGTGCGTGCCCTGGTGGAGCAGCTGGAACACCGCATGCTGCGCATCGGTGCCGACGCCGCCCCAGGTGATCGCCGCAGTCGGCCAGGTCACGACCTCGCCCTCGGCGGTGACGCGCTTGCCGTTCGATTCCATCTCCAGCTGCTGGAGATAGCTCGGCAGCAGCTTCAGCCGCTCGTCATAGGCGAAGGTCGCCCGCGTCTCGCAGCCGCGCGCCTGGGTGTAATAGAGGTCCGCGAACGCCGCGAGCGCCGGGGCGTTCTGGTGGAGATCGGTCAGGCGGAAGTGGCGGTCCATCTCGGCCGCGCCTTCCAGCAGTTCCTCGAACGCGTCCCAGCCCAGCGCCAGCGCCGCCGGGAAGCCGATCGACGACCACAGCGAATAGCGGCCGCCGACGCTCTCGAAGAACGGCAGCACGCGCGTCTCGTCGACCCCCCATTCCACCGCCTTGTCCGGCGAGGCGGTCAGCGCGATTACCTGGCCATAGGGATCCTCGACACCGCCCTCGGCCATCCAGCTGAGCGCGCTCTGTGCGTTGAGCATCGTCTCGGTCGTCGTGAAGGTCTTGCTGGCGATCACCAGCAGCGTCGCCTGCGGATCGAAGGCGTCCATCGCGTCTTCGAGCGCCACGCCGTCGACATTGGAGACGATCGCCACGTCATAGCGGTCCATGTCGCGGCCCAGCGCGTCGACCAGCAGGTCCGGCCCCAGCGCGGAGCCGCCGATGCCGATATGGAGGATGTGGCGGATCGGCCCCAGCGCCTCGGCCTCGATCGCGTCGATCAGCGCGCGCATGCGGGCATGCTGGCCGCGGGCGCGGGCGACGCTCTCGGGGGCGCCCTCATAGCGCTCGGCGGTGTGCTCGGCGGCGCGGCCCTCGGTGACGTTGACCACCTCGCCCGCAAACAGCGCATCGCGCTTGCCCGTGAAGTCCATCTGCTGCGCCAGCGTGGCGAAGGCCGCCACGGCATCGGCGGTCAGGTGCGTCTTCGACCAGTCGAAATGGATGCCCGCGACATCGGCGCTCAGCCGCGACAGCCGCTCGGCGTCGGCAGCGAACAGGTCGGTCAGCTTGGTTTGGGGGAGGGCTTGGATCGGCGTCCAGTCGGGCAAGGCCATATTCATCTCCTTGGTGGCAGGGGTTCCCCTATCGTCCCGCACCGGCCCATTCCAGCCTCATTCCGCCGCTTGACCTCCCCGCCGCGCCCTAGCAGAGCAGTGCCCATGGAAACGCCCGCCTCCACCGAACCCGTCGCCACGCGCCCCGAAAACGTGCAAGCGCCTGTCGCAAAGCCGGAAAAGCCGAAATCGGAGTGGCGGGACCTCGCCACCTTCCTGCTCAAGCTGGCGCTGATCGTGTTCGTGGTGCGCAGCTTCATCTTCTCGCCGTTCAGCATTCCGAGCGAGTCGATGCTGCCGCGGCTGCTGATCGGCGACTATCTGTTCATTACCAAGTGGAACTATGGCTATTCCAAGCACTCGCTGCCGTGGAGCGTGCCGCTGATCCCGGGCCGCATCCTGCCGCGCGACCCTTCGCGCGGCGATGTGGTGGTGTTCAAGGCGCCGAACCATAATGGCGAGGACTGGATCAAGCGCGTGATCGGCCTGCCGGGCGACACGATCGAGATGGTGAACGGCCAGGTGATCCTGAACGGCAAGCCGGTGCCCAAGCAGCGTATCGCCGATTTCGTGCTGCCGATCAGCCCGAACTTCACCCATTGCCCGACGCAGTTCCAGACGGCGGACGCCAAGGGCGCGCCCGTCTGCCGCATCCCGCAGTTCCGCGAGACGCTGCCGAACGGCAAGCAGTATAATGTGCTCGACCAGGACAATCTGCCGCAGGACAACACGCAAGTGTTCACCGTCCCCGCCGGCCACGTCTTCCTGATGGGCGACAACCGCGACAACTCCACCGACAGCCGCTTCCAGCAGCCGCCCTATGGCTCGGGCATCGGCTTCGTGCCGATCGAGAATATCGAGGGCAAGGCGGTCGTGAACTTCTGGTCGACCGATGGCGGCGCCAACTGGCTCCTCCCCTGGACCTGGTTCACCGCGGCCCGGTGGAACCGGATCGGAGAAGGCTTCTGAGCGTGCCCGATCTGGGCGGCTGGGTCGCAAAGACCTTCGGCCGCCCCGCGAAAGACCTGCCCGCCTTCCAGCGCGCGCTGACGCACGGCAGCCAGGCCGCCGGCAACTACCAGCGGCTCGAGTTCCTCGGCGACCGCGTGCTCGGCCTGATCGTCGCCGAATGGCTGTTCGAGCGGTTCCCGGAAGAGCCGGAGGGTGCCTTGTCGCGCCGGCTCAACTCGCTGGTCACCGGCCCGGTCTGCGCCGATGTCGCGCGCGAGCTGGGCGTGGTGCCGCACCTCCGCCTCGGCAAGCAGGCGCGCGACGACGGTGCTGCGGACAGCGACAATGTGCTGGGCGACGTGATGGAGGCGCTGATCGGCGCCTATTATCGCGAGTCCGGGCTCGACGCGGTGCGCCTCTTCATCCGCAGCGCCTGGGGCGACCGGATCGATGCGCACGCCAAGGCGCCCAAGCATCCCAAGTCGGCGCTCCAGGAATGGGCGGCTGCGCGCAATCGCAAGCCCCCGGAATATGAGATCGTCGATCGCTCCGGCCCCAACCACGCGCCGCGCTTCACGGTGAAGGTGTCGATCGGCAAGCTGGCGGAAGCCAGCGCCGAGGGCAGCAACAAGCAGGAAGCCGAAACCGCCGCCGCCGCGGCGCTGCTCGCGAAGCTGGGCGGCTGACCGAAGTATCCCTGCGCCCAAAGCATCGTCATCCCGGCGAAAGCCGGGATCCAGAACCTTCTACGCCATGGCTCGAGCCGAGCCGGTGAGGGCAATGGATCCCGACTTTCGTCGGGATGACGGGTTTTCGGCTTCAAACAGCCCCCTCGCCCCCATCCCCATTCCCCAGTACAATCGGAACCCATGACCGAACCCACCACCCAACAATCCTGCGGCGTCGTCGCGATCCTCGGCGCGCCGAATGCCGGCAAGTCGACGCTGGTCAACGCCCTGGTCGGCCAGAAGGTCGCCATCGTCAGCCCCAAGGCGCAGACCACCCGCGCCCGCGTGATGGGCATCGCCATCGAAGGCGACGCCCAGCTGATCCTGGTCGACACGCCCGGCATTTTCGAACCCGAACGCCGGCTGGACCGCGCGATGGTCGCCGCCGCCTGGGAAGGCACCGACGGCGCCGACCTCGTCGCGCTGGTGGTTGACGGCAAGGGCGGCATCGGGCCCAAGGTCTATGCCGTGCTGGAGAGCCTGCGCACCCGCAAGGAGCGCAAGATCCTGATCCTCAACAAGGTCGACATCGCCGACAAGCCGCGCCTGCTCGGCCACACCGCCAAGCTGAACGAGGCGCTGCCGTTCGACGAGACCTATTTCGTCTCGGCCCAGACCGGCGACGGCATCCCCGAACTCAAGGCCGCGCTGGCCAAGGCGATGCCGCAGGAAGACTGGCACTTCCCCGAGGACCAGGTCTCCGACGCCACCGACCGCATGCTCGCGGCGGAGGTCACGCGCGAGCAGCTCTACCTCCAGCTCCACGCCGAGCTGCCCTATGCCAGCGCGATCGAGACCGAGAAGTATAGCGAGCGCGAGGACGGCTCGGTCGAGATCCACCAGCAGATCCTCGTCGCGCGCGATACCCAGCGCGCGATCGTGCTCGGCAAGGGCGGCCAGCGCCTGAAGGAAATCGGCAGCCGCGCCCGCGCCGAACTGTCGAAGCTGCTGGGCGTGCCGGTGCATCTGTACCTGCACGTGAAGGTCAACCCGAAGTGGGAAGAGGACCGCGGCCTCTATCGCGAGATCGGGCTCGACTGGGTCGACTGACCCGCATCAAGGGGCAGAACGGCCGCACATCACCATCCTTTCCAGCCAGGACCGTTTCGCCGCCTGGCCAGTTAGCAAGGGTGGCGGAGCGCACGCATCCAGTGTCACCTCGTGAGCGCTGCGCGTCATCCCTTGCGCTTGCGACCGTGCCTGGAGCGACCGGCCGTCATCGGATCGGGCCTGGCCGGGGGGCGCCATCCTGCCGGCGGGGTCCGCTTCTGCTGGCTCGTTCCCAAGCCCATTGCGCCTGGTTCCTGACGCGTAAGGCCCTCGAAGCGCGCCGCTTCCGCCTCGACAGCCGTGGCGCCGCCGCGCATCGCGTTGATCATGTCGCGGCACCGGCTCGCTTCCTCGAAATCGAGAGCGGCGACGGCCTCTTCCATTCGCTGTTGCAAGATCTTGATCGTCACTGGCATCCGGCCGCAACGCACGATGGTGCCTCCAGGACGCACGGCGGCCCGTCAAGCGGCCCCCGCTTCGCGCGGATCGCGCCGAGATGCGACGTCAGCATGGAGCGAACGCGCTGCAACGTGCCAGGCGGTCACCAAAGACGATGGCGGCGGTGACGGCGGAGAGTAGCAGATACAGGAAGAGATAGTCGCGTCTTCGAACCTGGAGCGCGGTGGCGCCGTGCCAGGCAGGCCGCTCAGCACCAGCGACACCGCGAGCGGCAGCGTCCAGTAGCCGAGGTGGAGCGCGGAGCCGATCCGCGCTTCGTCATTCGGCAACAGGATGCTGATGCCGCTTGCCACCACGCGCATGAAGGCGGCCCAGAGCAGAAACGCGAATGCGGAGGTGCTCGCACGGCTGCGCACAACCCTGTAGGCGATCACTGCCTGCAGGATGGTGACCAGCGGCCCCGCTGCCGACATCAGGAGATGCTGCGCAGCGGTTGCCGGGCCTCTGGGGGTCACCCCGTTGAGGCTGTAGCGGACGTCCAGCCCGATCGATCTGCCGACGATCCAGTGCGCGCCCTCGTGGACCAGATAGGTCAACAGCCCGGCCAGGACGAGAACGGCGTAGAAGCGGCCGTCGAGAATGGGCCGGGCTGGGACACGGGCATCACAACACCTCGCGGCGCGAGAGGTGCGCAACCACTGCGACGCTCGCGAATGCCCCGCCCCCCATGCCGAGCATCAGCGCGACCTCGCCTCGCCACGCAACGGACGCGAGCATGTTGATCGGCATCTGCCAGGGCAGGAATACGCCCTGCCAGGCGGCGTTCGAAACGATCGCGAAGAAGGCGCCCGCAATGCCGACCGATATGGCCGGTACGAAGCTGGTGAAGCGGATCGCCAGCCACAGCTGGATGGCAGTCATCAGCAACGCGGCACCGTACATCTTGAGCAGGATGGTCGCCACCAGCGCGAGGCGGAGCGTCCCGCCTGGCCGGATCGCCGGCTTGATCCAGGCGGCCGCCTCGATCGCGATCAGGGTCAGTGCCAGCAGGATGACGGTCATTGCGCCGACCAGCACGGCGGTGCAGATCAGCTTCGCCGCGTACAGCATCCAGCGGGGAACCGGCAGCGCGCGCAGATGGTCCCAGCTTTTTGGCGCATGCTCCATCTGGGCCATCAGCGCGGTCAGCGCCGTGATCGAAAGCGGCAGCATGAACGCACCCCATAAGCCGGCCATGTTGTTCATCCACACCGACCACGGCACCGCGTTCCGCATCTTGACGACATTGAAGAACATGAAGACGGCGATGATCGCCGGTGCGGCGACGGCGAGCAGCGCAGCAAGCGAGCGTCGGAGCTTGCGCACTTCGACGGCGACGACGGTGCGAAGGTGCGGGACCATCATGCGGCCTCCCGCACGGCATCGGCCACGGCGACGTTGTAGAGGTCCTCAAGCGAGGCGCCGCACTCCCGGATCGCGGTGAAGGGCAAGGCTGCACCGAGCAGCCGTGTGCTGATGGATGCAACCACGGCCGCAAGGTCCTCCCCCGGTTTGAGGTGGATTGCCACGTTGTCCCGTCCTGCAGTGACGTCGAAGACAGAGGACAGGCAGGCGGCGGCGCGCGCAGCCGCCGCACTTTCTACAAGGACGCGGCGCGCCGCGCCTTTCTTCAGCGCCTGCAACGCGCCCTCGCGCACCAGGCGGCCGCCATGCATGATGCCGACATGGGTCGCGCTATGCTCTACCTCGCCCAGCAAATGGCTCGACACCAGCACCGTGACGTTGCTGCGTGCGGGCAGATCGCGCAGAAAGCCGCGCATCTGCGCGATCCCGTCGGGATCGAGGCCGTTGGTCGGCTCATCCAGGACCAGCAGCCGCGGTGCGCCGAGCATGGCGCGGGCAATCCCCAGCCGCTGGCGCATCCCGAGCGAATAGCCTGCCACGCGTCTGTCCGCAGCATGTCGCAGTTCCACAAGCTCGAGCAGGCGGTCGATCTCCGTCGCCGGCAGCCCGAGCAGGCGGCGGGAGAGATCCAGGTTCTGGGCACCCGTCAGATTGGGGTAGAAGCCCTGCGCCTCCAGCAGCGCGCCGACCTGCCGCGCGATCGCAAGCCGCTCCCTGCCGACGTCCAGCCCGGCGATGGTGATCCGTCCCTCGCACGGTGCCAGCAGGCCCAGCAGCATCTTGAGGGTCGTCGTCTTGCCCGATCCGTTCGGGCCGACGAAGCCGTAGACGGCGCGTTCCGGCACGGTCATCGTCACGCCGTCCACCGCCAGCACGCCGCCGAAGCGGCGCCTGAGCCCTTCCGTGCACACCAATCCGCCCACCAAGCCCTCCCGAATCGTTTAATTCTAACTTAAATGATCGGCGGCCAGCTTTAAGTCAAAGCTAAACGTGGTATGGACGTGCATGCGGTACGTCTCCCCCACCCGCTTCAGAGCGGACTGCGCCCGGTTCCGGCTGCTGGCCTTCATTACCGCCGCGTGCATCGTCGTCGCGCTCGGGCTGGCATCGACCGTACCGATCGCGCGCGGGACGCTCGCCATGTCCGATCCCCACTTCGCGGCGGACCTGGTGCGGCTGCTGCCGGCCGCCTGCTACGTGCTCGGCATCGTGTTCGTCGGCCAGGCGGTGGGACGGCTGGCATCGGGGCGCCCGGTACAGCAGACGCTGGCCTCGGCCCTGCGCCGCATCGGCGTGGCGCTCGCTTCGGGTGGCGTGTTCAACGTCTTCCTGGTCACCAACCTCGAGCGCATGATCCTCGGCACGCGCGGCGGCTACGTCTTTTTCGACGTCGGCAGCATGACGCTGGCGGTGATCGGGGCCGCGCTGGTCCTGCTCGCGCATGTCGTCGATCAGGCGGTGCTGGTGCAGGCGGAACTGGACGAGATGTTCTGATGCCGGTTCGCGTCACCCTCGATGCGCTGATTACCGCCCGCGGGATCAAGGCCCGCGATCTGGCGGCGGCCGTGAACCTGAGCGAGACGCAGCTGTCGCTGTTCCGTTCGGGCAAGGTGAAGGGCATTCGCTTCAGCAGCCTCAACCGGCTGTGCGCGGTGCTGCAATGCACGCCGGGCGATCTGCTCGCCTACGACTTCGATCCTGCCGACCTTGCGCCGGGCGACGAGGAGCCGGCGTGACCGGCGGCGAATCCCGGCCCCCTCGGCCTGATTGCAGCAAGCGCGCCGCGTGCTCCTTCCGCCATGCGGCTCGGAACCCGATCGATGCTCATTCGGTTACGAGCAGTTGAACTCTCATGGAGCGCATTGAATGCCCGCTACGCAGCTCGAAATCGATGCGACGTCCATCTTCGACAATCTGGATGAGCGCCAAGTTGAATTTGATGGCGAGGTGGATGGCGAAGAATACCAGTTCGCGGTGCAGTACAGCGTTCTGGAAGCTCTGACGGGCGATCAGCCGGACGGCGACGCCGAAGAGAGCTTTCGCCGACACGAGGACACTATCAAGGAAGCTGCCCTCGCAGCACTTTCCAAGGGTCCAGATCGCCCCATCATCGTGATCAGTGAGAATGACCTGGCGCGATAAAAGGATTCATGATCGCGGCGTGCCGCCCCGCGCCGTTCAGCGCAAGCTTGCGAAGGAGAAGGGCCGGTTGCGCCGGGGGAGTCGTGGAACTGGCGCTAGGCGAAAGCCTCCTCCCCCTCCAGCTTGGTTCGAATCATCAGCCGCCCGCATAGCGGATCATAGGCTTCTGCGCGGTGCATCGTGCCGGTATTGTCCCACATCACCAGGTCGCCGGCGCGCCACGCATGGCTGTAGCTGAACGTCGGGCCCGTGGCCCATTCGCGAAGACCCGCGAGCAGCGCCGCGCTCTCCTTGTAATCAAGCCCCACCACGTTGCGGGCGGTGCAGCCCAGAATGAGCGACTTGCGACCCGATGCATGGTTCCACACCAGCGGCAGCTCCTTTTCCCCTAACGCCTGCATCGCCCTGAGCGTCTGCAGGCGCGGTTCCGGATCATAATAAGCGAGCGAGGCCCAGGGCGCGTGAACGACGCGCCTGCCGTCGCACACCGCCTTTTCGGCGAGCGGAAGGTCCTCCCAGGCCGCGTAGGTATTGCAGAAGCCGGTGTTGCCGCCCCGCGCCGCAGGCACCTTGCAGGACAGCAAGGAGGCGCGGATCGGCACATCGCTGTTCGTGCCGTCGATGTGCCAGTACAGCGATCCCTTCAGGAATGCGGCTGCTTCCGGATTTTCGCGCGCGTCGAGCGACACCCTGGTGACGACCCGTCCGTCCCTGCCTTCCGCCGCGGGCGTGCCCAGCATATGGGTAAACACGACCTGTTCGGCTTCGGTGAAGCCGATCCCGGGAAAAACGAGCACGCCGCGGGCCTCGAGCAAGGCAAGGATGTCGCTGGCGAGCGCGCCGCCAAGCAGTTCCAGCTTGTCGTTGAACACCCGGCTGCCGATTCGCGCGTTGATCGGCTCGCTGACCAACCGTGTGATGGTACGCATACGCTCTCCTCGTTGCCGGTGCGGTGCGGCACCGGCGTCTTAAGGTTCGTGGAAAATGCGCCGGAGCGCGGATCGGCGGAGGCCGAACGGCGGCGGACTAGCCTGCGGGGGTCCAGATCGGGCCGCGGCACAGAAAGGCTACGCAGCCCTCGACCTTCAGCGTGCCGTCGGCATTGCGCGTCAGCTTGGCGGCATAGGTCTTGCCCGAATCCGGGTTGTAGATCTTGCCCTTCCAGAGCGCGCCCGCGTCCTTGAAACCCGTGAGGATGAAGGTCCCTTCGATCGGGTTGTTGCGCTTGGCGGGATCCGGATTGGCGATGTCGGTGGTGGGTTTGCCGGGTTCGCGGCGCAGTACCTTCACGATGCGCCCGCACATGGCATCCCCGCACGGCTCGATCCGCACCAGGGCCTTGCCCCCTTCGGTCATCCAGGTGCCGGTGATCGGTGCCGCAGCCAGCGCCGCGGTGCTGATCAACAGCGAGGCGAGCGCCGCGACGGTGGCGGTATAGGTCTTGTGCATCGATTCAATCTCCCATCGCCGTTGCCGGGGCAATGGCGGCGTGGTGGCCGGCGGGACGGCCCCGCCTGCACCCTTCCAAGCAGCGGGGCATGGAGGCTGGATGGAGATTCGCGGGAAAAGCCGTGGATATGCCTTGCCGCTGTCGATCGCTCAGGCAGGCAGCCAGGCGGAAAAGCAGGCGCCCGATCGCTCGACGTGGTTCTGGGCGACGATCCGGCCGCCATGCGCCTCGGCGATCTTCGCGGCGAGCGTCAGGCCGATGCCGCTGCCGTGCCGCCCGGCGAGCTTGTCGGCACCCGCACGCCAGAACGGCATGAACAGGCGTTCGGCATCCTCGGGCAGGAACCCTTCGCCTTCGTCCGCGACGCGCACGATCGCCCATCCCTTGGCAAGGCTCAGCGATATCTCGACCGCACTGCCGCTGGGCGCGTGCTTGATCGCATTGGTCAGGAGGTTGGTGACGATCTGGGTCAGCCGGACCGGATCCCCCTGCACGCGAACCGGCACATAGCGCTCCGCCAGCGTCACCGCGCGCTCGGCCGCCATGCCGCGCAGATCGGCGACGGCAACCCCCAGCAGCGCGTCGAGATCGACGGTGCGGCGATCGAGGTCCAGTTCGCCGGCATCGGCATGGGCAAGCGTGCGCAGGTCATCGACCAGCCGCGACAGATGCTCGACCTGACGCAACAGCCGATCCGCTTCCCCCTTGGCCGGATCGATCACGCCGTCGGCGAGGCCGTGAAGCCGGCCCTTCAGGATCGTGAGCGGCGTGCGCAGCTCATGGGCGATGCCGGCGGTCAGCACCGTCCGCTCGCGCTCATAGGCCTGGATATCGGACGCCATGCGGTTGAAGCTCTCGATCAGCTCGCCGGTCTCGCCCGAGGTTCCGCCGCGATCCACCCGCACCGAGCGCTTGCCGGCGGATACCTGCGCGGCGGCCCTGGCGACGGCGGTGATCGGTCTGCTGATCCGCCGGGCGAACACCATCGCCACGCCGCCGCCGACCAGCAGCGAGACGAAGGCGATGGAACCGATAAAGCCCATATCGGTAATGCCCGGCGTGCTGGCGCCATAGCGGTTGAACAGTTCGAAATAGCGGTCGCTGCCCTCCTGATGGGTGCGCACCAGGCGTTCGAGTTCGGCCCGCGCCTTGGGGGGCATGTGGCTGGTCGCGACGTCCAGACGGTAATGCACCGCCGCCAGATAGGCGAACAGGCCGACCAGCATCGTGATCAGCGTGGTCGCCGCCGCCAGCACGACCATCCGGCTGACGATGCGGTTCAGCATTGGGACCATAGCCGGTACCCCAGGCCCCGAACCGGCTCGATCATGTCGGTGCAGCCGGCCGCGGCCAGCTTCTGGCGCAGCTTCGACAAGTGGCTGTCGACCACCCGGTCATAGGCCTCGCTGTCCGGCGAGGCGGCTTCGAGCAGTTCGGCGCGCGAGAATGCGCGGCGGGGGTGGCGTGCCATATGGGCCAGGATCCCGAACTCGCTGGGGGTCAGCGAAAGGCTGACGAACGCGTCCCCGTCCGCGGCCTGGCACTGCACCAGCCGCGCATCGAGTTCGATCCGCAAGGGCCCCACCGACAGCGTCCGCCGGCTGGTCGAGCCGTGTGTGCGCCGCAGCACCGCCCGGATGCGCTCGACCACTTCGGACGGGCTGAACGGCTTGACGATATAATCGTCGGCACCAATGCGCAGCGACGAGAGCTTGGTGATCTCGTCGTCATGCGCGGTGATCATGATGACCGGGGTGTCGACGCGGCGGCGGATCGCGGTGAGGACATCGATCCCGTCTCCGCCCGGCAAGCCGATATCGAGCAGCACCAGCGCAGGGTTCGATTGACTGTGAGCACGGATGGCGTCCTGCACCGTTCCCGCCCGGACGACCTCGAAGCCCGCCTTTTCGACATAGGCGGCAAGCAGCTCGGCGATCTCGCGCTCGTCCTCGACGATCAATATTCGGTCGCTCACACGCGCTCCCTTCGGCATCGCCTTTGCCGAATTGCATGGACGAACGATGGAGGGGGCAACTCCACGGAACCTCCACGAAACCTACGACGAGCGTTCATCGCCGTCCACCATCAGCCGATCGGAGCCGCCGCAACGAGGTGGCGATTTCACGAAAGGCACTTCATGACCCACATTCTTCCGCCCGCCTTCGCAGCCTTCATGGCGACGGTGATGCTGGCATCGGCGGCGCAGGCGCAGAGCGAAGCGCCCCGCGGCATCTATGCGGTCGCGCGTGCCGGCGCCTCGATCAACTCCGACCAGAAATTCGATGTGGCGCGGCTTCCGTCGCAGTTCGACGACAAGACCAAATACAAGACCGGGCTGACCGGCGAAATCGGCGGCGGCTATGATTTCGGGATGTTCCGCATCGAGCAGACGATCGGCTACAACAGCAACAACCTCGACCTGAAGGGGATCGGCAGCCGCGATCTGCCGGCGTCCGGCCGCACGCGCGCCTATAGTGTCAGCATCTCCGGCTATGTCGACATCCCGCTCCATTCGGTGTTCGTGCCCTATGTCGGCGGCGGCATCGGCGCCGCGCGCGTGGATGCCAACCTCTCGCGTACCGGGGCGGGCGGGCTGGTCAGCCAGTTTTCGGGCAAGGACTGGGGCATGACGTGGCACGGCGATGTCGGCATCGGGATCAACGTCTCGGCCAAGACCACCCTCGAAGTCGGCGGCCGCTATTCGCAGACCAGCAAGCTCGCGTTCGACGGGACCAGCAGCGGCGTCGCGACGCGCTTCGAGCCGACGCTGCGGACGCTGTCCGCCATGGCAGGCGTTCGGCACATGTTTTAAAGCGCGGGAGCGAAGACGGTCCTTGTCCTCGCTCGCGGCGCCCGCCCCGCGCTCCGGTGAAGACTGGCCTCGGGTTTTTCGATCGGCCGACGGCGACAATCCGTTATCGGAACAGGCGGCAGCGGCGGGGGTGGCGCTGCCGCTTTCCGTTGCTCCGCGGCGTTGGAGGCATGCGTGTTTCTCGGCGCGGTCCTCTGCCGGCCAGACGCGTATCGGCAATCGTAAGGCTGGTATCACGGACCTTTGGCTTGCAGACCAACGGAAGCGGGAAACCTGCTGCGCGTGCCTGTCACTGGCGAAACAAGCCGGATGCTTCGCACCAGGCGCTCCGATACCCGGTCGGTCAGCAAATCCGTCTGAAGCGAGGTTTCCAGGTATCGAAGGTGGTCGAGCTCGAGCAACGTGTACCCGTGCAACAGCGACCAGACGGTCACCACGGCGGCAGAGAGATCGTCCGGGTCGTCCGCATCGACGGCAAAGACACCGTCTCTTCCGCCCCGTATCAGCAGCGTACGCAAAACCTGACGGGAGCCGTCCGCCGCGTGGCGGAGTTCCGGTGCAATTCCGCCGTCCGCCATCCTCTGCGAAGGGGGTGAGATGACCGCGACGACCGTTCGCGAGCGCATGGCTTCCGCGCCCAGCTATTCCGCGGTGCGGACGCTGATCGCGCGCCTGGAGGAGCGCGGCTATCTGACGCACGAATTGCGCGGCGGCGCCAATGTCTATCGGCCGACGGCGTTGGCCGAGGACGTGCAGTCGGCCACCCTGCAGGACGTGGTGCAGACCTTCTTCCGCGGCTCGGCGGTCAGTGCGGCGACGGCTTCGCTCAACCTCGGAACATGGGTAAAACGTAGATGCGTATCACCACGTCCAGTCGCTCCGCGCCGGCGCATTCCGGACATCGTCGACGTCGGGGGACTCTTGCGCCAATCTGGTGCTGGTCGAGCAGGACGGCGTGGCGACGCAGCGCCAGGTCTATGCTTCGCCGCCGTCGCAAAGCCATTCCTGGAGCGGCGAAGCGCGGGTTTCGCGACTGCTCATCGACGGGCCGCGCAAGCACCTCCTCACCGTGAACCTGCGCGGGCGCGACAACCGCTCGCTCTATGGGGACAGCGTGGGCGTCGATCTCGGTACGGCGGCGCTTCGCGAGACGGTTGATGTCGCAAAACCGCCCGTACAGTTCGGCGCGTACACGGTCGACATCACCCGCCAGCGCGCCGGCGGGATTTCGTACGGAATCAACTGGGCAGGCCTGGGGGCGGCGACCTTCGGCATGCAGCGCACCGCCTGTACCAAGGATGTTGCCTTGCCGGACGTCGGTCGCATCCGCGGGACAAGCTATGAGTGGCTCCCATCGGCCAGCGCGGCCGTGCCGCTCGGCAAGGCTCTGTCGGCCTATGCCAGCTATGTCAAAGGTCTGGAGGATGCGGGCGTTGCGCCAAGCTATGCGGCCAACGCCAACCAGCTGCTCCTTTGCGATCCTGACGAACCAGGCCGATGCCGGCCTCCGCCTCAGCGCCAACTATGCGCTGCCGTTCGCTCCCAAGCTGTCGATCGATGGTAGTATCGGCAACGACAGTGCCGTGGCCGCGAATGTGGCCAACACCGTCTTCGTGCCCGGGCAGACGCTGTACCGGCTCTGCGCGCGCTACCAGTTCGCCATTGCCGGCAAACCGCTGACCCTCCGGTTCAACGGGGCCAACCTCTCCAGCGTGTATCGCCTCCGGCCGGTATCGAGCAATGTCTACTCCCCGACCATGCAGCGGAACATCAGCATCTATCTGACGGCGGACGTCTGACAGATGGTGCTGCGCGCGTGCCTCGACGAACGCATCTGCCGCCGAAGATGAGGATCGTCCACGAGCAGGCCGCTGTCTCGCTGCGGCCTATGCTCGCGTTCGAATCGCCTCGGTTGGGATTGCGGTGCGATCGTTAAAGGGCTGGAAATCCGGCCCTGCCCCCGGCTTCAGGCCGTTCGGGCGGTGCCGTCGTCCAAACCGAAACATCGTTTGGCGCCTTGAGCGAGCGGCCCGATCTGGGCGTCGGTCAGGACGTAGCGCGAGAGATACAGAAGGCCAGCACGGCGCGCTTCTTCGGTCGGAATCGCGAACAATCCGGTCTTCGGACCGAATTTCTTCCGAATGGTGCTCTCCAAAAGAGGATGCGCGCGCCCCGACAACGCGGTTCGCGCAAGCGAAACATCGACCAGATAGCGGCCGAATATCATCCAGACATGTCCGTCAAAATCGGGCGTGCTTTCCGAAAAAACACGATCGCCTCTGATGGGAGAGTTGTTGCCGAATATATAGGCCCCGTTGATCTTAACCGCACCCGCAACGACGGCAAACGGCACGTCAATGGCTGCACGCACGCGCTCGGCGAGTAAGGCGTTCATCAGCGTGCAAGCACCCGGAGTAGGGCCGATATCTTCCATCACGGACCGGCAAACATCGCTGAAAAGGTACAGCGTCGCCTGATCAAAATCGTACGCCTCGAATCGCTTGGCGCAGTCAGCGCCATGCGCGGCGCGGACCAGGTCGACGAGTGGCCTGGGGTGCAATGCGGGGGAAATCGCCATTCGCGCCACATCGATCGACTTGGGACGCAGGTCAATGGAGAGACAGCGTCGAGGCGCTCGCTTCCGCCAGTTCCTTGTCGGGCCGCGCTTCAAGAACCAAAAAATGCGGCGGTCAAACGCTCATGGTCTGCTCAACTGTGCAGCATGCGCCGGCCTGGTCGCAGGTACAGCGCACGGTTGCAGGTGCTGCGGGCGTCGTCGCGGTTCTCATGCTACGCTGGCGCTGCCTGCGCGAAAGTCTTGCCGGCGGGGTCTCTCTCCTGCCCGATCGCCGCCCTGCCTCTGAGCGCCGGCAGTTGCGGCTATCCCGGGGAATACCCGCCAGAAGCAAATCGACGTCCTGGCGTTGATCGGGGCCGAAGCGGCAAACCGAGACGCCGCGGAAGACAGGCACAAAAAAACCGCCTCAGA
>NZ_BCYY01000032.1 GCF_001598435.1 Sphingomonas pituitosa NBRC 102491
CGACGCGCAGGTGCGGCTGAAGGAAGGCGTGGAGCTGCCGCTCAAGGATCCGGACGCGTTCCGGCGCCTCGGCATCCGTCCGGCCAAGGGCTTTTTGCTCTATGGCCCGCCGGGCACCGGCAAGACGCTGCTCGCCAAGGCCGTGGCGCGCGAGGCGGAGGCGAACTTCATCGCCACCAAGTCGAGCGACTTGCTCTCCAAATGGTATGGCGAGAGCGAGCAGCAGATCGCGCGGCTGTTCGCCCGCGCGCGGCAGGTCGCACCCTGCGTGATCTTCATCGACGAACTCGACTCGCTGGTCCCCGCCCGGGGCGGTGCGATGGGCGAGCCGCAGGTGACCGAGCGCGTGGTCAACACCATCCTCGCCGAGATGGACGGGCTGGAGGAGCTCCAGTCGGTGGTGGTGATCGGCGCGACCAACCGGCCGAACCTGATCGACCCGGCGCTGCTCCGCCCGGGCCGGTTCGACGAGCTCGTCTATGTCGGCGTGCCGGACAAGGCCGGGCGCGAGCGCATCCTGCGCATCCAGACCGGCAAGATGCCCCTGGCGGCGGATGTCGACTTGGGGTCGATCGCCGAGCAGACCGAGCGCTATACCGGCGCGGATCTGGAAGACGTGGTCCGCCGCGCCGGTCTCGTCGCGCTCCGCCAGTCGCTGGCGACGCGCGAAGTGACGATGGCGCATTTCGAGGAAGCGCTGAAGGACTCGCGCGCGACCGTCACGCCCGAAATGGAAAGCGACTATGCGGCAATGCAGGGCAAGCTGAAGCAGCAGGCCTCGTCGATCCAGCCGATCGGCTTCATCGCGCCGGGCATGCTGGAAGGGCGCGGGTCGAAGGGGTAAGCTCTGCCTTGTTCTGGGCAGAGCCGTCCCTTCTGCCCAAATACTCCGTCATCCCCGCGTAGGCGGGGATCCATTGGCGCTGACGCTGCGGTTCGTTCATGAAACGCACAGGCGAATGGATTCCTGCCTTCGCGGGAATGACGGTGGATTTTTGAGCCGCCGCGCTCTTTCCTCCCATACCCGATAGCCCTTCCCTCGAACACGCGAGCAGCATGACCGATTCCAACCCGCTTCAACCCGCCAACCGCCAATGGCTCTGGCCGGCGCTCGCGCTGCTGGGCCTTTCGCTTGCCGGGCTGGCGGCGTTCCTCTGCCTCCGCTTCGCCAGCGGATTCGCGTTCGATCCCGCGCTGCTGCTCGCGTTCCGACGCCCCGGCGACCTGGCTACGCCGATCGGCCCGGCCTGGCTGCTCCAGTCGGCGATCGATATCAGCGCGCTCGGCGGCTATACCGTCCTGTGGCTGGCGGGTGCGGCGACGCTGATCTTCCTGCTGGCGTTCGGCAAGCGCGCCGAGGCGCTGCTGCTTGGCGGATCGCTGATCGGCGCTTCGGTCATCAACGCGCTGCTCAAGATCGTCCTCCACCGCCCCCGCCCGGACGTGGTGCCCCACCTTGCCGAAGTATCCAGCGCCAGCTTCCCCAGCGGCCATGCGATGATCTCGGCCGCGGTCTACCTCACGCTCGGCATGATGGTCGCGCAGACCCAGGCGAGCCGCTGGGCGCGAGCCTATCTGCTCGGCTTTTCGGTGCTGCTGGTGCTGCTGATCGGCTGCAGCCGCGTGTTCCTCGGCGTCCACTGGCCCTCGGACGTGCTGGCCGGCTGGTGCTTCGGGGCGATCTGGGCGCTGTGCATGTTCGCGCTCAACGCCCGGCTGCACCGGCGCTAGGATCAGCCTTCGGACGCCTGCGTCGTCCAGCCGAGTCGGGGGATCGTGATCGAGCGCTTGCCCGACAGGTCGACGCGGGTGACGAACAGCCCCTTGGTTTCGATATACTGCATCAGCCGCCGCACGCGCCCGAGCGAGCCGGTACCATAGCTGGTCGCGATATCGGTATCGCTGGGGCACGGCAGCCCCTCGCGCGCCGCCTTGGCGACGAGCAGGAAGGGCCCGAGCATGTCGTCGGGCAGCGCCCGCGCCGCTTCCAGCGCCTGCGCCCAGTCGTCGTCGGGATCGCCGTGGATGCCCGCACGCGCCGCCGACAGCCGCCGGACGAAGCCGGAAAGGTCGAGCGGCGGGCGGTTGAGCCCCACCATCCGGCAGCGCACCTGGAAATCCTGGTACAGCACCGCCGGCGAGCGCAGCGCCGATTGCTCGTCCTCGACGATCGCGCGCAGCACGTCGGCGACGTGGGTGGCAACCTCCTCCGGATCGCGATCGGGCTCGATTTCCATCGGTGCGGGCACCGAGCGGGCCAGCGCCTCGAGCATCGTCTCGGAATGGGCATAGGTCGGCGCAGGCGGCGGCGCCGGCGGCACCCATTCGGGCTCGGCGGGGGCGAGCAGCAGGTCCTTCATGTCGTCGGTGGGCGCCTGCGGGAGCGGGGTCAGCTTGGGGCTGGAGCTGCGTGCGCTGGTTTCCACCGATCCGATCCGGATCGCCACCGGCCGCCGGGTGATCGCCGGGCCGAGACCGAGGAAATGGCCGCGGGCGAGGTCGCGGATCGCCTCGGCTTGGCGGCGCTCCATGCCGAGCAGATCGGCCGCACGCTGCATGTCGATGTCGAGAAAGGTGCGGCCCATCAGGAAGTTCGACGCTTCCGCCGCGACGTTCTTGGCGAGCTTTGCGAGGCGCTGCGTCGCGATCACCCCGGCGAGGCCGCGCTTGCGGCCGCGGCACATCAGATTGGTCATCGCGGAAAGCGAGGCGCGCCGCACCTCCTCCGCGACTTCGCCGCCGCCGGCGGGCGCGAACAGCTGGGCCTCGTCCACCACCACGAGCGCGGGATACCAATGGTCGCGCGGCGCATCGAACAGGGCGTTGAGGAAGGTGGCGGCGCAGCGCATCTGGCCTTCCGCCTCCAGCCCTTCGAGGCTGAGCACGACCGAAGCACGGTGCTCCCGAATACGCGCGGCGAACCGGGCGACGTCGCGCTCGCTATGATCGACCGCCTCGATCGCGAGATGGCCGTAGCGATCGGAAAGGGTGACGAAATCGCCCTCGGGATCGATCACCACCTGCTGGACATGGCCGGCGGATTGTTCGAGCAACCGCCGCAGCAGGTGCGACTTGCCCGAGCCCGAATTGCCCTGGACGAGCAACCGGGTCGCAAGCAACTCCTCCAGATCGACCGGCACGGGGCTGCCCGTGCCGTCGACGCCCATGTCCACGCTGACGGTCATCGCGGCCGCTTTGCCGGATCAGGGGGGGCAGCGGCAAGGGCCGCGTCACCGAAAACTGTGGGTGTTTGTTTCGCTTCAGGCCGCGTTGGCGGCGCCCAGGCGCTGGCGGCGGCGCTCCAGCGCTTCCATCGTCTTCTCGGCGAGCAACGTCAGCCGTGCGGTATCCTGCTCGGTCAGCTGCGGGCGGGCGGTGCTGTCGATCACGCACAGCGTGCCGATCCGCTTGCCGCTGGCGGTGCGCAAGGGCGCGCCGGCATAGAAGCGGATGTTGGGATCGCCGGTAACCAGCGGGTTTTCGGCGAAGCGCGGATCGGCCTGCGCGTCGTGCACCACGAACACGTCGGGACCGCGGATCGCATGGGTGCAGAACGAGATCGAGCGCGGCGTCTCCTGCGGCTCCAGCCCGACCCGCGCCTTGAACCATTGCCGATTCTCGTCGATCAGCGAGATCAGCGCAATCGGCACGCCCAGCGCGGCGGCGGCTTCGCGCACGATGGCATCGAACTCGGCTTCGTTCGGCGTATCGAGCACGCCATAGCCCTTCAGTTCGGAGAGGCGCGCGGTTTCATCCGAGGGCTCGATCGGCATCACTTCGTCTTCCTGCGTTTGCGCCCCCCGGCACATTCGGGCTACTACGGTGGGACAAGTTAACATTTGCTCGACAGTGCAAGCATGTGCCGGGCAGTCTGATGGCAGCCATGCGTCCCGATCCCATTGAACATCTCCGCCGCGTTTTCGGCTATGACGCCTTTCGCGGCGTGCAGGCCTCGGTGGTCGACCGCGTGATGGCGGGGCAGCGCACGCTGGCGGTGATGCCCACGGGTGCCGGCAAGTCGCTCACCTACCAGCTGCCCTCGGTGATGCTGGAGGGGACCTGCGTCGTCGTAAGCCCGCTGATCGCGCTGATGCACGACCAGCTCCGCGCGGCCGAGGCGGTGGGCATCCGTGCCGCCACGCTGACCAGCGTCGACGATAACCGCGCCGAGACGATCGAGCGGTTTCGCGCGGGTGAACTCGACCTGCTCTACATCGCGCCCGAACGCGCCTCGGGCGAGGGCTTCCGCAACCTGCTCACCCAGGCCCCGCTCAGCCTGTTCGCGATCGACGAGGCGCATTGCGTGTCCGAATGGGGGCATGATTTCCGGCCCGATTACCGGCTGCTGCGCCCGCTGCTCGATCGCTTCCCGGAGGTGCCGCGGCTGGCGCTGACCGCCACCGCCGATGCGCATACCCGCGCCGACATTCTCGAGCAGCTGGGAATCCCGGAAGAGGGGCTGATCGTCGCCGGCTTCGATCGGCCGAACATCCGCTACCATATCATGCCCCGCGAAAACACGACGCGGCAGATCATCGATGTGGTGTCGGAGAATCCCGGCCCCGGCATCGTCTATGCCCAGACGCGCAAGGGCGTGGAGCAGCTCGCCGAGAAGCTGGCGGCGGAGACCGGGCGGTCGGTGCTGCCCTATCATGCCGGGCTCGATCCTGACGTGCGCCGCCGCAACCAGGCGAAGTTCGTCGCCAGCGAGGACATGGTCGTCGTCGCGACCGTCGCGTTCGGCATGGGGATCGACAAGCCCGACGTGCGCTTCGTCGCGCATGCCGGGCTGCCCAAGTCGATCGAGGCCTATTACCAGGAAACCGGCCGCGCCGGCCGCGACGGCGATCCGGCGGTGGCGCATCTTTTCTGGGGCGCCGACGATTTTGCCCGCGCCCGCCAGCGGATCGGCGAGGTCGAGCCTTCGCGCCAGCCGGGCGAGCGCACCCGCCTCACCGCGCTGGGGGCGCTGGTCGAGACTGCGGGCTGCCGTCGCCGCATCCTGCTCAAGCACTTCGGCGAGGACGCGCCGGAGACCTGCGGCAATTGCGACAACTGCCTCAATCCACCCGCCGCAATCGACGTCAGCGTGACCGCGCAGAAATTCCTCTCGGCGGTGTTCCGCACCGGCATGCTGTACGGCATCGGCTATATCGAGGGCATCCTCACCGGCGTTTCGACCGAGCGCAGCCTGATGAACGGGCACGAGAAGCTGTCGGTGTTCGGCATCGTCGATGGCGACGAGGTAGCGATGCTCAAGCCGGTGTCGCGCGCGCTGCTGCTGCGCGATGCCTTGCGTACCAATGAGCATGGCGGGCTCGAATTCGGGCCCGAGGCGCGGGCGATCCTGAAGGGCGAGGCAGCGCTGAAGCTGGTCCTCCCGCCCAAGCGCGAGCGACGGCGGCGCGGTGCCGCCGGGGGCGTTCCCAATCCGGTCGGCAATCCGCTGTTCGAGGCGCTGCGGGCCAAGCGGCGCGAGATCGCGCAGGAAACCGGGCTGCCACCCTATGTGATCTTCCACGATTCGGTGCTGCGCGACATGGCGATGGTGCGGCCCTCGTCGCTGGCGGAGATGGGGCAGCTCTCCGGCGTCGGCGCGCGCAAGCTCGATGCCTATGGGCAGGATTTCCTGAACGTCCTCCGCCAGTTCTGATCGGCTTCCGCAGGGCGCCGCCCCGCGCTACAGCCTCGCGCTGGAATCAGAAGGAGGACCTGCCATGCCGAACAAGATCGACGACCGCATCTCGGTGGCGCCGCAGATCCGGCCGGAGGACGTGCCGGCGCTCGCGGCGGCGGGGTTCGTCCACATCATCAACAATCGCCCCGAGGGCGAGGAGTTCGGCCAGCCGACCGGTGCGGAGATTGCCGAGGCGGCCGAGGCGGCGGGGCTGGGCTATACCGAAATTCCGGTGACGCCGGGCGGCTTCTCGATGGCGCAGGTCGAGGCGATGGCCGACGCGCTTGCCTCGGTCGAGGGGCCGGTGCTGGCCTATTGCCGCTCGGGGACGCGCTCCTGCAACCTCTGGGCGCTCGCCGCCGCGCACAAGGGCGCCGCGCCGGCCGAACTGGTCGAAAAGGGTGCGGGCGCAGGCTACGACCTGTCGGGCATCCGCCCGGCGCTGGAGCAGCTCTCGGGCCGCTGAGCTTTCTCCCCCCTCCCGCAAGCGGAGGGGGAGTTAATGAAGGCACAGCTCTCTTCCCAAACAAAAAATGGGCCGGTGGTTGCCCACCAGCCCAGTTGTCCGCAGGAGGAACCTCGGTGGGACGCCGCGCCAGGAGAGGCCTGCGCGGCGCCCGATTTCGTCAGTAGTTGTAGGCGCGCTCGCCATGCTCGTTGATGTCGAGCCCTTCGACTTCCACTTCCTTGGAAGGACGGATGCCGATGGTGAGCTTGAGGCCGTAGAAGAGGATCGCCGAGACACCGCCCGACCAGACCAGCGTCAGCGCCACCGCTTCGGCTTGCGTGATCAGCTGCGCCACCATGTCGTAACTGGGCGCGGCGATTGCCGGGAACTTGGTATAGTCGATGATGCCCTGGCCGCCGAGCGCCGGATCGGCGACGATCGCGGTGCCGAGGGCGCCGATGATGCCGCCGATGCAGTGCACGCCGAACACGTCGAGCGAGTCGTCATACTTCAGCTTGTTCTTCACCGTGGTGACGAAGAAGAAGCAGATCGGCGAGACGACCAGGCCGAGCACGATCGAGGTCATCGGCGCGGCGAAGCCCGAGGCCGGGGTGATCGCGACAAGGCCGGCGACCGCACCGGTCACGCCACCCAGCAGCGACGGCTTCTTGTGCACGATCTGCTCGATCACCGCCCAGCTCACCGCCGCGGCAGCCGTGGCGACGAAGGTGTTGATGAAGGCAACCGCGGTCACGCCGTTCGATTCGAGGTTGGAGCCGGCGTTGAAGCCGAACCAGCCCACCCACAGCAGCGAGGCGCCGATCATGGTCATGGTCAGCGAGTGCGGCGGCATCGGCTCGCTCTTGAAGCCCACGCGCTTGCCGATCACGAGGCAGCCGACCAGGCCGGCGATGCCCGCATTGATGTGGACGACGGTGCCGCCGGCGAAATCGAGCGCGCCCTTGCCCCACAGGAAGCCATAGTCCGTCGGCGCATCGACCAGGAAGTCCGGGCCGGCCCAGTACCAGACCATGTGCGCGATCGGGAAATAGACGATCGTCATCCACAGCACGGTGAAGATGATGAGGGGGGTGAACTTCACGCGCTCGGCAAAGGCACCCACGATCAGCGCCGGCGTGATGCAGGCGAAGGTCATCTGGAAGCAGACGAACGCGAATTCAGGGATATAGACGTTGTTCGAGAAGGTTGCGGCATAGGTACCGCTGCTCACCCCGACCAGGAACGCCTTGGAGAGGCCGCCGAAGAAGTGGTTCTCGCCGCCCGAGGTGAAGGCGATCGAATAGCCCCAGGTGCACCAGACGAGCGATGCGACCGAGACGATCATGAACACCTGCATCAGCACCGAGAGCATGTTCTTGGTGCGCACCAGGCCGCCATAGAACAGCGCCAGCGCCGGCACCGACATCATCAGCACCAGGGCCGAGGAGATCAGCATCCAGGCGGTGTCGCCCTTGTTCACCATCGTCGCCTGCTGGGCGACGGTGGGCGCCTTGATCAGTGCTGCGGTCTGCGCCCAGGCGGGCATCGCCGATACCAGCGCGGCCGCGCCGAGCGCGAGCCCGGCGGTCTTCCATCCTTGCTTCATAGCTACCCCCTTGCTCACAGCGCCGTCTCGTCGGTCTCGCCGGTGCGGATGCGCACGGCCTGGCCCATGTCGAGAACGAAGATCTTGCCGTCACCGATCGCGCCGGTGCTCGCCGCCGCCTGGATCGCTTCCACGGCGCGGTCGGCAAGATCGCTCCCCACGGCGACCTCGATCTTGATCTTCGGCACCATGTTCGTGCTGTACTCGGCGCCGCGATAGATCTCGGTCTGGCCCTTCTGGCGGCCGAACCCCTTCACTTCGGTAACGGTCATGCCCGTCACCCCGACGGTGGTGAGCGCTTCGCGCACCTCGTCGAGCTTGAAGGGTTTGATGATGGCGATGATGAGCTTCATGTCGCCCCCTCTGGCGGTTGTCCCGGGGAGCTACTTCGCAAGGGCCGTGCCAAATGGAACGCACAGGGGGGATGTGCGTTTCGGGCCACCCAATATTACCAACTGGTGAATTTTGTGACGCTGCTCTGCTTAAAAAGTGAGCAGTTCACTGCAGCGTTGCGCTGTCCTCGCCGTGGCGGCCGAAGAATTGCATCAGCTGCACGATCAGTTCGGCGCGATCTTCGAGTCTGGGCGCTTCGAGCAGCGCCTGCTTCGACGCGGCATCGAACGGCGCGATCTGGGCAATGCCGTTGACCAGCGATTCGTCGTCGAGGCGCGTCACCGCCTCCCAATCGACCATGTAGCCCAGGCCGTCGGCGAAGCGACGCGATTCCATCTCGATCGATGCGCGGCCGGCGAGCGAGAGCGATTCGGACTCGCCCACCACCTCCAGCGCCGCCTCGACCTGGCGGAACGGCGTGCCAAGCTCGAGTTCGCGGACGATGGTGAAGCGCGTCAGGCCTTCGAGCACGATGTTGTAGCGGCCGTCGTCCAGTGCCTCGACATCGGCGATGCGGCCGACGCAGCCCACGTCGAACAGCGTCGGAGGATCGCGGTCGTCGCGCGGCTGGACCATGCCGATGCGCCGGTCGCGGGCCAGCGCTTCGGAGACCATCGCCCGGTAGCGCGGCTCGAAGATGTGGAGCGGCAGGTGCATGCGTGGAAACAGCAGCGCACCCGCCAGCGGAAACACCGAAAGCCGCGTCGTCTTCATCCGAACAGGATCTGCGAAAGCTTGCGACGCTGGGCGGAGACCCAGGGATCTTCCAGCCCGACGACTTCGAACAACTTGAGCAGCCGCTGGCGTGCGGCGCCCTCGTTCCAGGCACGATCGTCGCGGATCATGGCGAGCAGCGTCTCGGCTGCGCCTTCGCGATCGCCTGCCGCCATCTGGCCGCCCGCGAGCTCGTAGCGCGCGTCCATGTCTTCCGGGTTCGCGGCGGCACGGGCAGCGAGGCCGGCAAGATCGCCGACGGGCTGGACTTCGCGCGCCAGGCTCAGCGCGGCGCGGGCACGCTCCACTTCGGGCGCCTTTGCGGCATCGCCGGCAATGGCATCGAGCGCCGTCTGCGCTTCGTCATGACGGCCCAGTTCGGTCAGCGCGCGAACGCGGCCCGCGGCCACGACAGCGTGGTCGGGCGCGATCTCGGCGATCTGGTCGAAGATCGAGAGGGCACGCTCGGCATCGCCATCGGCCAGCACCTGCTCGGCCATCGCGATCAGCGGCTCCAGTTCGGCCTCGGCCTCCGCTGCCTCGCCGCTGATCGGCAGCTGGCGGAGGATCTGGTCGAGCATCGTGCGCAGCTGCGATTCGGTGCGCGCGCTGGTCAGGTCGGCGACCAGCTGGCCCTGGAACATCGCATAGACCGTCGGGATCGAGCGGACCTGGAATTGGCTGGCGATGAAGTTGTTCGCATCGACGTCGATCTTGGCCAGCATCACGCCCTTGGGGGCATATTCCGCCGTCACCTTCTCGATGACCGGACCCAGCGCCTTGCACGGCCCGCACCATTCCGCCCAGAAATCGATGATGACGAGCTTCGACATCGACGGCTCTACGACGTCCTTGCGAAAGGCGTCGACGGCCTGTTTGTCGGCGGGGCTCATACCAAGCGTAGCCAAAATGCGCTCCTTGCGAACTGCGGGTGCCGGCGCCTCTGAAGGGCACGTGGGCGGGTCGGCCCCTATTTGGGCGTTCGGGGGCAAACCGCCAAGCCTTTTCCAAAAAGTGCAAAAGGGGGGTTGCGCACTTCGGAAGCCGCTGTTAGTTGGCCCGCCTCACCCGCCGAGAGCGCTTCGAAACGCTCCCGGCCACGACGCCAGAGCGGGCGTAGCTCAGGGGTAGAGCACAACCTTGCCAAGGTTGGGGTCGAGGGTTCGAATCCCTTCGCCCGCTCCAGTCGCCAACCAGCGACTGTACCGTCGGTCTCACGGCATCAGCCGTTTTCGACCTTCCGACAAATGCCACCGCATCGCCAGTGCCGCGCCATCCGCGTCCTGCGCGCGGATCGCCTGCACGATCGTCTCGTGTTCGCGCACCATCGCCGCGATCGGCTCCGGCTCGCGCAGGCGGGCGATGTCGACGCCGGCGCGCATGATTCGCATCGTTTCCTCGTGCAGATGCTCGAACGCCTTCTCGAACGCCGGATTCGCGGTGGCGCGAAAGATTGCGCGGTGCAGCCGCCAATCCTCGTCATGCGCGGGATCGCTGGAGAGCAGCGCCTTGCGCAGGTCGGTCATCGCCGATTCGATCTCCGCCATCTGTTCGGGCGAGCGGCGACGCGCGGCGAGCCGCGCAGCTTCCGATTCGAGGGCGAATCGTACTTCATAGGTGCCGAGCGTCGCGGAAAGCTCGTCGAACGCCATGTGTGCGCCGAGCCGGAGCGACGGGCGGCGCATCACATAGGAGCCGGCGCCGCGGCGCGATTCGGTGATGCCGTCGGCTGCCAGCCGCACCAGCGCCTCACGCACGACGGTGCGTGACATGCCGAAGCTTTCCGCCAGCCGCGATTCGGAGGGCAGGCGGTCGCCGACGCCCAGCCCGCCCAGGATGATCTCGACGATGCGCGAATAGGCCTGGTCGGCAAGGCGCTGGTCGCTGGGTGCATGGTTTCGCAGCATGGTGCGCCACGATACTAAGACCTTCGGAAATGGCGAGTCGTGCCATTGCCTTAGGAGAAGCCGATGTCCGATTCCCCCGCCCCCATCCGCGTCGGTATCGGCGGCTGGACGTTCGAACCGTGGCGCGGCACCTTCTATCCCGACAAGCTGCCGCAGAAGCGCGAACTGGAATATGCCGCCGGGGCGCTTACCGCGATCGAGATCAACGGCACCTATTATTCCACCTTCAAGCCGGCGAGCTTCGCCGGCTGGGCGGCGGCGGCCCCCGACGGTTTCGTCTACACGGTGAAGGGCTCGCGCTTCGTCACCAACCGCAAGGTGCTGGCGGAGGCGGGCGAATCGATCGCGCGCTTCTGCGGCCAAGGGCTGACCGAGCTGGGGGACAAATTGGGCCCCATCTTCTGGCAGTTCATGGCGACCAAGAAGTTCGACGCGGAGGATTTCGGCGCATTCCTGAAGCTGCTGCCGGCCCGGCAGGACGGCGTGAAGCTGCGCCACGCGGTGCAGGTGCGGCACGACAGCTTCCAGACGCCCGAATTCGTCGCGCTGTGCCGGGCGGCGGGCGTGGGAATCGTCTTTGCCGATTCGCCGCAATATCCCGGCGTGGCCGATGTCAGCGGCGACGTTGTCTATGTGCGGCTGGAGGCGGGCGAGGATGACAATCCCTTTTGCTACCCCGAAGACGCGCTGCCGCGCTGGGTGGACGCGGCCAAGACCTGGGCGGCGGGCGGCCAGCCCGAGGGTCTGCCCACCTTCGCGCCCGAGCCGGCGCCGGTGTGCCCACGCGAAACCTTCGTCTTCTTCATCCATGGCGGCAAGGTGCGTGCGCCAGCGGGTGCCCAAGCGTTCATCCGCCGCCTGCGCTGAACGCCGAACCCTTTGCCGCGCCGCTTCGTTGGTCGCGGGCAACCCAGGAGGCCAGCATGATCCACGATCCCGAACAGCAGACGCCGCAGGACGACGAAGCCGAGGCGATGGAAGAAGCGCAGAAGGACGCCGCCGAGGAACGCGAGGAAGAAGGCGGATATCAATAAGCCTCGTTGCGCGGCGGCGGCCTCCCCGCCTGCCGCGCACGCCCATGGCGTTTTGGACCTAGCCATGGTGCCAAGTAATTGATAATCACTCGCAGCATGAACGCCACCGCTGCGATTCCCGTGCCTGTTCGCCTTGCCCAGCTGCACCGTCATGCCCCCGGTACCGTGGCCGGAGTCGACTGGGATCGATTGGCCGAGCCCGAGGCGCGACGCCTGCGCGAGCTGGGTCTGGACGAAGGCGTGGAGGTGGAACTGCTGCATCGTTCCGGCCTGTTCGGCGGCCCGCTTGCCTGCCGCATCGGTCGCATGACCGTTGCCCTGCGTCGCCATGTCGCCGCTGCCATTCATGTGACGCCGCTGGCCGAGCGCCCATGAACACCACGCCATTGGTTGCGCTGGTCGGCAATCCCAATGCCGGCAAGAGCGCGCTGTTCAACGCGCTGACCGGCGCGCGGCAGAAGGTGGGCAACTATCCCGGCGTCACCGTCGAACGCCATTCAGGCCGCATGGCGCTGCCCGACGGCCGGCCGATCGAGCTGATCGACCTGCCCGGCGCCTACAGCCTCGACCCCGGTAGCCCGGACGAGCAGGTGACGCGCGACGTGCTGCTCGGCCGCCAGCAGGGCGAGCGGCTGCCGGACGCGATCCTCACCGTGGTCGATGCCTCCAATCTCGACAACCATCTCCGCTTCACGCTGCAGCTGATCGCGCTGGGGCTGCCGATCGTGGTGGCGCTCAACATGGTCGATCTCGCCGAGCGCGACGGCCTCAAGCTCGATCCCGAAGCGCTGGAGCGCGAACTGGGCGTGCCGGTGATCGCCACGGTCGCCGTGCGCCGCCGCGGGCTCGATGCGCTCAAGGAGCGCATGGCCGAGATGGTGAAGGGCGTGACCAAGATCCGCCCCTCCCCCGGCGTGCAGCATGACATCGTCCTGCTCCAGCGCCGCGCGCGCCAGATCGCCACCGCGGTCACCGTTTCGGAAACCGCCGCGCGCCGTTGGACGCACCGGCTCGACGCGCTGTTCCTCCACCCGGTCGCCGGGCCGGTGATCCTGCTCGGCACGATGTTCCTGATGTTCCAGGCGGTGTTCGCCTGGTCGCAGGTGCCGATCGGATGGATCGAGGAGGGGATGAAGTGGCTCGGCGGCGAGGTCGGCACCGCGCTGCCGGACGGCGTGTTCCGCTCGCTGATCGTCGATGGCGTGATCGCCGGCGTCGGCGCGGTGGTGGTGTTCCTGCCGCAGATCCTGATCCTGTTCGCCTTCATCCTGGTGCTGGAGGCGACCGGCTACATGGTCCGCGCCGCCTTCCTGATGGACCGGGTGATGGCCAGCGTCGGCCTTTCGGGCCGCGCCTTCATCCCGCTGCTCTCCAGCTTCGCCTGCGCAGTGCCGGGGATCATGGCGACGCGCACCATCTCCGACGAGAAGGACCGGCTGACCACCATCCTGATCGCGCCGCTGATGACCTGTTCGGCGCGGCTGCCGGTCTACACCATCATCATCGGCGCGCTGATCCCGGATCGGGCCGTGCTGCCGGGCGTGGGGCTGCAGGGGCTGGTGCTGTTCGCGCTGTACATCCTCGGCATCCTTGGCGCCTTCTGCGTCGCGCTGGTGCTGCGCCACACGGTCACCAGGGGCGCGACCTCGGGCTTCATGATGGAGATGCCGAAATACCAGTGGCCCAGCATCCGCGACGTGCTGCTGGGGCTTTGGCAGCGCGCGCTGATCTTCCTGAAGCGCGCCGGCACGATCATCCTCTACACCACCGTGGTGCTGTGGGCGCTGCTCAGCTTCCCCAAGCCGCCCGAGGGCAGCACCGTCTCCAAGGTCGATTATTCGATCGCCGGCCGCATCGGCAGCGGGTTGCAGGCGCTGGTCGCGCCGATCGGCTTCAACCGCGACATGGCGCTGGCGCTGATCCCGGCGATGGCCGCGCGCGAAGTCGCGGTGGCGGCGATCGGCACCGTCTACGCGGTCGACAATCCCGACGACGAGGCGGGCGAGGAATCGATCCGCGCGCAGCTCCAGAAGCATTGGAGCCTGCCGAGCGCGCTCGCCTTCCTGATGTGGTTCGTCTTCGCGCCGCAGTGCATCTCGACCATCGCGGTCACCAGGCGCGAGACCAATGGCTGGAAATGGCCGGCCTTCATGATCGGCTATCTGTTCGCGCTCGCCTATGTCGCGGCCGGCATCACCTATTGGAGCGCGATAGCCCTCGGCCTCTAGCAATTGCATCCCGGCTGCGAAAACGGCAGAGGCAGGGGACTATGAGCACTGTCACCCCCGAACTCCGCGCAGCCGCGCTCGTCTCCAAGGCCTGGCCCTATGAAGAGGCGCGCAAGCTGCTCAAACGCTATCCGCAGATCGCAGAGGGTGGCGCGCCGGAGAAAGGCCATGTGCTGTTCGAGACCGGCTATGGCCCCTCGGGGCTGCCGCATATCGGCACGTTCAACGAAGTGCTGCGCACCACCATGGTCCGCCGCGCCTTCGAGAGCCTGTGCGACGTGCCCACCCGCCTGATCGCGTTCAGCGACGACATGGACGGGCTGCGCAAGGTGCCGGACAATGTGCCGAACCAGGCGATGCTGCGCGAGCATCTCGGCAAGCCGCTCACCCAAGTGCCCGATCCGTTCGAGAAATATGAGAGCTTCGCGCACCACAACAATGCGCGCCTGCGCGAATTCCTCGACCAGTTCGGCTTCGAGTACGAGTTCGCCTCCTCGACCGACTATTACACCGGCGGCCGCTTCGACGACGCGCTGAAGAAGGTGCTGCGCCACTATTCCGGCATCATGGACGTGATGCTGCCGACGCTCCGCGCCGAGCGCCAGGCGACCTATTCGCCGGTGCTGCCGATCAGCCCGAAATCGGGCATCGTGTTGCAGGTGCCGGTCGAGGTGGTCGATGCCGAGGCCGGCCTGATCGCCTTCGAGGATGAGGGCGAGCGGATCGTGCAGAGCGTGCTCGGCGGCAAGGCCAAGCTCCAGTGGAAGGTCGACTGGGCGATGCGCTGGGTCGCGCTCGACGTCGATTACGAGATGGCGGGCAAGGACCTGATCGATTCGGTCACCCAGTCGGGCAAGATCGCCCGCGTGCTCGGCGGCCGTCCGCCCGAGGGCTTCAACTACGAGATGTTCCTCGACGAGAAGGGCGAGAAGATCTCCAAGTCCAAGGGCAACGGCCTCAGCCTCGAACAGTGGCTGACCTATGGTCCCGAGGAGAGCATCGCCTTCTACGCCTATCGCGAGCCGAAAAAGGCCAAGCAGCTGCACCTGGGCGTGATCCCGCGCGCGATCGACGAGTACTGGCAGTTCCGCGGCAATTATGCCGGCCAGGCGGTCGAGCAGCGGCTGGGCAACCCGGTCCACCACATCCACAATGGCGAGCCGCCGGCGGAGACGCTGCCGGTAACCTTCGGGCTGCTGCTCAACCTGGTCGGCGTGATGGGCGAGGCGAGCAAGGCGCAGGTCTGGGGCTATCTGACGAATTATGTCCCCGACGCGACCCCGGAAACCTATCCGGCGCTCGACCGTCTGATCGGCTATGCGCTTGCCTATGCCCGCGATTTCGTTGCCCCGACGCTCAAGAAGCGCGCGCCCGCGGGCGTGGAGATCGAGGCGCTCCGGCGGCTCGACGCCGAGCTCGCCGCACTGCCGGCGGATGCGACGGCCGAGGCGATCCAGGACCAGGTGTACGAGATCGGCAAGACCGGCGGCTTCGAGAATCTGCGCGACTGGTTCAAGGCGCTGTACGAGACGCTGCTCGGCTCCGAGCAGGGGCCGCGCATGGGCAGCTTCATCGCGCTGTACGGCATCGACAACAGCCGCAAGCTGATCGCGGAGGCGCTGGCCAAGGTGGCCTAAGGGGCGGGCGGGAAACCTCTACCCCGTCATCCCGGCGAAAGCCGGGATCCATTCGCTTCTCCGTTCAAGCAAGAGCCGAGCCGTAGAGGGCAATGGATCCCGGCTTTCGCCGGGATGACGTAGATGGAGAACGTGGAATCGCGTTCTCGATGCCAATGAGGGAGGAACACCATGCGACGCAGGATCCGGAATATCCGTTCGGCGACGCGCGCCTTCCTCCATGGCGAGGCGGCGGGGGGAATCGCCCTGATCGCCGCCGCCGCGCTGGCGATGCTCGCGGCGAACCTGCCCGGCGTCTCCGAGACCTATTTCCACACGCTGCATCGGGAAACCGGGCCGGTGATCGCCCCGATATACGGGCCGATGACCGTGCATCTGTGGATCAACGACGGGCTGATGGCGGTGTTCTTCCTGCTCGTCGGGCTGGAGATCAAGCGCGAGTTCGTCGACGGCCGGCTGGCGAGCTGGGAACGCCGCCGCCTGCCGGTGATCGCCGCCGCCGCCGGCATGGCGGTGCCGGCGCTGATCTACCTGCTGATCGCCGGGCGCACGCCGGGCGTGGCCGCGGGCTGGGCGATCCCCGCCGCCACCGACATCGCCTTCGCGATCGGCGTGCTGGCCATCCTGGGCAGCCGCGCGCCGGCCGCGCTCAAGCTGTTCCTGACGACGGTGGCGATCGTCGACGACATGGGTGCGGTGGCGATCATCGCGGTGGCCTATACCGCGCATATCGACCTGCTGGCGCTGGGCGGCGCGGGCGTGGTGCTGGGCGCGATGATCGCCTGCAACCGGCTGGGGGTGCGCAACCTCGCCGTCTATCTCGCGTTGGCGGTGGTGCTGTGGGTGCTGGTGTTCCAGTCCGGTGTGCATGCCACCATCGCGGGCGTGGCCGCGGCGATGACCATCCCGCTGGTCAAGTCGCCGGCCGCGCCCGATGCGGTGGATTCGCCGCTCCACAAGCTGGAGCATGCGCTGCACCCCTGGTCGGCCTTCCTGATCGTGCCGCTGTTCGGCTTCGCCAATGCCGGCGTGTCATTCGAGGGGCTGTCGCCGTCGATCCTGCTCGAGCCGCTGCCGCTGGGCATCGCCGCGGGGCTGTTCCTCGGCAAGCAGCTCGGCATCTTCGGCAGCATCTGGCTGGCGGTGAAGACCGGCATCGCCAAGCGGCCGGGCAATGCCGGCTGGCGGCAGATCTACGGCGTGTCGCTGCTCGCCGGTATCGGCTTCACGATGAGCCTGTTCATCGGCGGCCTCGCCTTTCCCGGCAACGCGCTGCTGGTCGACGAGGTGAAGATCGGCGTGCTGCTCGGATCGATCCTGTCGGCGGTGGCCGGTTACGCGGTCCTGCGATCGACCAGCACCGCGATTCCCAAAATGGCGAGCCCGCCCAGCGCGAGCAGCGCACCGACCCAGCCGGTCGACGTCCAGCCGTAACCGGCGGCGATCGCCAGGCCGCCCAGCCAGGGGCCGAGCGCGTTGGCGGTGTTGAACGCCGAGTGGTTGAGCGCGGCGGCCAGCGCCTGCGCGTCGCCCGCCACGTCCATCAGCCGGGTCTGCAATACCGGGCCCAGCGCGCCGGCAAAGCCGATCGCGAACACGTCGATCGATACCCAAAGCAGCGAATGCGCCGCCAGCGGATAGAGCGCGAGCGCGGCGGCGCTGGCGATCAGCAGCGCCGCGCCGGTCGGCATCAGCGCGCGATCGGCGAAGCGGGGCACCACGATGTTGCCCGCGATCATTCCCATGCCGAAGATCGCCAGCACCAGCGGCACCGCCCAGGGCGGGGTGCCGGTGACGTGCATCAGCGTCGAGGCGACATAGGTATAGACGCAGAACAGCCCGCCAAAGCCGATCGCGCTGACGCCCAGCGTCAGCCACACCTGGCCGTTCGCCAGCGCGCTGAGCTCGCGCAGGGGACTGGCGCCCTGCTCGGGCTTGTCCCTGGGGGCCAGCCAGACGACCAGCGCCACCGTGAGCAGCGCCAGCGCCGCGACCACCGCAAAGCCCCAGCGCCAGCCGACCGCCTGGCCCAGCCAGTTGGCCGCCGGCACGCCCAGCACGGTGGAGACCGCGAGACCCAGCATCACGCGGCCGACTGCCTGCGAGCGCTGGCCGGTGGGCACCAGCGACGCCGCCACGAGCGCCGCGATGCCGAAATAGGCGCCGTGGGGCAGGCCGCTGAGGAACCGGAACAGCAGCATCCAGTGATAGGTGGGGGCCAGCGCGCTCAGCGCATTGAACAGCGCGAAGCTTGCCATCAGCGCGATCAGCAGCGTGCGCCGCGACCATTTCGCCGCCGCCACCGCCAGCAGCGGGGCACCCACCACCACGCCCAGCGCATAGGCGCTGATCACATGGCCGGCGGTGGGTTCGTCGATGCCGAGCCCCCTGGAGAAATAGGGGACGAGGCTCATCGTCGCGAATTCGGTGGTACCGATCGCGAACCCGCCCATGGCGAGCGCGCAATGGACCAGCCCGGGCGAGCGGGCGGCGGAACGGGGGAGGGGGGCGTGCACGCAGCGCAAATGGGTTTGCTGCAGTGCAGCGTCAACATCGCTTGGTTGCAACCGCCACTGCGCCGCCTGCAAGCGCCATCAGGGAATTGCGGGTTCCGCCTGCTTGGGCCGGTCCAGGATCCGGGTGAACACCGCCTGTCCCAGCGCGGCGACGAGCGGGCCGATCAGCAGCCCGTCGAACCCGAACGCCTCGACACCGCCGAGGGTGGAGAGCAGCACGATGAAATCGGGCATCTTCGTCTCCGAGCCGATCAGCATCGGCCGCAGGATGTTGTCGACCATGCCGATCACGAACAGGCCGCACAGGACGAGGATGACGCCCTGGACCGCCTGGCCGGTGGCGAACAGGTAGAGCGACACCGGCACCCAGACGAGACCCGTTCCCACCGCCGGCAGCAGCGCGGCGACCGCCATGACGATGCCGAGCAGCAGCCAGCTCTGCACGCCGAGCAGCGCCAGCACCACCGCGCCGACCGCGCCCTGCGCCAGCGCGACGAGGATGCCGCCTTTCACCGTCGCGCGCACGACGGTGACGAAGGTGGACCCGATCAGCGCCTGATATCCCGCATCGATCGGCGCCAGAACGGCGAAGCGCCGGGCGATCTTCTCGCCGTCGCGCAGGAAGAAGAAGCCGAGATAGAGGATCACGGTGAGCGACAGCAGCAGGTTCAGCACCCCGCCGCCCAGCGCCAGCGCCTGGTTCGCGAAACCGGGGATGCCGCGGCCCAGGGCCGCCACCAGCTTCGACTGGATCGTTTCGAAATCGCCCAGCCCGGCGCGCGCGAGCGGGCCGCGGATGCTTTCGGGCAGGTGTGCGACGGTGGTTTCCAGCGATGCGGCGGGGTTGAAGCGACCGCTCGTCAGGCTCTGCGTCAGCGCGGTCACCTGGTCGATCGCGACCACGATCAGCAGCGCCATCGGCAGCATCAGCGTGACCGACATCGCGGCGAGGGCGATCAACGCCGCGCGATTTTCCTGCCCCGGATGGCGGCGAAGATACCAGCGCTTGACCGGCAGGAAGAGCAAGGTGCCGACGATGCTCCACAGGATCTCGTCGAGAAAGGGCAGGAAGACGCGCAGGCACAGCACCGCCAGCCCCACCGCTACCGCCGGCAGCGCCATCGATCGTACCCAGTTCGTCGTCACCGCCTTGCTCCCCTCGTCCGCCGCGTCGGCTCCGGCCTAGCGGTCGCGCTACCCCTTCGTCCAGCGGCTGCCCGCCGGCTTGCCCCGGCCGGATTTGCCGTTACACCTGCGCGGCGTGTCTTCTACGCTCCCCATCGCCGGCGACCGCGCGCGCGAACGGCTCGTCCAGGCGCTTTCGGCCGTGGCGGGCGGGGACCGCAAGGCGCTGAAAACCGTCTATGATCTGACGGCGGCGAAGCTGATGGGCGTCTGCCTGCGTATCTGCCAGGACCGCGAGGCCGCAGAGGATGTGATGCAGGACGTGTATCTGAAGGTGTGGGACCGGGCAGGGCGCTTCGATGCGTCGCGCGCGAGCCCGATCACCTGGCTGTGCACGATTGCCCGCAACACCGCGATCGACTGGCGCCGCGCCCGCGGGCTGGGCGAAACCGCGCCCGTGGAGGCAGCGCTGGCGCTGCCGGACGGCCGGCCCTCTGCCGAGGCGCTGCTGGAGGCGGGGGAGACGCAGGCGCGAATCTTCGACTGCATCGAGGCACTGGACGAGAAGCCGCGGGCCGCGATCCGCGCAGCGTTCTTCCAGGGCTGCACCTATTCCGAACTTGCCCAGGTGGCCGCCGTGCCGCTCGGCACGATGAAGAGCTGGATCCGGCGCGGGCTGCTGCAATTGCGGGGATGCCTCGGCGATGGCTGATCCGCTACGTCCCGAAGAGGAAGAAGTCGTGCTCGCCGCCGAACTGGTGCTGGGGCTGCTGGAGGGCGAGGATCTCGCTGCAGCACGCCGCCGGCAATTGGCGGACCCTGGTTTCGCCGAGGCCGTGGAGCGCTGGGTGCGCGATCTCGCGCCGCTCGTGCTGGGCGGTGTCGATGGGCCGGTCCCCGCCGGGTTGTGGCAGCGGATCGCGACCCGGCTGCCGGCCGCCGACCAGGGCACCGTCGTAGCACTGCGGCGCTGGCGGGCGACGGCGATCGCGGCCAGCGCGGCTGCGGCGGTACTGCTCGCGATCGTGCTGCTGCGCCCGATGCCCCAGCCGGTGGTGCTGCCACCCCCGCCGGTTGTGGTGGCGCAGATGACCGGGACGGAAGGGGCGGTGTTCGCCGCCCGCTACGATGCCGATCAGGGCATGCTCCACGTCCGCACCGAAAGCATGCCTTCCAGCAGCCGAGCGCCCGAGTTGTGGGTTATCCCGGCCGGCGGCAAGCCTGTGTCGCTGGGCCTGCTCGCGAACCGCGGCGGCCGCGACATGGCGGTATCCCCGGCGCACCGCGCGCTGATGGCGGAGGGGGCGACGCTCGCCGTGACGATGGAAGACGCCGCCACCGCGCCGCATGCCGGCCCCAGCGGACCGCCGGTCGCCGCAGGAAAAATCACGATTCTTTGAGGTCCGCTGCATCCGGGGGCCGTGCTGCCCCGTAGCTTCGTCGCACCTCCGCAAGAGAGGTGTGAAACAAGAGGAAGCTAGAAGATGCGCAAGACCCGTCTCGCCTCGCTCACCGGTATCGTGGGTGCCGCCCTGCTCGCCACGGGCGCCGTCGCCGCCGTCCAGAAATATCCGATGGTCGGGGGTGCCGCGATGTATCCGACCAAGAACATCGTCGAGAATGCGGTGAACTCGAAGGATCACACCACGCTGGTCGCCGCCGTCAAGGCTGCCGGGCTGGTGGATACGCTGTCGGGTCCGGGCCCGTTCACGGTGTTCGCGCCGACCAACGCCGCCTTCGCCAAGCTCCCCGCCGGTACCGTCGACACGCTGGTTAAGCCTGAGAACAAGGCGACGCTGACCAAGATCCTCACCTACCATGTCGTCGCGGGCAAGCTCAGCGCGGCCGATATCGCGGCGAATGCCAAGGCGCATGGCGGCAAGGCGACGCTCACCACCGTGCAGGGCGAGCCGATCACGATCATGAAGGGGCCGAGCGGCGGCTGGATGATCCAGGACGCGAAGGGCGGCAAGGCCAAGATCACGATCCCGAATGTGAACCAGTCGAACGGCGTGATTCACGTGATCGACAGCGTCCTCATGCCCTGACGCTGTCGAGGGCCTCGCACGCTCCCCCCTTTGGGCGAGGCCCGGCCCGCCGGCGACCCTCCTTGCCGGCGGGCTTTACGCCTTTAGACGCCGAGCCATGTCAGTGAAGCGGGAAGGTCGGCGGGGGTATAATCAACCTGCAGCACCCGGCGATGGGCGTTCACACTGCTCGCGCCGGAGGCATGGAGGATCGGGGTTCTGTAGATCCAGACATCGCCGGCCTCCGCGAGGCAGGTCGCCGTGCCGCAGCGTGCAACGGCATCGGCGATCTCCGTCTCCGGCACGCGGCCCAGCCGGTGCGAGCCGGGGGCAATCAGCAGCGGCGCGTTGTCCGCCGGCACGGCATCGAGATGGATGCGCAGCGTGACCATCGATTCGAACAGCGCGAAGGGCGGCTCGACGTGGAGTAGCCCCTGCTTGGTAGACCAGGGGCCATAGCCCGGCACATCCACCCGTGCGCGCACGGCGATGGTGCGGTCCTGGTGCCAGCCTAGCGCCCAATTGGTCGTGGCGCTCTTGTCGAACAGGATCGCGCGGACTGGGCGGGCGGCGGTGCCAAGTCGTTCGATGGCCGCAGCGCCCAGTGCATCAGGTGCCAGCAGCCCGACCAGCTCGGTCACGCCGTGCAGCCGCAGCCCGGCCTTGTCGGCCGGCAGCGACGCTGCCAGCGCGTGCAGACGGGCGAGAAAAGGGGCGGCCGCACCGGCAAGGTGCGCCGCCCCATCGCGTTCGAGATCGAGCGTCACGCGGGGCTCAGAGCTTTTCCGTCAGCTCCGGCACCAGCGTGAAAAGGTCGCCGACCAGGCCGATGTCCGCCACCTGGAAGATGGGAGCGTCCTCGTCCTTGTTGATCGCGACGATCGTCTTCGAATCCTTCATGCCGGCCAGGTGCTGGATCGCCCCCGAAATGCCGACCGCGACATAGACCATGGGTGCCACGATCTTGCCGGTCTGGCCGACCTGATAGTCGTTGGGCGCATAGCCCGCATCGACCGCCGCGCGGCTGGCGCCGACCGCGGCCCCCAGCTTGTCGGCCAGCGGATCGATCAGCGCGTGGAACTGCTCCGACGAGCCGAGCGCGCGGCCGCCCGAGACGATGATCTTGGCGCTGGTCAGCTCCGGACGCTCCGACGCGGCGATTTCCGCGCCCGCGAAGGTGGAGAGGCCCGTGTCGCCCGCGGCGGCCACGGCTTCCACCGTGCCGCTGCCGCCGGTCGTCGCCGCCTTGTCGAACGCGGTGCCGCGCACGGTGAGGACCAGCTTCTTGTCGCTGGTCTGCACGGTGGCGATCGCGTTGCCGGCATAGATCGGCCGGGTGAAGGTGTCCGCACCCTCGACCGAGAGGATGTCGGAGATCTGCATCACGTCGAGCGCGGCGGCGACGCGCGGCGCCACGTTCTTGCCGGTGGTGGTCGCCGGGAACAGCACCGCGTCATGATCGCCCATCAGCTGGACGATCAGCGGTGCGACGTTTTCGGCGAGGAAATGCTCGTACGCCGCATCGTCGGCGACATGGACCTTGCCCACGCCTTCGATCTTCGCCGCGGCCTCGGCCACGCCCGAAACGCCCTTGCCGGCGACGAGCAGGTGGACGTCACCCAGCTTGGCAGCCGCGGTGACGGTGGAGAGCGTCGCGTCCTTGACGCTCTGATTGTCGTGTTCGACCCAAACCAGCGTCTTCATCACGCGACTCCCATGCCCTTGAGCTTCTCGACCAGCTCGTCGACCGAGCCCACCTTGATGCCGGCCTGGCGCTTGGCCGGCTCGACCACCTTCAGCGTCGTGAGGCGCGGCGTGATGTCGACGCCGTAGTCCGCCACGGTCTTCTTCGCGACCGGCTTGGTCTTGGCCTTCATGATGTTCGGCAGCGTCGCATAGCGCGGCTCGTTGAGCCGAAGGTCGGTGGTGACGATCGCCGGCAGCTTAAGGTCCACGGTTTCGAGGCCGCCGTCGATCTCGCGCGTGACGTGCACGCGGTCGCCGGCGATCTCGACCTTCGAGGCGAAGGTGCCCTGCGCCCAGCCGAGCAGCGCGGCGAGCATCTGGCCGGTCTGGTTCGAATCGTCGTCGATCGCCTGCTTGCCGAGGATGATCAGCCCGGGCTGTTCCTCTTCCGCGACCTTGGCGAGCAGCTTGGCCACCGCCAGCGGCTCGACCGTCTCGTCGGTTTGGATCAGGATGCCGCGATCGGCGCCCATGGCGCGCGCGGTGAGCAGCACATCGGTTTCCGCCTTGGCGACGCCGATGGTGACGACGACGATCTCGGTCGCCGCGCCCTTCTCCTTCAGCCGTACCGCTTCCTCGATCGCAATTTCGTCGAAGGGGTTCATGCTCATCTTGACGTTCGCCAGATCGACGCCCGTCCCGTCCGCTTTCACGCGGGGCTTCACGTTGTAATCAAGCACGCGCTTGACCGGTACCAAGACCTTCATCGCATCCTTCCTGTCTGCCAGGGCTATCCCCTGAACAAGTGGGTTACGTTTACGCGAACGTCAACCGCTCGCAAGCGATTCGGCGTACGCCTGCATCAGCGTGCCGAAGGATTCCGGGGGCGGAAATTTTGGATAGCTGTACGAAGCGCCAGTCGCGGCCCAGGGCAGCGCTTCCTCGGTATAGGTCTCGAGGAAGGGCGGGGCGAACATCGTAACCCCCAGCATCGTCGAGCGGACGTTCACGAATGCGTCGAGACCTTCGGGCCGGGTGAACAACCAGCTCTTGCAATGATCGCAATGGAAATGCCGGGTGGGGCCGTGCAGGCCGCCGATCACCGGCTCCCCTTGCGTCACTGCGAAGGCTTCCGCCGGGTAGAGACCGCTCAGCGAATAGGCGCTGGCCGTCATGCGCTGGCAGCCGGTGCAGTGGCAGGCCATGGTGACGAGCGCATTGCCCGTCACCTGGAACTGCACGCGGCCGCAGCGGCAGCCGCCTTCGACCGTCTTCACAGTCGAGGCGGCAGCATCGCTCACGCCGCGTTCTTCACCTCCGCCACGATCTTCTGGGCGGCATCGCCCAGGTCGTTGGCGGCGACGATCGGCAGGCCCGAATTGGCCAGGATGTCCTTGCCCTGCTGGACGTTGGTGCCCTCGAGGCGGACGACCAGCGGCACCGATAGGTTCACTTCCTTCGCCGCGGCGACGATGCCCTCTGCGATGATGTCGCAGCGCATGATGCCGCCGAAGATGTTGACGAGGATGCCCTTCACCGCCGGATCGCTCAGGATGATCTTGAACGCCGCGGTGACCTTCTCCTTGTTCGCGCCGCCGCCGACGTCGAGGAAGTTGGCCGGGAACATGCCGTTCAGCTTGATGATGTCCATCGTGGCCATCGCCAGGCCGGCGCCGTTGACCATGCAGCCGATGTCGCCGTCGAGCTTGATATAGGCGAGGTCGTACTTCGACGCCTCGAGCTCCATCGGATCCTCTTCGGTCTCGTCGCGCAGTTCCATCAGGTCCTTGTGACGGTACATCGCGTTCGAATCGAAGCCGACCTTGGCGTCGAGCACCATCAGCTTGCCATCGTCGGTGACGGCGAGGGGGTTGATCTCGATCTGCGACGCGTCGGTGCCGAGGAAGGTGTTGTACACCTTGCCGGCGAGGCTCTGCGCCTGCTTGGCGAGATCGCCTTCGAGGCCGAGCGCATTGGCGACGGCGCGGCCGTGGTGCGGCATGAAGCCGGTCGCGGGATCGACGTCGAAGGTGTGGATCTTTTCCGGCGTGTCATGCGCGACGGTTTCGATGTCCATGCCGCCTTCGGTCGAGACGACGAAGGCGACTCGGCCGGTGGCGCGATCGACCAGCAGCGCGAGGTAGAATTCCTTGGCGATGTCGACGCCGTCGGTGACGTACAGGCGGTTGACCTGCTTGCCGGCGGCGCCGGTCTGGATCGTCACCAGCGTGTTGCCGAGCATCTCGGTCGCGGCGTGACGGACTTCGTCCTCGGTCTTGGCGAGGCGGACGCCGCCCTTGGCTTCGGCCGGCAGTTCCTTGAACTTGCCCTTGCCGCGGCCGCCGGCATGGATCTGCGCCTTCACGACATAAAGCGGCCCAGGCAGCTTCTTGGAGGCTTCGACGGCCTCCTCGACGCTCATTGCGGCAAAGCCGGCCGGCACGGGCACGCCGAACTTCGCGAGCAGTTCCTTGGCCTGATATTCGTGGATGTTCATGGGAGCAGTCCGCCTTTTCAAGGGAACGGGGAAAGGATCGCGCCCGCCTAAGCACAGCGCGCGCGCGAAATCCACCTTTTTTAGGGATTAATGCGATTGCGAATGGTTTGCAACACCGCGTATAATCCAGATGGAGCGCGGACTCATAGGTCCGGCGAGCTTACCATCCGGTGAAGCGGGAGAGGGCAATACGCGACTGCCCCTCTCCCCCCCGCCGCCCGTGGCGGCGGGGCCTTCCCTCTCCCGGGCGGGGAGAGGGTCTGGACGGATCACGCCTCGGTGCTGGCCTTGACGATCTTGCCCGGCTTCGCGGGCGGCTCGCCCTTGGGCAGTGCGTCGACATGCTCCATGCCTTCGATCACTTCGCCCCAGACGGTGTACTGGCCGTCGAGGAAGGTCGCGTCGTCGAGGCAGATGAAGAACTGCGAGTTCGCGCTGTTCGGGTTGTTGGTGCGCGCCATCGAGCAGACGCCGCGGACGTGCGGCTCCTTGGAGAATTCCTGCGCCAGGTCGGGCTTGTCCGAACCGCCCATGCCGGTGCCCGAGGGATCGCCGCCCTGCGCCATGAAGCCGTTGATCACGCGGTGGAAGATCACACCGTCGTAAAAGCCTTCGTCGGCCAGGCCGGCGATGCGCGCGACATGGTTCGGCGCGAGATCGGGGCGGAGACGGATGCGGACGTCGCCCGTATCGAGCGTGAGTACGAGCGTAGTGGGTTCGGCCATGGGGCACCTCTTCTCTAAAACTGGAACGAAGCCCTAAGCGGTGCGCTGCCGACTTGCAAATCCCCGCCGGGGGTGGCAGCGCCCCCGGGACGGGGCCGCAGCGTGAGAGGTCGGACATGAGCGAGACCGAACTGCACGAGGACGTGGCTGCGCCGGAGAGCCAGCTCGACGAGGACGACCGGCTCAAGCCCGAATTCGTCAGCGCGGTGCTCGCGGCGGTGGAAGAGGGCGACAACGAGACCGCGCACATGCTGGTCGCGCCGCTCCATCCTGCCGACATCGCCGACCTGATCGAGCTGGTGCCTTCGGAACAGCGCGCCGACGTCGTCACCGCGATTTCCGACCTGATCGACGGCGACGTCCTCGCCGAGATGAACGACTGGGTGCGCGAGGCGCTGGTCGACGCGCTCGAGCCGCACCAGGTGGCGGACCTCGCCGCGGAGCTCGATACCGACGACGCCGTCGCGATCATCGAGGACATGGACGTCGAGGACCAGCGCGAGGTGCTCCGCGCGCTCGACCCCGACGACCGCGCCGCGATCGAGGAGGCGCTGTCCTACCCCGAGGAATCCGCCGGCCGCCTGATGCAGCGCGAGCTGATCGCGGTGCCCGAGCATTGGACCGTCGGCGACGTGCTCGACTATCTGCGCGGCAATGACGCGCTGACCACCGATTTCTGGGAAATCTTCGTCGTCGATCCGTCGCACAAGCCGATCGGCACCTGCGCGCTTTCCTGGATTCTGCGCACCCCGCGCGGCATCACCATCAGCGACGTGATGAAGCGCGAGCAGACGCTGATTCCGATCGACATGGACCAGGAGGAAGTGGCGCTGCGCTTCCAGAAATACGCGCTGATCTCCGCCGCCGTGGTCGATCTCAGCGGCCGGCTGGTCGGCATGATCACGGTGGACGACATCGTCCACATCATCTCGCAGGAAGCCGGCGAGGACATTCTGCGCCTGTCGGGCGCCGGCGAGGGCGACATCAACGAGCCGGTGCTGCTGACGGTGAAGACGCGGCTGACCTGGCTGTTTGTCAACCTCGGCACGGCGATGCTCGCCGCGTCGGTGGTCGGGCTGTTCCAGGGCGAGATCGCCAAGTTCGCGCTGCTTGCGGTGCTGATGCCGATCGTCTCGGGCATGGGCGGCAATGCCGGCACGCAGACGCTGGCGGTGGTGGTGCGCGCGATCGCGACCAACCAGCTGACCGAATCGAACACGCTGCGCATGATCTGGCGCGAGCTGCGCATCGCCGCCGCCAATGGCGCGACGCTGGGGCTGGCGATCGGCGCCGGCACGATGCTGGTCTACGGCATCCCGTGGCTGGCCGGCGTGATCGCGCTGGCGATGGTGATCAACAATCTGATCGCCGGCATGGCGGGCGTGCTGATCCCGGTGACGCTCGATCGGCTGCGCATCGATCCGGCGGTGTCGTCGGCGGTGTTCGTCACGATGATGACCGATGTGATGGGATTCTTCTCGTTCCTCGGCCTGGCGACGCTGGTGGGGCTGGGCGGCTGACTTGATCGCGGGCGCCGGACCGCCCAAATCGGCGGGCGTGCCACTTCATCTCACCAAGGTCGCCTTTGCCTGCGACAGCGTCGATTTCCTGCGTGAACGTCTGGAGGCCCGCGCGGCCCTGGGCGGTGTCGCGCTGACCACGCGCTATCTGCCGAAACGTCATGAGGAGATCGAGGGCGGCTCGCTGTTCTGGATCCTCAAGCACCAGCTGGTCGGCCGTTCGCCGATCCTGGGCTTCGGCGAGGCAGAGGGCGGGCGGACCGCGATCCTGCTGGAACCGAAGCTGGTGCTGGTCCAGGCGCGGCCGAAGCGCGCGCACCAGGGCTGGCGTTATCTGGAGGACGCGGATGCCCCGCGGGATCTCGGTGATTTCGAGGGCGGCGTGGACGAACTGCCGCCGTCGCTGATGGGCGAGCTGTCGGGACTGGGGCTGCTGTGATCTCTAAGCCCTCCCCTTCAGGGGAGGGGTTGGGGTGGGGCTGTGTCTCACCGAGACCAACTTACGTTTCTGGAATCCCTCCACCCCAACCCCTCCTCCAAGGAGGAGGGGCTAAAAGGAGGTCAAATCGCCTCCGCCCGCAGCGGCCGGCTGAGCAGCGCGTCGATCACCTCGGCCACCGGCGCGCCTTCGAGCAGCGCGTTCACCGCCAGCGTCACCGGCATCTCCACGCCTGCTTCCGCCGCCGCCTCGCGCAGCACCGGCGCAGTGAAGGCGCCCTCCGCCACGGTCTTGCGATCGGACAGCAGTTCGGCAGCGCTGCGCCCCTGGCCCAGCCCCACGCCCAGCGAGAAGTTGCGCGAATTGGTGGAGGAGCAGGTGAGCACCAGGTCGCCCAGCCCCGAAAGCCCGGTCAGCGTCTCCGCCTGCGCGCCGCGCGCGAGCCCGAAGCGCGTCATTTCGGCAAAGCCGCGCGCGATCAGCGCCGCGCGGGCGTTGAGGCCGAGGCCGGCGCCCTCGACCACGCCGCAGGCAATCGCGAGCACGTTCTTCACCGCCCCGCCAATCTCCGCGCCGATCACGTCGGCCGAGGCATAGGGGCGGAAGGCGGGCGCGCCGAGCCGCTCGCTCAGCCGGGTGCGCAGCTCGGCATCCTCGCAGGCGAGCGTCACCGCCGTCGGCTTCCCCGCGGCCACTTCATGCGCGAAGGTGGGGCCGGACAGCACCGCGATCGGCGCCTGCGGTGCGACGCTGCGCGCCACTTCGCCGACGAGCAGCCGGGTGCCCGCCTCGATTCCCTTGGCGCACAGCACCAGCGGGGTGGTGTCTATCACCGTCTCCGCCAGCACCGAGCGGACATGCTGCGCCGGCGCCACCACCAGCAGCGCGTCGCAGCCGGCAAGGTCGCCCAGGCTGCCAGTCGCGCGGATGCCGGGCGACAGCGGCACGCCGGCAAGGAACTGGCGGTTCTCATGAGCGGCGTTGATGCTCTCCACCACCTCGGGCTCGCGCGCCCAGAGCAGCACCGGCGCGTCGCCGCGCGCCGCCACCTGCGCCAGTGCGGTGCCCCAGGCGCCGCCGCCGATTACCCCGATCTTCATGCCTTCACTCCCGCGCCGCGCACCTTCTCCGCATCCGGATCGAGCGGCCAGCGGGGCCGCGCCGGGAAATCGAGCGGATCGGTAAGGCCCTGCGCGAAACGCTCGGCACCGGCCCAGGCGATCATCGCCGCGTTGTCGGTGCAGAGCCACAAAGGCGGCGCGACGAAGGGCAGGGCGTGTTCGCTCGCCAGCGCCTCCAGCGCCGTCCGCACCGCCCTATTGGCCGCGACGCCGCCCGCGACGACCAGCGCGGTGCGGCGAGTGACGGCCAGCGCCAGCCGGGTACGATCGACCAGGCAATCGACCACCGCCTGCTGGAACGACGCCGCCAGATCCTCGGCGCTATAGTCGTTCACTGCGCGCGCCACTGCGCTCTTGAGCCCGGCGAAGGAGAAATGCGGCTCGCCCGAGCCGACCAGCGGGCGCGGCAGCGGCACGGCCCTGGGGTTGCCGCGCTCCGCCGCCTTCTCCACTGCCGGGCCGCCGGGGAAGCCGAGCCCGAGCAGCTTGGCGGTCTTGTCGAACGCCTCGCCCGCGGCATCGTCGATCGTGGTGGCCAGCCGGCGATAGCGGCCGACGCCTTCGACCAGCAGCAGCTGGCAATGGCCACCCGAGACGAGCAGCAGCAGATAGGGAAATGCGAGGCTCCGGTCGCCGAGGCGGGGGGAGAGGGCATGGCCCTCCAGATGGTTCACCGCGACGAGCGGCTTGCCGGCCGCCAGCGCCAGCGCCTTGCCGGTGACGAGGCCCACCATCACCCCGCCGATCAGGCCGGGACCTGCCGTCGCGGCGATCGCGTCGACCTGGTCGAGCGTCACGCCCGCCTCCTCCAGCGCCGCCTCGATCAGCGGGCCGAGCATCTCGACATGCGCGCGCGCGGCGATCTCTGGCACGACGCCGCCATAGGGGCGGTGCGCCTCTTCCTGGCGCGCGAGCTTGTGCGCGCGGATCGTGCCGTCGCTTTCGACCAGGGCCGCCGCGGTTTCATCGCAGCTCGATTCAAGTCCGAGGATGAGTGCCATGGTTCCCATCTAAGCCGACTGGCGGCAGGGTCCAGAGGCGCCGCCGGTTTTGCCCGGTTGCGGCTCCGCGATTACCCCCATTGCCGTCCTCCCCGCGCGACCGTAGCACCGCGTTCATGACTGCACTTCGCATCGGCACGCGCGGTTCGCCGCTCGCCCTGACCCAGGCTCATATGGTCCTCGACGCGCTGAAGGCCGCGCACGGCATCGAGGGCGAGATCGTCGTCGTCCGCACCACCGGCGACAAGGTGCAGGATCGCCCGCTGGCCGAGATCGGCGGCAAGGCGCTGTGGACCAAGGAACTGGATCGCGCGCTGCTGGCGGGCGAGATCGACTGTGCGGTCCATTCGATGAAGGATGTCGAGACGATTCGGCCGGAGCGCATCGCCATCGCGGCGATCCTGGAACGCGCGGACGTGCGCGATCGGCTGGTCGGCGCCGAGTCGCTCGCCGCGCTCAAGCCCGGCGCGGTGATCGGCACCGCCTCGCCGCGCCGGGCCGCGCAGGTGAAGCGGCACCGGCCGGACGTTTCCACTGTGCTGTTCCGCGGCAATGTCGACACGCGGCTCGCCCGGCTCGCCGCGGGCGAGGCGGACGCGACCTTGCTCGCCTCGGCCGGGCTGGAGCGGCTGGGGCGGCAGGATGTCGGCCATGTCCAGCCGACCAACGTGCTGCTCCCGGCCCCGGCGCAGGGCGCGGTGGGCGTCGAGGCGCGGGCCGGCGACACGCGCATCCTCGCGCTGCTCGCGGCGATCGACCATCCGAAGACCCGTGCCTGCGTGCTGGCCGAGCGCGCATTGCTCGCGGCGCTGATGGCCGATTGCCATTCGCCCGTCGCCGCGCTGGCGACGATCGAGGGCGCGATCCTCACCATCGAGGCCGAGCTCTACGCCGCCGATGGCAGTGCGCACGTCCATGGCATGATCGAGGGAGCGCCGGAGGATCCGATGCTGCCGCCAACGCTTGCCCGCGATCTGCTGGACCGTGCGCCGGAGGCCGTGCGCACGCTGTTCGCCGGATGAGCCGCCCGATCGCGGTGCTGCGGCCAGAGCCGGGCAACCGCATCACCGCTGCCGCCATCGAGGGGAGGGGGCGCATCGCGCTGCGCCTGCCGTTGTTCGAAACGCGGCCGCTCGCCTGGTCGGTGCCCGATCCGCTCGGCTTCGACGCGTTGATCCTGACGAGCGCCAATGCCGTCCGCCTTGCCGGAGCAGCGCTGGGCGCCCTGCGCAACCTGCCCGTCCATGCGGTCGGCGAGGCCACCGCTTCGGCCGCGCGCCGCGCGCATCTCGACGTGGTTGCCGTGGGCAGCGCGGGTGCGGCCGCGCTGGTCGAGGCTGCGCGGGACGCGGGCGTGCGCCGCGCGCTGCATCTGGCGGGGCGGGAGCGGACCCTGGAGGCCGGCGGCATCGTCGGCCAAGTGGTCCCGGTCTATGCCAGCGAGGCGTTGCCGATCGCGCCGGCGGACGTCGCGGCGCTGGACGGTGCCGTCGCGCTGATCCAGTCCGCACGGGCGGGCAGCCGGCTGGCGGAGATCGTGCCCGATCGCGGCGCGCTGCTGCTGGCCGCGCTTTCCGAGGCCGCGGCGGCAGGCGCGGGGACCGGCTGGCGCGCGGTCGCGATCGCTGCGTATCCGGAAACCGAAGCGCTGATCGACACCGCCATCGCGCTCTCCGATTGACCCGGGGGGCACAGGCGGCGAAAAGGGCGCCCATGAGCGACGAGCCCCTGGCGCCCGAGCCGGTCCGAACCCTGAGTCCGCGCCGCAACCGCATGATCCCCGCTGGGCTTGGCTTCCTCGCCGGCGTCGCGCTGACGGCGGGCGCGATCCAGCTGGCCGGCCCGCACCTGGCGACCACGCCCGCCACCACCACGACCAAGCCCGCCGCTGCGCCCGTCCCCGCCGCACCGCCGCTGAAGATGCCGCCGCCGGTGCTGCCGCCCGCGACCGACATGGCGACGCTCGATGCGCGCGAAAGCGCACTGGCGGCCAGGCTCGACGCGCTGGAGCTGGAACTGCGCCGGGCCGACGAGAGCGCGCGCAATGCGGCGCAATATTCCACCCAGGCCGAACGGCTGATGGTCGCCGCCGCCGTGCGCCGCGCCGTCGAGCGCGGCCAGCCGCTGGGCAGCCTGGAGCAGCAGCTGCGTGCGCGGTTCGGCGAGCGGCATGCGGAGGCCGTCGCGGCGATCGTCACCGCGGCCGCGGATCCGCTGACGCTCGAGGACCTGCGCATCGCGCTCGATACGATCGCGCCGCGCCTCGGCACCGGGCCCGATGACAGCCTGTGGGTGCGTTTCCGCAGCTTCGTGGGCGACCTGTTCGTGCTGCACCAGGTCGGCATGCCGAGCCCGCGCCCGGCCGAACGCCTCCGCCGCGCCCGCAGCGCCCTCGCCGCCGGCAATGTCGAGACCGCGATCGCCGAAGTGGCGCACATGCCCGGCGCCTCGGTGGCGGAAGGCTGGACCGGTGCGGCTTCACGCTATGTCAACGCGCGCAAGGCACTGGACGAGATAGAGAAGGCGGCCGCTGCAACGCCGCCCAAACCCCCGGTCGTGGCGCCGGCACCCGCCCCCGCCCCGGCACCGGAGACACCGAGGAACGACTGAAATGGCAGAGATGGGCCGGTTCGACTGGCAGGATCCGTTCGGGCTCGACGGCGAGCTGACCGACGAGGAACGGATGGTGCGCGATGCCGCACGCGATTATGCGCAGGGCGAGCTACTCCCGCGCGTCACCTCCGCCTATCTGGAGGAACGCTTCGACCGCGAGATCATGACCGAGATGGGCACGCTGGGCCTGCTCGGGCCGACGATCCCCGAAACCTATGGCGGCGCCGGGCTCGGCTATGTCGCCTATGGCCTGGTCGCGCGCGAGGTGGAGCGGGTCGATTCGGGCTATCGTTCGGCGATGAGCGTGCAGAGCTCGCTGGTGATGCACCCGATCCACGCATACGGCAGCGAGGAGCAGCGGCGGAAATATCTGCCCAGGCTGGCGAGCGGCGAATGGGTCGGCTGTTTCGGCCTGACCGAGCCGGATGCGGGGTCGGACCCGGCGGGCATGCGCACCCGCGCCGAGAAGATCGACGGCGGCTACCGGATCACCGGCGCCAAGATGTGGATCACCAATTCGCCGATCGCCGACGTCTTCGTCGTCTGGGCGAAGAGCGATGCGCATGACGGCGCGATCCGCGGCTTTGTGCTGGAGCGGGGGATGAAGGGCCTCACCAGCCCGAAGATCGAGGGCAAGCTGAGCTTGCGCGCCTCGGTGACCGGCGAGATCGTGATGGACGGGGTGGAAGTGGGCGAGGACGCGCTGCTGCCCAACGTCCAGGGGCTCAAGGGCCCGTTCGGCTGCCTCAACCGCGCGCGCTACGGCATCGCCTGGGGCACGATGGGCGCGGCCGAGGCCTGCTTCCACGCCGCGCGCCAGTACACGCTGGATCGCCACCAGTTCGGCCGGCCGCTCGCCGCGACGCAGCTGGTGCAGCTCAAGCTCGCCAACATGGAGACCGAGATCGCGCTGGGGCTGCAGGCGGCGCTGCGCTGCGGGCGGATGTTCGACGCGGGCACGCTGAGCCCCGAGGCGATCAGCATCATCAAGCGCAACAATTGCGGCAAGGCGCTCGATATCGCCCGCGTCGCGCGCGACATGCACGGCGGCAACGGCATATCGGCCGAATTCCACGTGCTCCGGCACGCGATCAACCTCGAGACGGTGAACACCTATGAGGGCACGCATGACGTGCACGGGCTGATCCTCGGCCGGGCGATCACCGGCATCGCGGCATTCTGATGGCGCCCGATCGGCAGCCGGTGCTGGAGGGTGCGCTCGTCCGCATCCGGCCGCTGGTCGCGGCGGATTGGGAGGCGCTCTACGCCGTCGCCTCCGATCCGCTGATCTGGGAGGTGCATCCGCGGCCGGATCGCTGGCAGGAGCCGGTGTTCCGCCAGTTCTTCGCCGAGGCGCTGGCCTGTGGCGGCGGCCTGGCGATCGAGGACAAGGCGACCGGCGCGATCATCGGCTCGAGCCGCTACGACTATCACGTGCCGGAAGAAGACGAGATCGAGATCGGCTGGACCTTCCTCGCCCGCGCCTATTGGGGCGGCACCTACAATCGCGAGGTCAAGCGGCTGATGCTCGACCATATCCACCGCTACGTCGGCACGGTGTTGTTCCTGGTCGGCGAGAACAATGTACGGTCGCGCGGGGCGATGGCGAAGATCGGCGGGCAGCTGATTCCGGGGCGCAACCATCGCGGCGGCGGCCAGGTCTTCTCCGACCACGTCGTCTACGCGATCCGGCGCCCGTGAAGCCGCTCGCCGGCATCAAGGTCGTCGAGCTCGCGCGTATCCTCGCCGGCCCCTGGTGCGGGCAGCTGCTCGCCGATCTTGGGGCCGAGGTGGTGAAGGTCGAGCGGCCCGGCGCCGGGGACGATACCCGGCACTGGGGCCCGCCGTTCCTCCACGATGCGGACGGTGAGAACCGCGACGCCGCCTATTTCCACGCGTGCAACCGCGGCAAGACCAGCGTCGGCATCGACATCGCCACCCCCGAGGGGCAGGCGGCGGCGCGCGCGCTGATCGCCGATGCCGATGTGGTGATCGAGAACTACAAGGTCGGCGGGCTGGTGAAATACGGGCTCGATGCCGCCAGCCTCCGCGCGGCGAACCCGCGGCTGATCGTCTGCTCGATCACCGGTTTCGGCCAGACCGGGCCCTATGCGGGCCGCGCCGGCTATGATTTCATCATCCAGGGCATGGGCGGTGCGATGAGCCTCACCGGCGAGCCCGACGGCGCGCCGCAAAAGGCGGGCGTCGCCTATGCCGACATCTTCACCGGGGTCTATTCGGCGGTCGCGATCCTCGCCGCGCTGCGCCGCCGGGACGTGGAAGGCGTCGGCGCGCATATCGACATGGCGCTGCTTGACACGCAGGTGGCGGTGCTGGCCAACCAGGCGCTCAACTGGATGGCGAGCGGTATCGTGCCGCATCGCATGGGCAACGGCCATGCGAACCTGGTGCCCTATCAAGCCTTTGCCTGCCGCGACGGCGAGTTGATCGTGGCGGTGGGCAATGACTCGCAGTTCGCGAAGCTCTGCGCGATCCTCGGCCTCGACCTCGCGAACGATCTGCGGTTCGCGACCAATCCGGCGCGTGTGACGAACCGCGACGCCCTCATCCCGCAGCTCGCCCGCGCGATGCTCGATCGGGCCAAGGCCGATCTCTATGAGGCGCTGGAGGCGCAGGGCGTGCCTGCCGGGCCGATCAACCGCGTCGACGAGGTGTTCGCCGATCCCCAGGTGATCGCGCGGGGGCTGGCGATCGTGCGCGACGGGCTGCCGGGGCTCGCCAGCCCGATCACGATCGACGGCGAACGCATGGTCGCCGAGCGCGCGAGCCCCGCGCGGCCCTGACGAGTTGCGTCCCACTGGCCGTCATCTCGGCGGAAGCCGGGATCCCTTCGCCACTCCGTGCAAGAGAGAGCCGGTGCGGAGACCCCAATGGACCCCGGCTTTCGCCGGGGTGACGGATGAGGGGTGGGACGCCTAGATCGCCGGGTAGCGCAGCCGGCCGATGAAGCGGGAAAGGCTCGGCCGGTTGGTCGTCCGGCCCACGAACCCGGCCTTGGCCTTTTCGAAGCGCATGATGCCGTCGATGCGGCGGCCGAGAAAGGCGCGGGTATCCGCCCATTCCTCGCTTTCGTCCTGGACGAACACGGCGATGGTCGCGGCATAGACGCTGCCGAGCGTCATTCGCTTGGTATAGTGATTGTAATCGGTCGCAGTGTCGCCGGCCGCGCGCCACATCGCGTCCGCTGCGCGCCAGCCGAGCTTGCTGGCCTTCGCCAGGTTCTGCGGCATGGCCAGGATCGCCAGCGCCCGGCGCAGCGCGTCGCGGTACGGGGCGAGCAGCGCCAGCCGCGCCTCGACCAGCGCGGTGATGCGCGCGCGGATTTTCATGCCCGCCAGCGTCTCGGGCGAGAGTTCGTCGAGCATCGCCCGGTCGATATGCGCGAACCAGGCATCGATCATCGCCAGCGGACCGTCCGAAAAGGCGAGTCGCGCCACGTCGCGATCGACGCCCATGCCGTCGGCGGTGGCGTCGAGCGCACGCGCGTTCCAGCCGTCGAAGGCGGCGTTGGCGGCAAGCGACGGGGCGAGCGCCGCGCGCAGTTCGTCGAGGGTGGCGTCGGCGAGATCCATGGAGCCTGATCTAGGCGCGAAGCCGCGCCCCGGCAACCGCTGGCGTCTACCCCTTCGGCCGTACCGCGCCCTGCCGCACCAGCACCAGCGCCGCGGCAACCAGCGCCGCGCCGAACAGGTCGGCGGCCGCGAGCTTCTCGTCGAAGATGAACCAGCCGAGCGCCGCGCCCACCGCCGGCTGCACCAGCAGCGCGATGCCGATCACCAGCGGCGAGAGATGGCCGAGCGCGTAGATCATGCAGCCTTGCCCGATCAGCTGGCTGACAATGGCGAGCGCGAGCAGCGGCCACCAGAGATGCGGCACGATCTGTTCGCCCAGCGCGAGCGCGATCACCAGCAGCGGCGGGATGGTGGCGAGCGAGGACAGCGCCAGCGCCGGCACCGGGCCGAGGCTGGTCCGCACCCGCGCCATCAGCGCGAAATAGACCGCGTAGAACACGCCCGCGAGCAGGCAGAACAGGTCGCCCGCGAGATGGCGCGAGGAGAGCTCCGCCGAACGTCCCAGCAGCAGCGCGCCGCCGATCGCCGCCAGCAGCAATGCCGCCCCCTGCATCTTGCTCGGCCAGGCGCGCGCGATCACGAAGCCATAGATCGGGAAGATCAACGACGCCGAGTTGCCGAAGAGGGTCGAGTTGGCGAGCGTGGTGCGGACGATGCCGACATGCCAGCTCGCCAGGTCGAGCGCGAAGATCACGCCGGCGATGGAGAGGAGCCACCAGCGCCCGCGTGCCAGCGCGATCGGCTTTTCCCCCATCGCGGTGGCGGCGGCGAACAGGATCGGCGTGGCGATGATCAGCCGCCAGAACGCGGCCGAGACCGGGCCGACATCCGCCATCCGCACGAACAGCGGGCCGGTGGCGAGCGCGGCGTTGGCGATCAGTGCCGCGACGAGCGCTGTCGCAACATGGCTTCGTGCCGGGGAAGTTTTTGTTGTCGGTGCGTTGCGGTGCATGGCGCCGTTTAGCGCCCTATCTCCGCCAAGTCACAAGCTGCATGAGGGAATTTCAATGCCCAGCCTGTTCGATCCGATTCAGATCGGCGCGATCCACGCCGCCAATCGCGTGTGGATGTCGCCGCTCACCCGGGGGCGCTCGACCCGCGGCCATGTGCCCACGCCCGTCATGGTCGACTATTACCGCCAGCGGGCCAGCGCCGGGCTGATCATCACCGAGGCGACCGGCATCAGCCAGCAGGGGCTCGGCTGGGCCTATGCGCCGGGCATCTGGAGCGACGCGCAGGTCGAGGCGTGGAAGCCGATCACCGCCGCCGTGCACGAAGCGGGCGGCCGAATCGTCTCGCAGCTCTGGCACATGGGCCGGCTGGTCCATTCGGACTTTCTTGGCGGCGAGCCGCCGGTCTCGGCATCGGCGACCACCGCGCCCGGCAGCGTCCGCACCTATGCAGGTGAGGATGCCGGCGAGATCAAGCGGCCGTACAGCCTCGCGCGGCCGCTTCGCCTCGACGAGATCCCCGGCATCCTGGACGATTACCAGCGCGCCGCCGAGAACGCGATCCGCGCCGGCTTCGACGGGGTGCAGATCCACGCCGCCAATGGCTATCTGATCGACCAGTTCCTCCGCGACAATTCGAACTTCCGCGAGGATGCGTATGGCGGCTCCATCGAGAACCGCATCCGGCTGCTGCGCGAGGTGAGCCAGCGTGTCGTCGACACGATCGGCGCGGACCGTACCGGCGTGCGCCTGTCGCCCAATGGCGAGGTGCAGGGCGTCAACGACAGCAACCCGGCGCCGCTGTTCGAAGCGGCGGCGGCGGCGCTCGACGATATCGGCGTGGCCTTCCTGGAAATGCGCGAACCGCGGGCCGATGGCACCCGTGGCGTGCCCGACCAGCCGCCGATCCATCCGCTGATGCGCAAGGCGTATCGCGGCGTGCTGGCGCTCAACTCGGACTATGATGCGGCAAGCGCGCAGGCGGCGCTCGATGCGGGCGAGGCTGATGCGATCGCCTTCGGCCGGACCTTCCTCGCCAACCCGGACCTGCCGCGTCGCCTGCGCGAGGGCCTGCCGCTCAACCCGCAGCGCGAGGACCTCTTCTATGTCGGCGGGGCGGAGGGCTATACCGACTATCCGACCGCCGACGAGAGCGTCCTTCAGTCGGCCTGATCGAAGCCGTCGATCCAGCGCGTGCTGGCCTGGTGGAGATGCGCGCGCATCTTCGCCGGCGCCAGTACCGCCGCAAGGATGAAGGGGAACCACGGCCAGAACAGGAAGCTGCCGGTTACCAGCAACGCGATCAGGATCGCGCCGCCGAAGCGCAGCGCCGCCAGCCGCGAATGGGCGGTGTAGTTGAGCTTGATGGTGCGGGGTGCCTTCTTGTCGAACCAGCTGCGCGTGACGAAGCTGTCCGGCGTGGCGCGCGGCTGCTTGAACCCGAACTTCCAGCCTTGCGCACCCCGCCCGCCCGGGGGAGGGGCTATTCTCGACCGGCGTGCCCCGTTGCCGCCCCCCCCTCCCGCAAGCGGAAGCGGAGACTTGGTCTGGGACACTGCGCGCCCCGTGGCGCGATCCACCACGACCAGCCGCCGCCCCCGCTCTTCTACGCGGTAGCGGGAGGGCGGCATGTCCATCTGATCAGCCGAACTTGGCCTTGAGCGCCAGCATCGCCAGCGCCGCCTTGGCGGCCTCGCCGCCCTTGTCCTTCTGCTTCGGATCGGCGCGGACCAGCGCCTGTGCCTCGTTCTCGACCGTGAGGATGCCGTTGCCGATCGCGACCCCGTCCATCGACAGCGCCATCAGCCCGCGCGCGCTCTCGCCCGCCACGATCTCGAAATGATAGGTCTCGCCGCGGATCACCACGCCGATGCCCACGAACGCGTCGTAGCGGCCGCTGTCCGCCGCCAGCGCCACCGCGCCCGGAATTTCCAGCGCGCCCGGCACGGTGATCACCTCGGCCTTGTGGCCGGCCGCCTCGATCGCCGCCTTGGCGCCAGCGATCAGCATGTCGTTGAGATGCTCGTAGAAGCGTGCTTCGACGATGAGGATGTTGGCCATTATTGCTCCGGATCGATGGGCCGCGTGCCGGCGATCGACAGGCCATAGCCGTCGAGCCCGATCAGCGTGTGATGGGTGTTGGAGAGCAGGATCATGTCCTGCACGCCGAGTTCGGTAAGGATGGTCGCGCCGACGCCGTAATCGCGCAGCTCGTCCATGTCCTTGGGCGGGATCGCGCCGCTACGGGTCTGCAGCGCGACGGTATAGCCGTCGGGGCGCGGCCGGTTGATCACCACCACCACGCCGGCACCTTCCGCACCGATGATCTCCATCGACTTGCGGAGCAGCCCGCCGCGCGTGCCGCCTTCGCCGAACACATCGGCGAAGGGAGAGAGCGCGTGCATCCGCACCAGCGTGGGCTTGCTCGGATCGATGCGGCCCTTGACCAGCGCGACCTGCTCGGTGCCGGTGGCCTTGTTCCAGAAGGTGAGCGCGCGCCACTCGCCGCCCCAATCGCTGGTGAAGCTCGCCTCGGCGCGCTGCTCGACGAGATGGTCGTGGCGGCGACGATAGGCGATCAGGTCGCGGATCGTGCCGATCTTGAGGTTGTGGAGCTGGGCGAAGCCGACGAGATCGTCGAGCCGGGCCATCGTCCCGTCGTCCTTCATGATCTCGCAGATCACGCCGGCGGGGTTGAGGCCGGCGAGCCGGGCGACGTCGACTGCCGCCTCGGTATGGCCGGCGCGGACCAGCACGCCACCGTCGCGCGCGACCAGCGGGAAGACATGGCCCGGCGTGACGATGTCGGCGCGGTCCTTGGTGCTGTCGATCGCAACCGAGATGGTGCGGGCGCGGTCGGCGGCGGAGATGCCGGTGGTCACGCCTTCCTTCGCCTCGATCGAGACGGTGAAGGCGGTTTCATGGCGGGTGCCGTTGGCGCGGCTCATCAGCTCGAGCCCGAGCTGGTCGACGCGCGCCTTGGTCATCGCCAGGCAGATCAGGCCGCGGCCGTATTTGGCCATGAAGTTGATCGCGTCCGGCGTCGCCATCTGGGCGGGGATGACCAGATCGCCTTCATTCTCGCGATCCTCGTCGTCGACCAGGATGAACATGCGGCCGTTGCGGGCCTCGTCGATCAGTTCCTCGGGCGAGGAGAGGAAGCCGTGCTTGAGCGCGGCGAGTTCAGCCTTTGGCACGCAATGCCTCCATGCGCTGGAGATAGCGCGCCAGCACGTCGATCTCCAGATTGACCGCCTGGCCCTCCGCCAGCGTGGCGAAGGTGGTGACCGTGGCGGTGTGGGGAATGATGTTGAGGTGGAATTCGACACCTTGCGGGGTATCGTCCACCGCGTTGACCGTCAGCGACACGCCGTCGACGGTGATCGAGCCCTTCGGCGCCACATACGGCGCGATCTCCGGCCCCGCCGCGATCACGACATGGTGCGAGCCGTCGATCGCCTCGACCAGCTTGACCCGGCCGACGCCGTCGACATGGCCGGTGACGATATGCCCGCCCAGCTCGTCGCCCAGGCGCAGCGCGCGCTCGAGGTTGAGCTTGCGGCCGGCGGTCCACTGGTCGTCGGCGGTGCGCGAGACGGTTTCGCCCGACACGTCGAAGTCGAGCCAGCCGGGCCCCTTGTCGACCACCGTCAGGCACACGCCCGAACAGGCGACCGAGGCGCCGAGATCGATCTCATGGGTGGGATAGGCCGTCGACACGCGCACGCGCAGGTCGCCCTGGCGCTCTACCGCGTCGATCGTGCCGACATCGCTTACGATTCCGGTGAACATCAGTTGCGCTCGTAGACCTCGAACCGATCGCTGCCAAGCAGTCGAGAGTCCAGCAGGCGCCAGCGATCATGCGCCTCGGACAATGCGGCGAGGCCGAACGCCTCGACCGCGGGTTTGCCGCCGCCGAGCAGGATCGGCGCGCGGTAGAGAAGCAGCCGGTCGACCAGGTCGGCGCGGAGGAACGCGGTCGCCGCCTTGGCGCCGCCTTCCACCATCAGCGTGTCGATGCCGGAGAGGTGGCGGATATCGGCGATGTCGGCGATCCGCTCCCAGTCCGGCGGGGTAGGGCCGGTGGAGGAAAGCAGGATGCGGCGGGGCGCGCGATCGGGGAGGCCGGGCAGGCGGACGTCCAGTTTCGGGACGTCGGCGAGAAAGGTACCGCGGCCGACCAGGATGCCGTCGTGCCGGGCGCGCTCGAGATGGGCGTGCGCGCGGGCCTGCGGACCGGTGATCCATTTGCTCTCGCCGGTGGAGAGCGCAATGCGGCCGTCGAGCGAGGTGGCGAGCTTCAGGGTGACGTGCGGTCGGCCCCTGGCGAGTCGGGTCAGGAAACCCGCCATGCTGCGCCGGGCTTGCGCTTCCATCAGCCCGGATTCGACCGCGATGCCGGCCTCCTGCAACCGGGCGAAGCCGGTGCCGTCGGTGCGGGGATCGGGGTCGCGCAGCGCGGCGACCACGCGCGCGACGCCCGCCGCGATCAGCAGCTCGGCGCAGGCGGGCCCGCGCGGGGAGACATGGGCGCAGGGCTCCAGCGTGACATAGGCCGTGGCACCGCGGGCAGCGTCGCCGGCCTCTGCCAGCGCCATCGCTTCGGCATGCGGGCGGCCGCCGGGCTGGGTCCAGCCGCGGCCGATCACGCGACCGTCGCGGACCAGCACGCAGCCGACATTAGGGTTGGGCGCCGTCCGCCCCCGTCCACGCTCGGCCAGGCCGAGCGCCACCGCCATCCAGCGTGCGTCGCTCAAATCCCGTGCTTCTTCAGCCAGTCGTCATATTTCTTGAAGTCGGCCGCGCGCTTTTTCTGCCGCTCCAGGAAGGCCGCTTCCTCTTGCCTGCGCTTGGCCTCGTCGACCTTCTGCTTGGCGCGGATCTCTTCCTCGGTGCGGGTGATCGGCCAGCTGTCCACGTAGATGATGTTCTTCCTGTACGGCACCGGCACGTGCGAATCCTTCACGAACGCGACGATGATGCCGAAGGTCACCACCAGCGCGAGCATCATGAACCACAATTCGTGCTTCTTGCGCGTCGCCAGATAGCCACGCAGGTCGCGGAGCGCCTTGAGCGGCGAGATGTACTTGAGGAAGGTCATCGAGGGGCGAAGATAGGGACGCGGGGGCTCCAGGGCCAGCCCCCGCGTCCACGCCGCTGAGATCGGAGGGCGATCAGCGGGCGTCTTCGATCCGGAACCGCACGGTCATCGTCTTCCAGCTTTCCTCGGCGACGCCGCCGCGCGTCGCCGGGCGGAACCGCCACTTGCCCAGCGCCTGGCGCTTGGTGACCGCGAAGAAGGCGTCACTGCTCGCGCTGACCTGCTCCACCGCCTTCACCCGGCCGTCGGTGCCGATCAGCACCCGCAGGGTGACGAGGCCGTCGCGCTGCGCGCGCATCTCCTGGCTGGGATATTCGGGCTGGAAATCCTGCGCATAGCGCGGGTCCGTGGTCGCACCGATCAGCGCCAGAACCGCCTTGGGGGGATCCGCGACGACCGACGGCCCGGTCTCGGCCGGCTTGATGAAAGGCGCCGGCGGATCCGCGATGACGTTCGTGGCTTCGATCCGATTGTCAGTGGGCTGGGCAATCACGGGATCGGGAATCGTCGGGAGCGGCTGGGTAGGCGTGACGACCTTTTCAGGCTTCGGTTGCAGCTTGATCGGTTCCACCGGCGGCGGCGGCAGCGGGATGTTCTTGCCCTCAAACGGCTTGGGCTGCGGCTTGGGCATGAATTGGGGCGCCGAGAAGATCAGCCCGGCGACGATCGCGCCGTTGATCGCCAGCGCCGCGCCGAAACTGACCGAACGCGGTGCATTGGCATGATAACGGGTATCGGCATGCATGACGTTGCACTCCTTCTCCAACACCGGTCTATGAACGCCGGATGAAGGTGATGGTACAACGTTACATTGCTAGCGTAAAGATGGAACGGCTCAGCCTGCTCCGAGCCGTTCCAGCGCACGATCCTTGCCGATCAGCGGCAGCAGCGCGGCCATGTCCGGGCCGTGGTCCCGGCCGGTGAGTGCGCGGCGCAGCGGCAGGAACAGCGCCTTGCCCTTGCGCCCGGTGGCGGCCTTCAGCGCATCGGTGAGCGCGCGCCACGGATCGGCGGACCAGTCCAGCCCCCCCGCGAGGGCCTGCGCCTGGGCGAGGAAGTCGCGGTCTTCGTCCGCCACCGGCGGCGCGGCGATCGGCCCTTCGACTACCGCCCACCAGTCCGCCGCCTCGGCGACGCTGGCGAGGTTCGGGCGAATCGCTTCCCAGCCGGCGGCGTCGATGCCCGCCGGCAGGCGATCGGCGACGGCCGCGTGATCGAGTTGATGCACGATCCGGGCGTTGAGCTGGGCAAGCTCCGCCTCGTCGAACCGCGCCGGCGCCCGGCCGAACCGCCCGAAATCGAAGCTCGCGATCAGCGGCGTCGGATCGGCGAAGGGCTCGACGGGATCGCTGGTGCCGAGCCGCGCGAGCAGCGCGATCAGCGCCTGCGGCTCGATGCCCGCCTCGCGGAAATGGTCGATGCCCAGCGAGCCCAGCCGCTTCGACAGCTTGCCTTCGTTGCCGGTGAGCAGCGCCTCGTGCGCGAAGCCGGGGACGGCACCGCCGAGCGCCTCAAACATCTGGATCTGCGTCGCGGTGTTGGAGACATGGTCCTCGCCGCGCACGACATGGGTGACGCCCATGTCGATATCGTCGATCACGCTGGGCAGCAGATACAGCCACGATCCGTCGGCGCGGCGCACCACCGGATCGCTGAGCAGCTTCGCCTCGAAGCGCTGCGGCCCGCGCACCAGATCGTCCCAGCCGATCGCGGCGCCGTGATCGAGCTTGAACCGCCAGTGCGGGCGCACGCCTTCGGCCTCCAGCTTGGCGCGATCCGCATCGGTGAGCGCCAGCGCGGCGCGATCATAGACCGGGGGCAGGCCGCGGCCGAGCAGCACCTTGCGCTTGAGGTCGAGTTCCTGCGCCGTCTCATAGGCGGGGTAGACCCGGCCGTCGGCGACCAGCTGGGCGAATCGCGTCTCGTAGCGCTCGAATCGTGCCGACTGGCGCTCCTCGGCATCGGGAGTCAGCCCCATCCAGGCGAGATCGGCGCGGATCGCCTCGACAAATGCTTCTTCCGAACGCGCCTGGTCGGTATCGTCGATCCGCAGCAGGAAGGTACCGCCATGGCGGCGCGCGAACTGCCAATTGTGGAGCGCGGTCCGCAGGTTGCCGACATGCAGCGTGCCGGTGGGGCTGGGGGCGAAACGGGTAACGACGGTCATGCGTCCGGCCTAGGCTGGCACAGGCAAAGCGGCAATGCCCTCTTTGCGTCACGGAAACGTCGCACTAAAGGGCGCGGGCATCGGGACATCGCAGCGGCTCAGGAGGCCACCAC
>NZ_BCYY01000033.1 GCF_001598435.1 Sphingomonas pituitosa NBRC 102491
TCTATGAAACTCATGGCCGGCAATTCGAACCTGCCGCTGGCGAGCGCCATCGCCGACTATCTGGAGATTCCCCTCACCCAGGCGAACGTCCGCCGCTTCGCCGACGAGGAGATCTTCGTCGAGATCCTCGAGAACGTCCGCGGCGAGGACGTGTTCGTGCTCCAGTCGACCAGCTATCCGGCGAACGACAATCTGATGGAGCTGCTGATCATGATCGACGCGCTCCGCCGCGCGTCGGCCAAGCGGATCACCGCGGTGCTCCCCTATTTCGGCTATGCCCGCCAGGACCGGAAGCCCGGGCCCCGCACGCCGATTTCGGCCAAGCTGGTCGCCAACCTGATCACCACCGCAGGCGCCAACCGCGTCCTCTCGGTCGATCTGCACGCCGGGCAGATCCAGGGCTTCTTCGACATCCCGACCGACAATCTGTTCGCGGCGCCGGTGATGTCGGCGGACATCCAGACGCGCTTCATCGACAAGCAGTGGATGGTCGTCTCGCCCGACGTCGGCGGCGTGGTGCGCGCGCGCCAGCTCGCCAAGCGGCTGGACAACGCCCCCCTCGCGATCGTCGACAAGCGGCGCGAGCGTCCGGGTGAATCGGAAGTGATGAACATCATCGGCGAGGTGAAGGGCCGCTTCTGCATCCTCATCGACGACATCGTCGATTCGGCCGGCACGCTGTGCAACGCCGCGGCGGCGCTGAAGGCGGCGGGCGCCGAGGACGTCGTCGCCTATTGTACCCACGGCGTGCTCTCCGGCGCGGCGATGGCGCGCGTCGCCAAGTCCGAGCTGCGCGAGCTGGTGATCACCGACTCCATCGGTAATCACGACGTGGTCGCCGCCGGCGAGAAGGTCCGCCACCTCACCATCGCGCCGCTGATCGCCGAGGCGATCCGCCGCATCGCCGACGAAAGCTCGGTCTCGAGCCTGTTCGACTGAGCCGACCTGGCCCCTCCTCCTCGGAGGAGGGGCTTAGCCCTTGGCTACCGCCTCCCAAATCAGCGCACCGCCCACCGCGATCATCAGCACATAGATCGCAGTGTAGAAGCGTTCCGGCGACACCCGCCGCACCAGCCACACCCCTGCCAGCGTCGAGACCAGCGCCAGCGGAAACAGCACGGCCGAGGTCAGCAGGTTCGCGGGCGTGAACTGGCCGAGCGCCCAATAGGCCGGTACCTTGATCCAGTTGGTCGCGGCGAAGAAGAGCGCGGTCGTCCCCACCAGCCGGTCGCGCGGCAGGCCCCGCGGCAGCACCCAGAGCTGGAAGGGCGGCTGCCCTGCATGGGCGATCTGGCTGGTGAAGCCCGAGGCGACGCCGAACAGGCTGCCCACCCATTCGGGCCAGCGCGCCGCCATCGCCGGCGTAGCCCGCCCGCTCCCCCACAGCCGGTACAGCCCGAACAGGATCGAGATCGCGCCCACCGCCGCCAGCACCAGCACCGACGACACGCTCGCCGCGAAGCCATAGCCGAGTGCGATCCCGGCCATCGATCCCGGCAGCATCCACGCCAGCAGCCGCCAGTCCACGGTGCGGCGGAACGCCCAGACGCTTACCACGTCCTGCAGAATCAGGATCGGCAGCGTGATCGCCGCCGCGCGCACCGGATCCATCGCCAGCGCCAGCAGCGGCAGCGACAGCGCGCCCATGCCGGCGAACCCGCCCTTGGACAGGCCGAGCAGCAGCACGGCGGGCACGGCGAGCGCATAGAAATGCCAGTCGGTGATCATGCGTTCGCTTTCGCAGGGCTCGTACGGATTGCAAAGTGCCGCGCGCCTTCTACGATTCACGTATGGGAGAGGATCGTACAGGCCAGATCGCGGTGCTGTTCGTGTCGAAGCGCACCGACGAAGATGCCGCCGGCTATGCCGCAGCGGCAGACGCGATGGTCGCGCTGGCGGCGGTGCAGCCGGGCTATCGTGGCATCGAATCGCAGCGCGGCGCCGACGGCGTCGGCATCACCATCAGCTACTGGGCCGACGATGCCAGCGCTATCGCCTGGCGCGACCATCCCGAGCACGCCGCGATCCGCGCGCAGGGCCGCGCGCGCTGGTACGAATGGTATGAGGTGATCGTCACCCGGGTCGAGCGCGGCTATCGGTGGCGCCGCGCATGAGCCGCGCATGAGCCGCGCATGAGCCGCGCGATCGACCGCGATTTCGCGCTGCTGTTCGGCGTGATGCTGATGATCGCGGCCGGCAACACGGCGCTGCAATCGATCCTGCCGGCGCTCGGCCGCTCGCTCCATGCCGCCGACAGCGCGGTAGCGGCGGTTTTCTCGGTATCGGCGCTCTTGTGGATGCTTACCGCACCGTTCTGGGCCGCGCGCTCCGAAAAGGCGGGGCGGCGATCGATGGTGCTGCTCGGCATTCTCGGCTTCACGGCGTCGCTGGGGCTGTGCGGGCTGTGCCTCGCGCTCGGCATCAACGGCGTGCTGAGCCCCTTCGCCACCTTCGCTGCCTTCGTGGTGGGGCGGATGCTGTACGGCGCCTTCGGCTCGGCCGCGCCGCCGGCGGTGCAGGCGATCGTCGCCGCACGTACCAGCCGCGAGGATCGTACCAAGGCGCTGACCCTGCTCGCCTCGGCCTTTGGCCTCGGGACGATCCTGGGCCCTGCCGTCGCGCCCTATCTGGTGATGGGGCATCTCTGGCCCGGCGGGCCGCTGATCGGCCTTTCCGGCCCCGCCTTCGCCGCCAGCGTGCTGGGAATGGTGCTCTTCGTTGCCGTGCTGCGGCTGCTGCCGCGCGAATCGGGAACGGTCGAACATGGCGCGACCACGAGCTACCCGTCGATCGGCGGGCAGGGCACCGGCGCCAGCGTCGCCGCAGCGGTGGGCGAGCATGCCGAGGATGTCCGTACCTTCGATCCGCGGGTGCGCCCCTGGATGATCGCGGGGCTTGTCGCGGGACACGCCCAGGCGATGACCGGCCAGGCGATCGGCTTCCTGATCATCGATCGGCTTGCGCTTGCCCCCGCCGCCGCGCTGGAGCCGACCGGCCTGGTGCTGATGATCGGGGCCGGCGCCTCGCTGCTCGTCCAATGGGGGCTCATCCCGCTGCTCGAGCTGAAGCCGCGGGCACTGATTCTCGCCGGGGCGGCGCTGGGCGCGCTGGGCTGCCTGGCGACGGCGATGGCGGGATCGCTCTACGGCATCGCGCTCGGCTATGCGACCATCGCGCTGGGCATGGGCTTCGCGCGGCCGGGGTTCACCGCCGGCGCGTCGCTGGCGGTCGGCCCGCATGCGCAGGGGTCGGTGGCGGGCCGGGTGACCTCGATCAACGGCGCGGCGTTCGTGCTGGGGCCGTCGATCGGCGTGGCGATGTACGAATATTGGGGGTCGCTGCCCTTCCTGGTCGCGGCGGCCGCCCTGGCGGTGATGTTCGGCTATGGCTGGGTCGCGACGCGCCAGCGATTCCCACATCCCTGAGCACCGGGCGACTCCCCCGGGAGCGGATCAGGATCGTTCGCGCGGACGATCGTCCTCCGTCAGTTCCACGACTTCGAAATCGTAGCGGGCCCAGCCGCGCTGGCGGGCAGCTTCCTCGGTCGCCGCCCGCTTGCCGGTCGCTTCCTTGAGCGATTTCGCGTGCCCCCAGAAAACCTCGGTGCGGCCGCCGCCCAGTTCCGCGACGATGCGCCAGTAATGGGTAAACGGTGCGGACGTCGGCCCGATCGTCTTCACATAGCCGTCTGCCAGGGTAGCGGTCAGATATCGTCTTCGCTTCGCCATGGGACTCTCTGCAGGACGACGCCCGTGCGTGAAGGCCGGAACGCCGGTTTTGCGGGTAGCGCCCAGCCTGTCCGACGTCGAGGCGCATCGCCAGGGGAGGGCTCCCGCCCCAGGCGGCACCGCTCATCGGTTCACGCATCGGCGAACATCGTGGCAGTTTCAGGGAGGCTGGGAAGCCGCTTGGATGCCCCGTGAGGATTCGAACCTCAATTGACGGAGTCAGAGTCCGTAGTCTTACCTTTAGACGACGGGGCACCAGGCAGGTCGCGCCAGATAGGGGGATGCGGCGGCCATGTCAACGCGCAATCGCGCGCTCGCCTTGCGCTGCCATCTTTGCTCGTCTAGCCTCGCATCCAAGCACCGGCCGGACCGTTTTGGTTCGGTGACGGAAGAAGATAAGTGAGTTGATGTGATGGGGGATGGCTCCGCCAGAATGCCCCGCGGGAGGCGCGTTTCCGCCGCCCGCCCTGCGCCGCCACCGGCCGCGAAAGGGCAGGCACCGCGCTGGCCCGAAGCGCGCCATTATGCCGCGCTGGACCTGGGTACCAATAACTGCCGATTGCTGATCGCCCGCCCGCAAGGTTCCGGCTTTGCGGTGATCGATGCCTTTTCGCGAATCGTCCGGCTCGGCGAGGGGCTGGCGACGACCGGTCGCCTGTCCGATGCGGCGATCGAGCGCACGCTCGCCGCGCTGCGCATCTGCGCGGACAAGCTCAAGCGCCGCAACGTCGCGCTCGCCCGCTCGGTCGCGACCCAGGCCTGCCGCCAGGCCGAGAACGGCGCCGAGTTCATCGAGCGCGCCTATCGCGAGACGGGAATCGCGCTCGACATCATCACCGCCGAGGAAGAGGCGCGGCTGGCGGTGCTCGGCTGCCATGCGCTGCTCGAGCCCGGGGACGGACCGGCGCTGGTGTTCGACATCGGCGGCGGTTCGACCGAGCTGGTGCTGGTCGATTCGCATGCGCCCATCCCGCGCATCCTCGACTGGCACAGCGCGCCCTGGGGCGTGGTGTCGCTGAGCGAGGCGACCGGGCAGAGCAAGGCGGTGAGCGCCGATGCCCGCGCCGCCGCCTATGCGGACATGCGCGCACGGGTACGCGATAGTTTCGCGCCGTTCGTCGCGCGGCTGCGCCCGCCCAAGGGCACGCCGCGGCTGCTCGGCACCAGCGGCACGGTGACGACGCTGGCCAGCGTGCATCTGGGGCTCGCCTCGTACGATCGCTCGGCGGTCGACGGGCTGATCGTGCCGAGCGCGGCGATGCGCGAGGTGAGCGCGCGAATCGCCGCGATGAGCGTCAAGGAACGCGCGCAGGTGCCGTGCATCGGCAACGAACGCGCCGATCTGGTCTCGGCCGGCTGCGCGATCCTGGAGACGATCCTCGACATCTGGCCCGCGGAGCGGCTAGGCATCGCCGATCGCGGCATTCGCGAAGGCATCTTGCGGCGGCTGATCGGCGGCGCGCCCTTATAGGTTGTGAGGAAGAAGCGATGAGCAGGGGCGGTGGCCGCGGCCATGTCCGCGTGCGCACGGCGCGCGGCCGTACGGCGCAATCGACGCGCTGGCTGGAACGCCAGTTGAACGACCCCTATGTCCGGCGCGCCAAGGCCGAGGGCTATCGCAGCCGCGCGGCGTACAAGCTGACCGAGCTGGACGAGAAATTCGGCTTCCTGAAAGGTGCAAAGCGCGTCGTCGATCTGGGCGTGGCGCCCGGCGGCTGGACGCAGGTGGTGCGCCGGGTGCTGCCCAAGGCGGCGGTGGTCGGCATCGACCTGCTGCCCGTCGACCCGATCGAGGGCGCGACGCTGCTCCAGATGGACTTCATGGACGATGCCGCGCCCGACCGGCTGATCGAGGAACTGGGCGGCGCGCCGGACCTGATCCTGTCCGACATGGCCGCGAACACGGTGGGCCATCCGCAGACCGATGCGCTGCGCACGATGGCGCTGGTGGAAACCGCGTTCGACTTCGCGATCAAGACCCTCGCGCCCGGCGGCGATTTCGTCGCCAAGGTGTTCGCCGGCGGCGCCGATTCGGCACTCATCGCCGAAATGAAGCGCGCCTTCACCACCGTGAAGCACGCCAAGCCCCCCGCGAGCCGCAAGGGATCGGTGGAATGGTATGTGGTGGCGCAGGGCTTCAAGGGCCGGGCGGAGAGCGCCGGTGGGGCCGAAGAAGAATAGCGTTTTCAAAAAGGCGACGGTTTTGACGCGCCGCTTGCCCCGTACCGCAAAGGCGGTCTCCTGCTTACCCGGGTGAGGAGGCGGTTGCGACCACATGACCCATTCTCCGCTCCGTCCGCCCTATGCCGAAGCGCTCGCGCAGAGCGGGATGCTGACGCGGCTCGCGGCCTTCGACGCGCATGTCGCAGGCACGCCGCCGCTCGGCCTCGACCTGCCCGACAGCGACATCGGCCTCCTCTGCCATGCGCCCGATCCGCACCGCTTCGCCGCAGCGGTCTGGGCGGCCTGCCGCGACCTGCCCGGTTTCGCGATGTGGCAGTGGCAGGGCCGCGACCGCCCCGTGGTGGCGCGCTTCCACTGCGCGGGCTGGCTGTTCGAGCTGTTCGGCCAGGCGCGGCCGGTCGCCGAGCAGCTCGGCTGGCGGCACTTCGCCATCGAGCGGCGGCTGCTCGCGCTGGGCGGCGAACCGCTTCGTGCAGCCGTGATGGCGCGGCGGCACGCGGGCGCCAAGACGGAACCCGCCTTCGCACAGGTGCTGGGGCTGGCGGGGGACCCCTATGCCGCGCTGCTCACGCTCGAAGGTCTCGACGACGAGGCGCTGCGCCTGCGGATCAGCGCATCAACAAAAAGGGCCGGCGTTTCCGCCAGCCCCTTTGTTGTTCGTTCGACCAAAGGCGATCAGCCCTCGTAGTCGCCGCCCAGATTCTGGTTGCGCGGCGGGGCTGCGGCGGTGAGGCGGAGCGCCTCGGCCTGCGCCTGGATCGAACCGATTTCGTCGGGGGCATCCTCGTCGTCGACGCGGACGCGCTGCAGGCTGGCAATCACCCCCTCCTGCAGATGATCGGGACGCACGGTCTCTTCCGCGATCTCGCGCAGCGCGACGACCGGGTTCTTGTCGCGATCGCGATCGAGCGTGAGATCGGCGCCGCCGGAAATCTGCCGCGCGCGCTGTGCGGCGAACAACACCAGGTCGAACCGGTTGGGAACCTTGTCGACGCAATCCTCGACTGTGACGCGCGCCATAAAACGCTTCCTTGGGATAGGGGTGTCCGGAAAGACCGGCCAGTTAGAGGCCGGCTGCCGAAATGTCAAGGAAAGCGGCCGCGGCGCCGGGGGCGAACCGATTGGCGGCTGAACCGTTGTCTGCGCGTCCGAGCAGGAGAAACGATCCCGATGGCGCCCTATGCCGATGCCGAACCGCTTGTCGCGGGCGCCGATCCGACCCATGGCGCAGCGATGCCGCCGCTCGCCCAGCCCAGCTTCACCGTCGACGGAAACCGCCTCACGCTCCTTCCCGAAGGCCCGGAGCGGCTGCGCGCGCTGCTGGCCCTGATCGCTGGCGCCGAGCGCACGCTGCGCGTGCTCTATTACATCTATCTCGACGACACGGCCGGCGCCGCGGTGCGCCAGGCGTTGATCGACGCTTCCGCGCGCGGGGTGCGGGTCCATCTGATCGTCGACGGCCTGGGCAGCGAGCATGCCGAGAGCAACGCTTTCTTCGATCCGCTGCACGAAGCCGGTGTCGAGGTGTGCCGCTTCGTGCCGCGCTGGGGCCGGCGTTACCTGCTGCGCAACCACCAGAAGCTGGCGCTTGCCGACGAGGCACGGGTGATCGTCGGCGGGTTCAACATCGAGGACGATTATTTCGGTACCGTCGCCGAGCAGGCGTGGCGCGACCTGGGGCTGCTGGTCGAGGGTCCGGCGGCCGAGCGGCTGACCGGCTATTTCGACGCGCTCGCCGACTGGGCGAAGCGTCCGCGTGCGACGCTGCGGTCGCTGGGCAGGACGCTCAAGGCCTGGAGCGAGCCCGACGGGCGCGCGCGCTGGCTGCTGGGCGGGCCGATGCGGCGGTTGTCGCCCTGGGCGCGGGTGGTGAAGCACGACATGGAGCGGGCGAACACGCTCGACCTGATCGCCGCCTATTTCGCCCCCAGCCCGGCGATGCTGCGGCGGCTCGACAAGGCCGGGCGGCGCGGGCGGGTGCGGCTGGTGCTGCCGTCGAAGCTGGATCACACCGCCGCGATCTGGGCGGCGCGGTTCACCTATGCCGGGCTGCTGCGCAAGAAGGTGCAGATCTTCGAATATCAGCCGACCAAGCTGCACACCAAGCTCTATGTGATCGACGACGTCGTCCATATCGGCTCGGCCAATTTCGACATTCGCAGCATGTTCCTCAACCTCGAGCTGATGCTGCGGGTGCAGGATCCCGCCTTCGCCGCGCATGTCCGCAGCTATGTCGACGGCGAGATCGCGCAATCGGAACGGATCACGCCCGAACTCTACAAGGCGCGCACCGGCTGGTGGACGCGAGTGAAGCAGTTTGCGGCGTATTTCGTGATGGCGGTGCTCGATTATCGCGTCACGCGCCGGCTGAACTTCGGCGACAAGGGCCCGGTGGAGCACTGATCGCGCGGTCAGGGCGCCCCGGTCTCCAGCGGCTCCACGTCCACCGACACGTGCATCGCCTGCGCACCCGAGCCGAGCACGATGCCGTCGATCGGCGCAATGTCGGCATAGTCGCGACCGATCGCCATGACGATGTGGTCCTCGGCCATCCAGATGCCGTTGGTCGGATCGACGCCGACCCAGCCGAGATCGGGCCCGCCCCACAGCAGCACCCAGGCATGGGTGGCGTCCGCGCCGACCAGCCGTGGCTGGCCCGGCGGCGGCAGCGTGCGCAGATAGCCCGAGACATAGGCGGCCGGCAGCCCGGCGGCGCGCAGGCCCGAGAGCATGATCTGCGCGAAATCCTGGCAGACGCCGCCGCGTTTCGCGAACGCCTCGTGCGGCGGCGTGTCGACCAGCGTGGCGGTGGGATCGAAGGCGAAGTCGCGCTGGATACGCTGCGCCAGCGCGATGCCGGCGTCGAGGATGCCGCGATCGGGGTGCAGTTCCTCGGCACACCAGGCGGCGATGTCGCGGTCGAGCGGGATCAGCGGCGAGGGAAACAGATAGGCGGCGGGGCCCGCCGGCGTGGGATCGCCGCTGTCGCGCGCCCAGGCGGCGATCTGGGAAATCGTCGGGTCGCTGGCCGCGGGAATCGGAATCTGCCGTTCGACGCGCACCTGCGCGCTGCTCTCGATCGTCAGGCTGTTCGCGGCATGCTCCACCACCAGCCGCACGACATTGGCAAGCCCGGCCTCGGCGCGGGCCGGGTAGGTGCGGCCGCCCGGCTGGATGCTCAGCGCATACTCCTCGATCATCTGGCCGGACCAGAGAATCGGCTTCAGCCGCAGGTTGCAGCGCGCGAAGGCGACCGGCTGGGCATAATCGAACCGCGTCACATGGCGGATGCGGTACAGCATCATGCGAGCACGAGCCCCGCCGCGCGCAGCGGCTCGGCGCCGTGCAGGAAATAGCGGCGGGCGACGGCCTCGGAGAGGCTCCACAGTCGCGACTGGAGATCGTCGAGCCAGGCATCGTCGATCGCGGTGGCGCGCGCGGTGACCAAGGTAGCGGCGATGCTGCGTGCCTGTTCCTGCTGCGGCTCGGCCAGGCCGTCGTCGGAGAGCACCGGCAGCGCGTTGAGGTGCGCCGAAATCGCCGCCGCCTGGAAGGACAGGCCGCGCGGATTGCCGGGATCGAGCGCGAGCAGGTCGAGCACCGGCACCCGGGCGATGCCGGTCAGGTAGCGCTGGCGATAGCTGATCTGGCTGTCGGCCAGGTCCAGCAGCGTCGAGAGATCGTCGGCGGTCGCCTGCGGCCCGCCAAGGGCGCGGAGGAAGCCGATCGTCGCCAGCGCCCGCTCGATGCGACGGCCGAGATCGTGGAAGCGCCAGGCATCGGTGCGGCCCATATGCTCGCCCGCCTGGCCCGCCAGCGCGGAATAGCGCCGCTGCAGCGATCCGGCGCGATCGAGCAGCACGCCGCGTTCCGGGAAGGGCGCATCGAGCAGGCGGATCATGTCGGCGGAGAGCCGGTCGCGCGAGACCGCGCCGATCGAGCGGGCCTGGGCATTGATCGCACGGACGCTGGTCCAGCCTTCGCCCGATTCCAGCGCGGTGCGGGCGAGCTGGGTGAGATCCTGCCGTTTCAGGCCGCGGGGGGGCGGGGCCGCCCCTGCTCCCACCACCAGCTGGGCGAGCCGATCGACGGTCTCGGCAGAAAGTGCTGCGCCGGTGTCCGCGCTGATCGAGTGGCCCAGCAGCACGCGGAGCACCGACAGCAGCGCCTCGCCCCGCTCGAGATAGCGGCCCAGCCAGAACATGTTGTCCGCCACTCGGCTGGGCAGCGTGCCGGGGTTGCGACGCAGCTGGGTCGAATCGCCCGAGGGGAGCAGCGAGACGGGCGCCACCGGATCGGGCCCGTGGATGCAGACGTCGGCCGACCAGCTGCCTTCGCCCATCACCGCGGCGCGGGCGTCGGCATGGTCGCCGATCCGGGCGAAGCCGCCGGGCAGCACCGTCCAGTGGCCGGCGGCGTCGCGCGCGGCGAAGACGCGCAGGGTGAAGGGGCGCGGGGCAAGCCGGTCTTCGGCGACGAACGGCATGGTCGAGAGGCAGACCACCTCCTGCCCGACATAATCCTGCGGCCGGCGGGTGAGATCGTCGCGCAGCGCGTCGCGCGCCGCCGCGTCGAGATGCGCGCCGAGCACCGCCTTGCCCCCCGGCAGGCCGAGCGGCGGCGTGCCGAAGGCGGGGGCGATGAGCATCTGGTCGAGATTCGCCGCGACCTGTGCGGCTTCGGCAGGCTGGCCGCACCACCAGGTGGCGATGTTGGGCAGGCGCAGCGGCTCGCCGAGCAGGATCTCGCTGAGCCGCGGCAGGAAGGCGGCGAAGGCCGGCGCTTCGAGCAGGCCGGCGCCCGGCGCATTGGCGATCACGACATTGCCGGCAACCGTCGCGTCGATCAGCCCGGCGACGCCGATGGAGGAATGCGAGTCGAGTGCAAGCGGATCGAGATAGCGCGGGTCGAATCGGTGCCACAGCGCATCCACCCGCTTCAACCCGGCGATGGTGCGGACATAGACCCGGTCGTCGAGCACCGCGAGATCGGCGCCCTCGACCATCAGGAAGCCGAGATAGCGGGCGAGATGCGCCTGTTCGGCATAGCTCGCGGTGAAGCGGCCGGGGGTAAGCAGCGCCATGCGCGGTTCGGCGCGGCGGCAGGCGGCGGCGATTCCGTCGCGGAAGGCGGCGAAGAAGGGCGCGTGGCGCTCGATGTTGAGCCGGCCCTGCAGGCCGCCCAGCGTCCGCGCCATCGCCAGCCGGTTCTCCAGCGCATAGCCGGCGCCGGCGGGGGCGCGGAGATGATCGGCGAGGACCCGCCAATGGCCGTCCGGACTGCGGCACAGGTCGAAGGCGACGAAATGGAGATGATGCTCGCCCGGCGGGGTCAGATGGGTGAGCGGGCGCAGGAAGAAGGGGCTGCCGGTGAGCAGCGCCGCGGGCAGATGGCCATCGGCGATCAGCCGGGTCGGGCCGTAGAGGTCGCGAAGCAGCAGCTCCATCAGTTCCGCGCGCTGGGCAATGCCGGCCTCGATCCCGCGCCATTCGATCTGGTCGATCAGCAGCGGCACGGGGGAGAGCGGCCAGGGGCGCTCGTCGCCCTCGTCGCCGATGCGGTAGCCGGTGCCGATGTCCTCGGCATGCCGATGCGCGCGTTCGCGGGCGATCGTCAGCCCGTCGCCCGAAAGCCCCGCCAGCTCCTCGAACAGCGCGCTCCATGCTGCGCCGGTTTGCGCGCACAGAACATCGCCGGCCGGTGCCTGGCCGCAATAATCGGTGATCCAACGATCGGCGATCGTACCGGCGTCGAACAATCCGGCCTCGGCAAGGCTGGCCACAGCTGCGTCCCTTTCTCGGCGGAGGTGATGCGGGAAACCATGGTGCCATGCAACACGGGAGATGTGCGGGACCGATCAGCCGAGCCGGGCGCACGTCCTCCCAGCGTCTTAACCCCCGCCCTGCCGCGTGCGTTGCAGCAGGGCGGATGAAATGCGCAAGATGGCGCGGGTTACAGGTCGGGAAGCGTCTGGTCCGCCGTCCCCCAGCCGCGCAGCGCCCGGCTGCCGGCGCGATCGAGCAGCGCGGCGGCGTCCTTGATGGTGAAGACATGCGCGCTGTCGATGGCGCGCAGCTCGGTCCAGGTGACGGGTGCCGCCACCGGCGCATTTTCCCGAGCGCGGGCGACATAGGGCAGCACCGCCGTCGCGCCGCGCTGGTTGCGCAGATAATCGATGAAGATGCGGCCCGTCCGGCTGGCTTTCTTGATGTTGGCGGTGAAGCGCTCGGGCTCGGCCTGGGCCAGCGCGCGGGCGAAGCGCTCGCAGAAGCTTTTCGCCGCCGGCCATTCGGCGTGCGGCACCAGCGGCACCACCACGTGCACGCCCTTGCCGCCGGAGAGCAATGGCCAGCTGGTCAGCCCGATTTCGGCGAGCTGTTCCTTCAGATATTCCGCCGCCTTCTTCACCACGCCGAAATCGAGGCCTTCGTCGGGATCGAGATCGAACACCAGCCGATCGGGTTTTTCGACATCGGCGACGCGCGATCCCCAGCCATGGAACTCGATCGTGCCCATCTGGACGCAGGCGAGCATGCCGTCGACGTCCGAGACGTAGAGATAGGGCTCGATCGAACCATCCTTCTCGCGGATGTCGACATGGTGGACCTGCTCGCCGAAGCTGCCGGCATCATGCTTCTGGAAGAAGCATTGCTTGGCGCGGCCCTGCGGGCAGCGGACCAGGCTGATCGGGCGCTCGCCGAGCCAGGGCAGCGCGATCGGCGCGATCGCCGCGTAATAGTCGGCAAGGTCGCCCTTGGTCAGCTTCGATTCGGGGAAGATCACGCGGTCGCGGCTGCTGATCTTGATCGTGGAAGGGGCGGCCTCGGCCAGTGCAGCCGGCTCCTCGGCGACCACTGTGTCGGCGGCCTTGTCCTCGCGCAGGCCGAGGAAGCTGGCGTGGCGCACCACCTTTTCGGCGGTGAATTCGGCAAAGGCGATCTCGGCGACCAGCTCCGGCTTCACCCAATGCGCGCCCCGCGCTTCGGGACGGGGCACCTTGGCGGCCGGCTTGTCGACGGCGAGCGCGTCGAGCCGCGCGCGCACCGACAGCAGCGTGTTGGTGTTGAAGCCGGTGCCGACCTTGCCGGCATAGACGAGGCCGTCGGGCCCGTTCACCCCGAGCAGCAGCGACTTGAAGCCGCGGCCCCGGGCGGTGGAGGCGGTCCAGCCGAGGATCACGAATTCCTGGCGGTGCGTGCACTTGATCTTGAGCCACGCCTTGCTGCGGGTGCCGCGATAGGGCGCATCGGCGCGCTTCGAGACGACGCCCTCTAAGCCTTCGCGGCACATGCTCTCGAACAGCTTCTCGCCATTGCCGAGAATGTGTTCGGAGAAGCGGATGCGATCGTCGGCGCCCTCGAGCAGCGCGCGAAGGCGCTCCTTGCGGTCGCGCTGGGGCAGGGCGGTCAGGTCCTCACCACCCTCGGCGAGCAGGTCGAAGGCGAAGCAAGTCAGTCCCGCGCCGCCGGCGGAGATCGCCTCCTGCAGGGTGGAGAAATCGGGCTTGCCGTCGTGCATCGCGACGATCTCGCCGTCGATCAGCGCGCCGGGCGGCAGGGTGGCGGCGGCTTCGGCGATCCCGGGGAACTTCGCGGTCCAGTCGAGCCCGGAGCGGGTGTAGATCCTCGGTCCGCCGCCGCCCGTGGCGATCAGCGCGCGGTAGCCGTCATATTTGATCTCGTGGAGCCACTGGTTGCCGGTGGGAACGGTATCGACCAGCGTGGCGAGCTGGGGGGACCGGAAGGGCGGGACGTTCGAGGTGCCTGCCTTTTTTCCGCGCTTCTTCGCCGTCGCCCCAGCGGAAGCTGGGGCTTCCCCGAGGCTGGGCGAGCGCTTCCCTCCGCTACGGGAGACGCCAGCTTTCGCTGGCATGACGGGAGGTGCGGGCGCGGCATGGGGCGCGGCGCCCTCCGCGATCTCCTGCATCGTCCGGCCGGTGGTGACGCTGGTCAGGCCCGCCTCGACCAGTTCGTCCGTCGGGCCGGCATGGTCGTCGTCGATCTTGCGGAGCAGCCAGTTTTCGGCCTTCTCCTTGCCCCTGGGCTTCAGCCGGATCAGCAGCCATTCGCCCTGCATCCGCTCGCCATGGAGCACGAAATGGAGATGGCCCTTTTCCAGGTCCTTGGCGCTCTTGCCGGGGATCGGCTCCCAGGTGCCGGCGTCCCACAGCATCACCGTGCCGCCGCCATATTGGCCCTTGGGGATGGTGCCTTCGAAATCGGCATAGGACAGTGGATGGTCCTCGGTGCGGACCGCAAGCCGTTTCTCGTCGGGGTCGAGGCTGGGGCCGCGCGTCACCGCCCAGCTTTTCAGCACGCCGTCCACTTCCAGCCGGAAGTCCCAGTGCAGCCGCGTCGCGTCGTGCTTCTGGACGAGGAAGCGGTTGCCGCTGCCCTTGGCGACCTCGCCGGCGGGCTCCGCCGTCCTGGCGAAGTCCCGCTTGGCGTTGTAGCGGGCGAGGCTGTCGGGCTCAGGCACGTTTCTTCGCCGCCGGCTTCTTGGCCGGTGCCTTCTTCGCCGGTGCCTTAGCCTTGGGGGCGGGCTTGGCATCGCCCGGGCCCAGCGACTTCTTCAGCGCCGCCATCAGGTCCACCACGTTCGATCCGCGACTCTCCGGCTTTTCCGGATCCTCCAGGATCTTGGCGCCCTTGGCCTTTTTCTTCTTCTCGATCAGGTCGCGCAGCGCATCGACATAACGATCGTGAAACCCCTTGGGATCGAAGCTGCCCGACTTCTTCTCGATCAGCGTCTGCGCCAGGTCGAGCAGTTCGGGATCGGGTTCGCTGTCCGGTATCTCGCGGAAATAGCCCTGCGCCTTCTGCACCTCGTCGGCATAGCGCAGCGTCTCGAGGATCATGCCGCGCCCGCAGGGCTTCAGGCTGACGACATATTCGCGGCCGCGCATCGCCAGCTGGCCCAGCCCCACCTTGCGCGCGCGGCGCAGCGCCTCGCGCAGCACGATGAACGCCTCTTCGGCAAGATCGTCGGCCGGCACCACGAAATAGGGCCGCTCGTAATAGAGCACGTCGATCTCGTCGGCATCGACGAACTGGGTGAGCTCCAGCGTCTTTTTCGATTCGAGCTTCACCGCGTCGATCTCGTCTTGCTCCAGCAGGACATATTCGCCCTTCTCGATCTCATAGCCCTTGACGATCTCGTCCGGTTCGACCGCGCCCACGCCGGGCGCGACCTTCTCGTACTTGATCCGCTGGCCGCTCGGTTCGTGGATCTGGTGGAACGCGATCTGCGCGCCGGATTTGGTGGCGGTGTAGATCTCGACGGGAATCGAAACGAGGGCCAGCCGGATCTGTCCCTGCCAATAGGCACGTGCCGCCATGCGGAAGTCTCCTCGTTGCAGGCCCGATTCAATTCCCCAAAGTCCAGTGTGTTCCGCCCATCGCAACGGCGGCGTTTAGGTTGTAGAGGCACCCCCATGAGCACCGATCCATTTGCGCTGTTCCACGACTGGTACACCGAGGCGCGTACCACCGAGATCAACGATTCCAACGCGATGGCGCTGGCCACGGCGGATGCCCAGGGGCGCCCGTCGGTGCGGATGGTGCTGCTGAAGGGCTATGACGAACGCGGCTTCGTCTTCTACACCAATCGCGAGGGTCGCAAGGCCGGCGATCTTGCCGCCAACCCGCATGTCGCGCTGCTCTTCCACTGGAAGTCGCTGCGCCGCCAGATCCGCATCGAAGGGCCCGTAGACTTGGCCAGCGACGAAGAGTCGGATGCCTATTTCGCCAGCCGCAGCCGCGATTCGCAGCTCGGCGCCTGGGCCTCGGATCAGTCGCGCCCGCTCGATGCCCGCGCCACCTTCGAGGCGCGCTTCGCCGAGGTGCAGGCGCGGTTCGAAGGCCAGCCGGTGCCGCGCCCGCCGCATTGGGGCGGCTACCGCGTGACGCCCGAGCGGATCGAATTCTGGCTCGACCGCGAGCATCGCCTGCACGAGCGGCGGGTGTTCACCCGCGCCGGCGACGGTTGGTCGGAAGGCATGCTGTTCCCGTGACCAACCTCGCCCGCCGTGCGGCGATCGCCAGCGTGTGCAGCGCGCTCTTCCTGGGCGCGATCAAATCCTATGCCGCGGTGAAGACCGGATCGGTGGCGGTGCTGGCGAGCCTTGCGGACTCCGGCCTCGATCTCGTCGCATCGCTGGTCACGCTGGGCGGGGTTCACTGGGCCTCGCAGCCGGCGGATGACGAGCACCGCTTCGGCCATGGCAAGGCCGAAGCGCTGGCGGCGCTGTTCCAGGTGGCGATCATCGCCATTTCGGGCTTCGCCATCCTGCTGCGCGCCGTGCAGCGGCTGATGCAGAGCCAGACGAGCGCGCATCCCGCCGACGGCATCGCCGTGTCCGTGATCGCCATTGTGGTGACGCTGGCCCTCACCCAATATCAGCGCTCGGTGATCCGCCGCACCGGCTCTATCGCGATCACCACCGACAGCATCCATTACAGCTCGGACCTGTACCTCAACGCCGCGGTGATCGGCGCGCTGGTCAGCGAAAGCTATCTGGGGCTGCGCGGTGCCGACCCGGTGTTCGGCATCGCCATCGCCTTCTGGCTGCTCTGGGGCGCCTGGCGCGCCTCGGTCGCGGCGATCGACCAGCTGATGGACCGCGAATGGCCCGAGGAGAAGCGGCGCCGCTTCGTCGAGATCGCCGCGACGCACCCCGAGCTCAACAGCCTGCACGACCTGCGTACCCGCACCAGCGGCAACCGCGATTTCGTGCAGTTCCATGTCAGCATGCGCCCCCGCATGACGATCGCCGAGGCGCACGACGTGGTCGAGCGGCTGGAAGGCGCGCTGGGGCAGGCCTTTCCGGACACCGAGATCCTGATCCATGTCGATCCGGACGGCCATGTCGACGAGCCGGACAATGCGATGGCCGAGACCAATCTGCTCGACGAGAGCGGGCCCCAAACCATCGGCCCCCAAACCATCGGACAGTAACAAGCGGCGACGTCGCTTCCTATCTGTGCGTCCCAACGCCTGAGGAGTCGCCGCTGTGAACGCAACACCCGCCCCGCTCGGCCGCGGCCTTACCTTCGCGATGGCGGCGGCGGCCGGCATTGCGGTGGCCAATATCTACTACAACCAGCCGCTGCTCGGCATCATCGAGCGCGACCTCCCCGGCCAGCCGGCGGGGCTGGTGCCGACGGCGACCCAGCTCGGCTATGCGGCGGGGCTGTTCCTGCTGGTGCCGCTGGGCGATCTGCACGAGCGCAAGCGGCTGATCGTGCTCCAGTTCCTCGTGCTGGCGGGGGCGCTGGTGGCGGCGGCGCTGGCGCCCAATGCCTGGATGCTGATCGGTGCGTCGCTGGCGGTGGGCGCGGCGGCGAGCGTGGCGCAGCAGATCGTGCCGTTCGCTGCGCACCTCGCAGATCCGGCAAAGCGCGGGCAGACCGTGGGCACGGTGATGGCGGGGCTGCTCTGCGGGATCCTGCTCAGCCGGACGCTGTCCGGTTTCGTCGGCACGCACCTGGGGTGGCGCGAGATGTTCTGGCTCGGCGTGCCGCTGGCGCTGGGCACCGCGGCGGTGATGGCGTGGCGGCTGCCGCGCAGCGAGCCCGAGGCGACGCTCGGCTATGGGGCGTTGCTCGGATCACTGGGTAGCCTGTGGCGGGAATTCCCGGCGTTGCGGCTGGCGGCGATCACCCAGGCGCTGCTGTTCGCGGGCTTCACCGGCTTCTGGACGATCCTGGCGCTGTATCTGGAGACGCCGCGCTTCGGCATGGGCGCGGACGTGGCCGGGCTGTTCGGCGTGGTCGGCGCGGCCGGAATCCTCGGTGCGCCGCTCGCCGGGCGGATCGCCGACAGGACTGGGCCGCACCGGGTGGTGCTGCTCGGCGCGCTGCTCGCGGTGGCGAGCTGGCTGCTGTTCGGGCTGTGGGCGAGCATCGCCGCGCTGGTGATCGGCGTCGTCGTGCTCGACTTCGCGGTGCAGAGCGCGCTCGTTTCCAACCAGCACATCATCTTCGCACTCCGGCCCGAGGCGCGGGCGCGGCTGAACACCGTGCTGATGGGATCGATGTTCCTCGGCGCCTCCGCCGGCTCGGCGACCGCCACCTATGCCTGGGGCGCCGGCGGCTGGACCGGGGTGGCGCTGCTCGGCGGCGGGCTCTCGCTGATCGCCGCGCTGTTGCAGCTGGTGAATCGCCGAAAGCGGTAATGCGGGGAACAGCCGCCGCTGCATGTCGTTTGCCTGCCTATCAGGAGAAGCGCCATGCCCGATCCGGACACTGAAACGCACACCCAGCCGAACCCCAATCTCGCGACCGAACCCGGCGAGAAAGGCGACAAGGGCGGCACCAGCACCCAGCCGCGCCCGAACCTCTCGACCGAGCATCAGCAGGAGGGCGATGCCGCCCATCCCAGCGACACGCTCGATCGCGGCCAGACGGATCGCTGAGCGCCTCAGGGGAGCGAGACCGTGGAAGCACCCGAAACGGGCGCCACCGCCCCTGCGCGCGACAGGCCGGGTGCGGCAGCGGCGCTGCTGATCATCGACATGATCAACACCTTCGACTTCGAAGGTGGCGAGGAACTGCGTAGCCGCGCCGAGGCGATCGCGGGACCGATTGCCAGGCTGCGCGCCGCGTTCGACGCGGCCGATCTGCCGACGGTCTTCGTCAACGACAATTTCGGCGAGTGGCATTCGGAAAAGTCCCGGCTGATCGAGCAGGCGCTGGACGGCGCCCCGGACAGCCTCGCAGAGCTCAAGCCGCGCGAGTGCGACTATTTCGTGCTCAAGCCGCAATTCTCCGGCTTCTACGCGACCAACCTGCCGGTGCTGCTCCCCAAGCTGGGCGTGCGCCGGCTGGTGCTGACCGGCGTCGCGACCGACATCTGCGTGCTGTTCACCGCCGGCGACGCGCACATGCGCGACTATGCGCTGTGGGTGCCGGGCGACGCCGTGGCGACGCAGGACGATGATCGCGGGCGCTGGGCGCTGGAGATCATCGCGCAGAGCATGGGCGCCGACATCGCGCCGACCAGGGAGCGCTCGCCCGATGACTGGCTGGCCGAGGCGCACCATGGCTAGCCGCGCGGCGCGCCTCCTCCCGCTGCTGTTGTTGCTCGGCGGGTGCAGCGGCGCGAGTATCCTCCGCCCCGGCGGGCCGATCAGCGCGAACAACCGGACGATCCTGCTCAATTCGCTGGTCATCATGCTGGCGATCATCATCCCCACGATGATCGCCACGCTCGCCTTTGCCTGGTGGTTCCGCGCCGGCAACGACAAGGCGCGCCATCGGCCAGAGTTCGTCTATTCGGGGCGGATCGAGCTGATCGTGTGGTCGATCCCGCTGCTGACGATCCTGTTCCTCAGCGGTCTGATCTGGATCGGCAGCCACGACCTCGATCCCGCCAGGCCGATCGCGTCGAAGGCCCCGCCGCTCGAGGTTCAGGTGGTGTCGCTCGATTGGAAATGGCTGTTCGTTTACCCTGCGCAGGGCATCGCGACGCTGAACCAGCCGGTGATCCCGGCCGGCGTGCCGATCCGCTTCCGCCTCACCTCGGCCAGCGTGATGAACAGCTTCTTCGTGCCGCGGCTGGGCAGCCAGATCTACACGATGAACGGCATGGCGACGACGCTGCACCTGCAGGCGGACAGGCCCGGCAGCTATTACGGCCAATCGGCGCATTACAGCGGCGACGGCTTTTCGGACATGAACTTCCGGCTCCAGGCCGTGCCGGCGGCGGACTTCACCCGCTGGGTGGCGGGCGTGAAGGCGGCCGGCGGGCTGCTCGATGGACCCGCCTACGCCCAACTCGCCCGGCAGAGCCAGCACGAGCCCGCCAAGCATTGGGGGGCGGTGCAGCCAGGCCTGTTCGACAGGGTGGTGGCACAGCATTTGCCGCCCGCGCCCGGCCCCGAACAGGGCCGCGACGGCCAGCCCCAGATTTCCCCCGGAACGGCGGAGTGACGATGTTCGGCAAGCTCACCTGGTCCGCGATTCCGTTCAGCCAGCCGATCCCGCTGATCGCAGCGGGCGGCGTCGCGCTGGCGCTGTTCGCGGTGCTCGGCTGGATCACGGCGAAGGGGCACTGGCCCTATCTGTGGAAGGAGTGGATCACCTCGGTCGATCACAAGCGGATCGGGGTGATGTACGTGCTGCTCGGGCTCGTCATGCTGCTGCGCGGGTTCGTCGACGCGATCATGATGCGCACCCAGCAGGCGACCGCGATCGGCCATGCCCAGGGCTATCTGCCGCCCGAGCATTACGACCAGATCTTCTCGGCGCACGGCACGATCATGATCTTCTTCGGCGCGATGCCGGTGATCATCGGGCTGATGAACTTCGTCGTGCCGCTCCAGCTCGGCGTCCGCGACGTGGCCTTCCCGACGCTCAACTCGACCAGCTTCTGGCTCACCGCTTCGGGCGCGCTGCTGGTCAATATGAGCCTGGTGATCGGCGAGTTCGCGCGTACCGGCTGGCTGCCCTATGCACCCTTGAGCGAGACGACCTACTCGCCCGGCGTCGGCGTGGATTACTATGTCTGGGCGATCCAGATTTCGGGTGTCGGCACGCTGATGTCGGGCATCAACCTGGTGACGACGATCCTCAAGCTGCGCGCGCCGGGCATGAGTTACCTCCGCATGCCGATGTTCTGCTGGACCGCGCTGGGCGCCAACATGCTGATCGTCGCTGCCTTCCCGATCCTCACCGCCACGCTGGGGATGCTGGCGCTCGACCGGTATCTCGGCTTCCACTTCTTCACCAACGAAGCCGGCGGCAACATGATGATGTTCGTGAACCTCATCTGGGCCTGGGGGCATCCGGAGGTCTACATCCTCATCCTGCCCGCGTTCGGCATCTTCTCCGAGGTGATCTCCACCTTCTCGTCCAAACCGCTGTTCGGCTATCGGTCGATGGTGGCGGCGACGCTGTTCATCGTCGTGGTGTCGTTCACGGTGTGGCTGCACCATTTCTTCACGATGGGGGCGGGCGGCGACGTCAACGCCGCCTTCGGCATCGCCACCAGCATCATCGCGGTGGGCACCGGCGTGAAGATCTACAACTGGCTGTTCACCATGTATGGCGGGCGGCTGCGCTTCCCCACGCCGATGCTCTGGTCGATCGCCTTCCTGATGACCTTCATCATCGGCGGGATGACCGGCGTGCTGCTCGCGGTCCCGCCGGCCGATTTCATGCTGCACAATTCGATGTTCCTGGTCGCGCACTTCCACAACGTCATCAACTCGGGCGTGATCTTCGGCGCGTTCGCGGGCATCACCTTCTGGTTCCCCAAGGCGTTCGGCTTCCGGCTCGACGAAACTTGGGGGAAGATGGCGTTCTGGCTGACGCTCGCGGGCTTCCTGATCGTGTTCGGCGCACTGTACGTGCTGGGGCTGGAGGGGATGACCCGGCGGCTGCAGCATATCGATTTCACCGAATGGGCGCCGTGGCTCTACGTCTCGGTCGGCGGCATCGGCGTGATGATGCTGGGCGTGGCCTCGCAGATCGTCCAGATCGTCGTCAGCATCCGCAACCGCGAGGCATTGCGCGACGAAACCGGCGATCCCTGGGATGGCCGTTCGCTCGAATGGGCAACCTCGTCCCCGCCGCCGGTGTTCAACTTCGCGGTGCTGCCACGCGTGCACGGCGAGGAGCCCTATTGGACGATCAAGCGCACGGCGCTCGAAAGCCAGGGGCTCGGCGACGAACCCGACTACGAACCGATCGAAATGCCGCGCAACAGCGCAACCGGGGTCGCCACCGCGTTCTTCGCCACGCTGATCGGCTTTGCGATGATCTGGAGTATCTGGTGGCTGGCGGCGCTGGGTTTCGTCGGCGCCTATGCCACCTTCGTGGTCTTCGCCTGGCGCGACGAGGAGGAGAAGGCAATCCCGGCGGAAGAAGTGGCCCGGATCGATCGCGTCCGCCGCGCCGCGCGCCAGGCCTGGCTTGATGCGAACCGGGAGCAGCCGGCATGACCGCCAAGGCACAGGATCCCTATCGCATCGGCCGCGGTGGTGGCGAGGATACCAATACGGGTCGCGGCGAGGGCGGGCCGGCGAGCAAGCGTACCACCGTGGGCTATGGCTTCTGGATCTACCTGCTCAGCGACATCATCCTCTTCTCGGGCTTCTTCGCCGCCTATGCGGTGCTGGCGAAGCAAACCGCGGGCGGCCCGTCGCCCCGCGAGCTGTTCGGACAGGAGCGGGTGGCGCTCGAGACGGCGGCATTGCTCCTCTCCAGCTTCACTTGCGGCTTGGCGGGCGTTGCGGCGGAGCGGCGCAAGCTGCTGCCCGCGCAGCTCTGGCTGCTTGCCACCGGCGTGCTGGGCGCGGCGTTCCTCGGGCTCGAGCTGGCCGAGTTCGCCGAGATGATCGGCGAGGGCGCAGGGCCCCAGCGCAGCGCCTTTCTCTCCGCCTTTTTCGGCCTGGTCGGGCTGCACGGCCTGCACATCGGCGTCGGGCTGTTGTGGCTCGGCACGATGATGGCGCAGCTGTGGGTGAAGGGTTTCCAGCCGCAGGTCCTGCGGCGGCTGATGTGCTTCAACCTGTTCTGGCACGCGCTCGACATCGTCTGGGTCGGCATTTTCACGATGGTCTATCTTATGGGGTCTATCTGATGGGAGTGGCGCCATGAGCGAGCGCGAGACCGACAGCGGTGATACCGCGCCCGGCGACGAAGCGGCCGAAGGCGAGGAATTCGCCGGCGGCACCAGCGGCTATGTGGTGGGGCTGGGCCTCGCCGCGCTGCTCACCGCCGCGGCCTTCGCGATGGTCAACCTGCCGCTGGTCTGGCGGCCGGCGGTGCCGATGGCGCTGGTGGTGCTGGCCATCGCGCAGATGGGCGTCCACCTCGTCTTCTTCCTCCACGTGAACACCGGGCCGGACAACACCAACAACGTGCTGGCGCTCGCCTTCGGGACGCTCGTCGTGTTGCTGCTGATCGGCGGATCGGTGTGGATCCTCGGCCATCTCGACCATGCGATGATGCCGATGGACCGGCAGATGCACGGCTTCCCGTGACGCGGTGGTTCAGCCCATGATGCCGAGCAGCGCCAGGATCAGCAGGAACAGCGATGCGATGATGGTGATGAACCACAGCAACAGACTGGTCCGGAAGATGGCGGAGCGCCATCCCAGGCCATAGGCCTGCTTCAGCTGCCGGCACATGTGGATCGGCGGCAGGAGCAGGGCGGTCCAAACCAGAATGTCGGTGGATACGCCCACCGCGCTCAGCAGCGTGATACCGATGAACAGCATCGACATCGCCGCGATCGAGTAGGTCACGAACACCGCGTGATCGTAGAGCTTGTACTGGCGTTTCCAGAAGAACAGCAGCCACACGAACGGGATCGACAGCGGGATCAGCAGCCAGGAGAATTTGTAGATGCTCGATTGCAGCTTGTAGAGCATCAGCGCGGGGTTCTTCTGCCACTTCTCGACACCGTGATCGAGGGTGTGCCAGCCGGTGTGCACCTGCTTGATGTTGTCGTCGTCCCCGGCGACGGCCTCTATAGGCGCGATCTGCGCGGCGGCGGCCTTGATCGCGGCGATCTCGCGATCCGCCTTGGCGATGTCCTTGTCCAGATCGGCGCGATCGCTGTCGTCTGCGGCGAGCCTGGCGCGCTTGGCGACATCCTTCGCGCGTCCTTCTTCGCTATGCTTCAGCGCGCGCTGCAGGGCGGCGGTCGGCCGGGCCGTCGGGGTTTCCAGGTCGGTCGGCGTCGAGATGCCGAGGATCTGGAAGATCGCGAACATCGTGAAGATCGAGAAGAGGAACATCGCCATCGGCGAGACGAAGCGCGCGCGCTCGCCGGCGATGTAGCGGCGGGTGAGATCGCCGGGCCGCCAAACGAGCAGTGGCAGCGTGCGCCACATCTTTCCCTCGAAATGCGCGACGCCGTGCAGCAATTCGTGCCCGATCGCGCCGAGCGAGCGATGGACGTGCCCCGATTGCCCGCATTCGTGGCAATGCGGGCCGACCAGCGCGCTACCGCAATTCAGGCAGATCGTGCCATGCCCGTGCCCATGGCCCTCGCCCGCATGCGGCTCTACCGCACGGCCGAGCAGGCCCCCCATTACCAGTTCGCCGGCTGCGTCGAATTCCCCCATGGGGCCTGAGGCTACCAGCTTCGCGCGCTTCGTGCTAGCGACTGCAGCATGGCCGATATCGACATGCCCGACACCCAGATGCTGATCGCCGACATGGGCCGCCGCGCCCGTGCCGCCGCCACGGTGCTGGCGGCGATGCCAAGCCCGGCCAAGGCCGCTGCGCTGCGCGCTGCCGCCGCCGCGATCCGATCGGCGCAGGACGCGATTCTCGCCGCCAACGCCGAGGACATGGCGGGAGGCAAGGCCAACGGCCTGTCCGACGCGCTACTCGACCGGTTGCTGCTCGATGCCAAGCGCGTCGAAGCGATGGCCGCCGGCATCGAAGCGGTCGCCGGACTGGAAGACCCCGTCGGCAGCGTGCTCGACGAACGGACCCGGCCGAACGGCCTCGTCCTCAAGCGCGTGCGCGTGCCGATCGGCGTGATCGCCATCATCTACGAAAGCCGCCCCAACGTCACCGCCGATGCCGGCGCGCTATGCCTGATGTCCGGCAACGCGGCGATCCTGCGCGGCGGTTCGGAAGCGATCCGCAGCAATCGCGCGATCCACGCCGCGCTGGTGCAGGGGCTGCTGGCCGCAGGCGCTCCGGCCGACGCGATCCAGCTGGTGCCGGTGACCGATCGCGCTGCGGTGGGTGCGATGCTCACCGCCGAGGGGCTGATCGACATGGTCGTGCCGCGCGGCGGCAAGGGGCTGGTCGCGCGGGTGCAGGCCGAGGCGCGGGTGCCCGTTCTCGCGCATCTCGACGGCATCTGCCACACCTATGTCGACCGTGCCGCCGATCCGGCGATGGCGCGCACGCTGGCGGTCAACGCCAAGATGCGCCGCACCGGGATTTGCGGGTCGACCGAAACGCTGCTGATCGACCGCGATTTCGCCGATCCCAAGCCGATCCTGACGGCGCTGGCCGAAGCCGGCTGCGAACTGCGCGGCGATGCCGACGTGCAGGCGCTCGATTCGCGCGTGCTGCCGGCGAGCGACGCGGACTGGGACACCGAGTATCTCGATGCGATCCTCTCGGTGAAGCTGGTCGACGGCGTGGACGGGGCCATGGCCCATATCGCCGCGCACAGCTCGCATCACACCGACGCGATCCTCACCGAGGATGCCGACACGGCGGCCCGGTTCCTCAACGGCGTCGACAGCGCGATCGTGATGTGGAACGCCTCGACGCAGTTCGCCGATGGCGGCGAGTTCGGGCTGGGCGCCGAGATCGGCATCTCCACCGGCCGCCTGCATGCGCGCGGGCCCGTGGCGCTGGAGGGGCTCACCACCTACAAGTGGCTGGTGCTCGGCACCGGCCAGGCGCGGCCTTGAACCGTTCCTTTTAAGCTCTTGAAGCGCATCGGTCTCCTTGGCGGGTCGTTCAATCCGGCGCATCGCGGGCATCGGCGGCTGTCGATGCACGCGATTCGCGCGCTGGACCTCGACGAGGTGTGGTGGATGGTCTCGCCGGGTAACCCGCTGAAGGACAAGGCGGGCATGGCGCCGTTCCAGGCACGGATGGCCGCCGCGCGCGCCGTCGCCCGGCACGCGCCGATCCGCGTCACCGCGATCGAGAAGCGGATGAAGACCCGCTACACTGCCGATACGCTCACCAAGCTGCCCCGGCTCTACCCGAATCATCGCTTCATCTGGCTGATGGGCGCGGACAATCTGGCGCAGTTCCATCGCTGGGAACGGTGGCGGCACATCGCCCGTCAGGTTCCGATTGCGGTTATCGCGCGTCCGGGCTATGATCGGGGCGCCCATGCAAGTCCTGCAATGGGTTGGCTGCGGCGCGCTGTGCGGCCCGCAGGCCAGGCGAAACATTGGACGCGATGGAGATTGCCGGCACTTGTGCTGTTGCGCTTCCGCCCCGATCCGACGTCGGCAACGCGCCTTCGGGCTGCCGATCCTGCCTGGCACCGGCGATTCCTCGGGTCTTCTCCGCATTTGGAACAGGAGAGCCCGGCGCCGTCTCCAATCACATCGCACAGACAGTCGCTAGACTAGGAGCAACCTTGGCCACTTCCCCCAATATGCAGCGTTCGAACGACGCCGACAGCGTCGAAGCGCTGCATAGGCTCGTGCTCGCCTCGCTGGAAGACGATCAGGCGGTGGAAACCGTCTCGATCCCGCTCGCCGGCAAGAGCAGCATTGCCGACTATATGGTGATCGCATCGGGCCGCTCGACCCGGCAGGTCGCCTCTATGGCGATGAAGCTGGCCGACAAGCTCAAGGCCGAGCAGGGCCGCACGCCCCGCGTCGAGGGCCTGCCGGCCGCCGACTGGGTGCTGATCGACGCGGGCGACGTGATCGTCCACCTGTTCCGCCCGGAAGTGCGCAGCTTCTACAATCTCGAGCGGATGTGGTCGTTCGAGGGCCAGGCCTGATCTGATTCCGGAAGCGCGCGCGCCATGTTGCTGCACATCGTCGCGCGCGGCCGGATCGGGCGCAGCCCCGAGGCCGAACTGGTCGACCGCTATCTGAAGCGCGTCACCTGGGGTACGCGCGTCACCGAACTGCCCGACACTGGCGGCAAGATGCCGGTGCTCGCCCCCGGCACCCGCGTGGTGATGCTCGACGAACTCGGCGAGAACCTGCCGTCCAGGACGCTGGCGACCCGGCTCGGCGCCTGGCGCGACGACGGGGTGCGCGAAACGCGCTTCCTGATCGGCGCGGCCGACGGGTTCGACGATGCCGATCGCCGGGCGGCGGACATGCTGCTCAGCTTCGGCAAGGCGACCTGGCCGCACATGATGGCGCGCGCGATGCTCGCCGAGCAGCTCTGGCGCGCGGTCTCGATTCTTTCCAACCACCCCTATCACCGCGAAGGCTGATGGGCCCGGCGCGCAGCCTCGGCATCGCGGCAGCGCTGGTCGCGATCGCGGTGACGGGCGTGCTCGCCCAGCCGCAGCCCGATGCCACGCAGCAATCGGCACGATCCGCGATCGAGGCCTCGCAGGCGGCGAAAGCGGCCGAGGCGCGCGCGGCCGAGCTCGATCGCACCGCTGCGGCGGAGCGGGACGCGGAGGCCCGCGCCCGCGCCGAACAGGCGGCGGCGGCCCAGCGCATCAAGGCGGCGGAGGCCGAGCAGGCCGCGGCCGAGGCGCGCGTGGCGCTGCTCGACCGGCTGCTCGCCCGCCAGCGCACCGCCTTTGCCGAGCGGCAGCGGCCCGCGCTGGAACTGGTCGCGGCACTGCAGGCGATGGCGCGGCGCCCGGCGGTGCTGGCACTGGCCCAGCCGGGATCGGCACAGGATCTCGTCCATGTCCGCGCGACGCTCGCCAGCCTGTTGCCCGCGCTCGAGGCGCGCAGTGCCGGCGTGCGCGCTGATCTGGCGCGGTCGCGTGCCCTTCGCACCGCGACCGCCGGCGCTGTGGCAGAGCTGAAGCGACGCCGTGCCGATCTCGAAACGCGCCGCCTTGCCGCGCTCCAGCTCGAATCCGATCACCGGCTGCGGGCGATGACGCTCGGCCGCGCCGCACTGGTGGAATCGGAGCGCGCGCTCGCGCTGGGCGAGAAGGCGCGCGACCTTGCGGCGGACCAGGATCGAACCGAAAGCGCGGCGCAGGTGCGTTCGGATCTCCTCGTGCTGAACGGGCCCCTGCCGCGCCCCGGCGTCCCGACGGAACGGCCAGGCGGCCCGGCCCCCTATCGCCTTCCGGTCACCGGCCACCTGGTCACCGGCTTCGGCGAGATTTCGTCCGCCGGCGTCCGTGCCCGCGGGCCCAGCTTCGCGGTGCAACCCGGTTTCGCCGTGGTCGCCCCGGCCGCCGGCACCATCGTCTATGCTGCCCCATTTCCCGGCTATGGGCAGGTGGTGATCGTCGACCACGGCAAGCAATGGACCAGCCTGCTCTCCGGCCTGGGCACGCTGGCGGTGCGCCCGGGGACCAGGGTGGCGCAGGGCACCCGGCTCGGCACGGCGGGCCCCCGGATCACGGTCGAGCTGCGCCGCCGGGGCCAGCCGCTGGACCTGACCCAATTGCTCGACTGACACCGCGTGCAAATCCCGTTATCCTCGCCTACATTAGCTTGGTCGCCCTTCCGGAAAGTCTCTTGATGCTGCGTTCGTTTCTTCAGGTTTCCGCCGCTGTCGGCGCACTCGCGATCATTCCCATCACATCCGGTGCCATGGCAGGGGTCGATACCAGCAGCTATCGCGAGCTCGATACCTTCATGGAAGTCTACAACACCGTGAAGGCCAATTACGTCGACAAGGTCGACGACAAGACGCTGGTGAAGGGTGCGATCGAAGGCATGCTGGCGGCACTCGATCCGCACAGCAGCTATGCCGACGGGCTCGATTTCGACAATCTCAAGATCCAGACCGAGGGCAATTACGGCGGCCTCGGCCTCACCGTCACCCAGCAGGACGGCGCGGTGAAGGTGATCGCGCCGACCGAGGACGGGCCCGCCGCCAAGGCCGGCATCAAGTCGGGCGACTTCATCACCCATCTGGACGGCAAGTTCATCGTCGGGGGCAGCCTGGACGAGGCGATCACCCAGATGCGCGGCGCGCCGGGCACCAAGATCGCGCTGACCATCGTGCGCCCCGGCGCCGACAAGCCGCTGCAGTTCACGCTCACCCGCGAGATCATCACCCAGAAGCCGGTGAAGTGGGAAATCAAGGACGGCGTCGGCATCCTCAACATCAACACCTTCACGGCGCACACCGGCGGCGATACCGCGCTCGCCATCCAGGCGATCGAGAAGAAGCTGGGCCACAAGCCGCTCGGCTATATCGTGGACCTGCGCGAGAATGGCGGCGGCCTGCTGACCGAGGCGATCGCGGTGGCCGACGTGTTCCTGACCCATGGCGAGATCGTCTCGCAGCGCGGCCGCGAGAAGACCGACATCGAGCGCTATTATGCCGAGAGCGTGTTCCCGGGCGACCTCGCCAAGGGGCTGCCGGTGATCGTGCTGACCGATTCCGGCACCGCCTCCGCGTCCGAGATCGTCGCCGGCGCGCTGCAGGACCATCACCGCGCGATCGTGATGGGCGTGCGCAGCTTCGGCAAGGGATCGGTCCAGACGATCATGCCGATGGGCCAGCGTGCCGCGCTGCGCCTCACCACCGCGCGCTATTTCACGCCTTCGGGCCATTCGGTGCAGGAAGGCGGCATCAAGCCCGACATCGTCGTGCCGCAGCTTTCCGATCCCGACTACAAGTCGCGGCCGGTGCTGCGCGAGGCCGATCTGCGCCGCCACCTGATCAACCAGGAGAAGGTGGACGACAGCGTGCTTGAGGAAGACACCGGCACCGATCCGCGCTTCACCGCCACGGCGGACGAGCTGAAGAAGAAGGGCGTCGAGGACTTCCAGCTGAGCTACGCGGTGCAGACCATCGCGCGCCTGGGCAAGACCGCGACCGCGAGCGCCGGCAAGTGAGCGCGATGCCGCGGAACGTGCCGGTGCTGGCGCGCTGGATCGCGCTGCTGCTGCCGCTCGCCCTGCTGGGCGGCGCGCTGGGATCGCAGTTCATCGGCGGGCTGGTGCCGTGCGAGATGTGCGTGTGGCAGCGCTGGCCGCATCTGGCCGCGATCGTCGTCGCCGCGCTCGCCTTCTTCGCGCGCGGGCGCCGGCAGGTGGCGGCGCTGGTGCTGCTCGCTGCGCTGCTGATCGCGGTGAGCGGCGGCATCGGCGTCTATCATGCCGGTACCGAATATCATTGGTGGCAGGGCATCACGGAATGCACCGCTGCGCCGCGGCATGGCTCGGCGATGGACATGCTGACCCAGGCGCTCCGCGCGCCGATCATCCGCTGCGACGTGCCCCAATGGACGATGTTCGGCATCAGCCTGGCAGGATATAACGCGATCGTCTCTCTGGGCGGTGCGCTGCTGATCGCGCTGCTCGCAACGCGAAAGTCGGTACGATGAGCTGGAAGCCGGGGGATCGGCGCGAGCGCCATGACGCGATGGTCCGGGTAGACCAGGCGGGCGAATATGGCGCGACGCGCATCTATGCGGGCCAGCTCGCAGTGATGGGCGACCGGACGCCGACCGCGCGGCTGATCAGCGGCATGGCCAACCAGGAGGAGCATCACCGCGCCTTTTTCGACGCGCTGATCGCGAAGCGCGGCGTGCGGCCGACGCTGCTCCAGCCTTTCTGGGACGTGGCCGGTTTCGGGCTCGGCATGGTCACCGCGGCGCTGGGCCCGCAGGCGGCGATGGCCTGCACGGCGGCGATCGAGACCGAGATCGACCTCCACTACCAGCAGCAACTCGAGCAGCTGGGCGACGAGGATCCGGAACTGCGCGACGCCGTCGCGCGATTCCGTGACGAGGAGATCGAGCATCGGGATACCGCGATCGCCTCGGGCGCGGAAAGCACGCCGGGCTATCCGGTGCTCTCGGCGCTGATCCGGGCCGGATGCCGGTTCGCGATCGGCGTGTCGAAACGGATCTGACAGCGGCTATTCAGGCGCGTCGCGGCAGGGTGGCGCGCAAAAACAGGAGGAACGCAGGTGCTCAAGAGGATCGCCATCATCACCGCGGCCGCTGCGGCGCCGCTGCTCGCGCCAGGTGCGGCGCATGCCCAGAATGCCGTGCAGAACGGCGTGCTGATCATCTACGGCAACGACAAGTGCCCGACCAACAAGAACGGCGAGGAGATCGTCATCTGCCAGCGGCTGGATGAAGGCGAGCGCTTCCGTATCCCGAAGAACATCCGCGACACGACGCCGACCACGCCGCAGAAGGGCGAGGCCTGGGCGGTGCGTTCGCAGGATTCGCTGACCACCGGCAATTTCGGCACCGGCAGCTGCACCACCGTGGGCGCGGGCGGCGGCACCGGCTGTTTCGTCCAGCGCGCCACCGCGGCCCGCGCCGAGCGCCGGGCAATGAAGAAGGCCGAGACGGACCTGCCGCTGCCCTGATCGTTCAGCCGCGCGCCCGGGTGATCCACGCGGGCGCCGGCAGGCGAACGGCGTCGGCGATCAACCACAGCATCGCCACGCCGCGCACGCTCGCCGCAAGCATGATGTCGTGCGTCGTGGCATAGGGCCATGCGTTGGACATGCCGGCAAACCACCAGAATTCGGCGAAATAGGCGGCGATGTCGCCGATGAAGAACAGCGCCAGCGGCCTCAGGCGCGGGCTCGTCATCACCAGCAGCGGGGTGAGCCACAGGTCGAACTGCGGCGACCAGACCTTGTTGGTGAGCAGGAACCAGGCGAGGATCGGCGTGAACAGCACCCAGAGCCGGTCTCGATGCTGCCTCCAGCCCAGCCCGACGATCGCGGCGGCCCCCATCAGGAAGGCGATCGAGGCGTAGAGATTGCGCTCCGCGATCCCGGTGACCCACAGCCCCTGGTTCGACAGAATCTCCCAGGTAGATCCCGCCGTGCCGGAGCGCTCCTGCGAGAAGCGGTAGAATTCCGACCAGTTTTCCGATGCGGCGAGCGCCACCGGCAGGTTCACCGCCGTCCAGGTGCCGATCGCGACCAGCGTGCAGGTGGCGGCGGTGCCGATCCGCGCGCGCCAGTCCCGATCCGGTGCCGCCAGCGCGGCGAGGCCGATCAGCGGCAGCAGGAGTACGGGAAACAGCTTCGCGGCAGCCCCCAGCGCCGCGAGCGCCGCCGCTAGCACCAGCTGCTGCCGGCGCGCGGCCAGCATCGCCGCCACCGCCAGCGTGGTCGCCCCCAGATCCCAGTTATGACCGAGATACAGGAGGATCGGCGGTGCCAGGGCCCAGAGCCACAGGCGCTGCCGATCCATCCCGGCCCGCGCGCACATCCACAGGATCAGCCCGGCGAGGAGGGCGTTGACCAGCGTGACGGCGCCGAGGAAGGTCGCGGCGGTCGCATCGGCGCCGAACAGCCCGCGCGCCAGCGCACCCTCGATCCAGATCTGCAGCCCCGTCAGCACGGGATATTCCATCGGCGTCTCGACATAGGGTATCAGTCCCTGGTCGACGTGCCGCATCGCCCAGAAGGGCACCGCGTCGCTGTAGCAGCCGCTGGTATACTGGATGGCGGCAACCCAGCCATCGGCCATGCAATGCGCCTTGAATGCCCAGCCCAGCAGGCAGGTGCATGCCATGCCGAATGCCAGCGCGGCCACGCGCCCATCGATCCGCCGAACCATCCGAATTCCCTCCGCCCGCCGCTCGTACAGGGCGGATGGACCAGCGTCCATCTGGACAGTGCGGCGCAGAGAACATAAAAAGAACGGAAATGGCGCAACTTGATACCCGAGCAAAGCTGGCGATCCTCGCCGATGCCGCGAAATACGACGCCTCCTGCGCGTCGTCGGGGACGGCCAAGCGCACCTCGAAGGACGGCAAGGGGCTGGGGTCCACCACCGGCATGGGCATCTGCCACGCCTATGCGCCGGACGGGCGCTGCATCAGCCTGCTCAAGATCCTGCTGACCAACAGCTGCATCTTCGACTGCCACTATTGCATCAACCGCAAGAGCTCGAACGTGCGCCGCGCGCGGTTCACCCCGGCCGAGGTGGTGGAGCTCACGCTCAACTTCTACCGGCGCAATTATATCGAGGGGCTGTTCCTCTCCTCGGGCATCATCCGCTCGTCCAACTATACGATGGAGCAGATGGTCGAGGTGGCGCGGTCCCTGCGCGAGGACCATCATTTCCGCGGCTATATCCACCTCAAGACGATCCCCGACGCCGACCCCGAGCTGATCCACCAGGCCGGGCTGCATGCCGATCGCCTGTCGATCAACGTCGAGCTGCCGACGGTCGCGGGGCTCAAGCGGCTGGCGCCCGAGAAGTCCGCACCGCAGATCGAGGGCGCGATGCTGGGGATGCGCAGCGCGATCGAGGAGGGGGCAGACGCGCGGAAGCGCTATCGCTCGGCGCCGAAGTTCGCGCCCGCGGGCCAGTCGACCCAGATGATCGTCGGCGCCGATGCCGCCACCGACGGCGACATCATCGGCCGCGCGGCAGGGTTGTACGATCGCTTCGGCCTGCGCCGCGTCTATTATTCGGCGTTCAGCCCGATCCCGGATGCCAGCACGGTGCTGCCGCTCCAGCGCCCGCCGCTGATGCGCGAGCATCGGCTCTACCAGTCGGACTGGCTGATGCGTTTCTACGACTATCGTCCCGACGAAGTGGCGCAGGCGGTCGACCCGGCGACGGGCATGCTGCCGCTGGATATCGACCCCAAGCTGGCCTGGGCGCTGCGTTTCCGCGATCGCTTCCCGGTGGACCTCAACCGCGCCCCGCGCGAGGCGCTGCTGCGGGTGCCGGGGCTGGGCACCAAGGCGGTCGCCTCGATCCTCGCCGCGCGCAAATGGCGGCGGCTGCGGCTGGAGGATGTCGCGCGGCTCACCGTGTCGCTGGCGAAGATCCGCCCGTTCATCGTCACCGCCGACTGGCGGCCGGTCGCGCTGATCGACAAGGTCGATCTGCAGGCCTGGATCGCGCCCAAGAAGGCGCAGCTGGAGCTGTTTGCGGCATGAACATGGCCCTTGCGAACGACTCGCGCGAGCAACCTAGGTCAGGCTGGCCGGTTGGGAGGGGGAAACCAGGGAGACTCCCAATGGCCAAGCAGCCCCGCATCTTCGCCGACCTCATCGCCGACCATGACCGCCAGCGCGACCTCCTGCAGCAGATCGACGCCACCTCCGGCGACAGTCCCGAGCGGCAGTCGCTGTTCGAGCAGCTCCGCCTCGAGCTCCAGTCGCACGCCGCGGCCGAGGAGGAATCGCTCTACGCGACGATGCTCGCCAACCCGGAGCTGCGCGAGGATGCGCGGCATTCGGTGTCCGAGCACAAGGAAGTCGACGATATGCTGGGGGAGCTGATGGACGTCGACATGGCGTCGTCGGGCTGGCTCACCAAGTTCCGCGCGATGAAGGACCGCTACCTCCACCATATCGACGAGGAGGAGGAAGAGATGTTCCCGACCGCCGAGAAGGAACTTTCGTCGGAAGAGGAAGAGCGGCTCGGCGAGATCTTCGAGAAGCGCAAGCCCAAGGAGCTGGAGCGGGCGGAAGCCCATCCGCCGGGCGACGACCGCGACTGAACCTTGCGGGCGATCACGCTTTCCGCCGAGGATGATTTCGACGGCTGGCGCGATGCCGCGCGGGCGCTTGCCCAGGCGCATGTGCCGCCGCCCGAAGTGGTGTGGCGGGTAGGGGAAGGCGGCGGTGACCTGTTCGCCGTTGATGCTTCCCCGCCCCCCGCTGCTACCGGGCCGCAGCTCCGGGTGCCCAAGGCGTTCGTCGAGCTGGCGCAGGCGGTGATCCTGCATTCCGATCCGCAGCGCTTCGCGCTGCTCTACACGCTGCTCACCACCGATTCGCACCGCGTGGAGGACCGCGCCGATCCGCTGGTCCGCCGGCTGGAGCTGATGGCCAAGGCGGTGCGCCGCGACATCCACAAGATGCGCGCCTTTGTCCGCTTCCGCGAACTGGTGGACGATACGGGCACGCGCTTCGTCGCCTGGTTCGAGCCCGAGCATCACATCGTCCGCGCCAATGCCCGTTTCTTCGTCGAGCGGTTCGCCAGCATGCGCTGGTCGATCCTCACTCCTGAAGTCTCGCTGCATTGGGATGGCACCACGCTCAGCGAAGGCCCCGCCGCCACCCGCGAGGACGCGCCCGCCGACGATCCGGTCGAAGCGGTGTGGAAGACCTATTACGCGTCTATCTTCAATCCCGCCCGCCTCAAGACCGGCGCGATGCTGAAGGAGATGCCGCGCAAATACTGGAAGAACATGCCCGAAACCGCGTTGGTCAAGGCGCTCGTGGCGGGTGCCCGGGCGCGGGAGACGGCGATGGTGGAAACGGCACGTGGTGCGGTGGGCGGCAATGTCGAAGGCGCGTGGGAGGCTTTGCGCGACGAGGCCTCGGCCTGCACCCGCTGCCCGCTCTACAAACCCGCGACGCAGACGGTGTTCGGCGAGGGGCCGCTCGACGCCCCGATGATGCTGGTCGGCGAGCAGCCGGGCGACCAGGAGGATCTTGCCGGTCGCGCGTTCGTCGGCCCCGCCGGGCAGATGCTCGACCGCGCGCTGGACGAAGCGGGGATCGACCGCGCCCGCGTCTACGTCACCAATGCGGTCAAGCATTTCAAGTTCGAGCCGCGCGGCAAGCGACGCATCCACGCCAAGCCCGATGCCGGCGAGATCACCGCCTGCCGCTGGTGGTACGAACAGGAACTGGCGCTGGTCCGGCCAAAGCTGGTCGTCGCGCTCGGCGCCACCGCCGCGCGCCAGATCACCGGCAAGGCGGCGACTATCGCCAAGCTGCGCGGCCGGAAGCTGGCGCTGCCGGAGGGCGGCACCGGCTGGGTGACGGTGCACCCCAGCTATCTGCTTCGCCTGCCCGACGCGGACGCGGCGGCGCAGGCGTATCTCGATTTCGTCGCCGATCTGCGCGGCGCCTGGGCCTTGCTCTAGCCGCCGAAGACGATAGGCCTGCGTCGAACAGGGGGACGATTCATGAAGAAGATCATTGCTGCCGCGCTGGCGCTGCTGCTGCTGCCGGTGCCGGCATTCGCACAGGACGTGTCGAAGATTCCGCCCGCGGTGTTCGCGCTGAGCGGCTGCTGGCGGGGGGAAGGCGCGGTGATGGGCAAGCCGGTGACGATCGCGCTCACCGCCTATCCGATCGTCGAGGGCGCGATGTTCGCCATCGATGCCGAGAGCCGTGCCACCGCCGACCCGAAGGATCGCTACGCCGCGCACCTGCTGTTCGGCGACGGTGGCAAGGACGGCGCGATTGCCGGCTATTGGGCGGACAGCTTTGGCGCCGCCTATACCGCGACGGGCAAGGGCGCGCCGACCGCGGAGGGTTTCGCGATCACCTATCCCTATCCCGATGCCGATTTCGTCAACCAGTGGCAGCGCAAGGATGGCGGCCTGGTCTGGCAGATCACCGCCAGGGACAAGGCGGGCAAGGAGTCGCTGTTCGCGCGCTATACGCTGCGCGAAGCAAGCTGCGGCAAGGCGGCCGGATAGCGCCGCGCCCCTTGCGCGAAACGATCGGCGCGCCGATGTTTGGGCTTTAACCCCTGTCCTGTAAGGGACGGGCCGTCGGCATTGAACGCATTGGGGATATTGGTGGCAGATCCATACGTAACGCTCGGGGTGGCGCGCAGCGCGAGCGAGGACGAGATCAAGAAGGCCTATCGCAAGCTCGCCAAGGAGCTGCACCCCGATCGCAACAAGGACAATCCCAAGGCGTCGGAGAAGTTCAGCCAGGTCACCCAGGCCTACGACCTGCTGACCGACAAGGACAAGCGCGCCCGCTTCGACCGGGGCGAGATCGACGGCGACGGCAATCCCACTGCGCCGTTCGGCTATGGCGGCGGCGGCGGCAGCCCCGGCGGATTCCGTCCCGGCGGCGGCCAGTTCGATTTCGGCGGCGGCGAGGCCGATATCGGCGATATCTTCGAAGGCCTGTTCGGCGGCGGCAAGCGCGGCGGCGGCGGCGGCGGCTTCAGCGGCGGGTTCGGCGGCTTCGGCCGGCGCGCGCAGCCCAAGGGCGCCAACATCGCCTATCGCCTGGCGGTATCGTTCGAGGATGCGGCAAAGCTCGCGCCGCAGCGGATCACGCTCAAGGACGGCAAGACGATCGACCTGAAGCTGCCCGCCGGCGTCGAGGAGGGCACCCAGATGCGCCTCGCCGGCAAGGGCGAGGAAGGGCCGGGCGGCGCGGGCGACGCGATCGTCACCATCGAGGTCCAGCCGCACCGATTCTATGTGCGCGACGGCGACGACATCAAGCTCGACCTGCCGATCACCCTGGCCGAGGCCGTGCTGGGTGCGCAGGTCCGCGTGCCGACGCCCGACGGTCCGGTGATGCTCACCGTCCCCAAGGGCTCCAGCTCGGGCAAGGTGCTGCGCCTGAAAGGCCGGGGCTTCCACAAGCGCGGCGGCGCGCGCGGCGACCTGTTCGTCACGCTGATGGTCGATCTGCCGGTGGATGACGACGCCCTCATCGAATTCGCTCAGGGCTGGAAGAACAAGGGGAACCCGCGGGGACGCATGGGCGTCTGAACCCTCGTGGACGAACCGACGCGCGCCTCGATCTCGCCCCAGTCGCCCGAAGGGCGGCGGCTGGGCGTCGGCGGGAAGGTGCCGCGGCGGCTGGCCGAGCTGGGCGTGACCGAGCGGATGTTCGAGATCACCAAGCGCGTCGCGATCGGCACGTTCAACGACGGCTTCACCTATGCCGGCAACCTTGCGTACCTCTCGCTGGTCACGCTGTTCCCCTTCTTCATTGTCGCGACGGCGCTGGCGAGCCTGGTCGGCCGCACCGGCACCGGCGTCCACGCGCTCGAGGCCTTCCTCCAGACCGTGCCGCCCGATGTCGCCAAGCTGCTGCGCCAGCCGGTGATCGAGGTGCTGAGCGCCCGCGGCACCGGCGGCCTGCTGTGGTTCGGCGCGCTGGTGGGGCTGTGGACCACCGCTGGCTTCATCGAGACGATTCGCGGCATCCTGCGCCAGGCCTATGGCACCAGCTCCAGCACGCCGTTCTGGCGCTATCGGCTGGCGTCGATCGGCATGATCGTGGCGGCGGTGGTGCTGGTGATGCTGGCCTTCACCTTCCAGGTGATCCTCACCGCGGTCGAGCAGTTCCTCTACCGCGTGCTGCCGCTGGCGATCGACGCGCAGCGCTTCGCCTCCGCCGGCAAGGCGGTCCCGGCGTTCGCGCTGTTCGGCGCGCTCTACGTGCTGTTCTTCGCGCTCACGCCCTCGCGCTACCGTTCGCGCGCCTATCCGAAATGGCCGGGCGCGCTGTGCACGACGCTGTGGTGGCTCAGCGTCACCGGCGGCCTGCCCTGGGTGCTCTCGACGCTGGGCGGCTATGGTGCCACCTATGGCAGCCTGGCCGGCGTGATGGTCGCGCTGATCTTCTTTTTCCTGGTGGGCCTCGGCCTCGTCGTGGGAGCCGAACTCAACGCTGCTCTGGCGGAAGTGCCCGATCCCGGTCTAGAGGGGGAGCACGTACAGGAGATTCAGAAGACGTGACCGGATTGATGCAAGGGAAGCGCGGGCTCATCATGGGCCTCGCCAACGACAAGTCGCTGGCCTGGGGCATCGCAAAGGCGCTGCACGCCCAGGGTGCGGAACTGGCCTTTTCCTATCAGGGCGACGCGCTGCTCAAGCGGGTGAAGCCGCTCGCCGAGCAGGTCGGCTCCGACTTCCTCATCGATTGCGACGTGTCCGACATGGCGGCGCTCGACACCACGTTCGAGACGCTGGCGGCGCGCTGGCCGACGATCGATTTCGTCGTCCACGCGATCGGCTTCTCGGACAAGAACCAGCTGCGCGGCCATTATTACGACACCACGCTGGAAAATTTCCTGATGACGATGAACATCTCGGTGTTCAGCTTCACCGCGGTGGCCCAGCGCGCGCAGCGGATGATGCCGAACGGCGGCAGCCTGCTGACGCTCAGCTATTACGGCGCCGAGAAGGTCGTGCCGCACTACAACGTGATGGGCGTGGCCAAGTCGGCGCTCGAGACCTCGGTCAAGTATCTGGCCATGGACCTGGGCCCGGAGAACATCCGCGTCAACGCCATCTCGGCCGGCCCGATCCAGACGCTGGCGGCGCGCGGCATCGGCGACTTCAACTATATCCTCAAGTGGAACCAGCTGAACTCGCCGCTCCGCCGCAACGTGACGATCGAGGATGTCGGCGGCGCGGGCCTGTACCTGCTCTCGGACCTCGCCTCGGGCGTGACCGGCGAGACCCATCATGTGGATGCCGGCTACAACGTGATCGGCATGAAGGCCGAGGACGCGCCGGACATCGCGCTGGCCTGAGCCCTGAAGGGGCGGCCGCGCGCCGCCCCGCTCACGCGCCGTCCAACAGCCAGGCGCGCGCTTGCTCGACATCGTCGAACAGCACCGCACCGGGCCGCAGCTCGACGATCCGGCGGATCTGCAACCGTGTCAGCATGGTCGAGGCGACGAAGGCGCGCCGAGGGGCCGCGTCGATCTTTCCGGCATCGGCGAAGTTCTTGAGGACGAAATCGGCGGTCGCCTGCGGCAGCACGTGCACGCCGCGCGCATCGTAGAGCGTGCGGTGCCGGCCCGCTTCGGGCCCCAGCGTGAGGATCGCGGCGCGCACTTCCTCGGCCACCCAGCCGATATCCTCGGGCGACGGTACGCCGGCAAGCGTCACCGTCACCAGCCGCCGGGGCCGGTCGACCTGCACGTCGAACCCCACCTGGAACGGGGAGGCGGGCGTTCCGGCGTCGTCGCTCAGGCGCGCACCACGCCGAGTTCGTGGAACGGCCGCGGCTCCTCGGGCGGGCGGCTCGGTTCGTTGAGTTCGCACTGCCAGATGCCGACGTCGATCCACTGGCCGTGCTTGTACCCCGCCTCGCGGAACACGCCGGTGCGGCGGAAGCCCACCGCCTCGTGCAGCGCGATCGAATTGTCGTTCGGCAGCGTGATCATCCCGAACGCATGGACGAAGCCCTGCGCGCGCAGGGTATCGACCAGCGCCTCGTACAGCAGCCTGCCGGCGCCGCGCCGCTGCGCGGTATCGGCCATGTAGATCGAGCTTTCGACGACATAGCGATAGGCCGGGCGATCGCGGAACTTGCTCGCATAGGCATAGCCGATCACGCCGCCGTCGGCGCCGTCGCCATTGGTCGCGACCAGCCAGGGATAATAGCCCTCGCTGGCGCCCATGCGCGCCGCCATCGCAGTGGCATCGGGCGGCTCGATCTCGAACGAGGCGGTGCCGGTAAGGACGTTCGGCGCATAGATGGCGGCGATCGCGGCGGCGTCGTCCGGCGTGGCGGCGCGGATCCCGATCACTTGGCCGCCCCCAGCGCGAACTGGAGCAGCGCGAGATCGCTGGGCTGTGCGCTCGGCACGCCCAGCGCCATGCACTCCAGGCAGCGGGCCTGCACCGAACCGCTCGCGGTCAGGCGCTTGGCGTCGCCCAGCGCCTGGGCGAGCAGCACCCGGCGCTCGTCGGCGATGCGCGCATAGGTGTCCGAGCCGGCGGGCGCGTCGGCCCAGTTGCCGTCATCCTCGTCGTCGTTGCCGAACGAGCTGAGCGCCGCCGCCAGCGCCGCCGCCGCCGCATTGGGCTTCTTGGCGAGATAGACCGGCCGCACCTTGGCGGGATCGAGGTTGGCGCGCTTGGCGGCTTCCGCGATCGCGTCGTTCAGCCCGCCGAAGCGGTCGACCAGGCCGATCTGGCGGGCGATGCCGCCGATCCACACCCGGCCCTGGCCGATCTCGTCCACCCGCTGCGGCGTCAGCTTGCGCGACGCGGCGACGAGGCCGACGAAGCGGCCATAGCCCGCCTCGATCGCCGATTGCAGGATCGTGTCGATCGTGGCGTTGGTGCCGCCATAGATGCTCGGCTGGCCGCTGAGCGGCGTGCTCTGCACCCCGTCGGTGGTCACGCCGATCTTGGCGAGGCTGTTCTCGAAGGTGGGAATGATGCCGAAGATGCCGATCGAGCCGGTGATCGTGTTCGGCTCGGCGAAGATCACGTCGCCGGCGGTGGACACCCAATAGCCGCCGCTGGCGGCCAGGCCGCCCATCGACACGACGATCGGCAGCTTCTGCGCCTTTGCCTGGAGGATCGCCTGGCGCATCTGCTCCGAGGCCATCGCCGAGCCGCCGGGCGAGTCGACGCGCACGACCAGCGCCTTGAGCTTGCCGTCCTTCAGGCCGTCGAGCACCAGCTTGCTGACGGTGTCGCCGCCCGCGCTGCCGGCGCCGCCCTTGCCGTCGACGATCTCGCCGGCGATGGTGATCACGCCGATCGCGTCGCCGCTGGTCGCCACCGGGTTGGCCTGCAGCCAGTCGGCGAGCTTGATACCGTTGAAATTGCCGGCACGGGCGCCACTCGGCGCGCCCACGAGCTTCGCCACGTGCTGGCCGAAGGCGATGCGGTCGCCGAGCTGGTCGACCAGGCCATAGGCACGGTTGGCAGCGGCGATGTCACCCTTGGCGGCGGTGATCGCCACCTCCGGCTGCATCAGGAAATCGGCGATCCGCGCCTTGGGCCGCGCCTTCTGGATGCCCTCGCGCCACTGGTCGAGCAGGCCGCCATAGAGCGCGGTGTTCGCCTCGCGCGCCTCGGGCGACATGTCGGCGCGGATATAGGGCTCCACCGCCGACTTGAACTTGCCGACCTTGTAGACATGGACGTTGATGCCGAGCTTCTCGGTCAGGCCCTTGTAATAGAGCTGGCGGCCGCCGGGGCCCATGAACAGCGATCCGCCCATCGGGTGCACCCAGATCTCGCTGGCATTGGCCGCAATCTGGTAGCCGCTGTCGGTATAGGCGGTGGCATAGGCGAGCACCGGCTTGCCGGCGGCGCGCACGCGGCCGACCGCGGCGGCGACTTCGCTCACCGTGGCCGGGTAACCGCCGAGGAAGCTGTCGAGATCGAGCACGACTGCCTTCACGCGGGAATCGCCCCTGGCGGCATCCAGCGCGCGGATCACATCGCGGGCGCTGACCTGCCCCGCGGCGCGTGCGCCGGTCACCCCGGCGAGCGGATCGGCCTCGCTCGGCTGTTCCACCAGCGCGCCGTTGAACGCGACGATCAGCGCACCGTCGCGAATCGTCGCCGGTGTCGGCCGGTGCGAAAGCGCGGCGAACAGCGCCGAGAAGAACAGGAGGAGCAGAACGAGGACGAGCAGGTCCTTGATTCCGACGAGTATCTTCCAGGCAGTACGAACCAGCTTCACCGGCGGCTCCTCAAAGCGTATCTTCATGTGGTGCTACCGGATGCGCGGGGAGGAGTAAACGACCCGTATTAGCGATCCAACACGGCGAAAAAAGTTCCCGTCGCACCCGTTGACGACGGCGTGACCGCTTCACATATGGCGGCTGTTAGCACTCCGGGGGACCGAGTGCTAAACACCGAAATCCACCTGAAAGAGGATCAGGCAATGAACTTCCGTCCGTTGCACGACCGCGTGCTCGTCCGCCGCGTCGAAGCCGAGGAAAAGACCGCCGGCGGGATCATCATCCCCGATACCGCCAAGGAAAAGCCGCAGGAAGGCGAAGTCGTCGCCGTCGGCACCGGCACCAAGGCCGAAGATGGCAAGGTGACCCCGCTCGACGTGAAGGCGGGCGACCGCATCCTGTTCGGCAAGTGGTCGGGCACCGAGGTCAAGGTCGATGGTGAAGACCTGCTGATCATGAAGGAAAGCGACATCCTCGGCATCGTCGGCTGAGCGACCTCG
>NZ_BCYY01000034.1 GCF_001598435.1 Sphingomonas pituitosa NBRC 102491
GTTTTTCCCGGAACCATCCCCCAAACACCTGTAAATGCTGGGATTTTGCGATGATGGCGGGTTGGCGAGAATGACCATTTGATGACCATTCTCGCCGAATCGCGGTCGAATCAGCCGTGAATCAGGCCTGCATGCGGGGAATCGCGGCGAATGCACGGACTGCTTCCGCCTCATCGCCGTTCCAGACGGCACTGCTCACCGCGAGGAAGTCCGCGCCCGCCTGCACCAGGGGCGCCGCATTCGCCGGCGTGATCCCGCCGATCGCAACGCAGGGAATCTCGAACAGCGCCGACCACCAGGACAGGATCACCGGCTCGGGGCGATGGTCGGTCTGCTTGGTGGTGGTCGGATAAAAGGCGCCGAACGCAACATAGTCGGCACCTGCCTCCCCCGCGTCCATCGCCAGATGGCGGCTGTCGTGGCAGGTCACCCCGATCTGGACGTTCGGACCAAGGATCACGCGGGCTTCGCGGGCATCGCCGTCCCCCTGCCCCAGGTGCACGCCATCGGCGCCCAGGCGCTTGGCGAGGCTGACGCTGTCGTTGACGAGGAAGGCGACGTCGGCATCGGCACAGATGCGCTGCAGCGGCTCGGCAAGCTTGGCGGCCTGGTGCTGGTCGACATCCTTCACCCGGAACTGGAAGGCGGCGACGGGGCCGGCATCGAGCGCGCGGCGCAGGCGATCCGGGAAGGCGCCGGTCACGTCGAGCGGCGAGATCAGATAGAGCTGGCACGGCGGGCGACGATCGTCGCGGACGAATTTCTCGGCAAAGCCTTCGAGGTTCGCTTCGTCTTCGAGATCGTCGAAGGGATCGGACATGGGGTACTCCGCTGCTGATGATCGGCGGAACGCTACCGCCTTTGCGGGCGGGCCTTCCACACCCTGTCCTTCGGGGTCAAGCAGCGGGTGCGGCGCGCGGGACCGCGGCCGTTATGCGGCGGCGCCGTTCGGGGCGAACCCCGCCGGCGCCGCCGGGGCAGGTTTCAGGCCTCCTCGCCCTTGTAGATCGCGACCAGCTTGTCGAGCATCGCCAGCGCTTCGGCGCGCGGGCGCTGGAAAGTGTTGCGGCCGATGATCGAGCCATTGCCACCGCCGGCGAGAATGTCGCGCGCGTCCTGGTAGACGGCATCGGCGCCCTTCGACGCGCCGCCCGAGAAGACGACGATGCGGCGGCCGGCGAAGCAGCTCTGCACGACATGGGCGACCCGATCGGCCTGGTTCGACCAGTCGGTGCCCTCGTAGAGCTTCTTGGCCTCGGGCTGCTCGATATTGGCGGCGGGCAGCTTCACCTTGATGATATGTGCGCCGAGCAGCGCCGCCATGTGCGCGGCATAGGCGCCGACGTCGAGCGCAAGTTCGCCGTCCTTGCTGAGCTTGCCGCCGCGCGGATAGGACCAGATCACGGTGGCGATGCCGACCGAGGCTGCCTGGGCGCGCATTTCCTTGATCTCTTCCATCATCTCGAACACGCCGTCGGCGCCCGGATAGATGGTGAAGCCGATCGCCGAGCAGCCGAGCCGCAACGCGTCGTCGACGCCGCCGGTGACCGCCTGGTTGATGTCCGTCGCCCAGCTGTTCGAGCTGTTGACCTTGAGGATCGTCGGGATCTGGCCGGCGAAGGTGTCGGCGCCCGCCTCGATCATGCCCAGCGGCGCGGCATAGGCCGACAGGCCGGCGTCGATCGCGAGCTGGAAATGGTAATGGGGATCATAGGCATCGGGGTTCACCGCGAAGCTGCGCGCGGGGCCGTGCTCGAACCCCTGGTCGACCGGCAGGATGATGAGCTTGCCGGTGCCGCCCAGCCGCCCCTGCATCAGGATCCGCGCGAGGTTCGCCTTCACTCCGGGATTGTCGGAGCCGTAATTGTCGAGGATCGCTTTGATGGCCGGTGTGATGCCCATGATGTTCCTCACATTGGTAATCGATGTGCGGTCCCTATCGCGGCAAATTGGTAACGAAAAGGCTGACAACGCTGGCCATATGCTGCGAAGCGAAAGTTATTTCGCAACTGCGAAACAGCTGAAGGACCTGCCGCCGAATTGGTTCGAAATTGGTTTTCAGAAGCTGTCTTATTGACGCGATACCACGATATCGCACCACGATCGGACCGCAGGGTGCGGGAGAATCGACCGGTGATCGACGAAACAGAGAGGGGCGGGGAACGCTGCCGCGCCCCGCCCCTTTCCTGCTGATTGCCTGGACCTCAGCGCGCGAGCGCGGCGACGCCGGGGAGTTCCTTGCCTTCCATCCATTCGAGGAAGGCACCGCCCGCGGTCGAGACGAAGCTGAACTCGCCCGCCACACCGGCCTGGTTGAGCGCCGCCACCGTATCGCCGCCGCCGGCGACCGAGACGAGCTGTCCTTCCTTGGTGAGCGCGGCCGCGGTGCGGGCGAGCGAGACGGTCGCCGCATCGAACGGCGGGATCTCGAACGCGCCCATCGGCCCGTTCCAGACCAGGGTCTTGCAGGTCTTGAGCACGTCGGCCAGCGCCTCGGTGGCGGCGGGGCCGACATCGAGGATCATCTCGTCGGCGGCGACTTCGTGGACGTTGACGGTGCGCACCGGCGGGTTGGCGCGGAATTCCTTCGCCACCACCACGTCGTACGGCAGGTGGACGGTGCAGCCCGCGGCATCGGCGGCGTCGAGGATCTCCTCGGCGGTGCCGGTGAGGTCATGCTCGCACAGGCTCTTGCCCACATCGACGCCGCGTGCGGCGAGGAAGGTGTTGGCCATGCCGCCGCCGATGATCAGGTGATCAACCTTGGCGACGAGGTGCTTGAGCACGTCGAGCTTGGTCGACACCTTGGCGCCGCCGACCACCGCCGCGACCGGATGCTCGGGATTGCCGAGCGCCTTGTCGAGCGCGTCGAGCTCGGCTTCCATCTGGCGGCCGGCAAAGGCGGGCAGCTTGTGGGCGAGGCCCTCGGTCGAGGCGTGTGCGCGGTGCGCGGCCGAGAAGGCGTCGTTGACATAGAGGTCGCCGAGGGCTGCGAAGCGATCGACCACGGCCGGGTCGTTCTTCTCTTCACCGCCGAAGAAGCGGGTGTTTTCCAGGAGCGCGATGTCGCCGTTGTTCAGCGTCGCGACCGAGGCGGCATCGCCTTCCCAGTCGATATAGCGGACCGGGCGGCCGAGCACCTGCTCGAACGGCTTCACCACCTGGGCGAGCGACAGCTCGGCGCTGGGATTGCCCTTGGGGCGGCCGAAATGGGCGAGGACCAGCACCTTGGCGCCCTTGTCCGCCAGTTCGGCGACGGTCTGGATCGCAGCGCGCAGACGCGTGTCGTCGGTCACCTTGCCGTCGGCCATCGGCACGTTGAGGTCCTCGCGGACCAGCACCCGCTTGCCGGTGATATCGCCCATGTCGTCGAGCGTCTTGAAATTGCGCGCCATGCTGAACCCCTCGCGTTTGAATTGCTGCGCGAGCGGCATCCTGATGGCGGAGCGCTCGCAAGTTGCGCTGTATTCTCTCGGCCGTCTCGTTTTACCGTCCCCACAGCCGTCATCACGGCGAAGGCCGGGATACATTGGCCTGGACGTTCTCGCTCCTGCCTCGCCCGAGTGGCGAATGGATCCCGGCTTTCGCCGGGATGACAGAAGGAAAGCGACGTAACGATCTACCAGCCGAGCGGAGATCCGGAAGGGGCGTGGCAGTGAAGCCGCCCCTCCCCTGCCCCTCCCGCGAGCGGGAGGGGCTTCGGGTAATTAGATCAGAGCCCGGCCATCACGGTCGCGGTGTCGACCATGCGGTTCGAGAAGCCCCATTCATTGTCGTACCAGCTGACGACGCGGACCAGCTTGCCGTCGATCACTGCGGTCTCCAGGCTGTCGACGGTCGACGAGGCGGGCGTGTGGACGATGTCGGCCGAGACGATCGGATCGGCCGTGTAGACGAGCACGCCCTTGAGCGGACCGCTCTCCGAGGCCGCCTTCAGCACCGCGTTGACTTCCTCGACCGAGGTATCGCGGCCCGGCATGAAGGTCAGGTCGACGAGGCTGCCGTCCGGCACCGGCACGCGCACGGCCGAACCGTCGAGCTTGCCCTTGAGCTCCGGCAGCACCTCGCCCACCGCGCGGGCGGCGCCCGTCGTGGTCGGGATGATCGACATCGCGGCGGCGCGCGCACGGCGCAGATCCGGGTGGATCTGGTCGAGGATCTTCTGGTCGTTGGTATAGGCGTGCACCGTGGTCATCAGGCCGCGCTCGATGCCGATCGCGTCGTTGAGGACCTTGGCGACCGGCGCCAGGCAATTGGTGGTGCACGACGCGTTGGAGACGATCGTGTGCTCGGCGGCCAGCTTGTCGTGGTTCACGCCGTAGACCACGGTGAGGTCGACATTCTTGCCCGGGGCCGAGATCAGCACCTTCTTGGCGCCGGCGTCGATATGCTTCTGGGCCGATGCGCGATCGGTGAAGAAGCCGGTGCACTCGAGCACGATGTCGACGCCGTTTGCGGCGTGCGGCAGGTTCGCCGGATCGCGCTCGGCGGTGACCTTGATGCGCTTACCGTCGACGACGATGTCGTTGCCGTCGGCTTCGACCGTGCCGGGATACTTGCCGTGGATGCTGTCCCGCGAGAACAGCCAGGCGTTCGACTTGGCGTCCGACAGGTCGTTGATCGTGACCAGCTCGAGGCCGCTTTCCGGGCGCTCGAGGATCGCGCGTGCCACCAGACGGCCGATACGTCCGAAACCGTTGATCGCAACCTTCGTCATGCCTGTTCTCCGTTCAGCTTAGCGAGGATCTGGGGCACGATGGCGCCCGCAGTGAGTCCGAAATGTTCGTAGAGCTTTAGATAGGGGCCCGAGGCGCCGAAACTATCCACGCCGAAGCGCAAACCATCGTTTCCGGTATAGCGCTCCCACCCGAAGGTGGTGCCTGCCTCGATCGAGACCTTGAGCGCATCCGCCGGCAGGATGTCGCGCTTATAGGCCGCGTCCTGCGCGTCGAAACGCTCGAAGCAGGGAACCGAGACGACATCGGCGCCGATACCCTGGGCTTCCAGCGCCTCACGCACCGCGACGGCGATCTCCACTTCCGAGCCGGTAGCATACAGCACCACCTTGCGCGGCGCTTCCGCTTCCAGCAGCGCATAGGCGCCCCGGGCCGAGCGGTTCTCTGCGGCTTCGGTGCGCAGCTGCGGCAGGTTCTGGCGGCTGAGCGCGATCAGCGCGGGACCGTCGGTCTTGGCGAGCGCGGCTTCCCACGCCTCGGCGGTCTCGACGACGTCGCACGGACGCCACACGTCGAGGTTGGGGATGACGCGCAGGCTCATCAGATGCTCGACCGGCTGGTGGGTCGGGCCATCCTCGCCCAGACCGATCGAATCGTGCGTCATCACATAGACGACGCGGGCATGCTGGAGCGCCGAGAGGCGGATCGCGGCCCGCGCATAATCCGCAAACACGAGGAAGGTGCCGCCATAGGGGATCACGCCCCCGTGCAGCGCCATGCCGTTCATCGCCGCGGCCATGCCGAATTCGCGGATGCCGTAGTTGAGGTAGCGGCCGCCGTAATTATCGGCATCGAGCCGCTGCAGCCCCTTGGTCAGCGTGTTGTTCGAGCCGGTGAGGTCGGCCGAGCCGCCGATCGTCTCGTCCAGGATCGCGTTGACCGCCTCCAGCGCCAGTTCGGACGCCTTGCGGGTCGCGACCTTTTGCGGATTGGCGAGCAGCTGCTGGATGTGCGGCTGGAGCAGGTTGGGCTGCACGTCGCCGCGGCGTTCCCAGCCGAGGCGATCCGGGTGGCCGGCCAGGCGCTCCTTCCAGGCGGCGTGCGGCGCAGCACCGCGGGCACCGGCTTCCAGCCAGGCGTCGCGGATTTCGCCGGGAATCTCGAACGCCGGGTGGTTCCAGCCGAGCGCGGCGCGAGCGGCGGCGACTTCGTCCTTGCCCAGCGGCGAACCGTGGACCTTCGACGAGCCCTGCTTGTTCGGCGCGCCCTTGCCGATCACCGTGCGGCACTTGACCAGCACCGGCTTGTCGCTGGCGATCGCCTCGTCGAGCGCGCGGACGATGTCCGCCTCGTCATGGCCGTCGCATTCGACGACATGCCAGCCGGTGGCGCGATAGCGAGCGGGAATGTCCTCGACCGACGAGAGCGAAACCGCGCCGTCGATGGTGATCTTGTTGTCGTCCCACAGCACGATCAGGCGGTTGAGCTTCAGATGGCCCGCGATGCCGATCGCTTCGTGGTTGATGCCTTCCATCAGGCAGCCGTCGCCGGCGATCACCCAGGTCTTGTGGTCGACCAGGTCGTCGCCGAAGGTGGCGTTCAGGTGCCGCTCGGCAATCGCCATGCCGACCGCCATCGCGAGGCCCTGGCCGAGCGGGCCGGTGGTGCATTCGACGCCGGCGAGCTCGAAATTCTCCGGATGGCCCGCGCACGGGCTGCCGATCTGGCGGAAGTTCCGGATGTCGTCGAGCGTCGGGCGGGCATAGCCCGTCAGGTGCAGGAGCGAATAGAGCAGCATCGAGCCGTGGCCGGCCGAGAGCACGAACCGGTCGCGGTCGGGCCAGGCAGGATCGGCCGGATCGAACTTCAGATAGCGCTGGAACAGGACGGTCGCGACATCGGCCATGCCCATCGGCATGCCCGGGTGGCCCGAATTGGCGGCCTCGACCGCGTCCATGGAGAGCGCGCGGATCGCATTGGCGCAATCGGCAAAGGATGCTGTCACGTGATATTCCCCATTTGGTCGCGGACGCCTTTGGAAGCACGGGGGCCCCGCGTCAACCGTTCGGCGCAACCGCGCGCGCGGGGCATTATGCCGCGCCGGCCTTGCCGCTGCGGCGATCCATGCTATCCGGCGGCATAATGTCCGACCTAGTATCAGATCGTATCGAACGGGCTCTAAAGCGCATCGAAGTCGCAGCCGCGTCGCAAGCGCTTGTACGCACTCGGCTGGAAGCGCGAAACGAGGCGTTGCGCGCGCGAATCGAGTCGGCAATCGGCGAGCTGGACGCGCTGATCGCCATCGAGCGCGAAGTCGAAGCCGAAGCCGAAGCCGCGGCACCCGGCGACGAAGAGGACGAAGGCTGATGGCAGACATCACGCTCCAGGTTGCCGGGCGCAGCTACACGGTTTCCGCCCGCGAGGACGACATGCCCCACCTCCGCGAACTGGAGGCGCGGATCGGCCGCCATGCCGATGCGGCGATGCGCGCCGCCGGGGGCCAGAGCGGCGAGCGCACCCTGCTCTACCTCGCGCTGATCCTGGCCGACGCACTGGACGAGTCCGAGAAGAAGCCTGCAGCCGCGCTTTCCGACACGTTGCTCGAGCGGATCGCCGATCGGCTGGAAGCCGTTGCCGAGGCCCTTGAGGAAAGCAACGCGACGTCCTAAATAGAGGAGTGACGGGAACTGCCCGGTGCGAGCCTTAGCAATTATCCCTGAGGCTATAATCTTCATCCATGGGAGCTGTCCCTGTGCAGATCCTGGTCTGCAACATATGGTTCCCACCTGACGTTCTGTGCGTCGGTGGATATTCAGGCCAACGGCCCATGGTGGTTCCCGTCACACCTTCCATGCTGATCCGATGCTGAGCGACAAGCCCGCCCTCCGGGCCCGGCTTCGGGCTGCGCGCGACCTGTTCGCCGCGCAATCGACCACCGCGATCCGGGCGCCCGAAGCCTTTGTCGAGCGGCTGACGCCGGGGCTGATCGTCGCCACCTATTGCCCGGTGGGCAGCGAGGCCGACCCCACCCAGCTCGCCGCCGCCGCCGCGGAGCGAGGCTGTGCGCTCGCCCTGCCGCACGTGATCGACCGGGCGGCGCCGATCCGCTTCCTCGCCTGGGATATGGGCGCACCGCTGGTCGCGGGCCCGTTCGGACTCCGCCAGCCGGATGCCGCCAGCCCGGAAGTGGCGCCCGACGTGATCCTGACCCCGCTGATCGGCTTCGACCCGCGGCTCAACCGGCTGGGCCAGGGCGCCGGCCATTACGACCGCGCCTTCGCCCGCTTCGAGTCGGCGTGGCGCGTCGGCGTCGCCTGGTCGGCACAGGAGGTCCCGGCCCTCCCCGCCGATATCTGGGACGTTCCCCTGCATGCGGTAGTCACCGAGCAGGGCATGCGCCGGCACGCCGAGCCATGAGCCCCAGCTGGCGCAAACCCGCCGGCGCGCTGGCGATCGTGGGGCTTATCCTGGTGTGGGTGGTGCTGGTCGCGAGCTTTTCCGGCCAGATCGGCGCACTGCCGATCCTGGTGCAGACGCTGATCTATTTTGCGCTCGGCATCGTGTGGATCCTGCCGCTCAAGCCGCTGCTGCGCTGGATGGAAACCGGCCGCTGGCGGATGCCCCCTCCACCACGCCGCTAGCGCGGCGCGGTCCCCCTCCCCCGCTACGCGGTGGAGGAAATGCTCATTCCGATGCGGCACCTAACCGTCTCCTCTCCCGCAAAGCGGGGGAGGGGGACCGCCGCCGAAGGCGGTGGTGGAGGGGGCCTGCCTCAGCGCCGTTCGCGGATCGCCTTGAACTCCGATCCCGCCTTCCAGCTCGGCCAGGCCGTGCCGTTCGCCAGTTCCGCCCCGATCGTGCCGAGCAGATCGATGTCCTGCACCGCGCCGCCCAAGTTCCAGTCCGGCCCCCAGGCGTCGCACGCCTGGTGGTAGCACTGGCCGGTATAGGCATCGATCCACGCCTGCCCCGCCGCGGTGCCGCCCTGCTTGAGATCCGAGGCACCGGCGATGCCCATCAGCAGCAGCGTCGGCACGCCCTGCTTGGCGAAGGAGAAGTGATCCGCGCGGTAGAACAGGCCGCGCTCGGGCAGCCCCTCGGGCGTCACCCGCCGCCCTTGCGTCGCCGCGACGCGGGCCATGTCGTCCTCCAGCGTGTTCTGGCCCTTGCCGACCAGCACGACGTCGTTGGCGATGCCCGCGGTCTGCAGGATGTCGAGCGTGAGGTTGGCGACGGTCTTCGCCATCGGCACCACCGGGTGCTGCGTATAATAGAGCGAGCCGAGCAGCCCCCGCTCCTCCGCCGTCCACGCCGCGAAGACGACGCTGCGCCTGGGCTTGGGCCCCGACTGCATGGCACGGGCAATCTCTAAAAGCCCGGCAATGCCCAGCGCATCGTCATTGGCGCCGGCGCGGTAGATGCGGCCCTTGGCGTCGGGCTTGCCGGCGCCGTAGGCATCCCAGTGCGCGCCGAACATCACGGCTTCGTCGGGCCGCTCGCTACCGGGGATCTTCGCCAGCACATTGTAGCTGTCGACCTGCTCGGCGGTGACCGGTACGTCGGCGGTGAAGTGGACGCCTTCCAGGGGCACCGGGCGGAAGCTCGCCTTGCGCGCCTCGACCCGCAGCTTCGCAAGGTCGAGCCCGGCGGCGGCGAACAGCCGCGTCGCCGCCCCGCCCTCCAGCCAGCCCTGCAGCGCGACGCTGGTCAGGTCCTCGGGCTTGCGGACGATGTCGTAATTCTCGCCGCCGCTGCTGATCACGACGTTCCAGCCATAACCGGCGCCGGGCGTGTCGTGGACGATCAGCGCGCCGACCGCGCCGCGCCGCGCGGCTTCCTCGAACTTGTAGGTCCAGCGGCCATAATAGGTCATCGTCCGGCCGCCGAACTTGCCGGCGACCGGCTCCCCCTTCTCCGCCGAGAAATCGGGATCGTTGACGAGGAACACCACGACCTTGCCCTTCAGGTCGGCGCCCTTGAAGTCGTCCCACTGCCGCTCGGGCGCGGTGACGCCGTAGCCGACGAACACCACCGGGGCGTTGGCGATTCGGGCGGCAGCATCGGGGCGAATCGTCGAGACGTAGAGGTCCCTGGCCTGCTCGACCGGCATCGCGCCCTTGGGGCCATCGAATCGCAGCGTGGCGGGCGCACCCAGCCGGGTGTGCAGCAGCGGCACCTTCTGGAGCCACTGGCCGTCCGGACCGGCCGGCTGCAGCCCCAGCGCTTCGAATCGCGCCACGAGATAGCCGAGCGTGCGGTCCTCGCCGCGCGTGCCGGGCGCGCGGCCCTCGAACGAATCGGAGGCGAGCGTGCGGACGGTCTGCTCGATTCGGGCAGGATCGGCGGCGATCTGGGCCGAGGCAGGGATGGCGGTTGTGGCGAGGAGCAGCGCGAGCGCGCCAACGGAAGTGCGGATCATCGCAGCGGCTTAGCGCAGAAACGGGAGGGCCCGCAAAGGCCTTTGCCAGCGCGCATGTCCCGATCGTTCGGGGAGATGCGCCGCATGGCGCGAGTGACGGGGCTCGAACCCGCGACCTCCGGCGTGACAGGCCGGCGCTCTAACCAACTGAGCTACACCCGCTTGCTACCAAGCGAGGAAATCTTGGACGGCCAATCGCCGCCGGATTCCATCTGGAGTCCCGCAAGGCGAGTGGCGCGAGTGACGGGGCTCGAACCCGCGACCTCCGGCGTGACAGGCCGGCGCTCTAACCAACTGAGCTACACCCGCTTGAGCCAAGCGAGGAGGCGGCACCTAGCTGCGTGTTTTGGGGCTGTCAACCGGATTGATCGAGGTTCGCGCGACGACGCGAACGAATGTCCGCCGGATCGCGCACCAGCGTGCCCTGCTCGAACAGGAATCCGGCGATGTCCGGCTTGCCGGCAGCGTTGAGCACGGTCTGGATGATGATCAGCAGCGGCACCGCCAGCAGCGCGCCGGTGGTCCCCCACACCCACCCCCAGAAGCTCAGCGAGATCAGGATCATGATCGGGTTGATCGTCAGCCGGTGGCCGACGATGAGCGGTGTGACGACGTTGGCCTCCACCAGATGCGCGGCGATCATGATCGCCGGCGGCACCATCGCCGTGCCGATATCGGCATAGGACATCAGCCCGCCCACTGCGAGCAGCAGCGCGGCGATCACCGGGCCGATGTACGGAATGTAGTTGAGCAGCGCGACGAGGCCGCCCCACATCAGCGGCGTGGGCATCCCCATCAGCCACAGCGCGCCCGCGACGATCAGCCCCAGGGTGAAGTTGATCAGCGTGATCGTGCCCAGATAGGCCGAAGTGTCGTCGACCACGTCCTGGATCACCCGCGCCGTCGCCATCGCGCCGCCGAAGCTGGCCCGGCTGGTGATCGCGCGGCGGCGCAGCCGGGTCCAGCCGGACAGGAAGAAATAGATGACGAGAATCGCAAAGAACATCTCGATCAGCGCCGACGGGGCCGAGGTGGTGAACAGGTCCATCAGCGACGTCGGCGGCTGGGCGGCCTGCACCACCGGCTGGCGCACCGGTGCCGAGGCGAAATTGTTCAGCGTCTTGTTCACGAACCGCTCGAGGTTCGAATAGAAGCGGATCAGCGGTTCGAGGTTGTGCTGGATCTTGGGCACGCTCTCCGGCAACCGGCGGATCCACTGCCAGGCCGGTACGACGATCGATGCCAGCGCGACATTCGCCGCGGTGAGGAACAGCAGCACGCACACGAACGCGGCGATCGGCGCCGGCAGGCGATGCCGTTCCAGCCATTCGAGCAGCGGCACCAGCGCGATCGCGATCACCAGCGAGGCCGTGACCGGCAGGAAAAAGCGCGCGCCGGCCTGGAGCGCGAAGGGCAGCGCCAGCACCAGCCCCATACCCGCGATCAGCACCAGCGCCGCCATCAGCCGGTCACGCCGCAAGGTCGGCGGCGCCTCCTCGCCGTCCCAATGGTCGGGCATGTCGGCGGCCGCGATGTTGTCGGGAACGCCTCCCGCGTCACCGCCGTCTCCACCCATCATGCCCGTACGCTGGTCCACGCGAAAATCCCTTTCTGGTACAGTGTAGAGGCGCGGTCGTGTCGCGGCAATGCAGGGCGCTAACACGGCGCAATTGCGGCCACATCTATTGCCAGCTAGCCTAAATTACATGGCCGAATTGCTTCTTGTGATCGACGAGGGCACCACCTCGACCCGAGCGATGCTCTTCACGCCATCGGGCCAATGCGTTGCAAGTCGATCTGCAGAACTGACGCAGCATTATCCGGGGCCCGGGCTGGTCGAACACGATGCCGATGAAATCTGGCGGCAGAGCCATGCCTGCGCCGCGGCTGTGGTCGCGCTGGCGGGCGGCCCGCAGCGAATCGCCGCGATCGGCATCACCAACCAGCGCGAGACGGTGGTGTTCTGGGACAAGGTGACGGGCGAGCCGCTCGCCCCCGCGATCAGCTGGCAGGATCGGCGTAGCGCAGGCCTGTGCCTCAAGCTGCGCGAGGCGGGCGAGGAACCCGGCATCCAGGCGCGCACCGGGCTGCTGCTCGATCCCTATTTCTCCGGCACCAAGATCGCCTGGGCGATGACGAACTGGCCGCAGCTGAAGGCAGCGGGCGACCGGCTGGCCATCGGCACGGTGGAGAGCTGGCTGGTATGGAAGCTGACCGGCGGCCTCCACATCACCGACGCGACGAACGCCTCGCGCACGCTGCTGATGGGCCTGGGCAGCGGTGGCTGGAGCGACGGACTGGTCGACCAGTTCGACGCGCCGCGCGCCGCCTTGCCCGAAATCGTCGATTGCGCCGGTCACTTCGAGGTGACACGCGCCTTTGGCGGCGCCATCCCGATCTGCGGGCTGGCCGGCGACCAGCAATCGGCGACGATCGGCCAGGCCTGCCTAACCCCGGGCGACACCAAGGCGACCTATGGCACCGGCGCGTTCGTGCTCACCAATGCCGGCACGCTCCAGCCGCGTTCGCGCCATCGGCTGCTCTCGACGGTGCTGTGGCAGCTGGGCGGGCGGCGGACCTATGCGCTGGAAGGATCCGTCTTCGTCGCCGGCAGCCTTGTCCAATGGCTGCGCGATTCGCTGGGGATGATCGCCACCGCGCCGGAAGCCGAAACGCTGGCCCGCTCGGTGCCCGACAATGGCGGCGTCTATTGCGTGCCGGCACTCACCGGCCTGGGCGCACCCTGGTGGGAGCCCGAAGCGCGTGCGACCATCTCCGGCCTCAGCTTCTCGTCGGGCCGCGCGCACATCGTCCGGGCCGCGCTGGAGGCCATGGCGCACCAAAGTCACGACCTGGAGACAGCCTTCGCTGCCGACGGTGCGAAATGGGGGCGGCTGCGCGTCGATGGCGGCATGATCACCAACGACTGGATCGCGCAGGATCTGGCGGACATGCTGGCCCTGCCCGTCGATCGCCCCGACTTCGCGGAGACGACCGCACTAGGCGCGGCGATGCTGGCGGGGGTCGGCTGCGGCCTGTTCGCCAGCCTCGACGACGCGGCGGCGATGCGCGGCACGATCCGGACGTTCGAGCCCCAGATGGAGCCGGAGGTACGGGCGGTTCGGCTCGCAGGGTGGCGCGACGCCATCGGCCGTGTGCTGGCCGTCGAGTAACGCATCGCCATGCGTGTCGCCGCCGTCCAGTGTCGCCCCGTGTTCGACGACGCCGAGCAGGCCTGTGGCGCAATCGTCGAGCGGCTGCGCTGGGCGGACGCCGAGGGCGTCGACCTGTTGCTGTTCCCGGAAGCCTGGCTGCTCGGACATTCCTACGAAGAAGGCACTATTCGGGCGCGGGCGGAAGCGGGCGCGGCCGCCCTCGCCGCGCTGTGCGAACGAGCCGCTGGCTTCGCCACGACGCTGGTCGTCGGCGCGTTCGAGGCCCTTGATGGCAAATGGTTCAACAGCGCGTTCGTGATCGAGGCTGGCCATATCGTCGGCCGCTACGCCAAGGCGCATCCCAACGAGGCCGGCGTGACGCCTGGCGCCGAATTTCCGGTCTTCACGCGATCATGCCTCCGCTACGGCATCAACATCTGCAACGACGCCAATCATCCGGAAGCCGCGGCCCGGCTGGTGGAGCAAGGCGCGCAACTGATCCTCTACCCGCTGAACAACCTTCTCCGCCCGGCAATCGCCGAACGCTGGCGGGCCAAGAGCCTCGCCAACCTTGTCGCGCGGGCACGGGAAACCGGCTGCTGGGTGGTTTCAGCCGATGTGGCAGGCTCGTGCGGCGGCCGGCTGAGCTATGGCTGCACCGTGATCGTCTCGCCTGGCGGGGACGTGATCGCGCGCGTGCGGGAGCTGGACGAAGGGGTGGCGATGGTCGACCTGGAGGTGCGGACTCAGCGGAACAGCCAGGTGCCGAGCAGCCGCCCCGGCAGCAGCGTGAACAGCCCTGCCACGGCAAGGCCGAGATAGGTCAGCGACATCACGCGTCGGTGCGCCTCGATCCGATGGCGGCGGGCGAGCAGGATGCCGCGCGGGATCATCACCAGCACGACGATCGAAAGCAGGTGGATCGCGCTGAAGCTGCCGGTCATGCCCCGCAGCCCGAAACTGGTCAGCGCCGCGGCGAGCATCAACACCGCCCACAGCTTGCCGAGCGCGCGGTGCAGCGCGTCGCCCTTGCGGCGGGCCAGCACATAGGCGCCGAGCGGCAGCGCCGGCAGCACCGCGACCAGATGCAGCACCAGCCAGAGGTTGCGCATGCTTGACCGGGCGACGGCGCCGCTTGCAAGGCCATGCGCGAATGCGAGCAATATGGCGCCGCCGGCAATCACGCCCAGCGTGACGATCAGCCGGTCGCGCCGAGGGATAGCATAGCCGGAATGTGCAAGGTCGTTCATCAGTGCCTCCTGTCGCCCCATCTTCCCGCGCCCCCCGGCGCTGGCGAGCGCGTTTCCGCCGATGGCCTGGCCGGGTTCGCAAACGGCACGGCGCCCCAGCGCGCGAACCGTTCGCGAACCGTGAACGGGCAGCTCCTTTGATGCCCCGCCACAGGCTTCCCGCCGAGCTGGCAGTGCTGGCAGCACTGATCCTGGTGCTCGCCGCGCTCGGGCCGTTCGGTTCCTACGCGACTCCGATCGGCCCGCGTCTGCTGCACTGGGCGCTGTATCTGGTCACCGGTTACGTCTTCTTCCGGCCGGTGATCGCCGCAGGCGGCGCGCTGGCACGCCAGACCGGCCTGCCGCGGTTGGTGGCAATCGCCGCCGCCTGCGCGTTCGGAGCCTTTCCGACGAGCATGGTGATCGTCTTCGCCTCCGCCGGCCCGGCCTGGCACATGGTGCCCGGCGCGACGCTGGTAAGTGCCTATGTGCAGACGCTGATCATCGGTGCCACCGTCACCATGGTGCAGCTGCTCGCCGGTCGCGGTGCCGGGCCGGCCGAAGGCTCCACGGCAATGCCACTCGCGCCTGCCGCGACTGCCGAGGAGGATGCGCCGCCGCCGGGCGCAGATGCACCGGCCGCCCCTGCCCTGCTCGACCAGTTGCCGCCGCATCTGCGCGGCCCGATCCTCTGCCTGGAAAACGAGGACCATTATGTCCGCGTCCATACGGTCCACGGCAACGCCCTGCTGCTGATGCGGATGCGCGATGCGGTGGCGCAGCTGGAAGGCCGGGGCGAGCGCGTGCACCGCAGCTGGTGGGTCGCCAGCGATGCGGTCGCCGGCGCCGTCCGGCAGGAGCGCAACTGGAAGCTGCGCCTGTTCGACGGTCGCGAGGTGCCGGTCGCCCGCGCCAACGTGCAGGCCCTGCGCGCGGCAGGCTGGCTGGACGGAACCGGCCCGGCGAGCTGAACAAAAAGGCAGGCCCGAGGGCGAACCCCGGGCCGGCCAGTGCATCCTCGGGGGGAGGAAATCAGAACTTCACGCCGATCCCGGCAAAGAAGGTGGTGCCGCTGCGCGTCTCGTTGTGCAGGCGGTGATAGATGCTGTTGTACTGGACCTCGGTCTCGTTGGTGAGGTTGATCGCGTCGATCGTCAGCCGCACCCGGTCGGTCACGTTGAAGAACGCCGCCGCATCGACATAGACCGTGCCGTCGAACCCGTCCTCGCTGGTCGGATCCTTGCCGTCATAGGCGGTGCGCAGATACGACGAGCGATAGTTCATCGATCCGCGGATGCCCCAGCGCCTGGTCTCGTAATAGAGCGTCGCGTTGGCGTTGGTGTTCGACAGGCCCGGGACCGGGTTGTCGGTGCCCTTGTAGGGCGCATTCGAATCGAGCAGCGTCAGGTTCGCCGCCATGCCCAGCTTGTCGAACGGCGCCGGCAGGAAGGTGAAGTTGCTCTGGGCAGCGAGCTCGAGGCCCGTCACATAGGCCCTGGCCTGGTTGATCGGCTGGGTGAACTCGTCGACATTGGTGGTGGCGGTAACCCCCGGCAGCGTCGAGAGCGGCAGCCCGGTCGTGCTGAACGGCACATTCTTCAGCGTCTGCGAGACCACGAGGTTCTGGATGTCCTTGTGGAACACGCCCACCGAGATCAGGCCGACCTTGCCGAAATACCATTCGGCCGAGGCTTCGACGGAGTTGTCCTTGTACGGCTTGAGGTTCGGGTTGCCGATGCTCGCGGTGATCTTGCCGCTGTCCGCATTGGCGCTGCCCGAGGCCGCGACCGAGCTGAGGCCCGGGCGGTTGATGTTCTTCGCCGCTGCGAAACGGAGGAGGAAGCTCGGCGTCACTTCCAGCGTGGCGTTCAGCGTCGGCAGCACGCCCGAATAGTGCGAACCGGTGACGTTGGTGCCGATCGGCGTATCGTTGCTGTTGGTGATGAAGCCGGTGCTGTCGAGATCGGTGAAGTACGCCCGCAGGCCGATATTGCCGCGCAGGCGCATGCCGCCCAGCGGCGCGTTCCACTCGAGCTGGCCATAGCCCGCCGTGGTCGATTCGATCACCTTGTAGGTGTTCTCGATGTCGGTCGCGCCGGCGGTGGTGTGCGCGGCGTTGTAGGTCGCGAACGCCTTGGCATAATCGCCGGTGATCCAGCTCGCCGCCTTGTTCTGGCTGAACACCACCGCATAGGGCGTCACCGGCGTGCCGGTGAAGTTGCGGAACTTGCCGTCATTATACACTTCGGAGCCGGAGGTTTCGTAGCGACGATAGCTGGCGCCGGCGCGCAGCGTGAACACGTCGCTCAGCTTCAGCGCGGCGTTGCCGACGCCTTCCTTCAGGCTGGTCTTGTTCCAGAATTCGCGGAAGTAGAATTCCTTGAACTCGTATTTCGACGGGTCGGTGGTGTTCCAGCGATAGCTGTTGGTCGCGCTCTTGCCATCGGGGGCATAGGTGGTGGTCATGCCGCCATAGGCGCGCAGGTACAGCTTGTCGTCGTACGGGGTGGTGTACTTCGAATCCTCATAGCCGACATGGCCGTCGAAGGTCAGGCTGTCGCTGGCGTCCCATTTGCCGGTCAGCGCGATCTGGTTGAACTTGTTCTTGTTCAGCGAACGGCGATGCTCGCTGGCATAGGTGACGTTGTCGACGCTGATCGCATCGACGAAGTTGGTGTTGTCCCAGTGGATCGAGTTGATCTTCGAGGTGGTATCGAAGATCACCGAGCCGGAGGTGTTGTTGGGCCGCGTCGCCAGATGATATTCGTCGCGGTGGGTGGTGAACTCGCCGTGCAGGCCGTCCAGCGTGAACAGCAGGTTGTCCGCCGGGCGCCACTGGGTGGCGAGCGTCAGGCCCAGGCGCTCCTGCTTGGCGTCCCACACCGACAGGCGGTTGCCCGAGGCGAACACCAGGTCGCCCGACTTGAACTTGGCCTGCTGGTCGGCGGTGAGCGCTGCGATGTCGAGGCCCTTGCCCAGATAGTCGGCGATCTTGCTCGCGCTCAGCTGGGTCGGCGAATAGGTGTTGTAGCCCTGCTCCTCCGTCTTGCGCTTCGAATAGGCGACCGAGAGCAGGATGCCGAAGCGATCGCCCCAGTTCTGGCTGAGCATCGCGGCGACGCGCGGCTGCGCATCCTTGGTGAAGCTGTTGGTGCCGAGCTTGGCCGAGATCGCGCCGGTCAGCCCCTGCTTCTGCTCGAGCGGCTTGGCGGTGAACAGGCCGACGGTGCCGGCCATGCCGCCTTCGGCCTGCGATGCCTGATAGCTCTTCTCCACCTCGACGCGTGAGAACAGCTCGGACGCAAAGATGTTGAAATCGAAGGCGCGATCGCGCGAGCGCTGGCCGCGGCTGTCCATCGCCGAATCGACATTGCCCAGCACTTCCATGCCGTTCAGCTGGACGCGGGTGAATTCGGGACCGAGACCGCGCAGCGTGATGCGGCGGCCCTCGCCGGCCTCGCGGTTGATCGCGACGCCCGGCAGGCGCTGGATCGATTCCGCCAGGTTGAGTTCGGGAAACTTCGCCATGTCCTCAGCGACGATCACGTCCTTCATGATGTTGGACGCACGCTTCAGCTCGCGCGCCTTGGCGAGCGAGGCGATGTAGCCGTTGACGACGACCTCGCCATCGTCCTGGCTCTGCGACGCCGCGTCCTGCGCGGCGGCGGCCATCGAGATGCAGCTCGCGCCGACGGCCAGCGCGGCGAGCGCCGCGCGGTAGGTGAATGCCATATTGCCCTCCCTTGTGTGTGTGGGGGGCACGCCTGCCCTGGCCGCCCCCGGAGCGGCGCCTAGGATCCCTTCGTGACTCGTATGTGACATTATTTGTTGTTTTGTGTGGATTTGAACGTTCCCTTGTGGGTTCTCGCGTTGCGGTTACGCTGGTAGAGGAGACGCATGGAAAGCATGGACATGCCCGCCAGGACGCTGTCGGCCCGCGCACCGCAGAATGCTCGCCTGACGACGCTGCTCGACCTGCTGGAGCAACGCGGCCAATGCTCGATCGGCGAGCTGGCCGAGCGGTTCGACGTGTCCGAGGAGACGATCCGCCGCGACGTGCGCCAGTTGGAACAGGCCGGGCGCGTGCAGAAGATCCATGGCGGCGTCTGCCTGCCCGGCGGGGTGCTGGAGCCGCCCTATCGCCAGCGGCTGCGCGACCAGGCGGAGGCCAAGCAACGCATCGCCGAGCGGGCGGTGGCGCTGGTTCGGCCCGGCATGACGCTGATGCTCGATTCGGGCACGACAACCCTGTGGCTCGCCCGCGCGCTCGGCCATGTGCGCGACCTGACGGTGATCACCAACAGCATGGAGATCGCCGCGCAGGTGCTGGGCCATCCCGGCCAGCGATTGTTCGTCGCAGGCGGCGCGATCGATCCCGATTACCATGCGGCATTCGGCAGCGAGGCGATCGACTATTGCCGCCAGTTCGCGCCTGACCTGACCGTGCTGTCGATGGGTGCGGTCGATCCGGTGCGCGGCTTTCTGGACTTCGACGCGGGCGAGGCCGCGTTCAAGCGCAGCCTGCTGCCCCAGGCGCGGCGTGTCGCGGTGCTGTGCGACGCCACCAAGTTCGACAAGCCGGGCTTCGTCCAGGTCGCCCGGTTCGCCGACGTCCATGATCTGGTGACCGACCAGACGCCGCCGGCGGAGATTGCGGCAGCCGCAGCGGCGGCGGGGACGGCGATCCACCTGGTGTGAGGGGCTGAGGCCCCGTCCCTGCCTGCAACGCTCCCCTCCCGCTTGCGGGAGGGGGACCAGAAGAAGCGGGAGGGGGACAAGCAGGACCCAATCCTCCCCCGCCAGGGGGAGGTGGCGCCGAAGGCGACGGAGGGGGAGGTAGGCGACGAACCAGCGCCGGGCGTCCTCCCCCTCCGTCAGGCTGCGCCTGCCACCTCCCCCTTGCGGGGGAGGATACGAACTCTCTCACGCCGCCTTGTCGGTAACGAACAGCGCCTTGAGATCCTTTTTCAGGATCTTGCCGTTGGCGTTGCGCGGCAGCGTCTCCGCCGAGAATCGGATCGTCACCGGCACCTTGAACGCCGCGATCCGCGCGCGGACGAAGTTCTGCAGTTCCGCCTCGGTCGCCGATGTGCCCGGCGCGAGGTGGACCACCGCCACCGGCTCCTCGCCCAGCGTGCGATGCGGCACGCCGATCAGCGCTGCGTCGGTCACCGCCGGGTGCGCGTAGAGCACGTCCTCCACCTCGGACGAATAGATGTTCTCGCCGCCGCGGATGATGATATCCTTGGCGCGATCGACGACATAGAGGAATCCTTCCTCGTCCAGCCGCGCCAGATCGCCGGTGCGCACCCAGCCGTCGCGGAAGGTCTCCGCCGTCGCCTCGGGCTTGTTCCAATAGCCCTTCACGATCATCGGCCCCTTGGCCCAGAGCTCGCCGACCTCGCCGACCGGCAGTTCGCGGGTGCCGTCGACGTCCATGATCTTGAGCTCGGCAACCGGCACCGGCGGCCCGGCGCTGGTCGGCCGGGCGAGATATTCCTCGCCGAGATGGTGGGTGACGGTCGCCATCGTCTCGGTCATCCCCCAGCCATTGCCGGGCAGCGCGCCGAATTCCTGGAAGATGCGCTTGACCAGCTCGGGCGCCGAGGGCGCGCCGCCATAGGAGATGCTCTCCAGGCTCGACAGGTCGTAGTTCTGTCGCTCGGGATGTTCGAGCAGCTGCCAGGCGATGGTCGGCACGCCGCCGGTCTGGTTGACCTTTTCGCGCTGGATGATCTCCATCGCCTCGATCGGTTCCCAGCGGCGCATGAACACCACCGTGCCGCCGGCGGCGATCAGCGCCATCAGCCCGGCGCTGCACGCGGTGACGTGGAACAGCGGGATCACCAGCAGCCCCACCTTGTAGGGCGGCGCGGCGGGCGGCACCTCACCCCGGCGCAGCATCGATCGTGCGACCGAATAGCCGGCGGTGAGGATGTTGGTCATCAGGTTGCGATGCGTGCCCACCGCTCCCTTGGGATTGCCGGTGGTGCCGCTGGTGTAGAACAGCGTGACGTCGTCATCCGGCGCGATCCCCACTTCGGGGAAGGCGATGTCGGTCAGGTCCGCCCAGCTGTTGCACGGTCCCAGGATCGATTCCAGCGCGACTGCATCGCCTTCCAGCGGCGAACAGGCACGGCTCACCACCACCTGCTCCAGATCGGGGAGCGCGGCGTAGCAGTGCTTGAGCCTCTCGTGCCGCTCGCCGTCGACGAACAGCAGCTTCGCGCCCGAATCCTTCATGCCATAGTCGAGCTCCGCGCCGGTCCACCAGGCGTTGAGCGGCACCAGGATCGCGCCGATGCTTACCGCGGCGAAGAAGATCGTCGGCCATTCGGGCAGGTTGCGCATCGCCAGCGCGACACGGTCGCCCTTGGCCACGCCCTTGGCCTGCATCCACGAGGCGAGATGGCAGGTGGCGCGATAATTCGCTTCGTAGCTGACCCGCTCGTCTTGGTAGATGGTGAAGGGTCGATCGCCGAACCCGCGCGCCAGCCGCGCGAGGATCGCGGCCGTCGGCGGCGCGTTCTTCCACACGCGCGTGGGCACGCCGCGGATCTCCACGGTCTCGAATTCGAACTTGGCGCCGGGTGCGGTGAGCATCGCATCCACGGCGGCGAGCGGGGCTTTGGGCCAGTCGGGGGGCAAGGGCACGATCGGTTCAAGGGTCAAGGCAGCTCTCTCCATCGACTTTCTGAACTTTGGGTTTGGCTCGTTGACCAACCGGAGCCCACGTTAGTGTTGATTTGCCGCGCGCTCAAGGCAATAGAAAGCAGGCACCCGCCAGAAGGTGCATTGCACGCGTTTCGAACGAGAGGTATGCCGCCAGCGATGGAAATCGACGACCCGATCGCCCATGGATTCGATGCCGCCCGGCTGGCGCGGATCGATGCCTTTGTGAAGACGCGTTATCTCGATTCCGGCAAGCTCCCGCACGCGCAGCTGCTGCTCGCGCGCGACGGGCGGATCGTCCATTTCTCGCACCAGGGCGCGGCGCGCGAGGGCGGCGCGGCGGTCGACGAGTCGACGCTGTTCCGCATCGCCTCGATGACCAAGCCGATCACCAGCCTCGCCTTCATGATGCTTGTGGAGGAAGGGCTCGTCGCGCTCGACACGCCCGTCCACCATGTCCTGCCTGAGCTGAAGGGCGTGGGCGTCTATGCCGGCGGAGGCGGCGGCGTGCCCTTCGTCACCCGTCCGACCGCGCAGCCGATGCGGATGGTCGACCTGCTCCGCCACACCTCGGGGCTTACCTACAGCTTCCAGAACCGCACCAATGTCGATGCCGCCTATCGCGAGGGACGGATTGAGAGCTGGCACGGCAATCTGACGCTCGACGAATTCGTCGCGGCGCTGGGCCGGTTGCCGCTCGAATTCTCGCCGGGCGAGGAATGGAACTACTCGGTCTCCACCGATGTGCTGGGCGCGGTGGTGGCGCGGGTGTCCGGCCTGTCGCTCGACCAATTCTTTGTCGAGCGGATCTTCGCGCCGCTGGGCATGCGCGACACCTTCTTCCAGGTGCCGGAGGACAAGATTCACCGCCTGTCCGATTGCTGGACGATGCAGGAAGGCAACGGCCGCGTGCTCTACGACCGCGGCGAGGCTTCGGCCTGGTCGCGATTCCCCAAACTCGTTTCGGGCGGCGGTGGGCTGGTCTCGACCGCGCTCGACTATCACCGCTTCAACACCATGCTGCTGAACCGCGGCGTGCTGGACGGCGTGCGGATCGTATCGCCCAAGACGATCGACCTGATGACCACCAACCACCTGCCGGGCGGCAGCGACCTGGCCGCGATGTCGCGTGCGCTGTTCAGCGAGGCGACCAACGCCGGCACCGGTTTCGGGCTGGGCTTCGCGATCAACCTGGACGTCGCCAAGACGCTGATCCCGGGCTCGACCGGCGAATTCTACTGGGGCGGCATGTTCTCCACGGCCTTCTTCGTCGATCCGGTCGAGCGGATCTCGATGGTGTTCATGACGCAGTTCTCGCCGTCGATGCTCTACCCGATCCGGCGAGAGCTGAAGACGCTGATCTATTCGGCGCTGACGCGGTGATGCGGGAACCCCTCCCCTCCTTTCCCACCGTCATCCCCGCGAAGGCGGGGATCCATTGGCGCTGGCGGGCCGGTTCTTTCCCCCAGCGCACAGGCGAATGGATCCCCGCCTCCGCGGGGATGACGGCGGGTGGTGCGGTACGTCCTTCGCCGCCGCGCCCGCCCCTGCTTTACACCCCAATCCCGGCCACCGGCCGGCCTTCCGAACCAAGGAGTTCGCACACATGTCCGTGATTACCACCAGCCGTCAGGGCCCCGTCCTGATCCTCATCTCCGACAATCCGCCGGTGAACGCATTGGGCGCGGCGGTGCGGCAGGGGCTGCAGGCCGGCATCGAAGAAGCCAGGAGCGATGACAGCATCCAGGCGGTCGTCATCACCTGCGCCGGCAAGACCTTCTTTGCGGGTGCCGACATCACCGAATTCGGCAAGGCGATGGCCGAGCCGTCGCTGCCGGTACTGGTCGACGCGATCGAGGCGCTCGACAAGCCGGTGATCGCGGCCGTCCACGGCACCGCGCTGGGCGGCGGCTGCGAAGTGGCGCTGGCGTCGCACTATCGCATCGCCGTGCCCTCGGCGAAGTTCGGCCTGCCCGAAGTGAAGCTGGGTATCCTTCCCGGCGCGGGCGGCACGCAGCGGATGCCGCGCGTCGCAGGCGTCGAAGTGGCGCTGGAGATGGCGACCAAGGGCGATCCCATTTCCGCCGCCCAAGCCAAGGACGCCGGGCTGGTCGACCGCCTCGCCGGTGAGGACAGCCTGCTCGCCGACGCCGTCGCCTTCGCGAACGAGGTGATCGGTAAGCCCGTCTCGCGCTCCAGCGAGCGCCCGGTCACCGTCGATCCCGAGACCTTCGCCAAGTTCCGCGCCGCCAATGCCAAGCGCTTCCGCGGGCTCGACGCGCCGAACACGATCGTCGACCTGATCGAGCAGACCGCCGGCAAGCCTTATGCCGAGGGTGTCCAGGCCGAGCGCATGGGCTTCATGAAGCTGATCATGGGCCAGCAATCGGCCGCCCTCCGCCACATCTTCTTCGCCGAGCGCAAGGCCGCCAAGATCGACGGCATCGCCGAGGACATCCAGTTGCGCGACATCAAGCGCGTCGGCGTGATCGGCGCCGGGACGATGGGCGGCGGGATCAGCATGAACTTCCTGTCGGCGGGCGTGCCGGTCACCATCGTCGAGATGGCGCAGGACGCGCTCGATCGCGGCACGGGCACGATCCGCAAGAATTACGAGGCGACCGCTGCCAAGGGCCGGATGACCGCCGATCAGGTGGAGAAGGCGATGGGGCTGCTCAAGCCCACGCTGAACTTCGACGATCTCGCCGAGTGCGACCTGATCATCGAGGCCGTCTATGAGAGCATGGACGTGAAGAAGGACGTCTTCGGCCGGCTCGACAAGATCGCCAAGCCCGGCGCGATCCTTGCCTCGAACACCAGCTATCTCAACATCGACGAGATCGCCGCCGCCACCAGCCGCCCGCAGGACGTGCTGGGACTGCACTTCTTCTCGCCCGCCAATGTGATGAAGCTGCTGGAGATCGTCCGCGGCGCCAAGACTGCCGACGACGTGCTGGCCACCGCCATGGCGCTGTCGAAGAAGATCAAGAAGGTCGCGGTAATCGCGGGCGTTTGCTACGGTTTCATCGGCAACCGCATGCTGATGCCGCGCCAGATCGAGGCGAACACGATGCTGCTCGAAGGCGCGACGCCCGAGCAGATCGACAAGGTGCATGTCGCCTTCGGGATGCCGATGGGGCCGTTCCAGATGGCCGATCTCGCCGGCGTCGATATCGGCTGGCACCGCGACCCGACCCGCATCGAGAATATCCGCGACGCGCTCGCCGCCGAAGGCCGCTGGGGCCAGAAAAAGGGCGCCGGCTTCTACGATTATGACGAGAAGCGGACGCCTTCCAACTCGCCGCGCGTCGCCGAGCTGATCGAGGAATGGCGCGGCAAGCTCAATGTGCCGAGCCACGAGATCACCGAGGAGGAGATCGTCGTCCGCACGCTCTACACCATGGTCAACGAAGGCGCGCTGATCCTCGCCGAGGGCATGGCCCAGCGGGCAAGCGACATCGATGTGGTGTGGGTCTATGGCTATGGCTGGCCCCCGTACCGGGGCGGGCCGATGTTCTGGGCCGACACCGAAGGCCTGAAGAAGATCGTCGAGGGCCTGGAAAAATACGGCTTCGAAGTCGCCCCGCTGCTCCGCGAGAAGGCGGAGAAGGGCGAGAAGTTCAACCGCTAAACAGCGCCGTCGGGCGCGGGTGGGGACAAGACGGGACAAACCGTCGCCCCGCCCGCCCTCTCCCTGGCGGAGAGGATGCGAGGAGAGGATGATGACCGTGCAGCTTGAGCAGTTCCGTGAGCAGACCCGCGCCTGGCTGGAGGCAAACTGCCCGCCTTCGATGCGCGAACCGATCCGGTCCGAGAAGGACATCGTCTGGGGCGGGCGCAATCCCGACTGGGCGCATCCCGACCAGAAGCTCTGGATGGACCGGATGGCGGAACGCGGCTGGACGGTACCCGACTGGCCCACGCAATATGGCGGCGGCGGCCTCTCCCCGGCAGAGACCAAGATCCTCCGCGAGGAACTGAAGCGGATGGGCGCGCGCACGCCGCTCAACAGCTTCGGCATTTCGATGCTCGGGCCGGCGCTGCTCAAATACGGCACCGAAGAACAGAAGCTCGAGCATCTGCCCAGGATCGCGCGCGGCGAGATCCGCTGGTGCCAGGGCTATTCGGAACCCAATGCCGGCTCGGACCTCGCCGGGCTGCAGGCCTGGGCCGAGGACGCGGGCGACCATTATGTGGTGAACGGCCAAAAAGTGTGGACCAGCTATGCCGACAAGGCCGACTGGATCTTCTGCCTCGTCCGCACCTCCAAGGAGTCCAAGCAGGGCGGGATCAGCTTCGTGCTGTTCGACATGGCCTCGCCCGGCGTCTCGACCAAGCCGATCCTGCTGATCTCGGGCTATTCGCCGTTCTGCGAAACGTTCTTCGACAATGTGCGCGTGCCGAAATCGCAGCGCGTGCACGACGAGAACAAGGGCTGGGACGTCGCCAAATATCTGCTCGGCCATGAGCGCGAGATGATCTCCGGCATGGGCCTCGACCGCGCCGGCGGCAATCCGCTGATCGAAGGCGCGATCGCGACGATCGGGCTCGATGCGCAGGGGAAGCTCGCCGATCCGCTGCTCCGCGGCCAGATCGCGCTGTTCGAGGTGCGGATGCGCGCCTTCTCGGCGATGTCCGAGCGGTTCCTCGACGAACTCAAGGCGGGTCGCGCCCACCCCGCCCAGCCGAGCATGATGAAATATGTCGGCACCGAACTGAACAAGCAGCGCCACGAGCTGATCATGGCGGCCGGCGGATCGGACGCGCTCGAATGGGAGAGCGAGGCCTCGACCAAGGGCGCCAGGCCCCGCGCCTGGCTGCGCACCAAGGCCAATTCGATCGAGGGCGGGACGAGCGAGATCCAGCTCAACATCGTCGCCAAGCGCATCCTCGAACTGCCGGGCTGAGGCAGCGGGCGCCCCGGCGGAGACCGGGGCAGCGAACCGCGCGCTCGTGACATCAATCATCGGGACCCAGCCATGCCGCTCTACCTCAACGACGAACAGACGATGCTCCGCGACACCGCGCGCGACTTCGTCGCCGAACACGCCCCCGTCCGCCACCTGCGCGCCCTTCGCGACGCCAAGGACCCCACCGGCTTCAGCCGCGACCTGTGGAAGCAGTTCGCCGAGATGGGCCTTACCGGCATCCTGATCCCTGAAGCATCGGGCGGCCTGGGCCTCGGCCATGTCGAGGCGGGCGTGGTGCTGGAGGAGATCGGGCGGAACCTCACCCCCTCTCCCTTCCTCTCCACCGCCGTCGCCGCGGTCGAGGCGCTGAAGGGCACCGGCCATGCCGAGCGCTGGTTCCCCGGCATCGCGGCCGGCGAGGCGGTGATCGCCATCGCGCATGACGAGAAGCCCAAGTTCGGCCGCGCCGTGGCCCTCAAGGCCGAGCGCGCAGGCAACGGCTTCCGCCTGACCGGCGCCAAGCGTTTCGCCCACCAGGCCCATGCCGCCGACCTGATCCTCGTCACCGCCCGCACCGCCGGCAGCGATACCGATACGGCCGGCATCACCCTGTTCGCGATCGACCCCAAGGCCGCCGGGCTCGACCTCCGCCCCGAGCGCCTCGCCGACTCCAGCCTTGCCGCGCACGCGACCTTCGACGGTGTCGAGGTCACCGCCGATGCGGTGGTGGGCGAGATCGATGCGGGCGCCGATCCGCTCGGCCGGCTCCTGCGCGCGGCGGGTGCCGGGGCTTCCGCCGAACTGCTCGGCGTCGGTGCGGGGGCGAGCGACATGACGCTCGGCTATCTCAAGGAACGCAAGCAGTTCGGGACGCTGATCGGCAGCTTCCAGGCGCTCCAGCACCGCGCCGCGCACCTCTACAGCGAGCTGGAAGTCGCCCGCGCCGCCACGCTCAAGGCGCAGCAGCTGCTCGATGCCGGCGAACCGGCCGACGAGGCCGTCGCGATCGCCAAGGCGATGACCGGGCTTGCCACCACGCTTGCCGTGCAGGAGGGTATCCAGATGCACGGCGGCATCGGCATGACCGACGAGTACGACATCGGCTTCTACATGAAGCGCGCCCGCGTGCTGGCCGAGATGTTCGGCGATTCCAACTATCACGCCAACGCGCTGGCGGAGGCGGCCGGCTACTGATGGAGGAACCCAGGTCCCCCGAAGCGCTGGTCGCCGGCCTCACCACGCTGCTGGATGTCGAGACGCTCGACACCGATCTCTATCGCGGCGCCCGCCAGCCCGGCGGGGTCGGCCGGGTGTTCGGCGGGCAGGTGATCGCGCAGGCGCTGCAGGCGGCGCAGCGCTCGGTGGAGGACGGCAAGGTCGCCCACTCGCTCCACGCCTATTTCATGCGGCCGGGCGACGAGAACCACCCGATCCTCTACCGGGTGGTGCGCGACTTCGAGGGGCGCAGCTTCGCCAATCGCCGCGTGATCGCGATGCAGAAGGGCAAGCCGATCCTCAACATGGCGGCCTCCTTCCAGCTGCCCGCCGAAGGCCTGCACCACCAGGACGCGATGCCCGACGTGCCGCCGCCCGAGGATCTGCGTTCCGAGGCCGAGCTGCGCGACGAAATCCGCGATCAGATCCCGGAGAAGTTCAAGCGCTTCTTCCTCCGCGCCCGCCCGATCGAGATTCGTCCCGTCAACCCGCGCAACTGGTTCCAGCCCGAACCGCGCGAACCCCGGCAATATAGCTGGTTCCGCGTCGTCGCCCCCCTGCCCGACGATCCCGCGCTGCACCGCGCGATGCTCGCCTATGCCAGCGACATGACCTTGCTCGGCACCTGCATGCTGCCGCACGGCGTCAGCTGGATGAGCGGTCAGGTGCAGACCGCCAGTCTCGACCACGCGTTGTGGATGCACGAGCCGTTCCGCTTCGACGAATGGCTGCTCTACGCCACCGACAGCCCCTGGGCCGGACAAAGCCGCGGCTTCAACCGGGGCAGCATCTATGCGCGTGACGGGCGGCTGGTGGCGAGCGTGGCGCAGGAGGGGTTGATCCGGGTCGTCTGAGCCAGCCGATTTTCAGCTCGTCGCAACCGTAATTATTACGCTTGATATTCCACGATATGTGAAGATAAAATCTCGGCGGGAGGCTTGGGATTTTATCCAATGTATCATCGCGTACTCGCGATGTGCGCGCCTCTCCTGTGGCTTTTCGCCACGAGTGCGCTGCACGCGCAAACTCTGGAGGACTCGGTCCTCGCGCAGATCAACGATGCCCGGGTGAATCCACGCGGCTATGCCGAGAAGCTGCGCCAGTATCGCAGCTATTTCGACGGCGAGATCGTCTACATGCCGGGTGACTATAACGGCGTGCTGACGAAGGAAGGCACGGCCGTGGTCGACGAGACGATCGCCTTCCTCGAACGGCAGGAGCCGCTGCTGCCCCTGACCCAGGCCGACATCCTCGCGCTCGCGGCGACCGATTTCTCGCGCGAGCAGGGCGCGATCGGCGCGCGCGGGCACAAGGGCGCCGACGGCAGCGATCCGGGGGTGCGGGTGAAGCGGCGCGGGGGCGATATCTTCGTCGGCGAGGCGATCGCCTATGGCTTCGACGATGCCGAGCAGATCGTCCGGCAGATGATCGTCGACGATGGCGTCCCCGATCGCGGCCACCGCAGGCTGTTGTACGATGCCAAGCTCAAATTCGCCGGCATCGGCTGCGGACCGCACAGCAGGATGGACCATATCTGCGTCGTCGACCTCAGCGCGACGAAGGATGGTCGGCCGGTGCGGGTCCGCTACGCGCAGCAGCGCTGAACGGCCGTCACTTCCGGCCGAACAGCTTCTCGATGTCCCCATGCGCCAGCTTCACCCAGGTGGGGCGGCCGTGGTTGCATTGGCCGGAATGGGGGGTGACCTCCATCTCGCGGAGCAGCGCGTTCATCTCGGCGACCGAAAGGATGCGGCCGGCGCGCACCGAGCCGTGGCACGCCATCGTCGCGGCGACATGGTCGAGCCGCTCCTTGAGGCTCAGCGCCTCGTCGAAGCTGGCAAGCTCGTCGGCGAGATCGGTGACGAGGCCGTGGACGTCGCCGGTGCCGAGCGCGGCCGGCACCGCCCGCACCAGCATCGCGCGCGGGCCGAAGCGTTCCAGCTCGAGCCCGAAGGCGCGGAGTTCCTCGATCCGGGCTTCGAGCCGGTCGCAGCCGGGCTCGTCGAGTTCGACGACTTCGGCGAGGAGCAGCGCTTGGCTCGGCACGGTGCCGCCCGCCATGGCGCGGCGCATACGCTCCAGCACCAGCCGCTCGTGCGCGGCGTGCTGGTCGACCAGGACGAGCCCGTCCTGCGCCTCGGCGACGATATAGGTCTTGGCGACCTGCCCGCGCGCGACGCCGAGCGGGAAATCTGTAGCGAGCGGCGCCTCGTGGCGCGCGGGTTCGGCGCGGGCCTGCGGGGGGGAGGCGAAGAAGGTGCCGGAATCGCGGACGGCGCCGGAATAATGCCGCAGCCCCTCCCCCTCAGGAGAGAAGTTGGGGTGGGGCCGCGTCTCACCGAGACCAGGCTGCGTTCTGGAATCCCTCCACCCCAACCCCTCCTCCAAGGAGGAGGGGGTTGAAGCGGGAACGCCCCCCTGCTGCCACAGCCCCAGCGCCGCCTCGCTCGGCCGCTGTACGCTGCGGTGGCCGGCTGCATCGAGCGCCCGGCGCAGCCCGCTGACGATCAGCCCGCGCGCCAGCGCGGGGTCGCGGAAGCGGACTTCGGTCTTGGCCGGGTGTACGTTCACGTCCACCACCTCGGGCGGCACGTCGAGGAACAAGGCCACCACCGGATGCCGATCGCGCGCCAGCATCTCGGCATAGGCGCCGCGCACCGCGCCGACGAGCAGCCGGTCCTTCACCGGCCGGCCATTGACGAACAGATATTGGTGATCGGCCACGCCGCGGTTGAAGGTGGGGATGCTGGCGACCCCGCCGAGCACCAGCCCCTCGCGCTCGAAATCGATCGCGACGCTGTTCTCCTGCAGCGCCCGGTCGGTGAGCGCCGCCACCCGCGCCGGGCGGCTCTCGCCGCCCTGCACGCTCAGCACGCGGCGCCCGTCATGCTCCACCGAGAAGGCGATGTCGGGCCGCGCCATCGCCAGCCGCTTCATCCCGTCGAGGCAGGCGGCATATTCGGCGCGGGTCGAGCGCAGGAACTTGCGCCGCGCCGGCACGCGGCCGAACAGCGCCTCCACGCGCACCCGCGTGCCCGGCGGCAGCGCGGCGGGGCCTTCCGCGACGCGGGCCCCGTTATCAACCGTCAGCGACCAGCCTTCCGCCCCCCGCACCCGGCTCTCCAGCGTCAGCTGCGCGACGCTCGCGATCGAGGGCAGCGCCTCGCCGCGAAATCCGAGCGTTGCGACGTGCTCGATATCGTCGGTCGGCAGCTTGGAGGTGGCGTGGCGCTCCAGCGCGAGGGCCATTTCTGGCGGCGCCATGCCGCAGCCATCGTCGATCACTTCGATCAATTCGATGCCCCCGCCGGCCAGCTTCACGGCGATCCGTGTCGCGCCTGCGTCGATCGCGTTTTCAACCAGTTCCTTCAACGCGCTGGCGGGGCGTTCCACCACCTCGCCGGCGGCAATGCGATTGACAAGGTGTTCGGGCAGGCGGCGTATTGACATGGCCTTCGCTGTAGCCCAAGCGACGGCCTCCCGCGACCCGCATCCGCATCACACCAGGCCGGATTTTCCTCCGTCCCGGAAAGGGTACGGGCGAAACACAATGTGCGAGCAGCCGGACGGGGGGCGCCCGACCCGGCAGGACGGATCAATCAATGGCTTTCTCCCGCATTTTCAAATTCATGTCCCACGACATGGCGATCGATCTGGGTACTGCGAATACCGTCGTTTATCTGCGCGGTCGCGGTATCGTGCTGAACGAGCCTTCGGTCGTGGCGGTCGAGACGCTGAACGGCGTGAAGAAGGTCAAGGCGGTCGGTGACGACGCCAAGCTGATGATGGGCAAGACCCCCGGCTCGATCGAGGCGATTCGCCCGCTGCGTGACGGCGTGATCGCGGACATCGACGTCGCCGAAGAGATGATCAAGCACTTCATCCGCAAGGTGCACGGGCAGCGCCGCTTCATGCGCTGGCCGGAGATCGTGATCTGCGTGCCGTCGGGCTCCACCTCGGTCGAGCGCCGCGCGATCCGCGACGCCGCCTCGAACGCCGGCGCCAGCCAGGTGTGGCTGATCGAGGAGCCGATGGCTGCCGCGATCGGCGCCGACATGCCGGTGACCGAGCCGATCGGCTCGATGGTCGTCGACATCGGCGGCGGCACCACCGAGGTCGCGGTGCTCAGCCTGCGCGGCCTCGCTTATTCCACCAGCGTGCGCGTCGGCGGCGACAAGATGGACGAGGCGATCGTCTCCTATGTCCGCCGCAACCACAACCTGCTGATCGGCGAGGCCACCGCCGAGCGGATCAAGCAGGAAGTCGGCGTCGCCAAGCCGCCGGTCGACGGCATCGGCAAGACGATCCACATCAAGGGTCGCGACCTGGTGAACGGCGTGCCGAAGGAAATCCAGATCAACCAGGGCCAGATCGCCGAGGCGCTGTCCGAGCCGGTCAACACGATCGTCGAGGGTGTGCGCATCGCGCTGGAGAACACCGCGCCGGAGCTGGCGGCGGACATCGTCGACCAGGGCATCGTCCTCACCGGCGGCGGCGCGCTGCTGCACGGGCTAGACGAAGTGCTGCGCGACGAGACCGGCCTGCCGGTCACCGTTGCAGAGGATCCGCTGACCTGCGTGGCGCTGGGCACCGGCCGCGCGCTCGAGGATCCGATGTTCCGCGGCGTTCTCCTCCAGGTCTGACGAAAGGCCTACGGCGATGGCGCCGCCACGGAATCGGCGCCCGGGGTTCTCGCGACGGGCGCAATATGGGCTGTTCTTCGGCTATGTGGCGGCGATCGGCCTGTTGCTGATCGGCGGCGGGCTGGTGCTGGTCTCGCGCTACAATCCGCATCTGTTCGCCGCGCTGCGCAGCACCGTCGCCGAGGTGACCACCCCGGTCTCCTCGGGCCTCGACAGCGTGCGGCGCGGCATCGGCAGCGTGCCGGAGGCGATCGGCAGCTATTTCGGCGTCCGCGGCGAGAATGCTCGCCTCAAGCGCCAGATCGAGGCCGAACATGCCGCTCTCCAGCGCGCGCTGGGCCTCGAACGCGAGAACCAGCGACTGCGCCTGTTGCTCAAGGCCCGCGATGCCACGCCGGAGACGATCGTCGTCGCCCGGCTGGTCAACTCCTCCGCCTCCAGCACCCGCCGCTATGCGACGCTCAACGCGGGCAGCTGGCAACGCGTGGCGCAAGGGCAGCCGGTGCGCGACGGCGCGGGCCTGGTCGGCCAGGTGGTCGAGGCCGGCCCCAACGCCTCGCGCGTGTTGCTGATCACCGATCCCGACAGCACCATCCCCATCCGACGCGCCAGCGACGGCCTCCCCGCGATCGTCACCGGCCGGGGTGACGGCACGCTCGACGTGCGCGCCGCCAATGCCGCCGCCAACCCGTTCCGCCCCGGCGACCTGCTGGTGACGTCGGGCACCGGCGGCGTGTTCCCGCCCAACATCCCGCTCGGCCGCATCACCCAGACCGGCCGCGATTCGGCGACGGCCGCGCCCGCCAGCAACCCCGACATGGCCGATTTCGTGATGGTGCTGCGCGTGTTCCTGCCCGAGCCGGCCCCGCCGCCCCAGCCCTTCCCCACCGCCACGCCCAAGCCCAAGGGCAAGTGATGGCACTGGACCTGCAGCCGCTGGGTGTGCCGTCGCCGCGCCCCCGCGCGCGCTGGCTGGCACCGCTGTCGATCGCGCTCGGCTCGCTGGTAACGATCCTGCCGGTGGTCGCCACCGTCCCCTTCCTGCCGCCGTTCGGGCTGCTGATGCTGCTCGGCTGGCGGCTGCTGCGCCCGGATGCGCTGCGCGTGTGGGTCGCGGCACCGCTTGGCCTGTTCGACGATCTGGTGAGCGGCCAGCCCTTCGGCTCGGCGATGTTCCTGTGGATGGCATGCATGTTGATCATCGACGTGCTAGAAACGCGCATCGTGTGGCGGAATTTCTGGCAGGACTGGCTCATCGCCGCAGGCGCGACCGGCTTCGTGCTGATTGCCGGGCGTTTGCTCGCCGCGCCGATCTCCGCCAAGGTCGATGCCGCACTGCTGCTCCAGACGGGCGCGGCGGCGATGCTGTTCCCGCTCGCGTCGCGGCTCTGCGCCTGGCTCGACCGCGACGTGGTGAAGGCCTGAACCATGGTACGGATCACCGAAGCCGCCCAGACCTACAGCTTCTCCCGCCGCGCCATCGTGCTCGGAGCGGCGCAGGGTGCCGTCGGCATGGTGCTGGCCGGCCGCATGGCCTGGCTCTCGGTGGTCGAGAACGAGCAGTACAAGCTCAAGGCCGAGAGCAACCGGGTCAACAACACGCTGATCCCGCCGCGCCGCGGCTGGCTGCTCGATCGCGCCGGCAAGCCGCTGGCCAGCAACCGCACCGATTTCCGCGTCGACCTGATTCCCGATCGCATGGTCGACAAGGACAAGCTGCTCGCCGAACTCACCCGCCTGCTGAACCTCGCGCCCGAGGACCTCGCCCGGATCGAAACCGATCTCAAGCGCGCCGGCGGCTATCGCCCGGTGCAGGTTGCGGAGAATCTCGATTGGGACCGGTTCGCCGCGGTTCTGGTGCGCCAGCCCGAGCTTCCCGGCGTCGCGCCGACCCGCGGCTATGCCCGGCACTACCCACTGGGCGCCGGCGTCGGCCATCTGATCGGCTATGTCGGCACCGCTTCGGCCGAGCAGTTCAAGGCGGACAAGGATCCGCTGCTCGTCACGCCCGGCTTCAAGCTCGGCAAGGACGGCCTCGAAAAGACGCTCGACCATCGGCTCAGGGGCAAGCCCGGCGCCAAGCGCGTCGAGGTCACCGCGCATGGCCGGCCGGTGCGCGAGCTGGAGACCCGCACCGACCAGCCGGGCGAGAGCATCAAGCTCACCATCGACTCCGGGCTGCAGGAATATGTCGCGCGGCGGCTGGGCACCAATTCGGGCTCGGCGATCGTCATCGACGTGGCTTCCGGCGACATCCTCTCGATGGTGTCGATGCCGTCCTACGATCCGAATAGCTTCTCCGACGGGATCAGCCAGCTCGAATGGAAGATGCTGTCCGAGGACGATCACGTTCCCTTGATGAACAAGGTGCTGCAGGGGCTCTACCCGCCCGGCTCCACCGTCAAGCCGATGAACGGCCTTGCGCTGATGGCAGCGGGGGTGAGCCCGCACGACCGGGTGGTCTGCTCGGGCGCGCTGCGCGTGGGCAACGGCGTGTTCCACTGCCACAAGAAGGGCGGGCACGGACCGCTCGACCTCAAGAACGCCATCATGCAGAGCTGCGACATCTATTTCTACGAGATGGTTCGCCGCGTCGGCTATGATGCGATCGCCCCGATGGCCCGGATGCTGGGGCTCGGCCAGAAGTTCGACATGCCCTTCACCACCCAGCGCTACGGCACCGTGCCGGACGCCGCGTGGAAGCTGAAGAAATACCACCACCCCTGGACGGTGGCCGATTCGCTCAACGCCTCGATCGGCCAGGGCTATGTGCTGGCGAATCCGCTGCAGCTGGCGGTGATGGCCAGCCGGCTCGCCTCGGGCAAGATCCTGGTGCCGCGCCTGCTCGCCAACGGCCCGTCGGGCGCGCAGCCGCTGCCGGTCAGCGCCGAGGATCTCGCGATCGTGCGCGACGCGATGTACGGCGTGATCAATGGCGGCGGCACCGGCGGCGCGGCGCGGATGTACGTGCCCGGCGTCGCGCTGGCGGGGAAGACCGGCACCGCGCAGGTGCGCCGCATCACCATGGCCGAGCGCCGCACCGGCGTGCTGAAGAACGGTTCGCTCCCGTTCAAGATGCGCGACCACGCGCTGCTGGTGTGCTTCGCGCCGCACGACAATCCGAAATACGCCGCCGCGATCGTGCTCGAGCATAACGGCCACACGATCCGCAACCTCGACACGCCGCTGATCGGCCGGGACATCATGACCTATCTGTTCGACCGCGACCTGGCGATGAAGACGCTGGCCGAAGTGGAGCCGACCTGGGGCGGCGACTATACGACGCGGATGGCTGCGCAAGGCACCGCCTTCCGCGCCGCGCAGGCGACGCCGCCCCCGCCCCCGCCCGAAGATACCGAGGAGGCCGCGAGCAGCCTCGCAGACGCCGCCGCCAACAGCACCGCCGATTCGACCAAGCGCGACGTCGCGCCCACCGGCAGCGTGGAGAACGACTGATGGCGCGCCCCGGCAACGGCATCGTGCCCACCCAGGTCGCCCAGCTCCCCTGGAAGGTGCTGTTCCTGGTGCTGGCGATCGGCGGCTTCGGCCTGGTCGTGCTCTACTCGGCGGCCAACGGCAACATCCGTCCATGGGCGATCAACCAGGGCACCCGCTTCTTCCTGTTCCTGGCGGTGGCGATCGGCATGTCGCGGATCCCGGTGCGCCTTCTGTCGCAATGGTCCCTCCCCATCTACGGCGCGCTGGTGGTCGCGCTGCTGGGGGTCGAGGCGCTCGGCAAGGTGGCCGGGGGCAGCCAGCGCTGGATCAGCCTGGGCGGCTTCCAGTTCCAGCCGTCCGAGCTGATGAAGCCGATGATCGTGCTCGCGCTCGCCCGCTTCTACGAGATGCTGCCGGCAAGCGAGACGCGCAAGTTCGTGGCGATCTGGCCCGCCTGCCTGCTGATCGGCGTACCGGCGCTGCTGGTGATCATGCAGCCCGATCTCGGCACGGGGCTGATGATCACGGGCTGCGGGGTCATGGTGATGTTCCTGGCGGGCGTGCCCTTGCGCCTGTTCATCGCCGGAGCGCTGGCGGTAGCGGTGGCCGCACCCCTCGCCTTCAACTTCGTGCTGCACGACTATCAACGCAACCGCGTGCTGATCTTCCTCGATCCCGAGCGCGATCCGCTGGGCACCGGCTATCACATCACCCAGTCCAAGATCGCGATCGGTTCGGGGGGCATCTTCGGCAAGGGCTTCCTGCAGGGCACGCAGAGCCACCTCGATTACCTCCCCGAAGGCCAGACCGACTTCGCGCTGGCGACGATGATGGAGGAATGGGGGCTGGCCGGCGGCGTGTTCCTGATCGTCGCCTTCGGGATGCTGATCGCCTGGGGCGTCGGCGTGGGCATGCGTGCCAAGACGCGGTTCGGCCGGCTGACCGCCGCCGGGCTCTCCGGCACCATGTTCCTCTACTGCTCGATCAACATGGCAATGGTGATCGGCCTGGCGCCGGTGGTGGGCGTCCCGCTGCCGCTGATCAGCTTCGGCGGCACCGCGGTGATGACGTTCATGCTGTGCCTGGGAATCCTCCTCGCGATCGACCGCGACGGCCGCACCAAGACGCGCTGGTGATTTTTTCACTTTTGGGCTTTACAAGCCGCGAGAGGCGACGCTAAAGGCGCGCCTCCGAAGCGGCGGTGCCCCACCAAGGGCGCCATGCAGAAG
>NZ_BCYY01000035.1 GCF_001598435.1 Sphingomonas pituitosa NBRC 102491
ACCGCCTGTTGATCACTCGTCATCGTCTGGCCAGGCGCGCCGCCCCGGGCGCGAAATCGACGCGGGCACGCTCGGCGATTCGGCCATCGTGCATCTCGCCTTCCACCAGTTCATAGCCCATCAGCGCGAACACCCTGTCGCGCAGGAAGATCGGCCGTGCATTGCCGTACCAGTCGACACAGGACGCCTTGCAGCCATCGTCGCGCGCCTCGCGCGGCTCCGCGACCAGCTCACCCGCCATCGTCAGCCGCCGGGCATCGCGCCGCAGAAACGCTACGGCAGACCCGGCACCGAAGAAGCGCACCAGTGCCGTATCCCGCAGCGCGCGCGTGACCGGCAGCCCCAGCATGCCGGAGGCGCCATCCGCGCTCGACGGATCGGGACGATAGAAGAATGCCTGGCTGCGGCTCTCGCCCTGCTGCGCAGCGGGAAGGAAACTGGTATCGCCCAGCCGCGGCGCGCTGCCCAACGCAATCGCGCTGAACCCCAGCCGCCCCCTGGCATCGCCGCCGATCGCGACGGCATCGCTGCCCATCAGGTCGAACCGCTCGACGGCGTGCGGCACGGCGACCCGCGTGATCGCGCCCCCATCGCGCGGCACGGCATAGACCGACACGGCGTTTTGGCCCGATTCCAGCGCTCCGCCGCTGTAGAGCAGATAGGTGCCGGCGAACCGGTTCTGGAAGGTCCAGCGCGCCTGCACTGCGGGTAGCGGGCGATAGGCGCTCGCGGGCAGGCGATACGTGCCGTTGCCGAAGGCGGCGAGCGGCACGGTGAGGAGTGCCGCCGCTCCGTCGCTTCGCTCCGGCCCCCACATCGCATCGCCGGCACTGTCGGCGCGAACCAGCACCTGCAGCCGCCCGGCCTTGGCATCTTCCGCGAAGGAGAACTGGTCGACCGGCCCGCCCCAGGCCTGCACCGCGCCCGGCGCCGAACCGTCGAAGGGCAGCCGATAGAGATAGGCCGCGCTGCCTTCGCGACTCCGCGTGAGCCCGCTGGTCCAGACATAGACCGCCGCGCCGGAGACGTAGAAGTTTCGCGAGTAGGTGCCGAGCACCGCGGTCGCCGTGCACTGCATCTGCGGCGCGAGCAGATCGCACTGCGTCACCGTATGGATGACCGAAATGCCCGGGTCCGGGTATCGCCGCAGGCGTTCCGGAATATAGAGTCGCGTCGCGGACAGGATGCGACGGTACGGAGCATCGCGCTTGCCGGTCCATCGCCGCATCGCCGGCAAGCCCGCCAGCGGATCGCCGTCCTCGACATCATGCGGTGCGTACAGGACGAGCTTGGAGCCGATAAGCCGCGAGGCGTAGTTGCTCGACGAGTAATAGTCGTTCGAGCGCAGATTGTAGCTGTCCTCATAGCGGAGACGACCGTCGGGCATGATCCGGAAGCGGTTGACCTCACTGCCGCGCTGATAGTCGAAGCCGATCACGACGATCCGATCGCCATGGACCAGCAGTTCGTCGTACCAGCCGCTGCCGGCGGTATCCGGCGGAAAGGCATCGATATGGTCCACCGCGCGCATCCCACCGCCGGCGAGCGAAACGGTGAACAGCCGCCCGCGCCGGAGCACGACGAGATAGTCGCCGGCAACCTTGACGATACCGCCCTCGTCGACACCCCGCTCCTGGGTGTTGGTAATCGAGTCCCCGGCGATCGAGGGCGCCATGGCCGGCGCGCTGACCGGCGGCGCCGCCATCTCATACTGCACGTTCGGCAGCGAAACTTGCTTGGGCCGCGCGGCGAGCACGCGTCGCATATAGGCCTGCAGCCCACGATCATTGGCGAAGGCACGCATCGGCGGGCTTTTGGCGCCTGCCCCTGCTGATGCCGGCGCTTCCGCACAAGACCCCAGCAACGCACCCGTCAGCACGAGACCCACTGCCCGCATCGCACCTCTCCCGGATCTTTTCGTTGAAGGTTACGATATCTCATTTCATCTCTGCAGCAAGCAGAATTGAACGAGCACCAAAGTCCTTCGAAAATAGGCGCAGATGATGTGCAGGAGGACTCGCCCGGCAGCGGACTATCCAAAGGCCCCAATGGCGGAGAGGGAGGGATTCGAACCCTCGGAACCCTTACGAGCTCAACAGTTTTCGAGACTGCCCCGATCGACCACTCCGGCACCTCTCCGCATGGGAGGATACGCACCCTCGGGATTGCCCCGAACCGCGTACCGGTCGCTGTGAGGCGCGGCCACTAGCGCAAAGTTTTGGGGCCCGCAAGCGGCTAGCTCCAAGTTTTTTCGCAGTGCGGGAACCTGATCCGGGCTCCCTGCCCTTCCCGGATCGGGAACGCCGGCCGTCGCCGCCGTTGCCGTTGCGCCCCCGCAACCCTAGATTGGTGAAATGTCAGAAACCAATGGTTCGCTTCTATCCATCGACTCCGGCACGCCGATGCCGCCGATCGCCAGCGCACGCTTTGCGATCGGCGACGTGGTGCGGCACCGCCTGCTCGATTTCCGCGGCGTGGTCTTCGACGTCGATCCGGTCTTTGCCAATACCGACGAATGGTATGATTCGATTCCCGCCGACATGCAGCCCGCGAAGGATCAACCCTTCTACCATCTGCTCGCCGAAAACGCCGATTCGACCTATATCGCTTATGTCAGCCAGCAGAATCTGGTGGCGGACGATAGCGACGAGCCGGTCGACCACCCCGGAATCAGCGGCCTTTTCGACAGCTTCGATGCCGGACGTTACCGGCTGAAGCCGAATCACCGGCATTGAGCCGCGCACCGCGCCGCAAGGACTCGGAAAATCGCAGCCTGGTCTTGCGGAACGGTTGACAATCCCGCCCCCATCGCATAGCTGCGCCCTTCCTCCTGCCGAGGTGCAACCTTGGCGGGCACATGCATTTGAACCAGAGAAGAGACCGATGTTCGCTATCGTGCGCACGGGCGGCAAGCAGTATCGCGTTGCCGCAGGAGACAAGATCGTCGTCGAGAAGCTCGATGGCGAAGCCGGTTCGTCGGTGACGCTGGGCGACGTCCTGCTGGCCGGCGAAGGCGGCGAGCTGAAGGCGACCGACGGCCTGACCGTTTCTGCCGAGATCATCGCGCAGGCGAAGGGCGAGAAGGTCATCGTCTTCAAGAAGCGTCGTCGTCACAACTATCGCCGCAAGAACGGTCATCGCCAGCAGCACACGATCCTCAAGATCACTGCTATCGGCGCGGCCAAGTAAGCGACTGACGAGACACGAGGAGTATAGACAATGGCACATAAGAAGGCAGGCGGCTCGTCCCGCAATGGTCGCGACTCTGCTGGCCGTCGTCTTGGCGTGAAGAAGTTCGGCGGCGAGACTGTTCTCGCCGGCAACATTCTCGTGCGCCAGCGTGGCACCAAATTCTACCCGGGCGTGAACGTGGGCATGGGCAAGGACCATACCCTCTTCGCGCTCGTCGAAGGCCGCGTGTCGTTCAAGGAAGGCAAGCTTGGTCGCAAGTTCTGCTCCGTAGACATGATTGCCGAGGCGGCCGAATAACATCGGGCGACCGTACGGGTTGCCCACCAGGGCGACCCGGGTTCGACGAACCAACGCGAAAAGGGAGACGGGTCGCCCCGGTCTCCCTTTTTTCTTGCTCCCTGACACCGCGGTGAAACAGCCATGCCCTAGGGCATGCGCAGAGAAGCCGCAGGACCGAGGAGAGTGGTCATGTTCGTGCGGACCCAAAGATTGACGTTACGTCCCGGCTGGCCCGAGGACGCCCCTGCCCTCGCCCGGGCGATCGACCACGAGGCCGTCGTGCGCAACCTCGCGCGCGCGCCCTGGCCCTATTCGATCGAAGCGGCCGAAACCTTCCTCGCGCACTGGACCGAGATGTGCTTCCTGGTGTTCGAGCACCAGGCGGGCACCGTAGCGCTGATCGGCTGCGTCAGCATCGACGCGGTACGCGATGAGGCGCACGAACTCGGCTATTGGTACACCCCTTCCGCCTGGGGCAAGGGCTATGCCACCGAAGCGGCGCGCGGCGCCCTGGCTGCCGCACGCGCCACGGGGATCCGGCATGTGACATCGCGCCACGCCGTCGACAATCCCGCCTCGGGGCGCGTGCTGCGCAAGCTCGGCTTCCAGCCCACCGGCAAGGTGGAGCCGCTCTGGTCGAAGGGCCGCGGCTGCGAGATGGCGTGCGTGGCGTTCGCGATGGATCTGGATGCAGAAGACTGTCGATCCGGCCCCGAACCCCGCCTTGCGGCGTGATTCCGTTTCCGCCTCCCCGGCCCCGACCGGGGAGGCAGCTTCCCCCCGCCGCCAAGCTCGACTAAGCCGTCAGCGGATGGACACAAGGCCGACACGTTGACGATCAAGGCGGCGCGCCGGCGCCTCTCCCCCGAAGAATCGCGTGACGCCGCGCTTGAGGCGGCGCGCGCGCTGCTGATCGAGGACGGCCCGCAGGCGGTTACGCTCAAGGCGGTGGCTGCGCGCATCGGCCGCACCCATGCCAATCTGCTCCACCATTTCGGCTCGGCAGCGGGGCTGCAAAAGGCATTGGCCGCAAGCATGGCAGAGGCGGTGACCGCCAAGATCGGCGAGGCGGTGCTGCGCGCCCGCAGCGGGGACCATAATCTGCGCGAGGTGGTGGACCTGACCTTCGACGCCTTCGACCGCGAAGGGGCCGGCGCGCTGGCGAGCTGGATGCTGCTCACCGGCAACCAGGATGCGCTCGATCCCATCCTCGAGGCGATCCATCGCCTGGTCGACCGGATCAGCGAGGGCCAGGATGCCCGCATGCCGCTGCGGGAGGAAACACTGCAACTGACGCTGATGGCTCTCGGCGACGCGCTGCTGGGCGCTCCGATGGCGCGTGCGCTGGGGCTGCCGCGGGACAAGGCCAGAGAACTGGCGGCGTCGATGCTGCGCGAGCGGATCGAAGCCGGCGCCTAGAACCGGCGGCACCGAAGTGGACACCCCGCCCGGCGCGAACGAAAAAAGGCCGGGATGGCGAACCATCCCGGCCTCTTCGAAACCGTCGGCCCCCAGGGTGGGGCCTCA
>NZ_BCYY01000036.1 GCF_001598435.1 Sphingomonas pituitosa NBRC 102491
ACTCGAGAGCCCTCAGATGTGGATCGGCTTGCCGAGCACGCCCATCGCCGCTTCCTTGATCGCTTCGGAATGCGTCGGGTGGGCATGGCAGGTGTACGCAATGTCCTCGGAGGTCGCGCCGAATTCCATCGCCTGGGCGACCTGGGCGATCATCGTGCCGGCCGGCGCGGTGATGATCCAGGCGCCGAGCACGCGGTCGGTCTTGGCATCGGCGATCACCTTCACCCAGCCGGTGGTGTCGTCGATCGCCTTGGCGCGGCTGTTGCCGGCCATCGGGAACTTGCCGACCTTCACTTCGCCCTTTTCGCGTGCCTGCTCCTCGGTGAGGCCGACGCCGGCGATTTCGGGGTGGGTGTAGACGACGCTCGGGATCACCGCGTGGTTCACGATGCCGGTCAGGCCGGCGATGTTCTCGGCCACCGCGATGCCTTCGTCCTCGGCCTTGTGCGCGAGCATCGGGCCCGGGATCACGTCGCCGATCGCCCACACGCCGTCGACCGCGGTGCGGAAGCTGTGGTCGGTCTCGATCTGGCCGCGCTGGTTGGTGGCGAGGCCGATCTTGTCGAGGCCCAGGCCCTCGGTGTTCGGACGACGGCCGATCGCGACGAGCACGACATCGGCTTCCAGCGTTTCGGCAGCACCGCCGGCAGCGGGCTCCACGGTCACGCTGGCCTTGTCGCCGTTCACGACCACGCCGGTCACCTTGGTGGAGAGCTTGATCTCCATGCCCTGCTTCTTGAAGATCTTGGCAGCTTCCTTCCGGATTTCACCGTCCATGCCGGGGAGCAGCTGGTCGAGATACTCGACCACGGTCACCTTGGCGCCGAGGCGCTGCCAGACCGAGCCGAGCTCGAGCCCGATCACGCCGCCGCCGATGACGACCATGTTCGCCGGCACCTTGTCCAGCGCGATCGCGCCGGTGGAATCGACGACGACCTTCTGGTCGACCGTCACGCCCGGCAGCGGGGTGACCGACGAGCCGGTGGCGATGACGATGTTCTTGGCGGTGACGGTGCGCTCGCCGACCTGCACGGTGTGCGCGTCGATGAAGGTGCCGAGGCCCTTCACCCATTCGACCTTGTTCTTCTTGAACAGGAATTCGATGCCGCCGGTCAGGCCCTTCACGGCCTTGTCCTTGTCGGCCATCATCGTCGGCAGGTCGAGTTCGACCGAACCGAGCTTGACGCCGTGCTTGGCGAGCGCGCCCGAAGCGGCTTCGTGGAACAGCTCGGACGCGTTGAGCAGCGTCTTGGACGGGATGCAGCCGACGTTGAGGCAGGTGCCGCCCAGCGTCTCGCGGGCTTCGACGCAGCCGGTCTTGAGACCCAGCTGCGCCGCGCGGATCGCCGCGACATAGCCGCCGGGGCCGGAACCGATGATCAGGACGTCGAAATCATATTCAGCCATTTTCCGCTCCATGCGTGCGCGTGCGGGCGCTTAAACTACCGGCTGTGTCGCCCGGGGCTCTGGGCCCCTGCTTTCGCAGGGGAGCGGGCGGGTCCAGCCATATCCGTGCTCCTGCGAAGGCAGGAGCCCAGGGTTGCGAAGGACGTTCCTCGATCCGGCGCCATCGCGCGGCTCAGCCGAAGAGCGTTCCGTACAAATCCTTCCACTGCGGGTTGTCGCGTTCGATCAGTGCGATCTTCCACGCCCGCTTCCATTTCTTCATCTGGCGTTCGCGAAGCCGCGCCCCGTCCAGATCCTCATGCGCCTCGTACCAGACGAGGAGCGTGCAGCCCTTGTCCCTGGTGAAGCCCTCGATCATGCCGCTACGATGCTGGTACGCCCGGCCGGGCAAGTCGCTGGTCGATCCGACATAGATCGTGCCGTTGCGCTTGTTGGCCATGATGTACACGCAGCCGGATTTCGTAGGGCTTCTCCTTGGTTCCGTGCTCCTGCGGAAGCAGGAGCCCAGGGCCACAAGCGATGTATTCTCCTACCCTGGGCCCCCGCTTTCGCGGGGGCACAAAGTATATCAGAGGTCGATCAGCAGGCGGGTCGGATCCTCGATCGCGTTCTTGATCGCGACGAGGAAGGTCACCGCCTCGCGGCCGTCGACCAGGCGGTGGTCGTAGCTGAGCGCGAGGTACATCATCGGGCGGACGACGACCTGGCCGTTACGGACGACCGGACGGTCCTCGATGCGGTGCAGGCCGAGCACGGCCGACTGCGGCGGGTTGATGATCGGGGTCGACATCAGCGAGCCGAACACGCCGCCGTTCGAGATGGTGAAGGTGCCGCCCTTCATCTCGTCCATCTTCAGCGTGCCGTCCTTGGCGCGCTTGCCGAAATCGCCGATCGTGCGCTCGATGCCGGCGACCGACAGGTCCTGCGCATCGCGGATCACCGGCACGACCAGGCCCTGCGGGGCCGAGACCGCGACCGACACGTCGCAATAATCGTGATAGACGATCTCGTCGCCTTCGATCGAGCCGTTGACGCCGGGGATGTCCTTCAGCGCCATGCAGGCGGCCTTCACGAAGAAGCCCATGAAGCCCAGGCGAACGCCGTGCTTCTTCTCGAACAGATCCTTGTACTTGGCGCGCGCCTCGATCACCGCGGTCATGTCCACGTCGTTGAACGTGGTGAGCATCGCGGCGGTGTTCTGCGCTTCCTTGAGGCGCTTGGCGACGGTCTGGCGCAGGCGGGTCATCCGCACGCGCTCTTCCTTGCGGCCGCCGGTCGAAGCCGGAGCGGCAACCGGGGCAGCGGCCGGGGCCGGAGCGGCAGCAGGCTTGGCGGTCGCGGCGGCGATCACGTCGTCCTTGGTCAGGCGGCCGTCCTTGCCGGTGCCCTGCACGGTCGAGGGATCGACACCGGTCTCGAGCACCGCACGGCGCACCGACGGCGACAGCGCGGCGGCATCGGCGGCGGGCGCCGGGGCAGCGGCGGGTGCCGGGGTCGGAGCCGGAGCGGCAGCGGCCGGCGCGGCAGTGGCGCCGCCGGCATCGGCGATGATCGCGATCACGGCGCCGACTTCGACGGTGTCGCCGACCTTGACGACATGCTCACCCATCACGCCGGCAACCGGCGACGGGACTTCGACCGAGACCTTGTCGGTCTCGAGGCTGGCGATCGGCTCGTCGGCGCGGACGGGATCGCCCGGATTCTTCAGCCATTCACCGACGGTGGCTTCGGTGATCGATTCGCCCAGTACGGGGACTTTGACTTCGGTGGCCATTCTCAACCTTTCCGGGTGCGGCGGATTTCTTCGCGGACATTATGGCCGAGCGCGTCGGCAACGAGCGCGCCCTGCTCTGCGGTGTGGCGCTTCATCAGGCCGGTGGCGGGCGATGCCGCCGCGGCACGACCCGCGTAGCGCGGACGCTGTACCTTCGTGCCAGCGCCGATGAGGCACTCTTCGATCAGCGGCTCGACGAAGAACCAATAGCCGTTGTTCTTCGGCTCTTCCTGCGCCCACACCACCTCTTCGAGGTTGGTCATGCGCTTCAGCCGCTCGGTCAGCGGCTCGCCCGGGAACGGGTAGAGCTGCTCGATCCGGACGATCGCGGTGTTCTTGTCGCCCGCCGCGTCGCGCGCCTCGATCAGGTCGTAGGCGACCTTGCCGGTGCAGAGCACGAGGCGCTTCACCTCGGTATCCGCGGGCGCGTTGGGGTCCGACAGGATCCGCTTGAAGTGGCTGTCGCCCAGGAACTCCTCGGCGCTCGACACTGCCATCTTGTGGCGGAGCAGCGACTTCGGCGTCATCTGGATCAGCGGCTTGCGGAAGTTGCGGTGCATCTGCCGGCGGAGCAGGTGGAAATAGTTCGCCGGGGTGGTGATGTTCACCACCTGCATATTGTCCTGCGCGCAGAGCTGGAGGAAGCGCTCCGGACGCGCCGAGCTGTGCTCGGGGCCCTGGCCTTCATAGCCGTGCGGCAGCAGCATCACCAGGCCGTTGGCGCGGAGCCACTTGGACTCGCCCGACGCGATGAACTGGTCGATCATGATCTGCGCGCCGTTCACGAAGTCGCCGAACTGCGCTTCCCACATCACCAGCGCCTTTGGATCGGCGAGCGCATAGCCGTACTCGAAGCCGAGCACGCCATATTCGCTGAGCGGCGAATCGAGCACCTCGAAGCTGCCATGCGGCACCGTGGTGAGCGGCACGTACTTGGCCTCGGTCTTCTGATCGACCCAGACGGCGTGGCGCTGCGAGAAGGTACCGCGGCCCGAATCCTGGCCGGACAGGCGCACGGTATAGCCTTCCGAAAGCAGCGCGCCGAAGGCGAGCGCCTCGCCGGTCGCCCAGTCGAAATTGACGCCCGACTTGAACATCTCGCGCTTCGCATCGAGCACGCGGCCGAGGGTCTTGTGGATCTCGAGATCTTGCGGAACCGTGGTCAGCGTGCGGCCGAGGCTGTCGAACAGCTTCTTCTCGATGCCGGTCTCGACATTGCGGCGTGCGCCTTCGCCGTCCGACGGTGCGCCGAGGCCAGACCAGCGGCCGGCGAACCAGTCGGCCTTGTTCGGCAGATAGGTCTTGCCCGCTTCGAACTCGCCTTCGAGCAGCGTGGTGAACTGGGTGGTCTTCTCGTCGATGAAGCCCTGGTCGACCACGCCCTCGGCGATCAGCTTCTGGCCATAGATGCTGCTCACACCGGGGTGCTGGCGGATCTTCTGGTACATCAGCGGCTGGGTGAAGCCGGGCTCGTCGCCTTCATTGTGGCCGAAGCGGCGATAGCACCACATGTCGATCACGATGTCGCGGTGGAATGCCTGGCGGAACTCGATCGCCACCTTGCACGCGAAGGTCACGGCTTCGGGATCGTCGCCATTGACGTGGAGGATCGGCGCCTGGACGCCCTTGGCGACGTCCGACGGATAGGGCGAGGAGCGCGCGAACTGCGGGCTCGTCGTGAAGCCGACCTGGTTGTTGATGACGAAGTGGATGCAGCCGCCGGTATTGTAGCCGCGGATGCCGGAGAAGCCGAGCGTCTCCCACACGATGCCCTGGCCGGCGAACGCCGCGTCACCATGGATCAGCACCGGCAGCACCTGCTCGTGCTTTTCCAGGTCGCCGCGGATCGTCTGCAGCGCGCGCGCCTTGCCGAGCACGACCGGATCGGCCGCTTCGAGGTGCGACGGGTTGGCGACCAGCGACATATGGACGCTGATGCCGTCGAACTGGCGGTCGGTGGAGGTGCCGAGATGGTACTTCACGTCGCCCGAACCGGCGACGTCGTCCGGATTGGCCGAGCCGCCGCCGAACTCATGGAAGATGATCCGGAACGGCTTTTCCATGACGTTGGCGAGCATGTTCAGGCGGCCGCGATGGGCCATGCCGTACACGATCTCGCGGACGCCCTGCTGGCCGCCGTACTTGATGATCGCTTCCATCGCCGGGATCATCGATTCGCCGCCGTCGAGGCCGAACCGCTTGGTGCCGACGTACTTCTTGCCGAGGAATTTTTCCCACTGCTCGGCTTCGATCACCTTGGACAGGATCGCCTTCTTGCCGTCGGGCGTGAAGTTGATCTCCTTGTCCTTGCCTTCCATCCGGTCCTGGAGGAAGCGGCGCTCCTCCACGTCCGCGATGTGCATGTATTCGAGGCCGACATTGCCGCAGTAATTGGCCTGCAGGATCGCGACGATCTCGCGCACCGTGCCGTGCTGCAGGCCGAGCGCGCCGCCGAGATAGATCGGACGATCGAGATCGGCGCCCGAGAAGCCGTGATATTCCGGCGTCAGATCGGCGGGCAGGTTCTGGCGGGCGAGGCCCAGCGGATCGAGATTGGCGGCGAGATGGCCGCGCACCCGGTAGGTGCGGATCAGCATCATCGCGCGGATCGAATCTTCCGCGGCCTTGGTCACGTCCGCCGTCGAGGCGGCGGGGGCCGCCGGCTTGGCCGGGGCGCCGCCCTTGGCGGGCTTCGGCGCGGGCTCCATCTGGGTGGGGTCGAGCCCGGCCGTGAGCGCGTCGGTTTCGGTCAGCGGCCAGTTGGTCCGCTGCCAGCTGGGGCCGGAGGCCGTCGATTCGAGACCCTCGAACCAGGCACGCCAGCTCGGTTCCACCGAAGCCGGATCGCTCTTGTAGCGCCGGTACAGGGTCTCAACGAAGCCGGGGCTCACGCCGCCGGCGATGTCGTCGAAGTCGAGGCCTTCATAGCCCATGATCATGCTTCCGTTCGTGTTAGCGCTCCCATTCCCACCTATATAGGAGCGCTACCGTTGCAGTTTAGCCCTTGAGCACTTCCATCAGCGTCTCGCCGAGCAGCGAGGGGCTGGGGGAGACGCGGATGCCGGCGGCTTCCATCGCCGCGATCTTGTCCTCGGCGCCGCCCTGGCCGCCCGAGACGATCGCGCCGGCATGGCCCATGCGGCGGCCCGGAGGCGCGGTGCGGCCCGCGATGAAGCCGGCCATCGGCTTCTTGCGGCCACGCTTGGCCTCGTCGATCAGGAACTGCGCGGCCTCTTCCTCGGCCGAACCACCGATCTCGCCGATCATGATGATCGACTGGGTGGCGTCGTCGGCCAGGAACAGCTCGAGCACGTCGATGAAGTTGGTGCCGTTGACGGGGTCACCGCCGATGCCGACCGCCGTGGTCTGGCCGAGGCCCGCATTGGTGGTCTGGAACACCGCCTCATAGGTGAGGGTGCCCGAGCGCGACACGACGCCCACCGAGCCCTTCGAGAAGATGCTGCCCGGCATGATGCCGATCTTGCACTCGCCCGGCGTTAGCACGCCCGGGCAGTTCGGGCCGATCAGGCGCGACTTGGAGCCCGACAGCGCGCGCTTCACCTTGACCATGTCGAGCACCGGAATGCCTTCGGTGATCGCGACGATCAGCGGGATCTCGGCGTCGATCGCCTCGAGGATCGAATCGGCCGCGAAGGGGGGCGGCACGTAGATCACGCTGGCGTCGGCGCCGGTCTTCGACTTGGCTTCGGCGACCGTGTTGAACACGGGCAGGCCGATATGCGTGCTACCGCCCTTGCCGGGGGTGACGCCGCCGACCATCTGCGTGCCATAGGCAAGCGCCTGCTCGGTGTGGAACGTGCCGGTGGCACCGGTCATCCCCTGGACGATGACCTTGGTGTTCTTGTCGACGAGGATGCTCATTCAGTTCGCCTTTTCCGGGTCGCTGGGAGGGGTGTAGGAGCGCAGCGCAATCCAGCCGCCGAACGTGGCGAGCGCGTATTGCGTCGTGCCGAACGAAGCGGCCGTGAAGGTCGCGCGGTCGGGCTTGGATTCGGGGCGCACGTAGAGCGGCACCTTTTCCTCGCTCGGCAGCACGATCTTGCGGGCCGCGAGATACTCATCGCCGCCGCCGATCCAGAGGACCATGCACGATTCGGCGAGGGTGCCGGCAGCGGTGCCGGCCTTGGGTACGAACAGATAGGTGTTGGCGCCGGCGATGCGGTAGATGCTGTTGGGCACCTCGGCCGCGGCGGGGGCGGGCGTCTTCAGCGCATCGGCGGCATTGGTGGTCGATGCGGCACCGATGCCGATCGCCCGCTGCGCTGGCAGCGGCAGCGTCGCATAGGTCGCCGCTTCGGACATGCCGCGAGTCAACCGGGCGCTGCCGCCCATGCACACCGCACGGAACAGCGCCACCGGCTCCGTCGGTGCCGTGGCGACCGCTTCCTGTGCGGAAGCGACGCCCGGCACCGCCAGAAGCGCGGGAAGGATCAGGCGAGCGAGGAGTCGATCGACTTGCATGCCGCGACCAGTTCCTTGACCGCGTCGACCGAGACGTCGAAATTCTGCTTCGCCGTGGGGTTCAGCTCGATCTCGACGATCCGCTCGACGCCGTCCTTGCCGATCACGATCGGCACGCCGACATACATGTCGTCGACGCCGTACTGGCCGGTGAGGTGCGCGGCGCAGGGCAACAGGCGCTTCTTGTCCTTCAGGTAGCTCTCGGCCATCGCGATCGCGCTGGTGGCCGGGGCATAGAAGGCCGAGCCGGTCTTGAGCAGCGCGACGATCTCGCCGCCGCCCGAACGGGTGCGGGCGACGATGGCGTCGATGCGCTCCTGGGTGGACCAGCCCATCTTGATCAGATCGGGCACCGGGATGCCGGCGACGGTCGAATATTCGATCACCGGGACCATCGTGTCGCCGTGGCCGCCCAGCACGAAGGCCGTGACGTCCTCTACCGAGACGTTGAATTCCTCGGCGAGGAAGTGGCGGAAGCGGGCCGAGTCGAGCACGCCGGCCATGCCGACGACCTTCTGGTGCGGCAGCCCCGAGAACTCGCGGAGCGCCCACACCATCGCGTCGAGCGGGTTGGTGATGCAGATCACGAAGGCGTCGGGCGCATGGGCTGCGATGCCCTCGCCCACGGCCTTCATCACGCCCAGGTTGGTCTTGAGAAGATCGTCGCGGCTCATGCCCGGCTTGCGCGGGATGCCGGCGGTGACGATGCAGACATCGGCGCCCGCAATGTCCTCGTAGCTGTTCGCGCCCTTGAGGTTCGCGTCGAACCCTTCGACCGGGCCGGACTGTGCGATGTCGAGCGCCTTGCCCTGCGGCGTGCCCTCGGCAATGTCGAACAGGACGATGTCGCCCAGTTCCTTGATGGCGGCGAGGTGCGCGAGCGTGCCACCGATCATGCCGGAGCCGATCAGTGCGATCTTCTTGCGGGCCATGGAATCTCCTTGGTTGGTTCCAAGCAAAGCGGTCGCGTGGTCATGCGCCGCGAAAGCGAGGGCGGGATAGGCCTATAATAGCGAGGCTGCAACCCGGGATTGGGGTTAGGGGCAGGATTATCTTTGCAACTTGTTCGCAAGAGCAATAACGGGCGATTTGCCCGGATTTGCGTGGGTCTCCCGCCGCGAGGGCCGGCAGGCTGCCGACGGCCGGGAGCGGTCGGTCAAGCCTCGCGCGGCTTCCAGGTAAGTACCCGCCAAATATAGAAGATCAGCATCGCCGCGACGCCGATGAGAATTGCCGGTGTAATGAAGCGGTCGATTTCCGAGATGGCGGCGCCGAGACCATAGCCGACGCCGACCAGTGCGGCATTCCACAGCGCGCTGCCTGCGGCGGTGTAGAGGCAGAACTTCCAGAACGACATGTGCATCAGCCCCGCCGGCAGCGAGATGATCGTGCGGCCGAAGGGCATGAAGCGGAACACGAAGATCGTGGGACCTCCCCAGCGATCGAAATAGCCCTTGAACCGTTCGACATCGTGCCACTCGACGGTGAGCCAGCGGCCCCAGCGCGCAACGAAGGGCTTCAGCCGCGCATAGCCGAGCCGCCGCCCGATCTCCCACCAGAACAGGTTGCCTAGCACGGTGCCCAGCGTCCCCACCACCACCAGCAGCACCGGATCGAAATGCCCGCGCGCCGCGCCCACGCCGGCCATTCCCATGATCGCCTCGGACGGCACCGGAGGAATCACGTTCTCGAGCACCATCAACAGGAAGATGCCCCAATAGCCCCAGCCGATCACCATGCCCATCGCGTCAGAACCCGATCAGCCGCGTGCGGCCACCCGGGCCTCGATCGCATCCCAGATCATGCCCGCGGTGTCGGTGCCGTTGAACCGGTCGATCGCGACGATGCCCGTGGGGGACGTGACGTTGATTTCGGTCAGCCATTGCCCCCCGATAACGTCGATCCCGACGAAAAGGAGCCCGCGCTTCTTCAGTTCGGGCCCCAGCACGGCGCAGATTTCCTTCTCCCGGTCGGTCAGTTCGGTCTTGGCGGCCGATCCGCCGACGGCGAGGTTGGAGCGGATCTCGCCCTCGCCCGGCAGCCGGTTGATCGCGCCCGCCACTTCGCCGTCGACCAGCACGATGCGCTTGTCGCCCTTGACGATGTCCGGGAGGAAGGCCTGCACCATGTGCGGTTCGCGATAGGCGGTGTTGAACACCTCGATCAGCGAGGAGAGGTTGGCGCCGTCGCGGCCGATCTTGAAGATCGCCTTGCCGCCATTGCCGTGGAGCGGCTTGACGACGATCTCGCCATGTTCGGCAAGGAAGGCCTTTGCTTCCTCGACCGAGCGGGTGACCAGCGTCGGCGGCATGAACTGCGCGAAATCGAGCACCCACACCTTCTCCGGCGCATTGCGGACCTGCGCGGGGTCGTTCACCACCAGCGTGCGATCGGCGATCCGCTCGAGCAGGTGGGTGGCGGTGATATAGCCGAGGTCGAAGGGCGGGTCCTGGCGCATCAGCACCACGTCGGCCTCGTCGCCGAGATCGAGCTGCACGGGATCGCCGAAGGTGAAATGCTCGCCGTCCACCCGCTGCACCGTCACCGGATGCGCCCTGGTCCACACGCGGCCCGCGCTGTAGTTCAGGTCCTCGGGCGCATAATGGAACAGCCGGTGCCCGCGCGCCTGGGCGGAGAGCATCAGCGCGAAGCTCGAATCGCCGGCGATGTTGATCGAATCGAGCGGGTCCATCTGCACGGCGACGGTAAGCGACATTCTGCCTCCTGAGGTGTCTTGCCGGGCTACGTCACCCGATCCACGCGTTCTCGATATGGCGGGGCAAGGTGCGCGGGGCAATGAGGATCACGTCGACGCGGATATCGTCGCCCGGCCCGGCATAGCGCGGCATCAGCAATTCGGCCGCCGCGGCGACCCGGGCGAGGCGGCGTTCGTCGATCGCATAATCGAGTTCGGCGGCAGATTTCCGCGTCTTCACCTCGACGAACGCCACGAGGTTGCCGCGCCTTGCCACGATATCGATCTCCCCGGCCGGGGTGCGCACCCGCTGGTCGAGGATGCGCCAGCCGCGCAGCCACAGCCACCAGGCGGCGCGCCGCTCGCCGTCGCGGCCGCGGGCTTCTGCGGCGCGGCGGTCCCTCACCCCTTCAGTTCCATGGCGCGGGCGTAGAGCGCCTTGCGGTCGAGCCCCAGCTTCTTGGCGACTTCGCCCGCCGCCTTGGACGCGGGCAGGCGGGTCAGCGCCTCCACCAGCGCGGCTTCCCCGTCTTCGAGCGTTGCGGGCGGCGCCTCGCCCGGCGGGCCGACGATGATGACGATCTCGCCCCTGGGTGGCGCCTCGGCATAGCGGGTGGCGAGGGTGGAGAGCGTGCCGGTCACGCATTCCTCGAACTTCTTGGTGATCTCGCGCGCGACGCCCGCCTCGCGGTCCCCCAGCCCCTCGGCCAGCGCCGAAAGGCAGGCGGAAAGGCGCGGGCCCGATTCGTACAGCACCAGCGTCGCCTTGATCGCAGCGACCTCGGCGATCGCCTCGGCGCGGGCATGCGCCTTGCTGGGGAGGAAGCCGAGGAAGAAGAAGCGATCGGTCGGCAGGCCGGCCAGCGTCAGCGCGGCGATCGCGGCGCAGGGGCCGGGGATCGTCACCACCATATGGCCGGCGGCGCGGGCATCGCGCACCAGCTTGTAGCCGGGATCGGAGATCAGCGGCGTGCCGGCATCGGAGACCAGCGCCACCGCCTCGGTGCCCATCCGCGCGATCAGGCCGGGGCGCACGGCATCGGCATTATGGTCGTGATAGGGCTGCATCGGCCGCTTCACGCCGATGTGGCGGAGCAGCCCGGCGGTCACCCGGCTGTCTTCCACTGCAACCACATCGGCTTGTGAGAGTATCATGCTGGCGCGCGGCGACAGGTCACCGAGATTGCCGATCGGAGTGGCGACGATATAGAGGCCGGGCGCAAGCGTGTTTTCCATCGGGGAGTGTCATGGCAGAGGGCAGCGGCAGATCGCAACCGGGACGCATCGCGTCCCTTCGTTTGGCCGTGACCGGTCTCGCCCTTCTGGCCAGCGCCTGCGTCGCGCCGCGCGGCGGTCCGCCGTCCGCGCCGCCCGCGCCGGCGGAGCGTCCGGCGGACAAGCCCAGCGCGCCGATCCAGCAGGGATTGCCGCAGGATGTCGCCCGCCACCGTATCGCGTTGCTGGTGCCGCTCAGCGGCACCAATGCCGGACTCGGCCGCTCGCTGCAGAACGCGACGCAGCTGGCGATCCTCGACACCAACACCGATGCGATCCGCATCACCAGCTACGACACCGCCGGGCCCGGCGGCGCAGTGGCGGCAGCCGAGCGCGCGGTGGCGGAGGGCAACAAGCTGATCCTCGGCCCGCTGCTCGGCGAGGACGCCCGCGCGGTGGCGCCGGTGGCGCGCAAGGCGCGCGTGCCGGTGCTCAGCTTCTCGAACGACGCCAGCGCGGCGGGCAATGGCGTGTACCTGCTGGGCTATTCGCCGACCCAGTCGATCGAGCGCGTGGTCGATTATGCCAAGGGCAACGGCATCACCCAGTTCGCCGGGCTGATCCCCTCGGGCGTCTATGGCCAGCGGACCTCGACCGCGTTCCTCCGCGCCGTCGAAGGCGCCGGCGGCAAGGTGCTGTCGATGCAGAATTACGATGCGCGGCCCGGCTCGATGAACGCGGCGATCGCCAGGCTTTCGGGCGTGCCATACCAGGCGATCCTGATCGCGGGCAGCGCCGGCTCCGCCACCGTCGCAGTGCCGGCGATCCGCCGCTCGGGCACGGGCAAGGCGGCGCGGGTGCTCGGCACCGAGCTGTGGAACACCGATTCGGCAATCGCCAGCCGGCCGGTGCTCAACGGCTCGTGGTTCGCCAGCGTGCCGGACGGCGTGTACCGCCAATATGCGGTGAAGTACCGCACCCGCTTCGGCGCGGCGCCCTATCGCCTGTCGGCACTCGGCTATGACGCGGTGCTGCTGACCGTGCGCATCGCGCGCGACTGGAAGAACAACACCGACTTCCCGGCATCGATGCTGGTCGACCATGATTTCGGCGGCGTCGACGGCGCCTTCCGCTTCGGGCGGGACGGCATCGCCGCGCGCGCGCTGGAGGTGCAGGAAGTGCGCGACGGGTCGATCGTGACCGTGTCCGCGGCGCCGGCCAGCGCGCAGTAAGAAGGGCCAACGCCCAAATTGTCATCCCGGCTTTCGCCGGGATGACGGTTGTGGAGTTTAGTCGACAATCTCGCGCAGGATGGCTTCCAGCACCGGCATGCCGGCCTCGGTGATCCGGAGCCGTGTGCCGTCGCGCTCGGCCAGCCCTTGCTGCACGATACGGTCGAGCGCCTTCGCGTCGATCGGCGGCGCACCGTCCGCCAGTGTGGCGATACGATCGAGATCGACGCCTTCGCCGATCCGCAGCCCCATCAGCAGCGCCTCGATCGCGCGATCGGCGGGAGCCAGCCGATCCTCGCGCTCCATCCCGTGGCCGTTGCGATCCAGCGCCGCCAGCCAGTTCTCCGGCTTCTTGTGCCGCAGCGTCGCGAGCCCCCCGCGCCGGCCATGCGCGCCGGGCCCGACGCCGGCATAGTCGCGGTAGCGCCAATAGGTGAGGTTGTGCCGGCTTTCCGCGCCGGGGCGGGCGTGGTTGGAGATCTCATAGGCCGGCAGCCCCGCCGCCGCGGTGATCGCGCGCGTCATCTCGAACAGGTCGGCGCCCATATCGGCATCGGGGATGGTCAGCTGGCCCTTCGCGGCGAGCGTCGCGAAGCGCGTGCCCGGCTCGATGGTCAGCTGGTAGAGCGAGAGATGCTCGGTGCCGAAACCGATCGCGCGACGCAGCTCCGCCTCCCATGCCGCGAGCGACTGGCCGGGGCGCGCATAGATCAGGTCGAAACTGACCCGCGCGAACGCCGCCTGCGCCGTGGCGAGCGCCGCCAGCCCTTCGTCGACGCCGTGCGCGCGGCCGAGGAAGACCAGCGCCTCGTCATCGAGCGCCTGGAGGCCGAGCGACACGCGATTCACCCCGGCTCTCGCGATATCGGCGAAGCGCGCGGCTTCGACCGAGGAGGGGTTGGCCTCCAGCGTGATCTCGATGCCGTCCTCGAAGCTCCAGGCCTTGGCCGCCGCATCGATGATCGCAGCGACCGTTTCCGGCGGCATCAGCGAAGGCGTGCCGCCGCCGAAGAAGATCGAGCCGAGCCGCCGCCCGGGCAGCACTGCGGCCTCATGCGCCAGATCGGCCAGCAGGGCATCGCGCCACCGCGCCTGGTCGACGCGCTCGCGGACATGGCTGTTGAAGTCGCAATAGGGGCATTTGGACACGCAGAACGGCCAATGCACATAGAGTGCGAGCGGGGCGGGATCTGCTGTCATGCTTTGTCCGGTGGAGCGGGTAGCGGGAATCGAACCCGCGTATTCAGCTTGGAAGGCTGCTGCACTACCATTGTGCTATACCCGCCCGCTGCGGAAGCGCCTGCCACAAGCAGGGGCGTGCGGTCAACCGCCTGGGTTCGGTGCAGTTCCGCCTGCGTCCGCCGGCTTCGGCCCTTCGCGCGTCACCTCGAGCTGCGAATCGCCGCCCAGCGCGCGATAGAGGTTCACCCGGTTGGTCGCCGCGGTGAGCTGCACCGTCACCAGCTGCTGCTGCGCCGCATAGAGCGAGCGCTGCGAGACCAGGCTCTGCAGGAAAGTGTCGATGCCACCCCGATAGCGCGCCTCGCTCAGCCGGAAGGTGTCGGCGGCGGCGTCGGCCTGGAGCTGGGTGGCGCGCACCTGCGCGTCGATCGTCCCCCGCACCGCCAGCGCGTTGGCGACGTCGCGGAACGCAGTCTGGATCGCGCGCTCGTAATTGGCGACCTGCGCCTGTTGCTGCGCTTCGCTAAGCCGGACGTTGGCGCGTCCGGCGCCGCCCCGGAAGATCGAATAGGTGCCCGTGCCGCCGGCCTGCCAGGTGAACGCGTCGCCGTCGAACAGGCTCGACAGCGCGGTGCTGGCAAAGCCGAGCACGGTCGTCAGGCTGATGCGCGGGAACAGGGCGGCGCGGGCCGCACCGATCTGGGCGTTGGCGGCGCGCAGCTGATATTCGGCCTGCACCACGTCCGGCCGGCGCAGCAGGATGCTCGAATCGAGCCCGGCAGGCACCGCGGCGATGGTGGGTGCTGCCTGCTCGATCGAGGCCGGCAGCAGCGCCGGGTCGATCTCGGAACCGGCGAGCAGCCGCAGCGCGTTGACGTCCTGCGCGAGCGCGGTGGTCTGGCGCGCGACGTCGTTCTGCGCGGTGGCGAGCGTCTGCTCGGCCTGGCGCAGGTCGGTGCGGGGGGCGACGCCGCCTTCGAGGCGCGCACGGGTGAGGCGGACGCTGTCCTCGGCGCTCTTCGCGGTCTGCTGCGCGACGGCGAGCAGGCTCGCGTCCGAGGCATAGGTGAGCCAGGCAGTGGCGATGTCGCCGACCAGGGTCAGCCGTGTCGCGCGGGCGCCCGCCTCGGTGGCGAAATAGCTGTCCTGCTGCGCGCGGGTGAGCGAGGCGAGGCGGCCGAACAGGTCGAGCTCGAAGCCGGTGATCCCGACCTGCGTCGAATAGTTGGTGCGCAGGCCGCCGCCGACATTGCCGGTGTTCCCCGTATTGCCCGTACCCGTGCCAACACCGTTGCCGACGTTGCCGACGTTGCCGCGCCGCTCGGTGATGCCCAGGCTGGCATCGACCTGGGGCAGCTGCGCGCCGCGCTGGATCTCGTACTGCGCGCGCGCCGCGGCGATGTTTGCCGCCGCCACGCGCAGGTCGCGGTTGTTGGCGAGTGCCTGCTCGATCAGCGTCTGCAGGCGGGCGTCGCGGAACACCTCGCGCCAGCTGAGCGCGGGCAGGGTCGCCTCGCTCTCGCGCAGGTAGGAATCGCCCGCGGGCCAGCTCGGCGGCACCGGTGCTTCGGGGCGCACGTCCTTCGGCGCCATCGAGCAGCCGGCGAGCGCGACCGTGGAGAGGAGCGTCAGCGCGCGCTTCATGCCTTGGCCTCCGGAATGTTGCGATGGCGGCGGTTGCGCAGCGCGGCCAGGCCGTCGCGCACGCCGCGGCGGACGAGCACGAAGAACAGCGGGATGTAGAAGATCGCGAGGATCGTCGCGGTCAGCATGCCGCCGATCACCGAGGTGCCGATCGCGATGCGGCTGTTGGCGCCGGCGCCGGTCGAGATCGCCAGCGGCAGCACGCCGAAGATGAAGGCGAGGCTGGTCATCAGGATCGGGCGGAGACGGATGCGCGCCGCGTCCAGCGCCGCCTCGATCACGCGCTTGCCCTGCTTCTCCGCCTGTTCGGCGAATTCGATCATCAGGATCGCGTTCTTGGCGGCGAGGCCCATCGTCGTCAGCAGGCCGATCTGCAGATAGACGTCGTTCTGCAGGCCGCGCAGCGTCACCGCGAAGATCGCGCCGACCAGCCCGAGCGGGATGACGAGCAGCACCGCGATCGGGATCGACCAGCTCTCGTACAGCGCGGCAAGGCACAGGAACACGACGAGCAACGACACGCCGTACAGGAGCGGCGCCTGGCCCGAGGAGAGCCGCTCCTGATAGGACAGGCCCGCCCAGGCGATGCTGGTGCCGGGGATCTGCGCGGCGAGTTCGGCGATGCGCTGCATCGCGTCGCCCGAGCTCTTGCCCGGTGCCGCCTGGCCGCTGAACTCGAACGACTGCACGCCGTTGAACCGCGCCATCGACGTCGGCGCCGTCGCCCAGCTGGTCGAGGCGAAGGAGGTGAACGGCGCCATCTGGCCATTGCTGCTGCGCACGAACCACTGGGCGAGGTCGCCGGGCTCGGAGCGATAGGGCGCGTCGCCCTGCACATAGACGCGCTTCACCCGGCCGCGATCGATGAAGTCGTTGACGTAGCGGCCGCCCCAGGCGGTCGACAGCGTCGAGTTCACGTCGGTCTGGGCGAGGCCCAGCGTTGCGAGCTTCTGCTGGTCGAGATCAACCTTCAGCGTGGCGACGTCGGGCAGGTCGGTGAGGCGGACCTGCGCGAGTTCCGGATCGCTGTTGGCGGCGGCGAGCAGCTTGTCGCGCGCGGCGACGAACTGCTCGCGGCTCATCCCGCTGGAATTGAGCAGCTCCATGGTGAAGCCGGTCGACTGGCCGAGGCCGCGAATGGCGGGCGGCACCAGCGCGAAGACCTGCGCGTCGCGGAAGTTGCGGAAGGCGCCGGCCGCGCGGTTGACGATGCCGTCTGCGCTGTTGTCCGCGCCCTTGCGATCGGACCAGTCGGTGAGGTTGAGGAAGCCCTGGCCGGTATTCTGCCCGGCCGGTCCGCCACCGCCGCCGCCGCCGGCGACCGAGAACATTACCGAGACGTTCTTGGCTTCCTGCGTCAGGAAATACTTCTCCACCGCGAGCTGGACTTCCTTGGTGCGCGACATGGTGGCGCCGGCGGGCAGGCGGAACTGCACGGAGGCGGCACCCTGGTCCTCGGTCGGCAGAAAGCCGGTGGGCAGGCGCACGAACATCAGCACCAGCAGCGCGCAGACCGCGACGTAGAGCAGCAGGAAGATCCACTTGCGGTCGATCACCGCCTGCACCCAGCCGGTGTAGCGCTCGACGCCGCGATCGAAGCCGTTGTTGAACCTGGTCTTGGCCGTGTGCAGCCCGCGCCCAATCCACGGGAAGCGGCGGGCCATCCACGTGTCCTCGACGTCCTTTTCCTGGCTCTTCTGCTTGAGCAGCGTGGCGGTGAGCGCGGGGCTCAGCACAAGGGCCACGAGCACCGAGAGCACCATCGCCGAGACGATCGTCACCGAGAACTGGCGGTAGATCACGCCGGTCGATCCGCCGAAGAACGCCATCGGCAGGAACACCGCCGACAGGACGAGCGCAATCGCGACCAGCGCGACCTGGATCTCGTCCATCGAGCGGATCGTCGCCTCGCGCGGCGTCATCTCGGGATTTTCTTCCATCAGTCGCTCGACATTCTCGACGACGACGATCGCGTCGTCGACGAGCAGGCCGATGGCGAGGACGAGCCCGAATAGCGTGAGCGTGTTGATCGAGAAGCCGAGCGCGTAGAACACGCCGAAGGTGCCGAGCAGCACCACCGGCACCGCGATCGCCGGGATCAGCGTCGCGCGCCAGCTCTGCAGGAACACGAACATCACGATGACGACGAGGATGATCGCCTCGACCAGCGTCTTCACCACTTCCTCGATCGAGAGCTTGATGAAGCCGGTCGTGTCGTTGGCATAGGCGTATTTGAAGCCCGCCGGGAAACCCTTGGCGGCAGCCTCGACTTGGGTCTTCACCAGATCGGCGGTCTTGAGCGCGTCGGCGCCCGGCGACAGCGAGATGGCGAGACCGGCGCCGGGATGGCCGTTGATCCGGCTCGACGAATTATAGTTGTCCGAGCCCAGCTCGACGCGCGCCACGTCGCGCAGCTTCACCGCCGCGCCGGTCGCGTCGGTCTTGACGATGATGTTCGCGAACTGCTCCGGCGTCTGCAGCCGCGACTGCGACGTCACCGTCGCGTTGAGCATCTGCTCCTGCGGCATCGGCTGGCCGCCGAGTTCACCGGCGGCGATTTCGGTGTTCTGTGCCTGGATGGCGGTGATGACGTCGTTGGGGATCAGGCCATAGCTGGCGAGCCGCGACGGGTTCAGCCAGATGCGCATCGCATAAGGCGCGCCGAACACGTTGGTGTCGCCCACGCCCTCGATGCGTGACAGCGGATCCTGCAGGTTCGAGGCGAGCCAGTCCGAGACGTCAAGATTGGTCTTCTGGTCGGTCGAATCATAGACGCCGACGATCATCAGGAAGTCGGGGTTCGACTTGGTGACGGTGAGGCCCTGCTGCTGCACCTGGGTGGGCAGGCGGGAGAGCGCCTGCTGCACCTTGTTCTGCACCTGCACCTGGGCGATGTCCGGGTTGGTGCCCTTCTCGAACGTGGCGGAGATCGACACCTGGCCGCGCGAGGTGGACGAGCTGCTGAAATAGAGCAGGCCGTCGATGCCGCTCAGCTGCTGCTCGATCACCTGGGTGACGCTGTTCTGCACCGTCTCGGCCGAGGCGCCGGGATAGGTGGCGCGGATGTTGACCTGCGGCGGCGCGATGTCCGGATATTGCGCGATGGGCAGCGAGAAGATCGCCGCCAGGCCCATCAGCATCACGATGATGGCCAGTACCCAGGCGAAGATCGGCCGGTCGATGAAGATGCGCGACATGGGGGCTCAGCCCGCCTTGGCCTGGCTGCCGCCCTTGGTCTGGGCGCCGCCTTGCCCCTGGCCCTTCTTGGGCGGCTCGATCTTCTGCGGCGCGCTCGCCGGCACCGGCTTGATGTCGATGTCCGGCTTGAGGTTCGCCGTGCCCTGCACGATCACCTTGTCGCCGGGGGCAAGCCCCTGGGTGATCACCCAGTTCTGCCCGATCGTGCGATCCGCGACGACGGTGCGCGCCACGGCCTTGTTGCCCGGCCCGACGACATAGACGGTCGCGTTGCCCTTGGGATCGCGCGACACGCCGGCCTGCGGCACCAGATAGGCCTGGGTATCGATCGCCTGGGCGAACAGGGCGCGGACGAACATGCCCGGCAGCAGGATGTTCTGCGGATTGGGGAAGCGCGCGCGCAGCGTGACGGTGCCGGTGCTCTCGCTGACGATCACTTCCGTGAACTCGACCGTGCCGGTCGCGCCATAGTCGCTGCCGTCTTCCAGCTTCAGCCGCACGCTGGCGCTGACCGGCGCGATGCCGTCGCGCGCGAGTGCCTTGCGCAGGGCGAGCAGGTCGGCGCTCGATTGCTGGATATCGACGAAGATCGGGTCGAGCCGCTCGATCACCGCCAGCGGATCGGCCTGGTTGGCCGTGACGAGTGCGCCCTCGGTGAACAGCGAACGGCCGATGCGGCCGGTGATCGGGGCGGGCACGCGGGTGAAGCGCAGGTTGATCTGCGCGGTCTGCAGCGCGGCGCGCTGCTGCGCGACCTGCGCTGCCGCCTGCCGCGCCTGGGCCACGGCGTCGGTGTAATCCTGCTGGCTGACCGCCTGCATCGCGGCGAGCGGCTTGTAACGATCGGCCTTGATCCGCGCCGCTTCCAGGTTCGCCTGGGCGTTCTGCAGATTGGCCTGCGCCTGGGCGACGCTGGCCTGATAGAGGCTGGGGTCGATCTGGTAGAGCGTCTCGCCCTGGCGGACGACTTCGCCTTCCTTGAAGAAGCGGCGCTGGACAATGCCGGCGACCTGCGGCCGCACCTGCGACATCTGGAACGCGGTGACTCGGCCGGCGAGTTCGGTCGTCATCGGCACGCTGCCCGGCTGGACCACGACATAGCCGACCTGCGGCGGGCCCGATGGTCCCCGGCGGCCGCCGCCCTGCTGCTTGCCGGCGCCGTCGCCGGAACCGCAGGAGGCGAGGAGCAGGGCCGATGCAACAAGGATCAGGCCCGAACGGCCATAGCTGGTCGGAGCGTTCAAATTTCAGAACCCGCTTAGGGGTGGTCCGAGGAATGCCGAACCACCGGTCACTGCCAAACTCGGCATTAGATGCCACGTTTCCGTGGTGCCACAAAAAGGTTGTCGCAAAATATGTCGAACGGCGTAGCGACGCGGGCGGGATCAATTGAAAATGCCGGCGCCCGGGCAAGCGGGCGCCGGCGCGGTTCAGAAGGCGAAGGTCTCGCCGATCGCGCGTTCGCCGACCAGGAAGGCATCGGCAACCAGCTGGAGCGGGCGCACATCGACGTCGCTCTGCTGCGCTGCCACCAGCTCGGCGAAGCGGGCATAGAGCCGCGCATATTCGCGGTCCGGCGCCTTCTGCTCTTCCTCGCCCGGCAGCTGCAGGACGCTGCCGCCCATGCCGAGGCGCAGCGTGCCGGCATCGGTATCGACCTCGATGTCCCAGGTCTGCGGGCCGGTCTGGAGGAAGTCGAAGTCCGCGGTCACCGCCGCACCGCCGCTGCGCATGTGCAGCTTGGCGCGGAGCGGCGAGGCGCGGCCCTCCGGCACTTCCATCCACGCCTGGTCGAGCAGCAGCGCGTCGGGCAGGATCTTGGTCACGATCGACAGCGCGTTGATGCCCGGATCGAACACGCCGAAGCCGCCCGCAGCCAGGATCCATTCCTGCCCCGGGTGCCAGCGACGGATGTCCTCGCGCCAGGTGATCCGCGCGGCGGTGATCTGCTTGCCTTCCAGCCAGGCCTTGGCCGGCTCGACGCCCGCTGCCTCGCGCGAGTGCCAGGTGGTGAACAGCGTCACGCCCTTGTCCCGAGCGCGTTCGGCAAGGTCGAAGATTTCGGTGAGCGTCGCGGCCGGCGGCTTCTCCAGCATCACGTTGAGCCCGGCCTCGATCGCCAGGCGGGCCTGGTCGTAGCGGCCCTCGGGCGGGGTGCAGAGCGACACCGCGTTCAGGTCATGCCCTCCGGCGATCAGCGACTCGATGTCGGTATGTGCCGGCACGCCGTCGATCGATGCGTTGCGGCTCGCGGTTGCGACCAGCTCGAAGCGATCCTCGCCCGCCAGCGCCGGCAGATGCTGATCACGCGCGATCTTGCCGATACCTACCAACCCAAGACGAATCCGCTCCGACATATCAGCCCATCCTTTTATAAGATATATATGCTTCCTATGGACGTGCGCGGCGGTTATCAAGCTGGGCCACGACGCCTGGGGCACCCCCGTAGCGGAGGAATCATGACCGAAGAAGCTGGAACTCGTCGCGCGCCGCTGCGCTCGCGCGCCTGGTTCGACAACCCCGATAACCCCGACATGACGGCGCTCTATGTCGAGCGCTACCTGAACTTCGGGTTGAGCCTGGAGGAGCTGCAATCCGGCAAGCCGATCATCGGCATCGCCCAGACCGGCAGCGACCTGAGCCCCTGCAATCGCCACCATCTCGAACTCGCCAAGCGGGTGCGCGAGGGCATCCGCGAGGCCGGCGGCATCGCCATCGAGTTCCCGACGCACCCGATCCAGGAAACCGGCAAGCGGCCGACCGCGGGGCTCGACCGCAACCTCGCCTATCTCAGCCTGGTCGAGACGCTGTACGGCTATCCGATCGACGGCGTGGTGCTGACGATCGGCTGCGACAAGACGACCCCGGCCTGCCTCATGGCCGCCGCCACGGTGAACATCCCCGCGATCGCGCTGTCGGTCGGGCCGATGCTCAACGGCTGGTTCAAGGGCGAGCGTACCGGATCGGGCACGATCGTGTGGAAGGCGCGCGAGATGCTCGCGGCCGGCGAAATCGATTACAAGGGCTTCATCCAGCTCGTCGCTTCGTCGGCGCCGTCGACCGGCTGGTGCAACACCATGGGCACCGCGACGACGATGAACTCGATGGCCGAGGCGCTCGGCATGTCGCTGCCGGGCTCGGCCGCGATTCCCGCGCCGTACCGCGACCGCGCGGAGTGCGCCTATCGCACCGGCCTGCAGATCGTCGAGATGACGCTGGCCGATCGCAAGCCCAGCGACGTGCTGACGCGTGAGGCGTTCCTCAACGCGATCCGGGTGAACTCCGCGATCGGCGGATCGACCAACGCGCCGATCCACCTCAACGCGATCGCCCGCCACATCGGCGTCGAGCTGAGCCTGGCAGACTGGGAATCGCACGGCGCCGACGTGCCGCTGCTGGTCAACCTGCAGCCGGCCGGCACCTATCTCGGCGAGGATTTCTACCGCGCCGGCGGCGTGCCCGCGGTGATGGGCGAATTGTACCGCGCCGGCATGCTCCACGGCGACGCGTTGACCGTCAACGGCCGCACCATCGCCGAGAATGTCGGCACGGCGGAGATCGAGGACGACGACGTGATCCGCCCGCTCGCCACGCCGCTGCGGCCGGCGGCGGGGCTGACCGTGCTGTCGGGCAATCTGTTCGACAATGCGGTGATGAAGCTCAGCGTGATCTCGGACGAGTTCCGCGCGCGCTATCTCTCCAACCCGCAAGATCCGGGCGCGTTCGAAGGCCGCGCGATCGTGTTCGACGGGCCGGAGGATTACCACCACCGCATCGACGATCCCGCGCTCGGCATCGACGAGAAGTGCGTGCTGATCATGCGCGGTGCCGGGCCGGTCGGCTATCCGGGCGGCGCCGAGGTGGTGAACATGCGCCCGCCGGTGGCGCTGATCCAGGCGGGCGTCCACGCGCTGCCGTGCCTGGGCGACGGCCGCCAGTCGGGCACCAGCGGCAGCCCCTCGATCCTCAACGCCGCGCCCGAAGCGGCGGTGGGCGGCGGGCTCGCACTGGTCCGCACCGGCGACCGCATCCGCATCGACCTCAACACGCGCAGCGCCGACATGCTGGTCAGTGACGAGGAACTGGCGCAGCGCCGCGCCGAGCTCGGCATCGACTATGTGCCCGAATCGCAGACGCCGTGGCAGGAAATCCATCGCGGGCTGGTCGGCCAGTTCGACGGCGGCGCGGTGTTCGAGAATGCGGTGAAGTATCAGCGCATCGCCCAGACCAAGGGCCTGCCGCGCGACAGCCACTGATCAGGCATGGCGGCACTCTAAACTTCGTCATTCCGGCGAAAGCCGGAATCCATTGGCGCCTCCGTCGAGGCTCTTGCTGACACCGAGTGGCGAATGGATCCCGGCTTCCGCCGGGATGACGAGCGTTGGGGACTTGGCCAGTTGGTCACGCGCGACGGGCGGTGGGCCGGCTGCCGAGCTGGTCGAGTGCATCGGCATTGTCGCGCCCCCAGGCATAGAGCAATTCGACCGGCTCGACGAACCGGTTGCCCAGCGGTGTCAGCCGGTATTCCACCGCCGGCGGCACCGCGTTCTGGACGATCCGGTCGATCAGACCGGTTTCCTCCATGTCGCGCAGCGTCTGGGTCAGCATCTTCTTCGAGATGCCCGGCAGGCTGCGCAGCAGCACCCCCGATCGCGCCGCGCCGCCATGGCGCGCGTGGAGCGTGTGCAGCACCATGCTCGTCCATTTGGTGGCGAACAGCGCCAGCACGCGCCGCGGCGCGCAATCCTCGCGCCATTCCGAGTCCGCCGTTCCTGGCCGCATGGCTGGGGTCCTTTTGGTGCCTAGGTTCCGATTTGGTGCCGTCTAGAAGCCTTGGGCGCGGCTGCCTAGGTCGCCCTCCAACGCTTTATGGAGGCAAGCATGGCCAAGACGGCTTTGGTGGTAGGCGCAAGTGGCATCGTCGGAAGTGCTACGGCGGACCTGCTGGTGGCAGAGGGCTGGACGGTGCACGGGCTGGCGCGCCGCCCGGTCGAACAGCCGGGGGTGGCACCGATCGCCGCCGACCTCACCGATGCGGCGGCTACCGCGCAGGCGCTGGCGGAGGTGAACCCGGACGCCGTGTTCATCACTACCTGGCTGCGGCAGGACAGCGAGGCGGAGAATATCCGGGTCAATTCGGCGATGGTGCGCAACCTGCTCGACGGGCTGCCCAGGCCCAAGGGCCCGCGCCATGTCGCGCTGGTCACCGGGCTCAAACACTATCTCGGCCCGTTCGAGGCCTATGGGAAGGGCAGCCTCCCGCAAACGCCGTTCCGCGAGGAGCAGGGGCGGCTGGACGTCGACAATTTCTATTATGCCCAGGAAGACGAAGTGTTCGCCGCGGCGGAACGCGACGGTTTCCGCTGGAGCGTGCATCGCCCGCATACCGTGATCGGCAAGGCGGTCGGCAATGCGATGAACATGGGCACGACGCTCGCCGTCTACGCCAGCCTGTGTCGTGAAACCGGGCGTCCGTTCCGCTTTCCCGGTTCCGCCGCGCAGTGGAGCGGGCTCACCGACATGACCGATGCCGGCCAGCTCGCCCGCCACCTGCTCTGGGCGGCCGAGACGCCGGCGGCGGCGAACGAGGCGTTCAACGTCGTCAACGGCGACGTCTTCCGCTGGCAATGGATGTGGGCACGCATCGCCGCATGGTTCGGGTTGGCGCCCGCGCCGTTCGACGGCAGCGTGCAGCCGCTCGAGCAGCAGATGGCCGGGGACGCGGACCTGTGGCGCACGATCGCGGAGCGCGACGGGCTGGCGGAGCCGAATCTCGCCCGCCTCGCCTCGCCCTGGCACACCGATGCCGATCTCGGCCGGCCGATCGAGGTGGTCACCGACATGTCGAAGAGCCGCCGAATGGGCTTCACCGCCTATCAGCCGACCGACGACGCCTTCTTCGCGCTGTTCGATCGGCTGCGCGCCGAGAGGCTGATCCCGTAAGGCTTGGTGATCCCTCTTTTGGCGGGGAGGGAAATCGCCTGTGCATCCTTTT
>NZ_BCYY01000037.1 GCF_001598435.1 Sphingomonas pituitosa NBRC 102491
AGATAAGCGCGGCGGACGTCATTGTTCTCGACGTGCGCGAGCTGGCGCTCGATTGCATCGGGGTGCCACTTCCTGCTCTCGTTGAGGAGACTGCTGGCCATCGCGCGGAAGCCGTGGCCCGTCATACGAGGCGATAGAGTTCCTCACGCGTTCCATGCACTGCTCCATCAAAGATCGATCTGCGCTGGTGAGCGCAACGATCGCCGCGACGGTAGCCTTCTAGCCATGAATATAAGCGAGGGACGCTACTGCCGCTTCCGATCGATTCAACGACCGGGACGCCAAGATTGGACTCGTCACTAGTACGGCGGGCAAAGCAGCTGACGGCGGGTTCAGGCGGTTGCGAACAAATCTCAGGAGCCGGAAACCGGGCGTTCTGCAGATCCTTCCGCCGTCTCAGGCGGACTTTTTACCGCCTTCCCATAAGGCGTCATTACGCGAATCGCCAAAAAAATGGCGGATTTCCGCAGTTCGCGAGAATGTGACCACATATGGGCGCGAACTTCACCTCTTATGGGCGAAGCGACATTTTGGATAGTCTTGGATCTGTGCGGAGAGGTGGATGGTCGGGGACGGAGTCGAACTGGCTAAAATATTGAAATTAGATCAAATACTTAAACACGATACCGTCAGCCCTGATACCGCGCGATATACCGTCACCTACAAATCCGGGATGGGTTCGATTCCAAAAATGGCTGATATTTTCAGCTCGAGTCAGACGAACACGGGACAAGACATTGCCATCCGGCGCCCGGAAATGCAAATTCGAGAAACAAGCGGTGGGTGTTCGACTTCCGCAGTGTCGGTGGTTGTGAAGTCAATGATCCCAGCCGTGCTTGGGCCAGGCGAGGCGCATGCACCAAACGTGCGCACGTGCCGGAGTTCATCCGCTGCGGTGGTGAATAACGAGACGAAGCGGAATTCCTCGACTAATTATCGAATTCAATGTTTCAACGAAATATCTAGTGGATGATGGACTCTGCAATTTATATGTAATACCTATGTCGAGACCGGTGTGTGGAGACGCATCATGCGGAGTCGGTTATTTCTAGCAATCATAATCAGTATCTTACAGTTCGTTGCGGACATTGCGCACGCGCAGGCTAGTGGACAACTTCCGACATGGGCGACGCCGGCGCGTCCGGTAGCGAGACGTGCGCTTGTCATCGGTATAGACAAATATCAGCACGCGACCCAGCTCGTTACACCCGCTTGTGATGTGAAAAGTGTCAACAAGGTGCTCAACGAGCAGCTACATTTTTCCAGCGTGAATACACTCTATAGCAATACTATCGTAACCCGTGATGATATCATTGACAGGGTCAAGGAATTCATCGCCTCTCTGGAAGAGAGTGATCTCGCTTTCGTCTATTACAGCGGCCACGGTACTGAGCTCAGCGGTGTAAACTATCTGGTCCCCTCGACGGGCATTTCCAACCCAGATTTTCCTGGACTTGATTGGCTCAGCCTCGAATGGATCATGGCGGAGATAGCTAAGAAACGACCTGGGGTGCTGGTCGTGGTGCTCGACGCATGCCGAGCAAACCCGTTCGTGAATACCGACGTAGAGGTGCGCGACGTCTTGGATCAGTCCTCGCCACAAACAATTTCCGAGGATGCGCTTGCAGGCGGATTGATATCGCCCTTCCAGGATGGCGGCGTTTCCTCAGTGGTCGTGTTTGCAGCCGGTTACCGTAAAGTCGCCTTCAGTCGCTTCAAAGATGACCCCGAAAGCGTCGAAAGCATTTTCACCAGGCAGCTGCTGAAGGAGCTTCCCAAGCGTTCTCCCCTTAGTCTGGCGTTGAGCCGCGTGGAGGCGCTAGTCGATGAAAGTACGCTACATGCGCAGAAGCCTGTCCACCTCAGTCAGGCAGCCTATTTCGTTCCGCTGGATGGGGCCACGCCCGAAGCGCCGATTGTCGAGGAGGATTGGCGCTTGGTGGCAACGGCCCAGCCACTAGGGCGGCAGACAAGCGAGTTGATCGCGTTCCTCGGAAGTCATCCGGTAAGCGGCTATGCGCCGCTGGCGCGCGCAAGGTTGACGGCAATAAAAAGCGGTCAGGTCGCCGACGAACCGACCGGCGCGATCACCCCCGCGACAGGCAACGCCTCACTGGACGATTTTCCCCTTCTCGTCGGCGTGTTGCAAGCAAGCGGCGTCCGGAACGGCGCGGGGGTTGCCTTCACTAACCAGGACTTGGGGATCCGGTCGAAGCCTGGCGGCGGTACGAGGCTCGGAAATCTGCTCGCCGGCGCCCAAGTGCGTATCGTTGAACTCAAGGGCCGTTTCGCAAAGATCCTTTCTCCCGACGGCAGTTCGGGATGGATCTCGGGGATCAAGATCGCCGACACCACGAAGACCAACCGAGAGGTTACACTCCGCTTCACCGGCCCTGATGTCTATGCCCCCGTAGCCGACTGGGCACCACTGACCGATGCGCGCGCCGATCTCAACCGAAAGGGGAAGAGCGTGGTTATCCGAGTCGGAAATGCATCAACTCCGGACGAAGAGGATCAGCGCTATGCAGTTCGCCTCCGCGGGCTTCGCATCAGCGACTATGCCGTCCGCCTCGGCGCGGATCCCGCGAAAGTCGTCATACTCTCCGGCGACCCGAATACTCCTGCGGACTCCGCAACCGTCTCGATTGGGGGGGTGAAATGATCCGAACCTTGGTCCCGATTCTCGGCGTTTGTGTGCTTTCCGCAGTTGGCAGCTCGGCGGCGCAACACCGCGCGCCCGGCTTGTCCAAGGCAATCCGCGACGCGATCCAGTTTCACAAGAGCGGCAAATATCTCGGTGAAGACAAGATTATGGGCGGGACGTTCGCTGTTGCTGGCGACAACCCCTGGCAGGTGGCGTTGGTTGTGGGCGATACAATCCTTGCCCCCCGCATCCTGTTCTGCGGCGGATCAATAGTCTCCAAGGATTTGGTCATCACGGCCGCGCATTGTGTCGATGAGGGCACCCCGGAGCAGGCAGTCGATGTCGTGGTCGGGGCCACGAAACTGGCGACCGAAGGAAAGCGGGTTGCGGTGCAATCCATTTGGATCGACCCTGACTACAATAAAGGGCAATATCGCGCCCACGATGTCGCAGTGCTGAAACTGACCGAGGATGTCTCGGCACTTACGGATCCCATCGACATTGCAAACGAAGCAGACGACGCGGCTCTGACGGAAGGCCGGAGCGTCCGCGTGACCGGCTGGGGTGCACCGGGACAAGGCGCTGGGGCAGTACGCGATTTACGCACCGTGGATCTGATGCTGATCTCCACCAAGCATTGTAACGACCCGGTCGCGTATGCCGGCGCGGTCGGCTCCAGTATGATTTGCGCAGGTTGGCCAAAGGGCGGACGCAATTCCTGTCAGGGCGACAGTGGCGGACCGATGAGTAGCATGTTGGGCGGCTCGCGACGACTAGTCGGCATTGTCAGTTGGGGACGGGAATGCGAACTGACCGACAAGTTCGGCGTCTATGCACGCGTCACAGTTCTCAGCTGGGCTCGGAAATGTGCGGCAGACAACTCTCAGTGCAAGATGTGAAGGGGAAGACATTATGCGGTCCGTCAATAGTCTCGTCTGCGTATGCACGGCGTTGTCGCTCATTTCCCCCGCTGTTGCGCAGAAGCGCGATAGCGAACCAAAAGGCGATTACAGCGATCCGGTAGCCTCGGTTGGCGTGTGCGCGTTCGTAAAGCCGCGTACCAATCCGCCGCAAACTTCTAACCCTGGCGCTGACAAGGCGCTGCTTCCACTACTTGCAGCAGGCCTGATCACATCGCTGGTCAACAAGATCGGGAGCGCGATCTCCAAGGCAGGCGATGCCAAAACCGTACAGACCTTGGCTTCACGAAATTTCGAACGCGACAAGGCGTCGGTGCCGCAATGCTTGCAACTGGTCCGCGGACGTTTTTTCAACCTACTGCCAACCGACGCTCAGCCCGTCTGGAGTGGCGAGATCGAAACGGCGCGCGCGGCGCTGAACGCGAACGGCACCTTCCCAGCCGATACTCCGGACTATTTCTTCGAAGGGGAGATCGTGCCTGCCTCCGACAATGGCGCATTCGCCATTCGCCCGGTCGCTTCTTTCATGAGCAAGCCCGCTGGCACGGGAAAAATCCGCTTCGGTAATGACGGCAACGATCGCGTCGTCGCGATATTCCTGTCGATCACCAAACCCGGAGAAAATCCCGCGCTCGCCACGGCGCCTGGCGCCACGCTCAAGCTCGGCAAGCACAAAGCAGGTGTTTTCAAGCGCTATCCCGATCACGGCAAAACCTATTCGAGCCCATTTGAGTCCGCTTGGTTTAACTTGCCGAAGGACTATTCGGGAAAGGCGCTGACGATGAATGTCTTGCAGACAGAAACGCAGAGCGAATCCGCGTTCCTCAAATTCATTGGCGGGGTGCTTGCCGACGACAAGGTCAAGGCAGAGGCCACTGCCCAGCTTCAACAAATGTTTATTCCGCAGGTTGCAGCGACAGCCGCTGCCGCAGACGAGGCAAAGCTTACCGCGCTCCGCAATGCAGCAGAAACAACTTGGACGACGGCGCGCACCAAGCTCGACGCGTGCATTGCCAACCCGGGAACGGCCGCCGAGGCGAAGCAGGCGCTACGCGCATATCTCGCGGCAGACAGCGCGCTGCCGATGGGAGATCCGGTAAGGAACGGCGCCCTGACCCAAACAATCATCGAGAGCATCAAACTCGACGGCGCTCCTACTGACGTCATCTCGCAATGCTATGCCGTGCGTAACGATAGCCTCGGTTCTAAAAATTGAATCGGCGGAAGGGACTGGGCGGCAGCGCCCGCGATTTGCTGCTCATGCCGAGTCGTTATCACGTGGCAATAGGTGTGCCTTGGTGGTCTGACAGCGTCCCGAGGGGAATTTGTCCGTCGCTTTGCTCACGCCGATCTGCAGGTTGCGCCGTCCCAAGGGCGCTGGATCTACCATCAAGCCTTTGCGGAAGGCCTGTGCCGCGTGCGTATCGAGATCGAGGATCACGTCGCTCACGACGCTGATATCCCGTTAGATGCCGCACTATCTGAGTGACTGACCGATAGTGTTGAAAACTCCTCGTCGGCCGATCACAAACTTAACGCTGAAATATAACTGTTCTGATGGTGACGTGCGCCCCTGAAATGTGACCGCGAGAAGGTAGAGTTCGACGCAAAGGAGTCGGACGGATATGAAGCGCAGCAGGTTCAGCGAAGAACAGATCATCGCGATCTTAAAGGAGCAGGAAGCGGGCTTCGCTACGGCGGATGTGTGCCGCCGCCACGGGATCAGCTCTGCGACATTCTACAAGTGGAAGTCGAAGTACGGCGGGCTGGAAGTATCCGAGGCACGCCGGTTGCGGGCGCTCGAGGAGGAGAATGCTCGGCTGAAGAAGCTGCAGGCCGAGGCGATGCTGGACAATGTTGTGCTAAAGGATCTGGCGTCAAAAAAATGGTGACGCCCGGCGCGAAGCGGGAAGCGGTCGCCCATGCTCGTGAACAGCACGGGCTGAGCGAGCGTCGGGCGTGCAGTCTGGTTGGCGTGAGCCGCAGGGTAATCCGGTATCAGCCGGCCAGCGGCAATGATGCGCCCTTGCGGGCGCGGTTGCGCGAGTTGGCGGCGGAGCGCCGCCGGTTCGGCTATCGTCGCCTCGGCTATCTTCTGGCGCGGGAGGGCATGACGCCCAATCACAAGAAGCTGCGGCGCATCTACCGCGAGGAGAACCTGCGGGTCCGCCGTCGCGGCGGCCGCAAGCGAGCCGTAGGCACGCGGGCGCCGCTGCTGTTGCCAGACGGGCCGAACCAGCGCTGGTCGCTGACGTCGTATCCGACACGCTGACGTGCAGCCGTCGCTTTCGCATCCTGTGCGTGGTCGATGATTACACGCGGGAATGTCTCGCGCTGGTGGCCGACACGTCGCTGTCGGGCGTTCGGGTGGCGCGCGAACTGACGCGGTTGATCGGGCTGCGCGGCAAGCCGCATACGGTGGTCAGCGACAATGGCACCGAGCTGACCTCGTCGGCGATCCTGCGCTGGTCGCAGGAACGGCGCGTCGAATGGAACTACATCGCGCCGGGCAAGCCGATGCAAAACGGCTTCGTCGAAAGCTTCAACGGGCGGTTGCGCGACGAATGCCTAAACGAGACGCTGTTCACATCGCTGGCCCACGCCCGCTTCGTGCTCGACGCCTGGCGGCATGACTACAACCACGTCAGGCCGCACTCGAAACTGGGCGGGAAGACCCCCGCCGAGATCGCCGGCCAAGGTGTCCGGGGGCATGCCCCCGGACACCTTGCCAACCCATCAAGCAACCATCATGAAGGAGCGAGACTCTACCTCTGACTGGTAACAATCAGGGGTGCACGTCAGTCCGAGACGCTGTGCGGGCGGGGCTTGGAGACCTGGGAATTGTCAACAGACTAGCAGGACTACGACTTGTACGATAGGGCAGCAGATCGGTCGCATAAAGCCGCCCGAAGCCGTTTCAATTTCATACGGCGGCGCGGGTAGAGTTCTCCCGCCGGTCCTAACGGGGCCAGTCAGCCTGGCCGTGGGCTAAGCATCCGCTTCCTCGCTGGACTCCTTGATCATCAAATCAGTGGCGTAGCGAGCGCGGGAGCGCCTTGGCGTGACGGAGCCCAATCCTCTACCAGCAGCAGAGCGAATCGACGCACATATGGATTTTTTCTGACCATGCCGCAGCCCAACTTCGCGGAGCGCTCTTGCGTTTTCGATACCTACTGGCACTTCGCGGCTGAGCGCTTGAACATGTTTTATCGGCGGCTAGAGGGCGCTCCCTCGCCCTGGACTGATGATCAAATTCTGCAAGCTCACCGTTTCACCAACGTTTATCGTGTCACCGACCGTGTGAGCCAGTACTTGGTGGGGGAGGTGCAATACGGCACAGGTCGCTCACAAGCGATCGATGAGGTCTTTTTCCGCACGCTGCTTTTTAAAATTTTCAATAAGATCGAGACGTGGGAGGCGATTGAATCCGAGTTGGGACCGATTGGCTGGCAAAGCGCAAATTTAGAGCGTCTCGACGATGTCCTGCATAGTATAGTGGGTCGGGGCCAGAGTATCTATTCTGCTGCGTATATTATGCCTTCGCCCGCTTTCGGCCGCAAAAAGAAACATAGTAATCACCTTCGGCTGCTAGCGAAAATGATGGACGATCGGCTGCCTTCGCGTATCTCTTCCGCGAAGAGTCTAAATTCGGTTTATGAGGAACTTCTTGCGTACACGGGTATAGGAAAGTTTCTTGCTTTTCAATTCGCTATAGATCTCAATTATTCTTCAATAATAGATTTTCCAGAGTCCGAGTTTGTCGTGGCGGGCCCCGGAGCGCATGATGGTATTTCAAAGTGCTTTCCCAGGGCATCGCCCGGTGACGCAGAGCAATTGATTATGGCGGTTGCCGAACGGCAAACCGAGGAGTTTAAGAAGCGGGGGATTGTTTTCCCAGGGCTATATGGGCGCCCGCTCCAGCCGATCGATTGCCAGAATCTATTCTGCGAAATTTCGAAGTACTCACGGGTATCGCACCCAGAGATCAGGGGGGTCGCCAATCGCCAGCGTATCAAGCAGGTGTACCGAGGCGCCCGCCGGCCGATTAAGGTGCCAGTCTTTCCGCCGAAATGGAATCTTCGAGTGCGGCCCGTCGAAGTGTCAGCCCCAACGGGCCTCGTTAGCTTCGATGCCCAGCCACGGCTTCTTTGAAGATCTAGGCTTTAGGCGCCTGCATCGCCTTTGTGCTTGATGCCGAGCAACGACCTGTGCACCATGATGTATGGGGAGGGGATAATGCTCGTATCAGAATATCAAAATTTTGTCGCTGAGAGCGATCAATTCGGAGACCGATCACGTCCCGAAAGGCTCGATATTTCACTCTACGGGTTAGCTGGCGAAGTTGGGTCTGTCGTTGCCGCGATCAAGAAGCGTCTGCTTGGCAAGAAAGAGTCTGACTGGCGGCTGACCAATGAGGAAATCGAAGAAGAGCTAGGCGATGCTTTTTGGTATTGCTTCCAGCTTGCCAACATTATCAGTGATGATAGACCAGTTAACATCCTAACTTACGATATCGATCATCTCCGTGCGGAAATTGGCGCAGAAAATGATCGTGCGCGTCGAATTGAAGGCGTATTGACGTCTGAGCGCAGTCAGAAATTCATGGAGGACACGTCAGACTTTCCGCGTGATGAGGCAAAGATTGAAGTAGACAGCTACCAGGCATTGGCTTTCCTTACCGCTCGGACTGCGGAGGAGACTCTTGTCGAGGTTTGCCTGGCGGTGCTCTGGCAATTGAACGCCGAGCTGCTACGGCAAAAGCTTCCAGATATTGAGCGCGAGCTAAACCGTACGTTGCCTGATCGGGATATGAATGATGTCCTGGCTGAGGTGATATGGCATTTGTCAGCGCTTGCTAGTATCTATTCGATTAGCCTTAGCAGTATCTTTAAACGGAACATGGATAAGGTTGGAGCCCGGCGCAGGCTTGCCCGTACGCCACTATTCGACGAGAAATTCAAAAAATCGGAACAGCTGCCGCGTCAGTTTGAAATCGCCTTTGTGACGCTCGGTGATGACCGCGCCCGTATGTACTACAATGGTAAGCGGCTCGGCGACCCACTTACCGATAATAGTTACGAAAATGATGGCTACCGATATCACGATGTAATGCATCTCGCGAATGCTGCCGTACTGGGTTGGTCTCCGGTGCTTCGTAAACTTCTAGGCAAGAAGAGGCGCAGTGAGCCTAAAATTGACGAGGTTGAAGACGGTGCTCGGGCGCAAATCGTGGAGGAAGCTGTCATCAAAGCGATTCATTCGGAAGGGCTTCGCTTAGCGCGGCTCGATCAGGGTGAGGATGCGGAACGAGCCAGGCTTTTTCCTAATCGTAACGATATCAGCTTCAGGTTTCTGCAGCTTATCAGGACCTTCGTCTCGGATCTTGAAGCAAGGGAAAACTTGTTTTGGGAATGGGAGGAGGCAATCTTCGTTGGTCACGAAATATTTCACGAGCTCCGGACGGAGGGGCAGGGGACCATCACGATTGATATGGAGCAACAATCCCTTAAGTTTCGGCCAGAGGTGTGCATCGATATCAACGGGTCAGTTGCTGCCTTTGGCTCGGCGGTTGTTCCTTTTGATGCAAGTGAAGACGATCTTCGCGCCTTACTTACGAACATCGAAAAGGCTCGGGCAGAATTTGGCGACATAGACAGTCTGCGCGTTCAGATTGTGCGAAAACTAGCTATCCTGGATGCTCTGGGGCTAGGTGAGGAGGGACTCGGGCTGCACCGTGCACTAGATGTTACCCCGGTCGACAGCCATCGTATTAGCGTCAGAGGCGCTGGCGCTGTCGAACGCGCTCTGCGCGGGCGCCACATCGTTCGGTTTCGTACGACGCTTTCGAAGTCCAGCAGCGCGATCCACTGCACCGCGTTGGGAATGGCTGATCCCGTAGAGTGAAGCCGCTAAAGCGCGATCCGTTGCCAATCCGCTGGCTCGCCGAGATACCCGCGCTCAGTTAGTGTGCTGAGCCAATCTTGCATCGCGGCGAGCCGATCTTGTGGGAAATTACACTTCCAGCCTTGGCCTTTGACGACGAAATCGCTGAGGGCGTCCGGGATTTTTGGGCCTTTGATGCCCCAATATGCGAAATCGTAGCCGATAAGAACTTTGTCAGTTCGTCCAGTGTCACGATTAAGGTTGGACTGGCTATATCCGCCGTCTGGCTCGCTATGGAAGGAGTCTGCCCATGTCCAAGCACCGGTTTCTGCATCACGATGGTAAATATTGTCGCCGTGTCGCTGCATCGCGCTACCGCGCATAACGGGACGTTTCAATGAGAAACGTGGGGCGGCCCAATAATCGTCAAAGGTAATGATTTTATCGACGCGCATCCAGTAGCTAAGATGGCCCCGTCGCCTGACCTTAGCACTGCCGGTTCCTAAGACGATATCGCCAATTTTCGCGTATTTGCGAATATCGGGCTTGCAGCACGCTAGGGTGCATACGCCGAAGAATGGATTCGGCGCAAACCCGAGATCGTGCTCTATTACGTAACTATGAAATCTCAAGTTAGCAGTTTCTGTCGGTTGGCGGCGCATCCTGCGGTGCGCCAGTAGGTGTATCATAGCTCGGCTCATCCATGCCACAGATGGCCTTGCGCAAGCGAGCTGCATCCCAAATTACTTGGTCGGCGCTATATTTCTTGAACGCGGGGGGCGCGTCGCCATCGGTCCCTTTTGGCCAAATGCCGATGATTCTGCGTCCTGCATTGGCCGCGGCGATCATAGCGGCTTCAAGTCCCGCATCGGCGCCCAAGTCGGAGTCGAGTAGAACGAGCAAGACGGGATTGGCGTTGAGGCAGGACGGAGCGTTCGCGGGCGGCAACTCCCCGTCTAAGGCAAGCCCTGCTGACGCAAGTAGTGCGCGAACCGCGGCAATCGTAGCCGGAGCAGTTTGGTGCAAGATGATTGAAGGCACGAACCTCATTCCTCCCCTTGACAGCGTTGTAAGCGCTGGAATTCTGTTAACGCAAGCTGATTTTAGCGCCGCGCCGGTATTCTCAGTGAGGTTAAATGTCACGGTGTTGCATAATCAATCGTCTGATCCTGAGCATTAAGTTGAGGCCACCTCGCTACGCGCTTTGATTAAAATTTTAGGACAGTGCGTTGTTTATAGTAATGTCATGCATATAAGTGGTGTAACGAATGTCATAATCATTAGTTCAGTTGTTCGGATATCGAAGGATGCGACGTATTGTGGATGTCATTTATGGGTGGGCGTTCCGCGCCTATGGCGCGACCGCGCTCTATTTCGCTACGCTCCACCGAGCCCCTGGCGGGTCTCGGCCGCTGGCGCGGTGACGATCGCTAACGAAAGCGCCGGCGGTTCGCCGGCATGCGGACAGCGCTTACGCGCTGGCGTAGCCTGCCGGCCGCGGCCAAGGGGGGTGGGCGTCGCAGCCCTCTAGTCCCGCCGCGGCAGGCGGCAACCTGGGCTTCGCCCAGGTCCTCCACGTTCGTTCCGGCCCTGCGGGTGCAGCCCGCCGCTCAAGCGGGACTGTCGGTCCGCTCCTTGCCGCCCACCCCCCTTTTCCGGGGCCGGTGCGGTGGTTCGAGAAAGGAGCAAGGATCATGGAACTCAAGCATATCGACATCGCCCATCTGACCATCTCGCCCGCCAATATGCGCGGCGGCAGGAAGCAGCCGGACCTGACCAATATCCTGCCCTCGGTGCGGGCACGCGGCGTGCTGGTGCCGCTCATCGTGCGCGCGAACGGTTCGCCCGACAGCTATGAAATCGTGGCGGGGCGGCGGCGCTATCATGCCGCACTGGCGGTTGCCGAGGAAGGCGGCGACATCGACGCGCTGCCCTGTGCTGTCATGGATGCAGGCGATGACGCGGCGGCGCTCGAAGCCTCGCTCATAGAGAACATCGTCCGGCTCGACCCCGACGAGGTCACCCGCTGGGAAACCTTCACCCGGCTGGTGCGTGAGGGACGCAGGCCCGAACATATCGCCCTCGTCTTCGGGCTGACCGAGGTACAGGTGAAGCGCACGCTGGCGCTCGGCAATCTGCTGCCACGTATCCGTACGCTCTACCGCGAGGAGAAGATCGACGCCGTCACCGTGCGGCACCTGACCCTCGCGTCGAAGGCGCAGCAGCGCGAATGGCTGGCACTGCTCGACGATCCCGAGGCGCGGGTGCCGGTCGGGCAGGCGCTCAAGGCATGGCTGTTCGGCGGCGCGTCGATTTCGACCAAGGTCGCGCTGTTCGATCTGGCCGGGTTCGACGGCGAGACTGTCGCTGATCTGTTCGGCGAAGACCGCTATTTCGCCAGCGCCGAGCAATTCTGGACCGCACAGCACGCTGCCGTCGCCGAGCGCGTGGAAGCCTACCGGGCGGCTGGCTGGGCCGATGTCGTCACGCTCGCGCCGGGACAGTTCTTCCACAGCTGGGAATATGAGAAGCGGGCCAAGCGGAAGGGCGGCAAGGTCTATATCTCAATAGGGTATCACGGAGATGTCACCGTCCACGAAGGCTACATCGGCATCCGCGAAGCGCGGGCACTGGCGAGAGCCGAGACCGGCGACGTCGCGGAGAAGCCGAGCCGCCCCGAGATCACCGCTGCGGGCAACGACTATGTCGACCTGCATCGCCATGCCGCCGTGCGGGCGAAGCTCGCCGACGCGCCCGGTGTCGCGCTGCGGGTGGCGGTCGCGCATATGATTGCCGGTTCGCCAATATGGTCGGTAAAGGTCGAGCAGCAGCGTGCGGGCAGCGAGGCCGTGACAGAGAGCGTCGAGTTGTCGGCGGCCGAAGCGGCCTTTGACGCCAAGCGGCGCGACATGCTGGCGCTGCTCGATTTTGACGGCGACACACCGACGATCACCGGCGGCGCGAGCGAAGGGCTGACCAGCCTGTTCGTTCGGTTGCTGTCGCTCAGCGATGCGCAAGTGATGGCTGTCCTCGCCGTCATCATGGGCGAGACGCTGTGGGCGCGCAGCGAACTGGTCGATCTGCTCGGGCAGCATCTGGCGGTGGACATGGGGCTGGTCTGGCAGCCGGGTGACGCGCTGTTCGACCTCATTCGCGACCGGGAAGTGCTGCTTGCCATGGTCGGCGAAGTGGCGGGCCAGCAGGTTGCCGAGGCCAACGGCAGGGAAACCGGCAAGGTGCTCAAGCGGATCCTTGGCGACTGCCTGCGCGGCGAGAATGGCCGGACCCGTGTTGACGGCTGGGTACCGCGCTGGCTGCGCTTCCCGGCGTCCAGCTACATGCCGCGTGGCGGTGTCGGTGCTGCCAGCCGTTCGGCGGCGGTCGCCGCAATGATCCCGTCGGAGCCCGAGGTCGCCAGCCCGCAGATCGAATTGATCCGCAAGGCCGCGTGACCGTCCTGCCCCTGCCAGCGGCGCCAAGCGGTGCCGCTGGCCTCTGTCAGGAGCTGTGCCATGACACAGGAACGCCCATTCGCGGAGCAGCTTCGCCGCCTCCGCGACGCGCTCGACACGATGGAACCGCTGCCCCGCGCGGTGTTCGATCTGCACCGCTATCGCGATCTCGATTTTCCCCAGATCGCGGACGAACTGAGTATCAGCGTAACCGAGGTGGAGCGCCAGTTCGCCGCCGCGATGTTCCATCTCCTCCGATCCACGCACGAGAACGACGGGCCTTGAGCCCGCCGCTTTTCCTTCTGCACTTGGCATTCTAAGCCATTGGCATGAGACTAGCGCGATGAAGACCGGCCTCGACCATCTGCCGCCCGCCAAGCAGCGCGAGCTCGAGCGTGTCGTCCAGATCCTGTTTCAGGAGTTCGGCGACGCGACTGCCGTTGCGACCTCAGACTGGAAGAAGCAGGCGCGCATTCTCAAGGTCATCCTTTACGGCAGCTATGCACGCGGCGGCTGGGTTGACGAGCCGCACACCGCCAAGGGCTATCAGTCGGACTTCGACCTGCTGGTCATCGTCAACAACGACAGGCTCACCGACCGCGTCGAATTCTGGGCCACCGCCGAGGACCGGCTCAACCGCGAACTGGCGATCACCAAGACGCTGCGCACGCCGGTCAACTTCATCGTTCATACCCTGCAGGAGGTGAATGACGGCCTCGCGCATGGCCGCTATTTCTTCATGGATGTCGCCCGCGACGGCATCGCGTTGTACCAGAGCGACGATACCGAATTACATCAGCCCAAGCCTAAGACGCCGAAGCAGGCGTTGGCCATGGCGCAGGAGTATTTCGGAGAATGGTTTCCAACAGCAGCCGGGTTCAAACGGAATGCTGGGTACGCTGAGCGTGATGGCGACCTAAAGCTGGCCGCTTTCTTGCTGCACCAGACGGCTGAACGCCTCTACCACTGCGTGCTTCTGGTCTGCACTTTCTACACCCCCCACGTGCATAATCTGGGCTTCCTCCGCACCCAGGCGGAGCGCATCGACCCGCGTCTGGTCGATGCCTGGCCGCGTGACCAGCGCACCGATCGCGCCCGCTTCGAGAAGCTGAAAGAGGCCTATGTGAAGGCGCGCTATTCGAAGCACTACCGGATCACATCCGAAGAACTGGCGTGGCTGGGCGAGCGCGTCGAAGCGCTCGGTCAGGCGGTGCAGGTGATTTGCGAAGAGCGGATTGCGGCACTGGAACGCAGCGCCGCCGCCTGACCTAGGCGGCGATCTTCCCGGCGTCCGCGAACGACAATTCGCGCTGCAACTGCGGCGCTTCGCTGCGTTCGGCGCAGCGCATGTCGCGGGCGATCGCGACGCTGATCCACTCGATTTTCCACGCCAGATCGAGCACGTCGCCGCGCTCCGCGCGGCTGATTGTAGCGATACCGGCGCCCTCGACGGCGACCAAAAATCGGCACTCGTCGACCCAATTATCGAAGCGTCCCTGCACCAGCGTGCCGTCCGAAATCGCGATGGTAAAGCCCTCGTCGAGTGCCCGCGCGGACAGGCAAATCTCGTCCTCGACGTCACCGGAAAGCTTCAGCCGGCCATTCTCCAGTGGTTCGATCCTGATCGGCATATCGGGCCTGTTCCTAGCGACTCGGAAAGGCCGCGATAGTAGAACATAGAGGGAACATATAAAAGGCTGGCGGGGATCGGCGGGGGGATAGAAGGGATGGCAAGATAAAAGCGGTGCCTCCAAGCGGCCCCGGAAGTGGCGTCTGCACGTCGTTTTTGATGGAGGCATGGCCATGGCGATGCCTCCATCGGGAAGGTGCGACAGCGGAAACACCAGCAGTTCCGCGGCTCTCCGGCGCGCCCGAATGGAGGCCCTTGAAGGGCTGCGCTGGCGCACCCTCATCTGGCGCTTTCCAGCATGGAATAGCGTCATGGCCGAGGATCCATTCGAGTTGTGGTTGGGGCGGGTCGGCGCGGATCGCCCGTTCGCGCACCAACTCCGCAAGGCGACCAATCTGGCTGGTGGCGTGGGCCGATCTTCGGCGGCGCGCGCACGGCATTTCGATGGCAGCAGGATCGGTCGCGGTTCGGGCGTCGGCCGGGTGCTTGGGTCTTCCGATCGTTTTGCAGGAATTCGTGCGCGCCGCGTCGTCGTGAAGGCCCGCTTCGTGAAGCTGGCGGGGAAGGGAGCGAAGGGAACTGCCGCGCACCTGCGGTATCTGCAGCGCGACGGCACCATGCGGGAGGGGGAGCGCGGCACGCTCTATGCTGCTGATCATGATGTCGCCGACGGCAAGGCGTTCCTCGAACGCGGCAACGGTGACCGACACCAGTTTCGCTTCATCGTCGCACCCGAAGACGGCGCGCAGTACGAAGATCTGAAGCCGCTGGTGCGGCGCTGGATGACACAGGTCGAGCAGGACCTCGGCACGAAGCTCGATTGGGTGGCCGTCGACCACTTCAACACCGGCCATCCGCATGCCCATGTGCTGGTGCGTGGGATCGACGATCGCGGCCAGGATCTGATCATCGCCCGCGAGTACATCGGCCGCGGGCTCGCCGCGCGGGCAGCGGAGCTGGTCAACCTCGATCTTGGACCACGTACCGACCGAGAGATTTTCGAGGGGCGTCAGCGCGAGGTCGGCCAGGAGCGGTTCACCAGCATCGATCGCAGGCTGCTCGCCGCGCGCGAGACCGACGGGCTGGTGTCGTCCTGGCATGGCGACAGCGTCGAGCAGGGGCTGCGCGCAGCGCGACTCGGCACGCTCGCCCGGATGGGATTGGCGACCGACGAGGGGAAAGGTCGCTACCGGCTCGCCGACGATCTGGAACCGACGCTGCGTGCCATGGGCCGGCGCGGCGACATCATCGCGATGATACACGCGCAGCTGAAGGCGCGTGCGCCCGAGGTGCATCCGCAGGACTATGCCATCTACGACCCAGCCGAGGGCAAGCCGCTCATCGGCCGCGTCATGGCGACCGGACTGGCCGACGAGCATCGCGACCGCCATTACCTGATCGTGGCCGCGACCGATGGGCGCAGCCACTATGTCGAGCTGGGCAATCGGTCGCTCTCGGAAGCGGGCGATCACCTGCACGTCGTCCGAGTGACGCCGGTCATCGCTGGCATCCGTGATGTCGACCGGACGGTTGCCGATGTCGCTGCCGCCAACAACGGCATCTACAGCGTCGACGGGCATCTCCGCCATGATGCCAGTGCCAGCCAGCGCTTCGCCGAAGCCCATGTCCGGCGTTTGGAAGCGATGCGACGGGGAGGGGGAGAGGTCGAGCGCATGCCGGATGGCAGTTGGAAGATCGGCGCCGATCATCTCGACAAGGTGCTGGCCTTCGAGCGAAGGGCGGCTGCGGCACGACCCGTCGAGATCGCAACGCTTGCCGAGCGCCCGGTCCTGGAGCTGGTTCGCCACAACGGCGTGACTTGGCTCGACGAGCAACATGTCGCGAAGGAACCGGAGGCGCTGGGCGGCGGGTTCGGGGCACAGGTGCGGCAGGCATTGGTGCTTCGCCGCCAATGGCTGATCGAGGAGGACCTCGCCTGGCGCGACGGCGACACCGTCCGCTACCGCGCCAATTTGCTGACCGAGCTCCGCCGCCGGGAACTGCGGCAGGTCGCGGATCAGCTCTCGAAGGGAATGGGGCTCGGCTATGCCGAGCATCGCGGTGGCGCGATCGAAGGTATCTATCGCAAGGCGGTGCAGGTCGGCGCCGCGAAATATGCGGTGATCGAGAGATCGCGCGAATTCACGCTCGTGCCGTGGCGGCCCGTGCTAGAGAAGCAGATCGGTCGCACCGTTTCCGGCATCGATCGCGGCGGCGCGATCAGCTGGACGTTCGGGCGCCAGCGTTCGGGTCCAGAGATCGGCGGGTTCTAAGATGCCCCGAAGAGGTACCGGGATTCACCAGCGAGGCCCTGTAACGGAAGCGCGAACAGGCGGATTCTGCACGTCATGCAGACCCGCAAGACCCGCCACCAATTCTATCTCCCCGACGAACTGTCGGTGAAGCTCGATGCGATGGCCGCGCAGCCGGGATCGTCGAAGACTGCAATCCTGACCGACGCCCTGACCGCCTGGTTCGATCGCCGTGCCGGCCATGAACTCGATCAGCGCTTCGGTGCGCGGCTAGATCGCCAGAACCGTGCCGCCGACCGGATGGAGCAGAAGCTCGACTTTCTGACCGAAGCCCTGGGATTGTTCGTCCGCCACCAGCTCACCCTTACGGCGCACCAGCCGGCCTTCGATACCGAGACGCAGCGCCTCGGCCGGCTTCGCTACGAGGCCTTTGTCGAACTTGTCGGTCGCGCAATCGCCCGGGGAGACACGAACAACCGAATCGCCAACCGTCAATCCCCAGAAATGGGGAGCGACAAATGAAGGAGCGTGCCATGCGTCCTATGCCGAGCAGGTCGACTGCCCTGTCGCCCATCACGCTGAGGATTGCGGACGCCTGCCGCATCACCGGCATCGGTCGGTCGAAGTTCTACGAGTTGATCAAGGCGGGCGAAATCGGGGTGATCAAGGTGGGGGCGATCACCCTCGTGCCGATGACCAGCATTGATGCGCTGCTTCAGCGTGACCGTCCGGCTGCGTGCGATCAGGCCCGCCCGCCCTTGGCCGAAGTGATGCACCCATTTTTGGCCAACGCCATTCTGACGGCGAGCCTTGCCTCGACCCCAGAGGCGGTTCGGCGCGATCTTTCGACAGCGGACGAGGGGAGGCGCAGGAAAGCTGAAGATGGCATTGTAGAGCGTATGATTTTTGCGCTCTATGATCGAGACGACGGGGCCGGCGTGGATCGTTCATCCCACCTTACGCCCTCTCGTTGACATAGCTTTGGCTCCGGCCTCTGCTATGGAACATTCCTAAAGCTGACCTGCGAGATAAGACTGAATTTGGGACAAACTCGCCGTTCCCTCGCGATGGGTTCAACGGCAGGTCTGGCAAGCAGCTGACATCCGGCTTGTACTAGAATTGAACCACACAAAGACAGAGAGCGGCTTTCTGCAGACTGGCGCTTTCGGGGCGGTCAGAGACGACAAGCGGACGCGCGGTCACCCTAATGCGCGAAGATCCTCAGCTTGGCGTTCGCGCGGCCGCATGTTGTCGACAGGCCGTCGATGTACATGATCAGCTGCCGCGTCCGGTTGGTCAGCGTGTTCGCCAGCGCACGTTCGCGCGCAGTCTCAATGTTTAGCAACCGGCCTGCGACGAGCCAGACCTCCTTGGCGATGCGGCGATCACGAAGCGCCGCGCGTACCGTATCGGCAATGTCCCCGGGGGCAAGCCCTCTGCTGTTACGGAAGATGCGGATGCTTCCCGACGGCGGCGCTGGGATCGTGGTCTTGTTCGCGGTGTAAGCACGCTGCCACCGACCGTTCTCGATTTGGGGCGCCGAGGTCAGGAAGAACCCCAGCGATGCCGCCACTTGGCGCCCAACCTCTTGGATGGCCGTCACGGAAGCGCTTTCGTCACCCTCGTCCTTTCCCAAGGCCTTTGCGTGGAGCAACACCACCTTGCTGTCTGATACCAAGATGAAGTCAGCCATCTCCTGGCCGTCGTCGTCGAGCAGGACGAGGGGGAACTCCTGCAGCGCCTCGGCGTAGGCATCGGGCGCGGGGCCGGTGAGGCCGATGTATCTGCTGGTCAGTCCGAAGATCGACTCCTTATGCCACTTAGCCTCATTGCCGGTCGCCCACGCGGCCTCGCCCTTCTCCAGGAAAGTGTGTTTCAGCGCCGGCACGGCCACGGCGACGTCGAGCGCCGGGACACGCCCGTCCGACACGATCTCCCGCGCCTTGGCCCATTTGCCGTGCATGTAGACCTTGTCGGCCTCATCGGTGAGGACGCGGAACGCCTGGTCGGCGTTGATCCGCTCGGTTAGCGTCATGACCGTGCCTGACGCCGAAAGGCCCTGCTGGAAAATGTCGTTGAGTCCGTCGCTCGAGATCGCGTAGCGGCCGGACTTGGGATTGTAGCTGATCGAGCAGCCCACTTTGCTGCCGTCGATCATCGTCACTTGGAAGTGGCCGGCGTCGATGTCGGCGCAGAGGTCGAGCACGGACGGTGCCTTCGGTGTCGACGGCTGACCCTCGCGGTCGGCGATAAACACTCCAAAGTCGTCCAGCGGCTGCAGATCAAGCAGGATATTCCGAGGCTCCTTCGCCTTGTCGGGGTCCGGTGTCGTGAGCTGCGCGAAACGATCGAAAACCCGGTTGCCCGCCGTCACGGCGGTGAGTTCGCGGTCGATGTCGGTAGCCCATCTCACGTAGTCGTCGACGCCGACGCGGCGTACGCTCGCGTCTGTAACCTTGGAGCGGCTCAGGCCCAGGTAGCGTGCGGTGCTACCGACGTATCCCGCGACGTTGGTCGGAAGCAGTACCGCATCCAGCAGGTCCGTGAACGTGTCCTCAAAGGAGGCGGTGCTGGTCGTCGTCGTCCGGATCGCGCGATCCGCCATTTCGAGCGATGCGGCTGCTAGCTTGGTGATGCGGACCTTCCGGTCGTTGCTGCTCGGGCCGAAGAGCCGGACGAGAATTTGCCTATCGAGCCGCGTGACGCCGATCTTGCTTGCGTCGAACGGCACACCGTCGGTGTCGAACACGAACAGGCGGTCGTTGATCCGCACCATCAGCGTGACCCCAAACTGCCATTCAGTAACGAAGTGGCGGCTCAGGTAGGGGCTTTCGTCAACGGTGAAGAAGGTCCAGCCCCAAACGCCTTCGGGCAGGTCGGTGACGGGATGGACCACGAAGCGGTTGCGGGCGAGGATGCCCTCGTGAGTCTCTGTTTCCGCGAGGGCCGCGTCGAAGTCCGGACCGATGGCGAAGATTGCGGCGCGGCGGGGGACCAGAAGATCGCCACGGTGCAGCGGACCCGTCACTGGGAGTCTCTGGCGGAAGCGACCGTCGACGTACTGTTGGTTCGGCATTGCCGGGACGATCTTTTCGGGCAGGTAGGCCTCGCCGGGGATGATGCTGGCTAGGCTCTCCTCACCCGCGGTTTCGAAGGCCAAGTATTGTGTCCAGCTAGTCTGGAGGCGTGCGAGCTGCTCGGCGTTGCGTGCGACCACCGTCGCCGTCTGGATCTGCTGTCGCTTTGCATCGGTCGAGCGCAGCACCCGGCCGATCTGTTGCACGAGCTGGCGGTCGTTCGTGAAACCGTCCAATATCGCGACCGCGACGAACATCGGATCGTCGATGCCTTCAAGCAGTTTCGTTTGGTGCAGCCAGAAGGTCGCTCCTTCGGCCTTGTTCTGCGCTTCCCTTACCGTGACAAAGCGAAGCGGATGCAATTTGCGGTTATCGCCCTTGCCCACCTGATCATGGATCAGCACCGCGTCCGTCTGGCCTTTCCCCGCGAGGAGGGGCTGTAACGTCGCGAGCGCGCTCCATGATGCGGCGCGCACGATGATCTTGGATCCGGCTGGGCGGTCCTTAGTGAGCAAGGGTGCGAGATCGAGCAGCTGCCCTGCAAATGTCTTGATGGCCGATGCGTCGCCTTCGGTTAGCGCTTGGTCGGTATCCTCGCTAGAAGAGTTGATGGCCGTCGCACTGCCGTTCTGCGCGTCCAGCGTAGCGAAGCGCACGTCCCTCACGATTTTGGCGTCGGCCGCCTTCGGAAACGGGAAGTTGTAGGCGAACGAGCCGCGTACGGTGAAAAGCTTGTAGTCGTTGCGGAACGGGGTAGCGCTGAGCAGGATAGTTGGCCGCGCGAGTTCTCTAACGCTCCGGCTCCACGACGGCGCCGGCTCGTAGTGCCCCTCGTCCACGACGACGAGGTCGAACGTGCCCAAAAGATCAAGGATGCGGTCCAGCCGGGCGAGCTCCGCCACCTTTGTGTCCTCCAGCGGACCGCCGGCGGCCTTGCGCCTCAACTTGTCTCGGTCCGTCCGGATCTTGTCGAGGGCCTGGAGGGTGCCGACAAGAACGGTTCGGTCGCTACCGCCTGCCCTGTTGCATATCTGTTCGGTTCGCGTCCTGTTCGGCAGCAGAATCTCGATCGACGCCGGCTCGACGCCAGAGCCCGACCAGACCTCATCTCCCGGCTCGGCACATCCCATGTTCGCCCAAAACCGACGCCGAATGTCGGCGTACATTTGCTGAACCAGGCCTTCCCTGGGCGTTAGCACCAGCGCGCGACGAACCTCGGGGAGGCATCGCGTCAGCACGGCGATGACCCCCGATTTCCCGCTACCCGTCGGCATCTTGACGAGAGCGCCTTCGCTTTCGCCCGTCCGTTGCGAGACGCGGACGTAGGCGGCTCCGAGAGCTATTGCTTCCTTCTGGTTCTGCCATAGAGATAGGCCGTTCGGCGTTCCGGTCCAGACCGGAAGGTCTTCGAGGACCTCAACGTCCGCAGCGTAAGCGATACCATCGAACTTAGCGGTGTTGGGCACGTCGAAGGTCGTGTTCCGACCATGATGGGCAAGGTTCGACCCCACTCAGCTCACTCCGAATTAGCTTAGCGTATCGCCGCCACGGGCTTGTCCAACGACAGGCCGATTTGGCGCGGATATTGGGATGTAAGATAGGCATCGGGATCGAGGCCGTGGGTGTGGAGGAACGGCGCATCTTTTAATTTCTCACGCAAGCCTAGCATCCGTTTCTCGGCGCGTTTGATAAAGGTTGCATAGGTCATCGGGATGATCGTGACGCGTCCATCGTATTTTGTGTCGATGCCTGCCTCAGTGCTCTTAATCTGCGATCCAAGGACATAACAGGTGACGGTGGCGGCGTCGGTCAGGATACCCTTATCGAGCAGCTCCTCCACATAGCGCCACGGCTGATTTTTCTCCTTGCCGCCTATGATTACACCAGGCTTTTTGATCTCTGTGATGACCAAGCGGGCGACGCCGTCGACCTCGCCGCCGAGATCGTGAGAATCGCGGCTATAGAAACCGACGCTGCCGTCAGGCAGCATGACGAAGTCGGGGCGCTGCAGCGAACCTTTCTGATTCTTGCCGAAGATCTTGTTGATGACCGTGGTCATGCCGCGATTGCTGGTGAACTCGAGGCTTTCGAACTCAGGCCCGAACACCCACAAGCTCCGCTCGAACAGCGGCTGCAAGTCGGCGACCTCATCCATCGTTTCGTCGTGGAGCTTTGCATCAAGTTCAGCGATGAGCTTCAAGCGAGTCTGTATTTCATCGAGTGCGAGCTTGGCAGTGCGAACAGTCCAGTCGGCGAGGATGGCATAGAGCTCGTCTAGGTCGCCCGGCTTCATGTCATGGAGCTTGGTGATCAACGCGTATTTGGACGTCGAGAGTTCGAGGTTTGCGAGCACGCCAGCGACCTGCTCAACTGTTTCAAGGTTCATGCTTGGGCAGGTATCGACCACTTGGTCAACGAACTCGTTCCACCGATCTCGGCTGACCGGCGGGAGCTTTGAGACAGTCGCACCGAGATTTTCACGAACAGTTTCCTTGGCGTCGCGCCGCCGGTCGGCATTTGCCTCGTTCAGATATTCGCGAATTTTGGCATGAACCGCTGCTTGCGTAGTTCGCCAGCCAGTATTGTTTGGCCAGAAGCCAGACCAGTCAGGCAGCACATCCTCTCCGAGGAAGTCGGCCCGGGCTATGAAAATGAAGCGTTTTGCTTCGCTACTGCGCCCATCGAGCAGTCGCTCCTGATCGAACCCGGTCCAGCCAGGCTTGCCGACAAGTCGATTGTTTACACGCCACGCGATACCGTGCTGACGCGTCGTCCGGTCGGCCTTTTGGGTGTCGATGATGATCAGATGAGCAACGCCGTAGCCGGGAACGTCGATATTGATCGTACTTAGCTGATGCTCGGGCACATCATCAAAGGTAATCCGCGTGCCATTGATCGTCACAGTGAAATTGGGATCTGCGAGAAAGCGTGTTCCGATCACTTCGCGCGCAGCCTCTGCGCTCATCCCCATGGGCAACGGGTTAATCGACGAAATAACCGTGCCGTGGCCCGGCACTTCATCCCGCATACCGATCCGCTCGATTAGAAATGGCTGGGTGGCACTGCGTCGGACTTCGAAAGTTACCTCAATGCCGTCGCGCCAAGTGCGCACCTTGTATGCCTCGCCGAACCGGAAGGCGGCATGACGGCCCTTGCCGTTGCGACCATATGGTTCGCGCGGTTGGAGTCCGCCCAGCTCGGGTGGTGGCAGCGATTGCTTCCCCTGCGTGCGAACCCGGTCATAGTCGAGCGTCCGCCATCGCAAGCGAAATTGAGCCTCCGACATACCCTTGCCGTTGTCTTCAATCTCGAAATAGCGGTCGCTGCCAGCTTCGGGCCAAACGATATCGACGCGTGTGGCCCAAGCGTCCCATGCGTTAGCGACAAGTTCGACGATCGCGATGGCCGGATCTTGGATGATCGACCCGGCATGACGTTCCAAGAATCGGTTATCGAAAAACAAGCTGGCGTCGTCGGACATTCGCTCCCCCCAGAAATACCGTAGCAATGACACCAAGGGCCGTCCACAAGCACCCGAACCAAAGAGTCGTCAGGCGCGGGACAAGGCTGACTGACTGCTGGAAAAAACAAGCGGCAGCTTTCGTCAGAGCCGGACATTCAATAGAGCGTAATCAAACGTCGTGATCTGGT
>NZ_BCYY01000038.1 GCF_001598435.1 Sphingomonas pituitosa NBRC 102491
GCGGCTATGGCTCGAGCTATTTCGGTGCGCACCCGCCGGTGCCGCTCGACCAGATCGTCGCCAATGTCGAAGTCGAGATGATCGGCGCGCAGGATCCCAAGCTGCCTGCCGGCACGATGATGATGACCGGCTATGAACGCTCCACCCTGGGCGAGACGCTCAAGAGCCACGGCGCGCTGGTCACCACCGATCCCTATCCGGAGCAGAACTTCTTCCAGCGCTCGGACAACTACTCCCTGGCGAGGAAGGGCGTCGTCGCCCACACGATTTCGGGCTGGGCGGTGGTGCCGACCTATCACAGCAAGGACGATACGGTGGCCAACATCGACATCGCCTTCATGACCCGCGCGATCCAGTCGCTGGTCGAGCCGCTGCACGCGCTGGCGAACAGCGACGCCAGGCCCGAATGGAAGCCGGGCGGCAAACCCGAATGACGGCGCGCACGCTGGCGCACCGCGCCGGCTTGCTCTAGCGAGGACACCTATGCACACCCCTCATATCGTCGCGCTGGGCGGTACGCTGCGCGCCCAGTCCAGCACCGGCCGCCTGCTCGCCGCCGCCCTCGCCCGCGCCGAGGCGCGCGGCGCGCGCACTACGCTGCTCACCGGCCCGGACATCGTCTTCCCGCATTTCGAGCCCGAGCACGGCGATACCGACGAGAAGGTGATGCGCTTCGTCGAAACGCTGCGCAGCGCCGATGCGGTGATCATCGGCTCGCCGGGCTATCACGGCACGCTCTCCGGGCTGGTGAAGACCGCACTCGACTATGTCGAACTGCTCAGTCGCGACGAGCGCGTCTATTTCGACGGCATGCCGGTGGGCCTGATCGCCACGGCGGCGGGCTGGCAGGCCTCGGTCGCGACGCTCCAGGCGCTGCGCACGATCACCCACGCGCTGCGCGGCTGGCCGACGCCGATGGGGATCGCGGTCAACACCGTCGAGACGCCCGACGTCGAGACGCACTGCCAGACGTCGCTGGACGTCATGGTCGGTCAGATCTTCGATTTCCTGAAGCGCTGAGGGGGCAGCCGTCGCCCCAGCGAATGCTGGGGCCTCCTCGGGGCTGGGCGACGCCGGTGCCGCGCTCCTGTGGGAGATGCCAGCTTTCGCTGGCATGACGGCTTGTGGTGACCTGCGCGCCGCCTACTCGAACCAGTGCCGCCGCACGAAATAGCCGGCGATCCCCAGCGACATCAGCACGCACACCGTCACCACGCCCCAGAACGCCCAGGGTTCGTGCGCATAGGGGATGCCGTCAACGTTCATGCCGAGCAGGCCGGTGAGGAAGGTCAGCGGCAGGAACACCATCGCGACGATCGCGATCACCAGCGAGCGCTGGTCGAGCAGTTCGCCGCGCAGGTCGGTGAGCGTCTCGTGGGTCAGCGCGGCACGCTCGCGGATGCTCTCCACTTCCTCGGCCATGCGCGCAGCGCGGTCGGCCGCGGCGGTGAGGTGGAGCCGGTCGTCCTCACGCAGCCAATCCCCCGGCAGCCCGGCCAGCCGCTCGATCGCGGCCCGCTGCGGGTTGAGGAAGCGGCGATAGCCGATCGCCTGCACCCGCACCTTGTTGACCATCCGACGCAGCTCGAACGCGCGGTGGGCGGAAAGCTGCTCCTCGCAATCGTCGAGCGAGTCGCCCAGCTCGGCGACGACGGGGTCGAGCTCCTCGGTGATCGCCTGCGCGAAGGCGGCGATCAGGTCGCCCGGATCGAGGATCTTGCCGGTTTCGACTTCCTGGCGCACCGGCTGGAGCGCGGTCAGGGGCTTGCGCGTCACCGAAAAGACGCAGCCGCCCATCGCGTAGATCCGGATCGATGCGAGCGGATCGGACGCGGTCGTCGCCTCGGACGACAGTCCGCGCAAATTGATCACCGCGCCGTCGCCCACCGCATCGCAGCGCGGACGAGTCTCGGTCGCGGTCAGCGAATCGATGATATAGGGGGAGAGCTTGGCCTCGCCGCCAAGCCAGAGCTGGGCGCGCTCGTCATTGGTGGTGAGGTGGATCCAGGTGAGGCCGCCGGTCTCCGCCAGCGCAGCGCGCATCGTCGGCTGCTCGACCTTCCCGTCCTTCACGACATAGGCGAAGCCGCTCAACCCGCCATCTCCAGCCAGAGCGACAGGCCCTCTCCGGGTTCGGCGGGGGGACGGGCGAGTATGCGCGCGGCATCGGCACGCGCGCGGTTGAGAATGGCATCGGGCACATCGCCAAGATGGAAAAGCCGATCGGCCTGCGCAAGCAGCCGGGCGTGACGCAGCGTAAGGTCCTCGGGGTCCGGCGAGGTCAGCCGCAGCGTGACGAGCTGCGCCTGCGGTGCCGCGCCTTCCGCCAGCCAGCGATCGACATCGCCGTCGCCGGCGAGCAGATCGAGCATCCCGCCTTCGCCCAGTGCATCGGCCAGCGCACGGCGCCGGGCACCGGCATCGGGCCAGCGCGCCTTCATCGCCGCACGGCTGCGGCCCAGCCCTTGGGCCAGCGCGCCAAGGCTTGCGGGCAACAAGGCCTCGAGCCGCTGCCGCAGCGCCGCGGCCAGTCCCGCCGAGACGCCGCCCGTGCCGATCGCGATCAGCACCGGTTCGCGGTCGACGATCGCCGGCAGGGTGAAGTCGCACAATTCGGGCCGGTCGACGCAATTGACCAGCACGCCGCGGGCCTTGAGCCGCCCGACCACGTCCTCGGGGTCGTCGAGCGCGACGATGGCGAGCGCGGCCGTCTCGCCCTCGCCCACCACCCGCGCGCCGGCGCGGTCGAGCAGGCGGCGCTTGGCGTCCGCCGGCTCGCCTTCGCCGACCAGAATCACCGGCCGCCCCATGAGCTTCACGAACAGGGGCAGCGCGGCGAGGCTCACTTCAGCCAGTCCGGTACCTGCTCGGCGGCCATGATCTCCTCGGCGGAGATGCGACCGGCGACGATGGCGTAGCGATCGCCCGACACCAGCACTTCGGGTACCAGCGGGCGGCTGTTATAGGTGCTTGCCATGGTCGCGCCGTACGCGCCGGCGGTCTCCAGCACAGCGAGGTCGCCGGCCTTCACCGCGTCGATCTCGCGCGCCTTCACGAACACGTCGGTGCTTTCGCACACCGGGCCCGCGACGTTGGCGACGAAGCGCGCGCCGTTCGGCTGCACTGCCGCGAAGCCATGATAGGCGTCGTACAGCGCCACCCGGGCGAGATCGTTCATCGCCGCGTCGACGATCACCCAGGGATGGCCCTGCCCCGGCTTGACCCACAGCACTTCGGTGACGAGCACGCCTGCGCTGCCGGCGATGGTGCGGCCGGGCTCGAACATCAGCTCGACGTCCCAGTCCTTGGTCACCCGCGCGACCATCTCGGCATAGGCTTCCGGCGTCGGCGGCACCTCGCCCGGGCGATAGGCGACCCCCAGCCCGCCGCCGAGGTCGACATGGGTGATGGTGTGGCCGTTGCCGCGCAGCTCGGCGAGCAGCCGGCCGACGCGCTCGAACGCCGCTTCCAGCGGCGCGAGGCCGAGCAGCTGGCTGCCGATATGCACCGCGATGCCGTGCAGGTCGAGGCCGGGGAGGTTGCCGAGCCGATTGAAGATCGCGGGCGCCTCGCCGATCGGCAGGCCGAACTTGTTCTCCGCCTTGCCGGTGGAGATCTTCTCGTGGGTGCCGGCATCGACGTCAGGGTTGACGCGCAGCGCCGCGCGGGCGGTGAGGCCGCGCTCGGCCGCCAGCGCCGCCAGCACTTCGCCTTCCTCGACCAGCTCGAGGTTGAACTGGCCGATCCCGGCCTCCAGCCCCTTCACCAGCTCGCGCCGCGTCTTGCCGACGCCCGAGAACACGATGTCCTTCGCCGCGACGCCCGCCGCCAGCGCACGCGCCATCTCGCCGCCAGAGACGACGTCGGCGCCGAAGCCCTCGTTCGCCAGCAGCTTGAGCACCGCGAGGTTGGGATTGGCCTTGATCGCGAAGGCGAGGTGGATGCGGCCGAGCGGCTTCAGCGCGTCGCGAAAGGCGCGGGCATTGGCCTGGAAACGCTCGGTGGAATAGACATAGACGGGCGTACCCACCTCGGCGGCAATCCGCGCGAGGGGCAGCGATTCGACGTGCAGTTCGCCGTCGATCATCGAAAAATCGGTCATGAGCCTCTGGGTGCGGCGCTGAAGGCCGCCAAAATCAGTTGGGTGGCAGGTCGAACTCGTCGCTCCGCCGCGCCTCGGACGCCTGGATCAGGTCGTCGCTGCGCGCGGGGCGAGTCTGTGCCGTCGGTTTCAGAAGGTCGGGAGGCGTGGGCGTCGCCGCGGCGCCGTACGGCGCCACCGGCAGCGATGCCCCCGGCGGCGGGGCCAGGGCCTCGCGCACGCCGCAACCGCTCAGTGCCAGCCCCAGGGCCGGTACGGTGAGCAGCAGTCGCTTCCTCATGCTTCCTCCTCACGGCCCTTGCGAGCCGCCGCTATCGCCGCGCGAACGCGCGACGGTGCCGTGCCGCCGAAGCTGGTACGGCTGTTCACCGACGCGTCGACGCTGAGAACGCCGTACACGCGTTCGTCGATCCGTGCATCGATTTCCTGGAGCGCGTCGATCGGCAGCTGATCGAGCCGGATGCCGTCCGCCTCCGCCTTCGCCACCGCGCGGCCGGTGATGTGGTGCGCCTCGCGGAACGGGATGCCGCCTTCGCGCACCAGCCAGTCGGCGAGATCGGTCGCGGTCGAGAAGCCGGCTTCCGCCGCCGCACGCATCCGCTCCAGCCGGAAGGTCGCGCTCTCCACCATGCCGGTCATCGCTGCGATGCTCAGGCCGAGCAGGTCGTGCGCCTCGAACACCGGCGGCTTGTCGTCCTGCATGTCCTTCGAATAGGCAAGCGGCAGCCCCTTCATCGTCATCATCAGGCTGAACAGCGCGCCGCTGATCCGCCCCGAATGACCGCGCACCAGCTCGGCGGCGTCGGGGTTGCGCTTCTGCGGCATGATCGAGCTGCCGGTCGACCATTGGTCGGAAAGTGCCACGAAGCCGAAGGGCTGGCTCGCCCAGATCACGAATTCCTCCGCCAGCCGGCTAAGGTGCAGGCTGCACTGCGCCGCCGCCGTCAGGTAATCGAGCGCGAAGTCGCGGTCCGATACCGAATCGAGCGAGTTCCGCGTCGGGCCGTCGAAGCCCAGCGCCTTGGCCGTCATCTCGCGATCGAGGTTGAAGCCGGTGCCGGCCAGCGCCGCCGAACCGAGCGGGCACAGGTTCATGCGGGCCCGCGCATCCTTGAGCCGCGAGCGATCACGCGCGAACATCTCGAAATAGGCCATCAGATGGTGGCCCAGCGTCACCGGCTGCGCGACCTGGAGGTGGGTGAAGCCCGGCATCACGCTGTCGGCATGTTCCTCGGCACGGGCGAGCAGCGCGTCCTGCAGCGCGCCCAGCGCGCCATCGGCCTGGTCGACCGCGTCGCGCACCCACAGGCGGAAGTCGGTCGCCACCTGGTCGTTGCGCGAGCGCGCGGTGTGGAGGCGGCCCGCGACGGGGCCGATCTTCTCCGCCAGCCGGCTTTCGGAGAGCATGTGGATGTCTTCGAGCGCCAGATCCTCGGGCACGCCGTTCGCGGCGAACTCTTCCGCCACCTGGTCGAGGCCCGCGCCGATCGTCGCGGCGTCCTCGGCCCCGACGATGCCCTGCCGGCCCAGCATCGCGACATGCGCCTTCGATCCGCGCAGATCCTGTCGCCACATTCGCTTGTCGAAGGGAATAGAGGCGTTTATCTCGCGCATCACCGCGGACGGGCCTTCGGCGAAGCGCCCTCCCCACATGGAATTGGAGCTGTCCTTGCGCTCGGTGATCGGTCTTCTCCTTCTGGGCGCCCTCGCAGTCGCGGGGTGCGATAAGCAATCGCAGCCTCCACAGCAAGCGAACGAAACGTCGCCGCCGGCAAACGCCGCCGCGCCCGCGCCGGGCGGCACGGTCGACCGCAGCCACAAGGGCGAGGCGGCGCCGACCATCGGGTTCACCGATGCGTCGGGCAAGAAGACCACGCTGGCAGCCTTCCAGGGCAAGCCGGTGCTGCTCAACCTGTGGGCGACCTGGTGCGTGCCGTGCATCAAGGAAATGCCGACGCTCGATACGCTGGCCGGGCGGCTGGGCGACAAGATCGCGGTCGTGCCGCTCAGTCAGGACCTGAAGGGCATGGAGCTTGTCGGCCCGTTCTTCCAGAAGAACGGCTACCAGCACCTGCAGCCGTATCTGGATACCGACACGGCGTTCAGCGTGCAGATGGGCACCAACCTGCCGACCACGATCCTCTACGATTCCGCCGGCAAGGAAGTGTGGCGCGTGGCCGGCGATTTCGACTGGGCCGGCGCCGAAGCCGCCAAGCTGATCGCCGAGGCGAAATAGGCTCAGCCCATCCGGGCGAGCGCCTCGCGCAGCCACGCTTCGGTTTCGTCGGGGTGGGAGAGCGGCAGCATGTGCCCGCCCTCGATCAGCGTCAGCGTGGCGCCCGCGATCTCGCCCGCGGTACGCTCGCCGTGCAGCGCCGGATCGAGCAGCGCATCCTGCCGGCCATAGAGGATCGACACCGGCACCCGGATCTCGCCATAGCGCGCGACCAAAGGCGGCATCGCCTGCTCCGCCATGCGGATCTCGAAGCTGCCCATCTGATAGGCGGACGACCGCGCCGACAGCACCCCGCCGCCCGCCGTCGCGAAGTCGGCCGGCACCGGATCGGGCGCGAACACCGCCTCGGCGCCGCGCTTGCCCATCGCCACCGCCATCGGCACCGCGATCGTCCAGGCGATCGGCGCACGCAGCGCCGCCGGCGCCATCAGCCCGCGGAACACCGCTGGCGGCTGGTGGACGACCTGCGTGAGCGGCGCGATCAGCGCCAGCGCACCGGGAACCTCGGGCCGCTCGGTAGCGAGCGCCAGCGACACCGCCCCGCCCATCGAATGGCCGACGACCAGCGGCTTCGTTAGCCCCAATGTCTCGATCAGCTGTGCGATCATCCGGCCCTGGCCGGCAAGATCGGGGCGCGGCCCGGTGAGGCGCGAATGCCCCCAGCCGGGGCGGTCGACCAGGATGACGCGGTGGTCCTGCGCAATCCGGCCGGCCAGCGAATGGCTGAAGTTGCGCAGCTGCGCCATCAGCCCGTGGATCATCACGATCGCGGGGCCTGCGGCATCCCGCGGCCCCAGCTCGACGATATGCAGCCGCGCGCCATCGACATCGACGAAGCGCCCGTCGGCCGGCACCATCTCCTCGGCCTTGCGCCCCACCCAGGCCGACCAGCCCGCCAGCCCGAGTACGCCCACGCCCGCCAGTCCGAACGGTATCAGCATGCCAACTCCCCCTTGTGCCGCCGGTATAACCGGCTTTGCGGGGAAAGGCTTCATTCCGCGACGGGTGCTTCGCCTTCCTCGCGCTCCTGCGCCTGGCGGGCCCACATCTCGGCGTAGATCCCGCCCTCGCGCAGCAGCTCGGCATGGGTGCCCTGCTCGACCACGCGGCCTGCCTCCAGCACAACGATGCGGTCGGCATGGACCACCGTCGACAGCCGGTGCGCGATGACGATCGTGGTGCGGCCCTGCTCGATCGATTCGAGCGTCGCCTGGATGTCCGCCTCGGTGCGGCTGTCGAGCGCGCTGGTCGCCTCGTCGAGGATCAATATGGGCGGGTTCTTCACCAGCGTGCGGGCGATCGCCACGCGCTGTTTCTCGCCGCCGGAAAGCTTCAGCCCGCGCTCGCCCACCCGCGTGTCGAGCCCCTGCGGCAGCGCCTGGATGAAGTTGGCGATCGACGCGCCGCGCACCGCTTCGGCGATCTCCGCCTCGGTCGCACCCTCGCGGCCATAGGCGATATTGTAGCCGATCGTCTCGTTGAACAGCACCGTGTCCTGGGGCACGATGCCGATCGCGGCGCGCAGGCTCGTCTGGGTGACGTCGCGGATGTCCTGCCCGTCGACGGTGATCCGCCCGCCGGTGACGTCGTAGAAGCGGTACATCAGCCGGGCGAGCGTCGACTTGCCCGCGCCCGAGGGGCCCACAACCGCCACCGTCGCGCCCGCCGGGATGTCGAGATCGATCCCCTTCAGGATCTGGCGGTCGGCGTCATAGCCGAACTGCACGCCCTCGAAGCGCACATGGCCCTGCGCGATCGCCAGCGGCCGCGCATCGGCGGCATCCTTCACCTCGGCGCCGGTATCGAGCAGGTCGAACATCGCCGCCATGTCGATCACGCCCTGACGGATCGTGCGATAGACCCAGCCGAGCATGTCGAGCGGCCGGAACAGCTGGCTGAGCAGCGTCGACACCAGCACCACGTCGCCGGGCGTGAAGCGCCCGCTCGCCCAGCCGAACACCACCAGCGCCATGCCGGCGGCGAGCATCAGGTTGGTGATCAGCGCCTGGCCGATATTGAGCCAGGCGAGCGAGTTCTCGCTGGTGACGGCGGCGTTCATATAGGCCGCCATCGCCTTGTCGTAGCGCGCGCTTTCCCGCGCTTCGGCGTTGAAATACTTCACCGTTTCGAAGTTGAGCAGCGAATCGACCGCATGCGCGACCGCACCCGTGTCGAGATCGTTCATCTGCTCGCGCAGCTTCGATCGCCAGTCGGTCACCCAGCGGGTGAAGGCGATATAGACCACCACCATCACCAGCGTGCCGACCACCAGCCACATGCCGAAGCGGCTGCCGAAGATGCCGAGCACCATGCCGAGTTCGAGGATCGTCGGCGCGATGTTGAACAGCAGGAAATAGAGCATCGTATCGATGCTCTTCGTCCCGCGCTCGACCACCTTGGTCACCGCGCCGGTGCGCCGGTTGAGGTGGAAGCGCAGGGATAGCTGGTGAAGATGGCGGAAGACGTCCGACGCGAGCCGGCGGGTCGCGTCCTGCCCCACCCGCTCGAACACCGCGTTGCGGAGGTTGTCGAACAGCACGCTGCCCAGCCGCGCGGCGGCGTACCCGCCCACCAGCGCGATGACGAACCACACCGCGTCGCGCGGGCCTGAGGCCATCCGGTCGATCGCGCCCTGCAGCGCGAACGGCGCGCCATAGACCTGGACCAGTTTCGAGCAGAGCACGAGCAGCAGCGCGAGCACGATCCGCACCCTGAGGCCCGGCGCATGGCGCGGCCAGAGATAGGGCAGGAAGCGCTTCATCGTGCCGAGCATCGGCCGATCGGGCCCTGAGGACGGTGTTTCGGGAGGCATCGTGCCTAATCTGGGACGCGGGGACGCGCGACGCAACCACGGGAACAGCCCGGAGGCCTGTCCGTTGATTGCGGCAGGAGGTCAGTTGCCATGGACCAACTGCTCTACGTACTGGCGATCATGGGCTGCAGCGACGACGCACAGGCCTGCCGCCAGGTCCGCCTGGAACCCGCCCGCTATACGTCGCAGGTCGCCTGCCAGGAAGCCATGGAGGGCGCGCTTCGTCGCGCGACGGATATCGACTATCCCGTCGTCGAGGCTGCGTGCCAGCGCCAGGGCGAGCGGCTGGTGGAACGCGAGCCGCAGCGGCCGGTGACCGGGGGCTGAGGCCACCACCCACACACGTCATCCCGGCGAAAGCCGGGATCCATTCGCCACGACGCTCAGGCAAGAGCCGCATCGACAACCCCAATGGATTCCGGCTTTCGCCGGAATGACAGCTTTGGAGGGTTATCCAGCTTATTCGTGCGAACGCCCGAAGTCCGGGCGCGCATCGTCCTGCCCCTGGTCGATGATCGAGCGGCGGATCGCGCGGGTGCGGCTGAACAGCTCGAACAGCTCGTCGCCCTTGCCCCAGCGGATCGCCCGCTGCAGCGCGGTCAAATCCTCGGTGAAGCGCTGGAGCATGTCGAGCACCGCCTCGCGGTTGCTCAGGAAGACGTCGCGCCACATCGTCGGGTCCGATGCGGCGATGCGGGTGAAGTCGCGGAAGCCGCCCGCCGAATATTTGATCACCTCGGACTGGGTGACTTCCTCCAGGTCCGAGGCGGTGCCGACGATCGTATAGGCGATCAGATGCGGCAGATGGCTGGTCACCGCCAGCACCCGGTCATGATGCCCCGGCTCCATCGTCTCGACCATCGCGCCCAGCCGCCGCCAGAATTCGCTCACCCGCTCCACCGCCAGCGGATCGCTGCCCTCGGGCGGCGTGACGATGCACCAGCGGTGATGGAACAGCGAGGCGAAGCCTGCGGTCGGGCCGCTATTCTCGGTGCCCGCCACCGGATGCGCCGGAATGAACGTCGCGTTCGGCAGGCTCGCGCGCACCGCCTCGATCACGCTCAGCTTCGACGAGCCGACATCGCTGACGATAGCCTCGGCGGGCAGATCGGCGGCGAACTCCGCCGCCACCGCGCCCATCGCCCCCACCGGCACGCACAGGATGACGAGGTCGGCGTCGATCACCGCCGCACCGGCGCTGTCCGCGACATCGTCGCACAAGTCGATCGCCACCGCCGTCTCACGGACCGCCGGATCGGCGTCATAGCCGGTCACGCGCACGCTCGGCATGTGCTGGCGGATGCCGCGGGCGATCGACGAGCCGATCAGCCCGAGGCCGAGAATGGTAACGCGGGCGAAGGGCAGCATCAGGCGCCGAGCAAGCGGCGCAGCGATGCCGCCACGCCCTTGATCTCTTCCTCGGTGCCGATGGTGATGCGCAGGCCGTGCGGCAGGCCCTGGCCGGGCAGCCAGCGGACGATATAGCCGTCCTCCATCAGCTGCTTATAGGCCTGCTCGCCGGTTACCTCGCCCTCGAACAGGACGAGCTGGAAATTGGCCTTGGAAGGCACTGCGCGGACGCCCTTGTTGCCCATGCTCGCGATCTGCTCGGCGAACCAGGCGCCCCACTTGGCGTTGTGGGCGCGGCTGTGCTCCACGAAATCCTTGTCGCCAAGGGCTGCGATCGCGGCGCGGCCGGCGCCGATGCTGAACGCGAAGGGCGCGCGGATGCGGTGCATCGCGGCGATGATGTCGGGATGGCCATAGCCCCAGCCCACCCGCTCGGAGGCGAGGCCGAAGATCTTGGAGAAGGTCCGCGTCACCAGCACGTTGGACTGGGTGCGGGCGAGGTCGAGCCCGCCGTCATCGTCCTCGGGCGCGAGATATTCGGTATAGGCTTGGTCGAGCACCAGCAGCACGCTCTTGGGCAGCGCCGCGTGCAGCCGGGCGATCTCCTCGCGCGCCGTATAGGTGCCGGTCGGATTGTTCGGGTTCGCCAGGAAGACGAGCTTGGTCTTCTCGGTCACGCACGCGAGAATCGCGTCGACATCGGTCGCATAGTCCCGATCGGGCGCCACCACCGGCGTCGCGCCGACCCGCCGGGCGGCGATGTCGTACACCGCGAAACCGTAGCGGACATAGACGATCTCGTCGCCCACCCCGGCGAACGCGCCCGCAGCGAGGTGCAGCACCTCGTCGGAGCCAGTGCCGTAGACGATCCGCTCGGGCTCGACACCGTAATGCGCGCCCAGCGCCTCGCGCAGCGCGACCGCGCCGGCATCGGGATAGCGCTCCAGCTCGGTCGCGGCGGCGGCATAGGCGTCGCGTGCGGCCTGGGGCGTGCCGAAGGGATTCTCGTTCGACGAGAGCTTGGCGGCGGGCTTGCCCGAATCGGTGGTGGCGCGGCCCGGGACATAGGGGGCGATGGCCATCACCCAGGGCTTGGGGACGGGTGCGTTCATGGGGCCGGGGATTGGCGGAATGGCGGCCGATTGGCAAGCCGTGCGGCGGGGAAGCTTGAACGGATGCGCGCGCGCGCCTAACCGCTTGCCGATGTCCGATGATCCGCGTTTCGGCCTTCGCCGCTCGGTAACGCTGCCGGGGCCGCTGCGCCTCGACGGCGGCGTGCTGTTCTCGCCGGTCGACATCGCCTACGAGACCTACGGCACCCTCGCGCCGGACGCGAGCAATGCCATCCTCGTCTGCCACGCGCTGACCGGCGACCAGCACCTCGCCTCCGAACACCCCGTCACCGGCAAGCCCGGCTGGTGGGCGCGGATGGTCGGACCCGGCAAGCCGATCGACACCGATCGCTGGTTCGTGATCTGCTCGAACGTGCTCGGCAGCTGCCTCGGCTCCTCCGGGCCCGCGACGGTGAACCCGGCGACGGGCGAGCCCTGGGGGATGCACTTCCCCGTCATCACCATCCGCGACATGGTACGCGCGCAAGCCATGCTGCTCGACCATCTCGGCATCGATCGCCTGTTCGCGGTGGTCGGCGGATCGATGGGCGGCATGCAGGCGCTGAGCTGGGCGGCGACCTTCCCCGAGCGGGTGGGCGCCGCGGTGGTGATCGCGTCGGCCGCGCGGCATTCGGCGCAGAACATCGCCTTCCACGAAGTCGGCCGCCAGGCGATCATGGCCGATCCCAAGTGGCGCGGCGGTGCCTATTACGAAGCGCAGGATCCGCCCGCCGCCGGCCTCGCCGTCGCGCGGATGGCGGCGCACATCACCTATCTTTCCGAGGCGGGGCTCACCGCCAAGTTCGGCCGCAAGCTCCAGGGCCGCGAAACCAAAACCTTCGGCTTCGACGCCGATTTCCAGGTCGAAAGCTATCTGCGCCACCAAGGCCTCGCCTTTGTCGACCGGTTCGACGCCAACTCCTACCTCTACATCACCCGCGCGCTCGATTATTTCGACCTGGCCGAGGAGCATGGCGGGCTGCTCGCCAATGCCTTCCGGGGATCCCAGGCGCGGTTCTGCGTGGTGAGCTTCGATACCGACTGGCTCTATCCCACCGCCGAATCGCGGACGATCGCGCATGCGCTCAACGCCGCCGGTGCACCCGCGAGCTTCGTCGAGCTCAGCTCGCCCTTCGGCCACGACGCCTTCCTGCTGGAAAGCGCCGAGCTGGACCGCGTGATCGGCGGCTTCCTCGCCGCGGGAGAACACGCATGAGCCTGCGTCCCGACCTCGCGATCATCGCGAACCATGTGAACCGCGGCGCGCGCATTCTCGATGTCGGCTGCGGCGACGGCGCGCTGATGGCGGCGCTGCGCGACGACCGCGGCTGCGACGCACGCGGGCTGGAGCTGGAAGGCACCAACGTCGCCGCCGCCGTGGGTCGCGGCCTCTCGGTGATCCAGGGCGACGCTGATAGCGATCTCGCCGACTATCCCGACGACAGCTTCGACTATGCCATCCTCAGCCAGACGCTGCAGACGACGCGGCGCCCCGACTGGGTGCTGGAGCAATTGCTGCGGATCGGCCGCCACGCCTTCGTCTCCTTCCCCAATTTCGCCCATTGGCGGGTCCGCGCCTCGCTGCTGTTCGGCGGACGGATGCCGGTCACAAGGCTGCTGCCGATCGCCTGGTATGCGACGCCGAACATCCACCACGTCACGATCGACGATTTCCGCGCGCTGGTGAAGGAACGCGGCATCGCCATCGAGGGGGCGTGGTTCCTCTCGGGCGACCAGCAAACCGGCTCGGGGCTCGCCAACCTTCTGGCCGAACACGCCGTCTTCCTGTTGCGGCACGATCGATGACCGATATTGCCCTGCGCGCCACCCATGCCGCGTATCGCGACGATATCGGCGATCTCGTCACCCGCCGCCCGGTGCCGGGACCAGGGCTCGAGCAGATCGGCGCGTTCCTGTTCCTCAACCATCACGGGCCGCAGAGCTACCCGCAGAACAATCGCGGCCTGCCCTTCGGCCCGCACCCGCATCGCGGCTTCGAAACGGTGACCTTCATCCTGGAGAGCTCGCTCGCCCACACCGATTCGGCGGGGCACGAGAGCATCATCCGCGCCGGCGGCGTACAGTGGATGACCGCCGGGCGCGGAATCGTCCATGCCGAGGTCTCCCCCGCCGAATTCAAGCAGGCCGGCGGACCGATGGAGATCCTCCAGCTCTGGGTGAACCTGCCGAGCCGGCTGAAGATGACCGCGCCGCGCTATGTCGGCCTGCAGGCCGATGCCTTTCCGGGCGTTCCAGCCGGCGAAGGGGCGACGCTGCACCTCGTCTCGGGCGATTTCGGCGGCCGCACCGGCCCCATCGAGTCGCTCACCGGCGTGTTCCTGTGCTGGGCCGCGCTGGCGCCGGGCGCGAGGCTAACCTTCGATGGCCTGACGGGCCGCGACCTGTTCCTCTACGCCGTGCGCGGCGGTGTTCGCGTGGGCGATCGCACATTGCCGAACTGGCATCTCGCCAGCCTCTCGGCCGGCGACACGCTGACGCTCACCGCCGACGAACCTGCGCTGGTGCTGTTCGGCCACGCCGCGCCAATCCCCGAGCCGGTGGTCGCGCACGGCCCGTTCGTGATGAACACGGTGGAGGAAATCCGCCAGGCCTATGCCGATTATCAGATGGGCAAGTTCGGCGTGGCGGAGATCGTGGCGGGCTGAGGCATAGCCCTGCCCTCTCAGCCGTCATTTCCGGCGAAAGCCGGAATCCATTGGGGTCTCTGCCAAAGCAAAAGCCACGACCGAGTGGCGTCTGGATCCCGGCTTCCGCCGGGATGACGGCAGTGGAAAGGGGCCGCCCGCCGCTCGATGCGGCAGGCAGCCCCCAATCCTCAATGCGCCGCCTGCTCGCCGCGGACGATGCCGCTCTTGCCGAGCTGGTCGTCAATCTGGGCCATCAGCCGGTCGAGACCTTCCTGGCTCTTCGCCTCGGCACGCGCGACCAGCACGTCCTGGGTGTTCGACGCGCGCAGCAGCCACCAGCCATCGGGCGTGTTCACGCGCGCACCATCCGTGCGGTCGACCTCGGCGCCGTCCGCCTCGAGCCGGTCGAGCACTTCCTCGACGACCGGGAACTTGCGGCTCTCGTCCACCTGGAAGCGCATCTCCGGCGTGTTGACCATCGCCGGCATCTCGTCCTTCAGCTGGGTGAGCGACTTGCCGATCACGTGCACCGCCTGGATCAGGCGGATCGCCGCATATTGCGCGTCGTCGAAGCCGTAATAGTCCTGCGCGAAGAAGATGTGGCCGCTCATCTCGCCCGCGAGCGGCGCACCGGTTTCCTTCATCTTGGTCTTGATCAAGCTGTGGCCGGTCTTCCACATCACCGGCTTGCCGCCCAGTTCGGCGATCCGGTCGTAGAGCGCCTGGCTGGCCTTCACATCGGCGATGATCGTCGCACCCGGATCGACGCGCAGCACCGGCTCGGCGAGGATGGCGAGCAGCTGGTCGCCCCAGACGACCCGGCCCTGGCCGTCGATCGCGCCCAGGCGATCGCCGTCGCCGTCGAAAGCGAGACCGAAATCGAGGTTCTTCTCGGCGACCAGCTTCTTCAGATCGGCGAGATTCTTCTCTTCGGTAGGATCGGGATGATGGTTGGGGAAATTACCGTCCACATCGGTGAACAGCGTATGGTGCTCACCCGGCAGCAGCTTGACGAGCTTCTCGATCACCGGGCCGGCGGCGCCGTTGCCCGCGTCCCAGCCGATCTTGTAGGAGCCGCCGGCATAGCCCGCGATCAGGCGGCTGACATACAGGTCCTCGACATAGGCATCGGTCACCGTCTCGGTGCCGTCGCCTTCGTCCCAATCGCCTTCCGCCGCCATCTTGCCCAGCGTCTGGATGTCCTGGCCGAAGAACGAGCGGTGCTGGAACACCATCTTGAAGCCATTGTAGTTGCCGGGATTATGGCTGCCGGTAATCTGGATGCCGCCATCCACCTCCAGCGTTGCCTCGGCATAATATAGCATCGGCGTGGGGCCCATGCCGATGCGGACCACGTCGCAGCCCGACTGGGTCAGGCCCTCGACCAGCGCTGCCTCGAGCATCGGCGAGGAGATGCGGCCATCGCGGCCCACCGCCACCCGGCGGCCGCCGGCGCGGCGCAGCAGCGTCGCGAAGCCGCGGCCGATCGCGCGGGCGTCGTCGACACCCAGCGTCTTCCCCACGATTCCGCGGATGTCGTATTCGCGCAGCGACGTCGGATCGAAACGGTGCGTCATTCATGCCCTCCCGAAGGTAAAGATGCGCGTCTCTTCCGCGACTGGAAACGAAGTTTCAAGCCGCCCGAGACACGAATAGATTGATATTTTGCACTGCAGCATCGTTACAGGCAAATGTTACGTGACGAGGACGGACCTCAGCGCTGCAGTAACGTGTCGCGCGCCAGATTGATCCTTCGCGTGAGTTCGGCCGAGCCCCCACGGTCTGGGTGCAGCGCCGAAACGAGCCTGCGGTGCGCCGCACGGATCTCGTCCGGTCCCGCCGCCGCGTCGACGCCGAGGATCGCGCGCGCCTCGCTCTCGCCGAGCCTGGCCGCCGGCGCGACCGGCGTCTTCTTCGGCTGCAGCCAGCGCCACAGGATATAGAGCAGCGCCGCGGCGAGGAGGAGCTTCGCCATCAGGCGAACAGCGGCGCGGCGACGTCGGGCAGCGCCAGCCCGGCCATCATTTCGCGCAGCTCCTGTCGCGCGGCGACATGGCTGAGACCCATCTCGCCGAACTCGCGCGAGTCGAGCATCGTCAGTCCCTGCGGGAACAGCTCGCGATAGATCACGCGCTCGGAAAGCCCGGAGATCACCCGGAAGCCGACGCGCTTTGAGAGCTGGTCGATCGCCTCGGACACGCGCTTCATGTTGCGCGCCTCGATGTGCTGCATGCGGTTGCGCAGCACCACCCAGTCGATCGTCTCGCCGTCGGCCTTGGCGCGGCGCTTGCGCGATTCCCAGATCATCTCCGAATAGAAGCTGGGGCGCGTCACGCGGAAACTGTCCGGATCGACCTGGCCGATCAGGTCGAAGTCGACGAAGCTGTCGTTCATCGGCGTGACCAGCGTATCGGCGTTGGTGACCGAGATGCGGGCGAACTTGTCATCGCGCCCGGGCGTGTCGATCACCAGGAAGTCGGCACCCTCGCCCAGCCGATCGAGCGTCTCGGTGAAGAAGTCCATGCTCTCGCCGTCATGCGTCTCATAGACCGGCATCGGCAGCTCGCGGCCCATCCGGCGCATCGTCGCGCGGCGGTTGTCGAGATAGCGGCCCATCGTCCGCTGGCGGTGATCGAGGTCGAAACAGGCCACGCGTGCGCCCTTCGCCGCCAGCGCGATCGCCGCGTGCACCGCGGTGGTCGACTTGCCCGTGCCGCCCTTTTCATTGGCAAAAACCAGCACATGCAGTCGTTTGGCGGGCTGATTCAACGCAGCTATTCCTTCACTTGATCGGGCGGCCTCCCCCCCATAGAAGGCCCCGCTTCCGTTCATATCGAAAGTGCCCAAGCGTGCAAACCGTTCGCCAGATCGACGATCTTCGCCAGGCGCTGGACGCCTTCCGCAGCGAAGGCGGCCGGCTGGCCTTCGTGCCCACCATGGGCGCACTGCATGACGGGCACATGGCGCTGGTCGAAGCCGCCAAGCGCGCCGGCACCCGGGTGATCGTATCGATCTTCGTCAATCCGATCCAGTTCGGACCAAATGAGGACTTGGCAAAGTATCCGCGCCGTGAACAGGCCGATTCGCGGCTGCTCGCGAATGCCGGGGTCGACCTGCTGTGGATGCCGACGCCGGAGATCATGTACCCGGAAGGCTTCGCCACCAGCGTGCGTGTTTCGGGAGTAAGCGAGCCGCTCGACGGCGCGCACCGCCCCGGCCATTTCGACGGCGTCGCCACGGTGGTGTCCAAGCTGTTCCACCAGGTACGCCCCGACGTCGCGCTGTTCGGCGAGAAGGACTGGCAGCAGCTCCAGGTGATTCGCCGGATGGTCGCGGACCTCGACATGGCCATCGAGATCCAGGGCGTGCCCACCCAGCGCGAGGATGACGGCCTCGCCCTCTCCTCGCGCAACGCCTATCTGATGCCCGAGGATCGCGCGCGCGCGGTGGCGCTGCCGCGCGCACTCGGCGCCGCCGCCAGGACGATCGGCGACGGCGGCGACCGCGAGGCCGCCCTCGCCCAGGCCCGGGAAACGCTGGCCGCAGCGGGATTCGAGGTCGACTATGTCGCGCTGGTCGACGCCGAGTCGCTGGCCGCGCCGGTGGAAGGCCGGCCGATGCGGCTGCTCGCCGCCGCCCGCATCGGCGGCACGCGGCTGATCGACAATATCCCCGTGCTATGAACTATTACGGTTAAGCCGCTTAACCTTTTATTGTCCGTTCCCCCCCAAATTCGGATCCAACGAAGGAGCCGAACAGGGGCGATGCGACGATGGCAAATAGTGAGAAGAGTGCGCGATTTCTGATTGAAAGCCGGCTGCGCGATGCGACGCGCGGCAGCGCGGATGCCTGTTTCGATCTTGGCATCGTCTATTCGAGCGGCGCCGAAGGCGTGACGATCGACCTGGTCGAGGCCCACAAATGGTTCAACATCGCCGCGATGACCGGCAGCACCGAGGCCCAGGCCTGCCGCGCCGACATCGCCGAGGACATGACGGCCCGCGAAATCATCGAAGCACAAAAGGCCGCGCGCGCCTGGCTGCGGGGCCTGGAGAGCCGCGCCGCCTGAACCGTCAGGGGGCCTTCTGGCCCCAGCTGATGGACACGCGGGTGCGGCCAAGATGGCTCTCGGCAACAACGCGCAGGCTGCGCTCCGTCTCTTCCCCCGCCTCGTAGCTGAAGCCGGTTTCGCTACGGTATTTCAGCCCCGAGGCATTGGCCTGCGCGCGCGACCACCCCAGCACCTGCTTCACCGGGGCATCGGTTTCGTAGACCAGGTTGCCGCTGACGTGCCGTCCGTCGAGCCCGTCGGGCGCGGCAGCACAGCTGAGAATCGTGGCATTGGCATGGACCGGCACGAAATCGGGCTTGTTGCTGCAATCCACCGCCGCCGAGACATTGGCCGGCACCCCTGCCGCCGCCGCCGCGGCGACATTCTGCCCCACCGGATCTTCGGTACTCCGTTCGCCGCGCCCGCACGCCGCGAGCAAGGCGAGCGCTGCCAGCAGCGATGAGCGTCCGATGACGTGATGGCTTCGCATCCATGCCCCCTTTTCCGGCCGGGCGCGCCTGCGCCGGCTCCACTGCAGCTGGAACGGCGGTGCGCACGCTTTGCTCCCTCGCCGCTTGGTACGGCGCGATCGGCTCTGCTAGCGGTGTCCCGGGTCCTTCGGGTCCAAAGGGGGGAATGCCGCATCATGGTTCGATTGTCTTCCGCGAGGCTGGTGCCCGCCGGTGCGCTGCTGGCGCTGCTGTTCTGCGGGGGCCTGCTGGCGTACGGCGCCGGCCGCGGCATCGATCTGACGGACGAGATCTTCTACCTTGTCTGGGCGCGCGATCCCGAGGCCTATGCGCTGCTCTACCAGCCGTTCGGCTATCTGCTGCACCCGCTCTACGCGCTGCTCGGCGGGGACGTGGCGCGCTATCGGCTGGCGGGCTTCGTGATCACCGCAGCGGCCGGGGCGCTGCTCGGCGACAGCCTCGCCCCGGAACCGGCCGCACGGCTGCGCTTCGCGCTGTTCGGCGGTGGTGCGGCGCTGGCGATCTATTTCCCCTGGATCGTCACCCCGAGCTACAATTGCGCGGCGAATGTCGGCGCGATGCTGGTACTGGCCGGGCTGGCCACGGTCCTGCGCAGCCGTGCGCGCACGTCGCGTGTCGCCGCGGCCGCGGGAATCGCCCTCGGCCTCTGCATCGCCGCCTTCACCAAGCCGCCGCTGTTCGCGCTGAGCGGCGCGATGCTGCTCGTGCTGGGCGGCACCGCGCTCCGCCGGGATCGGGCGCGCGGCGGGGCGCTGCTTGGCGCGCTCGCGCTCGCGGTGCCGTTGATCGGCCTGTTCCTGCCGCTGTCCCGCATCCCGGCGCTGCTGGCACGCATATCGGCCAGCCAGCACATCCTCGCGCTCCCCAACACGCCGCTGCACCTGCCGATCAAGATCCTGGGCGACTGGGCGGCGGTACCACCGCTGCTGAGCGGTGCGGCCCTCGCGATGATCGGCGCGCTGGCGCTGCGGCGAACCCGCTGGGTCGGCGGGCTCGGGCATGCGGCGATGGGGCTGGCGCTGGTCTATCTGGCGATGACGGTGCCCGAGACGCTGGACGGGGGCATCCCGGAATTTCCGGGGCTCGCGCTGCTGCTGCTCGCCGGCGGATATGCGGCCCTCGTCGCCCGCGGCGACCGCCTGATGCTGGTCGCGCTGCTCGCCGCGCCCGTTGCGGTCGCGCTCGGCACCTTCAACAACCAATGGGCACAGCTCGATTTCAGCATGGCTTTTCCGCTGCTCGCGCTGTTTCGCCTCGCCGCGGACGATCCGCTGCGCTGGCGGCGGCGCGCGGCGACGCTGCTGAGCCTGGCGGCGACCCCGCTGCTGCTGCTCGCCGCGGCGATGGCGCCCTACAGCCTGCCCGACTCGATCTTCGCGCAGGCGATTCCGGTGCGCCATCCGGTCACCGGCAGTCCGCTGCTGGTCGACGAAGCGACGGCGGCCTTCCTGAACGGCACGCGCGACCGGGCGGCGGGTGCACTGCTCATCGATCTGTCGGGGACCGGGCCGGGCGTGGCGGCCTCGCTGGGCGCAAAGGCGCCGGTGCTCCTGTGGCTGAACCCGGCGACCGCGACCTGGCCGGACGTGGTATGGGCAAGGCTGAGCGAGAAGGAACGGGCCGACGCCTGGTTCGTGACGCCGGTGCTGCCGCTGTTCGCGGCTTCGGGTCCGGCGCGCTGGCTGGCGGCGCATCCGGAGCGCTATTGCCGCACGGCGCTGCCGCGCATGATATTCTGGTGGGAAGAGCGGGCGCTCGAACTCTGGCGGCCCTGCGCCGCGCCCGCACCGGGCGCAGGCCGCTGATCGCAGCCGATCAGAACGGCACGTCGTCGTCCAGATCGTCCGGGAAGCCGCCGCCGAAGCCGCCGCCGCTCGCCGCACCGCCGCTGCGCTGGCCGCCACCGTTGAAGGTGTTGCCGCCGCGCGCCGCCGGGGCGCCGCCGCCGAAGCCGCCACCGGCCCCGCTACCGCCGCCGCCACCGAACGACTCGTCCGCACCCCAATCATCGCCGCCGCCGCTGCTACGGCCGCCGCCCATGCCGCCACCCTGGCCGCCGCCGGGGCCATCCAGCAGCACCATCTGCGCGTTGAAGCCCTGCAGCACGATCTCGGTGCTGTACCGGTCCGCGCCGCTCTGGTCCTGCCACTTGCGGGTCTGCAGCTGGCCCTCGAGATAGACCTTGCTGCCCTTGCGCAGATAGCGCTCGGCGACGTTGGCGAGACCTTCGGAGAAGATCTTCACCGTGTGCCACTCGGTCTTTTCCTTGCGCTCGCCGCTGTTGCGATCCTTCCAGCTTTCCGACGTGGCGATGCGCAGCTCGACCACCTTGCCGCCGTTCTGGAACGCCCGGCTCTCGGGGTCGCGCCCCAGATTGCCGACGAGGATCACCTTGTTGACGCTGCCCGCCATGCTGCAAAAACTCCGATTCTACGATGGTGCGCCCGCGCGAAGGGGCGCTAGAAAGACTCAAATATGGCCGAGATCCTTAACCTGAACAAAGCGCGAAAAGCGAGAGCCAAAGCGACGGCCAAGGCGGAAGCCGAGGCCAATCGCGCCCGCTTCGGCCGCACCAAGGCGGAAAAGGCACGCGACGCGGCCGAGGCCGACCGCAAGGTCCGCACGCTCGACCAGGCGAAGCGCGAGACGCCGGAGGACTGAGCCTTCGGCTCGGCGCATTGGCGCTGTCAAAGCGGAACGCATCGTGTACAACTGCGCCAGTCCGATGCTGCCGCCGCTCCCCTACCCCGCCCTGCACGCGAGCCATTCCGGCGTGTGGATCGCCACGGCCGAGGGCACGCGCGGGCTGAGCCGGGGCGAGGCGATCCGCATCGCCGCCGATACGCCGGTGCTGTTGCTCAATGCGCCGCTCGTCGGCCAGCGGCTCGGTCATCCCGAACTCAGCGGGCTCGACCTGCTCGAGCTGTTCGCCTTTCTCCGCCCCGCCCGCTTCATGGTGCCGACGCCCAAGGGCCTCGCCCGCGCCTGCAACCTCGACGCGCCGAGCGACGACGCGCAGGTCGCCGCGTTCCTGCGCGACGCCGCCGCCGCGCTGCTGGCGCTTCCAGAAGGGGACTGGCCCGAGCGCGAGGGCGCCTGGCACGGGCTGCAGTCGCTCGGCCGGCTGCGCTGGCAATGGAGCGCCGTACTCAGCCAGCGGATCGCCAAGCCCGAGCGGGCCGAGCGCTGGCTTTTCTCCAAGCTCCCCGAGTGGGAGGAAGGCGCCCCCCGCCCCGCGCCGCGCACGATCACGCTGCAACCGGCCGAAGTTGCCGAACGCCTCGCCCGGCTGACCGGTGCGACGGCAGAGCGCCGCCAGGGCCAGCGCGACTATGCCGAGGCCGCCGCCCAGGCCTTCGCGCCGCGCAGCGTGCCCGATACGCCCAACCTGGTGCTGGCCGAGGCCGGCACCGGCATCGGCAAGACGCTCGGCTATCTCGCGCCCGCGTCGCTCTGGGCGGAGAAGTCCGGCGGGCCGGTCTGGGTATCCACCTTCACCAAGGCGCTGCAGCGCCAGCTCGGCAACGAAGGCGAGCGGCTGTTCCCCGATGCCGAGCAGCGCCGCGCCCGCATCGTCACCCGCAAGGGCCGCGAGAATTACGTCTGCCTGCTCAACCTGGAGGATGCGCTGCAGGGCGGGTTCGCCGGCCGCGCCGCGATCCTCGCGCAGCTGGTCGCGCGCTGGGCCGCCTTTACCGCCGATGGCGACATGATCGGCGGCGACCTGCCCGGCTGGCTGCCGACGCTGTTCCGCCGCAACGGCTCGACCGCGCTCACCGATCGCCGCGGCGAGTGCATCTATGCCGGCTGCCCGCATTATCGGAAATGCTTCATCGAGCGCGCCGCCCGGGCCAGCGCCAATGCCGACATCGTCATCGCCAACCACGCGCTGGTGATGGTCAACGCCGCGCGCGGGCGGGAGAATCAGACGCGGCCCACCCGCTATGTGTTCGACGAGGGGCATCACCTGTTCGATGCCGCCGACGCGATGTTCTCGGTCGCGCTCACCGGGCAGGAGTCGATCGAGCTGCGCCGATGGCTGACCGGGCCCGAATCCGGCTCGCGGGGGCGCCGCCGGGGGCTCGCCGCCCGCCTGTCCGACGTCGCCAGCTATGACGATGCCGGCGGCCGCGCGATTTCCGAGGCGGTCGACGCCGCCCGCGCGCTGCCGAGCGACGGCTGGCTCCAGCGGCTGCACGAAGGCGAGCCGTTCGGACCGATCGAGGCGCTGCTCGCCGCGGTGCGCGGGCTGGTCTACGCCCGCGACGCCAACGGCGCGGCGGACGCCGGCTATGGGCTGGAAACAGAGCTCACCGAACCCGATGCCGCGCTGGTCGAAGCCGCAGGCAACGCCACCGCCGCGCTCGACGCGCTGCTCCGCCCGATGGTCGTGCTTGGCCGCCGGCTCGAGGCGGTGCTGGCCGAGGCGCCCGACTGGATGGACGGCCCTGCCCGGGCCCGCATCGAGGGTGCGATCGCCTCGCTTGGCTGGCGGGTGGATACGGTCGGCGCCTGGCTCGCGCTGATCGCCCGGATCGGCGGCCCCGCCGATCCGGAATATGTCGACTGGCTC
>NZ_BCYY01000039.1 GCF_001598435.1 Sphingomonas pituitosa NBRC 102491
ATCGCGCCCGCCGCAACGCTTGATGCCGCAGCCCATGTTGCGCTCGGTCGCCGGGCGAAGCTGGCGCTGGAGGCACAGAACCTTACCAACGCGCCCGTGATCCAGTATACGGATCGCGATGCTCGGAGACTGCTGGCGACGACGCACAGCGGGAGGGTGTTGAGCGCGGGGATTCGCTATGCCTTTTGAGGGCGATGCAAGGCAGGAGAGGGGGGATTGTCCCCGTTTTCGTGCGGCGCGCCTCTACACATTGGTGACGGCAGGGCCGGGACGATGCGCCTGATGGATGCTGCCGATATGCTGGCGGAACACCGGGCGCGGCTTACCGCCTATGTCCGTAAACGGCTTCGCGATCCGGAGCAGGCGGACGATATCGTGCAGGAGACCTTCGTGCGGGTGGTGGAACAGGAGCGCAAGCAGCGGATCGAACAGCCGCTCGCCTATGCATTTCGCGTGGCGGATTCGATCATTTTCGCCGGTTCGCGGAAAGGCGCGCAGACCGAACCCCTCGATGCCGAACTCGCCTGCGCACTGCCGCTGCCGGAGGAGGTGCTGGACTATCGTCAGCGGCTCGCCCGCTTCGAGGCGAAGCTGGCAGATCTTCCAACGCTGCGCCGCACGGTGTTCGTGAAACGCCATCTCGATGGCAAGACCCGCGCCGAGATTGCCGAGGAAATGGGGTTGAGCCTGGAAGCGGTGAAGAAGCATCTGGTGCGGGCGATGATCGACTTGTCCGAGTGCGGCGATCTCGATGGCGTTAAAGGCGGCGCGGCGCGTGATTGACGCCCAGGCCCTGGGAACCGCCGCCGACTGGGCGGACCGGATCGACGAACTTGACGCCGCTGAACGGCAACGGCTGATCGTATGGTTGAACGAATCCGAGGAAAATCTTCGCGCCTTCACCCGGATGCACGATCTGCTGCGGGATCCGGCGCTGCTTGAGGTCCTGCAGGCACCGGCAACCGTCACGCCGTCATTGGCGGAAGTGGTACCACCGCGGCGGCGGAGCGACCGTCGGCCGCGTTCGGCGCTCCAGCGCGTGCGGGGTATGCGGGCCGCTGCCGTTGCGGCAGCACTTGCTGCCGTCGTGTCTGTTCCGTTGCTCTGGCGCCAAACTGCGCCGCCCGCAGCCAAGATGGAGGCCAGGGCGGGTACGCTGCTCGACAGCGCGGTGGGCAAGCGCGCGATCGTGCGCCTGCGCGATGGTTCGGTGATGACGCTGGACGCGGCCTCCGCGGTGCGCGTCGCCTTTGCGGCAAAGGCCCGAACCCTTTCGCTGGAGCGCGGCGCGGCGCGGTTCGAGGTGGCGCACGATGCCGGCCGGCCTTTCTCGGTGCAGGCGGCGCACGCACGATTCACGGCGCTCGGTACCAATTTCAGCGTCGACCAACTGCCTGGCGCCGTCGAGCTGCGCGTCTATCGCGGCCGGGTGCGGGTCGACCAGCCGGGACGAGCGCCGATCGTCGTGACTGGCGGCGAATGGGCAAGCGTGGGTGCGGAGCCCCTGAGCGTTCGGCGTTTCGACCCCAAGGAGCCGAGCTGTCTCGATTCATTTTGGCTCAGCGCCGACGGCATGCGCCTCGATGCCGCGCTTGCACATATCGGCCGTTACAGCGCGGTGCCGATCCGACTTGCTGATCCATCCATGGGCGCGACGCGGCTGAGCGGTCGCTTTCGGCTCGACACGCCGGAAAAGAGCGCCGCGCTGATCGGTGCGCTGGTGGACCTGGAGCTCCAGCGGCAGGGCGGTGCGATCGTCCTGGGGGCGCCGAAAGGCCGTTGAGGGGCAGCTAACGCGCACCGAGGCATCATGCCTCGGTGCGGCGGTCCTGCAGCAGTGGCACGTTCCAGCGTGGTGATGCGCTCCGAACATATCTCGCGCACGACGCGGCCGAGTACTTCCGCCTGTTCACCGAGCGAAGTCAGCGCCTCAGTATTGTTGCCCCTCTCGTATGCTCCGTAGAGCAATACCATGGGGAGGGTGATCGCCCAGCTTGTGCTCGCGAAGGCGCCGGGAGGCGACGTTGAGCGCAGCCGTTTTTTTCGCCACGAACAGCACCGTTTTGCCGATGCCAAAGCAATTGGCGATCATGTTGGCGATGGTCTGGCTCTTGCCCGTACCGGGTGACCCGACGATGACGAAGTCGCGGCCTTCTGCAGCTGCAAGACTGGCTGCGGTCTGCGAAGAATCAGGCGGCAACAGGCTGATGACATCCGCTGGCGCATATACCTGATCGAGATGGATCGCCGCCGAATGAACGCCGGCTACTCAGTTGCTCCGAACGTCATTGAGGAACCGGTCGACGACAGAGCGCCGCGACCGGCTCCCCGGCAACTACATCGTCCGCGCCGCGTCGCTAGCGGTTACGTTACCGTACCCCGCCCAACGCTACGTCGTTCTTTCTGCCACAGCCGTCTTCGACCGATGCCCGATCGGAATCACCGCTAGTAGCGGCAGGCGATTGCTCCATCGTTGTGGCCATTGGTGTTCCAGTTGAGGTCCTGACCGTCGCTTCCCGTATAGGAGTTGCATACCAGCACCGACCCGGCGAGCGGCGTCGCACCCGTGATCTTCACCTTGTAAGGGAAGCGATTCGGCGTGATCGTCGGCGTATCGCCTTCCCATCCAAGCGGCTGGTAGAAATACGGCGTGGCGGTCACCGCGAGCTGATACGTCTTGCCGGCCTTTACCGGCAACGAGACGGTCGCGTTCCCATTGCCGTCGACCTTGCCAAGCGCGCTGTAGACCGGCTGATAGTCGCTGCCGAACTCGACGATGGCGAACCGCCAGCTCGAATTGGCAACCGGTGGCACGCCGGTGAGCTTGACGCTGACCGTAGTTGCGCCGCTCGCAATCGTCAGCGGGACGATGTGCGTACCGAACTCGTATAAGGGCCTCTCCGCCGGCGACTCATAGTTGCCGGCGCTGCCGCTGGCCTTCAACGGAACGTAGCGCTTGGCGATAGCGGGATGATGGAACAGGTCGAGGTAGAATTTCTGCTTCTGGAAATCACCGGTCACCAGTCGAGCGCCGAACATGCCGACGAAATCCGCGAAGGAGCGCCAGCCATTGGGCCAGGCCCCGGATGCAGTGCCGAGCCGTACCAGCGCCTCCCAATAATCTTCCCGAGAAGCACCGTTCGAATCCCGGAGATTGTTGGTCCAGATTTTCCACACAAGATCGCGTGTAGCGTCGTTGTCGTGCACCGCGGTGATTAGCGGCCAGGAACCATAGCGCATGCCGGACCATACCGGCCCCACTTCGAGATTGCTGAGATATCCCGGCAGCGCAAGCTCCATGTTGGGCGTCAGCGCGTCGGAATTCCACTGTGCGGCCGTCTCCCAGGCGGGGCCGGCGGTCGGACGGTCGCGAAGGCCACCGGTGTAGAAGGAGATCGAGTGGGAGAACTCGTGCATCATCGTCGGATCGCCCGCCTGGAGCGGAATCGCGCTCATCCAGGCGGCATCGCTGGCGCTGCCGCCGCAATTATCGGTGTCTTGCGCGAGAAACGGTAGCCCGGTGCCGCAGATATAGATGTTAAACTTCTTCGGCGAAGCGCTCGTTGCGTAGGGCATCGGTGCCTTCAGGAGCGTATCGTCGAGCTGCCATACCCGTTCAGCCCAGTCGCCGGCTCGCTTCACGAACGTATCCCAGGCGATTTTGTTATCGCGGGTCCAGGTATAGCTGAATGCGTCGGTCTTTACCCCGTACCACAACGAGAAATGCTGGGTATGCAGAACCTTGATTGTGCCGTTGTTGAGTTGGGCTTGGGTTGCGCGATCTGGTTCGAAGAAAACGGCATAGCTTTTCGGATCTGTAACCAACGGATGCTTCGCCATTTCGGCGTTGATGACATCGACATCGGACGCGGAGAAGGATTGCGCTTGGAACTGGCGGCGGCACCCGTTCGCCAGTTCGAGCACGACGGCCCGCTTCGCCTGGGGCGTGTCATCACCATAGGCGACGACCAGTCGCGCCTGGAAAGGCGCACCCGTCGCCCGACCCGGATCGTAGAAGGTGTAAGTGCTCGCATCGCTGTTGGTGGGGGTCCAGGTCCGAAGCTGCCCGGCGCTGCCCCAGGGAAGATAGGCGGACTGGGTCTGGCAGGCGGGGCTCGCCGTAACCAGCGCCGGCCCCTTGGCGGCGAGCAGGTTGGTCGCAGCGTCGCCGCTGCCGCGATCGGCCACGAACACCGCGCCATTGCGCCCAGGGGAAGTTGGAACTGTGGCCAGGTAGGAGACCGTGCCGACGGTTGCCAACCCCAGCGAGATCTTGCCGATGCTCAACAGCTTCATACATCCCCCCACAATTGTAGATAGTATACAATGATACGATCGTGGGTCGTGAGTCAAGCCTTGTCCGCCCGCCGGGTAATCCCGGCCCGAAGACGATAGGTTTCTGCGCTTCGCAGTCACCCCGGGCTATGGCTTCTGCGCGTTATTCGGACACGGATTCACGGTGGGAAGGCTGATGTTTGTCCACGGAACGAGCGTTGTTCTCCGGATCGAAAAAGGCTGCGCGTAGTGGAAGGGTTGCAGCGCCAATGGCTGCGGCATCGCCGTCGATCGCCGATGCCATGATCCATGGCGATGGCCGGTGGCAGCCGCGGCGTTCCGGGTTGATGAGAACGATGCGTTCGATCATGCGGCGTGCCAGGGTAGCAGGAAGGCGCCCGCCCAGGACGATCATGTCAGGATCTAGCGTGGCGGAAATGGCAGACGCTATCAGGTTAACCGAGGGCATCACGGTATCGAGCCATCCCTCGACCGAGGGATGATCGGGATCGAACCGAGCGAGCATTGAATGGATATCGGGATAGGCCATGCCTGCCCCCGCGAAGGTCTCACGCAAGGTTTCCAGATTGGGCTGCGGCCAGCCGGTCGGCAGGATCGACGCGAATTCGCCGGCATTGCCGTTCCGCCCCCTGAGGGGGCGGCCTGAAGCCATCACTCCACCGCCGAACCCTGCCGAGAAATAGAGATAGGCGAAATCTGCGGTGGTTCGGCCATGGCCAAGCATGGTTTCGCCCAGCGCCGCGACGTTCCCGTCATTGTCGATCCAGACCTTTTCACCGAACGCGTCGGCCAGCACCCTGTCTAGCGGGATCAGCGCCCAGGGATCGAGCAGTCGTGGCGGATTGAGCCGGGCGCCATCGCCGATGAAATAGCCGGTGACGCCAAATCCGATCCCGACCAGCGCGGCCCGGTCCCAGCCTGTATCGGCGATGGCGGCGTCGAGCATCTGCCGGATCTGCGCGCAGGCCGGAACGATCGCGGCATCGGCGAGCCGTGCGCTACGGCTGGCGGCGATGGTGCCGGCAAGATCCAGCAGCACCAGCGACACCGCGTCGGTCATCACCGATACGCCAGCCGAAAAGGCTGCGGCTCCGTTCAGCGTCAGCTTGGCGCTCGGCTTTCCCCGACCGGCGACGATCGGTGCGGCTTCGTTGAGCAGATCGCGGGCGAGGAGCGGTTCGACAAGGCGGGTGATCGAATGTGGTGCGAGTCCCGTCAGCCGCGCCAGATCGGCCCGGCTTGCACCGCCTCTCCGCGACAGCAGGTCCATGACGACGCCTTCGTTTTCGGTCGCGGTGCGCCATCCATCGGCGCGCAGGAAACGTGTCGGGTAATCGCCCGCGGTGATGCCGGTCATGGCACGGACAAGCCGTCGCGCCGGAGCGAAGTCAAGCGCGGTGTCGCCAACAGTGCCGCGGTTGCGCAGGTGAGCCCGGCGAGGATGGCAAAACCCGCAAACGCATCGGGCGTAAAGGTCGGCACGCGCCCCAGCCCGCCGGCGAGCGCGAGGCCCGCCGCGCCCAGCGCGAGCTTGGAGGCCATGGTGTAGACGCCATAGCCGCGCGGTCCCTGCGCCAGCGCCGGCAACAGCGCCCAGCCGATCAGGTTGGTCGCCCCCATCGCCAGGCCGAGCAGCACCAGCATCGCCGGCGGCGCGCTCCACGCGAACCCGGCCGCGACGATCCCGGCGGTGAGATAGGCTCCAGCCAGGAGTGCCAGGCCGCGGCGCGGTGACGATCCCAGACGGATCGGGATCAGCGCCGCGGCGCTCCGCCCGACGATCAGCAGCACGAGGATCGTCGTCCCCTTACCGGCCGTCGGGACCATGCCATATGGCAGACCGGCGGGCATGTGGAGCAGTGCCTTGGCGAGTGCGCCCAGCGCGACGATGCCGATCACGTTGGCGGCCAGGAACCGCAGTGGCAGGCCGATCCACCGCACCCGTCCACGCTGTCGGTCCCGCAGCACGGACGGAAAAGCGGCCAGCAGTGGCAGCATTGTCGATCCGATCAGCAGCGCGGCACCGGCAATGCCCCACAGCAGATGCGCGGTCGCGACCCGACCCGACCCACTCACGCCCAAGGCTGCAGACACCGACGCGAGCGCGGTGCCTACCGTCCGAACCCGGGCCAGCCAGGTTGCACGTTCTGGGCTCCTCTCCCCGAGCCGTGTCATTAATGCGTTGTGCGGCACGTCGCAGCCAGCGTAGGCGACACGGAACACGAGCGTTGCGCCCAGTAATACGGCCAGGCCGTATGGAGCGAGCAGCACCGTCGCCGGAAAGCTCACCGCGGCGAGCACCAGCGCGCCGCCAGCCATCCTTGCGGCATGCTGTGGATTGCGCTCCAGCCAGATGCCGACGCCAAGATCGGCGAGCGCATTGGCGGCCAGCCCGGCAAGAAACAGCGCCCCGGCGAAGATCGGATCGACCCTGTAGACCGACACCAGCAGATACAGCGTCAGCAGATCGCTCGCCGTCCACAAGAGGCTCTTCCCGACATGGGCGATGCCGTACATCGCCCATGTCCGGCGCCAGCTCAACGGATCCAGCGGACCTTGTAGAGGTGCAGCTCTTCCACCGGCATCCGTACCGGGTCGCCGCCATCGGCCCGCGCGATCGTGAAGCCCTTCGCCCACCAGCTCTCCTCCGCCTGCACCCACGCCAGTCGTTCGCCCATCATCGTCACCGCCTTGACGCGCAACTTCGGGTTGAGCGCCGGCAACGGGGTAAAGGTGCCGGTAGCCGGTTCGCCCGCTTCCGGATCGAATGTCCAGACGCCATCGTCGGTGGTCACCAGATAGCGGCCATCGGGGCGGCGCGACAGGTCGTGGCCGTCCCGGCGCCCGGGCAAGGTCCAGCGTGCAGATTCGGCGAGGACGGGTGCGGACCGCGTGCCCGCAATGCCGAAGGCCTGGATCAGGTCATGCGACAGGACGAAGAGACGCGCGCGCGTCGCGTCCCATACGGCGCCATGGCCCGACGGCAGGGGCAACCGCACCAGCGGCGTCTCGCTCCGGGTCCGGTCATAGACCTCCAGCCGGTCCCCTTCGGGATTGATCGACAAGGCCACCGCAATCAGGCCACCGGGTAGCAGATCCGCCGAATGCGCCATCGGCGCGGTCGCACGGAACGTCACCCGACCGGTTGCGCGGTCGATCAGCACCACGCCCCCCGTCGACGCCGTGACCAGAATGCCGCGCGTGTCGTCGACCGGCTTGCAGTCATCGATATGCGCCAGCAGCGTCGTGCGATAGCTTGCCGGCAGGTCCGCCGCCTGGGCGGCGCTCCACCGCCATATTTCGACCGGTCGGCCATTCTCGATCCGGTATTCGCGGACCTGGTCGTCGCCGCAGGCATAAAGCCGCTGCGCTTCGATTCCCGGAGTCGGGATAGGCCCAATGGCTGCAAAGGCCATCATCATATTGATAAACATAGGAATTGATGTCCTGTCTGCTGGTCGTTGCCAGACGATTAGCCCGCCGTCATAAGTATGTCACCTATAGTGATTAAATGAGCTGGCACGTTTGATGCCTGTTCGATTAGGGGGGATACCACCATGACGCCGATTGCCCTGCGTAGCCTGTTGCTCGTTTCCAGCGCACTGTCCTGCATGTGGCTTCCCGGCGCGGCGCGGGCGCAGCAGACATCACCCGAGCGGGTGGCCGATGCCGCAGCCCAGCCATCGGTTGCCGAGGCCGACGACATCGTCGTCACCGGCGCCCGCCTGCAAGCCGCGCGCGAGATCGAGGCGAAGCGGACCATCTCGGTCATTTCAGACAGCATCAGCGCCGACGAGATCGGCACGCTTCCGGACTTCGGTCTGGGTGAGGCACTGGCTCGCGTACCCGGCGTCTCGACGATCCAGAACAATGCGCGCGGCGAAGCGCAGTTCCTGTCGATCCGCGGCCTCAATGCCGATTACAACCTCGTCGAGATCGACGGCGTGCCGCTGCCGGCGAACGAGGTGGGACGGCGCAACGTCTCGCTCGACGTGATCCCGTCGTCGCTCGCGAGCCGGGTCGAGGTCTACAAGTCGGTCAACGCGTCGATGAACGGCAATGCGATCGGCGGTATCGCCAATCTGCGGACGCGCAGCGCCTTCGACAATGGCGGCAAGCCGTTCGTGGGCGGCCGGTTCGACATTGGCAAATATGATTTCGAACGGACGCGGGGCAAGGAAACCCCGTCCGGCCAGGCCGAGGTCGTCGCGTCCACCACCTTCGGGCCGGAGGGCAAATTCGGCGCCGTGGTATCGGGCAGCTATTTCCGTCGCGATTCCGCCTCACTCAACTCGGCAACCGACAATTACCTCTACATCGATCCCACGACCGGCAGTCGCCTCGTCTCGCCGACCAACGACGTGTCGAACGCGCTGGTCGCGCCGGATCGTCGGCGCTGGCTCCATTACGACAATCTTCGCCAGCGGTACGGCGTGTTCGGCAAGCTCGAGTTCGACGATCACCAGATGTTCAAGGCGGCTTTCACGCTGGCCGATTTCCGGCACAAGAACGACGAGGAGCGTCAGTCCAACGCGATCATTGCCAACACGGGCGTGACCACCGCGACCAACCGCTACACCAATTTCAGCAATGTCACTGGGGCCGGTGGATCGGTGTCGAACGCCAACGCGCAGGTCGATCTGGCCGGATATGCCCAGCAGCGCCGCGTGCGCTACGGCGATTTCCATGCCGATCTGTCGCCGGGTAGCGGCATCCGTGCCGATCTCGGCGTCAACTACGCCATCTCCACCTATCGGCAGGATGCGACCTTCGCCACCTACCGTATCGCGAACACCAGCAGCCTGGCCTATACCTACACGCTCACGCCGGGCGACTTCACGCGGTTCACGCCGGCCAATGCCGGCTACGCCTTCGATCCCGCGAACTATCGCCAGTTCGAATATGGCACGGCGACCGACGACAATCGCGAACGCGCGCTGACCGCGCAGGGCAATTTCGGCGTCAACAACCAGGCGGAGGATCGCGGGTTCGGCATCCAGACGGGTGCCTATGCCCGGTTTCTCAAGCGTCGGTACGACTATACCGTCCTCAACTATCGCCCGCTCGCCACGAGCAATTACCTGCTGTCGTCGGTCGACGATGCCGATGCCCGCTATTCGCCGTACAATAGCGGCGGACAGCCGTTGCTGTTCGTCGATCCGAAGGCCGCGGCCGCCTTCTACGCTGCCAACGCCGCGGGTTTTGCCCCGAACAGCGCGAATGCGGTGGGCAGCCTGACCCCCGATTACAACCTGGGTGAGGACATCGTCGCTGGATACGTGATGGGACGGTTCGCAACCGAAGCGATCGAACTGACCGCCGGCGTGCGGTACGAACATACCGATCTGCGGACCGGTTCGGTATCGGGCGCTACGCGAAACAACGTCACCACTTACACCTACGCCCAACAGGACCAGCGTTACGGCTATTGGCTGCCCTCTGCGCAGGCGAACTGGAACGTGACCGATCACCTGAAGGTGCGCGCAGCAGCAAACCGTACGCTCGGCCGCCCCAATTACGACGACCTCGCCGCGCGCGAGGTCGTGTCGATCGCCGGCCAGACCGATGGCGGCGGACGCACGATCACCAGCGGCAATCCCGGCCTGAAGCCGCGCATCGCCGACAATTACGACCTCAGCGTCGAATTCTACGCCAATCGCGACATTCTGTTTTCGGCCGGACTGTTCCTCAAGGATATCCGGAACGAAATCCTGACGGTCCGCAACCAGGCGACGGAGACCGTGGATGGCCAGCCGACGCTGGTCACCCGGATCCAGCCGGTCAACGCATCCAGCAGCCGGGTGAAGGGCATCGAACTGAACGCGGTCGTATCGCGGATGCGCTTCCTGCCGGGGCCGCTCGACGGGTTTGGCCTGTCTGCCAATGTCACGCTGCTCGACCCGACCCCGCCGACCGTCACGCTGGCGGACCGGGTGACGACGCGCCGCCTGACCAACCTGTTCGAAAGCGCGAACACGGTCGCCAACGTCAAGCTGTTCTACACCACCGGTCCGCTTCAGCTTCAGGGCGCGTGGAACCACTTGTCGCCGATCCTTTTCTCGGTATCGACCACGGACCCGTTGCAGGACCGCATCTATGCCGCCAGCGACCTGTTCGACGCGCAGGTCCGGTTGACGCTGAACCGCCATTTGACCGTCGTCGCACAGGGCAAGAACCTGACCGACTTCCGCCCGCAGCGCCTGTTCGGACCGGGATATGGGTTGCTGCGCGAGGAGATCGACAACGGTCGCGCCTTCTACTTCGGCGGGCTGGTCCGGTTCTGATGCGCGGCGCGATCGTCTTGCAGTTGATAGCGTTGTCGACGCCGGCATCGGCGTTGGCACAGGGATATCTTTCGGGACCGGGCGTGGCGCTGGAGCAAGTGCTGCCGCCCGCTCCGACAACCGGGGTTTGTCGAGGACAAGGCAGACCGGGCCTCCTTCCGCGCGACGCGCGCACTGGAAGGATCGTCGCGCTGGCGACAGGCGATAGGCGATGCGGACGAAGCGATCCCGCGATGCTCGCGGACTTTACGGCTGCGGCCGGTCGCTCCCTGTCGCCAACCACGACACCGGCGCTGGCTCGTCCCTAGCCGCCGCGCAACTGGAATGACGGCCCCTCACCCGATCAGTTTCTTGCGCGACCGGCTCGACGCGATGAAGATCGTGCGCTGTGCTGATCTCTCCGCAATCAAGGAGGGAGGAAACGTCGAGGAGGCCGCCGTCATTCTCGCGCGTCAACTATGGCAGTGGCGGAGGCGGCATGAAGCCCGCTTCCTGTAAACGGATCCCAGAATGGCTGGTGTCGGCATAACCGGGCATTACCAGTCGCGGCGGCGACCGGCAGCGAAGTCCCACGGTCGGTCGACCTCGCGATCAGGTTCGACCTCAGAAATGGCGGCTTTCCAAGCTCCACCCATCAAGGAGCCGAGCAGGCGAATCTCCTAGGTGAGGATCATTCTAACTGCTCAAGACGCATCACATCCTGCCGCTAAAGCAACCAGAATGTGTGGGACCAATTGTGGGTTGCCATCAAGCCAAACCGCCCAAAAGGGCGATATTTCGCCATTTTCTGCTTGAAAATGGTGACCCCTACGAGAATCGAACTCGTGTTTTCGCCGTGAGAGCGTGCGCTTGAAAAGCGTAGCGCGCGACGGTCGTGAGAGAAGCGGCCCGGCGGCTCGCGACCAGACCCGGTCGTTCAGCGCCGCCCCAGCGAACGTCCGGTCGTGACTGAAGCTGCCGATCGGGCTGATCGAAGCGATTTCCTTTGCCACCGTTCAAAGGCCCTGAGCTTGCTCTTGAAAGCTGATCTCGAGCGTATCGCACGCTATTCTATGACCCGGCCGATGCGGACTTTCGCCCTCGATAGTCCGGCGTGCCGATGTTTCTACGTCGATGCGAGAATGGTACATCGGGGCATGTCGGAACATCACTCCTCGAGCACCCGGCGGCTATCCAGCACCGAGACAGCCATCACGGATGCATTCCACGCCTTAGCGCTCGGAAAGCGGTACGGTGCGATTCGCGTGGTCGACATCATCAGCCATGCCGGCGTGGGAAAATCCACATTCTACGAGCACTTCAGTGGGAAGGACGATGTCCTTCTGTCGGCCATGCAACCAATCCTGCTGACGCTCGCCACCGCTGCGTCGGGGCGTGCAGCGCGTTCATACGTTCGACCTGTGATCGAGCATCTCTGGGAACGACGATCTGTCGCAAGACCGATCATTGATTCGACAGCGGCTTCGATCCTCCAGCGTCGCTTGGCGGATGCCATAGCCAGACATGGCGGCAGGTGGGCCGGCGCTGGGGACACTCCCCTTTTCGCGGTTGGCATTGCAGCGGCCCAACTGTCGATGCTGCGCTGCTGGCTGGCGGGTCACGTAACTGCCACGGTCGACATGATGACCGACCAACTGATCGCCTGCTCCCGGCTCAGGAACGGTAATCTGACCTTATAAGCGGGAGACACGAGAAGCTCCCGATTTTCGGAACACTATCGTTGTCGGGGGCCAGGTTAGTCCGGCAGCAGTCGACCCGTTCAAGACGTTCATGTCCACCGAAGCGAACGTCACCTTCTGACGGAACTGGTCGCACGCACCGCCGGCATTTCGGCCGGCAGACGCCGGATGTCACCGCTCAAGTGCAGATCGCCTTCCCAAAGCAGACATGTTCCGGGCAGCATGTGACAAAGGAAAGAGGTTGTGAAAACTCCGATCCCGCCGCTTCTCCCTGCATCTAAATTGGGGCGGCGGGATCGCAATGAAGCCTTGCCGGAAGGACTCAGCCGAGGGGCGGGTAGTCTGTGTAGCCTTGCTCGCCGCCGACATAGTAGCTCGATGGATCGGAGGGCGCCACGGCGGCACCGCTACGGAAGCGTTCAGGGAGATCAGGGTTGCTGATGAAGAGCGTTCCAAAGGTCACGGCGTCAGCCAGTCCCGTCGCAATCGCCTGTTCGCCACTTTCACGGTCATATCCAACATTCGCGATGAACAGGCCGGAGAACCGCTTTCTCGCTTCGGGCGCCAGCCGCTTGAGGCCGTCAGGAAGCTGGGCCGGCTCCATGAAGTGAAGCAATCCCACCTTCCTGGCCTCCAGAGCCTCTACAGCGAACATATACGTGCTTTCCAGGTCGCTATCGCCCATGTCGTTATAAGGTATCCTCGGTGAAAGGCGGACCGATACCCGGGACGGGCCAAAGACCCGGATAGCGGCGTCGGTCGCTTCCAGCAGGAAGCGGGCGCGGTTTTCGATGGGTCCGCCATAGGCGTCGGTTCTTTTGTTGGGACCGTCTTCGAGGAACTGGGCAGGCAGATACCCATTGGCACCATGCACCTCCACGCCGTCGAAACCGGCGGCTTTGGCTGCGCGTGCGGCCGCCTCATAGTCTTGGATTGTGCTGCGGATTTCCTCAAGGGTCATTGCTCGGGGAGTGACGGTCGGCTTCGGGCCATCGGGCGTAAAGGCCTGGCTGTTGAAGGGCACCGCCGATGGCGCAACAGGCAGGGCTCCGTCATGGAAGTCCGGATGCGACGCGCGGCCCGTGTGCCAGAGTTGCGCGAAGATGAGGCCGCCGGCGTCGTGCACGGCCTGGGTGACCTTTCGCCACCCTTCGATCTGTTCGGGGGTGTGGATCCCGGGTGTGTTGGTCCAGCCGATCGCTTGCTCGCTGATCTGCGTACCTTCCGAAATGATGAGGCCCGCGGTGGCGCGTTGCGCGTAGTAGCGCGCGGTCAGATCGTTCGCGACGCGGTCAGGGTTCCGACCCCTCGTCATGGGAGCCATGAAGACACGATTTTTGAATTCGAACGTTTCGGTCTTCAGCGGGCTCAGCAGTTTCAGATCGGTCATTTGACACTCCAGTAAATCTGGACGTGTAGGTATATATTGTAGACTTGGTGTCAATTAGGCACCGTTTGTCGCCTTGGTAGGGCTGAGGAAACCTACTCCCGATCTGCCGAAATTTACTCCGCGGGTTTCCCCAGCTGAATGCCACTAAAGGTGTCGTCCGATTGTCGAGCGTCAAAGGCTTCGCGTGCAGCATCGACGTCTGCGAGGTTTTCCAGCGTCCACTGGTGCAACTCGCTAAGCGGCTTTTGCAGAGTGCGACCCAGTGCAGTGATCTCGTACTCAACCGCTACCGGCGACAGCGAAACGACACGGCGGGTGACCAACCCGTTCCGCTCAAGCCTGCGCAGACACTGCGTCAGCGCCTTCTGACTAACGCCCTCCAGCCGCCTGCGAATCAGGTTAAACCGATGCGGCTTTTCGGACAGAACCGCCAGCACCATCGCCGACCACTTGTCGGCGATCTGGTCGAAGAGACCCCTGCTCGGGCAGTCCGACGAGAAGCAGATCGATTCCAATTCCATGGCGGATTGCACCTATCAATTACGCAGAATGGGCTTCGTAGGCACCTTAGTATAACATGTAAACTTGGCGTCAGGGTTTCGCCCGCACGTAAAATGTCCAACTTGCTGCCAAGATTGGGGCTGGAACGGATATATCGCCGTGCTCCAGCGATGCCGTAAGCTCAAAGCTGCCTGCGTCATTCGCAAGAACGTCAACTCTTGCTGGAAGCGGTCATTGAACTGGCAAGCAGCAAACGGCGGCTTCGTCCCCAGCGCCGTGAAGTCGGCCCCTCGCCGGAGGCGAGGAGCCGATGGGTCAGATTTCGGTGCTCTCAGCGAGAGCAAGCGCGTCTTCCACGTCAATCCCGAGATAGCGCACCGTATTTTCGATCTTGCTATGCCCGAGAAGGATCTGCACGGCACGGAGGTTGCCGGTCGCCCTGTAGATGATCGATGCCTTCGTCCGCCGAAGTGAGTGCGTGTTCGGATCTGCCCGCCGCTGACAAGGTCGCAGATCTTCAGCTGCACCAGGTCGCAGCCCCGCAATTTGCTGTCGATCGCCGGATCGAACAGAGCCCGAGCTCGCAGGCGGCGGCGCTGATTGAGATAGAATCGGATTGCCCAAATTTGCTTCGGTTTCAGCGCGCGCTTCGCGCCGACGGTTCCCGTGGCTGCGGCACCGCTTCGCCGACAGCGGTTATGCTGGCGATAAACTGCGCAATCGACTGGTCGGCATAGGCAGGGGATCAAGCACCGCAAACCGCAAAAGGATTTGAGATCCTATCGCGCCGCCGGGTCGTCGAGCGCAGCTTCGCCCTGCTCGGTCGATGCAGCCGCCTCGGCAAGGATTGAGAACTTCCATCGCATTTTCCGCCAACGATTCAGCACCGTCGCAATTCGCTCTAATCGCCGATTTGGCGACCATCGCCACCTGTTCGCGTTATCGTGTGCGGAACAGGATTCTTGGTTACCGGCACCCTGCGACGACGCACTCGACAGGAGTGGAGAGCAATGCTTCAACCGCTTGATCGGGTTTCGCGTCATCGACAAGAGGCAAACCGGGGGCTGCTAGCTGGTATGCGGCTTGCAACGCGAGGGCGATGCTTGCGGCATCCGTGTATGACACGGCATTGATGACCGTCAGAGCGCCGTCGCGATACGTGATATTGTAGTTTGCGAGGCCGGATCCGGAAGCATCCCTGCCAATGATTTTGTACAGGCCCGTGGTGGCCTCCGGCAGGACGCCGGGGCTCGTCATCAGAAGCGAAGACACGCCGTCTCCATTCACCAACCCGAATACGGTGAAGCCCTTGAGCTGGGCCCTAAAGCCAAACCGTTTGGTTTCATCCGCAGCCACGATCGTCAACGCCGCCGGGGTGACCGCCAGCGAGCCGCCGGTGTAGCCGATCGTGTAGTTCGCCAGGCCGCTGCCGAGGGCATTGGATGCGGTGATGGCGTAGTTGCCGACCCCGGCCGTCACGGGCGCACCGGTGCTGGCGAGGCTGACCGAGGAGACGCTGTCGGCATTGCGCAGGCCGGTAATCTGGTAGCCGCCAAGCGTGGTGGTCTGGCCATAGACCTTGGCGGCGTCGCCGGCGACGATGGTGAGCGCCGCTGGGGTTACCGCCAGCGTACCAGCGCTATAGCCGATCGTGTAGTTCGCCAAGCCGCTGCCAAGGGCATCGGACGCGGTGATGGCGTAGTTGCCGACGCCCGCCGTCACCGGCGCGCCGGTGCTGGCGAGGCTGACCGAGGAGACGCTGTCGGCGTTGCGCAGTCCGGTGACCTGATAGCCCGCGAGCGGGGTGGTCTGGCCGTAAATCTTGGCAGTGTCGCCGGCCACGATCGTCAACGCCGCCGGGCTTACTGCCAGTGTGCCGGCCGTGTAGCCGATCGTGTAGTTCGCCAAGCCGCTGCCCAGGGCATTGGACGCAGTGATGGCATAGTTGCCGACGCCCGCCGTCACCGGCGCGCCGGTGCTGGCGAGGCTTACCGAGGACACGCTGTCGGCGTTGCGCAGGCCGGTGACCTGATAGCCGCCGAACGTCGTGGTCTGGCCGTAGATCTTGGCGGCATCGCCGGCCGCGATCGTCAGCGCTGCAGGGGTGACGGCCAGTGTGCCGGCGGTGTAGCCGATCGTGTAGTTCGCCAAGCCGGTGCCGAGGGCGTCGGATGCGGTGATGGCGTAGTTGCCGACGCCTGCCGTCACGGGCGCGCCGGTGCTGGCGAGGCTGACCGAGGACACGCTATCGCCATTGAGCAGGCCGGAGACTTGGTAGCCGCCGAACGTGGTCGTCTGACCGTAGATCTTGGCGGCATCGCCGGCCACGATGGCCAATGTGGCAGGGCTGACCGACAATTGGCCCACCCCGAGAAGATCGAGCAGATAGCCCGACGTCGATGTATCCAGCGTTCCGGCCTGGACATCGATCGTATAGCCGCTGCTCACGCCCGCGGTGCTCGCGGCACCGGCGGATGACAGCGACGGCGCACCGCTGCCGACAACATTGGCGAGGCTGTCCCCGAGATAGGCGCCGGTGACGCCGGCCATCAGGCCGCTCGTCGAGAAATTGTTGGTGAGGTCCGCCGTCTCGCCATAAACCTTCGTCGCGTTAGTCGACGAAACCGAGAGCGTTGGCCGGAAGGCGAAGACATAGCGTTTGCCCGAAGCGCCGACGGTCGCGAACGCCGCCTTGTTCCAGATGGCGGTATTGCCGCTGTCGAGCCCGCCGAAACGGTGTGTGGCGGCCGGCGCGGCGAGGAACACCCGCCAGGCGCCGTCGGACACACTCAACGCACCCGCACCGGCATCGTTGAGGAAATTCCCGCCCGCCGCCAGCTCCGCGCTTGTCGCGGTGATGGTGCCCGTCAGGTTCAGGTCGGTCCCGCTGCTGGCGCGGAACGCCCCCGCGGTCACGGCGCCGAGCGTCAGCACGCCACCGTCGGCGATCGACGTGGTGCCGCCGGTGAGGGTCACCGCCTGGCCAAAATCGTTGCCGACCGTGGCGAGGGTGATCGCACCCGCGCCCGCATTGATGCTGCTGGTGCCGGTGACGCTCAGGCCGCTGGCAGTGGACTGGCTGATCGCCCCGCCGTTGCTGACCGCCTGCAGTGTGCCCGCTACCGTACCGCTACCGAGGTTCAGTGCGCCGTTGCTGGTCGCGGTCAGCCCGCCGGTGGAGAGCGCCCCCAGGGTGAGCGCGCCGCTGTCGACGATCTGCGTGGTCCCGCCGCTCAGGCTTACCGCCTGGCTGAAATGGTTGCCGCTGGTCACCAGCGTGATCGCGCCGCTGCCCGCTGCCACATTGCTCGTGCCGGTCACGGTGAGCGGGCTGCCGGCGGACTGGCTGATCGCCCCGCCGTTGCTGGTTGCCTGCAACGCGCCGGCCACGGTGCCGCTGCCAAGGTTGAGCGCGCCGGTGCTGGTCACGCTCAGATCGCCGGTGGCGAGCGTGCCCAGCGTAAGCGCACCGCCATCCACGATCTGGGTGGTGCCGCCCGCAAGGTTCACCGACGGGCCGAAATCATTCGCGGTTCGCGTGAGGGTGATCGCACCGCTGCCGGCGCTGACGCTCGCGATGCCGGAAACGGAAAGCGCGCCCCCGCTCTGGGTGATCGCGCTGTTGGTGGATGTCAGCGCCAGTGTGCCCGTTGCGCTGACATTGTGGCCAAGGGTGATGCCGCTGGCACCGGTGAGGCTCAGATTGGCGCCGGACAGCGACGCCTGGGTGGCAAGCGCGCCGCCGCTGGACAGCGTAAGATCGGCGGAGCCGGTGTTGATCGCGCCGGCGGGCAAGGTGAGCGTTCCCGCCGCGATGAGCGACAGCACGTTGTTGGCACCCAGGGTCAGCGTGCCGATCGACAGATTGCCATTGGCTGCCACCCGCAGCGCACTGGCAGTGGCGCTGAACGCGCCGCCAAACGTATTGCCGGCATTGGTCAAGGTCAGCGCGCGGCCGCTCATCGACACGCTGGTCGCGCCGCCGACCGTCAGCGCGCCGGACTGGACAAGCGCCGCGCCGTTGGTGATCGAGAAATCCCCGCCGACGTTCAAGGCACCCAGCGCGGCAAGCTGGTTGGCGCCGGTAAAGGCGGCCGCCCCGCCGATGCTGCCGCTCAGCGTGCCGGCGGTATAGACACCGCTTTGTTGCACGGCCCGGTCGGTGCTCACCGCAATGGCGCCACTGCCCACATTGACGCTGCCCCCACCGCCGATCCCGGTCTGATTGGCGCCGTTGGCGATAAGCGACACGCTGCCGTCGGCACCAGCCGAGATCGCCGAGGCGTTGATGACGCCGCTGTGGTTGATCAGCTGGTTGAACATGCCGCTTAAGGCGCGGGCCTGCAGCGATACGGTGCCGCCGCGCGCGAGAAGGCTGCCGCTGTTATCGACGGCCAGGACATCCAGCTGCAATTGCAGCGCCTTGTCCACGGCAACGGCGAACCCGCCGCTTCCGAAACTGAGCGTGACCTTGTCGGCGGCGACAAGGTTGATGGCGCCCCCCGTGGCGGTGATCGTGCCGCTGTTGGGCACTTTGCCGCCGATCAGCGAAACGCCGCCTGCGTTCGCGGTGATGGTCCCCGCGTTCGACATCAGCGCGACGGTGTTGCCGCCGGCATCGAGCACGTCATTGCCGGACATGAAATTGCTGGCACTGATGCCCAGGGTGCTGGCAACCAGGCCGCCGACATTGATGTTGGTGGTGCTGCCGAAAATCATGCCGTTGGTGTTGATCAGGAACACCTGACCATTCGAATTCAGATTTCCGAAGAGCTGGGTGGGATTGCCGCCCTGCACCAGGTTCAGGACCACCGCCGTCGACGAGGGCTGGTTGAAGGTGACGGTTGCCGCAGAGCCGATGTCGAACGACGACCAGTTCAAGGCCATGCGCGCAGACGTCTGGTCGATGGTGAGGGTTGCCCCGCTCGCCGCGTTGATCGTGCCGGTCCCCCCGGCAATGCTCCCCCCGGTCGGCAACTGCGTCGATGCGACCTGCGCCCGCGCGGCGGCTGGTGCCACTGCCGCGGCCAGCGCGATCACAAGGGCGAGCGGTGCGCGCCCGAAGGTCTTGCTGGTGGAGCGGCGGCGTGCGGACGGCGAGGGGCGCAAAATGGCATGCATGACGCGATCCTTAAAAGGTAAAGCCGAGGCCGGCCCAGATCTGGGCAGCGCGGTCGGTGTTCGGGTGGCGGCGCGTGGGTAGCGCCGCGGACAGGTTGAGCTGGACGCCCTGTTGATAGGGCAGCCGGAATTCGAGGCCGATCCCCGCTCCCTCGAAGATCGCCGGCAACGCCCCGAGCCGGCGATTCCGCGCGACGGGCGATACCCGGCCCCAATCGTAAAATGCCTGGACCGTCAGCAGATCGCCCCAGCTCCGCCCGGCAAAGGGCGACGCCGCCGATGCGAAGCCCGGCGCATCGACCTGATACTCCACCGTCGCCTGGACACCGCGATCCCCCAGCGCCGCCGAAAGGGTGGCCGAGCGCACGCTCGTCGGCCCGCCGATCGAGAATTGCTCGAGCGGCGGGAGCGCATCGTCGGTCACCTGGCCGTTGCCGCGGACGATCAGGCGATGGCCGGGCGCAATCCCCTGGATGCGCGATAGCGACCAGCGGCCGCTCCAGAACTGGCTTTCGTGCGGGCTGAAGATCACATTTGCCGAGGACGAACCGTCGTGAATCGCCCGGCGAAGGCCGATCTGCGCGAAATTGACGGCATGGCTTTTGCGCTGGTCTGCGCGGACGGCAAGGCCGGCATCGAGCACATCGAAACGATAGGAGGAGAGGCGCAGCCCAAGCCCGTCGAGCCGCGAGGTTTCGTGGATATAGCGGCCGGACGCCTGCACCTTCAGCGTCGGGCGATTGATGAACTTCCAGTCGATCCCGGCATAGGCTTGCGTGGTCGGACCATGGATATCGAGCGCGGCGAACGGCCCCGTCCGCAATTGCAGCTGGCTGCGCAGGAACCCCATAGTCGCGCTCAGGCCCGATGCGCGATCCAGCGGCAGGGTGTAGGATGCCGAACCCGCCCAGCTGTTGCTCGGTTTAACCGAATAGGCGAAGCTCGCCGCCAGCACATCGCCGATGCCCAGCGGGCTGTAGAGCGTGATCCCCGCCTCGAACCGATAGCGCCCGATCGTGTCGGTGCCATAGTTGCTGGTGCCAAGGCGAACGGCATAGGGCCGCGGATTGTCCTTGGCGACGATGATGATGTCGGTCTCGCCCGGGTTTGCACCGGCGGTGAGCATCGGCGAAATCGTCACCCCGGGAAGATCGCGCGCATACAGGGTCGCCTGTTCCAGCGAACGGCGCTGCAGCGGCTGGCCGACCAGCGGCCGCAGCGTCGCGGCGATGACGTCGTCGCGGTAGCGCTTGCTGCCCTGAACCTTGATCTGCCCGACCTTGCCTTCGAGGATGCGGAGGGTCAGCGTGCCGCCGGCCGCAATATCCTGCGGGGGCACGATGGCGGTGGCGACCATAAGGCCGGCGCGGCGATATGCCTGGGTCACGCTGTCCGCGACCGCCTTGATCTGCACGAAGCTGAGCGCGGCGGGCAGCGCGCCGTTCGCCTGGTCCCGAAGCGCGGCATCGGCGATGCGCTGGATGCTCTCGGCGGTGATGCCGATCTCCGGTCGCGGCTGGAGATCGAGGATGCGGATGGCGGATACCAGGATGCGGGTTTCCGCTGGCGCCGGCGCGGCGGTGCCGTGATTGTCCGCGTCGATCGTCTGGGCGGCGCAAGGCGCCGCGAGAACGGGTACCATAGCCGTGGCTACGGCTAAAAGTCGTGTAAGTACTTGCACTGCTTGCGTTTCCCCCAACCACAAGACTCTATCAGCAGCGATGCCAATGTGCCCTACGTGATTTCCCCTGCGGATGAGTAGACTGCTCGAATAGAAAATGCACGCAATCAAATTCCGGACTTACTTCAGAGGAGGGAAGAGTTTTCCTGAGGTGAAAGGCAAGTGCGATGATCAAGCAGCCACAACCGCAGCCGGGCTCAAGTGGGGGGGCTGCCCGATCAAGCGCCGCAGACAGGTATGGCAGCGAGTTGAAGTGCCTGCGGCGGGAGAATGCGGTCATCCGGCAGGAGCAGATTGTTACGATCGTGCGATACTCGAGACGTTCTTCCAGACGATCAAGTTTGAACTCGTCCGGTGTACAGTCTTCTATGCCCGTGACGACGCCGCTCACACCATTTCCAGCTATATCGACGGCTTTTACAGCCCTGTCCGGCGCCACTCCGCGCACGACTATATAGCCCCGCGCAGTTCGAACGAACTGCATCACGCAGAGCACATGCCTCTCCACTTTTACGGGGCAAGTCGAACGCGCTATGTCGGCTCTTGGCGAGACCTGCCGTTCAACGCGCGGCAGCCCAACGACCGCAACGTCCCACGTTCGGCCCTTCGGCTTCCGTACTCATTCCCGCTCCCTGACGAATCTGAGAGCGTTCAAAGCCGCAACCGCTCAGACTCGGACCGAGGCGTGCGCCCGCAACCACAGGAGTCCGGAGGGGTATATTTGACGTATATTTGACAAGTTTGCTGCTGATCCAGCTAAGCCATTGAAAAATGGCGCACCCGACAGGATTTGAACCTGTGGCCTCTGCCTTCGGAGCGATGTATCCGTCTCGCCTTCGCGAAGGGCTAGGCGCATTTCGACCTT
>NZ_BCYY01000040.1 GCF_001598435.1 Sphingomonas pituitosa NBRC 102491
GGGGGGAGGAAGCACGCCGGCTGGTTGGTCGCTTACCTCCCCCTCCGTCGCCTTCGGCGCCACCTCCCCCTCGCGGGGGAGGATTGAGAGCTTTAGCGCTCCCAGCTCTTCAGCTTGCTTACAGCGTCGTCGTACAACGCTTCAAGCGACCGCATTTGGCTGTCCCGCAGATGGATGGACAAAACAAGATCATTGTACGGCAGCACGGCGGTGCAGAGGCCGTCCCCCCGATCTGCGAGCGCCGAACAATTCACCGGTGTAGGCGACACGTTGCTACCCGTAGGGGGCAGTTCGTACCGCCAAAACACGCCATCGCGAACCTTCTGCAGTTCTACACCCCGCCAGGTAGGCATCGTCGCGGCGCAGACCGTGCCGTTTACGAGCGCCTCCGAACCAGCGGCGCGCGAGCAAATCACCCGTTTGCTCTCAACGCCAATCAGAACGCGAGCGGGCAAACTTGCTTCGGGATTGAGATAAAAGGAGAATCCATCTCCAGGTCCAGGGAGTGGAAGAAAAAACGGCGTGGAACTATCGGCAATGTCGTTCGCAGTCGGAACGGCGAAGACGTGACCGTTCAATTTGCGCGTTCCGTGAGAAAAGAACGCAAGCCACCCAGCAATGCATATAGCGGCGACTGCGAGCCATTTCATGGCGCCCTGCTACAGCGGAAGCTCTGCCAACTCAATGCACGCGGTAGTTGGGAACTTCCGTCGGCCGAGCCAACCAGTCCCCCTCCCGCAAGCGGGAGGGGGATTTAGAGGACCAACCTTCAGACCGTCGGCTTGCCGTCCACGCGCGCGGGCACGCCTGCACCGTCGCGCAGTTCGGCCGGGAGCAGCGCTTCCGGCAGATCCTGATACGACACCGGGCGCACGAAGCGGTCGATCGCCAGCGTGCCCACCGAGGTGCTGCGGCCGTCCGAGGTCGACGGGAACGGCCCGCCATGGACCATCGCGTCGGTCACTTCGACGCCGGTCGGCCAGCCATTCGCCAGGATGCGGCCGGCCAGACGCTCGAGCGACGGCAGCAGCTCCTGCGCGACGGCGATGTCGCCCTCGTCCATGTGCAGCGTGGTGGTCAGCTGGCCTTCGAGCAGCGACACCACCTTCTTCAGCTCCGCGACATCGGCGCAGCGCACCAGCATCGAGGTCGCGCCGAAGATTTCCTCGGCATGGCTCGGATCGGCGATGAAGTCCGCGCCCTTCATGGTGAACAGCACCGCGCGGCCGCAGGTCGGGCCCTGGGCCTCGACGCCCTGTGCGATCTGCTCGACGGTGTCGACCGAGGCGAGCTTGGCCACGCCGCTCGCATAGGCCTTGTGGATGTTCGGCGTCAGCATCACCTGCGCCGGCGCGCCGAGCATCGCTTCGCTGGCAGCCGCCAGGAAGCGATCGAGCGCCGGGCCTTCCAGCGCCAGCACGAGGCCGGGGTTGGTGCAGAACTGGCCGGCACCCATCGTCACCGAGGCGACATAGCCCTTGCCCAGCGCCTCGGCGCGGGCTTCCAGCGCCGCCGGCAGCAGGAAGACGGGGTTGATGCTGCTCATCTCGGCATAGACGGGGATCGGCACCGGGCGGCTCTGCGCGATCTTCACCAGCGCCAGGCCACCGCCGCGCGAGCCGGTGAAGCCCACCGCGGTGATGCGCGGATCGCGGACCAGCGCTTCGCCCAGCTCGTTGGCCGGACCTGAAACCATCGAGAACACGCCCTCGGGCATGCCGGTCTTCTGCGCCGCGCGGGTGATCGCGCTGGCGACCAGTTCGGCGGTGCCGGGGTGCGCCGGATGGCCCTTCACCACCACCGGGCAACCGGCGGCGAGTGCGGAGGCGGTGTCGCCGCCCGCGGTCGAGAAGGCGAGCGGGAAGTTCGACGCGCCGAACACCGCGACCGGGCCCAGCGGCACCATGCGCAGGCGCAGATCGGGCTTGGGCAGCGGCGCGCGATCAGGGATTGCATGGTCGATGCGGACGCGCAGATAATCGCCCAGGCGCAGTTCCTTGGCGAACAGGCGCAGCTGGCCGGCGGTGCGGCCGCGCTCGCCCTGGAGACGGGGCTGCGGCAGGCCGCTTTCCTGCATCGCGCGCTCGACCAGCTCGTCGCCTAGCGCCTCGATCTCCTCGGCGATGGCTTCGAGGAACTTCGCACGCTCTTCGCGCGGCAGGCTCGAATAGGGCAGGAACGCAGCCTCGGCGGCGGCGCAGGCGGCGTCGACGTCTTCCAGCGTCGCGACGCTGAAGCTGGGCTCGATCTCGCTGCCGGTGGCGGCGGCAACGGCGCGGAAGCCGGCGTCGCGGGCGACGCGCTTCGATGCGATGAACAATTCTCCGGTCAGCGCCATGGCGAGATCTCTCCGATTGGTCGTGAAGTTAGCGGTAACAGTAGTGGCGGGACGTAGGCGCTGGCAGCGCCCGGTGCAACCGCCCCGGCGCTCCATGCCGATAGCCCGGGCCGGAAATCAAGCGAATGCCGGTCCGTGCTGCGGCGCTATTACTCCGCGCAGATCGAATGCGCTAACCCAAATGTCAGGCGCGTGCGGATTTCGGCCGCGCCGGCGGCCGGCCAGCCGTGCCGAGCTCGACCGGAAGTCTGATGGGAACAGGGCGGTGGATCGGCTGATCCGGTGGCGGAGACGGAGGGATTCGAACCCTCGGTACGAGTAATCCCCGTACGGCGGTTTAGCAAACCGCTGGTTTCAGCCACTCACCCACGTCTCCGGAAGCGCCGAGGTCGTGCCCTATAACGAGCCATTCGCCCGCAATCAACGGGGATAACACATGGACGTGAAATCGACTCGATCAGGCGCCCATTCATTGCCGTGACAGCACCGCTTGCCTAAGGATGGCAGGCGAAAACGAGCAAAGTTCGGGAAATGTTGATGATGCGATCGGGTTGGTTCACGCTTCTGGCAGTCGCCCTGGCCGGACTGGGCAGCCTGCCCGCATCCGCACAGATGACGACGATCGATCCCAATACCGCGATCGATTCGGACCTGAAGTCGCCGCCTGCCCAGCAGCAGCAGCAGAGTGCACCGCCGCCCGTGCAGCAGCCCGAATCCTATCCGCCGGCGGACACCGCGCCGCCGCCCCCGGTCCAGAATGCGCCCGCAAGCCCCGCCGCCACCGATTCGTCCGCGACGACGGCGCGCCAGGCGGCGACCGACACGTTCGAGAAGGACGATCTGCTCGCGGCAGCCGAAGGCACGTTCGGCAAGGGTGCCTCGGGCCTCGCCAAGCTGCTCGAGGATATTCTGAAGGACCAGGGCAGGCCCAACGCCTATATCGCGGGCAGCGAGGCCTCGGGCGCCATCGGTGTCGGCCTGCGCTACGGCAAGGGCCAGATGTTCCACAAGGTGGAGGGGCAGCGCCCGATCTACTGGACCGGCCCGTCGATCGGCTTCGACCTGGGCGGCGACGCCAACAAGGTGTTCGTGCTGGTCTACAACCTCTACGACAGCCAGGAAATCTACAAGCGCTTCCCGCAGGGCGAAGGCCATGCCTATCTGGTCGGCGGCTTTTCGGCTTCGTACCTGCGCCGCGGCGACGTCGTGCTGATCCCGGTGCGGCTGGGTGTAGGCTGGCGGCTGGGCGTGAACGCCGGCTACATGAAGTTCAGCGAAAAGCAGCGCTGGCTGCCCTTCTGATCGGGAAGCGGCGGGGCCGCGCCGGCAGCCCCGCCTTCCGCCATCAGCCGAACTCGACCGATTCGAATTTCACCGGCTCGCCGATCGCCTGCTCGGCGAGCTGCGCTTCCCACATCACCCGGTGCCCGCGGATGATCGTGCCGACCGGCCGGCCGGTCAGCTCCATGCCGGTGAACGGCGACCAGCCGCAGCGCGAGCTGAGCCAGGCCTCGTCCACCGTCCAGCGCGCCTTGAGGTCCACCACGGTGAAGTCGGCGTCGTAGCCCGGCACGATCCGGCCCTTGCCGACGAGCCCGAAGATCCGCTGCGGCCCGGCGCTGGTCAGGTCGATCAGCCGCTGAAGCGTCAGCCGCCCTTCCGCGACATGGTTGAGCATCAGCGGCAGCAGCGTCTGCACGCCCGGCATGCCGGAGGGGCTATCCGGATAGGGCCTGGCCTTCTCCTCCAGCGTGTGCGGCGCATGGTCCGAACCGAGCACGTCGGGCACGCCCTGGCGCAGCCAGTGCCACAGCCCGTCGCGGTGCGCGCCCGAGCGGATCGGCGGATTCATCTGCGCATAGGTGCCGATGCGCGGATAGGCGTCCTCGCCCGCCAGCGTCAGGTGCTGCGGGGTGACCTCGCAGGTCGCGATGTCCTTGTTCTGCCCCAGCAGCTCGAGCTCGGCCGGGGTGGTGACGTGGAGCACATGGATCCGCCGCCTTGCTTCGCGCGCCAGCCGCAGGATGCGTCGGGTCGCCAGGATCGCGCTCTCGTCGTCGCGCCACACCGGATGGGACGCGGGATCGCCCGGCACGCGCTCGCCGAGCCGATCCTGCATGCGGAACTCGTCCTCGGCGTGGATTGCCACACGGCGATGGCCGGAGGCGAGCACCCGCGCCAGATTGGCGTCGTCGGACACCAGCAGGTCGCCGGTCGAGGCGCCCATGAAGATCTTCACGCCGGCCGTGCCCGGCAGGCGCTCCAGTTCCGCAAGATGCTCGGCATTGTGGTTGGTCGCGCCGACATAAAAGGCATGGTCGCACCACATGCGGTGGTGCGCGCGGGCGAGCTTGTCGGCCACCGCCGCTGCGCTGTCGGTATTGGGCTTGGTGTTCGGCATTTCGAACACCGCGGTCACCCCGCCCAGCACCGCGGAGCGGCTCCCGCTCTCCAGGTCTTCCTTATATTCGAGCCCGGGCTCGCGGAAATGGACCTGGCTGTCGATCACGCCGGGCAGCACGTCGAGCCCGGTGCAGTCGATCGTCTCGTCCGCATCGCCGACATTCCCGATCGCGACGATCTTGCCGCCCGAAACGCCGACATCCACGTCGGCAGGGCCGCTCGGCAGATGCACGCGGCCCCCGCGCAGCTTGAGTTCGACATTCGCCATGGCTTGCCTCTTTCGTCAGGGTTTGCCGCGTCCTACCTGTTCGCCATGAACGATACCAGCACCTGGCTAGACGATCGCGCGCTGCTGCGCCTCTCCGGCGACGATGTTCGCGGCTTCCTGCAGGGCCTGCTGCCGCAGGATCTTGCCAGCGTCACGCCGCAGACACCGCAATGGGCCGCGCTGCTCACGCCGCAGGGCAAGGCGCTGTTCGATTTCCTGCTCTGGGCGGAAGGCGACGCGATCCTGATCGACTGCGAGGCGAGCGCGCGCGACGCCCTCGCGCGGCGGCTGACGATGTACCGGCTGCGCCGGGCGATCGCGATCGAGCCGATCGAAGCGGCCATCCATTGGTCACGGCAAGCACGCCCGGGCGCGGCGCCGGATCCGCGCCTCCCTGCGCTGGGCTATCGCTGGATCGGCGAAGCAGCGGAGGAAAGCGCGGCCGAGGCCTGGCGCGCGCACCGGCTGTCGCTCGGCGTCACCGAAGGCGCGGCGGAGCTCGGCAGCGACAAGACGCTGTGGCTCGAATGCAATGCGCAGGAACTGCACGGCGTCAGCTTCACCAAGGGCTGCTATGTCGGCCAGGAAAACACCGCGCGGATGCACTATCGCGCCAAGGTGAACCGCCGGCTGGTCGTCGCCCCGCTCGGCGAACCGGGCGATCGTACGCGGGCCACCTATCCGGAACTCGGCACGATGGTGGAACTGCGCCGGGTCGAGGCGCTGGGCGATGCCCTCCTCCCCGATTGGCTCGCAGCGGCGATCGCCGCCGAAGCCTGATACGCACCCTTAGGAAGGCCCTGTCGCCCATCACCAAACCGTCATCCCGGCGGAAGCCGGGATACATTAGGGGCTCCGTCACAGCGCCTGCCGATAGCGAGAGGCGAATGGATCCCGGCTTTCGCCGGGATGACGTGAAATGAGGACGATACGTCCGCTTCAATCTATCGCAGCGGGCACCCGTTTACCCTGAACCGTCCCCCCCCACCGCCCGGAAAGCGCACAGCTTTTGCAACCGGCACCCACGCAAAAAGAAAGGGAGACCGGTTGCCCGGTCTCCCCTCTTTGCTTCCATCCCTTGCGGGAAGGCGGCAATTACATGCCCGAACCCGGACCGTAGGTGATTTCCACGCGACGGTTCTGGAGTTCGCGAACGCCGTCGGCGGTCGGAACGCGCGGGTTGCTTTCGCCGAAGCCCTGCGCCGAGATAGCGGCGTCGGGGATACCCTTGCCACCCATGTAGCTGCGCACGGTGTCCGCGCGACGCTGCGACAGGCCGACGTTGTAGCTCGCCGAACCCGAACGGTCGGTGTAGCCGGCGATGACAACCTTGGTGTTGCTGCAATCGGCATAGTTGCTGATCGCATTGTCCAGGATGCTCGCTGCTTCCGGCGTGACGTCCGACTTGTTCCAGTCGAAGAACACGATGTACGGCCCAGGCGTGCAGACCTTGGCTTCCGGAGCCGGGGGCGGCGGAGGCGGCGGAGCCGGCTCAGCGACCGGAGCCGGCGGCGGCGGCGGCGGCGGAGCGACGGGCTCTTCCGGCGCACCGAAGTTGTAGGTCAGGCCGACGAGCAGGCTGTGCGAGCGATAGCGACCCTTCCACTGGTTGCCACCGATGTCGGTCAGCTTCACGTCGGGCGCGTTGAAGAAGCGATACTTCAGCGACACGTCGACGTTCTTGTTGATCGGCGCGCGAACGCCGGCCAGCGCCTGCCATGCGAACACGGTGTCCGAGTCGTTGACGGTGTCGTTCGCGCCGACGCGCAGACGATCCTTGATGCGGGCGACACCCGCACCGCCGCCGACGAAGCCCTGCAGGCCGTTGTCGTCGCCGAAGTCGAGCAGGCCGTTGACCATGAACGACAGCGCCGAGGTGCTGCCGCTCGCCTGTTCATAGCTGCCAGCCGGGGCAACGAGGCCCGGGCCGGTCGGCAGCAGAATCGCGGTACGGGCGCTGTCCGTACGTGCACGGCGATAGCTTACTTCGGCTTCCGCGCGGAACGGACCGAAGTCATACCCGATTTCCCCACCGACATCGTAGCCGACGTGGTTGTTCTGCGTCACGACATCCTTGCTGGCGCCAACGTCGAAGTGAATGTCCTCGACCAGCATCGCGCCGCCTTCAACACCCACGTACCACGCGTCGTCGCGGGCGAGGGCGGGCGTGCTCAGCGCGGTCGTGGCGAGCGCCAAAGTGACGGCAAGCTTCCGCATCATAATCCCCTTTCATGGTCGTCCATACGGACAGGCCAAACTCACTACTCAAACCAAAGTTTCGGCGCAAGCGCACAAAACTGCGGACTGTTGCACAAACGTCACATGCTAGCTGGCTTCAATCAGCCCATGCTGGCGCAACGTTTGCACGACCGCAGAGATCGCCCTTCTCGCCTCTGCGTCAACCGTTGCGCCACCCGTCGGTTCCGCGACATTCGCGGCTCGAGGGCCAACTACCTGACGTCCCTCGATAAAAAGTCTTCCATAGGTCCGCCCTTGGTACCATGTTCCGCCGCTGTGCAGCGCAAACACCTGGTCGGCCACCACCCAGATGCGCATTCCGTCTCGCGGCGCCAGGAACCGCCAGCCGCCCTCGGTCCAGCCCGTCAGCTTGCCCGCCTGCCCGGCCCAGGCGCCTTGCGGGTCGCTACCGATGATCCAGCACTGGCCGACCGACGGCGCGGAAGGCGGCACGTTCACCATCGCGGCGACCACCGAAGCCTGCACGGCGATGTCGAGCAGCGCCAGGGCTTCGTTGTGGAACATCTCCTTCTGCGCCTGCCCTGGTTCGAGGAGCGGCAGCGACAAACGCGGCGTCGGCAAAACAGTCATCGGTCATCTCCAAGACTTGGAAGGGAAAGCTCGGCGGGCGCGGAGAGCCCGTGCGTGCCGATTTGCCGTACGCGCACGATCAGGGGCGTTGCGCGGTCGGCGGCGGAAAGTACCATGCCCGGCGTCCCGGTCGTCGATATGCTGGTCTGGCCGGCGCCGCTGATTTCCACCTGATAGCGTTCATTCTCTTCGCCGAGCGGCAGATCGACGCCGTCGCGCCACGTCCAGCCGATGCGGCTCCGCCGCACCCAGCGCAGCTGCGTCTCGTCTCCCGACCGAGTTGCGCGCAAGTGTACGGGGGACGGCGGCAGCAGCGAGATGCCGGTCGCAAGGGCGTGCGCCGGTGCCGGGTCGATCGGGTCGGTCGCCCCCTGGGCCAGCAGCTGCACGGCCGCGCCGATCGGAGCGCGCAGATCGAGCGGCTGCAACGTGTCCCGCGTCACCAGCACGAACGGGTCGCCCGGGCGCTGCGTGCCGATCGCCGGCTCGGTTCCCCGCCGGCCGCGCCAGAGCTGCGACAGGCGCCAACGCCCGCCGCCCAGGCTTTCCGCACGGCCGAACTGGAGCAGCTCGTCGCCGAGCATCGCCAGGTTCGCGCCGGCGTCGAGCGCCGCCATGTCGGCATTGGCGAGCGCCATGTCGGGGCGGGCAAGCGCGATCTCCGCAACGCTCGCCTGATCGACCACGGCCGCCCGCGCCGGCGCCGGCGGCAGCGTCACCGTTCCGAGGGTCGCGGGATAGGCCGTCTCGCCGGCAGGCGTCCAGCTCGCCCCGCCGTCGAGGCTCGCGAGCAACGCCGCGCGCCGCCAGCCCGAGGCCGAGCCCGCTGCGGCCACGACGATGTTGGGGGTCGTCGCCGGCACGTCGTCCAGCGGCGGAAGCTCGAAGGGCAGCAGGATCGTGCTGCCGCGCTGTTCGTCGGGTGCCGCCACCGCCCGGCCCGCGCTGGCGGCGATTGCCAGCGGCGCCTCGGCGATCGGCACGCATTCGAGCTTCACGACCATGTTCTCGAGCGACCAGCGATCCACCCGCCATTGGCCGGGGGCATCCTGGATCGTGATCCGGGCGCCCGGCGCCAGCGCCAGCGCATCCCAGCCGAGCGTGAGCGTACGTCGCTCGCGTGCCAGGTCCGTGCGGGCCAATGCGCCCGCCGCCATCGCCTTGGCCGATCCCGCATCCAGCACCGCCGGCAGATCGATCCGCGTCTCCCGCATGCCCATGCCGGGCCGCGATGCCTGCTGGACGCCGGCCTGATAGTCGCGCGCCGGATCATAATAGCCGATGCTCAGCCGTCGCGGTGCGCCGTCGGCCGCGGCGATGGCCCGCACGCCGCGCCCGGCGGGCCGCGCATCGGCGCCGGCGCCACCGTCGGACATCGCCCGCGCCGGGCCCGGGCCCGCCTGCAGACGCAGCTCCGCGCCATCGCTATGGACCCATGCGCCCGTCGCCGCACATAGCGCGTCCAGCGTGGTGCGCGTGGCTTCCTGCGCCGAGAATCCGGCGAGCGGCGTGTCCAGCCCGTCCGCCGCCACGCCGCTCACCGCCTCCACCACCGCACCGGCCGGCACGGGTGCCGCATCGGCGATCACTTCGAAGCTCAGCTGCGGGATCCGGTTGCCGAAGCTTGCCAGCTCCAGGTCCTCGAACACGACATAGGCGGTGCCGCGATGCGCGGGCGCCTGGGCCGTCCCCTCGATCGCGGCGATCAGCGGATCGACGGGCTGGTCCTCCCTGCCCGTGTGGAGGCGGAAGCCGGTGCGGATCTTGAAGTCGCCTGCCGCGCCGCGCAGCAGCTGGCCGTCCGCCCAGATCCGCCCCACGGCGAGGATGGGCCGCGTCGACAGCGCCACCGCGAACGATGCCGCATAGCTGTAGGAACTGGTCGAGGGCTGCCCCTTGCCTCCGCTTTCGGTGGCGCGATGCTCGACCAGGTCGGTCGCCCAGATCACACAGCCGGCGACCCGGATGGTTCCGAACAACTTGGGAATGGTCGTGCCGTAGCTCGAGGTCTGCACCCGCAGATCGGTCAGGCGCGCGCCCTCCCGCGGCCCCTGCCGGAACAGCAGCTGGTGGTCGATCGCGTTGCCGACCAATCCGCCCAGGCTCGCCCCGAAGGGCCCGCCGATCAGTCCGCCCACCGCCGTCAGCACCACGGTCGCCATCAGTCTTCCTCCCGCAGACGCCAGCAGCTCAGCACCGGCCAGGGCGCGGCGCCGGGCCGTTCCACCACCCGGCGGGCGATGGCATCGGCGTGAATGATCCCATGCTCGCAGCGGATCGCGAGGTGCAGCTGACCGGGCCCGCTGCGACACAGCAGCAGATCCCCCGGCGCCGCCTCGGCAACCTCGGCGAGGCCCGCCGCATGCAACTGCTTCGCCACCGCCGCGGCATCGCCGGTGCGCAGCCGATACCCGTCCGGCGCGGCGCACCGCAGCGCCATCGCCGCCAGCCCGACACAGTCGAGGCCGCGGTCCGGATCGCGTCCGTGCAGGCGGAAGGGCGTTCCCACCGCAGCCCGCGCCGCCGCGACGACAGCCGCGCCCCTCATGCGCCCGGATACCGGGTGAGCAGGTCGGTGCCCGGCAGGAAGGGCTCGCCGCGAAAGTTGGCCGCGTTGCCGAACCGGCCCGAACAGGTCTCGAACCGGCCGTCACAGCCTTCGATCAGCTCGACCAAGGCGCCCAGCCCGTCGAAGCGCGGCGGCCGGCGGAGCGTCAGCCGATCGCCGTCGGAAGCGGCGATCGCATCCTCCAGCCCGCTGTTCGGCCCGCCGATCCAGCGCAGCCGCCCGGCGCCATATGCATTTTCGGCGGGCTCGGCCGCGTCCACGGTCACCACCGCGTCGGCGACCGCCACGACGCGCGCGAAGCGCCGCCTGCCGGCCATCGCCACCCGGCACCGGGCATCGCCCAGTTCGGCGCGGCAGTCGGGCGAGGTCGCCTCGGCCACCGGCGCGTCGAAAGCGGCGGTGAGCCCGCGCAGTTCCGCCGTGATCGCGCCGTCGCGCGTCTCGATCGCGCCGATCATTCCCTCGCCGAGCGCCACCGTCTCCCCCGGCGCCGCCCAGTCGGTCGCGAACAGCGACACGCGGGCGAAGTCCCAGCGCCCGGCCAGCAGGTCCGCCTCCGCAATGGCGTCGCCGGAAAGCATGCCGTGCACGTCCATGCTGTCCGCCGCCAGTGTCGCACTGCGCTCGACCGCGCTCGGCGTCATCCCCGGTGCGGCGCGGTAGAGCAGGCCGTCGATCAGCAGGTCGCGGTCGTGCGCGGTGAGGCCGATCGTCACCCCGTCGCGCCGCTCGATCCGCCAGCACAGGGTGACGGTGGTCAGCGTGCCCTCCAGCCAGGTCATTCGCGGATCTCCACCAGCGGCACCGAGGCGGCGGCGCCGGCGAGGAAGGTCGCGCGGCTCACCCGCAGCTGATCCTCGGCGAAGCGCACCGGCACGTCGAACAGGAAGGAGGCGGTGACGCGCACCCCGGCGGCGGGCGCCGCGTCCAGCGTCACCACCCCACCCGCGCCCAGGCTGAACGCCGCCGTGGCGACGCCGTTCAGCTTCACCGCCACCGTGCCGGCGACCGGCCGGGTGATCCGCCGCACGCTTTCGCCATAGGTCTTGACCAGCTGGAACCGCGCGACCTGGCCGTCGCCGATCCCCAGCGGCTGGTCCTTCGCATCGTAATCGAACGGATCGCGCAGGCGAAATCCGCGCGCCGGCCCCATCCGGGCGCGGTAGAAAGCGAGCAGCGCCGCGATGTCCGCCTCGGAGCGCACCCCCGGCCCCACATCGTAGCGCGTCCGCGCCTGCGCCCAGGCGGCGTTGCGCCGCTCGGCCCCGCCGGCGCTGGTGACGATCGCGGTGGAAAGCTCGGGCGCCACCTCCGCCTCGCGCCCCAGCGCGATCGGGAAGGACACGTCGTCGAACGGCGTCATCTCCGCCTCCTGGTCGAAATGGGTGAAACCGTCGCGCGCCACCTGCGGCAGCGCCCAGACATAGGTCGCCGCGACGCCGCGGGCGCGGCCGCGCTCGGCCGCCTCGGCGATCGCGCGCCACTGGATCCTGTCTTCGCCGCGCAGCACGAAGCCCGCGAGATAATGCTGCCGCGCCGCCGGATAGCCCAGCCGCGCCTCCGCCGCCGCCACCGCCCGTTCCGACGCCGCCGCATTGCCCGCCGCCGCCCAGTCATAATCCTCGAGCTGCAGCACATCGAAGGCGGGCGCCGCCCAGCCGAGCGGCAGGTTGACGCGCTTCGCCTCGGGCATCGCCGGATCGAGCACGGTCGGCAGATAGGTGAGCAGCAGCAGCTGCGCGCCCGGCGCGGCGGCCTGCACCGCGTAGCGCAGCGCGAGCGTCGACGCGGCGAGCAGCCCCCCCGCCGCATCGAGCACCGCCGTGTTCACCGCACCCTTGAGGTTCTGTGCCGCCGGATTGCCCAGCAACGCCTGCGCCGCGGCGTCGTGGATGCACAGCCGGCCATCGGCTGTCACCCACCACCAGGGCTCGCCGATCTGGACCTTCACCTCGAGCCCCGCGGCCTGCGCCAGCCCCACGAACGCCACCGCCACCGCGCGCAGATAGGCCATCGCCCCGCCATGCGCCGGCGAGAGCAGCGTCGAGGGCGGGCTCCACCCGGTCAGCGCCGGGCTGCCGTCCGCCGCGCGCTGCTTCCAGTCGCCCCAGCAATGCTGGTCGAGCAGCTCGTAGCTCAGCGACCAGATCAAGCCATAGCCAAGCGCCTTGGCGCGCGCCGCGAAATCGGCGTGCCAGGCCGTGCACGCCCGGTTGAGCACGCCTCCGGCCAGGCTGGCGTAAAAGCCGCCCGAGACGGGTTCGAGCCGGAAATAGTGGCTCATCCCCACATAATGGAGAATGTCGCCGCGATAGCCGAGCTGCAGCGCATTGCGCAGCAGTCGCGCGGGCGTCTGGTTATAGCCGTCGTCATAGCCGGTCGCGATCGACAGGCCGTGTTCGGGCACCACCACCTCGCCGATGGCCAGCACCGCGCCCGGGCCGTCGCACGCGATCCCGGCCAGCTCGACCCAGCCCTCCATCGCAGCCGCCAGCGCCGTCGCATCGCCCGCGACATAGCCGGGCGGCACCAGCGAGAAGAACATCCGGTCGACGTCCCCGGCCCATACCGGATCGGCCTGGCCCGGCAGCTGGAAGCCGCCCGCCACCTGCGCGAAATCGATCGACACCTCGGCATCGTCCGGCGCGCCGCTGGCATAGTTCCACAGCCGCACATACCAGGCGCGCGGCGCTCCCTGTTCGTCGCGCCCCTCGATCGTCAGTACCGGACCGTGGACGGCGTCGAGCGCGATCACGCCCGAGGACCGCCAGCGAAACCGCAAGCGGCAGCCGCGAAAGTCACGCTGCGTCGCATAGGCGAGCAGCGGATGGTCCCAGCGATCCTCCGCCTCCCAGATCAGCCCGGCGAGATCGCCGCGCCGCTGGAAAACCAGGTCGACGCGCAGCGCATCGGGCGCGGTGGTGACGACGCTCGCCATCATCGGGCGGGGAAAGTTCACCGTCCAGTAGACGGGGTCGAACCGGCTGATCACGCCCGCCGCCTGGTCGCGCCGCCGGTCGGCGAGCCACCAGCCCATCAGTCGAGCCCCGCCAGCGCCGACCGCACCGCCCGCGCCACCTGCCGGCTCGACTGGGCAAGCGCCCGCGGCGCGGCGTCGGCGGCGGCGTTGACCGTGATCGACACGCGGACATCGCGCCCGCCGCCCTGGCCCGCCGTCGGCGCGACCTGCCCCGCACTGGTCGGCACGAACAGCTCCGGCCCGCGCTCGCCCACCCAATAGGGGCGCCCGGGGCTCACCGGACCGCCGGTGGCGCGCCCGGGCAGGCCGAGCAGCCCGCCCAGCAGCGACAGCAACCCGCCGCCGCCACCCCCGCCACCGCCGCCGATCGAGGGAAAGGCGATGCCGACTGCCGCCCTTGCAATCTCGTCCAGCGCCTTCACGCCGATCTTCGCGAGATCGTCGAACCCGAACTTGCCGGTCTGCGCCGCGCGCAGCAGCGTCGTCTCGATGCTTCTCCCGGCGCGATCCACACCGACGGCCAGCGGGCCCTCCAGCGTGCCGCGCATCGCGTCCACGTCGCGTGCAAAGCCGGTGGTATCGGCCCGCACCGACACCACCAGCCGTTCGATTTCCTCATCCATCGGGGAATTGCTCCTGCAATCGTGCAATCAGCTGGGGCGTGGGCGGCTCCCCGGTTTCAGGGGCCGCCGCCGTCACCAGCGCCGCGAGCTCGGCCGGCGTCGCCCGCCAGAACCGCTCCGGGCTCCAGCCGAAGGCGAGCCCCGCCAGCCCGGCCAGCCGCCCGGCGGCATCGGCGAAGCGCATCACCGCCCTGCCAGGATCTGGCCGATCAGCGCCTTGAGCGCCGGGGTCGCCGCCACCAGTCCTGCCGCCGCCACGCCTTCCGAGAAAGCCTCGCGCGTCAGCCCGTCGGGCGCGGCCTTCAGGCAGTGCCAGAACAGGGCGACCATCTCGCCCAGCCCCAGCCGCCCGTCCGCCGCGCGCTCGACCAGCGCGAACAGCGGGCCCAGCTCGGCCTCGGCCGCGACCAGCGCCTCGAAGCTCGGGCGCAGCACCAGCGGCACCCCGCCCACCCGCAAGGTCGCCTCGCCGCGCACCGGGTTGGCCGCACCGGTCACGCGCTCACCACCGGCCCGGAGCTTTCCAGGCTCAGCGTGTAGCTGCGCTCGCCGTTGAAATCGCCGGCATAGTCTAGCCGGGTGACGAGGAACCGGCCGCTCATCGTCTCGCCGCTCTCGAAGCTCAGCCGATAGTCGTCGAGCGTGCCGGCGAGCGCATTGGCCTTCACCCGCACCTCCGCCGCCGATCCGGTGAACACGCCCGCCCCGGACACGCTCACCGATCGCACCCCGGCGCCGGACAACAGCTCGCGCCAGCCGCCCGAATCCTTGCTGGTGATCGCCACCGCCTCGCCGTTCACCGAGAGCTGCGTCGTCCGCAGCCCCGCCACGGTGGCATAGACCACCGGCGTCGCGCCATTGCCTACCTTGAGCAGGAAGGCGCTGCCTTTTTCCGCTGCCATGTCGTTCTCCTATTGGTATCGCATCCAGGCCCCCCTTCAGGGGAGGGGCCGGGGGTGGGGCCGTCGCCGAGGGGGCGGGGCTAGGAAGTACGCAGCATCCGCACACGGTGCTCGACGATGCCGGTGAGCGACCCGCCGCCCTCGTCCACCGTCCGCGACCGGACCAGCACCCGGCTGGCGATCCGCCACCCGCCGCCAAGCGCCGCCGGCATCGCCGCGATCGCCGCTTCCACATCCGCGGCGAGCGCCCGCACCCGCGGCCGCGCCTGGCCGGCGTCCCGCACCAGCACCGCGGTGCGCACCTCGCGGCCCTCCTGGTCCTTCGTGCTCCAGTCGCTCAGCACCGGATCGTCGATCAGCAGATAGGGGCGCACCGCCCGTTGCGGCGGCGCGTCGAACACGCCGTTCACCGGGGCGGACAAGGCGCCCGTGCCGGTCAGCGCCGCGCGCAGGGCGACGGTGATCGCTTCCTGCGGGCTCATCGCAACAGCCCTCCCAGCCAGCGCAGCGCCGGATCGGCGAGCCAGCGCCGCCACAGGCCGCGCTCCGAAAGGGTGACGCTGCCGGCGTCGACGGCAACCGACACGCCCGGCACCGCCTCGCGCACCCGTTCGCCCAGCCGTGCGGCCGCATCGCCGGCTGCACGGCGTCCAGCGGCCTCGCCGCGCGTGGTCAGCTGCTCCAGCATTGCCGCCGCACCCCCGCCATCAACTGGAGCCGCCGCCACGGCCGCCAGAACGCGACGACCGCCGCCGGCGGCACCGCGGCGTCGCCGCGGGCCTCGAGCAGATGCGCCGCCAGCAGCACCACGCCCTGCGCAAGCGGTGGCGGCAGGTCTTCCCAGCCCGCCGCCGTCCCGGCGGCAAAGGTCACGCGGACCCGCATCGCGGTTGCGGGGGCCAGGCGCACCCATCCCTCGCCGCGCGCATCGAGATCGAGGGTGTAGGCATGTACCGGCAGCGGCATCCCGGTGCCGGCGCCATCGACGGTCTCGACCGCGCTGATCGCGGTCACCGGCGCCACGGGCAGCCGTTGCCAGTCGGCCGACCGGCCGAGCCAGGCCTGCCAGGGCCGCGCGATCCAGGCGGAGCCGGTAAAGGCCTCCCCCAGCGCCAGCGCGGTGCGAACGGCGGTGGTGACGGCCGTGTCGTCGGCGCTGCCTTCCATCCGCATATACGCCTTCACCGCCGCGCACGCGCTTGCGATCGCCGCCGCCGGAAAGGGCGGTGCGTCCATGATGTTTCTCCCACTGTTGGTTGCCGCCGCGGTTCCGCGCGGCAGGGTGCCGCTATTCGGCCTCCGCAGCGTCCGGCTCGGGTGCCGCTTCAGGCTCCAGCGTGCGCCCTTCGCCGGGATCATAGGGGGTCACGCCGTCCCACTCGATCCGGTTGATCACCGCGCCCTCCTGGCGCACCAGATAGACTGCCATTGCCGCGCTCCTCAGCCGAAGGTCCAGACGACGCGGATTTCGCCGCGGCCGCCCGCACCCCCCGCGCCCGAGACGAAGCCGACATCGCACGCGCCGCCGCCGCCGCCGCCGCCGCCCGGCGCGCCCCCGGCACCGCCCGCGCCGCCATTGCCCGTGATATTCCCCGAATAGCCGCCGCCACCGCCGCCGCCGCCGGACTGGACGACGGAATCCGCGGCGCTGCCCGCCGCACCGGCAGCACTTGCGGCCGTTCCCGCCGCGCCGCCGCCGACGGAGACGCCTGCGTGGCTCGATCCGGCACCGCCGGCGGCCGCTGGTCGCACGACGTTGGTGGCGTCGATACTCGCCCCCGCGGCACCCCCGCCGGTCGCGCCCGCGCCCCCGGTCCCGGCCGCGCCGCTCGGCGCGCTCCCGCCGCCGCTGCCGACCGCGCCGAAGGTTCCGACGGCAAGCGCCGCACCGCCCGTCGCGTTGCCCGTCTGTCCGGGCGCGCCGCCGTTGCCCCCTTCCGCGCGGACGAGCGTGCCGAGCAGGCTGGCGCCACCGCCACCGCCCGCCACGCCGTTGCCGGCCACGGTGCCGGCCGCGGTGCCGCCGCTGCCGGCGGCACCGATCGTCACCGATTCGCTCGCGCCATGCGCAGCGGCGGGGAAGCGCAGCTGCTGCACCAGTCCTCCGCTGCCGCCGCCGCCGCCCGTGCGGTTGGAGGCATTGGCGGCGCAGCGCCCCGATCCGCCGCCACCGCCGCCGCCGATCGCCATCACCTCCAGACCGCTGGCCAGCGGCGGGCGGATGCTCGTGCCCGAGCTGGTGTAGACGATCCGCAGCGGCGCAATCCGCCAGTCGAACGCTTCCCACGCGCCCTTCCACCAGACGAACCACGCCGCGTCGCCCTGCGCCGACAGCCAGGCGAGGTCGCTGGCCGAGGCGTTGCGCACCGTCACCCGGTTGGAGCCGGCGTCGCCCTTCTGCACGCGCAGGAAGTCGCCGTCGCGCACCGCGCTTGCGGGCAGGGTGATCGCGAAGGCGCCGCCGCTCGCATCCGCCCGGATCGACTGGCCGCAATCGTCGCTCGTCGCCGTATAGGCGGCGGTCTTCTCGATCCTGGGCAGCCGCGCCGCGGCGTCGTACAGATCGTCGAAATTGGCGTTCGCCTTGATCCAGGCGGCACGCTCGGTATCGCCGGTGCCGTCGTTGGCGACGGTGCCGACATTGATGTTCTGCTTGGCCATGCTCAGCTCCTGTCGGTGCTGCGCAGCGTGGAATCCACGGTGCTGGTGGTGCGGTCGACCCGCGTCGAGAGCCCGGCCGGCGGGGGCACGCGTCTGCGCGCCACCGCCGGGATGGAAAGCGAAAGCCCGTCCATCAATAGAGCGCCAGCAGGTCGGCGGCGCTGGTGCCGGTCGCCCGCACGTACCGCGCGCGGAACGGCAGGATCGTGCCGCTCGCCACATTCTTCCACACCGTGTCGGCGCTGCCGTTCACCCCGCGCATCGTCACCGTACCGCCGGTGCCGACGTACAGCGCCTTGGGAATGTCGGTCAGCGCCACCGTGTCGCTCGGCACCACCGCCACGGCCGAGGTTGCCGGGGCCGACACATCGTCGGCCCGGTTCGCGAAACTGTCTGCCATATGCCCCCCTCCGGCTCAGTTCGCAGCGAACTTCAGGAGCTTGATCGCCTCCGAATTGCTCACCATGCCGCCCAGCCGCTTGGTCGCGTAGAAATGGACGAACGGCTTGTTGGAATAGGGATCGCGCAGCAGCTGGGTGTCGCCGCGCTCGGCGATCAGATAGCCGGCCTGGAAATTGCCGAAGGCCACCGAGAAGGCGTTGGCGGCGATGTCGGGCATGTCCTCGGCCTCGACCACCGGATAGCCGAGCAGCGTCGCCGGCTGGCCCGCGGCAATGCCGGGCTGCCACAGCAGCTGGCCGTCGCTGGTCTTGAACTTGCGGATCCGCGCGAGCGTCGCCGAGTTCATCACCCAGGCGGCGCCCTGGCGATAGGGCGCGCGCAGCGCCTGGACCAGGTCGATCAGCTTCTCTTCCGGGTTGGCGGCAAAGGCCCCCGCCGCGCCCGTCGCCAGATACTGGAGCGTGCCGAAGGCGCGCGCCGCGTCCGCCGCGGTCGAGGTCGGCCCCGCGAGGAAGCCCCTGGGCTGGTTGGTGCCGGTGCCGCTGACGAACGCAGTGCCCTCGGCCGCCGCGAATTCGCGGGCGATCTCGTCGGCCAGCCAGGCCTCGACGTCGAACATCGCGTCGTCGAGCATCGCCTGGCTCGCCGCCGGATTGGCATAGAGTTCGCCGAACGGCGGCGCGACTTCGTTGAAGGTCGGCGTCGCGGTAGCAGGCCGCGCCGCGGTCTCCGATGCCCAGCCGCTGTCGAAGCCGCCGCTCGCCACCAGCTTGCGATAGCCGCTCGACCCCACCTTCACCACATTGGCGATCGCGCGGATCGGCGAGATCGCCTGCAGCGTCGCATCGATCCGCGCGTCGATCTCGCGCGGCACCGCATAGCCGCCCTCGCCGCCGCTCGCGCCCGACAGCGCCTTGGTCTCCACGCCGCCGCGCACATAGCCGTCGAACGCCGCGCTTGCCGCCGGCCGTCCGCCCGCCAGCATCGGCCGCACCGGCGGCAGCGTCATTTGTTCGAAGCTCGTTTCCATCGCATCCATGGTCTTCTCCCACGCCAGAAAAATCGGAAAAAATTCAGCCGACCGCATGCACCCGCGCGAGCGGCTGCATCGGTTCGGCCACCAGACTCACTTCGATCAGCTGGAGCGCGGTCAGCTCGCGCACCCGCCCGCGCCGCGCAGCCGCCACGCGGTAGCCGAAGGACAGCCCCGCCACCGCGCCGTCCGCGACCAGCGCCGCCAGCCGCGCATCATCGACCCGGCCGATCACCCGCAGCCCCCGCGCATCCTCGCCGATCGCCTCGATCGTGCCGACCGGACGGCCGGCATGCTGCCACAGCAGCGGCACCGGCCCGACGCGCCCGAACGCCCCCGGCCGCACCACGTCGCCGCCGCGATCCTCGCGGTCGAACACTGCCGCATAGCCCGCGAAGCGCACGCTCATTTCAGCCAGCCCGGAAAGCCCATCCGCATCGCCAGCAGCACCAGCACCAGCGCCGCCACGGTGCGGCCCAGCCACTGCATCACCGCCTTGATCATCGACTTCTTGGCATCGCGCCACGCGCTCAGCAGCTCGCGCAGCTCGGCCATGTCCTTGGCGGCGCCGGCATCCTCCAGCCCCAGCCGGGCGAGCGCGCGATCCGCGCCCACCGTGCCCGCCTCTTCGGCAATGGCACGCAGCGTCGTCAGCTCGGCGCCTTCGTCCTCGGCCTGCGCGATCAGCTGGCCCAGCATCGTCCCGTCGTTCATGACAACCCCACCAGCTTGCGTTTCTCGTCATCGGTCAGGAAATCGGCCCCGGAGACCTGCCGCCACAGCAACTCGCGCTCCTCGGCCAGCGCGGGCACCCGATCGAGGTCCACCGCCAGCGCCGCCTGCGGGAACCAGGCACCCAGACCCTGCGCGAGCCCGCCGAGCAGGTGCTCCGCCATCGGCAGGATCGCCTGTCGCCACAGCGCCCGATTGGCCTCGCGGTAATTGGCATAGGCAGCATCGCCCGGCAGCCCGAGCAGCATCGGCGGCACGCCGAAGGCCAGCGCGATCTCCCGCGCCGCCGTCGCCTTCAGCCCCACGAAATCCATGTCGGCGGGCGTCAGGCTCATCGCCTGCCATTTGAGCCCGCCTTCCAGCAGCATCGGCCGCCCGGCATTGGCCGCGCCGGCGAACCCGGCCTCCATCTCGTCCTTCAGCCGGGCGAACTGGTCCGGCGCCAGCGCCGATCCGTCGCCGGGATCATAGACCAGCGCCCCGCTCGGCCGCGCCGCATTGTCGAGCAGCGCCTTGTTCCACCGCGTCGCCGCATTGTGGATCGCGATGGCGCCCGCCGCCGCGTCCAGGCAGCCGAGCCCATAATGATCGTCCGCCGGATGGAAGGCGCGCAGATGCACGATCTGCGGCCGCCCGCCATCGTCCGCCGCCAGCCGGGTGACGTGCTCGCCGACCCGGTAGCGATAGGCGACCGGCCAGCCGCCGGCATCCGGCTCCACCGTCACCCGCTCGGGCCGCAGCGCGTAGAGCGCCTGCACGCCGCCGCCCTCGTCGGTCAGCACCTGGACATAGCCGTTGCCGTGCAGCAGCAGCTGCGCCGCCACCGTCTCGAGCAGCCGTTGCCCGCCCGACGCGGCGACGACCAGCGCGACCAGCGCCGGATCGGATCCGCGGAGCGGCGCGCTGCCCACGCCTTCCGCCACCAGCCGCACCGCGCGCTGCGCCACCGGGTTCTGGCAATAGCCCTCGCGCAGCTGCACTTCGTAGCTGCGCGGCCAGTCGCCGAAGCTGCCCCAGCCGCCCCGCGCCAGCGCGGGCCGCTGGCCCTCGCGCGCGGCCTTGCGCCCGAACCACTTCATCGCGCCAGCTCCGCGACGCTGAGCCTGCCGTCGCGATCGAGGTCGCGCGCCCAATAGGCGGCGGCAAGGCTCGCCCGCATGCCGTCCCAGAAGCCGCCGCCAAGCGTGTCCGGCGGAAACGCCTTCTCCACCAGCGCCTGCACCTCGACGGCATCGAGCATCCCGTCGCCGTCCCGATCGTTCACCGCCACCGTCACGCCGGCGCCGACCGCGAGGCCCGTCTGCGCATCGAGCGCGCACGCACCCGTCAGCAGGGCGAGCAGCCCTGCAGCCATGCAGTTTCGCATTGAATGTCTCCTATCCGGTCAAAGGCCCTTTTCCCTTCAGGGGAGGGGTTCGGGGTTGGGCCGTGTCTCACCGAGACCAACAGGCGTTCTGGAATCCCTCCACCCCCAACCGCTCCTCCCAGGAGGAGGGGCTTAGAAAAGAGTTCTCACACCACCCGCACCGCGGCCTTGCCGCGTCGGCCCAGCATCAGTTCGGTCAGCGCCCAGACCAGCGCGTCGGCGCGGTCCGGCGAGCGCCCGGGCCCCTGGTATCCGCCGGCTGCCTGCAGCCCGGCCAGCTCCTCCTCCAGCGCGGGAAACACGCTCGCGTGCCACACCACGCCCTTCTCGTAGAGCAGCGCCACCGGCTCGGCCCGCGCCGCCTTGCCCTTGCTGGCATGGACCAGCCGCAGCGGCAGCCGGCGATCCGCGGCGCGCAGCACGCTTTCCACCATCGCCCCGCCCTGGTTCTTCTCCGCCACCACGCATTCGGCCTCGAACCGCGCGACGCAATCCGCCACCGCCGCCGCCCAGCCTTCGGGGCTGAGTCCCGCGACGCTCGCATCCTCCAGCACATAGCCGTGCGCGTCCGCATCGAGGCCCACCGCGACGATGCCGCAGGCATCGCCCTCGGTCCCGGCGGGCGGATCGACGCCGACCACCACCCGCACCAAATCGTCGGGCCGCGCCC
>NZ_BCYY01000041.1 GCF_001598435.1 Sphingomonas pituitosa NBRC 102491
GGTGCGCTCCCGCGCCGACGAGAGCCTTGGAGTCGGGGATCATCCGCATCACGCTCGCAGCGGCCGCGCGCCCGGAGATTTGAACGAGGTCGGTTGCGTGGAACGCCGCCGGGGAGGTACGCACGGTGCTGTTGGACGGCAGCTTCTGGCCCGGGAGCCGCTCATGTGTATTCGGCGCCCGCCGGAGGGCGCCTCTTGCTGCCTGGATCAGGGGCAGCAAGGAGGGCCGAACGGTGGAGAACGTCGCGGGTGCGATGCGTTCCCCATTCCGCGTGGCGTATATCGGTCGATCGTCGCCGTCGATGATGATGTCCAGCTCGTGATTGAAGACGTAGTTGAGCCAGGTGCCGACATTCTGGTCGAGCCATGCCGCATTCGGCTTGGCTTTCCGCGCCTCCGCATAGGCGGGGTCCCAGATGGCGACGCCCGCCTGGCTCTGTGCCAGGTCGTCGAGCACCGCGCCCAGGGCAAGGCGCACGTCATTCGCCTGACGATCGCGAATGGACGCATCGACCTGTCGCGCCGTGGCCCATAGATTCCAGGCGCCGAAGAGCACGAGCGCCGCCGCAAGGCACATGGCAGGGGCTGCCACGAAGGCCGTGAACCGCAGAACGGGGCTGAAGCGGGGGAACTCTGAACGCTGGGACATGCATCTGCACAAGCAAGAAGAACACGATGCAAGTTCATCCGTCTGCATTGTTTATCACAGATGCATCCTTCTTGGCTTGCTCCTCAGCCTAGGACCAAATCGTTGTTTTTCAGTGAACTGGCGTCGATCCAGGGGCGCATCGGCGTCTTCCACCATGCCATCCCAAGAGCGGTCGACGGCTTGTCGTTAGGCGAGGCTGGCCCAGGGATGGCCGGATGTCCGCTCGTGTCCAGATTGGCCGTTCGACCGGCCGGGTTGGAACGGCTGAGATGCCCCGCGAGCGCCCGGCGGCTCGCGACCAGCGCCAGGCGTTCGTCAGTAAAGGCGAGAGCGTCTGCTCTTGAAGGACGCCGCGTTCACAGGTTCGGCATCAGCACAATCGAGCATGAGACAGGGGATTGCCGAATACGCGCCGGGTTCGGCGCGATCCATGTTAGGACGTATCTGCCAGTACGTCCTCCCGGCAAGGGAGCGAAGTATCGCCCGGACTCGGCTTTCACACCCGCAAGCTGTTCGGTTTCCCCAGAAGGGGTATGATCGTGAACCGTATCACCCATCCCGATGTTGCACACGATCTGGCGCTGGCCATCCTCACCTCCTCCAATGCGCCCGCCCTCCTGCTTGACGAGGATCTGGTCGTGATTGCGGCAAGCACCTCCTTTTATCGCGCGTTTGCATTGGACCCGCAAAATGTGATCGCGCAGCCATTGCTCAAGCTCGGCGCGGGCGAATGGGATGTGCCGCAGCTCCGCTCGCTGCTCGCGGCCACGCTCTCCGGTCACACCGGGATCGAGGCCTATGAGATGGGCCTCAAGGGGGACGTCGCGCAGCGCCGGCTGGTGCTGCATGCGCAGAAGCTCGATTATGGGGATGCCCAACAGGTTCGCCTGCTGCTGACCATTTCCGATGTCACCGAAGCGCGGGTCAGCGAAAGGCTGAAAGACGACCTCCTGCGAGAGAAGACGATCCTGCTCCAGGAGATCCAGCACCGCGTCGCCAACAGTCTGCAGATCATCGCCAGCGTGCTGATGCAAAGCGCGAAGCGGGTGCAGTCCGAGGAAACACGCGGCCATCTTCATGACGCGCACAACCGGGTCATGTCGATCGCTACCGTCCAGCAACAGCTGGCAGCTTCGCGGATCGGCGAGGTCGAGCTGCGCAGCTACTTCGACCAACTCTGCCAGAGCCTGGGCGCCTCGATGATCCACGACCATAATCGACTGTCGCTTGTCGTGTCCGTCGATGGCAGCAGCGTCAAGGCGGACATTTCGGTCAGCCTCGGGCTGATCGTCACCGAACTGGTGATCAACGCGCTCAAGCATGCTTTCCCAGAAGAGCGCAGCGGCAGGATCCTCGTCGATTATTGGTCACACGGGGAAGACTGGAAACTGTCCGTACGCGACGATGGCGTCGGCACACCCGAAAAATTGGCAGTCGCCAAGCCCGGCCTCGGCACCAGCATCGTCGAAGCGCTTGCCAACCAGCTCGACGCCACGGTCGAAACGGAGGGTGGGCATCCCGGCACCATCGTATCGGTTGCCCACACGAAGGCGCTGAAGGCCGACGGTGCTGATCGCGCATCACCGAGGAAGGCGGCGTAGCGACAGGCACAGCGAGGGTGCGGGCGCGAGGGCGGCCGGCTTTCGATGTTGCGGCATCGTCCGCAGCAGGCGGCGGTCGAGCGGATCGAACCGCACCGCCGCGATCAGGAAGAACCGCCGGGATGCAACGCGGCGGTCATTGCGCGACAGCAGGCGTGGCGAGAAAGGCCGGCGCCCTGCCCGCGACCGTGCGACGGACCAGTGGCTTGCACGCTTCGAGCAGGACGAGCAGCACGACGCCCAGTCCAAGCGCCAGCCCCATGTCGCCCCAGGCGATCGATCCGAACTTCAGCAGCGCCTGCGCCCCTGGCAGGAACAGGATCGCTGTCGTCACGGCTACGATCGCGACGACGACATACCGCAGCGCCCCGTTATGGCGAACCAGCGCATCGCGCAGCGAGGCATTGAACGACCGGTTGACGAGGATGAGCGCGACGATCTGGGCGACCAGTGCGAAGAAGATCAGCGCGCGCAGCTCGGGCGCGGGCATTCCCGCGCGATGCTCGACCAGCAGCACGGCCGCGAGCATCGCGAAGGCAAGCCCGCCCTGGAAAACGCTCCACCCGATCATCGGCAGCGAGAACAACGCCTCGGCCGGATCGCGCGGCGGGCGCTGCATGATGTCCGCTTCCTCGCGTTCCGCTTCGAACACCAGTGCGCAGACCGGATCGATCACCATTTCGAGCAGCGCGATATGGATCGGCCCGAAAAGGATCGGCAGTCCCAGGAACAGCGGCAGCAACGCTAGCCCCGCAATCGGCACATGGACCGCGAAGATGAAGGCCATCGCCTTGCGGATGTTGTCGTATATCCGCCGCCCGAGCCGCACCGCCTGCACGATCGATCCGAAATCATCCTCGATCAGCACGATCGCGGCGGCCTCGCGCGCGACATCGGTGCCGCGCTTGCCCATCGCCACGCCGATATCGGCGGCCTTGAGCGACGGCGCGTCGTTGACGCCGTCGCCCGTCATCGCGACGACCTCGCCCGTCGCCTTCAACGCCTGGACGATGCGCAGCTTCTGTTCGGGCATGATCCGCGCGAAGACGGTTACCGTTGGCAAGCGCGCTGCCAGCTGCGCGTCGTCCAGCCCCGCGAGTTCGTCCCCGCTGAGCACCGCTCCCGTAGCGATCCCCGCCTGGGCGGCGATCGCGCGGGCGGTCGCGGCATAATCGCCGGTGATCATCACCACGCGAATGCCCGCGCGCCGGCATTCGGCGACGGCCGCCGGCACGCTGGCGCGCAGCGGATCGGCCAGCCCGACGAGGCCGGTCAGCGCATAGGCATAGCCCTGCTGCGTCGCGGCCCAGTTGCGATCCGGCGGGGCCGCGGTAGCGACCGCGAGCACGCGCATGCCCTGCGCCGCCATCCGCTCGACGGCGGCGGTCAGCGTGGTGCGCTGGTCGGGCGCGAGCCGGCACAGCCCGGCAATCGCCTCCGGTGCGCCCTTGGCCGAGAGGGTCAGCGCGTCGCCCTGTTCCCAGGCGTTGGACATCGCCAGCAGCTCGGGCCGCAGGGCATAGGCGTGCGCAACCGGCCCCGTCGGCATCCGGATCGTCCCGACCGCCGCGCGGGCCTGATGGATCGCGATCTCCATCGGATCGGACGGCTCGAGCGCGCTGGCGAGCGCCGCCGTGGCGAGCAGCGGATGATAGGCGGCGGGAAGCGGCAGGTCCGGCGCCAGCGCGATCGTCTCGCCCGACGGAAGCCAGAGCGCGGCGATCGCCATGCGGTTTTCGGTCAGCGTGCCCGTCTTGTCGGTGCACAGCACGGTCGCCGAGCCCAGCGTTTCGATGGCGGCCGAACGCCGGGTCAGCACGCCGGCAGTGCCGATCCGCCACGCCCCCATGGCGAGGAACACCGTCAGCACCACCGGAAACTCTTCGGGCAGCATCGACATGCCGATCGCGATCCCTGCCAGCACCGCTTCGATCCAGCCGCCGCGGAGCACGCCGTAGAGCAGCACGACCAGCAGCGCGACCGCACCGCCGCCAATCCCGCACCAGGTGACGATCCGCGCCGTCTCGCGTTGCAGACGCGGCGTCGCGGTATCGAGCGAGGCGAGCGAGTCGCCGATCCGGCCCATCGCGCTGCGCGGTCCGGTCGCCGTCACCCGCGCGATGCCGCTGCCGCGGGCGACGAGCGTGCCGGCATAGACGTTGGGCTGGCCCTCACCGCCCGCGCGGACGGCCGGATAGGCTTCGGGTACGATCGCCGCGACCTTGCCGACGGGCATCGACTCGCCTGTCAGCAGCGACTCGTCGGCCTGGAGATCGGCGGCCTCGACCAGCACTGCGTCGGCGGCGATGCGATCGCCTTGTTCGAGCACCAGCAGGTCCTCGCGCACCACGTCCCGCCCTGGAATGTGCAGGCGCGCGCCGTCGCGGATCACCAGCGCCCGCGGCGCGGACAGGTCTCGCAGCGCTTCCAGCACATGCTCGGTACGCGTTTCCTGGATCACCGTGACCAGGATCGAGAAGCTGGCAAAGGCCAGCAGGATCATCGCCTCGCCGCGATCGCCGAGAAGCAGATAGGCAACCCCGCCGATCAGCAGCAGCGCGAGCATCGGTTCGCGCAAGACCTCCAGCGCGATCCGCAGCGCAGACCGCCGATCGGGACGGGGGAGCGCGTTGGGGCCCTCCTCCGCGAGGCGCGCCGCCGCGGCCTGCATCGAAAGTCCCGGGCGCTGGATGGCTGCGGTCATGGCTCCAGGGTCTCGCAATCGAGGATCAGGCGCGGGCGGAGCATGGTTGCACCAGTCCGCGTGACGCCACGGAACGTCGCGCCAGGCAGACTAACAGACTTCGCGCCCAACCGAGCAGCATTTCGAAGGTCTCGGTGCTTGCTCATCCGGGCTCCGCTTCTCAGGCGTTGGAGCCTCCGACCAAGCCGGGGCGGTTCAAGCGGCAGGATCGGAGCGTCGCGAATTGGTTCGGCGGAAGCCGACCTCGCACATTGCCGAGTTTACAGAGACGCGACGATGAGAAGCAGCCTGTTTCACTGTGGCTGTAGGCTCGACGCGATCGGCAGGTGATCAGGCAGGCCGGTTGGCGAGCACCGCATCGAGCAGCCCCGGAAAGCGGCTGTCGAATTCGGATCGCCGCAGCATGTTGATCATCTCGCGGCCCACCTGCGTCGTCTCGATCAGCCCCGCGGCGCGGAGCAGCTTGAGGTGATTGGACAAGGTGCTCTTGGGGATGGCGTCGCACGGCGCGGCATCCGAGCAGCGCAACCGCTCGGCCGCCGCCAGCCGTGCGACCATCTCCAGCCGATTGGGATCGGCCAGCGCGTGCAGCGCCAAGTCGAGCGGAACGTCTTCCAGCCTTGGGTGGGTGAAGCGGGCCATGCGACCGATATAGGAGATCCTCACAAATTTAATAGTTCGGGAATATTGAACCTTTGGACGGACGTGCCATATCCCGTGCCGCCGACAGCGCACGACGCCGTGATCGCGGGCCACATTTTTCGGAGGATCTACATGTCACTTCAGGGCAAAAAGGCGCTCGTCACCGGCGGGTCGCGCGGTATCGGTGCCGCGATTGCCAAGCGACTGGCAGCCGATGGCGCAGTGGTCGCGATCACCTATGCCGGCAACAAGGCGGCAGCGGACGCTACCGTGGCAGCGATTGAGAGCGCCGGCGGCACCGCCTTCGCCTTCCAGGCCAACGCCGGCGATCCGGCCTCGCAGCGCGCGGGCGTGGAGCACGCCGCCGCAGCTTTGGGCGGGATCGACATCCTGGTCCACAATGCGGGCGTGGCCGAATTTTCCACCGTCGCCGAAGACACCGACGAAACCTATGATCGCCAGTTCGGCGTCAATGTGAAGGGCCTGCACGTCGGCACGCGCGCGGCGCTGCCCCACCTTCGCGATGGCGGGCGGATCATCCTGATCGGCAGCATCTCGGGCGAGATGGCCTTCCCGGCAACCACGGTCTACAGCGCGACCAAGGCGGCGGTGGCGGCGCTGGCCCGCGGCTGGGCCAAGGACCTCGCTTCCCGCAGCATCCTGGTCAACACCGTCCAGCCGGGGCCGATCGATACCGACATGAACCCGGCGGACAGCGAGTTCGCGGCGCAGGTCCTGGGGGCCATCCCGCTCGGGCGCTATGGCAAGGTCGAGGAGATCGCCGGTGCGGTCGCGTTCCTTGCCGGCCCGGACGCCAGCTACATCACCGGCACGACGCTCAACATCGATGGTGGCGCGACGGCGTAAGGCGCAGGATCGCCCCTCCCTCGGGTGAGTGGCCGCGGGTGCGGAGGCGGGCAGCAAGCGCACGCCTCCGCACCGGTCAGGCCCGGTCGTCGAGATAGGCGGCCAGCTCCTCCGGCGTGCCGTTGGGGAAGGCCTGGCGCAGGAAATCGAGAAACGCCGACACCCTGGCGCTCAGCAGGCGGCGCGACGGGTACAGCGCCCACAAGGCGATGTTCGAAGCAGCGACATCGCCCCACCACGTCAACCGCTTCGCGGCGATTTCGCGGCTGACCAGAGATAGCGGCAGCCGTGCCGCGCCGGCCCCGCAGAGAACCGCATCGCGGATCATCACCAGCGATGACAGCCGCAACACCGGATCGATGGCGATCGCGCATTCGCTCTTTGCGGTCGTGACCGCCCAGCTGCGCGCCGGATCGCCGCCGCGCACCACTGCGGGAACCGCTTTGTCCGCCTGCAGCGTCATCTGCGCACTCGCTACCACCACCAGCCGATCGTGCAGGAAGGGCCGACCGACCAGCGCATCGTCTGCTGCGGGATCGACGCGGATCACCAGGTCATAGCCCTCCTCGATCATGTCGACCGCGCGATCGTCGGCGGTTACCTCCAGCCTGATCTCGGGATACCGGCGCGAGAATTCGGCCGCCAGCCGCCCCATTGCGGTCTGGGAGAAGAGGAGCGGTGCGCTGATCCGCAGGCGCCCCCGCACGCGCTCGCTGCCCGATGCGATAGCAGCGGTTGTTTCCTCCAGCTCGGCCAGCAGGGCACCAGCCCGCTCGAACAAGGCTCGCCCCTCCTCGGTCAGCTTGAGGTCACGCTGCCCCCGCTCGAACAGCCGAAGGTCGAGCGCCGCCTCGAGATCGGACACGCGGCGGGACAAGGTCGCCTTGGGTCGGTGGGCGGCGCGCGCCGCTTTGCCGAAGCCGCCATGGCGCGCGACCAGCGTGAAATCAGCAAGGGCGAGCAAATCCATATGTTCCACCAGTGAGACGGTCTGTCCAAATCGCGCGTCTATTTGCGCGCACATGGATCACGCATCTTCCTCGGGTCAGCAAGACCCAAGCAAGGAGAAATTCCATGACCATTCTCGTAACCGGTGCCACTGGCCGCGTTGGCCGCCAGGTCGTCGACCAGCTCGTCGCCCGCGGTGCCCATGTCCGCGTTCTCACCCGCGACCCCGCCAAGACCGCCTTCCCGGCGGGCGTCGACGTAGCGCAGGGCGACCTGCTGGACATCGATGCCGTGCGTGCCGCGTTCGCCGGGGTACGCACGCTGTTCCTCCTCAATGCGGTGACCGGCGACGAATTCACCCAGGCGATCATCACCCTCAACCTTGCCCGCGAAGCCGGGGTCGACCGGATCGTCTACCTCTCGGTCTTCGATGCGGACAGGGCCGTCAACGTGCCGCATTTCGCGGTCAAGTCGGGCGCCGAGCGGATGCTGGCGGCGATGGATTTCGGCGCCACGATCCTGCGGCCGACCTATTTCATCGACAACGAAGCGATGGTGAAAGACGTCATCCTGCAACGCGGCGTCTATCCGATGCCGATCGGTAGCAAGGGCGTCGCGATGGTGGATACCCGCGACATTGCCGAAGTCGCCGCGAGTGAGCTCGTTCGCCGCGACCTTGCACCGGGGAAGCTGCCGATCGAGACGATCAATCTTGTCGGGCCTGACACCCTCACGGGCGAGAGCGTCGCGGCCATCTGGTCCGACGTGCTTGGCCGCCCGATCGTCTATGCCGGCGACGACCCGAGTGGGTTCGAGCAGAACATGGCGACGTTCCTTCCGCGCTGGACCGCCTATGAAATGCGCCTGATGGCGGACCGGTATGTCAGCGACGGCATGATCCCGAGCGCTGGGGATCGCGAACGCCTGACCGCGATGCTCGGTCGCCCGCTGCACAGATATCGGGAGACCGCTGCCGCATTGGCGGCGGCCTGAACGATACCAGGCGTGCCAGTCTCCGGATCGCGCATCCGGCGGCTGACACGCTTCGGCAATCCCCTGTCCGCGTCGAGGAACCCTGGCGGATCAGGTCACGGCGCCACCCCGTTCTGGCCGGCAGCGGAACTGCTGGAGAGGCTCAACGGGCTCGCGCTCGTCGCATCGACCGCAGCTTCTGGGATTCGCGGAGAACGAAGCGAGCGGCAGCTGATCAGTCGGATCGGCCATCTTCCTCGATGATGGCGACGTCCCACGCGGCGAGATCGATCGGTTCGCCGCGCTTCAGCTTGCGCCCATGCAGGAGCTCCGTGCCGGCGGCGGGGACCGTCATATGCTGCGGCACCGCCGAATAGTTGAGCACGTACCGGACCGTGTGGCCGTTCTTCAACGTGCCGCCGCGCACGATCAGCGGGAATTGCACGCCCGCGACCGAGGGCGCGACACCCGCGCGCGCGACCTCGGCGGCGACGATCTTCTCGGCCAGCGCGTCGCTCGGCATGAAGCCGACATAGCTGACCTCGCCCTTGCCCCAGCGGTTGCGGGTCATCGCGGCGGCGGCCGGCCAGGACGGATGCTGATAGCGCGCCACGACCTCGGCGGTGGTCGGCTTCAGCATCTCCATCCACCAGCGCGGCGCGTTGTCGGCGTCCGCAACCCCGAACGGATTGCCCGCCAGCGTGACTCCGACGGGGATGGTGAATTCCTGATAGGTGACGCCCGCCGCTTCGGCGATCGCACCCGGCTGCGCGGCATAGCGGACCTTGGTATTCTCGTCCGAAAAGCCGCTTTTGAACGTGTAGAGCAGGTGGCCCCCGCGCTTGGCATAGTCATTCAGCCGCGCAATCTCGGCGTCGCTCGCCGCGTACAGCGCAGGCACGACGATGAGCTTGTACGCATCGAGCGTCTGCGTGCTGTCGGGCGACAGGATGTCGGCCTCCACGTTTATCCGATACAGCGCATCGTAGAAGGGGCGCAGCACCCGGTTATATTCTACGCCATCCGGCTTGAATGCATTGAACGCGGTCTGCGCGGCATTGCTGACATAGACGGCGACCTGGTTGCGCTTCGTCATGCCTGCCAGCTTCGGGCCAAGGCGCGCGATCTCGGCGCCGATCACCTTGGCCTCGGCATATTCCGCATTGGGCTGATAGTCCTGCGACAACAGCCCGCGCCAATAGGTCTCCACCGCGTTGGCCGTCGTCGCCCAGTGCCAATATTCGACCATCTGGGCACCCGAGGCGAGATGGCTGAACGCCTGAAGGCGCAGCTGGCCCGGAAAGGGCGTCCATTGCGGGAAACCCTGCGCCTGGGTTTCCAGCACCAGGTAATTCTGGCCATTGCGGATCGAGCGCGCCTCGTCGCCCCCAAAGGCGATCTCCGCGCCGGTCAGCTTTTCCTGGGTGGGATGGTAGATGTCGATGCCGGCGATATCGAGCGACCGTGCCGCCTTCCAATGGTCGACTTCCGGCTGGATGCCATAGGAACCCTCCCGCCAGCCCAGGTCGAAATTCTGCGTCATGAACTGGCCGGGCCGGGCATGGGCGCGCACCAGCCTGGCCTGCCACGCCAGAAAGTCGGTGACGAGGCTGCGCTGATAGGCGGCGAAGGCGTTGGACATGCTGGCGTTGATCGAGCCGTTGGTCGACGGGAAATCCTCCCACCGGTTGATCCGGTTCGACCAGTAATTCAGGCCCCACGCCTGGTTCAGCGCATCCAGGCTCGGCCATTTCGCCTTCATCGCCTGGACAAATCCCGCCTGCACCGCAGGGCCGCTGGTGCCATAGGGCTTGGTCTCGTTGTCGAGCTGGTAGCCGATCACCGCCGGATGATTCTTCACGTGATCCACCAGCGCGACGATCACCCGCTCGGCCGCGGCGCGGTAGTCGGGGTCGGTGATATCCATGTTCTGCCGGGTGCCATATTGCGCGCGGACGCCGTCCCGGCCGACGACGAGGATGTTGGGATGCTGGCGCGCGAGCCAGGTCGGCACCGCATAGGTGGGCGTTCCGACGATCACCTTGATGCCCTGCTTGTGCATCGCGGCGAGCGTGCGATCGACATGGCGGAAGTCGAAGACCCCGGGCTGCGGCTCCAGCGTGCCCCAGGTCGATTCCGCGATGCGGACGACGCTGATGCCCGCCGCCTTCATCATCCGCGCGTCTTCCTCGACGCGGTCGACCGGCGTGTACTCGTCATAATAGGCGACGCCGTACAGGATGGTATCCGGCACCTGCGCCTGCGCCGCCGCCGGCATCGCCACGATGGCCGATGCGAGTGCTTTCATGCACCGCTGCATGATCCTGCCTTTCAATGCCAGTTCCTCCCCTGCCGTTTCGTTTCCGGGCTATCAGGCGCGTCGTGCGCGATGGACTTCACCGTCCGGTCGGATGCCGAGCATCAGGGTCATAGCAGTGCCGATCCGCGTCGCCGATCACAACCGGACGCGCGCCCCAGCAGTGTGAGGTTGCAGGCGCAGACGGCAAATGAGGTGAACTGCTCGACCGCTGCCGCCGGGAGGACGTGCGAAGCCGCGAGCATTGGGCGCTCTTCGCCCGCCCTCATTCTCTGCCTACATCGGCCTGCATCAGAATGGCGCGGGCCGACCCCCGCACCTGCTCGGCGATGCGTTGGAAGGCTACATCCATGCTGGTGCCCCTGCGCCACGCAAGCGCGATGGAACGGTAGCGGGACCAGTTGGCGATATTCACGATCCGGATACCGGACGTGCCGCCGACATCGGATGCGAGATACAGTGTCGGCAGCACCGCGATGCCAAGGCCGCTCGCCACCATCTGGTGCAAGCTGTCCAGGCTGGTCCCTTCATAATCGGGCGTCATGCGCATGCCATAGGCTCCGGCGATCTGCGCGCATTGACGATGGAAATGATGCCGCGGATCGAGCGACAGCAGCGCCCTGCCGCGGAGCAGTGCCGGATCCACGATACTCGGCCCGGCAAGCGGGTCATCAACGGCGGCGACCAGATGCAGCGGCTCGCGGAACAGGGGTTCGACAACCAGCGCCTCCCCCTCGATCGGCAGCGGCCCCAACAGAAGGTCCAGCGCGCCCCTCGCCAGCTGCTGCGTCTGCTCGTCGGGGATGCCTTCGCGGACGTACAGATGCAGGTCCGGCGCGCGCCGGTGGAGCTCGGCGACGATCGGGGAAAGCAGATACGGCCCCAGCGTCGGCGTCGTTCCCAGGCGGAGCGTGCCCGAGAGCGAATCCGCGGAGCGGCCCGCCAGGTTCTCGATTTCCCGCACCTCCGCCAGCAAGCCGCGCGCCTTGGCCACGATGGCACGCCCAATCGGCGTGAGGATGGCGCCGGCGGCGCTGCGATCGATCAACCGCACCCCCAGCCTGTCCTCCAACGTCTTGATCTGGTGGCTGAGCGTTGGCTGCGAAACATTGGCCGCCCGCGCCGCTCGCACGAACGAGCCCGTATCGGCCAGCGTGACCAGATAGTGGAACTGGCGCAAGGTGGGCATCCAACGGGTATAGAGCTCTTCTATGGGCTGGGTGCAAGCCTTTCGATTGGCGGGCCTGCATCGATCCGGCTACCTCCCCATTACCGGAGCGGCAGAGGATCCAAGTGCGTCGCCCCCTCGCACTTCCCTCAAGCCGAAAACCTCTGCCGCTGCGGACCAGACCTCGCCCAAACGGGTGGGAGAGATCCACGCGCTCCGCACTTCCTCCCACCAATCCTCAGAAAGCTTAGAATGTTAAAGCTATTGCTCCTCTCTATGGCCATGGCCGTGCCAGGTCTCGCCAGTGCCACCACGATCCGCGTCGAGAACCGTTCGAACGCGAACCTGAAAGTTTCGGTGAAACACGCGCCAGGCGACGTGCTCCAAGCGCTTCCGCCGACGCTTTCGCCCCATGCCATCGCCTTTGTGCGACGTCCGAACGTGAAAGTGCTGACCCCGACGGAGGAAGCGAAGGCCGATCTGATCGACATCATCGTGACCGATCGGAACGGGCGTGGCTGCCACTTCCGCACGATTGCCGAGCCGCATAGCGATGCCCTGGTCCTGATCGTTCCCGTGGCGACCGCCATTGGCTCGGCCCATTGCGAGGCGCGCACCGGGCGCACCATCGGCGACTTCGTGTTCCTTGCTTCCTGATCGCTGACGGGACGAACAAGCGCCACTATCGGCATCTCCGCCCCGAGTACCTCGCCGACTTCATCGACGGCGTGGAGTCGCTCTGGGAGGATGGGCAAGCTGAAGCAATCGCCGGCGACGTGTGGTCCACCACGGGGGACGCGGCCGGCCACAGCGGGAGGTCGGCACGGGATTGCACGGCGTGGGCGAGGTTACCGAGGCTTTCGCACGTTGTCAGGGCGAACCTGGCGCCGAAACGGCGAAGGCTTGTTCGGTGGTGCTCAATGCCCCGGGGGTGGCAAATTTCTGGAAGGACGTCGCACGCACGAAGCGTGCCGCGGCACTTCCAGGTGTTGCGACCCCGGGTAGCCATTAGTTCACGGACATATTGGGATCTGGCTTCAGCACCCTCATGAACGCCGGATACGCACGCCCAGGCTGGATGAGAAACCGGGGGGCCCTCACCCGCGCGGTGTCGCTTGGCCGATGTAATGCTCCCGTTTCTGGGAACGCCATTCTTATGGCGAACAGTACATCGGCCTCGCAAACCCCGCGCTACGACAAGGCTGTTCTATTCGTTGCCACGGTCCTCCAGCTCGCAGCCATCCGCAAATGGCTGCACCATTGCCGAAGCGACTTAGAACTTCACCTCTGCGGTGATGCGGTAGCTGCGGCCATATACGGCATCGAACTCCTTGTTCGTGCTGAATTCGGGCACCGCCCCGGCATAGGTCACATGCATGCCGAACGGATTGTTGACGATAGCCCGCAGCCGGAAGTGATCGTTCACCATCACGCCGGCCGAGGTATTGACCATCCAATAGGGCGAAACGCCGTAATATTGATAGGTGCTCGCCGGATTGTTGGGATTCACCTTGGTGGGGCCGTCATAAATTACCGTCCATGACCAGTCGAAGCGCTTGGTCTGCCAGTCGATCATCGAGGTGACGGCATCGGCCGGTTCACCGATCGCGTCGTGAGAGATTTGCGCGCTGCCGGTACCTACCACCGACTGGTTCTTGAACTCATGCAGATAGTTGGAGCTGAGGTTCAGCACGCCGACGGAATCGGGAAGGCCGAGGCGGCTGAGCGGCAACGTGTAGGTCGCCGACGCCTGCAACGCACGATAGTTTTGCGACGCGATGTTCAGGAACGTGTCCGAGAAGCTGGTGATCTGGTGCGTCGTCGGATCGCGCGTGAATTCCGCGCAGAAAGGCGAGTTGGGGTAGTTCGGCGAATCGTAGCATGCCTGCATGATGCTCTGGATGCCCGGCTGGACGATCTCGTTCTTGATGTCGATGTGGATATAGTCCGCAGTCAGCACCAAGCCGGGCAGGAACGGCGCGGCGTAGTTGGCGCCTACCGTCCAGCTGTTGGCGATTTCGTTGTTCAGCTTGGGGTTGCCGCCGCCCAGGCCTTGAACCGTCGCACTCACGATCGACGAGGTGAAGCCACCGGCGGGGATGCCGGCCGCAGCGCAGTTCTTCGCGCGGGTCGCAGCGTTCGAGCCGCCATTGATGAAGCTCGAATCGCAGGGATCGTTGCCGGTTTCGAACGTCGTCGCGATCGGTGCGAAGGCTTCGGTGACCGACGGCGCCCGGAAGGACCGGGTATAGTTGCCGCGGACCGTCAGGCCCTTGACCGGCGACCAGTTGCCGCCGCCGGTATAGGACCAGAAGCCCCCGTTCAGCGCGTTGTCGGTATAGCGCGCCGCGCCGTGCAGCGTCAGCTCACGCAGGAGCGGAATATGCATGTCGGAAGACAGCAGCGGCAGCGTGACCTCGGTGAACGCCTCATGCGTATAGTAGGAGCCGGCGACCGGTGCGATCACCGCATATTGGCTGTATGCGCCCGAGAAGAAGGCGCCCGGATCGAAGGCCTGGCTTTCGCGGCGGATTTCACCGCCAACCACCGCCTTCAGGTCGCCCGCCGGCAGATGCGCCAGCGAGCCCTTGACGTCCAGAACCGCGTCGAACTGCTTGTTGACCTGACGGCTGATCGCAGGCGCGTTGATATAGTTCAACGCCGCCTGGCTGACATTGCCATTGCCGAAGATGTTGAGCGGCGCACAGGTGCTGCCCAGCGTCGCGATCGGGGCGTTGGTATAGCCGGGCGCGCAGATGATCTGGCCGTTGGGGCCGACCACGGCGTTCAGCGCGTTCTGGATATTCTGCCACACCAGGCCGGGCTGGCTGGTGGTGGTGTTGACCTGCCCGTAGGTGACGGTGCCTTCCCAGGTGAAGTCGTGCGTGCCGATCGCAAAGTCCCCGTCGAGGCCGGCCACGCCGCGGGCCAGCGAGGAACGGGTGGTGAAGCCGCCATTGTAGAGATCGTTGTTGGCGCGGGCGAGATAGAATTGGTTCGTCGGCTGCCCCGCCGCCGCCAGCGAGGCCTGGATCGTCGCCTGATCAGCAGCGCTCAGATACGGGTTGGTCGAGGAAACCGCATAGTTGGCATAGGGAAGCCCCGCGCCGCCCGGTCCGGAAAACAGCGCAGTGTTGTAGAGGGGTTGGGCGGCGATGTTGGTCGCGATGTTGCGGCTGGCCCAGGCTTCGGCGTGGAAGCGCAGGTGATCGCTGAAGTCATAATGGCCGAGCAGCACACCCTGAACGCGGCTGCTTTCGGTCAGCAGGTTGCCGAAATCGGCCGTTCGATACCCATCGCCGCCGGCTTCGTCCGTGAAGTTGCCCACCGGCGTTCCGTGCTGGAAAGGAACGAGCTGGCCCGCCTTGTTGAAGACCAGCGCCTGGCCCGCGGCGTTGGTGATGGCCTGATAGGGGGCGCCGAACACTGGATCCGCTGCGCCGCCGGCCGAAACGCCATTGAACGGAATATTGTCGATGGCGGTCGGAATGCCCGTGTCGCTTACAACGGAGAATCGGTCGCCGCCAAAATAGGCGATGCGGCTCGGGCCGGAGCTGCTGGTGTTCTTGCCGAGGAACGGCGCATCCGCGCTCGTGACGAACCGCGACGCGGTGGTCAGGCCGTCCTGATGGTCATAGAAGACGTTGAGGGTGATGTTGCCGCGCCCGCCGCCGAAATTCTTGCCGGCGAGCAGCGAGACGTTGCTGTTCGCACCATCCCCCCTTGAAGAGATGCCGTTGCTGGCGGTGACATCGATCCCCTCGAAATCCTTCTTGAGGATGATGTTCACCGTGCCCGCGATCGCATCCGACCCGTAGATCGGCGCACCGCCTACCGACACCACGTCGATGCGCTCGACCAGCGCCGGCGCGATCTGGCCCAAGTCTACGGGCGTGCCTACCGAGGCGCCGAACACGCTTGCCGTGGCGCCGGAAACGAAGCGGCTGCCGTTCACCAGCGTCAGCGTCCGCTGCGCACCGAGATTGTACAGGTTGCTGAACGACTGGCCTGCACCGAAGCTGCCCTGGCTGCCGACCGTGCTGTTCGCCGGCACGCCGAACTGCGGCTGGTTGGTCAGCGCCTGGCCGATCTGGGTGAAGCCCTGGTTCACGATGCTGGCGCCGGTGATCGCCACGACGGGCTGGTCGGTAACCCGGCCGCCGGTGCGGGTGCCGGTAACGACGATGTCGCTGGACGACTCCTGAGTCTCGGGCGCGGTGGTGCTGGCGGACGAGTCCCCTTGGCCGGTGGCGGCGACCGAACGCTGTTGCGCATTTGCCGCAGTGGCGGCGACCAGCGCCATCACGAGAACCGAGCTTGCGGCCAGGAATTTGCGACTACCGATGTACATGCGGGACCCTTTCAATGCGTACCTGCATCCTGGCTCCAAAATCGGCTCCGCCCTTTCCAATTAAACCTGTTTAATGTTTGATTCTATTGAGAGGCTGTGGCGCTTGGGTGACTGTTTGTTTCATGCGGGGCGCATATATTGCGCCAGATATCGGCGAGTGTCAGATTACGACAACGCCTCTCGCCGATGTTTCTGGAAAAACCCTTCCCCGGCCGATCGGGGATCGTGTCCCACCGGTGGTGTAGCCGGGGGCGGTCCCCGCTTTTTCCGTCAGGCTGAGCCGGTCATGCGCGCCCGCACAGCCGAGAGCATGACGATGGGATTGTCGCTGAGCGGTGCCATGGTTTCAAGCGTCAAGCAGCGGGCGCGCTGGACGGCCCCTTCATCGCTCTGTTCCATGAGGACATGGCCAGCGCATTGCGCATGAAGTGCACGCGGCAACGCTGCCAGCTCGCACACCGCCGCAGCATGACCAAGGCACGGACGGTGCCAGCGCGGATCGAGGCGGTAAGCCGACCGGCCGGTTTGCGCGAAGCGAATGGCAGTTTTCAGCAAAAGCCGACGCTCACAGTAACGACGCTGAATGTCTTAAGCTGGTCGGGATATGACGTGCCAATTTGGCCCGACGGCTGTCATCGGACGGCAGCTCTTCTTCAGACGAGCGTGGAAGCAACCAATCGGCCAATGCCGCCAAACACCTTGTCGAACTGCCTTTTCGTCGGCCTCCCCTCGCGCGTGTACAACGCGATCACGATCGGCGTATCGGGGCCGAGGCCACGCAACGGCGATGTCGCCGGCCATCTCGTGCCCGCTATGCCCGGTCTTGTTGCCGATCCGCCAGCTCATCGGCAGACCGGCCGATCATCTTGTCCCGCAGCGCAGTCGGCGGGTTCGCCACCTTCAACCCGAAGCGTTGACGACTACCGGGCCGATGCACCCTCCACGACGGCCTGGAATATCTGCGACCGATCAGGACCTTCGGCGATATGCAGCACGACCCAGCGATCCGCGCGTCGTGCGACCACCACGCGTATCCTGTCGTTGAACAAGCCATCCGCGAGCCCGACCGGAGCAACCTTGCCCGAGTTGAGGATCAGCGCGCCCATATCGCGTCCACATGCCGGACCGACGCAGGAATAGGCGATCGAAAAGCCTGCCTTTTTCAGCACATCGTCATAATAGCGTTCGATCTTCAGCGGCGACGTCGCCGGCTTCACGCGATAATCGATGTGGGTGACGTTGCCTTCGACCACCACGCGGTTGGTTTGCGCCTCGGCGTTGGCGATCGGGCCGGTCGGGATGACGACCTCCTCCAGCGAGGGTGCGCGATACCCGTCGATGACGGATTGCGGGTACCGCGGTAGGAAGGGATGATCCTCACCGTCGCTGTCTTGCGCGAGCAACGGGCCGCTCACAGCACAGGATGCGACTGCCAAAACATACGAAAATTTCCTCACGGCGTGACGTACTCCCGGTCATTTCGATATGGCTTCTCGGCGTTCGGATCCGAGCGTTTCATGGAATGCTGAAGCGGACAAGTTGATCCGTCCGCACCGCTACGGACACAACGCTATCCGCCTGGATCGCTGATCGATGAGCAGCGCAAAATGTTGCAGCGCATGTGCCCCGACCAGCAGCTCCGGATAGCGGTCCGATACCCGTACTTCCGTGTCCGAGAGGGTCGCTGCACCGATCCGGAACGGGCCCTTGACCATCGCCTTGCCCGTGCTGACGACCGTGTTTGTCAGCCTGCCCTCCCCCGCTGCCTCGATCGCGCCGCTTCCGACGCGATCGAACAGTGCCTTGGGCAGGACGAAGGACACGTTGGCACCCGTATCGAGATTGCCTTCTGTCAGCGTGTCGCCGATCCTGACCGCGACCCGGAACGCGCGCTCATACGTCAGGATGCCGTCCCCCTCGCCGGTCAGAGCGACGGCGCGCGTGAAGATAAGGCGACGTGCCGGGTAGTTGACCACCAACAGGCCGTCACCGAAGAAAGCGCGGCCGAGGATGCCGGAAAACGCCGCTTCAGGAGCAAGCTTGCTGCTATAGTCACGGGTCAAGACCTCCAGGTCGCGCCGGACGAAGCCGCCAAGATCGACGGAGGCCAGACGTACCGTCTTGACCTCTGCAGTTCCCAGGCCATCCGAGGTCTGGCCTGATCCCGTCACGGACAGGTTCAAGGTGGTGACCAGGCCCGCATCGGCACGGCCCATACCGCTCGCGCCGGTATCCACGGCGAAGACGAACGGCCCTTTGCCATCCACCTTCGCGGTCACATAAATGCGACCGTCCACAACGCGGAACGGAACGCTCAATACGGCATTCGCGGCCGCCTGCTCCACCAGGGAGCAGGCCGGCGGGATCTTGTGGGTGTCCGGCGCGACCGCAGAAGCGGGCGTAGAGAAAGGGGCAAAAGCGATGGCTACGACAGCCGCAATCCCCGGCAGCAATGAATGCATGATGTCTCCCACTCTCCGTGTGTTATGATAGCAATACACGTAAGGACAAGACTCACCAAACTTGGGCTTCTTTCGGCCAGGCGATATTGTGCGAGCAACATGTTCCAAACACGAAGAGGCTGCGATGTACGAGAATCCTCGAACCCGTCGTGCAGTGATCGGAGGCGCTGCAATGACGATGGTCGCCGCCAGCCCCTTGGCGGCGCGCGCTGCACAACGCATCGCTGATGGGACGGGATTGGAGCGTGGAGCGATCCGGGCCATCGGCGTTGCGACGGCACGGACGGACTATCGGGGCCGCCCCGCCCTGCAAGCCACAGCCTTGGAAAATGTCCCGGGGCCTGACCGGCTGGTACTGCTGGACACGCCGGCCTTTGGCGACGGCGTCATCGAAGGCTGGATCAGCGGCGCCCCAACCGCGACGGCAAGCGCTACGGCGCGCGGCTTTGTGGGCGTGGCCTTCCGGGTGGAGGACGAAACCAGGATGGAGGCCATCTATCTGCGCCCGACCAACGGCCGAGCCGATGACCAGCTGCGCCGAAACCATGCGGTCCAGTACATCTCCCACCCCGACCACCCCTGGGAGCGACTACGCGCCGAAACCCCCGGCAAGTACGAGACCTATGTCGATCTCGAATCCGGTCGATGGACGCACGTGCGAATTTTAGTGGCAGGCTCCCAAGCTCGGCTACATGTCGATGGCGCCGAACAGCCAACCCTGATCGTCGGCGATCTCAAGCACGGTGCCGAGGCAAAGGGCGCCGTGGCCCTCTGGATCGGCCCAGATACGCTGGCGCATTTCAGCGGCGTACGGGTGCGCGGCACCGATGCGGCGAGCGCGATCAAGTAGGAGGCGGCATGACGTTTTTTCGGGTACCGAAACCTTGGTCACACATTGTCGCTACAATGGCGGCAGGTTTGCTGACCTGCACCGCCGTGCCCGCGCAGGCGAAGAGGACGGACTCCGCGCAGGAGAGCGTCCCGGCACAGAAGGATCTGCGCGCGCAGGTGGATGCGTATATGCGGGCCGCCGTCGCCAATGGCCAGTTCACCGGCGCAGTCCTCGTCGCGCGCGATGGCGTGCCACTGATCGATACGGCCTATGGTATGGCAAGCTACGAGCTGGGCGTGCCGAACACCCCCCGCACCGTGTTCCACATCGCTTCCATAACCAAGCAGTTCACGGCGATGGCGATCCTGCAGTTGCGCGATCGCGGGAAGCTGAATGTCGGCGATCCGATCTGCACCTATCTCGCAAACTGCCCGCCGGCTTGGAAACCGATCACGATCCGTCAGCTGCTGACCCACAGCTCGGGCATCGCGAATGTGTCGAGCCTGCCCGCCTGGGATGAGGAGCTGAGCCTGAAACACTATAGCCGGGGGGCCTTTGTCGATCTGTTTCGCGCTCTTCCGCTGCGGTTCGCTCCGGGCGAGAAATATGAATATTCCAACTCCGGCTATTTTCTCCTCGGCCTCATCGTCGAACGCGCCTCAGGTTCCAGCTTCGGCGAGTACCTCAAGGGCAACATCTTCTCGCCGCTGGGGATGAACAGCAGCGGCTATGATGACAATCGGTCTGACCTGCTCCCCAGAAATGATGCCATTGGTAAGTTAGCTCGTCAGCTGGAGACGAGAGATGCGGCGAAGCCGATTTACCGAGGATCAGATCATTGGGGTGCTGCGGGAGCATGAGGCTGGCGTGAAGACCGCCGACCTGTGCCGGAAACACGGGATCAGCGATGCGACCTTTTACACCTGGAAGTCGAAATATGGTGGCCTGACGGTTTCCGACGCCGCGCGGTTGCGGGCGCTCGAGGACGAGAACCGTCGGCTGAAGAAGCTGCTGGCGGAGTCGATGCTCGACGTGTCGGCGTTGAAGGATCTGCTGGGAAAAAACTGACGCGGTCTGTGGAACGCTACGCTGCGGTGGAGAAGCTGATGGCCGATCACGGCTTCTCCGAGCGTCGCGCCTGCAGGCTGGTCGGGGTCAATCGGTCGGCATGGCAATATGCGCCGCTTCGCGGGAAGGACGATGCTGTCCGCGAGCGGATGCGCGAGATCGCGAACGAGCGTCGTCGGTTCGGCTACCGTCGGCTGGCGATCCTGCTGCGGCCTGAGGGCAAGGGCATGAACCTGAAGAAGGTGTACCGGCTGTATCGCGAGGAGCGGCTAACGGTGCGCAAGCGTGGCGGCCGCAAGCGGGCGCTGGGCACGCGGGCACCGATGGCGATTCCGCAAGCACCCAACCAGCGCTGGTCGCTCGACAACGCGCT
>NZ_BCYY01000042.1 GCF_001598435.1 Sphingomonas pituitosa NBRC 102491
AGCCCATGCTGATCAGCATCCGCTTCCTGGATGGCAAGGTGATGCGGGACTTCAGCCGCATCCGCGGAATTGCCGATGCGCGCGTGTTGCGGGCGCCCGTTGCAGAGGCCTCGCGGCTCTACAGCGTGCCGCTCCGCTCGTCGCAGGGCGTGCCGCTAGGCCATCTGAGCTGGCGACCAGACATGCCGGGCCGCGACATTCTCCAGTCGGTAGCGCGGCGCGGCGGCGTGGCGGCTGCTGCTCTTATCGGCCTGCTTGCCGCGCTCGTATGCATCGTCGGACGGTTGATGTTCAGGGATGCGCACTCGATCGAGGCGCTGGAGGCGGCGCGCGTCGAGCTTCAGGCGAAGGAGGCGCGCGCGCAATATCTCGCCAATCATGACGTGCTCACCTCACTGCCGAACCGAGCAGCGTTCAACCGCTTTGTCGATGAGGCCGCCGCAAACACGACCCATGCGCCCCTGGGCGTTCTGCTCATCGACTTGGACAGGTTCAAGCACGTCAACGACACGCTGGGACACCTGGCCGGTGACCAGCTAATACAAAGCGTCGCCGGCCGCCTCTTGGCCCGGTTGCCAGAGGGCGGACTCCTCGCCCGGCTCGGCGGCGACGAGTTCGCCATCTGCCTCTCCGACGGGCTGGAGACGGAAGCGCTCGGCGCGCTGGCCGAAGCCTGCCTTGCCGAGTTGCGCAAGCCGTTCCCGATCCTGGGATCGGAAGTTCAAATCGGGGGCAGCATCGGCATCGCCGTCGGTGCTCCCCGCAGTTCCGATCGAACAGAGTTGCTGCGCAAGGCCGACATCGCGATGTACAGCGTCAAGGGTAGTGGCCGAGACGGCTATCGCTTCTTCACCGCGGAAATGGACGAGAGCCTCGCCAATCAGCGGGAGCTGGAGGACGATCTTCGGAAGGCGCTTGCGGGCAGGCGGGAGCTGTTTGTCGCCTATCAGCCGAAGATGGACGCCAGCGGTCAGAAGGTGGTCGGGTTCGAGGCGCTTGTCCGCTGGGATCACCCCGTTAAAGGCCTGCTGACACCCGACCTGTTCATCCCGATTGCCGAGGAGGCGGGCCTGATCCATGCACTTGGAACTTGGGTGCTGGAAGAAGCCTGCCGCGTCTCCAAGAAATGGCCCGGCCTGACGATGGCCGTGAACGTGTCGCCTGTTCAGTTCAAGACCGAGGGTTTCGCAGCGACCGTTCGATCGATTGTGCAGAATTGCGGCGTGCATCCGAAGCATATCGAGCTCGAGGTCACCGAAGGGATCCTCATCGACGATTGCGACGAGGTTCGCTCTGCCCTCGATGACCTTCGCATAGCCGGCTTTCGGATCGCTCTCGACGATTTCGGTACCGGCTATTCGAGCCTCAGCTACCTCAAGCAATTCAAGGTAGACCGGATCAAGATCGATAAGAGCTTCATCAAGCGCATTGGTCGGGATCAGGAGGCGATTGCCATCGTCCAGGCTGTCATCGCTCTGGGCCACGCCATGAACCTCTCGGTCACAGCCGAAGGCGTTGAAACCTGTGAGCAGGGATCGCTGCTTCGGACGGCGGGCTGCAACGAACTCCAGGGGTATCTCTTCTCCAAGGCACTTCGCGAAGAGGAATTATCGGCCAAACTCGCATCCGTGGGCGCCCACATGCGCGGTAGCCGCCAGACAGGCTGAGCGCCCGTCGCAGACCTGGGTGTGCTCGGCCTGCGGACCGAGGCTGACGGCGGAAGGCCTTGCCGGTTCAGCGGACACGAGCTCGAGCGCCAGCGCGTCGCCAGCGGTGCGCATGCGCCCGGCCTGAACGATTCGATTAGAGGCAGCTGACGACCACACCCGGTCGCGCGCGCACTCGATGGCAAATGGCCGCTCCAGACAGAAGCAGCCGCTTGCGCCAAATCGACGATAGCTCTCTCGAATGGCCGGTAATCCGAATGCGACTATAGCAAAACTGGTTATGCTCGGATTAAGCAGAAACGTATCCGATTGCGTCAATAAACGCTCCTAAACCCCCGCATGTGGGGAATTTTTTTATACGGGAGGCGCAGTGGTCGACGACGTGCATCGTCGTTGCATCACTGGGAATGTTGCTGCCGCGGGCGGCAATGGCGCAATCTGCCGGACAGGTCGATCGCGATGCACAGCGGATCCTTGAGCAGCAGCAGCAGCAGGCCCGCGATCGTGCTGAACAGTTCGAGCAGACGCGCACGCGGCCCCCTGCCGGCGACACGATTCAATCCGCGGTCGCCCCGGTGGCGGACAGCGGGGCTTGTGTAGCGGTGCGCGAGGTGCGGATTGTCGGTGCCAGCCGCTATCGCGTCGGCACCTTCGAGGACGTGCTAGCGACGCTGCGCGGGGAATGCACGACGATCGGCGCGATCGATGGCGTGCTGCGCGCGATCACCGATCGATTCGTGCACGACGGCTTCGTGACGAGCCGCGCGGTCGTCGGGCCACAGGATCTGAAAGCGGGCATCCTCACCATCACCGTCATCGAGGGGCGCATCGGCGGGCTCAAGGGTACCGGCAGCGGCAGGCAGTATGGCGATGGGGAGATCGCCGCGGCCTTTCCGGCGCGCGCGGGCGATCGGCTGAACCTTCGCGCGCTGGAGCAAGGGGTCGACCAGCTCGGCCGTATGGCCAAGGGCGACCCGAAGATCGACATCGCGCCCGGCGAGACGCCTGGGACGAGCGTCGTTCTGATCACCCGGCAGCCCTTGTCGCGCTGGATCCGGCCTTCGATCGCGTTCAACAACGAAGGCCCGACCAGCACCGGGCGCTGGCAGGCGACGAAGAGCCTCGACATCGACTCGCTGCTCGGGATCGCCGACAGTTGGTCGCTCTATCACCAGGGTGCCGCCAGTGACGATGGCGAGCGGCGCAACCTGGCCTATGGCGGCTTCGTCTCGCTGCCGCGCGGATGGTGGGCGTTGTCGCTGTCGAGCGGCTTTTCCAGCTATCGTTCGGTCCTTTCCGGAAACGGGCTGCGCTTCGCCACCCATGGCCGCACCTATACCGGATCGGCGACGCTCGAGCGGATGGTGTTCCGCGATGCGAAGACCAAGCTTTCGTTCACCGGCGGACTGGCGCTGCTCGACACGCGGAACTTCGTCCAAGGTATCGCGCTGCAGTCCAGCAGCTACCGCATCGTCACCGGTACCTTGGGCATGCGCTGGCAGCGCCGGCTGGCGAAGACCCAGCTCAGCCTGTCCGGCGGCTACGACCAGGGGCTGGGGCTGCTTGATGCGCATACCGTCGACACGGGGCCGGGTGGCGCCACCGGCCGCTACCACCGGGTCACGCTGGATGCGGCGGCGCAGACGCCGTTCGCGATCGGCCCGTCGCGGCTGACCAACATGCTCGTCCTGCGCGGGCAATGGGGGTTCGACAATCTGTTCCCCGCGAACCGCTTTAGTCTCGGCGGCAGCTCGACCGTCCGCGGCTTTCGCGACGACGGCATTTCCGGGCGGACGGGCGCGTCGCTGCGCGAGCAGATTGGCTTCGGCATCGTCGACCTGCTCAAGGCGCAGCCGCATCTCGCCACCAGCCTCTCGGGCTACCTCGCCTATGACGTGGGCGGCATCCGTCCGATCGAAGGTGACCCGTTCGAGCGCGGCCTGCTCCAGTCGATGAGCGCGGGCCTGATGGCGCGCAGCCGCCACGTCCAGGCCGAAGTCACCGTGGCCGTGCCGGTCACCGCGCCCGCCTGGGTACGTCATTCCAAGGCGCTGTTCAGCTCCAGCATCAGGATCCTGCTGTGAAGACGATCGTCACCCGCAACGCTCCCGTTTGTGCACGCCGCGGCGCTCTGCGTACGCTGATCCTGGCGGCGCTGGCGACCTCCGCGCTGTCGCCGGCACGCGCGCAGACCAACGCGCCCGTCGCGACGCCGCCGCTGCAACCGGCGAACAGTCGCACCGGGCTGGACGTGACGCCAGGCGGCACGCCGATCGTCAACATCGCCACGCCCGATGCAAGCGGCACCTCGTACAACGTCTTCACGCGGCTGTCGGTCGGCAAGGAAGGTCTGATCTTCGCCAACAGCCCGACGACGGGCAACAGCGCGATCGGCGGCTTCCTCATCGCCAATTCCAACCTCAAGGACGGCCGCACGGCATCGCTGATCCTGAACGAAGTCACCGGCGGGGTGCGCACCACGCTGGCCGGGCCGATGGAAATCTTCGGCCAGCGCGCCGCGCTGGTGATCGCCAACCCGACCGGCATCACCTGCGACGGCTGCGGCTTCATCAACACCAGCCGGGTCAGCCTGGCGGCGGCGACGCTGCGCTTCGGCGCGGACGGCGCGTTCAGCGGCTTCCGTATCGCCGAGGGCGGGGACGTGACCGTGGAAGGCAAGGGGCTGCTCGGCGGCAATGTCGATTACTTCGATATCATCGCGGCTGCGACGCACCTCAATGCCAGCCTCTACGCCAGAGACCTGTTCATTGCGGGCGGCGCAGGATCGGTCGACTATGCCACCCGTACCGCGACTGCCGAGGACAAGGCGACCCGCACGGGCCTCGCCATCGATTCCTCGATCCTCGGCGGCATGTACGCAAACCGGATCCGGCTGGTCGGCACCGGCGCTGGCCTGGGGATCAATCTGCAAGGCACGGTTGCTGCCCTGGAGGGGGCGCTCACCATCACCAGCGACGGTGCGATCGCGCTGGCGGGTGCCACTGCCTCGGGCGACGCGGACATTACGGCTGGGCAGGGCGCGGTCACCCTGGGGGATCGCGTATATGCGGGAGGCGCGCTCGCGATCACGGCGCAGGCGATACGGCAGCGCGGGGGCTTTGCCGGCGCGCTGGGCGACGTTTCGATGCACGCCAAGGACGATATCGCATTTGAGGGCGGTGACGGGCTGTATGCGGGGCTCGACGGCAATGGCGCGCTGACCGGTGCCGGGGCGGTATCCATCGTGGCCGGGGGCGTCGTAGATGCCGGTGGCACGACGCTGGCGGCAGGCGGTACGGTAGGCGTCGATGCGCTTGCCATGCGGCAGGGTGCGGCGGGGCGGGTCGGGGGCACGAAGGTCTCGATACGCACCCGGGCCGATCAGGTGTTGGCGGGTACGATCACCGCCAGCGGGGACGCGCAACTGGCAGGCGATGCAATCCGCCTGACCGGCACGATCGGCGCTAATGGCAGTCTCGCGCTATCGGGTAGGCAGCTGGTCGTCGCGGGCACCGCCACGGGGCTTGGCGCTGCGACGGTCAACGGCAGCGAACGTGTCTCGCTTCTCAGCAGCGGGGCGCTGCAAACGAACGGCGCCGTCAATCTCGTTGCGCCTACCCTCGACATCGAAGGTGCGGTGCTGGGCAGGACGGGTGTCTCGATACAGGCAGCCGGCCTTACCGCAACAGGCCAAGTCCAGACGGGCGGCGACCTTGGGGTGACGACCTCGGGCGATGCGGTACTCGGCGGAACCTGGTCTGCAAACGGCGATGCGATGCTTCGGATCGCCGGCAATGCTGCCGTAACTGGTGGCGTGACCGCGGCAAGAGCAGTCGTCGTGCAGGCGGGCTTGTTGTCGGTCAGCGGTGCGGTGCAGGCTGGCGGCTCGCTGACGCTGGCGACAGCGGGTGATCTGGCGACGCAAGATAATGCGAAGATTCTCGCGAACGGCACGCTGGCTCTGACGGCGGGCCGGGCTGTGTCGCTGGCGGGACAGATCGGCGCGAACGACGCGCTGTCGATCCGGGCGACGGGAGTGCTCGACGCCGGCAACGCCGTTATCGCCACGACTCAAGCCCTTCGGCTCGACGGCGCGTCGCTTCGACAGGGATCGGGCGGGCAGATTGGTGGCGCGCAGGTGTCGCTGAACAGCGTTGGCGGCCAGATACTCGGCGGTACGATCGGCGCCAGCGGGGATGCGGTGGTGCAAGGGGACGCGGTCGCCTTGTCGGGCACGCTCTCCGCCAATGGCGCGCTCACGCTTTCGGGGCGCCAGCTGTTGCTTTCGGGCAGCGCAACGGGGCTTGGTTCGGTCACGGCGAATGCAAGCGAGGCACTGTCGATCGACGCCGCCGGCGCGCTCCAGAGCAACGGCAATGCGACGATTGCTGCGCCGACGCTCGCTATCGACGGGGCGCTGCTTGGCGGGGGCGGGGTGTCGTTGCTAGCGACAACGCTGAGCAATAGCGGTTCGATTCAATCGGGTGCCGGTCTGACGGCCATGGTGCGCGGCAACGCCGTCCTGGGCGGGACCTTCATCGTTCGCGGCGACAGCCTGGTCGCGGTTGCGGGCGATGCCGCCTTGGCGGGCCGTTTCGTGACCGGAAACACCCTCAATGTGCAGGCCGCCCGCCTCACCGTCGAAGGCGATGTGCAGGCGGGAGCGATGCTGTCGCTTCTGGCGGCCGGCGACCTTTCAACCGCCGGCACCGCGAAGATCCTGGCGAGCGGCACGATCGGCCTGACCTCGGGCGGCGCAATGGCGCTTGGCGGACAGATCGGATCCAACGAAACGCTGTCGGTCCGGGCAGCGGGTGCGATCGACGCGGGGAACGCCGTCCTTGCCGCCGCCGGCGCGCTGGGCCTGGATGGTCTGTCGGTACGTCAGGGGAATGCCGGGCAGATCGCCGGTGCCTCGGTACGGATCGGCGCAGTTGCCGGGCAGCAGCTGGCCGGTGCCATCAGCGCGAGCAGGAACGCGACGCTTGTCGGCGACACGATCGAGCTTTCCGGTACGCTGACCGCAAAGGAAGCACTGACGCTCAGCGGACGCGCGGTGGACCTTGCCGGCACGGGCTGGGTGCAATCCGGCGGCGATCTCGATCTGACGGCAACCGGAACCGCCACGCTGGGCGGTACCTTGTCGGCGGCCAAGACCATGACGGTGCAGGCGGACGGCCTGTCGTTCTTCGGTACGGCTGCGGCGGACGGAGCGCTGTCGATGGCGGCGGCCGGCAAGCTGACGACTGGCGGCAACGCCCGAATTCTGGCCGACGGCATCACCAGCCTCAGCGGCGGCAGTGTGGTGCTGGCGGGCCAGCTTGGCTCGAACGACGCGCTGACGATCCGGGCGGCGGGCCTGCTCGATACCGGCAGCGCCACGCTTGCATCGACGGGTGCGCTGCGCCTGGAAGCGATGTCGCTGCACCAGGCGCAGGGCGGCGATATCGCGGGTGGCAGCGTGACGCTGATCACCCAGGCCGGTCAGTTGCTGGCGGGAACGCTTCGTTCCAGCGGGGATGCGACGCTTCAGGGCGATATTGTCAGCCTCTCCGGCACGCTCGGCGCGAACGGCGCGCTTGCGCTGTCGGGACGGCAGCTCGTGCTGGGCGGCACCGCCACCGGTCTGGCGTCGGCCAGCGCAAGTGGCAGCGGGGGGCTGTCAATTCTCCATGGGGGCACGTTGCAGAGCAATGGCCTGGCCAGCCTGCGTGCGCCGACTCTCGAGCTCGCCGGCACCGTTCTGGGCGGCAGTGGCGTGACCATCGACGGCGCGGCGCTGAACAGCAACGGCTCGGTGCAGGCGGGCGGTGCTCTCGGCGTCACCGTTTCTGGCGATGTGCTCTTGGCGGGCAGCATGGCTGCCAACGGGGATGTCACGCTGGCGGCGGGCGGTACGGCGACGCTTTCCGGTGCCTTGGCATCGGCGAAGAAGGCCAGCGTACAGGCGGGCGGGATCGTGGTGGGCGGCGCGGTTCAAGCGGGAGATACGCTGACGCTGCACGCTGCGGGAGATCTCACGGCGACGGCGGACGCGCAGATGGCCGCGATCGGGTCGCTTGCGCTAACCGCAGCCGGATCGGTTTCGCTGGCTGGCAATAGCGCCACCAACGATGCGCTTCGCGTACGTGGCCGCGACGTCACCGTGGCCGGAACGATCCAGTCCCTGAGGGGGCTGTCACTCGATGCGGAGACGCTGCATCTGAGCGGCAAGGCGCTCACCGGCGCGGACGGGATCGCTTCCGTCACGGGCGCTGCTGACGTCAGCGGGATTCTCTCGGCCGCCAATGACCTGACGCTGACGGCCTCAACCTTGTCGACTGGCACCTCCGCGCAACTGGTCGCGGGGAAGGCCCTCACGCTCGGCACGTCGGGCACGTTCACGCATCGCGGCGCTCTGGATGCCGGGTCGGTGACGATCACGGCCGAGGTGCTCTCCAGCAGCGGCAGCATGGTTGCGAGCCGGGATATTCTGCTCTCGGCGCAGACCGGCATCGCGCAGAGCGGCGTCGTGCAGGCCGGTGGCGATCTCTCGCTCGCCGCTGCGTCGATCACGCTTTCCGGCAGCACGATCGGCGCGGTCGGTGGTGTGGCAGGGACGGGCGTGACGATCCATGCGCCCGCCCTCGTCTTCGGGGCCGGTTCGGATATTCAGTCGGGCGGCAGGCTCGATATCGCCGGCACGCAGGATTTCACGACCCAGGGCAGGATCGTCGCCTTGGGCGATGCTCGGATCGCCAGTGAGGGCGCGCTGATCCAGAACGCGCGCGCCAGCAGCAACGGCGTCTTCGTGCTGCGTGCCGGAACGACGCTGGATCAGGCGGGTACGCTGGCAGCACTCGGTTCGGCGAGCCTGACGGGTCAGGCGATCCTCAACAGCGGCAGCGTCAGCAGCAACGCCGACCTGGTGCTCGACGCGCGTTCCACCCTTGTCTCCACCGGCGCGCTGCAGGCCGGCGATGCGCTTCGCCTTGCCGCGCCCTCGCTCCGACTGGCAGGCACGACGGCGACCAACAGGGTGCTGCACATCGCCGGTGCCGTCGTAACCCTGGACGGCAAGACGACGGGCTTACAGGGGATCGACGCGCAGATCGGTGCGCTGACGCTCGGTGCGAGCGGGGCCTTGCAGAGCGGCGCGACCTTCCGCCTCGACGTGGCGACGCTGGACAATGCCGGGCTGGTCGCCAGCAACGACGCAGTGGCGCTCGCCACGACCGGCGGGCTGACCAATAGCGGCCAGATCGTCGCCGGCGGAGCGCTGGGCTTGCGGACAGGACAGGATCTGGTCTCCACCGGCCTGCTACAGTCGGGCGCGGCGTTCGACCTGCGCTCGGGGGCGGCGGCGAGCCTTGGCGGCACCGTCTATGCCGGCGGCACGGCAAGCCTGGATGTCGTCACGCTGCAATCGGATGCGGCCCAATCGTTCCAGGACAGTCTGACCGTCACAGCGAGCGGATACGCTCGCTTCGGGGCCGGATCTAGCAGCTACACCAAGGGCGGCCTGACATTGTCGGCTGCCACCCTCACGGCGCTGGGCGCGATCCAGAGCGATGCCAGTCTGAGCTTGACGACGAGCCAGTCCCTCACGCTTGGCGGGCGCATTCAGGCGAGCGGTACGACCGGGATCGATGCCGGCAGCGGGGCAGAACTGAGCGGCACGCTGGTAAGCGGCGGTGCACTGCACGTGACAGCGCCGAGCGTATCGATCGCCGGCCAGATTCTCGCCAACGATGCGGTGGTGATTGCCGCCAACGCGGATAATCTCACCCTGGCCGGCACGATCCAGGCGGTGAAGGATGTGACGTTGACGGCGGTCGCCCGGTTGCGCATCGGCGCGGCGGAGGAAAGCGGGACGGGCAGTGCGGCCGGGGCGGGGACGCCTGGCGGCGGCAGCACCGGGGGCGGCGGCAGCAGTACCGTGCCGTCGAGCGGCGGTGGAAGCGGCACGACGCCCGACGCCACCGGCACGGCTCCGGTCGCTCTGGCCCTGGATCTGCCGTCGCTGGCCGGAACGATGGCGCCGGGATCGCTGGCCGCGAGCGGCGCCGTCACCATGTCCGCCGCCGACATCGAAATCGCCGGCGCCGTCGCCGCCAAGGGGGATCTCACCGCTTTGGCGACGCATGTGCTGACGGTGCGCGGCAGTGCCTGGAGCGAGGGTGCTCTCCTTGTCGGGAGCGGGGGTTTGGACGTGGGCGCGCTCGCCAGTCTTGCGGCGGCGGGGCCGGTGCTGATCACCGCGCAGAACGACATCGCCAATCTCGGGACCATCGCGTCGAACGGCGGCGGGCTCACTCTACGTGCGGCCGGCATGCTCAGCAGCGGCGGTACGCTTTCCGCCAGGACCGACCTGCGAGTGCAGCTGGGAGCGGACCTTGTAAGCAGCGGCACGATCTCCGCCGACACGGCCACGATCGCGGCGCGCGACCTTTCGCTCAACGGTACGGTCGTTGGCGTGAACGGGCTGACCCTTGGCGGCCGTTCGATCACTCTCGGAGGGGGGAGCGATCTGCAGAGCGGCGGCGCCTTGGCGTTGACGAGCAGCGGCGCGACCATGCTGGCCGGCAAGCTGCTGGCAACCGGTGCACTGGCGGCGGATGCCGGGACTTCGCTCACGATCGCGGCGGGGGCCGACATTCAGTCTGGCGGGGGGCTTGGCCTCACGGCGGCCGGGGAATTTACCAGTGCCTCGGGGAGCAGGATCGCGGCCGTCGGTGCCGTCCGCCTGAAGGCCAATATGCTTGCGCTTGGCGGTACGCTGGCCGGTAATGCCGGCCTCGACGTCACCGTCATGGACGGTTTGAGCTTGAGCGGCATCGCCACCGCGCTGGGCGATATCACCGCGACGGCTGGTACCACCACGCTGTCGGGGGTGCTGGCGAGTGGCGGGAGGCTAACGCTGAACGGCGGCGCAACGATGCTTGCCGCGACCTCGACGGTGCAGGCGGGGGACGTGCTGTCGCTGTCCGCTACCAACCTTTCGGGCAGCGGGAGCATCCGCGCCGCCAAAGGCCTGGCGATCGCCGGCACGGGCGACCTGCAGCTGGCGGGAACGCTGGCAGCAGGAACGGTCGACGGACAGGGGCAGCTGCTCCAGGCAGGCGATCTGACGGTCACTGCCGGCGGAACCCTCGACCTCGCCGGCAGTGCGAGCGCGACCGGAACGACGCGGCTTGGCGGCCAAGGGCTTGCGCTCCGTGGCACGTTGGCCGGCCTGGGGGACCTGTCGCTCGAGTCCGATAGCCTGGTGACCACCGGGGCTGTCCAGGCCAATGGCACGATCACCGCTACGATCCGCGGAGACGCGACGCTCGGCGGTGCGCTAACCGGCCTAGCCGGACTTTCCCTCAGCAGCGGCGGCACACTCGTGCAGAATGCGGCGCTGGCGTCCAACGCCGGGTTACGTCTGTCCGCGTCCGGGGCGCTGTACCACGGCGGCACCAGCGATGCGGTGGGTGACGCCGAGCTGGCCGGTGCGAGCCTGTCGCTCGGCGGCGCGATCCGAGGCAATGGCGCCCTGTCGCTGATCAGCACCTCGGGTGATATCACCTTGGCTCAAGGCGCACTCGCCTCGGCGCGGACGGCCGCGCTGCAGGCCGCCGGCCGCGCGACGTTGGCGGGCACGCTCGCCGGTAGCACTTCGCTTACGATCCGCACGGCCGGGGCGCTTACGGTAACGGGGAACGGCGTCGTGCAAGCGGGAGCCAGCACGGCAGGCGGGCAGGTGACCAGTACCGGAACACTGGTGCTGTCCGCGGGAGGCAGCCTTGCCAACGCCGGCGCGCTCGGTTCGACCGGCAGCCTGGCAGCGACCGCGCAAACCTTGTCCAGCACCGGCACGATATCGGCGGGTGGTACAGTCGATCTGACCGGCGGTTCTACCACGATCGATGGCAGCGTCGCCGGCCTGGACACGGTATCGATCCGGGCGACCGGCGGCACCCTCGACCTGAACGGTGCCGTGGAAGGGCGAAACGTCGGCGTCTCCGCCAGTGGCGGAGACCTCACGCTGGCGGCCGGCGCGGTCCTGACCGCCTATGGCACTGGCAACAATGGCACGCTCGCGGTGGCGAGCAGCGGCAGCGTCGATCTGCGCGGGCGACTTTCCGCCAACAACGACCTGGCGCTGGATGCGGGAGGCAGCCTCACGATCGGAGGCGACAGCGCAGGGCCGGCGGTCAGCACACTGGGCAGCGCCACGCTGCGTGTCGGGGCGGGCGTGACCAACGCCGGGACCATCGCCGCCGGTGGCAATCTGAGCATCACGGCGGCGGGCCTGGACAGCACCAACCTTTCGGCGGGTGGCGGGATCGTCGGCGATATCGCGGGCGGCATCACCCTGCGGGGTACGACCAGTGCGCAAGGTGCTGCGGGTATCGGGCTGTCCGCGCGCGGGGGCGACCTCGTCGTCGCAGGTGGCGCGAGGGTGGATACGTTGGGAACGACCCGCCTTTCCGCGGCGGGTGCGCTGACCAATGCGGGTGCCATTGCCGCCGGAACACTGGGTGGCGGCGGGCCCGACGGCAGCATCCTCCTCAGCAGCGGCGGCGCGCTGATCTCCACGGGCGCGATCGTCTCGAACAACGGGGCGGTCACGCTGAACGGCGCGAGCATTACGCTCGGCGGCGCCATCAACCAGTCCGGCGGAGCCTACGCAGCGGGTATGCTCGGCCTGAACGCCGGCAGCATGACGCTGCTCAGCGGAGCGCAGGCGATCGGCAATGCCGGCGTGACCGTGTCGGGTGGGACCCTGACGCTGGGTTCGGCCAGCCTGCTGCAAGCGAATCGGAACATCGGCGTCGACCTGGCCAGCACTTATGTCTCGGCAGGCGATCTGGTCGCGCTGGGCGATCTCTCGCTGGGGGTGTCTGGCGGTACCATCGTCAACCAGGGCGGCGCCGGCATCTTCGCCGGCGGTTCCGGCGCGGCTGCAGGCGGTGGATCGGTTACCTTGCGTGCCGATGGCATCACCAATGCCGGAACGATCGTCGCAACCGTCTCGGCGGGCGGCGTGGGCGGGTCTGCGACGTTGAATGCCGGCGGCATCACCAATGCCGGATTGCTCCACGCCGATCGCACGCTCGGCGTGACCGCCGGTAGCGTCACTATCAGCGGCATTGCCGAGGCCGGGAATGCGATCGCCTGGTCAATCCCCACCCTCGTCGTGGCGAATGGCGGCACGCTCAAGAGCGCGAACGGCATCACGCTGTCGGGAGCGAATTTCGCCAATGCCGGTATGGTGGCAGCCGGCGGCGACCTCTTCATCACCGCCAGCGGCGATCTCACCTCCAGCGGAACGCTCACCACGTCGGGCGCGCTCCAGCTCGCCAGCGGATCGATGCTCACGCTGGCAGGGGGCAGCCAGACTATTGCCGGAAGTGCCCAGGCGACGCCCGCGATCGGCGGCGGCAACGTCGCCCTTCGCGGCGCGAACGTACAGAGTCTCGGCACGCTATCCGCCACTGGATCACTGGGTATCACTGCTGACGGCGTGACGATTGGCGGCGCGACCGTCGCGAATGGCGACCTGACGCTCACCAGCTATAGCGGCGCGGCGCCGGCATTGACGGTGAACGCCGGGGCCACGCTCGGCACCTATCTGGGCGATGCGCGGCTGGGCAGCCTTTCCACGCTCGATCTTGCGGGTTCGATTACCGCGAGCACTGGCAGCGTGCGCTTCAGCGCCGGCGCCACCAGCATCGATGCCAGCGGACGGCTGGCCGCGGGGCGCGACGTCGCCATCACCACGACGGGCGGTGGCGCACTGACGGTCGATGGGCAACTCCTGGCGGGCAATGACCTTACGCTGAGCGGCGGTACGCTGGCGATCCGCGCTGGCGGCACCGCCCAGGCCGGGCGCGACCTTGTGTTCGACAGCAGCGACGCCCTGAACGGATCGGGCGGCATCGGCATCAACGGCACCGGCTATGACTTCAGCGGTACGCCGATCTCGGCGCAACTGGCCGGCAAGATCAGCGCCGGGCACGATCTGCGCCTGTCGATGGCGGGTGCGCTGGTGGCGGACGGATCGGCGCAGATCATTGCCGGTAACGACATGACGCTGGCCGCCGGGCACCTGCTGATCGGGGCACAATTTACTCGCGACGGGGCCGGCAACCCGGTGCGCCTCGGCGTGATCGCCGGCCACGATCTGCTCCTCCGCAACAGAGACGATCTTTCGCCGGGCGGGCTGGGCGCGCGCGGGTTGATGCTGGACGGTTCGATCCAGGCGGGCAACAATCTGACGGTGCAGGCGAGCGGGGAAGTCGTCTCCACCGCTGCCGCGCAATTGGTCGCCGGCAACGCCCTGGCGGTTTCGGGATCGGCGCTGAACCTGTCCGGGTTCAATTCCGGCCAGAACCAGGTGGCGTTCACGGCCGCGGGCGCTTCTCCGGCGGGGATGGCCGCACGGCTCGCCGCCGGCGACGTGACGCTGGGCGGTGCCACGGCGTCGAATGGGCGGGTGGTGCTTTCGGCCAATACCGCGACCATCAATGCCGCCGGGTCGATCACGGTGCGAGGCGGGGCGGGCAACGCCACCGGCGTCGGCCGCGACATCGGTGCCTCGGCGAACCTGGACATCGAGACCAACGGCAGCTTCACCAATCAGGGGAGTCTCTGGTCCGACGGCGTGGTCTTCCTAAAATCTGCTGGCGGCAACATCGTCAACGATGCCCGCGGCGCCAATGGCGGTATCACCGCCGCGACTATCGTCAGCGAGACCGATGCAGGCGCATTCGTCAACAGTGCCGGCGCGTTCAAGGGCGACAATGTCGGGCTGTTCCTCGGCGGCGACTTCACCAACACGGGCAGCTTCGCACCTTCGGGCAATTACTGGATCAGCGCGGCAAACATCAGCAATTCGGGGCTGCTGGCGACCTCGGGCAGCCTGACGCTGCAGGCGGCGGGATCGCTGTACAATGTCGGCACGATCTATTCCGGCAGCCGCCTGACCCTGGCAGCCGGGGGCGCGCTGACCAATGACTATGTCGGGGACGACCAGGGCAATGGCAGCCACGGCCTGATCTTGGCGCAGAGCGACATCGCGATCACCGCGCATGACGTGGCGAACCAGTCGGCGACGATCCAGTCGCTGGGGGGCGGAGTACAATTCAACCTGACTGGGGGCGGTTTCGTCAACGGCGTCAAGAAGTTGAGCATTACGGGATCGTCCAGTGCCGGAGGAACCTCCTTCATTGATCGATCTACGGGTGCTTCGCTTTCGTCGGAAAGTTTCTACGCGTACTCCCCGGACAAAAGAAAGGTTCTGGTCGAAGACAATGTCGGTATCGTCATTACAACTGATCCCGATCCTACGGATGCGAATAGTGCTACGAAGTGCCTCAGAAACGACGACTATCTGAGTGGATTTGCCGGCTGTGTATCAGCGGGGCGGTACGCGTCTTCGATACGATATTCGGTGTATGATCTGCGGACCGGCTCGACGAACAGCTCAGTCGTATCGGCTTTGACGGGATCCTCCGGGGTGTACGCGGCAGGCTCTATTGCGATCGACGCCGGTTCTGGTAGCGTAACGAACAGTAATTCCTCGATAAATGCTGGTGGCGACGTTCGAATAACGACGGCAGGATCAGTCACGAATGTTTCGGACTTACTCGTTACCGGGGGAGTCAATACTAGCATAGTGGCGGCACCGACCATCATCCGCGCCGGCGGCACGGTGACGATCAGCGCTGGTGCCTTCAAGAATGTCGCGAACAATCTGGTTGGTGCGGACAACTACACCGCCAACCAAGTGGCCCAGCATGCGACCGGCGCGGCTCCAAGTGCCGGCTCGCCCGGAACTGCGAGTGTCGGTAACGGCGCATCCGCTACCGCTGTCAATGCAGGCGGCGCGGTCGTTTCTGGTCCATCTTCGGGCGGTGCGAGCGCCGTTGGGGTCGGCAGCGCTGCCGGCATAATCGGGCAGGGCAGGGGGAGCGTGGCATCCGGCGCGGCTGGAACGGGCGGTACCGTCCGTGTCAGCCTTGCTTCTGCTGAACGGGCAAGCGGGTCGGGAGTGGGCGGTCCAGCCGGCGCGTCCGCGGTCGGCACCGCCAGCGTCGGTAGCGTATCCGGCACGTCGGTGCACGGCGTACAGGTGGTCGGCCGGGTTCGCGACGCTGCGGATGGCGCGGCGGCAACGGCGCTGGCCGATACGACGATCGCCGGGGAGTTCCTCGGGTCCCCGGGAGCAGCGTCACTTTCGGCGGTCGGCGCCGTCAGCGGCAATGCAGGCGGCACGGTTTCCGCAGCGCTGCAGGGCAAGCGCGCAGTCGATACCGATGCCGTTGCCGGTTACGCCGGCACCAGCTTCTCCGATCTCCCGCAGGGCAGCGGCCTCGTCCTCCCCGGCGGGATCGGCGCGGGGGGCGGGGTTTCTCCCGCGCTGCCCGGCATGTCGACGCCTGTTCCCGGTGCGGGCTCAGCAGGCGCATCAGCCGGTACGGTGACGCCGTTGCCTTCCGCGTCGACGATCGTCCCCGGTCTCGTCACGGGGCTGAACAATGTGGGCGCGCCGACGCTTGCCAACCAGGCGTTCGGCACGTTCCTGGGCGGGTTCCTCGCCAGCTTCAACCTTACCGGCAACGCGCCATCGCTGTTCACCTACAGCGCCAACCCCAATTCCACCTATCTGTTCAGCAGCAATGCCGCGCTCGCCTCCGAAGCGGCGCTGTACGATTCCAAGTGGTTCTTCGACCGCGTCTCGCCCGACCGCGCGACCACTTATACCCGGCTCGGCGATGGCTTCTTCGAGGCGATGCTGGTCTCGCGGGAGGTGCAGGCGAAGTCCGGCCAGGCCCAGCTCTCGGAATTCGGGTCGGCGCTCGAACAATATCAGGGTCTGCTCAAGAATGCGGAGAAGGCGCAGGCCGGCCTAGGCCTGCAGCTCGGGGTGGGGCTGACGCCCGAGCAGGTCGCCGCGCTTACCGAGCCCATGGTCTGGTACGTCCGAAGCAATGTCGAAGGGCGTGAGGTACTCGTCCCCGTCGTCTACCTCGCCGCCAGCGACGCCAAGGCAATCGCGGGCGGCGCGCTGGTTGCGGGCAAGAACGTTGCAATCACCGCCAGCGGCAACATCGAGAACAGCGGCACGATCCAGGCGAAGGATATCGTCGCGCTCGCCGCGCAGGGCGGCGATCTGGTCAACGCGACCGGCGGCACGATCGCGGGCGGATCGGTGCTCGCCGGCGCCGGTCGCGACATCCTGCTTGCCGGCGGCAGCACGATCCGCGCCGATACCGGCGCAACGCTCCAGGCGGGCCGCGATATCGTGACCGCGACGATCTCCAGCACCAGCCAAAGCGCGACCTCGGCCTTTCAGGACAGCCGCCACTGGTCGAACAGCCGCACCGTCACCGAGCAGCTCGCCGGGGCGAGCATCATGGCGGGCGGCGCGTTGCAGTTACAAGCGGGCGGCGACCTCAGCCTCAACGCTGCGACGCTCAGCGCCGGGGGCGCAGCGCAACTGATGGCGGGCGGTGCGCTGTCGCTCGGCGGCACCAGCGCGACGACGACCACCACCCAGTCCGAGCGCACCGGCAAATACACCAACGCCAGCAGCACCACGACCTCGACCGCGTTCGTCGGCACCAGCGTGACCGCTGCCGGGCCGGTGACGCTCGCCGCGGGCGCCGCGCTGACGATCACCGGCAGCAGCGTGACGACCACCGACAAGGCGACGGGCGACATCACCCTCTATGGCGGCCAGGGCATTGCGATCGTCTCCGCCGAGGAGACCGCGACGCTCGACCAGCGCGCGCAGACCGGCAAGAAGAGCACCACCACCACCAGCGCGACCAGCACCACCAACCAGCTGTCGACGATCGACGCGGCCGGCGGCCTCACTCTCGCCACCCCGGGCGTGGTGAAGATCGAAGGTGCCACGGTGAATGCCGCCGGCGCACTGGCCGCCGATATCGGCAGCCTGACGCTGTCCGGGGTGATCGACACGGTCGATGCCCGCATCGACACCGTCTCCAAGAAATCGGGCCTGCTCTCCTCCACCACCAAGCGCACCAGCACGACGACGCACGACGAGACCGCGGTTGCCTCCACCCTGTCGGGAGACACCGGGGTGCTGACGGCGAGCGGTGCGGTGACGATCACCGGCGCCAACCTGGTCGCCGCCAACGGGCTGACGCTTACGGCCGGCGGCCCGGTGACGATCGGCACGCTCGCCACCACCGATACCGAGCAGAGCAGTTCGTCGATCAAGAAGAGCGGCTTCTCGCTGGGCGGCGGCGGGCTGTTCCTCGGCGTCGCCAAGACCAGCACCACCGGCAGCACCACCGACGTGACCCAGTCCGGATCGGTGGTCGGCACCAAGGCGGGCGACCTCACGATCGAGACGAGCGGGGCGCTCGGCATCAATGGCAGCACGGTGGCGGCGGGCGGCGACGTGCTGCTCAAGGGCGCCTCGGTCAGCATCGCCAATGCGCTGGACGTGCGCGACACCACCCAGACCACCAAGACCTCGAGCGTCGGCGTCACCATCGGCGTGCAGAGCCAGTTGCTGCAGAGCGTCGGCAACCTCGCCAGCATGGCGCAGCTTGCAACCAGCACCGGCAACGATCGTGTCGCCGCAGTGGCGGGGCTCGCCGGCGGCATGGCGGCGGTCAACGCCTATCAGGCAGGCGAGGATCTCGCGGCCGCGTGGAAAAAGAGCGAGGGCGGCCTCGGCATTTCGGTGGGCGCGACCTTCGGCATCTCCAAGTCGAGTTCGACCAACACCACGCATGACGAGACGGTGGTCGGCAGCGCGGTGACCGGCCGCGACGTGACGATCGTCGCCAACGGCACCGGCGCCGGCGGCACGATCGACGTGCGCGGCTCCACCGTCGACGCCAAGGGCGACCTCACCCTCGCGGCGAACGGCGCCATCACGCTGGCGGCGGCGACCGAGGAGGACCGCCAGAGCGGCACCGCCAGGAGCAGCGGCTTCACGCTCGGCGTCACCTCGGAGATCACGCTCAACAAGAGCAGCGAAGGCCTGAGAAGCCTCGACAAGCTCAGCCCGACCATCTCGGTGGGGCTCTCCGCGTCGAACAGCAACTACACCGGCACCCAGGTCACCAACATCGAGAGCGTGCTGACCGCCGGCGGCACCG
>NZ_BCYY01000043.1 GCF_001598435.1 Sphingomonas pituitosa NBRC 102491
CATGTGCATACTTGGCTCCGAGCGTGATTCTCCTCCACGAGGCGTCCTGCGACAGCACCAACCTCTAGCCGATGTCTTCGCCGGCATGCACGACCGGCTGCGATCCGTCAGGCTGACCAGAGCCAGAACAGGTCTGGCTAGACGATCATTCTGCCTTCAGCTCGCTCGCGGCCAAGGTGCTCAGCCTCTCAATTAGTAGCTCGACGCGCTCCGCATGCGCTCGATAGACCACATGACGCCCGGCCTTCGACGACGACACAAGGCCCGCATGCGCAAGGACGGTGAGGTGACTGGACATCGTATTAGCCGGCACGCTCAAGCTCGACGCCAAATCGCCAGCCGTTGCCTCTCCCTTCTCAGCAAGCATGGCCATGCACCGGAAGCGCGTTGGCTGCGCGAGAGCGCTCAACAGGATCACCGCGTCTGACAGTTCCATGTTACGAGAATAATCGAAAAGTTCCGCCGATCAACCGCCTACGGCGGAATTGCTGAAGGCGCGCTTAACCACCAAAATTGGTACGACGTTTCTGGAATTGTGGAAATGATGTGCATCATCTTCCTATATGAGTTGCAGGGGCCGCTCTCACGGCTCCTGGATCTGGAGTCCACCACGCGACTGAAGGGGACCGACCTATGCACGCGTATTCCACCATTGAAGAGCTTCACGAATTCAGCCGCCCGCCGGTAACGTTCTACTGGCCGGACCCGCTCGATCCGGACGACCGCAACGATCCGCCCGTCCTGGTCACCAAGCGCCGCCTGATCCGGCTCGCAATCGTCGCCGCTGAAACTGGAGCGCGCTTTCAGCGCGAAGGCCTCGAGCAGGATCCCGTAGCATGGCTGCTCGCGCCGTTGGCGCTTTTCGATGGCGGCGACGCCATCGATGCCTCTCTTGAGCTTGCCGGCTGCAAGCGGGCGATCCTGCTGCATGCTCTGGCGATCGGCTTGGACGCCGACCCCAGCCTGCTCGACGACTTGCTCGACCAGAGGTCGGGAGGGCAGCCCTCGCCGCTGTACGTCTGACGGTCGCCACTTCGACAAGAAAGGAGACGAAGCTTGAGTGTTCCGGAACAAATTCCGCCTCTGAGGAAGGGGCCCTTCATGTCCAAGCAGCCGAATGCGCGCCCAGCTGCGCCCAGGAAGCGTGAGCCGCAATGTTCGCTCCCAGCCAGCGATGGCGAGCCCGATCGCGCTGCAGGTCGAAGCGTCCGCCGCCTGATCAGACCGAAGCGCGGCCGTAGCTCCCTGGCTCGCCAGATGCCCACGCCGCGGCTCTACACCGCCACCATCATCTATGCGGACGGGAGCCTGATGATTCAGGCATTCCATGCCTCGGTGGCCCATCATCACGCACAGGTTGTCCAACGCCTTCGTTCGAGATTCGGTGACGACGTCGTGGGGATTGCGGAACTTCGCTGCGGCTTCTTCCCCGCCACGCCCATTGCCGCTGCGATCGTCCCCCCGGCCGTGGCTGACATGATCCGCGAGATCGAGCGCAACTGCACGACCCCCTCGGCACTCGCGTTTGCCGTAGACATTGAACAGCGCATCGAGATCTGACCAGTCTGGCGCCTGCATTTACATAGCGGCGCCTGAAGCCGCCAGGAGAAGCAAATGAATGGAACGAAGGAAGTCGGACGCGATCATGCGTCCGGAAACGAAGACGTACGCCTGCTCCACCGGGTCCGACTTCAAGACGGACCGACAGGTGAAGGATGCGACGTCGCTGCCAAGCCTGCGGTCGCATTGAACGTAACCACGTCAGGTTCGGAAGATGCTGGCGACTTCAGCGTCAGTGTGACCGTCCGCCAGTTCCGCTACGATGCTGATGGCGTGGTGACGTACCTCGGCAAGCCGCAACTCTGGTGCATGAGCGCTCCCTCCGCGTGCTCAGAGCTCGAGGTGGCCGCCGGCAGCGTGGAAGCCGGTCGGTTCATGGACGATGCGATCGGTCGACAGGAATTGCTGGACATGCTGCGCACCTCGTCCATCATCGTTTCTCATGGTGCTGCGTTCGCCCGCCCATGGATCGAAACCCAGCTGCCGCAGGCAGCCGATCTGCCCTGGGCCTGCTCGATGACGCAGATCGACTGGCGGAGCCACGATCTTCAAGGGCGATCGCTGGGGTACCTGCTATGTCAGATCGGATGGTTCATCGACCCAAAGGATGATGCGAGCGAAGTCGACGGACTGATCCAGCTGCTCCGTCATCCCTTCGCAAGCGATCGTTCGGCCCTATCGCTGCTCGTGGAACGGTCTTCGCATCCATCGTGGCTTCTCAGAGCCTATGGCGCCTCATTCGACGTGAAGGACGAGCTTCGCGACCGCGGATACCGATGGGACGGGGACCTTCGGGTCTGGTGGAAGGAAGTGTCCGATGCAGAAAAGCTGCCGGAAGAGCTCTGGCTGGCGCTCAACGTCTACCGCGCCGGCAGAGGAGCCCGAGGGATGGGTCCAGAGTGCGAGGAGCTGACGGCGCGAACTCGCTTTCGCTAGTCGCGGCGGCGGGCAGGCGATGGGGCGGATGACCGTACGGCTTGGCCGCCCCTCCTAGCCCGCGAGAAGCGACGTGGCCTGCTCGCGGGATAGGCCGTACTTCGCCTTGAGCCAATCGACTTCCGATCCGCAGGCTCCGCATGAGAAGCATTGAAAATGGCGCGCGCGGTCGTGCAGGTAAAATCCTCTAGCCGCATCCGGATGAAGACTGCAGGCCGCTCTGACCACATCCTCGCCGCGCGCTTCCGGTTGACCCTTGAGGACGTCTACGAGCAGCGCGTCGCGAAGATGAGGCTGGCTACCCTCAGGGGATCGGAGAGCCCGCGCCAGCCTTTTGTAGCGCTCCGCGGCAAGAGGCGCCAAGCGACGCGCTTCGTCGTCTCTGCTGGAGTGGATCGCAGCGAGCTCGACCTCGCTGCCCAGCGCCGCGAAGCCGAAGGCGATGCCAGAAACTCGCTTGCTGGCGCCCGGATCCCAAGTCTCGGCAGGCGTGCTAGCCTCCGATACGAACGTGCTACCCAGTGGCAGGAGGCCCCAGGAGATTGCGATGGCATCGAGGAACTGACGCCCCGGAGTCAGAGCATCTGCGACCGCGCGCGCGCCGGCGAACAGTACCTGTCGAACCGTGCCGTCAGGCATTTCGAGTGCGAGCGCATCGCCCGGCAGCGTTCGGCGATATGCCATCCGTTCCTCCTTCGGTTTGCCTCTCGATCGATCGCGTCGATCGTCGACGGGAGACGGGAAGGTCAAGTAGCGAAAACGGCAAGGCGAGTGTCAAGCCGGACCGAACTGCTCCAGAGGCAAAGGCGTCCAGTTCCGGGCGCGCGTTCGGCATACGCTCGCCTGGGCGGCTATCAGCTGAAGGTTCGACTTTGTATCCAGCCTGCCTGCAGTACGACTGGCGGCCAGCCACGGGGCGCGGAAGGGTTGAATTTGATGGAGCGGCCTGCAACGGAAACTTTCACGTCGCAATGAGGGGTTCCATGAAGAAGATCGTGCAGGTTGTTTGCGTCGTGCTCCTCGCGGCGACAGTGATGTTCGGCGGCCGCTGGTACCTGTACGTGGCTCGCGCAGAGAGCCCGTACGACGAGGTCGGCATCGCACTGAACAGTCACGCGCCGAAGCCGTTGCGCAGCTGGGGCTGCCATAGTCTACGCGAACGCTTCCCGGATCAATTGCCGCCCTACGGCTGCGCCGGAGCTGACGGTCGCACTTGGCTTTGATGCCTAACAGGCGACGTTGAAATGGTCGCTGGCCGACGCAGAGTAATCAAACGGGAGCAACAATGAAGCGTACGATGTTTTTCACGGCTGTGCTGGGCGCAGCGACACTATGTCTCGGCGCGTGCGACAAGGCGGACCGCCAGGAGCAGGGCAGCGCCTCTTCCGGCACCGCGGCACCTAACCAGGTGGACGCCTTCATCGCGGCCCATAATCGCTTGCTTGGCTCTTTTGGGTACACCGAGCAGGCGGCAAAATACCGCAAGGCTGATGTCGCGCACGCCACGCTCGAGGGCGAGTTTCTGGTCGATGCCGGTATGATCGACAAGGGCATCGAGCAGCTGAAGGCTGCTCGCACTCTATCGGGTGCTTCCGCTGAGCTTGAGGGGGCTGCCGATGCGCTGATCGGATCCTTGACCAAGGTGCGAGCGCATCTCGCGGACCTCTCCCCCTACTATACGGGCAAGGCCTATCTGAATGATAAGCTGGCCCGGGGGCGTAAGGAGGATCCGCAGATGCTCGCCGAGCTCGATGCTGCCGATGCGGACCTGAAGCGGTTCGGCGAGATGCTCGACCGCGAGACGCTGAAGCGAGACACGGCTGCGATCGAGAAGCTGAAGGCTGACGGCGATATCCTGGGTTATAACCGCCGACTTGCGATGTTCCGCGCCAACGGGATGATCAAGCGCTTCGTCGGCTCCCAAGCCCGCGACGCCGCCCTGTTTGCCCAAGGCGATGCGGATGCTGCGATTATCGACCAGGCGATTGCTGCCGCGCACGCTGCCGCAGCCAAGTCGGACGGGAAGGATCCGCCAGAACTACACTTCCTGTCTTCGATGCTCGGGAGCTACCGGACGTTCAAGGAGACGCGCCGCCCCACGCATGCTGAGCAGATGGTAGCGAGCTACAATCACGCCGTGGAAGCCGCCAGCTGGTGAGATAGGCGGGGGTCACCGCCTCCACGGCGCCTCGCGGGCATCTGGGCGAGCTCCCTAGTAGGCTTGCCTATTTGACGCAGCGAACGAGATCAGACGAGCGGTCGGAGCCTAGCATCCGGGTGCCGTCCGGCGACAGCCGCAAGGTTCCCTTGGAAGGCTCCTCGCCGTCGGTCGAGACGTACTTGCTGGTGTACGCGAGGCTGTTGAGACCGGTCATACGGACCTGCTTCACCTCTTCGCGGTCCTCGTAGTAGACGATGGTCTTGGCCGTAACGGTGAATCCCGCGCTGTTCTCGCCTCCCCGCAGATTGCAGTCGCCCAGTGTTCGAGCCCACTCCCCTCGGAACTTGACTGGAATGACGGAGCCAGTCTGGCCGACGGAGCCGCTTGCAAGCGCGGCGGCCGTCGCGAGGATCATTGGTAGGCTATGCATGGTCTTCCTCAACCCGAATAGAGCTGGCCGCTATACCGGCATGTGCCGCTATGGCTAGACATGAAGATCGCGGTTCGCTGACCGGGCTGGAACGAGCCGAGAAATGAGTTCGGGACGCGCGCATGCCGACCGCATTCCTGACGGCCCAACGAGCGCCCATGGACGAAGCCAGTCACACGCGCTCTGCTGTAACCCTCCGGTCGCAGCTCAGATGAAAATCCGAGCGTTCCTGCCACTCCCGCGGGGTACAGCCGTATCGCCGCTTGAACAGTCGATGGAAGTGCGACATGTCCGAGAAGCCAACGGAAAAGGCCGTGTCCATCACGCGCTCGTAGCGATAGCTCAGGCGCTCTGCCGCTCTCGCCAGGCGGATGTCGTAGAGCTCTTGCGTGAAGCTCAGTTCCGCATCTTCGAACGCCAGATGGCCGGCGCGCTCTGAGACTCCGACTGCAGCCGCCACGTCCCGCATACAGAGGCAGGGATTCGAGTAGCGCAAGGCCATGACCTCGAGCATGGCAGCGACACGAGCAGCGCCTAGGGCTGGACGTGCTAGCCGGTCTTGCTCGTCGGGCCCTGCGGCACAGAGGCTGGAGACGAGCTCCGCCATGTGCCGCTCTGCGAGCGGATGCAGAAAGCCGGTCCTGGCTGCCTCCTCCCAAGCCGTTCGCGCATAGCTGCCGAGCAGCCGCATCACCGTAGTGTGGCCTCGATGCCGTTGTCCAAGGACCGCATCCGGCTGCACACCCCCTAACATTGCGCGGCTGAGGCGAACGAGCAGCAGCCGACTTCTGGGCCAGCCGGTGTCGAGCGTCCGATCGAAGCGCGCCAGCATGCCGTCACCGGCCTGCAGCCTCACGCGTTGTCCATGATGGTCCGTCCAGCCCTCGCCGCTCAGTGACAGAAAGAGAACAAGGTCCTCGTCACCATCACTCAGGCACGAGGCGTCTCGATTGTTGCGGGTGTCTGTAAGATCCACCGTTGCGAGACGCAGCCCAGCGCCTCCGACCGCCGCGAAATCGACGGACAACGTGCCTCCATCGAGCGACGACGGATTACAGCCGGTGAGGGTCTGTCCCATCTGGTCCCGCCAAAGCGCAACCCGATCCCGTTCAGGCAGGTCGTTGGTGGAGAAGCGGATCAGCCCCGGGCTGTTCGGTTGGCTGCTCTCCCGTCCATCTTTATTGCGGTCCTGTCCACGCATGCGGCCAACCCTTTCGCTAAGCTCACAAGATCCAAGGCATTGCGAATCGTAGAAGCGACTGCAGCAGACTGGCGCCGAAGTCCTGTGGAGTCACCGATAACCTGCGCCACTGCGATGAATAGCGAGGGAGGAGCGCGAAATGGGGGTAAATCTTCAGCCAGATGACCCGATCACCAGCATTCGGGTTGTCACGCATACCGCGGACAAATTCGCCGCCGGCACCGATGACAATATCTACATTCGCCTGATCGAGATCCCGAAGGCCACGAAGGCGTATCAGTTCAGACTGACCGGGAATGGATCGAACCGATTTGAGGTAAATTCGACCGACACGAGCTGGGCTCCGGCGAGCTATTTCGCCGGCTTCGTAGTGAACGATATCAGTATCGTTCAGCTCTACAAGGACGCCGACTCCATCTATGGCGGATGGGCCTTCGACAAGATCGAGATCTATGTGAACGAGCAGCCCATCTACGCGACGCCGGAGGGTCAGGGCGTCGTGTGGCTGGAGGATGAGAGCCCACATCGCCATTGGACGGCACCGGACTTCCATCGGGTCGAGTTCACGAACCCGAAGATCAACGGCACTGGCAAGATCCAGGCGAAGCCCGGCGGGGTCATAAGCCACGAGTTCTCCGCGACAGGAGGCAGGCTCGATCTCAAGTGGAGCCTCTCCAAGCCAGCTACGAGCGGCTGGTCCCCGCCTACCATTACCATCACGGACAAGCGGCGCATCCTGCTCTCAGGCGTCGGCGGTCCGGACGGGACGATCTGGCAAGGTACTCTCAGCGTCACCGACGCGGATGGCAGAAGCTCCTCCAAGACGATCAGCATCGCGAGCCTGAGCAAGCTTCCGGCTCCCACGATCTCTGACATCTCACCCGAATTTGGCTGGGTGGATGCTCCTCCCGCAGGCCCTGGCGCCACCCTTGTCACTATAACCGGTTCCAGCTTCGATGCGCGCGTCGGGCAGACGACGAGGGTCTTCTTCACTGCGGCCGCCGGTGGCACGATCGAAGCCAAGGTGGCTCCCGACATGCTATGGGAGAACATGGTCACCGTGCCGGTCCCGACCGGCGCGGCGAGTGGTCCCATCCAGGTCGCCACCGCGACCGGCACCGGCAACTCGTCTGAGACATTCACAGTTCACCCAAGCGGCTATCGCTTTGCCAGCGGATTTGCATTCGTGAACACGATGAGCGGCGGGGAGGCAGACGGCTTCCCGGACGAGTTCAGCTGGGATCGCTATGTTGAGGCTTATGGCAAGGGCGAGATGTACCTGTTCGGTGCGTTCGACGAAGTGGTGCCCAGCCCCAAGGCAGAGATCTTCTATCACGCTACCCGAGACCTGATCGGAAACGGGTGCTGCCACGGCTTCGCGATGACATCCCTTCGCTTCAGGCAGCGCATCATCTCCGATTACAGCATTCCGGTCGAAGGCAATCCGTACCCGCTGGAATGGTCTCTCTTCGACAAGTCGAACGGCGCGTCGTCACCCGCTCCCGCACTGAGCCACCTCATCCAGGTCGGCCAGCTCGCAATGATGAGCTCCGAGGCGCTCAGCTTCTACACCACTCGGCTCGTTTCCATCGGCAACGTCGCTGGGGCGCCGAACACAATGGATGCGAGGCCCATGCTTCAAGACGTGCGGGACGAACTCAGTCGAGGCTGGGTCGACCCTCGCATGATTGCATTCTCCAAGGCATGGAACCCTTTGGAAGGGCACGTGGTCGTGGCGCACGCCGAATCAAACAACCAGGTGCACGTCTACAATCCGAACAGCCCGGCCAAGCGCGAGGGTCCCACGAACGATCCCATCTCCCACTTCGACATAAACCCTATAACGGGCAACTGGTCGTTCAAGTTCGACACCGTGAATGCCCCTTGGCACGGCAAATACTGCTTCACCATCCCGCTTTCGGCATACGGCCATCAGGGCCACTGGTCTCTGGTGACCGTAGCGGAGCTGTTCAACGCGGCCATAGCCTATTTCGGAAGCTGCGTTCCCGGGCCGGGCACGACCGTAGAACCCCTGAACGGCTTGCAGGCTTCCCCTGTCATGGCGCCCCGGCCCATCCATATGATGAACGCGAAGTCGGTCAGGCTCCGCGTAACGTCGAGTGACAAGCCAGGCCTCGTCAGCCTGATGCTCGACTCCGGCGTTGCGCTTTCCGTCGAGGAGATCCACGGCACGGTGCTGATCGACCTCGATCTGACTGCACAGACGTTCCAGATTACGGAGGAGGCGCTTCTTAGCGACGTTCGTCCGGTCGCTCGAGCCGTTCGACACGAGAAGCTCGATCCAGTCGCGCGTACCTATGCTGTTCGGGCCTCCGCCGGCACGCCTCGGGGCCAGGTCGGCCTCGCGTGGAAGAAGGACGAGATGCGCCTCTTGGCGAATGTGGCCGCGATCGACCTTCACACGCGCCGTGTGGACCAGCTTGCCCGCGACGACGCCGTCGAGCTGATCGCCCTGCCCAAGGAAAGGGTCACGAACGCGCTTGTAACGATGTTGGACGACGGTGCTCCACATCTGACGGACGCAGGCGGACTCCCTGTCGATCTTACGTCGATCAAGAGATACCAGCCGCGGCTTCCGACCCATGTTTCGACCCTCGACGAGATCGCGCCTGCGATCCGCGCCAACGGCCGAGTGGATGGGTCTTCATCTGGAAGAGTGTCCCCGCTCGACCCCAAGGTCGATCCACGTAAGGTGCCCAACCCTCGGATCCCGATCGATCCGACCCATGGCCGCGTCGTCGTTCCACCTGTCGTGCCTCGAATGCCGCTGGAACAGACGGTAGATCTCGGCACAGCAAACGGAAGCGCGATCAAGGTCCGCTCGGCCACAAAGGCTAGCGCGCAAGTTACTTCGAATGGCCGCCTCCAGCTGTCGGTACCTGCCGGCAACCGGCGCGAATTGCTCGTCGAGGAGGCGGCCGGCTACCGTACCTTTCCGCGCTCGATGATGATCAGCACACCCGAACCCGACGCTCGCTCGATGGCCGCACATGTCATTCTGGCAGAAGCGCCTGGCATCGTTCAAACTGGTGCGAAAGCGCGCTCCGCCTCAGTGCCCATCACCCTGGTGGTCGGAAATGTGTCGGTGAACGCGGCCACCATCGATTTCGCGCCGAGAAAACGGCGCTGCGGTCCGGGGGTCGACCAGCCGGCCGCTGAACCGGACTTCGCCCTTTCGCAGGCAATGCAAGCGCTCGGAGCTACAGTCACCAAGACCAGTCGCGGCCGAGGGGGTGTTACGGTCGCAATCAGCTGGCCACCGGCAGCCGCTCAGTCCGGCCGCCTTGCGCTGGGCAGTCTGATTGCCGATGTGCCAGATCTGCCTGGTTCGGCCTGGACCATCGGCGGGTACGCGTATGTCACGACGCGTGAGGGGCAGGAAGTGGACGCACGCGTCGTGCCGATCGAGCTGCGGTGTCAAAGCGTATCGAGGGGCCGACCTCCAATACGTGACCGCGGGGGCCGGGGCCCGATCAGTCTACCGCGGGGACCCTTCATCTCGGCTGCCAAGACCGTTGCTCAGGGGGAGAAGGTCTTGCTCAGCGTCTCGCCGCTGCCTGATGGCGTGACCGCAGTGGGCTGGTGGTCGACCAGTATGGGAGGCCAGATCGAGATCACGCAGCAGAACGGCACCGAGGCACAGGCGAAAGGCATTTTGGCGGGCCCGGTTCGGATCAGCGCCATGGTCGGTGACCAGATCCTCCATCGCACCATCTGTATTCAGGCCGTGGCGGGCTGGTCTCCCCTCGACGCTGAGGAAACGCCGCAGCCGCCCATTCCCAGCGTTCCCGCGCGGACCTTTGACCCGAGTGTCGCCACGCTGTCGCAGCGGTTCCGCGACCCCATCTGGAACCCGGACATCTTCAGCAGTCGGGTGGATCTCGGGAAGGGGATAACGTTCAACCCCGGGTCGAAAATGATCCGAGGGGGATGAAGCAGGCGGCGGCCGACGAGATCCGCAAGCTCATGAGCGGGTTCGGCTAGATCACGCAGCAGCTCTCGAACCGCGGGACACCGGAGGCTTGCGCGTCGCTTGCTACCGAAAGATGGAACTTGGGGGCGGCTTGGCCTTGCCGCCCCCACAAGCTCACTTCGCCAGCGACTTTGCCATGTTGAGGTGCGCAGTGACCGTCGGGATCAACTGTGTGGCGAAGCTGCGTAGCGGCTGAGGCACCCCCTGGTTGGAAGCATTAGCCTTCAGGGCATCAAGCGTTTGCTGATGTGCTTCCACCTGGGCCGTGGCATAGGCCTTGTCGAGAGCCGTACCATCCAGTGCCTTCAGCCCGTCGAGTTTCTGCTGCTGCGTCGCCGTCAATGCGGGATCGGGCGTGATCGCCGGGCTCGCAGCCGCAGCCGCCGACTTCAGCTTGGCCGTCGAATCCGTGTGCGCTTTGATCATGCTTTCCGCAAACTTCTTGATCGCAGGGCTGCTTGCATGCTGCTGCGCGAACTGTGAGCTAGCGATCTCGAAGGCGTCGCTGGCGGCAGCTGCATTGGCGAACGACTGGCCTGCAGAGGCGGGAGCCCCGGATGTCGAGGTGGATCCGGCACTTGCGGCATTCCCCGTAGCTACCACCGTATCGGTCCGATGCGTCTCCGTCTTGGATCCGCAGCCTGCAAGTGCAACGGCGGCGATACCCAGCATCGTCCAGCGAACAGCGTACATTCTTGTCTCCCCTATCGAGCGCGAACCGCGCAGGCGACTAGGGAACGCCGTCGAGAGGGCGCCGTTCCGCCGAACTCTCCGTCGACTAGGGCGTTGAGCGCGCGAGCGCATGAGCGCCTCAAGGAGATCCGCATGAGCATTTTCAGCAGCATTCGCGACCGCATTTTCGGCCACAAACGCGTCGAGACTCCAGCACCTTCGACCGAGGCCAGTCCTTCCACCCCAGTTGCACAGGCCCCTGCGGCCGCACAAGCTGAGGCCGCGCAGCAACCAACGACTTCCGTCGACGTCGGAGCGGTCCTCTCGGAAATGGCAGCGATCAAGGGTGGAGGTGGCAACTATCAGCAGTCCATCGTGGATCTGCTTAAGCTCCTCGACCTGGATTCGAGCCTGGCCGCGCGAAAGGAACTCGCTGACGAACTGAACGTGCACGCGGGGGCTGATGGAAGCGCCGAACAGAACATCGCGCTTCATAGGGCGGTCATGGCCAAGCTGGCAGAGAACGGTGGCATAGTCCCTGACAGCCTGCGGAACGCCTGATGGCAAGCGCGGAGGCCAGTGTGCCTCTGCGCTTCTCATAGCGGCGAAGCCGATAGGCGGCTGCCAGACGGTGGTTGCCCGACATCGGCGGACGCGTGACGACGCTTCGAACTCATCGACGTGCGCGCGTTATTCAGCGGTCAGCGGGAACCTCATCGCTGCTCCGGCTGCGCATATCCAGCCACGGAGGCAATGAAGCAAAATTTGAACGTCGTTTTTCAAGATCAGATCAGGCGTTCTTGGCGCTACCACTCCTCACAATCGCTTCGGCAACTGGAGCATCCTGACGTGAGAATCCCGACGTTACCTCAAGCAGGGCGGCACGTAGCCTATCGCGCGTGAAAGGCTTCGACACCACACCGTTCGCGAGGTCGTCACCGATCACGTCGCGGACATCAGCATTGCCGCTGATGATGATCGACCGCAAATCGGGCGCTACGGATCGCACCTGCCGGATCAGCTCCAATCCGGACATCTTCGGCATTGCGAAGTCGGTGATAAGGAGGTCCGATGCTCCGGGATCCTGGCGGATCATGTCGAGGGCAGTAGCGGCATCACCGCTATGGACAACACTATGTCCCAGATCCTCCAGCATAGCGACGGTCGTCAGCCGCACCGCGTAGTGATCGTCGACGAGAATAACCCGCAAGGGCTTGGGATCGGCGGCGAAGAACTCGGTCGTTGAAGGACTATCCGCCAGGCGAGCGCAAGCCTCCGGCATCCACAGCTGAACCCGGGTACCCAGGCCCACTTCGCTTTGAACCCGGACGATTCCACCGGATTGCTTGACGAAGCCGTACACCATACTGAGGCCTAGACCGGTGCCCTTTCCGACCGGCTTGGTCGTGAAGAACGGCTCCAGCACCTGATCGAGCTGATGCGGGGGAATGCCACAGCCGGTATCGCGGACACTCAAGATCACGTAACGGCCGGGTGCGAGGGTCGTATCGTCGGCTCCCGCGACCTCTGCATTCTCAGCAGAAACGGTAATCACCCCGCCATCTGGCATTGCATCGCGCGCGTTGATGATAAGGTTCATCAATGCCAGCTCGAGTTGAGCGGAGTCGGCATAGACGGCCGACACACCTGGCTCGATCTCCCACACGAGCTCTACCAGGCCGCCAAGCGTGTGAGCGAGGAGCTCCGTGACCGTCGTCGAAAGAGCTGACAGCTCGATCGTCGCGGGTGCCAGCTTCTGACGCCGGCTGAACGCGAGAAGGTGCTTCACGAGCTCGGCGCCCTGTTCGGCAGCATGCCGGGTCATGTAGATCACCTTGCGCTGACCTTCGTCCAGAGCGACGCGCCGCTCGATCATGCTCAAACCGCCAAGCATCGCTGCGAGAAGGTTGTTGAAGTCGTGGGCAATGCCGCCGGTCAGCTGACCGATCGCGTCCATCTTGCGTGCCTGGATCAGCTGGGTTTCCAACTCCTTGCGCTCGGTAACGTCCAGCAAGGTGCCGGCGAATTCCAGGGGCTCGCCGAAAGCGTCACGCAGGAGCACCGCCTGATCCAGGAAATGCTTGTAATGCCCGTCGGCGGTTTGCCATCGATATTCGACCGCGAGGGAGCGTCCTTCGGGGCGCTCCGCCAGTGCCTCGACGACCCGCTCCCGATCCTCCGGGTGCAGTCGATCCACCCACAAGCTTGGCGTCGCCTGAATCTCCTCAAAGGCAAAGCCCGTCAGCGCCGCGAAGTTGCCACTGACGAACTTCGGCACGCGCGGAGACGCGTTTACCTCCTCCAGATACAGGACGATCGGCAAAGACTCGATGATCGCAGCCTGGCGCTGCTCGGCCAGCCGCAATGCCTGCTCGGCGCGCAGCAGCTCCGCGTTGGCGCGCAGATTGGCGTCGAGCAGCGCCTGCTCCTGACGCGCCTTGCGCTGTATCTCCTTCGTCATGGTGAACAGGTCGACGAACACCGCCACCTTGGAGCGGAGCACCACCGGATCGACCGGCTTGAAGACGTAGTCGACCGCGCCCATCGAATAGCCGCGCAGCAGATGCTGGTCTTCCTTGTTGACCGCCGAGAGGAAGACGATCGGCACGCGCTTGGTCTGCTCGCGGGAGCGGATGATCTGCGCGGTCTCATAGCCGTCGATGCCCGGCATGAACACGTCGAGCAGGATCACGGCGAATTCGCCTTTGAGGAGGTGGCGCAGCGCCGCCTCTCCCGAGTTGGCGACGACAATCTCGGCCACATCCTCGAGCACCGTCGAGATGGCGAGCAGGTTGCGCTCGTCATCGTCCACCAGCAACACCCGCGCCCGCGCAAGCGGCGCATCCTCTCCGCTGGCTGCCAGAAGCGAATCCGCCAGCAAGGTGGTGGTGGCCGCCGTCATGTTCGCTCGCACCTGCACCTCAGTTCGACTCCGCGACGATCAACGCGACCGCCTGCGACGCTTCCCGCGAACGGGCGATCCACACGCGCAGCAGCGCCATCAGCAGATCGATGTCGACCGGCTTGGCGATATAGTCCGATGCACCTGCGTCGAGGCACTTCTGCCGATCCCCCTTCATGGCCTTGGCCGTCACGGCGATCAGGGGCAGGTCCGTCAGCTGTGGTCGCCGGCGGATTTGCTGCATTGTCTCGTAGCCGTCCATCTCCGGCATCATGATATCGATCAAGGCGATGTCGATTCCGTCGGTTGCTTCGAGGATGGCGATGCCTTCCCGCCCGCCCTCGGCGTGCAGCACCTGCACGCCATAGCTCTCCAGCACGCTGGTGAGCGAATAGATGTTCCGGATGTCGTCGTCGACGATCAGGACTTTGGCGCCTGCCAGTTCGGGTACCGTGCGCGCCGCCTGCGGCAACGGATCGGCGGCCCCTGGCAGTAGCTCGACCACCTTGGGCTGCTTGCCAATCTGCGCGGCGAGATCGTTGAAGACCGTTGTCAGCATTTCCTTGTCGGCTGGCTTCTCCGTGACGCCATCCGCACCGAGATCCAGGGCCTTCGCTACCTTATCGGCGCCCGAAATGACGTGGATCGGCACGTGCGCGGTTGCAGGATCATGCTTCAGTAGATCCAGCAGCACGAAGCCGTCGATGTCGGATAGGCCGAGGTCCAGCGTGATCGCGTGCGGCTGTAGCTTGCGCACCATCGTGAGCGTGCCGGCACCCGCTGCCGACACCACGCCTTTCAGGCCTGCCGTGCGCGCGATATCAAGGAGGATGGAGGCGAAGGTGGAGTCGTCCTCCACGATCAGCACGAACGGATCCCCGCCCAGATTGTCACGATCGTCGGAAAGGTCGAAGGCGTTGGGCAACGCGGTCGGCACCATCGCGCCCGAATTGTCATAGCGCGCAGTAGCGCCGGGCGATGCGGTCGCAACAGGCGCCACCGCATTGAAAGGCGCAAACAGCGTGAACGTCGATCCCTCGCCGGGCCGCGAACGCACCTGCAGTTCGCCGCCCAGCAGGCGCGCGATCTCTCGGCTGATCGAAAGACCGAGACCCGTGCCGCCATATTTGCGGCTCGTGGTACCATCGGCCTGCTGGAACGCCTCGAAGATCAGCTTCTGCTTATCCTCCGGGATGCCGATGCCGGTGTCGGTCACGGCGATCTCCATCGCGCTGTCGACGCTGCGCAGTACCGGATGGTTGGTGCTCCATCCGCTTGCCGCGGCGCGTACCCGCAGCGTCACCGAGCCGCGATCGGTGAACTTGAAGGCGTTGGACAGGAGGTTGAGCACGATCTGCTGGAGGCGCTTCTCGTCGGTGCGAATGGTGGCGGGCAGGCTCGCATCGAACTGGACGTTGAAGTCCAGGTTCTTGTCCGCCGCCAGCTGGCGGAAGGTCCGCTCCATATGCTGTTTCATGCTGGCGAGCGGCATCTCGCCGACTTCGATCGAAACCGTGCCGGACTCGATCTTGGACAGATCGAGGATGTCGTTGATCAGGTTCAGCAGGTCCGATCCGGCGCCGTTGATCGTGCGGGCGAATTCCACTTGCTTGTCGTTCAGGTTGCCCTGCGGATTGTCCGACAGCAGCTTGGACAGGATCAGCAGCGAGTTGAGCGGGGTGCGCAGCTCGTGGCTCATGTTCGCCAGGAACTCGGACTTGTACTTGGAGGTCAGCGCGAGCTGCTCCGCCTTCTCCTCGAGCGCGCGCCGCGCCATCTCAATCTCGAGATTCTTGGCCTCGACCTGCTTCTTTTCGTTCTCGAGAAGCTGCGCCTTCTCCTGCAGCTCCTCGTTGGTAGCGTGGAGCTCCTCCTGCTTGGTGGTGAGCTCGGTCTGCCGGGCCTGAAGCTCCTGGGTGAGCAGCTGCGACTGCTTGAGGAGGCCCTCGGTACGCATCGTCGCGGCGATCGTGTTGAGCACGATGCCGACCGATTCCATCAGCTGGTCGAGGAAGCTCTGGTGGGTCTCGTTGAACTCGCCGAACGACGCGAGCTCGATCACCGCCTTTACCTCGTCTTCGAACAACGCCGGCAGGATCGCGACGTTCGCCGGTGCGGCATGCCCGAGCCCGGACCCGATACGAAGGAAGTCGGAGGGGACCTTCTCCAACACGATCGGGCGCTTGTCGGCAGCCGCTTGGCCGACCAGACCCTCACGCAGCGCAAATTTCGGCTTGAGCGCATCCTTCCGCTCGGCGCCGTAGCTCGCCGCCAGCTCGAGCGTGGTCTCATCGCCGTCGCGGGTGGTGACGTAGAACACGCCGTACTGCGCGTTCACCAGCGGCGCCAGCTCCGACATGATCAGGTTGGACACGGTGGTCAGGTCGCGCTCGCCCTGCAGCATGCGGCTGAAGCGCGCGAGGTTGGTCTTGAGCCAGTCCTGCTCCGCGTTCTTCAAGGTCTGTTCCTTGAGGTTGCGGATCATCTCGTTGATGTTGTCCTTCAGCGCCGCCATCTCGCCCGAGGCCTCCACCGCGATCGATCGGGTGAGGTCGCCCTTGGTCACGGCGGTTGCCACGTCGGCGATCGAGCGCACCTGGTTGGTCAGGTTGGCCGCGAGCTGGTTCACGTTGTCGGTGAGATCGCGCCAGAGGCCCGCGGCGCCCGGCACGCGCGCCTGGCCGCCCAGCCGACCCTCGATGCCCACTTCGCGGGCCATGTTGGTCACCTGGTCGCCAAAGGTCGACAGCGTGTCGATCATGAAGTTGATCGTCTCCGCCAGCGCGGCGATCTCGCCCTTGGCGTCCACGGTCAGCTTGCGCTTGAGGTTGCCCTGCGCCACCGCGGTCACCACGTCGGCGATGCCGCGCACCTGGTTGGTGAGATTGGTCGCCATCAGGTTGACGTTGTCGGTCAGGTCCTTCCAGGTACCGCCCACGCCCGGCACCTGCGCCTGGCCGCCCAGCTTGCCCTCGGTACCCACTTCGCGCGCCACGCGGGTCACTTCTGAGGCGAAGCCGTTCAGCTGGTCCACCATGACGTTGATCGTGTTCTTCAGCGCGAGGATTTCGCCCTTCACGTCGACCGTGATCTTCTTGGACAAATCGCCGCGGGCGACGGCGGTGGTCACGTCGGCGATGTTGCGGACCTGGCCGGTGAGGTTCGCCGCCATCAGGTTCACATTGTCGGTGAGGTCGGCCCAGGTCCCGGCGACGCCCCGCACCTGCGCCTGCCCGCCCAGCTTGCCCTCGGTCCCGACCTCACGCGCCACGCGCGTCACTTCCGAGGCAAAACCGTTGAGCTGATCCACCATGGTGTTGATGGTGTTCTTCAGCTCCAGAATCTCGCCCTTCACGTCGACGGTAATCTTCTTGGAAAGATCGCCCTTCGCCACCGCCGTCGTCACGTCGGCGATGTTGCGCACCTGACCGGTGAGGTTGGCGGCCATCGCGTTCACATTGTCGGTCAGGTCCTTCCAGGTACCGCCCACGCCCGGCACCTGCGCCTGGCCGCCGAGCTTGCCTTCCGAACCCACTTCGCGCGCCACGCGCGTCACTTCCGAGGCAAAGCTGTTGAGCTGGTCCACCATGGTGTTGATGGTGTTCTTCAGCTCCAGGATCTCGCCCTTCACGTCGACGGTGATCTTCTTGGAGAGATCGCCCTTCGCCACCGCGGTGGTCACCTCGGCGATGTTGCGCACCTGGCCGGTGAGGTTGCCCGCCATCAGGTTCACATTGTCGGTCAAATCTTTCCAGGTGCCGCCAACGCCTTCCACCTGCGCCTGCCCGCCCAGCTTGCCTTCCGAGCCGACTTCACGCGCCACGCGCGTCACTTCCGATGCAAAACCATTAAGCTGGTCCACCATGACGTTGATGGTGTTCTTCAGCTCAAGAATCTCACCGCGAACCTCGACGGTGATCTTCTTCGACAAGTCGCCCTTGGCCACGGCGGTGGTCACGTCGGCGATGTTGCGCACCTGCCCCGTGAGGTTCGCGGCCATCAAGTTGACGTTGTCGGTCAGGTCCTTCCAGGTGCCTGCGACGCCGGGCACCTGCGCCTGGCCGCCGAGCTTGCCCTCGGTGCCCACCTCGCGGGCCACGCGGGTCACTTCCGAGGCGAAGCCGTTC
>NZ_BCYY01000044.1 GCF_001598435.1 Sphingomonas pituitosa NBRC 102491
GCGTCTGGACGAAGCTAAGATCCGCTTCCGTTACGGCGGCGATATCGATGGTGATCGCGCCGGCATCTGCCAATGCGTCGATGCATTGTTGCCGAAGGTCGGCAGCATTGCGCATGATGGCGGAAGACGTGACTTGCAGCTCTATTTCCATTTATCCCCCGGTAAGATTTCTTAGCGCGAGCTTCATGGTCCGCACCGGCGGTCTTGGATTCAACCGCGACATGGGAATTATAGGCAGAATGCCGGAGGAAGGTTCTGTTCGTGCGGCAAAAAATTCGCGGAATCGTGCAGCTATTCCTCGCCGCACGGATCGGCCGCATCGCCCCTGCTCCGCATTTTCACAGAGGGACAAGATAGTTACACGGCCAAACCCGAGTTTTGCGCAGATCGTTCGCCTTGCATGCGGATGGCTGGCCCTGCGGCGCTGCATCGGCTAGGCGAGCGGCAATCATGCTGAACCTGACCGATATCACGGTGCGCCTGGGCGGGCGCACGATCCTCGACGCCGCCACTGCCAAGCTGCCGCCGCGCGGCCGCATCGGCCTCATCGGCCGCAATGGCGCCGGCAAATCGACGCTGGTCAAGGTGATCGCCGACCAGCTCGAACCCGATGGCGGCAGCGTCGACATGCCGCGCGGCGCCAAGCTCGGCTATATCGCGCAAGAAGCGCCGGGCGGCACCGCGACGCCGTTCGAGACGGTGCTCGCTGCCGATGTCGAGCGCGCCGCGCTGCTGGAGGAGAGCGAGACCAGCCACGATCCCGATCGCATCGGCGAGATCCACGAGCGGCTGATCGCCATCGACGCGCATGCAGCGCCGTCGCGCGCGGCGCGCATCCTGGTCGGCCTGGGTTTCGACGAAGAGATGCAGCACCGCGAGCTGGAGAGCTTCTCGGGCGGCTGGCGGATGCGCGTGGCGCTGGCCAGCCTGCTCTTCTCGCAGCCGGATCTGCTGCTGCTCGACGAGCCTTCGAACCACCTCGATCTCGAAGCGGTGCTGTGGCTGGAGGACTTCCTGAAGTCCTATCCGGCGACGATCCTGCTGGTCAGCCACGAGCGCGACTTCCTCAACAACGTCGTCGACCATATCCTCCACCTCGAGCGCGGCAAGCTGACGCTGTATCCGGGCGGCTATGACGCGTTCGAGCGCCAGCGCGCCGAGCGCCAGGCCCAGCTCGCCGCCGCGCGCGTGAAGCAGCAGGCCGAGCGCGAGAAGCTGCAGGACTATATCGCCCGCAACTCGGCGCGTGCCTCCACCGCCAAGCAGGCGCAGAGCCGGCAAAAGGCGCTCGCCCGCATGCAGCCGATCGCCGAGCTGGTCGACGATCCCTCGCTCAGCTTCGACTTCCCCAATCCGGACGAGCTGCGCCCGCCGCTGATCACGCTCGACATGGCCAGCGTCGGCTATGGCGACACGCCGATCCTCCAGCGGCTCAACCTGCGCATCGATCCCGACGACCGGATCGCGCTGCTCGGCCGCAACGGCAACGGCAAGACCACGCTCGCCCGGCTGCTCGCCGCGCAGCTGACGCCGATGGACGGCGGGATCAACAGCAGCGGCAAGATGAAGGTCGGCTATTTCACCCAGTATCAGGTGGAAGAACTCGACCGCGACGATACGCCCTTGCAGCACATGACGCGCAACATGGCCGGCGCCAGCCCCGGCGCGGTGCGCAGCCAGCTCGGCCGGTTCGGTTTCTCGGGCGACAAGGCGACGACCAAGGTCGGCAAGCTTTCGGGCGGCGAGCGGGCGCGCCTCGCGCTGGCGCTGATCACCCGCGACGCGCCGCATTTGCTGATCCTCGACGAGCCGACCAACCACCTGGACGTCGACGCGCGCGAGGCGCTGATCCAGGCGCTCAACGGCTATAGCGGCACGGTGGTGGTGGTCAGCCACGATCGCCACATGCTGGAGATGACGGCGGACCGGCTGGTGCTGGTCGACCAGGGCACCGCGCGCGAGTTCGACGGCACGCTGGACGATTATATCAGCTTCGTCCTCTCCAAGGACGGCAGCGGCGGCAAAAGCGGCGCGTCCAAGGCCGATCGCAAGGAAGCCCGCCGCGCCGCCGCCGAGGCCCGCGAAAAGGGCACGGCGCTGCGCAAGGCGGCCAAGGCGGCGGAGACCGAACTCGCCCGGCTCCAGGCGCAGCTTTCGGCGCTGGAAAAGGCGATGTTCGATCCCGCCAATGCCGATGCGGCGCTGACCAAGCTCACCATGACCGACCTGATGAAGCGTCGGGCGGACGTGAGCGGCCAGATTGAGTCGGCTGAACTGGTCTGGATGGAAGCCAGCGAGGCGTTGGAGGCGATCGGCGGCTGATCCGCATCCTCCCCTGCAAAGCAGGGGAGGATCCAGCTCACGCGATCGTCGGGACGATGCCGCCCTCGACGCGGATTGCCGCACCGTTGGTGATCGCACCGAGCGGGCTGGCGAGCAGCGCCACCTGCGCGGCAATCTCCTCTGCCTCGATCAGCCGGCGGATCAGCGAGAGCGGGCGCATCTTGGTGAAGAATTCCGCCTCGCGCTCGGCCTCGGACGCGTCCTTGTCGTCGACCACCGAGCGGATGAATTCGACGATGCCCTCGGAGCGCGTCGGCCCCGGCAGCACCGAATTGACCGTCACGTTCGTGCCGCGGGTCTGCTCGGCCAGGCCGCGGGCGATGGCGAGCTGCGCGGTCTTGGTCATGCCATAGTGGATCATCTCGCTCGGCACGACGAGCGCGCTCTCGCTGGCGATGAACAGCACCCGACCCCAGTCGCGCGCCAGCATGCGCGGGAAATAATGGCGGGCGAGCCGCGCGCCGCTGACGACGTTGACCTCGAACAGATGGTGCCAGTCGTCGTCGCTGATCTCGGCGAACGGCTTGGCTTCGTAGATGCCGAGATTGTTGACCAGGATGTCGGTCTCCGGGACCGCCGCGATCAGCGTCGCCGCGCCGTCGGCCGTGGCGGGATCGGCAAGCACCGCGGTTACCTTGCCCAGCTTGCTGATGCGTGCGGCGGCTTCGTCGAGCTTGGCCTGGCTGCGGCCGGTGATCGTCACGGCGACGCCCTCCTGCGCCAGCCGTTCGGCGATGGCGAGGCCGATGCCGGCGGTGGAACCGGTGACCAGGGCGGTCTTGCCGGTGAGCTGCAGGTCCATGCGAAATCTCCTTCCAGTGTCCGGCGGGAGGTAGGCGCGCAGCGGATTGCTGATTAGACCGCCAGTCAGCATCACAGAAGTGCATCGGAATCATCAATGGACAACCGGCTGGGCGAGATGGAGATGTTTCTGGCCGTGGCGGCGCAGGGCAGCCTGGCCGGGGCTGCCAAGGCGCTACGGATCACCCCGTCTGCCGTTAGCCGCGGCATGGCTCGGCTCGAGGCGCGGCTGGGCGTGCAACTGGCGACCCGCACGACGCGCGCACTGGCGCTGACGCCCGAGGGGCAGGCCTATCATGCGCGCGTCTCCGGCCTGATGGCGGAGATCGATGCGATCGAGCAGAGCTTCGACCGCGATCGCGTGCCTCGCGGCCCTTTGCGGGTAAATGCGTCGGTACCGTTCGGCACGCATTTCCTCATCCCGATCCTTCCCGCCTATCTGCGCGCGCATCCCGCGGTGACGGTCGATCTCACCTTGTCCGATGCGCTGGTGGAGCTGGTGGAGGAGCGCGCCGACATCGCGATCCGGGTGGGCCCCCTGCGCGATGCAGGGATCAAGGCGCTGAAGCTAGGCCGCAGCACCATGGCAGTGGTCGCAAGTCCCGACTATCTCGCGGCGGCGGGGACACCCCGGCATCCGCGCGATCTGGACGACCATGTCTGCCTGCGCTTCAACTTCCGTCGCTCGATCGACAGCTGGCCGTTCCGCATCGAAGGCGCGGTGGTGCAGCGGACCATGGACGGGCCGTTCCTCGGCAATTCGGGTGAGGCGGTGCGGCTGATGGCAGTGGCAGGCGGCGGAATCGCGCGGCTCGGCCGGTTTCACGTCGCCGCCGATCTTGCCGCGGGCCGGCTGGTGGAGGTGCTCCAGCCGTTCAATCCGCAGGACGGCGAGGACATCCATGCGCTGTTCGCCGGCCATGCGCGACTGGCGCTGCGGGTGCGGTCCTTCGTCGATTTCCTCAAGGAAAACCTGATCCTGTGACCGTGCCTAACCTGGCCTTAACCTTGTTCCGTTAACGCGGTGCGGCCCCCGCCGGGGCGGGTTGCAAGGACCGGCCGTTGAACGACATTCGCGTACTCGATCATTTCCTGGGCGACGAGCGGCGCCAGCGCATCTGGGATTTTCTGGACCAGCCCGGCTGGCAGCACGGCGCCTATTCCTCCGCTGCGCCGGACGCCCCCCGCTATTTCTACAAGCACTTTGCCGGCTATCAGAAGAGCGGGCAGGAGGACCGCGATCCCAACAGGATCGCCGGGGAACTGGCAGGCGCCGCGCCGCTGGTGGCGGAGGTCTGGGAGGACCTGCTGCGCAAGCCGCTGCGCGCGCAGCGGCTGTCGCGCTGCTACGCCAACCGCATGCCTGCCGGAATCGGCGGCGGCGTCCATCTCGATTCGAACTGCAAGGACCACCTTACCGCGATCTACTACCCCCAGGCCGACTGGAACGCCGACCAGGGCGGCGAGACGCTGTTCTTCAATCGCGGCGGCAGCGAGGTGGTGAAGGCGGTGGTGCCCAAGCCCGATCGGCTGGTGATCTTCCCCGGCACCATCCCGCACGCCGCGCGGCCGATCTATGGCGGCGCGGCCGATGCCGCGCGGATCACGCTGATGTTCAAGACGCTGGGACGTCGCGCCTGAGGCGTTGCTCCTCTGCGCGACTGCTGTAGAACCACCGCGAAACGCGGGGGAAGCAGCGGATGACGGACGAGGGTTGCACGCCGAGCGCCGGCGAGATGCGGATGGTGATCGGCGCCTCGTCGCTGGGCACCGTCTTCGAATGGTATGATTTCTTCATCTGGGGCACGCTGACCGCCACCGGCATCCTCGGGCACACCTTCTTCCCCTCGGGCAACGAGACGCTGGCGACGCTGCTCTCCTGGGCGACCTTCGCGGTCGGCTTCGGCTTCCGGCCGCTGGGGGCGGTGGTGTTCGGCTTTCTCGGCGACCGGATGGGGCGGAAATATACTTTCCTCGTCACCATCGCGGTGATGGGGCTGGCCACGGCCGGCATCGGACTGGTCCCGAGCTACAAGGAAATCGGGGCAACCGCGCCGATCCTGATCCTGGCGCTGCGGGTCGCGCAGGGTCTGGCGCTGGGCGGCGAATATGGCGGGGCGGCGATCTTCGTGGCCGAGCATTCGCCGGAGGGCCGCGCCGGCTATCATACCAGCTTCATCCAGGCGAGCGTGGTCGGCGGCTTCATCCTCAGCCTCGCCGTGGTGCTGCTGTTCAAGTTCGCGGCGGGTGAGGTGTGGGAGGCCTGGGGCTGGCGGTTGCCCTTCCTCTTCTCGCTGGTGCTGCTCGCCATCTCGTTGTGGATGCGGTTCCGGCTCTCCGAGAGCCCGGTGTTCCGGGCGATGAAGGCCGCGGGCGAGACGGCGCGCAATCCCCTGGTCGAGAGCTTCACCTATCCCGGCAACAAGAAGCGCCTGTTCGTCGCGCTGTTCGGCATCGCCGCCGGGCTGACGGTGGTCTGGTACACGGCGATGTTTTCGGTGCTCGCCTTCCTCTCTGGCCCGATGCGACTGGACCAGACGGCGGCGCAGCTGATCACCGGCGCGGGCGCGGTGATCGGCACCGGATTCTTCGTGCTGTTCGGCCGGCTTTCGGACAAGGTCGGCCGCAAGCCGCCGATCGTGATCGGCTATGCGCTTACCCTGCTGCTGCTGTTCCCCTGCTTCTACGTGATCGGCAGCGCGGCCAATCCCGGCCTGGCGCGGGCGGCGATCCGCCAGCCGGTGGTCGTCGCGGGGCCGAACTGCGCCTATGATCCCTTCGCCACCAAGCAGGCCGACGAATGCGGGCGCATGCTCGACCATCTTTCCAAGCTGGGCGTGAGCTACAAGACGGCGAAGGCGCCGTCGGTGGTGGTCACGATCGGCGGGCAGGTGGTGCCGCAGAACGAGCCCGCGGTGGTGGAAACCGCGCTCAAGGAAGCGGGCTACCGGTTCGATCGCATCGTGCCCGCGCCGACCGACATCGCGATGATCCTGGTGGCGATGACGGTGCTGATGGCGCTGTGCGGCGCGACCTATGGCCCGGTGGCGGCGCTGCTCAGCGAGATGTTCCCCACGCGCATCCGCTATTCGTCGATGTCGATCCCCTATCATATCGGCACCGGCTATTTCGGCGGCTTCCTGCCCTTCATCAGCCAGTACATCGTCGCGCGCACGGGCAATCCCTATGCGGGGCTGTGGTACACCTTCGCGGTGGTGGCGATGGCGCTGCTGGTGACGATGCTCGGCCTGCGCGAGACAGTGGCGCTTCGCGGGCAGCAGCGCTAACCGGCAGGGGATGACCCAAGCTCCCCTCCGCCTCCGCCTCGATACCGCTGCCCTTGTCGCGAACTGGACGCTGCTGTCGCGGATGAGCGGCCGCGCGGCCTGCGGCGCGGCGGTGAAGGCGAACGGCTATGGCCTGGGCGCGCGCGGCGTGGTCGAGCGGCTTGCCGCTGCCGGGTGCCGCGACTTCTTCGTGGCAAGCTGGGCGGAGGCGCGGGAACTCGCCGATCTGGGCGTGACCATCTCGGTGCTGCACGGCGCGCGGGCCGAGGACATGGCGGATCGCCCGCCCAACGTCCGGCCGGTGCTGGCCAGCCCCGAACAGGTCGCGCGCTGGCGCGAGGCGGGTGGCGGGGTCTGCGACGTGATGGTCGACACCGGCATGAACCGGCTGGGGGTCTCCCCGCAGGCGGTGGCGGACGGATTGCTCGGCGGCCTGGCGGTCGAGACGCTGATGAGCCACCTCGTCTCCGCCGACGAGGAGGTTACGCTGAACGCCCGCCAGCGCGATGCCTTCGCCGCGCTTGCCGGTCGCAGCCCGGCGCGGCGGATGAGCCTTGCCAACAGTTCGGGGATCGCGCTGGGCGCGGACTATCATTTCGACCTCACCCGGCCGGGCATTGCCCTCTATGGTGGTCGCCAGCGCGCGCCCCATGACGCGATCCGCCAGGTCGTGACGCCCGAGGCGCAGATCCTCCAGCGGCGACGCGTGTCGGCGGGCGACACGATCGGCTACAACGCCACCTATACCGCGCCGCGCGACATGGAGGTGGCGATCCTGAACCTCGGCTATGCCGACGGCTATCTGCGCTGCTTCTCGAACCGGGGACGCGCGCGCGCGCGGGGCGCGGTGCTGCCGGTGGTCGGCCGCGTCTCGATGGACCTGACCGCGATCTGCGTCGATGCCGCGCCCGATCTGGGCGAGGGCGACTGGGTGGCGATGGACTATGCCCTGCCGGAAACCGCGGCGCTGAGCGGGCTGTCGCAGTATGAGCTGCTTACCGGCCTGGCCGCGCGGTTCGATCGCGTCTGGGCATAAGAAAAGGGCCGCCCCGATGGGGCGGCCCTCCAAGGTTGTTCCGATCTTCCGATCAGAAGTTTGTGGTGACCGACAGCTGGAAGCGGCGGCCGATCTGATCGTAGTAATCGGCGAACTCGTAGCCGAGCTGGCCGACCGACGTCTGGTCGAGGATGTTCGACACGGTCGCCTGGATGCGGAAGTTCTGGTTCACCGAAGCGCCCACCGCGATGCTCACGTCGTTGACCGGCGAGTAGCGGTAATAGGGATACTGCTCGTTCGTGGCGACCAGACCGCTGACGAAGATGTTCGTCGGCGATTCGCGATACCAGGCGATCTGCCCGAACACATTCTTGTGATCGTAGCGGACGCGCGCGGTGGTCTTCAGCTTCGGCCGCGTGCGGCTGCCGGCGCTGGCCATCGTGTCGTCGAACTTGCCCGAGGACGAGCTGTCATAGGTGATCAGGTAATAGCCGTTCGCGTAGAGCTGCAGCTTGTCCGACCCGAAGTTCACCGAATAATCGATCGACGCGTTGATCGCCTTCACCTTGATCGCACCCAGGTTCAGGAAGCCGGCGCGATAGCCGTTCTGAAGCTGGAAGCTGCTGTCGCGCGAGAATTGCGAACAGGTGTTCAGGCCCACCGAACCCGTGGTGTCCGGATAGGTCGGGCTGTCATAGCAGGTCTGCAGGATCTGGCTGAGGCCCACCGGCACGATCGTGTCGTCGACGCGGACGTCGAGATAGTCGGCCGAGAGGTTCAGGCCCGGAATCCACCGCGGACGCAGCGCGACACCGGCGATCCAGCTCGTGCCCTTTTCGGCGCGCAGGTTCGGTGCACCCGTATAGGTGCCCTGCAGGCCTGCACCCGCCGGGGTGTAGCTGGACAGGAAGCTGGTTGCCGATGCGTTGTCGGTGGCGTTGCCGTTGGCGATCACCGCCGCGATGCAGTTGGCACGGCGATTCTTCGGGAACGAACCCGAATCGATGTTGCCCTGGCTGCAATAGTCGGTCGGCGTGCTGAACACCGGCTGGCCGCCGAGGAACAGTTCGACGATCGACGGCTGGCGCACCGACTTGGTGTAGTTGCCGCGGAAGGTGATGTCGCGGATCGGGGCCCAGGTGCCGGCCAGCGAGTAGATCGAGTTCCACTTGCCGCTGGCCTTCGGCGTCACCACCTGGCCCGCGAGGCTGCGATAGGTCTGCGCCTCGCCGTTCTGCTTGGTGAAGCGGCCGCCCGGCTTGAAGGTCAGGTTGCCCAGGAACGGCAGGAACTCGCTGCTGGTGAGCGGCACCGACAATTCGCCGCCGAACTCATAGGTCTTGGTGAACGCATCGGTGTTCGCCGAGGGCGCCGAACGCGAGCGACCGAGACGGTTGAGCTCGTTGGTGCTGAACGCCAGGTGCTCGCGACGATATTCGCCCGCGATGTTGAAGGCGAATTCGCCTGCCGGCAGGTCGAACAGTCCGCCGCCGAAATTGGCGTTGAGGTAGGTCTGCTCGGAAACGTTACGGAACAGCGAGGGGCTGGTCACGTAGTCCTTCGATGCCTGCGACATCTGGTTGTAGCCGAACGGGTTGAGCGGCTGGCAGCTGTTGATCATGTCCTGGGTGATCGTCGGGGTGACGAGCACTTCGGTCGGCAGGCCGTCGCTGCCCTTCACGCGGGTGATGTTCTCCGCCGTGCCGATCGGCGTCTTGCCCAGATACTGGTTGGGGAAGATCTGCGAGCGGCACATGATCTTGCCGTTCGCCACGCCGCTCGTCGCCAGGCCCTGGTCCACCGCATCGAGCGCCAGCTGATACTCGACGTCGCCGATGCCGTAGCTGCGGGTGTTCTGCTTCGAGTTACCGTAGGTGCCCGAAACTTCGGCGTTCCACGCCTTGCCCAGCAGCTCGAACTTGGCCTTCAGGCCGGCCGAGACGCGATAGGTTTCCTGGCGGTTGGTATAGGGATTGGCGCCGAAGATGTCCTGGTTCTGGCGGGTGACCAGGAAGTTGCCCTGGTTGGTCGCCGCCGGGTTGATGCCGACCGAATCGAGCACGGTGCGGTTCGCCGCCGACAGGTACGGGTTGTTGTAGTTGACCATCAGCGCCGCGTTTTCCTGCGTGTTGGTCAGGAAGTTCTGCGCGCCGGAGATGTTGCCGAGCGACCGGTTGAGAACATTGGCATACATGTTCTCGGTCCAGAAGGTCAGCGAATCGTTGATCTTGAAGTTGGCGTTGCCGTTGAATACGTAGCGGTCCTGCTGGGTGCGCAGCACGGTGTTCTCCAGGCTGCGGCGGAAGCCGCCATTGCCGCCCGCGGCCGAGCCGATCGTGATCGGCATCGCGCCGGTGATCGGGCCGGAGAAGGTGTAGGGCCGCAGCACGCCGTTGTCGGTGAACTCCAGCGGCACCGCGACATACGGCAGCACCTGGTTCACCGGCACCTGCACGGTGGTGCCGTTCATCTTTACGTTGACCAGCGAGGTGTCGGTGTTGGCGACACGCGGCACGTCCGGCGCGAAGGTGCCGATGAAGTAGTTGAGGTTGACGTTCGGGTTGGCCGAGAGGAATTCGCGCGCGGTGAAGCGGTTAGCCTGCAGCAGGTTGACCGCGAGCAGGCTCTGCTGGGCTTGCGTGGCACCGCTCGGCGCGGTCACGCCATAGGCGGCGAGTACCTGCGGTACCAGCGCCGCTGCGACCGTGGTTGGCGCAAAGGTGGCGAACGGCACGTTGCTGATGGCCGTGGTGCGGCCGTTCAGGCCGTTGCCGGTCAGGTTGCCGATGCTCGTCCCGTTGTTGTAGGTCAGACCAACACCCGGCGTGCCCGGAATCGCCTGGGCGCTGGTGACCCAATAGCCGTTGTTGTTGGTGCTGATCGTCGTGCGCGCGCCCGACGCGGTGGTCGCGTTGATCGCGAAGCCGACCGGGGCGAGGCCGTTCTGGAAGGTGATGTAGTTGCTGGTGCGCAGCCCCGCGCCGGTGCCCGAGGTGATCGGTGTATAGGGCGTGTAGAAGCTGGTGCTGTTGACGCTGAGTACCGTGCCCGGGTTGCTCAGTGCCTGGTTCACCAGACCAAAGCCGAACAGCGACGAAGGCTGGCCGTCATCCGACGCGCGCAGGAACGCGCCGTTGTTGGCGCCGGTCACGTCGATCAGGGCGGTGCCGGTGAAGTTCGGATTACGCACGCCGCCGTTGAACGGATTGGTGTAGCTACCCGCGCGCACGTTGCGGAAGTTGCGTGCGACCGCCTGGAGACCGTCGTTGCGGCTATATTCGCCGGAGATCGTCACGTTGGCGCGATCGTCCATGAAGTTCCAGCCGGCGATGCCGCTGAGCTGGTACTGGCCCGAATCGCCGCGCGTCGACATGCCGCCGCGCGCGTTGAGGCGGTAGCCCTGGAAGTCGGTCTTGAGGATGTAGTTGACCACGCCGGCGATCGCGTCCGCGCCGTAGACGGCGGAGCCGCCGGCGGTGACGATGTCGATGCGGTCGACCAGCGACGACGGGATGGCGTTCACGTCCACCTGGCTGCCGGTCTCGTTGCCGGCGACGAACAGCGATGCCGAGTTGCCCGAGACGAAGCGACGGCCGTTGACCAGCGTCAGCGTGCGTGCGGTGCCGAGATCGAGCAGGTCGACGAACGCCGCACCCAGGCTGGCCGTCTGGCCGCCATTGTTGCCGTTGAGCGGGCTGGCGCCGGCGCCGACCAGCGGAATGTCCTGCAGCGCTTCGAGCACGTTGGTGAAGCCGCGGGTGTCGATCGTGTCGGCCCGAATCTGCACGCCCGGCAGGGCACCTTCATATTCGGGGCGCGCGATGCGCGAGCCGGTCACGACGACCGTCGACTGATCCTCGGCTGGATTGTTGACGCGGTCGTTCCGCTGCACCCCGGCTGCAGTTTGCGCGGAGTCCGTAGCGGCAGTCTGCGCAAACGCCGCGACTGGAAACAAGAGGGAAATGCTGGCGAGCGCAGACGCTCCCAGCCAACGGGATGGATTCATGATTTTTGCCCCACCAGGCGGGATGCCTGATGACGTCATTTCACGCGAAGGCGCACTAAAATTACAATAGGCGACAATGTTACGGTCGCAGATTGAAAAGCCCTGTGGCAGTTTTGCTACATGTATTGCAACTATGTTTCTATTAATCTGACGTTCAGGAAATAATTGAAGGCACGGCAGGGCAGGGGGCGCTGCCAAATTGGGCACAGCGGCGGCGTGCAAAAAAAATGGGCCGGAGACTCCGCTCCGGCCCACGCATGCAATCGGTTGAAAGAGCGATCAGTCGCGCTCGACACAAAGCGCGATGCCCATGCCGCCGCCGATGCAGAGCGTCGCAAGGCCCTTCTTGGCGTCGCGCTTGCCCATCTCGTGGACCAGCGTGGTCAGGATGCGCGCGCCCGAGGCACCGATCGGATGACCGATCGCGATCGCGCCGCCGTTCACGTTCACCTTGTCGGCATCCCAGCCGAGTTCCTTGCCGACCGACAGCGCCTGCGCCGCAAACGCTTCGTTCGCCTCGATCAGGTCGAGGTCGGCAATCGTCCAGCCGGCCTTCTCCAGCGCCTTGCGGCTGGCGGTGACCGGGCCGATGCCCATCACCGACGGGTCGACGCCGGTGCTCGCCCAGCTCCGGATCGTGGCGAGGATCGGCGCACCGCGCTTTTCGGCTTCCTCGCGGCTCATCAGCACCAGCGCCGCGGCGCCGTCGTTGAGGCCCGAGGCGTTGGCGGCGGTAACGGTGCCGTCCTTCTTGAAGGCGGGGCGCAGGCCGGCGACGCTGTCCACCGTCGCGCCGGCACGGATATATTCATCGTCGGCGACGATCGTCTCGCCCTTGCGGGTCTTGATGGTGACCGGCGCGATCTCGTCCTTGAAGCGGCCCTCGGTGCGCGCCTTCTCCGCCAGGTTCTGCGAGCGGACGGCGAACGCGTCCTGGTCGGCGCGGGTCACCTGATACTGCTCGGCGAGATTCTCCGCCGTGATGCCCATGTGATAGCCGTTGAACACGTCGGTCAGGCCGTCCTTGATCATCGTGTCGACCAGGCTCAGGTCACCCATCTTGGTGCCGGGGCGCAGCGACTGGGCGTGCGTGCTCATCGACATCGATTCCTGGCCGCCCGCGACGATGATCGTCGCGTCGCCGTTGCGGATCGACTGGAAGCCGAGCGCCACCGCGCGCAGACCCGACCCGCAGACCTGCTGCACGCCCCACGCGGGCACTTCCTTGGGTACGCCGGCGTTCATCGACGCCTGGCGAGCCGGGTTCTGGCCCTGCGCGGCGGTGAGCACCTGGCCCAGGATGACCTCCGAGACATCCTCGCCCTTGACGCCGGCTTCGGCGAGCGCGGCCTCGATCGCGACGCGGCCCAGTTCGTGCGCGGGGGTGGCGGCGAAGGCGCCGAGGAAGCTGCCCACCGGGGTACGCTTGGCTGCGGTGATCACGACGTCGGTCATGCTGGTCTCCTGGGAGTGTGTTTGGTGGCTATCTAGTGCGGCGCAGCGTGGTTAGCCAGTGGGCTAGCGGTTCCCAAACCGCCTTGCGCGCACGACCGCCGACAATCATGCCGACATGGCCGAGCGCCATCTCGCGCACCTCGCCCAGCCGTGCGGCGCTGGCCGCCGGCACGATGCGATCGGTGGTGGAGACAAGAGAGAGCATCGGCATCCCCAGCGTCTCCGGCCGCACCGTCGTGCCCGCCGCCTCCCAGCGGCCGCGGCCGGGCAGATCGGCGGAGAGAAAGTCGTCGAACAGCTGGCGGCCGGTGCCGAAGGTGAGCGGCGCCCCGGCATTGGCCCAGTCCTCGAGGGCGATGAAGGCGCGGGCTTCGGGATCATCGGCGCGCAGGCGGCCGAACCGCTCATATTTGAGGATCGTGCGGCGCGGATCGAGCTGCCAGAAGCCCGCCTGCAGCACCTCCATCGGCACCAGCCCCAATTGTTCGCAGGTGGGATAGGCCTGATCCCACAGTGCCGCGAAGCCTTCGAGTGCGGCGCCATAGCCGGCGAAGTGCCAGGGCGCGGCGATTGTTACCAGGCCCGCAGTCTCGACGGCGTGCGCCGCCGCGATGGCCATGGTGCCGCCCAGGCAATATCCGGTCAGTACCGGCGGCCGCCGCAGCTGGCGCAGCAAGGGAAGCAGCAACTGTTCGACATGGCCGTTCATGTCCAGCGCGGCCTCGTCCGGCGTCGGGTTTCCCCAGTCGACCAGCAGCGGCCGCACGCCTTGCCGCGACAGCCAGCGCAGCAGCGAATTGCCGCGCGCCAGGTCCAGCACCAGCGGCGGATTGATCAGCGAGGGGACGAACACCACCGGTTGGCCATGCCCGCCATAATCGCGCAGCACGGCACGCCCTGACCGGGCCAGGACCGGCTTTTCCGGTCGCGGCTTCGGGCGCGGCGCGCGCTGATAGGCAGCAAGGCCCGCCAGCGCCGCCGCCCGCTTTTCCGGCGATGCTGCTGTTTCATTGCGCAGCATTGCAAGAAAAAGCGGCAAAGGGCGCGGTCCGTGTTGCGGCGCGTCAGAAACTGTTGTTAGGTGCGCATCTGTCACGTGCGGGGGTTCCCATGAAGAAAGCTGCACCTGGAAGCGGGCCGGTCATCATCAAGAAATACGCGAACCGCCGCCTCTATAATACCGAGACTTCGTCCTACATCACGCTCGAGCATCTCGCAGCGATGACGCGCGAAGGCCGCGACTTCAAGGTCGTCGATGCCAAGACGGAGGAGGACATCACCCATAATGTCCTCACCCAGATCATCATGGAGGAGGAATCGCGCGGCCAGACCATGCTGCCGGTCAACTTCCTGCGCCAGCTGATCGCGCTTTACGGCGATTCGATGCAGGCGATGGTGCCGGGCTATCTGGAAGCGTCGATGGACAGCTTCCGGCGCAACCAGGAGCAGTTCAAGTCGGCGGTCGAGGGTGCCTTCGCCAATTCGCCCTTTGCGGAGATCGCCAAGCGCAACATAGCGATGTTCGAGGCCGCGGCGAGTGCCTTCCAGCCGGGCGGCGCGGCGAATCCGCCGTCGACGGCTGCACCGGCCCCGGCTGCTGCCCCGGCGGCTGCGGAAGCCGGCGGCGGCGGCGACGACGTCTCGGCGCTGAAGGCCGAACTCGCCCGGCTGCAGGAAAAGATCGAGAAGCTGGGCAAGTAATCCCGATCCGGGCGGCGGCGCGCCTCGGCGTGCCGCCGGCAGGCGTACAGGGGGAGGAGGCGTGTCTGGATGGATCGTTGCCTTGGCGCTTCTTCTTGGGGCCTCCGCCCTGCCGGATGACCCGCAGCAGCGCGTGAACGAACCCAAGGCGCAGGTGTTCGAACGTGCCCGGGCCGAAATCGCCGTGAAGACGGAGGTGTTCCAGCACACGGTCGGCCGCGAGCATTTCGATTGGAGCGTCGATCTGGATGAAGGGCAGATCCGGTTCACGGCGCCAACCTACGTGGCCAGCGCGCCCGTTCAGGTCATCGGCACCTACAACACGCTTTCTGTGGGGCTGGGATCATCCATCGATCCCTGAGGCGCGGCGGAGCGACGCAAGGCTCGCGCGCGCATTCGGCGAGCACCAGCACCTGCCCTTGTACACCACGCGCAAGGTGCAATGCACGGAGCAGCAGGCGTGGCAGTTCACCGCCGTCGCGCTGTATCTGTCGGGCGCGCAGGGCGCCTATCGCGGGCGCTCGGGGACGACGCTCGTGTACATGACCTTCGGCACCGTCACCGTCGCTCCAGCCGGGCGACCTTAGCCGCTAGGTGCGTGAACCACCCCGGGGGCGGTCCACGCATCCGGTGCGATCCGTCAGGGCTTGCGGAACTTGAGCGTCATGCGGTCGCTCTCGCCGATCGCGGCATATTTGGCACGGTCCTGGTCCTTCAGCGCATAGGTGGGCGGCAGCGTCCACACGCCGTTCGGCCAGTCGGCGGTATCCGCCTTGTTGGCGTTCACTTCCGACGCGCCGACGAACTTGAAGCCCGCCGCCTCGGCCAGCCGGCGGACCGTGGACACTTTCAGATAGCCGCTATTGGTCTCGCGCTCGTCGCTGGCATTCTCGGGCAGGCGATGATCCTCGATGCCGAGCGTGCCGCCCTTCTTGAGCATCGCGTACATTTGCCTGAACGCCTCGGGCGAATAGTCCTTCCCGTCCTTGCCGCCCATCCGCCAGTTATGGACGTTGCGGAAGGTAAGCACGACGTCGGCGGTGCCGTCGGGCACCTTGGCCTGGCCGGTGGCAGCGGGGAAGCTGACGACCCGGATCGGGCCGTAGAGCGCGGCGTCCTTCGCCTTCAGCGCCTCGATGCCTTTGGCGTTGCCGCTCGGCACGGCTGCATAGAGCGTGCCCTTGCCGCGGGTGAGCGGGGCGAGGATCTCGGTATACCAGCCGCCGCTCGGCCAGATCTCGACCACCGTGTCGCCGGGCTTCACGCCGAAAAAGGCGAGCGTCTCGGCCGGGTGGCGATACTTGTCTCGCGCCGTGTTGGCGGAGGTGCGGCTCGGCGCCGCGACGGCGCCCTCGATCGCCTGGCGCGGCGACGCAGGTTGCTGCGCAGCAACGCTGGCGACGGCGGCGAGGGTAGTGACGACGGCGATGCCGATAAGACGATGGCGCATTGGCGATGGCTCCCTGCTATCGGGGCGGGACTGTGAACCAACAGGATGACGATGCAACTACAATTCTGGATCGGCGCGGGCGTTGCGCTGCTGGTCGCGCTGGTGGCGGGTGTGGCCGAACACCGTCGACGCAAGCGGCGCGATCTCGAGCGGGTGGGCTGGATGCCGTGGATGGCGATCCAAATGGCGGGCCTGTTCGCCGCGCTGGTGCTGGTCAGCGTCGCGCTGCACGCGGGGTGAGCGGCTAGAGGCAGGCCTCCAGCAGCGCCTGGTCGAAGCCGAACTGCTTGGCCTTGTCGAGCGTGTAGGGGCGCAGGCCCATCGAGCGGTACTCGCCGATGATCTTTCCGTCCGTGCCCTCGTCGAGATATTCGAACTTGAACAGCTCCTGGGTGACGATCACCGGGCCTTCCATGCCGATCACCTCGGTGATGTTGGTCACCCGGCGGCTGCCGTCGCGCA
>NZ_BCYY01000045.1 GCF_001598435.1 Sphingomonas pituitosa NBRC 102491
TGACGCCGCCGAGGAGAGCGAAGTCTGCCCGGCCGACAGTGTCGCGATGTTGCTGTTCGCGGCGTTCAAGTTCGTCGATACCGACGCCAGACCGCTGGAGGTTACCGTGGAAAGCGAACCGAAACCTGTCGACAGGCTCGCCGTGCTGGCCGCCACGACATTCAAATTGTTGGTCAGGTTGCTCTGCGCGGCCGACAGGGTCGCCGTACTGGCCGCAACTATATTCACGTTGGATGTCAGGTTGCTCTGCGCAGTCGACAGGCTCGCCGTGCTGGCCGCAACTATATTCACGTTGGATGCCAGGTTGCTCTGCGCGGTCGACAGGCTTGCCGTGCTGGCCGCAACTATATTCACGTTGGATGCCAGGTTGCTCTGCGCGGTCGACAGGCTCGCCGTGCTGGCCGCAACTATATTCAAATTGTTGGTCAGGTTGCTCTGCCCGGTCGACAGGAAGCTGATCCAGGAGCTCGACAGCGAGGCACCAGCCGACAGCGAGTTCAGCGAGAGGTTCGTGTTGCTCTGCGCGGTCGACAGGCTCGCCGTGCTGGCCGCCACGACATTCAAATTGGTGGTCAGGTTGCTCTGTCCGGTCGACAGGAAGCTGATCCAGGAATCGGTGTTCGCATTCTGGATCGAGGCCACCGTGGACAGCGAGAACAACTGCCCGCCGTTCACCGCAAATCGACTATCCGCCGAGATCGCCTGGCCAGCGATACCGTCTATGGCGACGCCAATCGCGCCGGTGTTGATGTCATTGCTACGGGACAGCTGCACGTTTCGACCCGTTCCAAGGCCGAACGCGATCGTCCCCTTGCTGCCATCCGCCTGAATCAACGTCGTACCCGCTGAGCCCGCAGCGAAGAGCGAGGCGAGTGCATCTCCCGGCGTGCTGCCAAAGTTGTTCGTAGCGCATGCACCGCTACCTAAAGTAGGTGAGCTCGCATCGATACGGACCGTCTCACCGACGTTGCTACTACCTCCATTGGTAGTCACGCAGACACCGGCTGAATTTTGCGCAAACGCATCACCGGCCGACAAGACGATGCCACCCAAGATGGCCAGCGCGGCATAGCCGCCGCGCGCTACTGTAAACCGCTGCGCGCTGGAAGACGTGCCGGGCGATACCCTCATCACGGCGCCGCTGACGCCGATCGCCCCGACATTCACCTTCTGCCCGAAGACGACATACATGGAGGATGCACGCAAAATCGCCATCACACGACGGCGCATGTTCTTGCTCAAGGCACCGTTGATACCGACGACATGACCGATATGCGCGGTCACGCCATCTCTAAACGAGCCATTATTATGGTCACGATACTTCATATCGAACCCCCTTTTCCAGAAAAACGCTACAACTCGATAGTCATGCTACGACTATGCTATTTTTTTAAATCAACATCTCTGATGTTCACGTAGTACCCAGAAATTAACCAGGTCCCGCTCTTTTCATGAAGGAAGGAAATGACTTCCTCTCTTAGATTCTTACCGAACCGCCCATAATCCACTGCAGCAGCAAGCACGACAGACACGTATTCACCCGCCGGCGCATCAGCCCTACTATCCACCTCCGATCGGATAATTCGATTGATTGACGCCCAATCCTGACGGACAACTTTGCCGGTGAGCATTTTTTTCAATTGATCGGCGAAAGCTTGACGAGTCAGTCTCGCCTTCAACATGGGGGAGGCCTGATCGTACAGTGCATCAAAGTCGCCAGCCGACGCGCGGCGCGACGCCAGGATCGCGGAGTTCAGAAAGCCGTTGGGCGAGAGAAAAACATCTCCCGCGTCGCCCGATGCTGCGGCAGTCGGCGCCTGCGCCCCAAACTCAGCCGGCGCCCCGCCCCTAGGGTCCACCTGCTGTGCCGCCGCGCGGCCGCACCAGACGAGCACAAGGAACAGAACAATCGAAGCTCCGGAACCCCTACGTTTCACGCCAAATATCCTAATGAATAGCCACGAAAACTGCGGGTCATAATGCAATCAACGACCACGCTATGAAGACGGTGAGCGCCCACAGGAGCAACGACAGTGGAACCCCGAGAACTAAGCCACGCCAGAACCGGGCGGCTTCGGCGTCCAGTTCTGGTCCGATCTCGTTCGGCTCAAGCGGGCGCTTCACTGCACGCCCTCGCCAAGTTGTCGGAACTAGCGAATGGCGGGCCCGATGTGGGCGCGCCGCTCAGCAGGCCAGGCCCCACCCAGCTGGGAGCACCGAAATGGTCGCCACAGCCCCAACCCACCCCCAACTCGGCGGCAATCGCAGCATGAGCGAGCATGTCGACGCCCTCCGCCACCACGCAGGGCACCAAGCCGTCGGCCAAGGCCACGACATGACGCAGAAGGAGTTTGCCTCGATCTCCCTGATTGGCGATCCGAACCAGGAAAGGATCGAGCGTTATGACATCGGGTTGCAGTGCGAGCAGGCTCGCAACCCCCACTTGCGCACCGCCGAAGCCGAGCAGCACGATCTTGCAACCGAGACTCCGCAAACGATCGGCAAGCTCCACTGCCCCGCCCGGAACAACAGCAAACTGATCGCAGTCGACGGCGATAAACAGCCGCTCCGCAAGCGACCGATGCGTCGCGAGGTGAGACACCACGCCATGCCACCAGGCCGACCACCGGAAACTTACGGCAGACACCGGGACACACACCGCCTCGCCCTCGCCGCGGGCAAGCCGCTCCACGCCATGCCGCATCAGCATCTGATCGAAGGCAGACACGAGGCCCAAGCGCTCTAAGGCACGATAATTACTTTCTCGATCAATTACTTGACCGACCGTCCCTGGCACCGCCGCGATCGCACGCATGAAGAGCAACGCGCCGCCGTCGATCGAACGTACCGGCTCCCAAGCGAACTGAAGCTCCCCCCGCATCAGTTCGGCATATCCTGCCGCCGCCGCATGCATGTCGGCACGCAGCCAGTCCGCATGAAGGAAATGCACCCCTCCCCCACTGACGCGCCGCGGAAGCTTATCCCGCGCCTGCAGCAGTAGCAGGTGCCCCACCTCCTCGGCCCTTGGATCGACTTCGGCCTCCACGAAGGCCCAGGAAAGCGCGACATGCACATCCCCGCCCTCGATCGGGATCGGCTGACATCCGATATCCACCAACCAGGGGGCGACTTGCGCGTGCAGAAGTTGACGCGCCGTCGCTCCAGCGTTGGGAACCACATGCACAACGAAGCCGAATTCGGCGCCGGATTGCACCAAGCCCTGGTTAGCGAGCACCGGCAACTCGTTGAGGCGCTCCTGCAGGACACCCCGGACCGCGTCTGACACATCGGTCGCAGCCGCATCCCCAAACGCAACGCGAACCAATTCAAGGTTATCGATGCGAACGATCACCACCAAGGCGGTGCAGGCAACAGACTCCTGCGAAGCGTCCTGCTGGGGCAGCGCAGCAACCGAGCTCCGCCTTGCCCCCCATAAATAAAGCCCGACCTTCCCAGCCAGCATCTCCGCCCCCGCGACGATCATGGAGGCAACCGCGCCTCCTCCTTGGCGAGACGGAATAACTAGTTCTGTTACACGGTTGGACGATTGCGGTTTAGGATGGCGTCCAGCCATAATAGATACATCAAATTGAGGGTCGCTCGTTATGCAACATACGATTTACGACGCAAATGGACAGCGCAAGTATCTAACCAACTCCGAACGAACAGCCTTCCTAAAGGCCGCAGAACATTTCGACCTGAAGACGCTGACACTGTGCTGGCTGATCTCATCTACCGGGTGCAGAATATCAGAAGCACTATCGCTCACTTCCGCAAGCATCGACGTGCATGCAAAGCTCGTTATCATCGAGTGCCTTAAAAAGCGGAGGCGCGGCGTGTTCCGTGCGGTGCCAGTTCCGTCGGAACTCATCAATTTGCTGATCGACGCGCACAACCTGCGATCGCACCTCGCGCAAGGCGCAGAGGCGCTACGTTTATGGACCTTTTCACGCGTTACGGCCTATCGACGCATCCGCAAGGTCATGGAGGCGGCGGGATTAAGCGGCTCTCATGCAATGCCGAAAGGATTGCGGCATTGCTTTGGCGTCACCGCAATACAATCACAGGTGCCGCTAAACCTCGTTCAACGATGGCTCGGCCATGCCGACATGCGAACGACGGCAATCTATGCCGGCGCATCAGGCCCTGAGGAGCGGAGCATCGCTCGCAGGATGTGGCGCGTCAACGCAATGACTTTACCTGAACTTTCTCGCGCGAGGTAAAACCCTGCGTGCCACCGGCAATCGCGTCGCTTATGCCTTGCGCAATCTCCCAATCACAGGGGGCGCAGCAGATCGAATTCGGCCCCGCGACGTCTTGCGCGCACCATCGCACTTGCGCGCCGAAACAAAACTAGTTATTCCGTTTCAGCAAAAACTACTGCAAGATATTGATTTTGCAGCCAAAACCACTCCTTGACCGCCTAACCGGCCCAGACGACTGCCGAAGCATGGCATCGCGCAGCGTCGCTGACGCCATATGGTCAAATTGGCGCGGAATTAAATGGCCCCGATCGAAAATAACGCGACCAGTACCGCCCGCCGCGCGATGAAACGTAGCGCGAGCGATGTGAGCGTGGACCGCCTTTTTTTGTTACGATTGGCGAACATTTCGCGCCGCCGTTCTAATCAAGGAACTTGGAGCAATCCGCAATTCTCGTACAACCGTTCTATACGGCCGGGGCGAGGTGCAATCTAATTCTCGAAAACTGGGAAAGAGAGCTTTGAGTCGACTTTGAAAGCTTTGCGGCCTTAGCCGACATAGGACCACAGGCGCTCGCCACGCCGAATTGACGCCGCCGACGGGAGTCGCGAGAAGGCCGATGGAAAGAAATCCCGTTTGCTTCCGCGGGCCAATGACCCGCGCAGTATCGCCAAGAGATCGCCGCCACCCCCGCGGCTGGCCATAGGCGCCGCACGCATTCGTATCTTCGCTAGAATCACTTCTTAAAGGAGGGGGTGCCCGAATTTACGAAAGGTTGACGGGGGCCGCTTGGCCGGACCGTTGCACGCCAGGATTTTACGAACTCCGCGGATCTGGCCTTGTTGCATTCGGCATTATCCGACCGCGAATACAAGGCCCTGTTCTCGGCAACGTGACGATTACAACGCGCCAGGACGTCAGCACGGATGGCGTCGTTGGAAATATACGACTCGATCGGCTCCGGCGAAAATTCATTGTTTTCTCCGCATCCAGCCGGCGCAACAATCAACAAACAGAACGAGGTCAATCGCAACCACATCATCGGACCAGTTTTTCATACAAGGATCGAAAAAATACTCGGTAGCGCTGCCCGTACCGCCGCCGGCAGTGGAATGGTCATTGCCCTTAGCACCACGGCCTGCATCACCAACCGAGCCGAGGCGCCTCTGGCCCGCCGGCCGACCAGAGCCGTTACGTCACCGCCTGGCACAGCGCCCCGCAGCGTTCTGGCTTCACGCGCGGCCCGGCGCGGCTACCGTTCAGCACCGAATTAGGCACCGCGGTGCGAAAATGCCGTGAACGGGCGCTTTGAATCGCGACACCCCTGCAAAACCAGGGCGACCCTGCGCCTGCCATTGGAACCATGAAGGAGCGAACATGCAGCATGGGAGTGCGATAAGTCGAATATACTATGCATGTCCACCCGCGTTATCGGACCCTTTGTTCCAGGCAGCAACGACTTCCGAGGCGCGAATTGACGTATATAAGCGCCTTTCCTCGCAAGCGCGGCGAGCGTGAAGGCACTGGCCAGCGGGATCCAAAACACGCTAGCTTGAGCGCAATGTCGTCCAAGAAATCCAACCTACCCGAACTCATCACCCTTTCGCGGAATCTGCGCCTCGCGCGCGAGGCCGCGGGCCTGTCGCAACAGGCACTGGCGACTAGGGCAGGCCTGCATCGTAGCTACCTCGTCAGCCTGGAAAACGGTGTCGGAAATCCGTCACTGGAAAAGGTCGCGTCGCTTTCGTCTTGCTTGGGCACGACGCTGGTCGAGCTACTGACACCAACGCCCGCAGGCCCGGCCCGAAAGCCCCGCCACGAGATTGACAGCGAGGCCGCACTTGCCGGCGTGATCGACGCCCTTCGGCGGGCGGGGGCGATCGACTGACCCGCACTAGGCGGGCCCCGTCCGCCGATTTTACGCGCAAGTTTGCAAATCTCGCTCGGCACTGCAGCCGCCCAATCGAACTCGGTACCCCGACATGGTGAGATTGAGCCGCGGCACCCGCACGCCGGGAGCCAAAACCTTTGCTGGCGAAGCGCCCTACCCCAACCCCACATGCTGCAATTGGCGGACCAGTTCGGCGAGCGATTGGACGCCCATTTTCTTCATGATGCGGGCCCGGTGCACCTTGACGGTGCTCTCTGCGCGGCTCGAAAAATGGGCAACCTGCTTGTTCCGGAGCCCGCTCGCGAGCAATTGCGCGATTTCACGTTCCGCGTCGCTAAGGCTCTCATAGGCGAGCTTCGCCGAATCCGCCGCCATTCGATCGAGCTGGCTGGCCCACAATTGCTCGAACGCCGCGCCGACCGCATCGATCAAGGCCTGCGGACGAAAAGGCTTTACAAGAAATTCGAACGCACCAGCCTTCATAGCGCTCACGGCATCCTCAACCTGCGCGACGCCACTCATGAAAATGGTTTCCACGTTTAAGTTCGCCTGAAGCTTGCGTTGCAGTAATAGGCCACTCATCCCCTTCAGCCGCAAATCCATGACGACCACACCCGATGGCGCGCCGTGCTCCAAGAGAAATTGATGGGCACTGCTGTAGGCCGTCGCTTCATAGCCAACATCACTAAGAAGCTCGACAACCTCCTCAGATATCAACTCGTCGCCATCAATGATGAAAACCGTACGATGCTCCATCAGCCCCCCCTGATTCATCAATTGCGCTTTAATATAACTTTTTTCACGAATTAATTGGTCTTATTTGTTGGTCACTATAACTTATAATTCGGATATTTTATAGATTTACATCCAGAATCGATTTTAATATTTGAAACAACTATATTTAGATGCACCCGTATTTCACCATAAGCCAAACTCTTGGTCGACCATGCCAATGCCCCGGTTATAACGACTGTACTGCATATATTAGGGTTCTTTGAGTCAAATTTGATACGTTCGTACTGGCCTCGATAGCCCTCATTCCCGTCGCTGTCACGAGAAGTCCCGCTTTGAATCAGCGAGATCGGCAGCCTCAGCCGCCGCTGGACATTCGCTGGGCTCCGGGACGTAAGATCCGCCAAATGACAGACGCGACGCGATCCGCTAAGGCGCCCGCCAGGCGCGACGCTCGGAGAAACCGTGATCGCCCATCAGCTTCTTCACCGCAGCGTAGCGTTCCACGGACGCGTTGGCCTGCGGCCGGCGGTTCCGTATGCTGAACGTCATCGACGATTACAGCCGGGAATGTCTGGCCTGTATCGTCGACACGTCGCTGTCGGGCCGGCGGGTCGTTCGTGAACTGAGCGCCATCGCCGAACGTCGCGGACTGCCGTGCATGGTGGTCAGCGACAACGGCACCGAACTGACCAGTCACGCCGTCCTTGCCTGGTGCCAGGACACCGGAGTCGAGTGGCATTACATCGTGCCGGGCAAGCCGCAGCAGAACGGCTTCGTCGAAAGCTTTAATGGTCGCTTGCGCGACGAGTGCCTGAACGAGCACTTGTTCCCATCGCTGGCCGCAGCAAGACGGATCATCGAGGCATGGCGGACGGACTACAACACCGTGCGTCCACACAGCAGCCTTGGCGGATTGGCACCCGCCGAGTTTACGAGCCGCCCTCGCCAAGGGCATAGGGACACCGAAGCTAAGTTATCGGCGGCCTGAAAATGGGGAGCACGTCAAAGGGTGAAGGCGGGCACCCCAAAGGGCCGAGAGCAAACCATTCGGCTTATCTCGGCCCTTGCATCAGACACAATGGGTCGGCGCCTTTGGTCTTGTGGATTCACGCGAACGCGCGCGTGCGTTCCGTCCCCATCTCCGGCGAGCGTAGCGACGCCCGCTTGCCCAGCGAAGCCCCGCCTTTATCCACGGTGAAGCTCGCCGCCTGTGCGCTGAGCGACATCACTTCGCTCGACAGGTTGCGCGCCGCCGCGGAGGTTTGCTCGACCATCGCAGCATTTTGTTGCGTCGATTGGTCCATCGCTCCCAACGCTGCGCTGATCTCCGTCATCGCTGCGGATTGCGCACGACTGTCCGACGCCATGGTGCCAAGCAAGCCGTGCACGGCCTCCACATCCTGCGCGATGTCTATCAGCGCGGTATCCATCTTGCGGACCGCCTGCACCGCCGCCACGATATCTGTCTGGGTTGCGGTCAGCTGGTCGCGGGCCACGCGGGCTTCTTCCTCGGCCCGCATCGCCAGCGCGGAGACAAGGTCAGCGACGACCGCGAAGCCCCGTCCGGCGTCGCCGGCACGGCCTGCCTAGACTGCCGCGTTCATCGCCAGCACCCGCGTCTGGAACGCGATCTTGTCGAGGCCCTCGATCACGTTGTCGATGCCTTCGGCGCTGCTGCTAACCCGGCCCATTGCCTGCATCGCCTCGTCGGCGGTCGAGCGGCCACCGCTGACCGTCAGGATCGCCTGGTCGGCGCGCTTCAGCGTCTGGTCGGAAGAGCCTGCCGTGGCGCGCAACCGTCCGTCGATCTGGACCAGCGCCGCGCTCGTTTCCTCCAGGCTGGCGGCGTTCGATTCGGTTCGGCGGGCAAGGTCCTCGGACGCCTGGGCGATCTCCTGCGATCCGGTACGGATCGTTAGGGTGCTCTCGCTTACCGCGCCGATCAGGTTTCGCAAGCTGGCGAGCGCGGTGTTGAAATTCTGCTTCAGCCCCTCGTAATCGGGCGGGAACGCCTGGACGATGTCGACGGTGAGGTCGCCCTTGGACAAGCCGCCAAGGCTGGACGATACGGTTTCGACAACGAATTCAGTCTTGGCCTGCTCGTCGATACGGCGGGCGAGATTACCCTTGATGTCTTCCTGCATCTTGCGCAGCGCCTCGGCCAGCTTGCCGACCTCGTCCGCCTGGTGGATCGCCAGCGTCTGGTCGAGCTGTTCGCGTGCGATGCCATTGGCGAATTCGGCGCACTTGCTGATCGGCTGGGCGATGCGCTTGGCGGCGACGCCGATCGCGAACACCGCGCCCACGGCAACGGCAACGCCGATCAGCAGTTGCAGCACCATGCTGGTGATCGCTTTCGCGCTGAGCGAGCTGCTAAGCGTCTCGGCCTGCGCCATCACCAGGTCGCGGGGCGCCGAGATTACCACGGACCACGGCGTCTTGCTGCGCCCCATCGTAATCGGCGAATAGACGTCGATATTCTTCTGCTTGGGATCGTCGATCACCTTGGCTTCACCGGTCTTGACGATGTCCGCCAGTTGCGACCAGCGCGGATCGGCCGATCCCGCCGCCGACCCGATCGTCTCCGGCGCGGCGCTATTGGCAGCGATCAGCCCGGTATCGTTGACGATCAGCACGACGCCCTTGCCCGAGAAGAGCGAGGCGTTGGTCTTGGTGGCGACCTTCTGCAGGAAATCGAGATTATAGTCGGTGCCGGATACGCCGACGAATTTGCCATGGACGGTGATCGGTACCGACATGGTGGCCAGGAACACCTGCTTGCCCTGGACGATATAGGGCAGCGGCCCCAGAATGCTCTCCTCGCCGTTCGCCTTTGGCCCCAGATACCAGCCGCCCTTCACCAGTCCGTTCGGGTGGCGCTCGGCACTGTCATATTCCACCAGCGGCTGGATCGCGACATTGCCGCTCGCGCCGCGCGTCCAATAGGCGAGGAAGCGGCCGGTGCCGTCCGAACCCATCGCGCGATTATTGGCGAAGCCGCCGTCCGCGCCGTCGATCGCATTGGGCTCCCAGGCGGAATAGGTGCCGTTGAAGCTGGGATTCTCTTCGAGCACGTGGCGTAGCAGCGCGTTGAACTGGGTTCGGCGCTGGCCGGGCGCGGTACCGTCGGCAAGCACCGAAAATGTATGCGCGCCGGTACGGGCTGCATCGAATGCGACGTCGAGCGCACCCTTAATGCCCTGCGCCTCCACCGCCGCGCGGTTCTGCAGCATGTTCTTGGCCTGATCGCTGACGATCGCTCCAACCTCGCGGCTGACGAAGGCGTGGGACGTCAAGGCGAACAAGGCGGCCGCCGTCACAAGGATGACGACCGTGACCGTGAGGAAAAAACCGGCGATCAACGCGATCTTGCGTTGCAGCGACGTTAACCCGTCAAGGTAGTGCCCAATCTGCATGATGACATCCTCCCGTGCACCGGTTCGTTTCCGGCAATTGCAATGACGAAACCCTTGATGGCATCGTATGTGCAAGAAGATCTGGTCGGATGATTGTCCAAAACAAAACGTTGGCTCGTGTCCCATAAGCGAGACGGTTCGAGGCCCTCTTGATCATACAGAATAAACTTGCGCCTCATATCGAAGCACCCTGTTATGGGATTTAGTTTTTATTCCGCATGTTCCGCTGTGCTTTTGACAATACTGTGAAAAACTGTGCGCGGATGACAGATGTCAGCGTGGCTGGTGCGCTCCCCGCCCGGCCTGGCGGACGAAAGCAAGCGGGCCACTGGGGCCGCGCGGACTGGCAGAACGCTTGGCGCCGCCTTCGACCATCGTGAAGGCGGCGCAGCGCATTCCCGCGCCCATCGCCAGGCGCGGGGAATTGCACAGTCAGAAGAAGCCCAGTTTCTTCGGGCTGTAGCTGACCAGCAGGTTCTTGGTCTGCTGATAGTGATCGAGCATCATCTTGTGGTTTTCGCGCCCAATGCCCGACTGTTTGTACCCGCCGAATGCTGCGTGCGCCGGATAGGCGTGGTAGCAATTGGTCCACACCCGACCTGCCTTGATCGCGCGGCCGAAGCGGTAGCAGGTGTTCGCATCGCGGCTCCACACGCCGGCTCCCAAGCCATAGGGCGTATCGTTGGCGATCTGCAGCGCCTCGTCCTCGTCCTTGAAGGTGGCCACCGAAAGCACCGGCCCGAAGATCTCCTCCTGGAAGATCCGCATCTTGTTGTGTCCGCGGAAGACCGTCGGGTTGACGTAGAATCCGCCCGAGAGATCGCCGCCAAGATCGGCAGCGCCGCCGCCGATCAGCAACTCGGCGCCTTCCTGTCGGCCGATATCGATGTACGACAGGATCTTCTGCTGCTGCTCGGACGAGGCCTGTGCGCCGATCATCGTCGCGGGATTGAGTGGGCTGCCCTGCACGATCGCCCGCACCCGCTGCAGCGCGCGCTCGATGAAGCGATCATAGATCTTCTCGTGCACCAGCGCGCGGCTCGGGCAGGTACACACCTCGCCCTGGTTGAGCGCGAACATCACGAAGCCCTCGACCGCTTTGTCGAAGAAATCATCGTCCTCGCGCGTCACGTCCTCGAGGAAGATGTTGGGCGATTTGCCGCCGAGCTCCAGCGTGACGGGGATCAGGTTCTCGCTGGCATATTGCATGATCAGCCGGCCGGTGCTGGTCTCGCCGGTGAAGGCGATCTTGGCGATGCGGCGCGACGAGGCGAGCGGCTTGCCCGCCTCCAGGCCATAGCCATTGACGATGTTGAGCACGCCCGGCGGCAGCAGGTCACCGATCAGTTCGGCCCAAACGAGGATCGACGCGGGCGTCTGCTCCGCGGGCTTCAGCACCACGCAATTGCCCGCTGCGAGTGCCGGCGCCAGCTTCCACGCCGCCATCAGCAGCGGGAAGTTCCAGGGGATGATCTGTCCGACCACGCCGAGCGGCTCGTGGAAATGATAGGCGATGGTGTCGTGGTCGATTTCGCCGATCGAGCCTTCCTGGCCGCGAACGACCCCGGCGAAATAGCGGAAATGGTCGATCGCCAGCGGCACGTCGGCGGCCATGGTTTCGCGAATCGGCTTGCCATTGTCCCAGGTTTCGGCGGTGGCGAGCTTTTCGAGATTGGCCTCCATCCGGTCGGCGATCCGGTTGAGGATCAGCGCCCGCTCGGCGACGGGGGTGCGCCCCCAGGCGTCAGCCGCGGCATGGGCGGCGTCGAGCGCGAGTTCGATGTCGGCGGCATCGGAGCGGGCGATCTCGCCCACTATCTGGCCGGTCACCGGCGAGACGTTCTGGAAGTAGCGGCCAGCCCTGGGGGCGACGAAGCGGCCGCCGATGAAATTGTCATAGCGCGCCGCGAACGGCGCCTTCAGCGCGCTCGCGCGTTTTTCCACCACTATGTCCATGTGCCCGGATCCTCTTGCCTAGATGTGATGCGCCGTGATCGGCGTCCGGTGCTGAGGATGCGCCGCGGCCGTATTGGCGGGAAGAGGGCCAATGCGGGCGATGGGCGGTCCTGTCTCGATTGTGAGACAGGCGGCGGTCAATGCCGGATGCCGGCCTTGCTTAACCGCCGGTAGAAGGTCGCCCGACCGATACCCAGCAGCCGCGCCGCCGCGCTGGCATTGCCACCAGCGCAGGCGAGCGCCTGGCGCAATACGGTGCGCTCGGCTTCGTCGAACGACGGCGCCCCGCCATTGCCCAGCAGCGATTCGAGCGGTTGCGGATCGAGCCGCGCCGTCGCCCCCAGCCCCAGCCGCAGACGCGCGCCGCGGCTTGCGCCGACCACCAGATCGTCGCGATCGACGGCGAGCAGCGCGGTGCCGCTCGCCGCGTCATCAGCCAGGAACAGGATGCGGCGATCGGCGAAATACCGGCAAAAATAGTCGCGCTCGATCCGCCGCGCCGCATCGCGCACCAGCGAGGCGATCATCTCCGCCATCGCCGGGCCGTGGTCCGCGCGACAGCTCGACACGTCGAGCGCGGCGACCAGACGTCCCTCGGGATCGTGGACCGGCGCGTCCATGCAGCTGATCCCGATGTTCCGGCTGGCGAAATGCTGATCGCGCTGGATGATCACCGGCTGGTCCTCGAACAGGCAGGTGCCGATGCCGTTGGTGCCTTCTTCCGCTTCGCTCCAGCGTGCGCCCTCTACCAGGCCGGTACGACAAAAGGCTTCGGCATCGCCGGGGGCGGTGCGAGCCTCCAGGATCACGCCTTCCGCGTCGCTCAGTACCACGCCGCAGCCGCTGCGGCCGACCGTACGAAACATTTCGTCCAGCACCGGCGCGGCGACCACGAGCAGCGGCTGGTGCAATGTCCGCCGCTCGGTAAGCGCTGCTTCGCCGATCCGCTCGCGCGTGCCCACCTCCGGATCGAGCTTGTGGTGGATCGCCGAACGGCACCAGGAAGCAGCAAGTGGCGACACAGCAGCACTGCTTGGCGAGCGTACGGCATTGAGCACGATATCTGCGTGGCGCGGCGAGTGGGCGGGCATCGGAAACTCCGTTATGCAGCAATGCTGCGCGCGATGCTCCGTGCCCGTCAAGCCGGGCTTATCCCCATGACGCGCCAGTGGCTGCCACATCGAGCTGTCTTCTAGACAAGGCCATGAACCCATAAATCGAGGTTGCGATAGAGGTGCTGGTCCGTTGCGACATTCCGTGAACGATCCCGAACCCGACTATCTACTGAAGCGTCTTGCCCAGCCCCGCCGGGTCACGGCCCGTGCACTGGAGAGCAGCGCCTGCACCACCTATCTCGCCATGGTCGACCATTATCCCGCCCAACTCCGAGCCACCGGGCATCCGGTGCCGGGCGACTTGGCCGGCGACGCACCAAGCTTCACCTGAAATCGATCTGCGTACTGTTACCCCGATCGCCGTGTCAGCTCAGTGGTGCGCCTTGGTCGATCGGCTCCGCTGGCAGGGGGCTTGAACGCGATCTATCGCCCAGGAGGCTCAGCTCGGGTACGCGCCGATTGAATGGCTGGTTCTGGCGGGGGCCGCCATCCGGAGCCCCATCGACGAACGACGTGTGTTGGT
>NZ_BCYY01000046.1 GCF_001598435.1 Sphingomonas pituitosa NBRC 102491
AATGGCGCATCAGGACAATAAGGCCGGCACCATTCGGCCCATTGTCGGTCCGCAGCCAGTTCTTCACCGTCCGCGGATTGACGCCCATCAGCCTCGCCATACGTTTTATCTGCAGCGGGCCATCTCCGAAATCACGACGAAGCGCATCCGCGACCTCGATCGCCAACGTCGCCTTGATCTCGGCGATCGGATCCACCGGAAAGGCCTTTCCGTCCGACGCCTGAACTTTTCGGTCCCTTTTCGACAACGACATTCCATCCTCCATGCAGTTACGAGGAATGAAGTTGATCAAAGCGGGCCCGGCCCGCGACAGAGTAGAGGGTCGCGGTGTCGCTGGAATCCTTGCAGTCGAATCCGAAGCGCGCTGCCCAGTACGTGCGCATGTCTACGGATCATCAGCGGTATTCGACCGATAATCAGGCGGACAAGATCGCCGAATACGCCGCTACGCGTGATTTCGTAATCGTCCGCACCTATGCAGACGAAGGCAGAAGCGGCCTCAACATCGCGGGACGTGACGCACTCCGCCGCCTGATCGACGACGTCCAAAGCGGTGCAGCCGACTTCGAGGCCATTCTGGTCTACGACGTCAGCCGCTGGGGCAGGTTCCAGGACGCAGACGAAAGCGCCTACTACGAGTTCATATGTCGTCAGCGCGGCATCCACGTTCATTACTGCGGCGAGCAGTTCGAGAACGACGGGAGCCTCACGTCCGACATGATGAAAGTCATGAAGCGCGTGATGTCGGGTGCCTACAGCCAGGAACTGTCGACCAAGGTGTTCGTCGGACAGTGCCGGCTCATCACGCTCGGCTATCGGCAGGGCGGTCCCGCAGGCTATGGCCTCCGCCGGTTCCTCGTGAACGATAGAAACGAATTGAAGGCGCCGCTCGCTGCGGGCGAGCACAAGAGCCTGCAAACCGACCGGGTGATCCTGGTTCCAGGGCCCAATGATGAAGTCGAAACGGTTCGTCGGATCTATCGCCTCTTCGTGCTCGAACTGCGATCGGAACGCGAAATCGCCACGATCCTCAACGGCGAAGGGCGCAAAACCGATCTTGGTCGAGCATGGAACCGGGCGGTCGTTCGTCAAATCCTGGTCAACGAAAAATACATCGGCAACAACGTCTACAACCGCGTCTCCTTCAAGCTGAAGAAGACGCGGGTCGTGAATCCACCCGAGATGCTGATCCGACGGGACGGCGCGTTTGAAGCGATCGTCGATCCTGGGATCTTCGCCGCCGCCCAGAGCATCCTGGCCGAGCGGGCACGACGCTTCAGCGACGAACAGCTCCTCGACCTGCTCCGTTCGCTCCTTGCGTCACGCGGAACGCTGTCGGGCATGATCATCGACGAGGTTGAGGATATGCCATCAACGGCGGCATACCGGTCACGCTTCGGCAGTCTGCTACGCGCCTATCAACTCATAGGGTATGAACCGGTCCGCGACTATCGCTACGTCGAGACGAACCGCCAGCTCCGGCTGATGCATCCCGATGTCCTGGCACGCACGGTTGCGGGCATCGAACGGATAGGCGGCGAGGTGATCGTCGACGAACTGACCGATCTCCTCGTCGTCAATCGCGAACTGACCGTAGCGATCGTCATTGCACGATGTCGTCGGACGGAAGCTGGATCGTTGCGCTGGCGAATCCGGCTCGACGCGGGCCTGCGCCCCGACATAACCGTCGTCGTGCGCCTCGAACCCGATAACGCAACCGTACGAGACCATTATCTGCTGCCCTGGATCGATGTCGGAGCAAAACTGAACATCGGCATGGCCGAGGATAACGGCGTCATGCTGGACGCCTATCGCGTGGATGATCTCGCCCCCCTCTACCATATGCTTCGGCGCCATGCCGTGGAGCGTGCCGTATGACCCCCGAAATCATCAGCATTCCGATCGCCGCCATCGAAATACTCAACCCTCGCGCGCGCAATCGGCAGGTGTTCGACGAACTCGTCGAAAGCATTCGCACCGTCGGGCTGAAGCGACCGATCACAGTCCGCCGGGCCTCGACCGGCAATGGATACGAACTAATCTGCGGCCAGGGCAGGATGGAGGCCTTCGCCAAGCTGGGGCAGACGCAGATTCCTGCCATGGTCATAGAGGCCAGCCGAGAGGAATGCTTCGTCATGAGTCTCGTCGAGAACCTGGCGAGACGCAATCAGTCGCCCATCGAGCTGATCCGGGAGGTGGGCGCGCTGCGGAAGCGGGGGTACAGCCACGCGGAAATCGCCCGCAAAATCGGCTTCAGTCCGGAGTACGTCTGGACTATCAACATGTTGCTCGAAAAGGGAGAGGAACGTCTCATCGACGCAGTCGAACGCGGGATCGTTCCACACACCATCGCGGCGGAAATCGCCAGGGCAGACGATGTCGAGGTTCAGCGCGCACTCACCGACGCGTACGAACGCGGCGAACTTCCCGGGTCCCAGATCCTCACGATCCGGCGTATCGTCGATGAACGCAATCTCATCGGCAAGCAGCTGAAGTCGGTCAATACAAGCCCGACCAAGAAGCGCGCCACCACCTCCGCCGCGCTCGTCCGCGCGTATCAGAAGGAAGTGGAGCGCCAGAAGCTGCTGGTCAGAAAGGCGGAGCTTACCGAGAGCCGCCTGAACTTCATCGTCGCCGCAATGGGACGGTTGCTGGCCGAAGCGCATTTTGTCGATCTGCTCCGCGCAGAAGGACTCGCCCGGCTACCACAGCCCATCGCCCAGCGGCTTGGCCTTGCGGAGGCTTAATATGACGCCGCCCATCCGAATCTCCTTCGAGCCGACGGTCGTGGACATCATTATCGACCGTCTGCTGCCGCTCCGCCCGATGACCGTGCCGATCATCAAGTCGAGGAAATATGCGAGAATCGCCAGCTCGATTGAACAGGTTGGCGTCATAGAACCGCTGGTTGTCACGAAAGCGGATGGTGATGGCCGACACATGCTCCTCGATGGCCATCTCAGACTTCACGCACTTCAGGCGAACGGTGCGACCGCCGCGCCTTGCATCGTCTCTGACGACGATGAGGCATTCACCTACAACAAGCGCGTCAATCGCCTGGCGACCGTCCAAGAGCACTACATGATAGCTCGCGCAATCAGTCGGGGCGTCCCGCCAGCGATGATCGCCGCCGCGCTCGGCATGGACGAGAAATCGCTCGGGCGACGGCGTTCACTGCTTGACGGCATCTCTCCGGAGGCGGTGGAGATATTGAAGGACAAGCAGGTAAACACCGCCGTATTCGACGTCCTTCGGAAACTGAAGCCGCACAAGCAGTTCGCCGCCGCGGAGATGATGACGGCGATGAACAACTTCACCGCAGCGTACGCCCGGGCGATCCTCGCCGCCACTCCGCAGGACCATCTCGCAAACCCGGACAAGCCGAAGAAGCTGGCAGGCGTGACACCGGAGCAGATGGCGCGCATGGAGCGGGAATTGGAGTCGTTGAACACGACCTTCCGGGCTCGAGAGACGACGTTCGGCGACGACGTGCTTCAGCTCGTCCTGTCGGCGAAGTACGTCGAGCGGCTTATCGCAAACGAGAACGTGGCGGGCTATCTATCAGAACGCCATCCGGAGATACTGGCTCAGTTCCGCACGGTGTCGCAGGCGACATCCCTCGACGCGGGATGACCTATCTGTGGCGGGGGCCGGGCGTGTTGGTGCCGTTCAGCGACCAGAGCAAGAAGCCACCTTTGGACGGAGTTTCCGATTGGACCATGCCACGCTCGCGCATGTTGCGAAGCGCAGCGCCCACGCGCTTCTGAATCGTCTTGATAAGCTTCTTGTCGGAGAGGTTAAGCTCGCGTTCCTCCATCAGGCGCTTCGTTATCGACGCGCCGTCCATTGGTGATCCCGACTTCCTCAGCATGTCGAGAATTGCCCGGGTTACCTGTCCCTTGAAGGCGTGGTGGCGCGGCGGCATCGGCTTGGCCTTGATCTCGTCGAGATCGGCGTCCGGGTCGAAAAGGAGAATCGTGCAGTCGACGTGATCGAGGTCGATCAGCGCCTGACGAAGCTGGTCCTGCAGCGCGTCGACGCGGCCGGCAATTTCGCCGCGCTTGTCCTTCAGGGCGGAAATGGCGTTGGGACGTTCCATATGCCCATTGAAGCATCAATCTAGCAGATCGGGGAGGCCCCAGTTGGTCCCCTCTGCTCCACAATGCTGGAGTTCCAGCGCGCGGTGCTCGATTCGCTGCGCCAGCCGCTGGAAGCCGGGGTGGTGAGCGTCGCGCGGGCCAATGCGCACGTCACCTTTCCCGCGAGGGTGCAACTGATCGCGGCGATGAATCCGTGCCGCTGCGGGCATCTCGGCGATCCGGCGCTCGCCTGCGCGCGGGCGCCCCGCTGCGCGGCCGACTATCAGGCGAAGGTCTCCGGCCCGCTGCTCGACCGCATCGACCTGCATGTCGAGGTCCAGCCGGTCACCGCCGCCGATCTCGTCCTGCCGCCGCCCGCGGAGGGATCGGCCGAGGTCGCGGCGCGGGTAGCGGCGGCGCGGGCGCTCCAGACGGCGCGCTATGCCGGCACGGTCGTGCGGACCAATGCCGAGGCCGATGGCGAGCCGCTGATGGCCTTTTCCAGCCCCGACGAGCCCGGCCGCAAGCTGCTGGCGCAGGCGGCGGAGGCGATGCGGCTCTCGGCGCGCGGCTATACGCGGGTGCTAAGGGTTGCGCGGACGATCGCCGACCTCGCGGGCGTCGAGGGGGTAGGGCGCATCCATGTGGCGGAGGCACTCAGCTACCGCCGCCAGGCGCCGCGGAGCTGAGCGCGACTATCGCCGTGCTTCCCGCCGCCGACAGCGGGAGAAGCTCGCGACGAACGTCAGGCCCGCGCAGATGCCCCCGATCGCGTAGATCGGCGTCGTCGTCCAGTCGAACCGAGCGCCCGTCAGTGCAGAGGCGAAGCCGCGGGAAAGCGAGGCAGGGATCAGCGCTGCGGTCGCCGCTACCGTCACCAGCCCGATCAGAACGGCAGCGGGATAGCGCACGTGTCGGATGCGGATCAGGCAGAGGAAGCCGATGAGGAGAATGCCACCCATCATCAACTTCACCGCCGGGCCGACATCGTCGGCAACCTTCCAGCTGCTCGCCGGCAAATGGTGTAGCCCCGCGCCCATAGCGGCGGCCGAAGGGGAAATGCCGGCATAGGCAAGCATCGCGCTGGGCAGGAAAACCACCACCGCCCAGGCGCTGATCCAGGCCATTAGAAAACATCGGAACGGCATTCAGCCTCCTGTCATCGTCTCGCACCAACCGGATGACGGAGAGACTGGCCGGAAGCGGCAGCGGGCACAAGGGGTGCTGGGGCAACCTCCCGCCCCTCTTCGCGTTCAGCCGCGATGCAACAGCCCCGAAACGAAGCGCCCGACGGCGAAGCGCCCGATCTGCCTCCCGAAGAGGAGGAGGAAGTCCAGGATCGCGAGGCGGCATCGTCGCGCGTCATCCATGAGGTCATCCGCCGGCAGGGCGACGAGGAACTCGACCGTCCGGCGAGTTCGCTGTTCTTCTCCGGCGTCGTCGCGGGCGTGGCGATGGCGGCGTCGGTGCTCGGGCGCGGGCTGATCGAGAGCCATCTGCCGGATACCGCATGGCGGCTGCCGGTGGCGAGCATCGGCTATTGCCTGGGCTTCGTGATCGTCGTGCTCGGGCGATTGCAGCTGTTCACCGAGAGCACGCTTTCGGCCGTGATCCCCGTCGCGGCGGCGCCGACTTGGCGCAATTTCGCCCGGCTGGGGCGGCTCTGGGGGCTGGTGCTGGCGGCCAATCTCGTCGGCACGCTGCTGATCGCCTACCTCACCACGACGGGCTGGGTGGGAACCGAGGCGAGCACCAAGGCGATGCTCGATACCTCGCGCAGCCTGCTCGAGCTCTCCGGTTGGGACGCGGTGCGCGCGGGCGTGCCGGCGGGGTTCCTGATGGCGGGCGTCGCCTGGTCGCTGCCGGGAGCGCGGCGGCAGGAGTTTTTCGTGCTGGTGTTCTGCACCTATTTCATCTCGCTCGGCGAATTCGCGCACGTCGTGGCAGGCGCGGTGGAGGCGTGGATGCTGTGGCTGGCGGGCGAGGCGTCGCTCGGCTGGGTACTGGGCGGCTTCCTGGCGCCGGCGCTGCTCGGCAACATCCTGGGAGGATCGGTGCTGTTCGCATTGCTCGCGCACGCACAGGTGCGCGAAGAGACGTGAAGCGGGTTGCGGCGCGCGCGCGGTTCGTCTAGCCGTGCGCTTCCGTCGCTGCCCCTGTGGCGAAATGGTAGACGCATTCGACTCAAAATCGAACGCCGAGAGGCATGCTGGTTCGAGTCCGGCCAGGGGCACCAGTACATATTGAGAACATTGTAGAAATCCGCGGAAAACTGCGATAAAATCGCTGTTGACAGTCCCGTGGTTTCTCATTTTGCTCCGCTAAGGCCCACGAAAACTGGGCCACGAATCGGTGGACCACGGAGCTCGCAGGAGTCGTGGCCCACCATGCTCACCGTCGTCGAAATCCGTGCGCTGAAGCCTCGCGATCGCCCGTTCAAGGTGTCGGACCTTCTTGTGCAGCCATCCGGGGCGTTGCTCTGGCGCTTCGCTGCAAAGTTTTCGGGATCGAGCGGAAGCTGTCGCTGGGGAGCGTCCCCCAGGTGACTCTGCAACAGGCGCGGCGGAAGCGCGACGAGGCCCGCGCCGAGCTTACAGATGGCTTCGACCCGGTGGAGGCCAGGCGGCTGAAGCGCCTGGAAGCGGAACACGCGGCGAAGACCACCTTCGGGTTGGCCGCCTCCGAATATATTGAAAAGATGGAGCGCGAGGGGAACCCCGCCGCTACGCTGAAGAATGCGCGTTGGTTTCTGGAGCTGCTGGGCGGCATCGCCAAGCGGCCGATCACCGACATCACCCCGCACGAGTTGCTGGACACGCTGAAGCGTGTCGAACGAAAGGGGCACCACGAGACGGCGGTTCGTCTGCGGTCCTTTGCGGGGCGGGTGTTTCGCTACGGCTTCGCGACGTTGCGCACGGAGCGAAACCCCGCAGAGATCCTTCGTGGCGCGCTGATCGTCCCACGCGTGAAGCACCACGCTGCGATCGTCGAGCCTATGAAAGTGGGGGAGCTGCTTCGGGCCATTGAGGACTATAAAGGGCGGCCGGAAACGCTCTATGCCTTACGCATCGCGCCGCACGTCTTCCTGCGGCCGGGCGAACTGCGGCAGGCCAAGTGGAACGAGATCGACTTCGTCGACAAGGTCTGGCGCGTGCCGGCCGAGCGTATGAAGATGAAGCAGCCGCATGCCGTGCCGCTATCGCGCCAGGTGGTGTATCTTTTGCAGGAGTTGCGTTCGCTTCCACGAACGAGCGAATATCTGTTCCCCGCGCGCTACATGACGCAGCGTCCGCTGGCGCACGGCGAAAGGGATCGTGTTCGGGCTGCATATCATCGTGGCGCGCATTGGGAGGAACGCGTTCGCATGGCGCAGTGGTGGTCGGATTATCTCGACCAGCTGCGGGTGGGGGGGGCACGGTAATCAAGGCGAAATTCAAGAAGCGCGGATGAAGTCGGCCTAATCGCCCGCGGTGAAGGGAACCAACCGATTGAAATACACGTCTTAAAATAGGTACTTACCGCACTGCAGCAAAAACTGGGCCCCAGGGGCCGGGCCCCACTCCCCTTTTCGTAAATCGGGTTCGAAGCACAAACGCGATCGCGTTGGGCAACTACGAACGTCGGAAATGTCCCACGATCGTTCGGCAGCTGGCGACCAGAGCCAGTCTTTCGCGAATTTGCCACCGAACGACAGCTGCGGACAGAAGCGGCGGTTCAAGCCTAGGGGAAGCACGAACTCTCAATGCTGGCAAAGGGAAGGGTTTGAACCCGCGTGTCTGTGCGTCGCAGCGAAAGCTCAGCCACGAAGAGGTTGGGAACCTATCACTTTAAATTATCGCGCCCTGTCCACGAGCGTTGCTGAAGCGCATATCATACGTTGTGGGGCCGTCACGATAATCGGTCAGTCCCAGCCATGTCGAAGAATAGCCGATCGCAGTCGCAGCCGCGTTCTGAGGTCGCGCATCCGGCGGGTTGACGTAGCCGTCCGAATATTTGGCGATCAGGCGGTCGGCCATAGCCCACCATGCGTCCGCGACATCCCCGGCATGGGCCGCGCATGCCGCCGTCAGGCCCTCTGCGTCCGCCCCCCCGAAGCGCTCATCCCACTCATCGAGAACCGCCCTGCCCTTGACCTCGAGCTGCCGCTGGAGCGGTAGAATGTCCGCCGTGCACATGCGGCGAAAATTGAGCCGCGCCCAATTGGCGACGAAGTCGAATGCCCACCATGCCGATGTGCGGCTGAAGACCTGGGGGTCGCCGGTTTGATAAGCGGCGGGCAGGTCGAGTATCCTTGTCGGAAAGGGAACGAAGCAGGTGGTGTAAGCGACGTCGGCACCGTACCAGCATATGCCGCGCGTCTGATTGGGCGCGCTTGCGGGACGTACATGCGAAACCGTGGTATACCCCTGGTAGAAGATCGAGATCGCGCGTTCCCACGCGCCGAACAGCTTCTGGTCCGAGATGTTGTTCTGCGCACCGTCATACGGGCCGATGAAGCGGTTGGGATCGCCATATGGTCCGGCCGCGATCCCCTTGGTGAGATCGAACTCGGTCCCCTCATAATGATCGCGATAGAGGCCGAACACGTCGTCGAGCGTCAGTCCAGCGGCGGGTGCGACCGAAAACGGATAGTCGCGCGTGAAACTGGCCCCGTTCACCCACGGGCTGAGCGCGAGGTCGGGATTGACGCGATCGAATACCCGCCAGACCCGCCGGAGCGAATAATAGGGGTGGTTGTATTCGCCGTCGCTGACCGACGGCAGCCAGTCTAGCTTGCCGCCGTCCTCCTTCGCCCAACCGAGCTTGCGCACGCCGGAAAGCAGCAGCTTCGAGAAGCGCTGGTCGGGGTCCTTTGGATCGAGATCGCGGATACGGAACTCGTTCGCGGCGACGAACACCGTCCCGTCGGGCACCCGCTGCGCCGCCCAGGCCGAGTGATACTCCTCGTCGGGCAGCGCGCACATCTCGAACACCCACGCCTCGTCGGCGTCGCCGACGAGCAGCGTCTCGCCGGTCGAGAAATAGCCATATGTGTCGATCAGTCCACCCATCAGCTCGACGGCCTCGCGCGCGGTTTGGCACCGTTCGAGCGCGATCCGCGAGAGCTCGGCACTGTAGAACAGTCGGCAGTGTTTGCCCGTCCGTGCTGCCTCCGCCTGAGACACCGCATCCGGCTGGAAGCGGGCGCCGTTGGTGCACTCCCCGAACATCAGATTGTGCTCGTTCATGATCCCGTAGTTGCCGTCGAAATAAGCGAACGTGTGCCTGACCTGCGGAATCTGCCCGATCATCGGCGTGTCGTCGCGCTCCGGCATCTCATAGTTCGGCCCGCGCGTACGGCTGACGAGGCGAGGGTACGGAGTGGTGGATCCGTCGATCACTGCGCGGGTACTTGCCGGCGAAAGATCCTGCGCGGGCACGTAGATGATCCGCTGGTCGGACAGCTCGTTGTCATCGGAGTGGGTCACCATCGTCGATCCGTCGGCGGTCGCACCTTTGGTGATGATCATCGTCGTGCACATGAGCCTGTTTCCTGACAGGAGGGCGCGGCGGCATCGCTGCGGAACCGCGAAGCCGCTGCTCGGGAAGGCCGGCGCGGGCCAAGCGGGCACCGCGCCGATAGGATCCTATTTCGAGTACCAGACGCCCAGTTGCGATCCGATGTTGTTTATGATCCCACCGACGCCCGCACTGCTCGTCGGCAGCACCGGGCGTTGAGGATAGGGCATGCCCTCCTCGTCCACGAAGAACAGCTCCTTGTCGGGAAGATTCTCGTAGATCACGACGAACGACGAGCCGCCATAGTTGAAGGTTCCCATCCGCTGGCCCTTGCCCACCTGCGCCCCGCCTTGCATCGCGCCGTCGAACGAGATCGTCGACGTCTCGCTCATGCCGAGCGGTATGCAGCAGACATGGCCATAGTCGGGCGTCTTGAAGACGATGATCCCGCGTGCGTTGACGTGCGTCAGATAGGGAAGCGACGCGGTGGTCGCCCCGCCAAAGTCCGGCAGCACCAGTTTCTTGAAGAAGCACCCCGAGACGACGAGCGGCTCGAACAGGACCTCGCCGTTCACCGGCACCCACCATTGATGGAAATTGTAAGGATTGAGATAGGTCTGGAGGACGTAGCCGCCCTCGAACATATCCGGCAGCCTGTAGTGGTCGATCACCTCCTGTTGCGCGGGATCGGGCGAGCGCAGCATGTCCGACAGCGAATAGTTCATGTCCTTGAACCAGAACACGTCAGTCTTCTTGACACGCAAGTCCCAGCGAAACAGCGACCCGTCATTGGGACAGATCACCGTCCGGTTCGAATGCGGGTCGGCGACCGGCCGTTGCTTGCAAGGGTCCTTGAACTCACGCGTGAAGAACGAATTCCACGATGTCCAATAAGGAAGGATCTCCTGGTCCTTCTTCCAGTCCTCGAACTTATACTGCGTCTTGGCCGCGTCGCTCAGCCAGCCCTCGCCATCGACCATAAACCCCGAAGCCGATGCGAGCGTGCCGAGGAAAATGTGCCACTCGTTGAGGATCGCCGCCATCCGCTCGTTGAAGTCGGGCAGTCCGAACAGCGTGCTGCCGGCGAGCGTCGGATCGATTCCGACCACCCATGCCGAAAAGGGCAGGCCGACCAAGTCGCTACTGTAAAATTTGGGAGCAATGGTCATGATCTTGTTGAAACCGTCGAGCAGATCCTCCTTGCTCGCGATGCGGGGCACGGAGACGTTGTCGCCGGGATTTCCCTTGGGATCGGCGATCACGACGTTTTCGTTCTGCCGGCAGGCATCGGTGATGAACTGCTCGACCATCGGGTTGCCTCCGATGAACGCGTTCATCGCAACGATGCTCTGCGCCCATGGCGTCGATGGGGTTGCCGCCAGCTCGTCGTAAAACTGCTGCCAGGCCGGGCTGTCAGGCGCCGGCAGCCAGCCACTCCGCAGATTGCTTGGATAAGGATGGACCTCGAACTGGCCGACCGAAAGCGATGCGCGCATATTTCCTCCATCTGATGACGATCCGGTGGCATTCGGGTCTCGAAGTCGTTCCCATGCCACAAGAAAACCCGCCGCATTGTCGCGTCGAGCAAGCGAGAGCGCTCCATTGTCTCAGCCGTTGCTACTCAAGAATCAGCCAACGATGAAATTAAGCCTATATAAAATCCCAATATACGTAAAATGAATTATCGTGATTCTAAAATTAATTATTAGATATATATGCTTTTCAGCAATATATGGAACGGCACATGTAAGCGGCGAGACAAAATTTCAATTATTTCAGGAAGATTATTGGATAATTTGTGCGTTCATAGTGAGATAGCGGTGAGTCAATCCGGCGAAAGATTCAGCGTCGACTCCCGCCCCATGAACCAATATGGACCACGCTTAAGAATGTGTCCTTATCGCTAAATGAACCGTGCCGGGTCTGCCGCAGGCTTCAACTTCTGACAATTTAGAGCCCGCATGAGGACGATGACAAACAAATTCACACCCGAGACTCGCGAGCGGGCGGTGCGGATGGTGTTTGATCACGAGCGCGATTACCCGCCCTGCCATTTGGTGAGCGAACTGGTACGGTCCCGGGCTTCTTGTGGTATGATGGGCGGCCGCGTAGGCTCTGGAAGCCAGCTCCTGGCGAGACCTGCCGTTCGACACGCAGCGCAGAAGCGGCAGATTTGTCCCACGATCCGGCATTCGATTGCGGCCGCAGTCGA
>NZ_BCYY01000047.1 GCF_001598435.1 Sphingomonas pituitosa NBRC 102491
GGCGGGTGCGCACCGAAATAGCTCGAGCCATAGCCGCCGATCTCTTCCGCGCCGTACGCGACGAACAGGATGCCGCGCTTGCGGCTGCCCTTAGCGGCGAGGGTGCGGGCGAGTTCGAGCACCGCGGTGGTGCCCGAGGCATCGTCGTTGGCGCCGTGCATCACCGTGCCGTCGCTCTGGACGCCGAGGTGATCGAGATGGGCGCTCAAGAGCAGCACGCCCGCCTTGGGATCGGTGCCCGGCAGCCAGCCGATCGCGTTGGTGGTGGTGGCGACCTTCTCCTCGATCGGCACGGTGAGCGCGACCTTCACGTCGTTCTGCGCGGCAAGGGCGTCGAAGGCGGCCGCCGGAACCACGACGATCGAGGGCGCGGGCTCGCGCGGCTCGCTGCGCAAGCCGCTGGGCAGCCGCGGTTCGCCGTGCAAGCCCTTGATCATGGCCTGGGTATCGGCGCTCTCGCGAATCAGCAGCAGCCGCGGCGTCTTGAAGGACCTGGCCAGGCGATAGAGCTGCATCGCGGGCATGTCGCCGGTCACCAGCATCACCGGCGCGGGCGCCATCTTCGACATCGCCTTGGCGGGGGTCAGGCGCGCGACGCCCTCGCTGCCGGTACCGTCGCCGACCAGCAGCACCGCGCCCGGCACGGCCACGCCGTTGGCGGTGAGCGTGATCGGTGCCTTGAGCTTCAGCCGGACGATCTCGGCCTTCTGGAGATAGCCGTCCATGCCGGGTGCCGGCTGAAGGCCGAAGCCGCGGAACTGGGCGGCGACATAGGCGGCGGCGATCGCTTCGTCGGGCGTCGCGCTGGCGCGGCCGCGCAGTTCGTCGCCGGCAAGGAAGGTCTCGTGCGCGCGCACCCAGTCGGCGCTGACCTGCGCCTGTGCCGGCACCGCCAGCACGCTCGCGGCGGCCCATGCCGCCAGCAGCAACCCACGCTTCATTCGCCATCCCCCATTTGGTTCGGCAGGGGTGATGGGCCAAGCGGGCGCGGCGCGCAACCGGCGCCGCGCCCGCTAACCGTCAGAAGAACAGCTTGCGGATGCTCAGCCGCACCGCGCGACCGGTGGGATCGAGCAGGTCCGGCTGGTAGTTGAGCGGCACCGCGCCGGTCTGGTCGGTCACGCGCTGGCGCGTGTTGAGGATGTTGGTGACGCCCAGGCTCACCCGCGTGCCGCGCAGCCAGGGGTGCGCACGCACCAGCTTGATCTGCCGGCCCATGTCCGCGAACAGCCGCAGGTTGAACGTGCCGAGATCGCCGAAGTCGAGGCGATTGGTCTGGTTCAGCCCGGTATAGACGCTGGTGCTGCTCTGCCATTTGAAGCCGAGCCGCACGCCCACGCCGTCCTTGGTGATGCCGGCCTGGGCGTCGATCTGGTGCGCGGGCTGGCCGCCCGCATTGCCGGCGGCATCGCCGTTCAGCAGGTCGAGGATCGGCACGCCGTCGCGAATCTTGATCTGATTCTTGAAGTACCAGGTATGGTAGAGGCTGAACTGCAGCCGGCCCGCGAGCGCACCGTTAGGCCCGCCAAAGCCGCGACCGCCGCCCGGCCGGCCACCGCCGCCGGCACCCGCGCCCGCGCCACCACCGGGCGCGCCCTGCGCCCCACCCTGCGCCGCGCCCGGCGGCGGGCCGAACAGGCTGCCGCCGAAGGGCGAGCGCGGCGGCTGGCCGTTCTGGCCCCGCTGCTGGCCGAACAGTCCGGCCTGGCCCTCGGGCGGCAGCGGCTTGCCCGACGCGACCGCCTCGGCGCGCGCCTTCTCGCGCTGGGCGCGCAGTGCGGCGATCTTCTTCTCGAGCGACGACTTGATCGGCAACGAAAGGTTGAAGCCCCAGCGCAGCTGCTGGGTGTTGTTCTCGGCGAAGTTCACCGCGCGATTGTCGATGGTGACCAGTTCGTCGGTGTCGGGATCGCGCACGAAGCGGCTCGGGAAGGCCGCCTCGATCGCCGCCGTGGCGGCCGGCAGGGTGGCGATGTCATTGCGGATGCGGGTGCTGACATAGTCGGCGCGGAAGGACAGGTCGGCCTTCTCCAGCGGACGCAGCTCCAGCCCCAGCTTCATCACGTGCCGGCTTTCGGCCTGGAGCAGCGGGTTGCCGCCGGTGATCGTGGTGATCGTCACCGTCTGGCCCGTGCGATAGTCGAACACGCGGGTATTCGGGTTGGCGATCTGCGGCCCGCCAAGCTGCGCGGTAGTCGGCGCATTCTCCGCGTCGGTCCAGGAGGCGAGGAAGCGCACCGGCTTGAACGGCGACCAGTTCACACCGTAGCCGGTCGTGGTCAGCGTGCCGAAGTCCGACAGGTGCTGAACGGCGATATTGCCGTTGATCGTCAGGTCGCCCAGCGGCTGCAGCACGTCGCGGCGGCGGCTGGCGATCGGCAGGTCGATGTTCAGCTGCGTGCTTGCGATGTTGCGGGTGAGCGGCCTGGTCGGCTGCAGGACGCCGCCGCGGAAGTTCGTGCTGTCGAGGCCGCTGAGGCTGCCGCCGATCCGCAGCGACGTCGATACGTCGCCGGCCGGCAGCTTGAACAGCGGCCCCCGTAGCAGCGCATCGACATTGCCGACGTTCGAGGTCGATTCGCCCCGATCGGCCGGGCGCGCCGCGCCCAGCGCATCGAAGCCGCGATCGGTGATCGTCTTGCTCTCGGTGCGATCATAGTTGCCGGTGAGCGACCAGCTCCAAGCGCTGCTCCACGGCAGGCCGTCGCCGTTCAGCGTGGTGCCGAGATGCGCGGTGATCGTGCGGTTGCTGGCGGTGAGCGGGCTGGGATCGCCGGAGAGCGCGAGCGGCGCCCCCGTCTGCGAGAGCGCGAGGCCGCGCAGCGCCTCGCTCTGCTGCACTTCCAGCGTGCCGTTCACCGTCGCGCCGACCTTCTCGTTCAGGTTGCGCGCATAGCTGCCGTTGATCGTCAGGTCCTGGCTGGGAGACACCAGAGTGCGGTACGGTGCCTGGTTGACGCCGCTGCCGTCGTTGAACGTCGGCTGCACGTTGCGCTCGCTTTCCAGCAGCCCGGTCGTGCCCTGGTACTTCACGTCGAGATTGACGCGGCGATCGCGGTTGATCTTGAGGATGTCGGCCTGCACCTCCTGGGTGCTGTTGCCGCCCTCGGTCGGCACGCCGCCTTCCAGTTCGGTGGTGAGCGCACGGAAGCGCTCGCGCAGCACGAAATTGACCACGCGCTGGTCGGCCGAATAGCCGAACTTGAGCGCCACTTCCTCCGGCAGGATGTCGACGCGCTCGATCGCCTCGGTCGGCAGGTCGCGAATCTCGGCAAAGCTGGAGATTCGGCGGCCGTTGAGCAGCACCACCGGCATGCCGCTGCCGCGCCCGCTGCCGGTCTGCGGCGCGAGTTCGGTCAGCAGGTCGGCGACGGAGGATACCGCATAGGCGCGGATATCGGCCTGGTTCAGCGTGATCTCGGGCGGGATGTCGCCCTTCACCGCGCCGCGGGGCTCGCTGGCGGTGATGACAATTTCCTCGTTATAGGGGTCGCTCTCCTGCGCCGGTGCCTGGGCGGGCCGGCTGCTCGGCTGCTGCTGCGCCACCCCCGAGGTTTGTGCGTGCGCCACCAGCGGCGATGCGCTTGCCAACAGTCCCGCCAGGGTGGTCCCCAGTCGCTTCATCCTTGTTCCATCCCTTGTTCGAATCAGAAGCGGGCCCGCAGGCCCGCTTGTCGCTGCTCGGCGGGTACGACGCACATGTCGCAAAACTGTGCCGGATTGTCGGATAAATTGTCGCGCATGGGGCGCGGATACGAAAATGGGGGCCGAAGCCCCCATTTGTCTTTATTCATGGTGCGGTCGAGAAGACTCGAACTTCCACGGCCTTTCGGCCACAACGACCTCAACGTTGCGCGTCTACCAGTTCCGCCACGACCGCACGTGAATTTCCGCCGGCATTTTCATACCAGCGGCTGGTAAGGCAGCGGCCCCTAGCAAAGGGAATCGGGGCTGGCAACCCATGATGTGCAGCTTTCTTGGCGCAACGCTTGCGCCTATGCCGCCGGCCATGTCCGTCGCCATGCCGCTCGCCGCCGAAACGCGCCGCCTCCTCGCGCTCGCCTGGCCGGTGATGCTCACCAGCCTGAACTGGACGATCCTGCATGTGACGGACGTGGTGGTGGTCGGCCTGGCCGGCACCCACCAGGTGGCCGCGCTCGGCGCGAGCCGGACGATCACCTTTCCGGGAATCGTGATGGGGCTGGGTGCGCTCACCGGCATCCTCGTCCATGTGTCGCGCGCCGACGGCGCGGGCGACCTGCGGCAGACCGGCCGGGTGCTGCACGAGGGCCTGCTGCTCGCCTTGCTGCTCGGCCTTGCCAGCATGGGCATCCTGATGGGCTTTGCGGCGCCGCTGCTCGCCGGGGTGGGGGTGGCGCCCGATCTGCTCTCCGCGACGACGCCGGTGGTGCAGGTGATGGCGCTTGCCTACCCCTTCCAGCTTGTCACGATCGCGACGAGCTTCTTCCTCGAGGGGGTGAGCCGGCCGGCGCGGGTGACGGTGGTCAACCTCGCCGTGCTGCCGCTCAACGGGCTGCTCGCCTGGCTGCTGGCAACGGGCGCGTGGGGCTTTCCCGCGCTGGGCGCGGTCGGCGCCGCCGCAGCCACTGCGATCGCCTCCGCCTTCGGCGCGGTCGGCATGCTCGTCGCCGCCTGGACCCTGCCCCGCGCCGAGGCACGGGGGGTGCGGCTGCTCGGCGACTGGGGACGGGCGGAGACCTGGCGCGGGGCCTGGGCCCTGGCCAGGTTCGGCGTCGTCCCGGCAATCGCCTCGGGGCTGGAACTGGTCGGTTTCTCGATCCTGATCGCGCTGTCGACCCGGCTGGGCGAGAATACCGCCCATGCCTTCCAGATCGTCTTCTCGATCCACAACGTCACCTTCGCGGTGGCGCTGGGCCTGGGATCGGCTGCGGGGGTGCGCGTCGGCAATGCAGTGGGCGAGGGCATGCCGCAGGCGGCGGCGGGCCGCGCCGGCATCGCCGCCGGGCTGGCGGCGCTGGCGACGGGCCTGCTGGCGCTGGCGCTCATGTTCGTGCCGATGCTGGTGGTGGAGCGCTTTCCGGCGCCCGTTGAGGTTCATGCGCTTGCCGCGACGATGCTGCTGCTTTGGGCGCCGTTCATCCTGTTCGACGGGGTGCAGGTGGTGTTCGTCTACGCACTGCGTTCGCTCGGCGACCAGGTGGCGGCCGGCGTCAACGGCATCCTGGCATTTTTCGTGGTGACCGGCGGGTTCGGCCTGTGGCTGGTTCAGGCCGGGTGGGGCGCGACGGCGCTGGTGCTCGCCTCGGGCCTGGGGATGGTCGCGGCGGCGCTGCTCGACGGTGGCCGCCTGCGCGTCGTCACCCGTCGAGTTCGCTCACGAAGCTGAGCTTCACCGACTTGGCGCCGTTCGGCACATCGACCTTGGCGCCATTGAAGTCGAAGCCGGTCTGCGGCGCGAGCGTGCGGATCGGCGGGGTGATCCGCCAGCTATACACTTCGCGGCGCTCCGCATCGAGCAGCTGGATGCGGATATCGGGCACGTGCTGCGAGGCGCCGGTGTCGTTCAGCACCTTGCCCGAGACGATGAACAGCTTGCTGCCGTCGGCGCGCGCCTGCAGCGCGACATTCTTCTCGCTGAACACCAGCGCGGTGTTCGCCCCGATCGGCAGGCCGAGCTGGGTCAGCACCTGCGGCGCCTTCCAGTAGAGCAGCGCGGCGGCGCCCAGCACCACCGACACGAGCGCGACCAGCGCGGCGATCGTCCAGCGCAGGCCGCTGCGCCGGGATGGGGCCGGGGCGTCGAACGGATCATAATCGGCGACGGGCTCCGGCCCGCGCGCCAGGCTGGGCGGCGGCAGCGGGGCGGGATCGGCGGCAGGCTCGCGATTCGGGAGCACCGGGGCAGCGGCGGGCGTGGGGGCAGGCGCCGGGGCGGACAGCTCCAGCGGTGCGGCCGACTGGAACCAGCTATGCTTGCAGTTCGCGCAGCGAACGGTCCGGCCGTCGGGGCCGATCGCCGAATCCGGTACTTCGTAGCGCGACCCGCACTGGCTGCACTCCAAGATCATGCCCATACCCCCTGGTACCCGCCCGACACGCGACGGACAGGCGAGTCTAGCGGGGCCGATTCGGGCCAGCAAGCGGCTTGGGACGGGCGGCGGCTTGAGCCACACCGGGGCCTGTGCGATGGCGAGCCGGTACCACCGCGAACAGGAGGCCGGACCGCACGGCGCATGGGCAACATCGTGCACTTCGAGAATGTCGGCCTGCGCTATGGGACCGGACCGGAAACGCTGTCGGACGTGAGTTTCACGCTGACGGCGGGCGGATTCTATTTCCTCACCGGCGCGAGCGGCGCGGGCAAGACCTCGCTGCTCAAGCTGCTCTATCTTGCCCAGCGGCCCACGCGGGGCGCAGTGCGGCTGTTCGGCGAGGATGCGGGATCGCTGCCGCGCGCGCGGCTGCCGGGCTTTCGCCGACGGATCGGCGTGGTGTTCCAGGATTTCCGGCTGCTCCCCCAGCTCTCCGCCTATGACAATGTAGCGCTGCCGCTGCGGGTCGCCGGCGTGCGGGAGAGCGAGATCGAAGCGCCGGTGCTGGAGATGCTCGCCTGGGTGGGGCTGAGCGCGCGAGTCACCGCCAAACCGCCGACGCTCTCGGGCGGCGAGCAGCAGCGCATCGCCATCGCCCGCGCGGTCATCGCCCGGCCCGAGATCCTCGTCGCCGACGAGCCGACCGGCAACGTCGATCCCGACATGGCCGACCGGCTGCTGCACCTGTTCGAGGCGCTCAACCGGCTGGGCACCACCATCGTCGTCGCCACGCACGACATGCACCTGATCGGCCGCATCCCGCGCGCGCAGCTGATGCGCGTCGAGAAGGGGCGGCTGGTCGATCCCAGCGGCCTGCTCCGCCATCCGCCGGGGGCGGCATGAACGGGTATCGGCGGCGCGCCGCGATCGACCTCAGGCTGCTCGGCGAAGGGCAGCGCAGCTGGGTGATGGCTGGAATCATGGCGATCATGCTGTTCCTCACCGTGCTGGCCGGCGCGCTGGGGCTGGGCGTTGCGCGGTCGGCCGGCGGCATCGACCGTCAGCTCGCCGGCCAGCTGACCGTGCAGCTCGTCGAAGCGGATGCAAGCGCGCGGGATGTGCGCGCAAGGGCGCTGGTCGCTGCGCTCGGCAGGGTGCCCGGCGTTACGCGGGTGCGGGAAGCCGATCGGGCCGAGCTCGCGGCGCTGCTCAGGCCCTGGCTCGGTGATGCCGGGCTCGATCCTGATCTGCCGATGCCGGTGCTGATCGACGTGACCGCCAGCCCCGGAGCTGCCGCGCAGGTGGCGGCCGCCGCCCGCCGCGTGGCGCCTGCGGCGCGGGTAGACGGCAGCGCGCGCTGGCTTTCGCCGGTGCGCGGCCTGCTGGCGACCCTGTTCTGGGTAGCCATCGCATTGGTGCTGGTGATCGCGGCCGCCACCGCCGGCGTCGCCCTGCTCGTCGCCCGCGCGGGCCTGGACACGCACCGTGATACCATCGACGTGCTGCATATGCTCGGATCGACCGATCTCCAGGTGGCACGCCTGCTCCAGCGCCGGATCGCCCGCGACACGCTGCTCGGCGGTGCGCTCGGCACGCTCGCTGCGCTGGCGCTGGTCGCCTTGTTCCAGACCCGGCTCGCGCTGACCGGATCCGAGGTGCTGGGCGGGGCGACGCTGGCGCCGGTCGACTGGACGCTGCTCCTTCTGCTGCCGATCGGCTTCGCGCTGCTGGCGACCGTGGCGACGCGGATGACCGTGCTGCACACGCTGGGGCGCAAGCTGTGATCCGGCGCTTCTTCTTCCTCCTGGTCCTCCTCGCGTTCGCATGGGCTGCGGGCTTCGCGCTGTTCCTGTACAATCTGGGTCGACCGCTCGGCGCGCATCGTACCGATGCGGTCGTGGTGCTGACCGGCGGGCCGGGGCGAATCCAGCGCGGGCTCGATGCGCTCCGCCGCGAGGATGCGAAGCGAATGCTGGTCAGCGGGGTGAACCCCGATGTCCGGCCGCGCGAGCTCGCGGCGCAGTTTCCGGCCGACCGGGCGTTGTTCCGGTGCTGCGTCGATCTGGGGCATGAGGCGGTGGATACCCGCTCCAACGCCGACGAGACCGGGCGCTGGGTGCACGAACATGGCTATCACAGCGTCCGGCTGGTCACCTCGGACTGGCACATGGCGCGCGCCCGGCTGGAGCTGCGCCATGTGCTGCAGGGCGTGACGATCCTCGGTGACGGCGTGCCGAGCCGGCCGGGCTGGCGGATGCTGCTGCGCGAATATCACAAATATCTGGTGCGCCGGGGGGCGCTCCTGCTGGGGGTCGATTGATGGACGCGCTGCGTACCTGGGGGTTTCGGATTTTCTTCTACGGCATGTCGATCGTCATGGTGCTGCTGGTACCGATCGCCGCGCTGTTCGGGACGCGGGCGCTGCGGGCGCACGCCAATTGCTGGGCGTGGCAGCTGCAATGGCTGGTGCGGACGATCGTCGGCGCGCGGCTGCGGATCGAAGGCAATGTTCCGCACGGGCAGCTGCTGTTCGCCGGCAAGCATGAAAGCTATTTCGAGGCGCTGGAGCTGACCCGGATGCTGCGGTCTCCGGCGACGGTGATGAAGCGCGAGCTGACCAGGATCCCGCTCTGGGGCTGGGCGGCGCAGCGCTACGGCACGATCGTCGTCGATCGCGAGGCCAATGCCACCGCGCTGCGCTCGATGATGCGCGAGGCGCAGAAGGCGCGGGCGACCGGGCGTTCGGTGCTGATCTTCCCCGAAGGCACGCGCGTACGCCCGGGCGAGGCGCCGCCGCTGCGCTCGGGCTTTGCCGGGCTCTACCGCGCGCTCGACCTGCCGGTGGTGCCGGTCGCGGTGCAGAGCGGGCACGTCTGGCCGCGCAAGGGGCTGATGCACAAGGGCGAGATCGTGTTCCGATTCGGCGAGCCGATCCCGGCCGGGCTGCCCCGGCGCGAGATCGAGGCGCGGGTCCATGCCGCCATCAACGTGCTGAACGGATAAGCCTGCGCCTCAGCGCGGCCGCGTCCACAATCCTGCCGGGCGCGGCGTCGGCGCGCGTCGATAGGCCGCGGCCCAGGCGCGGGCGATCGCCGCCAGCTTCTCGCCGCCGGAGGTGGTGGTGCGGCTGTCCCAGGCGTTCGGCCCCCGCGCGCGCACCTTGCGGGCGATGCCGCCATAGATGTCCGCTGCCGCCAGCACCGCCCAGGCCGAGCGGAACGACAGCGCCGCCGCGCCGCCGCGCGCGCTGATCTCATAGCCTTCCGCGCGATCGGCGAGCCGCGTGCCGAGAATGGCGAGCGCGTTTTGATCCGCCAGCGGGTTTGCGGGCGTCAGCCCCACTTCGGCGAGCCAGTCGGACGGCAGATAGCAGCGCCCGGCCTCGGCATCCTCGCCGATGTCGCGGGCGATGTTGGCGAGCTGGAAGGCAAGGCCGAGGTCGCAGGCGCGATCGAGCACCGCGTCGTCGTCGGGCGCGACGCCCATCACCACCGCCATCATGCAGCCGACCACGCCGGCGACATGGTAGCAATAGCGCAGCAGATCGTCTTCGGTCCGCGGGCTCCAGCCGTCCGCATCCAGCGCGAAGCCGTCGATCAGATCCCACGCAAAGCGGTGCGGCATGCCGGTCTCGGCCGCGACGATGCGCAGCGCGTCGAACGCGGCGTCGCCCACCCATGCACCGGCCAGGGCGGCGGCGGTGCGCTCGCGAACCTCGGCCAGCCGTGCCGCCGGATCCTCGACGCGGGTCATGCCATGGCCATGGTCCTGGCCGTCGACGATGTCGTCGCAGCGGCGGCACCAGGCATAGAGCAGCCAGGCCCGCTCCCGCGTCTTCGGATCGAACAGCTTGCTGGCCGCGGCAAAGCTGCGCGAGCCGCGGGCGATCGACTCGCCCGCGGTCGCGACGATCGCATCGCGGCCGGGAAAGCGCATTACAGCTGGTCGCGCCGCAGCTGCGCGATCGGCACCACCGGCTGGGCATCGCCCATCTTGGTCAGGAGCCCGTCGATCGTGCTGTCGACCAGCAGCAGCCCCTGATGCTGCGGCCGGACGAACCCGACCGCGCCCATATGCTCCCAGAACTCGACCAGCTTGTCGTAATAGCCGGCAATGTTGAGCAGGCCGATCGGATCGGCGTGATAGCCGAGCTGCGCCCAACTCATCGCCTCCCACAATTCGTCCATCGTGCCGGTGCCGCCGGGCAGGTTGACGAAGCCGTCGGCCAGTTCGGTGAAGCGCGCCTTGCGCTCGTGCATCGTCTCGCAGACTTCGAGGGCGGTGAGCCCGCGATGCGCGACCTCGGCGTTGACCAGCAGGGTTGGGATGACGCCGATCACTTCGCCGCCGGCTTCCAGCGCCGCATCGGCGACCGCGCCCATCAGCCCGAGGCGGCCGCCGCCATAGACGACGCCGATGCCGCGTTCGGCAAGGGTGCGGCCCAGCGCGCGGGCAGCTTCGATATAGACCGGATCGGCCGGGCTGGCCGAGCCGCAATAGACGGCGATACGCTTCATTTCATGCTCCTGTGGCGGGG
>NZ_BCYY01000048.1 GCF_001598435.1 Sphingomonas pituitosa NBRC 102491
TGAGCCAAGGCTAGCGCCTGCTGATACTCTCGCGCCGCATGGGCAGGACGGCCTAGGTCCAGCAACGCGTTGCCGCGGTTGTTCAGGATCGACATCCGCAGGTTGCGATCGCCCGCATATGCATCCAGGGCAGCCTGGAAATAGCGGAGAGCCGATCCGCTATCGCGCGCGCGATTGTAGAGGCTAGCTATCATCACCAGTGCTATGGCCTGCTTGCGCGGCTGGCGGAGGCTGCGGAACAGATTGTGCGCCTGCTGAAATGATTCGAGGGCTACGGCAGCATGGTTGCGATTTTGTTGGATTCCCCCCCCAAGTCATCAGCAGATCCGCGTGCAGAACCGTCTTTGGCCAGCGCTTACGCGCATCATCGAGTGCCCGGGAGACCACCGGTTCAGCTTCGGCATCTCGATCGAGGCGGGATAAGGCTTCCCCTTCGAGCCAGCGGGCCTTCGTGGCGAGCAAGCCACTTGCAGGATCTTTGTCCGCCTCGCGTTCGGCGACACGCGCAGCCCCAAGCGCCTCCTCGGGACTGCCGAACATTCGGTTGATGGCTCGAGCGATCTGCTGCTCAGCAAGCGGCGCTTGCGCGCGGGTAGGAGCTGCGACCAGCATCGCCGCACCAAGCATGATCGCGCGTGTTCGCATTGTACCCCGAAGCGCAGAAAGTGCACTTCCAAGTTATAGGAACGTCGCCGAACCTGCCGTCACTCCGACGAACTACGGAGGCAGACGAGCGAGACTGCATCATAGTGCAAGCGCGGCATCGGGAAGCCACACAGGGCGCCCGCTGCGAAATGAAGATACCCAGGCTAGACGCGGTGCGCGAACAGCTTCGCCGCGCTGAACTCCATACATATGGTCCTCGGCATCACCGCTGCAGCGGTTGCAGCAGTTCGATTCGATCGGAGCCCTCCGCAAGCCGGTGATCAACCTGCCGGTGCCGTCCCCCAGCAGTACGAACGCTGCTGGGCTCGAAGGTTTGAGGAGAACGCGGCCGAGAGGGGGGTGGCGGGTCGTCTCCAACACAGATGCTCGGAGATAAAACCTGGCCCGCCCTGCGCGTGAGACGAAGTTTTCGGCAAGGGCTCGAGCATCCGGTGCGCACCGCGGCGGCCGGGTACTCTGTCGAGCGATGCCGGCGGTTCTGTTTCAACCACTCGCTCGTCGAGAGACCGGCGCGATCACTTCAACTACCGAGAAGGAGTATGCGTTAGGCTGTAAGATCTAGGTGCCGCCCCCTGCGGAAGGAAAGCTTCATTCCGAATTCAGGCCCCTATTGCGGTTGGGGGGGGGACGGCTACTGTGCGTTAGTGGCTGCCTTGCGCCGTGTCCAGCTTTCTGATCGCACGCCCGCATGCGCTGTTCATGTGACACAGCTTGCCTCAGGTACGATCGCCCGGCTCCTGGGCCAGCACGTACGAACTTATCAGTGCCCAGACTTCAGGTCTGCAAAGCCTGAACTACCGTAGGATCGACAGCTCGCGTCCCTTTCGTGCAGCGAGTCGTTGACGGCCGTGGCCTTGCCTGCGCGCGGTCGCTTAACTTTGCATGCACGGAGCACCCGGCTTTCCACTTAATTGTGCCTTGGAGCAGTACGGTCCATTTAGTCCGCGTCGGACTGGAGGCTCAGGCGTCCAGACTAAGCACCTCTCGAAGCTTCCGCTTCGAGCGTGGCGAGGAAGAGCCCGCTCCGTTCACCCCCTTGCGGAGGCGGGCTCTTCTGGCCCAGAGCATCCCCTGCCTTGCTGCTCCACGTTGCGCGAGAGGGGGAACTCAACCTAAATGGCTGCACCGAGCTCGTGGTCAGGATGGACTAGGTCTATGCTCGACTTTCGCTCGGGAGGCATCCCAGATGGCAGCGTCCACGGCGGCGAGACATAGACTTACCAGTTAGCCAAACTCATTCATGCGACACTCGCGGCTGAAAGCAGTTGCGGGTTGCACGCGAGCTCGGGTGCCAATCTGGGGCACCCATGCAGCCAAAGCCAAAGTCCACTGCAATGCTTTCGAGCCGGGCGTCGGTGATCTACGGAACGGCATACTGCTGCCTCGAGCGGCTCGGGTCTACCGCCGAGGGCGTCCTGTGGCCGACCCGGAACCCGCGGCTGATCAGTTCGATGGTGCAAGCTTGGTGTTCAGCACCCAGCCGACATTGTCGTTTTCGTCGGCGACTTCCCACCACAGGCCGTCCTTCTTGCCTGTCGGGTAGAGGATCGCGCCGACTGGCACCGTGCGGGTTACCTTGCCGGTCGGGGCGGGCATGCTGCGCATCGCGACTGGCGCCTGGGCGGTGAAGGTCTTGGTCGGCGCCGCCTGGGCGGTACCCTCGTCGCCCGGCCGCACAAGGCCGAGTTCGTTGACCATCTTCGAATAGGCGTCGATGAACGCTAGCGTCACGATCCGGCCGATATCCGTATTGTCATAGCCACCACCGACGGCACCTAGGCCGCCACCGATGAAGCCGAGGCCACCGCCGGCACCCCAGCTTACGCTGTTCTTCGAGGCGTAGCCCTCCTGCGTCGAAATCGTCTCGGTCGTGCGAACGTTGGTGAGCGAGAGGACCGTGTTCGCCTCCATCTTGCGCGACTTGATGCCGCCCAGCAGACCACCGATCGGTCCACCGAGAACGCCGCCAGCGGCACCTGCCACGCCGCTACCCGCCGCGTTGCGGTTCGACGCCTGCACCTCCGCAACAAGGACATAGTCCGCCGCCTTGATCTGGCCCTGGCCGACGTTGGCGCCGCGCTGGTGGCCGAGATCGCCGCCGATGTTGCGCTCCAGCTGCGCCGCCTGCAGGCCCGAGCCGCGGTCGACGAGATTGAAGCAGCCCGAACGCTGCACCAGCACCTTCAGCAGCTTCTGCGGTGGCGCCAGCGAGTATTGCGTCCAGCCACGGGGATCGTCGCCATCGACGATCGAAAGCGTGCCCAGCTTGCGCGCGCAATGGGGCACGTCCTGCATCGCCTGTTCCTGCGTGCGCTGCGTCCTGGTCGGCTTGCCCTGGGCCAGCGCAGGCGACGAGACGCCGCACAAGAAAACGGCTGCGGTTGCGGCCAGGAACTGCTTCATCTCTCTACCCCGTCAATGATCGATTTCGTCCGCCGGACCTAGCGCAACGCAGTGCCCACGCAAGAGAGAACACACCGTCTTCGAAACACTGCGAATAACTGGATGAAGCCTTCGTGGTGCCAGCGCCCCGGACGGACGCTCTTCTACCGCTTCGCGCGGTTCCAAGACCCGATTGCAGCGCTCAACATCTCCTCGGCCTTGTAGGGCTTCAGCAATATCGTAGCGTCTCCGACCGCTTGACTGATCTGCGAGTCGTCGCCGCAGGCGAATACCACCCTCAGCTGAGGGAACCGAGCTACGGCGCTCCTTGCAAGCTCCACTCCCGACTTTCCCGGCAGGCCCACGTCAGTGAGCAATATGTCGATCGTACGCGACTCCAGTAGCTGCTCAGCGCTCTCTGCACTCGATGCCTCGATAATCGAGAAGCCCGCATCCGCTAGCACCTCCGCCGCGTTCAATCGGATGAGGTCGTCATCTTCGACGAGAAGGATGGTGCAGCCAAGGGCCAGAGACTGCTCGGCACATGCTTTGACAGCTGCTTGGGCAGGCTTCACAGAGGACACGTGCAGATCATTGCGCTGCGCCTGGTTCCCAAGAACGTGGCGCACCTTCCGGGCTAGTGCTTCTCGCGTGTAGGGCTTGGAGAGCAGCTCTACGCCCGGATCCAGGCGACCATGATGCACGATCGCGTTCTCGGTGTAACCGGAGGTGAATAGGACGCCGACCTTCGGCAGCCGTTCCTTGGCCTTGCGCGCCAGTTCCGGGCTGCGAAGTGGCCCGGGCATCACTACGTCGGTGAACAGCAGGTCGATGGGGATGCCGCTCTCGATCACGTTCAACGCGCTCATTGCGTCGCGAGCCTTCAACACCCGATATCCAAGTTCCGAAAGAAGCGCGACGGCAGTCTCCCGCACTCCATCGTCGTCTTCGACGACCAGCACGGTCTCGGATCCTCCTCGCACTGGAGCTGCGCTGATATCGGTGAGGACATCTTCTTCCTGACTTTCACGAGGCAGGTAGAGCTTGATCGTGGTGCCCTCGCCAACTTCGCTATAGACTTTCAGATGTCCACCGCTCTGCTTGACAAGGCCGTGCACCATGGAGAGGCCGAGCCCCGTGCCCTTGCCCTCCGGCTTCGTGCTGAAGAATGGTTCGAACACCTGTTCCAGGATGTCCTTCGGGATACCCGAGCCGGTGTCGGTCACCGCGATCATGACATACTGGCCAGCCTTTACCTCATCATGCTGCCTGGCGTACTCATCGTCGAGGAAGGCATTGCTCGCCTCGATCGTAAGGCGGCCGCCGTCCGGCATCGCATCCCGGGCGTTGATCGCCAGGTTCAGGATCGCGTTCTCGATCTGGCCTGGATCGATCAGGGTGTTCCAGAGGCCACCGGACACCACTGTCTCGATCTCTATGTCCTCGCCGATCGCACGCCGGAGAAGGTCGTCCATGTTCCGGACCAGCCGTCCCAGGTTCACTACCTTGGGCTCAAGCGGCTGGCGGCGCCCGAACGCAAGCAACTGGGAAGCGAGCTTCGCTCCGCGGGTCACGCCGGCCATTGCATTCTCGACCCGCTTTTCGGCGCGATCGTTACCCGCGACGTCTCGCGAGAGCAGCTGAAGGTTTCCGCTGACCACCTGCAGGAGATTGTTGAAGTCGTGCGCGACGCCGCCGGTGAGCTTGCCGAGCGCTTCTAGCTTCTGCGACTGGCGCAAAGCCCGCTCGGCCACTTCGCGCTCGCTTGCCTCGTGATGCAGGCGCTCCAATGCCGCGCGAAGCTCCTGGGTTCGCTCGGCGACCCGTTGCTCGAGGGTTTCGTTCAACTGATGCAGTTGATCCTCTGCTCGCTTTTGGTGAGTCACGTCATAGCCGTCGACGAAGATGCCGTAGACGGACCCGTTCGGCTCGAAGATCGGCTGATAGACGAGATGAACGAAGCGGTTCTCAGGAGGAGCGCCATGGCCTCGCTGGATCGTCACTGGCATGTTTCGTCCGACGAAGGGCTCACCGCTGGAAAACACGCCCTCGAGCAGCTCGAAGAAGCCTTGTCCGTCGATCTCCGGTAGCGCCTCGCGCACGGGCAAGCCGATCAGATGGCGGTGGCCGACGAGCTGGAGGTATGCATCGTTGACCAGCTCGAACCGCAGCTCCGAGCCGGCAAGTATGCACATGAAGCTGGGAGCCTGCTGGAAGAGGTCGCGAACGCGGTCTCGCTCGCGCGTGCGAAGCTCCATTGCTTCAGCGCTCGCGAGCCCCGCTGCGATCTGCCCTGCCAGAAGATCAAGGAAGCTGAGGTACTGCTCTTCCACCGGCCTGAAGGGGTTGAGGCCCACGACCATGGCGCCACGCGCTCCTTCTCCCGCTGGACCAGGTAGCGGAACGATGGCGACCTTGGATGGAGACCTGTTCCATGACCCCTGCGGCAGCCCGGCCGGAGCATCTTCCACGAGGATCTCGCCGAGGCCGGCGATGCGATCCAGCCGCCAGACGCGAGGCTCGCAGTGCGCGTCATCGGCCGCTATGCCGACTGCGGCAGCGAGTGCAGGCACCATTGCATCATCGAACAGGTACACGATGCTGAAGGGCAGGTCGTGCAGGTTGCGGGAAAGCCCTGACCGCACGGCCTCCAGTACGTCAGTCCGAACTTGCGCCCGTGCCAGTCCGCTAGCGAGCTCGCGTAAAGAGGCAAGCCGCCGCTCGCTGATGACTCGATCGGTCTCTTCGGACACGGCGCAGAACACCCCTTCGACAGCCCCCGTGTCGCCGAGCAGCGGACTGTAGGAGAACGTGTGGTATGTCTCCTCAGTATAGCCGTTGCGTTCGAGGAGAAGCAGCAGCGCGCGATCCCAGGTTGCCTCGCCGCGCTCGTAGACCGTGGCGAGACGATCCTTGATGTCGTCCCATATTTCCGCCCACAGTAGTCGAGTGGGAACTGCCAACGAGTTAGGATGCTTGACCCCGAGCGTGGGACGATAGGCATCGTTGTAGAAGAAGTTGATATCGGGGCCCCACCCGAGCCACATCTCGAACCTCGACGTGAGCAGCAGGCGGAGTGCGACCTTCAGGCTCTCCGGCCAGGTCGAGGGATCGCCAAGAGCAGTCGCACGCCAATCATGGGATCGCATGAGGCGCGCCATCTCGCCGTCGCCGACAAAGATCTCGCCGTAGGGCTCCTGGCCGGTAATCGTATTGGTCAAGGGCGTAGCTCCGGTTGGAACGCGGGCGCATAAAGCGGGAAAATCCGTATTGCCACAGTAATGTATGACGCCCGGGCGGCGTGCCGATCGGCAACTTGACCGGTCTCGCCATCGTGGGCGGCGCCTGGCTACCCTTGTCGCTCCGGTGAAGGCAGGAAGCCTGAGCGGCAGGGGATCGATGCCTCCGCGCTTATAAGCGAAACAACAGTGACAGAACGGATTCTGCGGCATGTCTGCGACCTTTGAAAACGCACGCGCTCCACATCCGCGGCCGACAGAAGCACGAGTGACTTGCTTCTTCCCTGTCGTTGCCGGGTGCGCGGGTGATCGGACGAGGCGTGGATCTCATCATGCCAGGCATTCACCGCCTGAACAGCGACGGTGATCAGCATCTACACCTTTGGTTCGTTCTCCCAGTCAGTGCGTCGTCAACATGGTCCTTAACGCCACCGCGGCTCCCGCAAGTTCGGGGTGCAGAAGTGTCGACAAGGCCCTGGGCACCATCGCCAGCTGCTTCTGATACGGGCTGGGCACGACGAAGTGCCTGGCCAGCTCCTCTCGCGCAAGCATCTTCTTCAGCGAGGCTGACACGCTACCGGTCAGGATCACTCCATCCAGCGCCCCGTAGGCCAGCGCCATGTTGCCCGCGTAATACCATAGCGCCGAGCACCAGGTTTTGAGCGCGGTGACTGCATGCTCGTCAACGGCGCCGTTAGCCCGCCGGATCACCTCCTTCGGATCGGACGTGGAGGGCTTCGCCCCCGCAGAGGCCGCGCATGCTGTGTACACGGCCAGAAGGCCGCCGGCCGAGAGGATGGACTCCGCTGAGGTGAAGCCTGCCCTCGCCGGCAGCGCAGATGCAGCCGCCATGACATCGGTTAGGCCGGAAGGATATGCGCAGTGACCGGCTTCCGTGGGCACGACGGTCACGCGGCCAGAGGCATCCCGCGACATCAGCGCAACACCGAGACCACTGCCTATACCGATGATGCAGTAGGTGCCCGGTCGCTGCGGATCCAGCTGCCCCGCCGAGAGGGGCTCGAGGAAACTAACCCGCATATCGCTGATGGCCCAGGCGTTCGCAGCGAAGTCGTTCAGAATAAAAGGCTCGCGCTGGAGCATGGCCGTGAGACCCGGTCGCGAAATGCGCCATCGTCCGTTGGTCACGGAGATCATGTCGCCGCGCGGCATTCCCGATACGGCAATCGCCAGCGGAATGCCGCCGCCGACCAATCCGTGCTCCCTGGCAAGCCCGCTGATTGCGCCGGACACTGTCGGTTCGGCCTCAGGAGAGAGCGTGCGAACGCTTTCACTCACCAGTGAGCAGGCATCGTCCGTGATTCCGATACGCAGTGCGGTACGGCCTACGTCTGCAACGATCGCTTGCTCGGGCATCCGCCCCTCCCTGCGGCCCTCGCACATTGCCAGGCTGCCGCCACGCGGCTTCTACGGGCGGCACAGCTGCCTGTAATCTCAGGGAATATCCGACGCGCCAATACAACTTCGAGCAAGTGCGGCTCTTGTCATCCAAAGCGCCGGGCGGTTGTGGATGGTGAAGCCTCGCCCGTCACACCAGACACGCCACATGTCCTGCACGTTGCGTCAGCCCTGTTGTGGAGCCTAGCGAGAGCGAGCCTGCTCGTCCCTATCGGTTGAGAGCAGCCATGCTTGCCTCCGGGTAGCGCGCGCCCCTCGCCGCACCTGGCGGCAGTATTGCGTCGATGCGACGCATGTCCTCGTCGGAGAGCATCACCTGGAGAGCACCGACATTCTCTTCAAGGTAGTTGCGGCGTTTGGTGCCGGGGATTGGCACGACGTCCTGGCCTTGCGCGATCACCCACGCAAGCGCGAGTTGCGCGGCCGTACAGTTCTTCTCGGCGGCCATCCGCTCGACATCTGAGACCAAGTGCAGGTTCTTCTCGAACGCCGCTCCCTGAAAGCGCGGCGAATTGCGTCGGTAATCGTCCAGGGGCAGATCATCCTGCGTCTTGAACTGGCCGGTAAGGAAACCGCGGCCGATGGGGCTGTACGCCACGAATCCGATCCCAAGCTCCCGAACGGTAGGCAGGATCTCATCTTCCGGATCCCGGCTCCACAGTGAGTATTCGGTCTGGAGAGCGCTGATCGGATGTACGGCATGCGCTCTGCGTACCGTCTCGGGCGCCGCTTCGGATAGGCCAAGGTACTTCACCTTGCCTGCCGCAACCAGGTCGGCCATCGCACCGTTTCCTCGATCGGCACCGCGGGATCGACGCGGTGCTGATAGTAGAGGTCGATCACGTCGAGACCGAGCCGCCGGAGACTAGCGTCGCAGGCTGCCCGCACATATTCGGGGCGGCCATTGATGCCCCTGAAGCCGCCGTCCTCGCCCCGCACGTTACCGAACTTGGTGGCGACGACGACCCACTCGCGCCGCTCACGCACGACGCGCCCAACCAGCTCCTCGTTCGCACCGCATCCGTACATGTCGGCCGTGTCAAGAAAGTCGACGCCCATGTCGATCGCGCGATTGATCGCCGCGATCGATTCCCGCTCGTCGCGGCCGGAGTAGAACTCGGACATGCCCATGCAGCCGAGACCGAGCGCGGCCACTTGAAGGCCCTGGCTGCCCAGCTGGCGCTTGGCCACAGTCGTCATCGGCTCAGCTCCGTTACTTCGCGACCGACACGGCGCGAGGCGTCGGTCGAGTGCGGAATGCGTCAACTGCCGATCGGTTGCGTGCCCGGGCAAAACTTTCGCTCGACCGCTCCGCCGCAGGGTTACGCGCACGCTCCTGCGCCCACAGACCCCGCGACGTTTCCTGATTCCCAAGTACCACGACGACGCTGCTCCTCGACGCCGGCGCGTCCAACCGCCGGCTCAGCAAGGATTGTAGGATCGGCATGCGGCACCATCAAGTGGGCGGCGAACGGCAAGACGTCTCGCCCCGTTTCGACGCGCGAAGATCCTGCGGATGGCCTTCACCCCTAGGAAGCTATGAGAATCTGATCGTTGCATGGTCTGATGAACGTCCATGGGCGCAACGCGTGTGGGTGTGACACACGAACGGCTAAGCTCAAACAGAAGCTGCGCCTCGCCGGGGGTTCTCGCGCGCGCGCACGGAGAGATTCTCTCTCTCTTATCTAATCTTAGAGTCTTAGATTATGATAGAGAGATCTGCGCGCGCGTGGATCCACGCGCGCGTGGATCCGTGCGCGGGAGCGCTCGCGCACGTGATCGCGCGCAATTAACCTCCACAAAAAGTTCGTCAACTCAATATTTTTGCGTTATGTCAGTGCCTTATCAATTCCCTCATATCTCAACCTTGCTGACTCCGTGCCTCGTTATGCACACATGTGCAAACTGAGGTGGTCCGAGTCGCGTCGGCGCTTTGCACACATGTGCATAATCCGCCCCGATGCACATGTGTGCATAACCCGCGGATGCACACATGTGCATAACGAGCCGCTGGATGCACACATGTGCATCGGGGCCAGCCTGAGCTTCCGTGCATGAGACGAGGCCAAGGCTTCGAGGGGCTGCGCCCCCGATGTGGTTGATCATCAAGCCAGGTGTTTGACTGACGTGACGTTCCACGCTCCTCACCTTTGAATGGGCATTTTCAGCAACTTACGACGACGCTGTAGATTAGGCCGGGATTGCGGCGGACGTCGCGCGTTGGCCGAGGACAGGCCATCCAACGCCACTCGGCCCACATCTGTGCACATGCACGTGCCCCCAGGTAGCGCCCGTTCGACCTCTAAGATGCACACATCTGCATAACGGGCCGCCCTGATGCACACATGTGCATAATTGGGCCCGATGCACACATGTGCAAAATCCGGCGGTCGGATGCACACTTGTGCATCGGGTCAGCCTGAGCCGCCCTGCATGAGGCGATCCCCCTCGTGGCCGGGCCAACAGGGGTTGCGACCCCGATGTGTTGATGATCATCAAGTCAGGTGTTTGACGGACGTCATATTCCACATTTCTCAGCTTTGAATCAGCCTTTCAAAGAACTTACGCCTATGCTGTAGACCTTCTAGTCCCGGGGGTGCCGCGGCGTCCGCGCGGTTGCCGAGGATAGGCCATCCCAATCGTTGTTCGACTGCATCTGTGCACATGCACGTGACCGAGGGTTATTGTCCGCCGCACTCTTAGATGCACACG
>NZ_BCYY01000049.1 GCF_001598435.1 Sphingomonas pituitosa NBRC 102491
GGACATTGCGCCTCTTGCGATCTCCCGCCAAAATCTCTGCATGACAGATGATCAAGTTCGCGTGAGAGCAAACATCCGATTCCTATCTACGGAAGAGGGCGGTCGAAGTTCACCGCTGTCGGGCGGAGGCAGTTACAGGCCTAACCACAACTTCTTTGGCCCGGACGACCGCGACATGTGCATGGGCTTCATAGAATTACCGGAGGGCCAGCAAGTCGCGCCAGGCGATACCATCCAAACCGACATATCCCTCCGGATTTATCCGGCGGTGAAGCCCGAAATGAGCGTTGGTCGGCAATGGCGCATACAAGAGGGCGGCAAGCTGGTGGCGGTAGGCACGATCCTTGAGGTGCTCGATCCCGTTGCCTGAATGTCCGAAAGTGGGGCGGGAGCGGTCAGATCTTTGCTCGGGCCGCACACGAACCGGCCTACTCCCCCTCCCGCAACATGCTCGCCCGCCGCAGCCGCGCCTCCAGGTCCTCGACCATGCTCTCCCGGCTGCGAAACGCATGCTGCAAATCCCGCTGGCTGAGCGGCATCAGGAATTCGCAGCCGTGGCGCTCGCCCTCGCGCCACACCACCCGCGCCTCGCGCGCGCCGGCGCCGGACATGCCGATCCAGATCAGCGTGCCCTCTGGCAGCGCGACATCGGCGGTGAACAGGAAGCCGGTGCGCGAGAAATTCTCCACCACTGCGTCGAACGGACGGCCGTCCATGCCGCGCACGGTGGTTTCCCGATTCACCAGGAAGCGCACCGCGCCGCGCGCGTCCATGCTTCCCCAAACTTCGAGTCTCGCGACGAGCACCTGCGCCTGTTCCCTTGCCCCAGGCCTTTGGCTCTACGACAAACGGGGTTAACGGCTGACCAACGCGCAGCCGCTTCTTGACGCGGCGCAACATCGCTGCCATATGTGCAATCACGGCGAGGCATTTACATGCAGCGTGATCGGCGGCGCGCCCCTGTTGGGGACCTGCTCCGCTAGGCTCTGCTTCGTCGCTTATCGGCTTCCCAAATCACGCGGGGCGTCACTTGTTGACCCCGCCTTCGCGCGCGCCCTTTGAAGATGCGTGCGCGCCGGCCGCATCTATAAGGTACTACCATGCAATTCAAAGAACTCGGCCTTTCCGAGACCGTCCTGGCTGCGCTCGCCGCCAAGGGCTATACCGACGCGACCCCGATCCAGGCGCAGTCGATCCCCGCGCTGCTCGAAGGCCGCGACCTGCTCGGCATCGCGCAGACCGGCACCGGCAAGACCGCGGCGTTCATGCTGCCGTCGATCGATCGCCTGATCGCCAGCGGCAAGCGTCCGCAGCCGCGCGGCTGCCGCATGCTCGTCCTCGCGCCGACGCGTGAGCTCGCCGCCCAGATCGCCGACAACGCCAAGCATTATGCCAGCGGCACCGGCCTGCGCATCGCCACCGTGTTCGGCGGCACCTCGGTCCACAAGAACAAGACCGACCTTGCCCGCGGCGTCGACATCCTCGTCGCCACGCCGGGCCGTCTCGTCGACCTGCTCGACCAGCATTTCCTGATCCTGCTGGGCATCGAGATCCTGGTGCTCGACGAAGCCGACCAAATGCTCGACCTCGGCTTCATCCATGCGCTGCGCCGCATCGTGAAGGAGCTGCCGACCAAGCGTCAGTCGCTGTTCTTCTCGGCGACCATGCCGAAGACGATCCGCGAGCTGGCCAGCCAGTTCATCCACAATCCGGTCGAAGTGAAGGTGACCCCGGTCGCAACCACCGCCGAGCGTGTCGAGCAGTTCGTCACCTATGTGACGCAGGCCGAGAAGCAGGCGCTGCTGACGATGCAGCTGCGCAACCCGGAGATCGACCGCGCGCTGATCTTCACCCGCACCAAGCACGGTGCCGACCGCGTCGTGCGGCTGCTCGCCGGCAACGGCATCGCCGCCAACGCGATCCATGGCAACAAGAGCCAGCCGCAGCGCGAGCGCGCGCTGGGCGAGTTCCGCTCGGGCAAGGTCAAGCTGATGGTCGCGACCGACATCGCCGCGCGCGGCATCGACGTGTCGGGGGTGAGCCATGTGTTCAACTTCGAGCTGCCGAACGTGCCGGAGCAATATGTCCACCGCATCGGCCGCACCGCACGCGCCGGCGCCGACGGCATCGCGATCAGCTATTGCGCCGATGACGAGCGTCCGTACCTGAAGGATATCGAGCGCCTGACCCGCCAGAAGCTGACGGTGCAGCCGCTGCCGGAAAATTTCACGGCCGAATCCGACAAGATCAAGTCGACCCGCTCGCCGATGCCGGTGAGCCGCGACGAGCAGAACGGCCGCAACGGTCGCGCCCAGCAGCATGGCCAGGGTCGTCGCGGCGACGGCCAGCCGGCACGTGGCGGCCGCGGCGGTCCGCGCAGCGATGCGCCGCGCAGCGGTGAACCGCGCCGTCAGGAAGGTGCCGGCCATGCCGGTGCTGGCGCCGGTGCCGGTCGCGGCCCGGGTGCGCCCAAGCGCAAGTTCCAGGCACGTCCGGCCGGCGGCGGCCAGGGCCGTCCCGCTGGCGGCGGCAATCGCGGCCAGGGCGGCGGCGCAGGTCGCGCCCGCTGAACTGAGAACAAAGGGCGTCGCCGCTTGCTGCTGCAGGCGTCGGCGTCCATCTTCACGATCGTCATCCCCGCGAAGGCGGGGATCCATTGAAGGAAACGGCGCAGCGCTTGCTGGTTCGTCCTGGCAAATGGATCCCCGCCTTCGCGGGGATGCCGCATTTTGGGGCGCAGGCAATTCCACCCGTCCCAACCCGGCACGGCTGTGCCAAAGCCGGTCATTCACCAATTTCAATAAGCTGGCAGCCACTGCGCAGACCACGCTAGCGCTCGCCCCACAACAGGTGGGAACAGATGACGATGCGCAATGCCCTGATGGCCGCAGCCCTGGTGCTCGGCGCCGCGGTGCCGGCAACCGCCAGCGCCACGGTGGTGATCACCGGCTATGACGACGATCCCGGCTATCTCGCTGCCGATCAGATGGTCTACACGCCCACCGGCTTCGTCGGCAACTGGCCGGGGATGAGCCGCTTCCGCTTCACCGGCACCGAAAACGGCAAGACGGTCGAGTTCCTCACCTATTGCGCCGACGCCTTCACCGCGATCGGCACCGGCAGCTTCGAGCGCGCCGACATTTCCACCGTCCTCGGCGACACCACCCGCCAGCAGCAGCTGCTGACATTGCTCACCCATTCGGAGATCCTGCTCGGCAGCGAGGGCGATCTGCTCGCCCGCAAGACGATCTCCGCCGCCACGCAGCTGGCGGTGTGGGAGATCCTGAGCGAGAACAGCGGCAGCTACGACACTACGGGCGGCCAGTTCTACACCGTCGGCGGCAACAGCGACGACGCCCGCGCGCTCGCCAACAGCTACCTGACCCAGATCACCACCGGCGGCTGGACGGCGATCGCCGGGCACAAGCTGCAGCTGCTCTTCTCGAAGGACCAGCAGAGCCAGGTGTTCCTGAGCGCGGTGCCCGAGCCCGCCAGCTGGGCGACGATGATCGGCGGCTTCGCGCTGGTCGGCGGCATGTTCCGGCGGCGGCGCGCGGCGACCTACCGAGTCGCCTGACGCCTCGCTATGTCGATGATTTCGGGGCGGGCGAGCGTATCGCCTGCCCTTTTTCTTGGGCGCTTCCAGACACGCCGAAACGCAAACATGAAACGAGCGTGTGACGTTTCGGCGACTCGGGTTGCATCCCTTCGACCGCGATGCTAGCAGCCCGGCAACCCATCGGGGGCGCAGGTTGTGTCGCCCCCCTTTTGTGCATGGGGTCACTTCCGACCCTCCGAGAGGAAACGAATCGCGTGGAGAATTCCGGCGGTATTCAGGCCAGCCTAAGCGGACGCTACGCAACCGCGCTGTTCGAGCTGGCACGTGACGCCAAGGCCATCGAGGCCGTCGAAGCGAGCCTTGCCACCGTGCGGGCGGCGCTCGACGAGTCGCCCGAGTTCAAGGCCCTGGCCACCAGCCCGCTGATCGGCCGCAAGGACGCCGGCAAGGCGGTTGCGGCTGCGGCCGGCGCGATGGCGCTGGATGCGACGACGACCAAGTTCCTCGGCGTGCTCGCCGAGAACCGCCGTCTGGCGCAGCTGCCGGCGATCATCCGCATGTTCCGCCTGCTGGCGACCAGCCATCGCGGCGAGACCACGGCGGAAGTCGCCTCGGCCCACCCGCTCGATGCCGGCCAGGTCGATGCGCTGAAGGCGCAGCTGCGCACCCGCATCGGTCGCGACGTTTCCGTCGACCTGTCGGTCGATCCCTCGCTGCTTGGCGGCCTGGTCGTGAAGATCGGCAGCCAGATGATCGATTCGTCGATCAAGACCCGACTGAACTCCCTCGCGCACGCGATGAAAGGCTAAGGCTGAAGAAGATGGATATCCGCGCCGCAGAAATCTCGAAGGTCATCAAGGACCAGATCGCCAATTTCGGCACCGAAGCACAGGTTTCGGAAATCGGCCAGGTGCTGTCGGTCGGCGACGGCATCGCGCGCATCCACGGGCTGGACAATGTCCAGGCCGGTGAGATGGTCGAATTCGCCAATGGCGTGCAGGGCATGGCGCTCAACCTCGAAGCCGACAATGTCGGCGTCGTGATCTTCGGCTCGGACGCCCAGATCAAGGAAGGCGACACGGTCAAGCGCACCGGCACGATCGTGGACGTGCCCGTCGGCAAGGGCCTGCTCGGCCGCGTCGTCGACGGTCTCGGCAATCCGATCGATGGCAAGGGCCCGATCGAATATACCGAGCGTCGCCGCGTCGAAGTGAAGGCGCCGGGCATCATCCCGCGCAAGTCGGTGCACGAGCCGGTGCAGACCGGCCTCAAGGCGATCGACGCCCTGGTGCCGATCGGCCGTGGCCAGCGCGAGCTGATCATCGGCGACCGTCAGACCGGCAAGACCGCCGTCGCGATCGATACCTTCATCAACCAGAAGGGCCCGAACGCGTCGGACGACGACAAGAAGAAGCTCTTCTGCATCTACGTCGCGATCGGTCAGAAGCGCTCGACCGTGGCGCAGATCGTCCGCCAGCTCGAAGAGAATGGCGCGATGGAATATTCGATCGTGGTCGCCGCGACCGCGTCGGAGCCCGCACCGCTGCAGTTCCTCGCGCCCTACACCGGCTGCGCGATGGGCGAGTATTTCCGCGACAACGGCATGCACGCCGTGATCGTGTATGACGATCTGTCGAAGCAGGCCGTCGCCTATCGCCAGATGTCGCTGCTGCTCCGCCGTCCGCCGGGCCGCGAAGCCTATCCGGGTGACGTGTTCTATCTCCACAGCCGCCTGCTCGAGCGCGCCGCGAAGATGAACGACGCCAACGGCTCGGGCTCGCTGACCGCGCTGCCGATCATCGAAACCCAGGCGGGCGACGTGTCGGCCTATATCCCGACCAACGTGATTTCGATCACCGACGGCCAGATCTTCCTCGAGACCAACCTGTTCTACCAGGGCATCCGTCCGGCCATCAACGTCGGCCTCTCGGTGTCGCGCGTGGGTTCGTCGGCGCAGACCAAGGCGATGAAGAAGGTGTCGGGCTCGATCAAGCTCGAGCTCGCCCAGTATCGCGAAATGGCCGCGTTCGCGCAGTTCGGTTCGGACCTCGATGCGTCGACCCAGAAGCTGCTCAACCGTGGTGCGCGCCTGACCGAGCTGCTCAAGCAGCCGCAGTTCAGCCCGCTGCCGTTCGAAGAGCAGACCATCTCGATCTTCGCGGGCACCAACGGCTATCTCGATGCCGTGGCCGTGAAGGACGTGGTCCGCTTCGAAGCCGCGATGCTCGCGCACTTCCGTTCGCAGCATGCCGCGGTGCTGGAGGAGATCCGCACCACCAAGGCGTTCGAGAACGGCACGCGAGACAAGGTGAAGGCCGTCCTCGACGCCTTCGCCAAGACCTTCGCCTAAGGGACCGCCGCCGGATGGCCAACCTCAAGGAACTCAAGGGCCGGATCGCCTCGGTCAAGTCGACCCAGAAGATCACCAAGGCCAAGCAGATGGTCGCGGCGGCGAAGCTGCGGAAGGCGCAAGCCGCCGCAGAAGCCGCGCGTCCCTATGCCCAGCGCCTCGAGGGCGTGGTCGCCAGCCTGGCGAGCAAGGTGGGGGCAAGCGACAGCGCGCCCCGTCTGCTCGCCGGCACCGGCAAGGCGGATACGCACCTGCTGCTCGTCGCCAATGGCGACAAGGGCCTGTCGGGTGCGTTCAACGCCAACATCGTCAAGGCTGCGATGGTCAAGGCGCGCGCGCTGATCGCCCAGGGCAAGACGGTGAAGTTCTACCTCGTGGGCCGCAAGGGCCGCGCGGTGATCGCCCGCACCTTCCCCGGCATGATTGTCGCCCAGTTCGACACGACCGCGGTGCGCACCCCGGGCTTCGACGAGGCCCGCGCCATCGCCAAGGACGTGACCGACCGCTTCTTCGCGGGCGAGTTCGACGTGGCGACGCTGTTCTATTCGCACTTCCGCTCGGCGCTGGCCCAGGTGCCGACCGAGCAGCAGCTGATCCCGGTTTCGGTCCCCGCGACCACCGAGCCCAGCTCGGGCGCCGCGGTGGAATATGAGCCTGACGAGGAGACGATCCTCGCCGATCTGCTGCCGCGCAACCTGACGGTGCAGCTGTTCAAGGCGCTGCTCGAGAACCAGGCCAGCGAGCAGGGTGCGTCGATGACCGCGATGGACAACGCGACGCGCAATGCCGGCGACCTGATCAACCGGCTGACGATCCAGTATAACCGTTCCCGCCAGGCCGCGATCACGACCGAACTGGTGGAAATCATTTCGGGCGCCGAAGCGCTCTAAAAGCTGCACGAAGCAAGGAAAGCAACAATGGCAACCGCCGCTGTAGACACCCCCCCGACCACGGGCACCAACAATGTCGGCCGCATCAGCCAGGTGATCGGCGCGGTCGTCGACGTGACGTTCGAGAACGACCTGCCCGCGATCCTTTCGGCGTTGGTGACCGAGAATAACGGCCAGCGCCTCGTGCTCGAAGTCGCGCAGCATCTGGGCGAGAACACCGTCCGCACGATCGCGATGGACGCCACCGAGGGCCTGACCCGCGGCCAGACCGTGACCGACACCGGCAACCAGATCCAGGTGCCCGTCGGCCCGGCGACGCTCGGCCGCATCCTCAACGTCGTCGGCGAGCCGATCGACGAGCGTGGCCCGGTCGGCACCGATCTGCGCGCCCCGATCCACGCCGAGGCCCCGCTGTTCGTCGACCAGTCGACCGATAGCGCCATCCTCGTCACCGGCATCAAGGTGATCGACCTGCTCGCGCCGTACGCGAAGGGCGGCAAGATCGGCCTGTTCGGCGGCGCCGGCGTGGGCAAGACCGTGCTCATCCAGGAACTGATCAACAACATCGCGAAGGGCCATGGCGGCACCTCGGTATTCGCAGGCGTGGGCGAGCGTACCCGTGAGGGCAACGATCTCTACCACGAGTTCCTCGACGCCGGCGTTATTGCCAAGGACGCCGACGGCAACGCCATCTCGGAAGGCTCGAAGGTCGCCCTCGTTTATGGCCAGATGAACGAGCCGCCGGGCGCCCGCGCCCGCGTCGCGCTGTCGGGCCTGACGATCGCCGAATATTTCCGCGACGTCGAAGGCCAGGACGTGCTGTTCTTCGTCGACAACATCTTCCGCTTCACCCAGGCGGGCGCGGAAGTGTCGGCACTGCTCGGCCGTATTCCGTCGGCGGTGGGCTATCAGCCGACCCTGTCGACCGACATGGGCCAGCTGCAGGAGCGCATCACCTCCACCAACAAGGGTTCGATCACCTCGGTGCAGGCCGTGTACGTGCCCGCCGACGATCTTACCGATCCGGCGCCGGCCACGTCGTTCGCCCACCTGGACGCGACGACCGTGCTCAACCGCGCCATTTCCGAGCTGGGCATCTACCCGGCGGTGGATCCGCTCGACTCGACCAGCCGCGTGCTCGAGCCGCGCGTCGTCGGCCAGGAGCATTACGAGACGGCGCGTGCGGTGCAGGCCATCCTGCAGAAGTACAAGTCGCTGCAGGACATCATCGCGATCCTGGGCATGGACGAGCTTTCCGAAGAGGATAAGCTGACCGTCGCCCGCGCCCGCAAGATCCAGCGCTTCCTCAGCCAGCCGTTCCACGTCGCCGAAGTGTTCACCGGCATTCCGGGTGCGTTCGTGCAGCTGGAAGACACGGTGCGCTCGTTCAAGGCGGTGGTCGACGGTGAGTATGACCATCTGCCGGAAGCGGCCTTCTACATGGTCGGCGGCATCGACGACGCGATCGCCAAGGCCAAGAAGCTCGCCGACGAGGCGTAACGGACTCTCGCCCCTCTCCTTCGGGGGAGGGGCTTAGGATTGAAAAGATGCTGCACTTCGAACTCGTCACCCCGGAACGTCTCGTCCGCTCGGAAGAAGTCCATATGGTCGTCGTCCCCGGCAGCGAGGGCGATTTCGGCGTGCTCGAAGGCCATGCACCGATCATGTCGACGATCCGCGACGGCAATATCGAGGTCTACAAGGCCGGTGCGACGACGCCCGAGCTGATCCGCGTCGAAGGCGGCTTCGCCGAGGTGAACGAGCGCGGCTTGACCGTGCTGGCCGAACGCGCCGAATAAGCCGGGGGCTGGGCACTCCCGGCTACTGCAAACCAGACCATCGTCATCCCCGCGAAGGCGGGGATCCATTCGCGCCAAGGCGTCGGCTCCTGCCGAAACCGCACAGGCCAATGGATCCCCGCCTTCGCGGGGATGACGGCGTTTAGAGCATCCCGCTTCCCACCTTTGCATAGTTAGCCAAATCGCAAACCTTCGCCGCTAACCCTCAAGCCTTCTTTGGGGACGTGAAGGTCAATGAGCGCATTCGGGCGTCGCAACGGCATGGGGAGCGGAACCGGGGGGCGGCCGACCTTCGGAGTCGCGCGCCCGATGCAGGGCGGCGGATTCCAGCGCCCCGAGCCGCTGCCGCTCGGCGGCGAGCAGTTTCCTCCGCTCGATTCGGTGCCGCTCCCCGGCCAGCATTTCGCCGACCCGATGCTCGAGCGCGACCCGCTCGGCCCCAGCGCCGCCAGCGCCGATGCGATGCAGCGGCTCGCCGACCGCCAGGCGGCACCCGCCGACCAGGGCAGCTCGCGCAACGAAGGCTTCGAGGCCTCGATCCACCGCATCAAGGAACAGGTGCTGCCGCGCCTGCTAGAACGCGTCGATCCCGAGGCCGCGGCGACGCTGAGCAAGGACGAGCTCGCCGAGGAATTCCGTCCGATCATCGGAGAGGTGCTCGCCGAGCTGAAGCTCACCCTGAACCGGCGCGAACAGTTCGCGCTGGAAAAGGTGCTGGTCGACGAGCTGCTCGGCCTCGGCCCGCTCGAGGAACTGCTCGCCGACGCGGCCATCACCGACATCATGGTCAACGGTCCCGAGCAGACCTATGTCGAGCGCAAGGGCAAGCTGGAACTCGCCAACATCCAGTTCCGCGATGAGGAGCATCTGTTCCAGATCGCCCAGCGGATCTGCAACTCGGTCGGCCGCCGGGTCGATCAGACCACGCCGCTGGCCGATGCGCGCCTCAAGGACGGCAGCCGCGTCAACGTGATCGTGCCGCCGCTTTCGCTGCGCGGCACGGCGATCTCGATCCGCAAATTCTCCGCCAAGCCGATCACGCTCGACATGATGGCCAAGGGCGGCTCGATGTCCGAGAAGATGGCGACGGCGCTCAAGATCGCGGGCGCCAGCCGGTTCAACATCGTCGTCTCGGGTGGCACCGGCTCGGGCAAGACGACGATGCTCAACGCGATCTCGAAGATGATCGACCCAGGCGAGCGCGTGCTGACCATCGAGGACGCTGCCGAACTCCAGCTGCAGCAGCCCCACTGGCTGCCGCTGGAAACGCGCCCGGCCAATCTGGAGGGCCAGGGTGAGATCTCGATCCGCGACCTGGTCAAGAACGCGCTACGCATGCGGCCCGACCGAATCATCCTGGGCGAAATCCGCGGCGCCGAGTGTTTCGACATGCTCGCCGCGATGAACACCGGTCATGACGGGTCGATGTGCACCCTCCACTCGAACAGCCCCCGCGAAGCGCTGGCGCGGATGGAGAACATGGTGATGATGTCCGACATCAAGGTGCCCAAGGAAGCGATCAGCCGCCAGATCGCCGATTCGGTGGACCTGATCATCCAGGTGAAGCGCC
>NZ_BCYY01000050.1 GCF_001598435.1 Sphingomonas pituitosa NBRC 102491
TCGACTGCGGTCGGAAGCCCGATCGGCGCATCTTGGGACGAAGCGGTCGTTCCAGACCGATCTTACGAACGGCGGGTTCTGTCAGTAGCCGCCATCCAGCCTTTGCTAGACCGGTATAGCTGGACGACAGAAATTCAGCCGTCGTGTGGCTGTCCGGTTTCAAACATAAGCGTTGAGAAGCTGACGCCCCCGCTCAGTTCCCCCGCGGGACCCTTTTGTCGTTCCCATACCAGAAGGCCCTTACCCCCTACCCGTGTCTACTGATTGCGCATCGCCAGCGGCCCTATTTTAGCCCGGGGTTTTCAAAAGCGAGCAAGGTCAAAGACATGCCCAATCATTCAGAAGCAAGCCGCCGTCCGCGCATCGCCATCGCGGGCGCAACGGGGCGTGTCGGTTCGTCGCTTGTCCACCGTCTTGTAGGCGATCCCGTTGATATCGTAGCGCTCACGCGCGATCCGAAAGCGGTTCGCTTGCCTTCAAACGCCGAAATAATCGGAATCAACTTCGACGCACCCCCCACGCTTGCCGAAGCGTTGCAAGGCGCCGATCGTCTGTTTCTGGCGCACGGGAGTTCCGACCGTCAGGTAGCGAATGAGACTGCGTTGATCGATGCAGCGATGGACGCTGGCATCGGCCACATCGTAAAGCTTTCTGCGATGGGACCACCCACCAAGGCGCATCCGTTCGATTGGCACATGGCTATCGAAGCACATCTGGCGACCAAGGACCTGGGCTACACCGTGCTGCGCCCAGGCCCCTATGCAGACATCCTTGGTAAGGTTGGCAGCGCCGTCGCCGCCGGTGATTGGGGCGGTACAGCTGGCGATGGCCTCGTGAATTTCATCGACACGAGCGATATCGCCGATGTCGCTCGGCTAGCGCTTCTCGACGAGGCGAGCGTCGACGTGCAGCGAGCCTATCACCTCACCGGTCCCGCCCCCGTAACCATGTCGGACGTAGCGGAACTGCTCTCGCAACTGCTGGAGCGGGAGATCATCTATAAGCACCGCACGCCCACCGAGCAGCGCGTTGCGCTGATTGCATCCGGCTTCAGCGAAACAGCCGCCGATATGCGCCTCGGCCTGGAAAAGCTATTCAATGAGTCCGTGCTGGCGGAGACGACCGACACCGTTGAGCTCCTCACGAAGCAGAAGCCGCGCTCCCTTTCGGATTGGCTGGCCAGCAACCTATCCTTGTTCCGCGACTAGCGCGCGGCGCGAGGGTTCTGGTGCCTCTGCTAGACACTCGTCACCACGAGCCGCCCGACGCCCACCGGCCGCTCCATCGCCAGCGCGACCGGAACACTGCCTACATGGAACACGTCTGGTGGCGGTTCGCGTTGACGCCCGGGGGTCGATTGCCCCCGTCCTCATGTCCGCTTTCAGAAATGTCGATTGGCCAGGTGAACGGCTTGAAATAGGGCGCATTGCCGCCAGACGGCTTTGCACTGAGCGAATGGCTGGTTCTGGCGCAAGCTGCCGTTCAAAACCAAATTCGCGGCCGACGGACTTTGGTCGCAACGTGCCGGGAGCGATGCGCCCATGATGGTGGCCGGCGGATATCCCGGAGGTAGGTGGAAAGGCTGAGTCTGGGGTACGAATCAGACACTCGCCAGAGTCCCGCCAGCTGCGGATATCGACGCCGTGGGGCCCTAGAACAATCCGTGAAAGTCCGCCGATTTCCAGCTACGGTTTAGCAGTAAATTTGCAGTAAATTGCACGATCGTGCAGCCAAACAGCAGCTAAGCGATTGAAATCGCTGGTGACCCCTACGGGACTCGAACCCGTGTTTTCGCCGTGAGAGGGCGCTTTCTCAGCACGGGGTAGAAGCCTTTGTTGGAAAGTTTGCGCGGCAGCTCTCATGATGCAGTTGGCAATTGCCAATATTCTCGAAAGGAACCGGGTTCGAGAATGGCGAGCAGCACGATTTTGTACGATCGGCTCAATCCAATCGCATGTGTCGTCAACCCGCATGGCCGATCAGAATCGCGCCTGTTGCAACTACCAGGCAGGCCGTAATCCGATAGCGGCTCAGGCGTTCGCGAAGGAAGATGCGTCCAATCACGGCGGCGAAGACGACGCTTGTCTCGCGCAGCGCCGACACTGGTCCCATCGCGCCACGAGCCATGGCGAAGATGACGATGCCGTACGCCAGAAGCGAGGCAAGCCCACCACCAGCCGCTACCAGCATCTCCTGTCGCCCGCGCACCAGGGTGCGGGCATCGCGCAGCATGATGTAGCTCGCCGGCGCGAGCAGGCCCCACGACAGGCACATCCATACGGTGTAGCCCAGCGGTGCGCCTGACAACCGGACGCCCAGCCCGTCGGTCACGCTGTAGGCGCCGATGAAGCAGCCGGTTCCTAGCGCGAAGAGCAAGGTTTTTCGCCCGATGGCTCGGCCTTGGAAGGCCAGTGCGACGATCCCGCCCGATACCAGCAGCACGCCCGTCAGGCTGAGTACGTCGGGCAGCTCGCGCGCGAAGATTGCCGCGCCGAGCGAAACCAAAAGCGGCGAGGCCCCGCGCGCGATCGGGTAGGTCTGCCCGAGATCGCCTTCCCGGTAGGTCCGTACAAGGAAGAGGTTGTATCCGGTATGGAGCAGCGCTGACAAGGCAACGCAGCCCCAACTCGCCCTTGCGGGAACCGGTAAGAAGGGGGCCATCAGGGCACAGGCAACCGCGATGGAGATGCACATGACCGTCATCGACCAGAGCCGGTCGCCGCCTCCGCGCAGAAGGGCGTTCCAGCTCGCATGGAGGACCGCAGCGACCAGGACGATTAGGCTGATACCGATGGACATGAGGGTCCTCGGCTAGCCGCATACCCAAGCGCCGCGCATTACCGCATCGCTTTCGTTCGCGCGGTGAGCTTGTTGCCGTCCGGATCCCGGAGATAGGCAACAAAGACACCGTTCGGGCGCTCGCACGGTGGCGTTTCTATGGAGGTGCCACCATGCGCGGTGCCGGCCTCGTGCCATGCGCGGACATGGTCCGCGCTCAGGGCGGCAATGCCGATCGTTCCGCCATTGGCCGCCGTCGCCGGGTGGCCGTCGATCGGTCGGGTGATCATCAATCTTCCACCGTCGTGTTCGTAGATGAGCCGGCCTCTCTCGTCCTTCTCGCCCGATTTGCCGCCCAGCGCCGCAAAAGTTGCGTCATAGAAGGCTCTGGATCGTGCCAGGTCGTTGCTACCGATCATGATGTGCGTGAACATATGTTCTCCCAAGATTGGCTTTGAAAACAGGGAATTACCGGTGGCTTTTTCGCTGCTTCGTCCGAGCGGCGTCAAGGACGAGAATGGTCGGCGGATAGCTCCGCCGACCCAGGAGGGGCCCTATTGCCGGCTATCCTGATAGGCTTCTTCGGGACGGACCCGGCTAAGCGTCGTCACTTCGATGAAGTAGCCGCCTTTTGCCCGGAAATAGAAGCACCAAGCGCCGTGCGCATCGCGCGGCGCCTGAGTTTTCCATCCGTCCCCGCGCAAGCGGGCATGCATGGCATCCACAGCATCGCGGGTCTCTTGAATGAAGCCTATATGCAGTATGTCGAGCTGTTTGGGGTAGTCGAAGCCGTCGAGCTTGTTTTCGAAGTGATTGATGATCAACACCAGCCCGTCGTCATCCTGCAAGATCGCCATCTTTGTGCCACGCACAACGAGCGTGCGCAGGCCGAAATACTGCTCGAACATCGCTCGATCAGCTTCGACATCATTGCTGTATAGGTTGAGGTGGTTCAGCTTCATGGTCATGCCTTTCCGTTGGTTAGACGGACACGAGCCGATCGCGATCAGACAACGACGACCGGCCACGCACGAGGTGAACCCTCGCTGTGTCCGGCCATGGCCAAGAGCGGCGTGACCCGCTCAAGCTTGACTGTCTCCCGGGAGACCGCAGGTTGTCACCATACCTGCATCGCTGTCTTTTTAGGCGCGTTGCAATTTAGAGGGCTTAGTCTGAGCGTCAAGCCGGAGACGGGTCTTGCGCTAAGCAACCTCCGGCCAGGTTGCCGACGCTTCCGAGGTTTAGGCGATCCGAGCCGGGGGCCACTTCCCAAGATATGGCATCGAGCAAACATGGCGTTACAATTACATGCCCCCAAAGATGTCATTCTTCCCACCCGCCTCCCAGCGCGAGGAAGAGATCGATCTGTCGATCGACGACACTGGCGCGGGCGCGGGACAAACTTGCCTGGGCATCGGCGTACCCGGCCTGTGCGTTCAGGACGTCGAGGAAGGGCGTGCGGCCGAACCGCTGGAGCCTGTCGGCATCACGGCTGGCACGAAATGCGGCGTCTGCCGCTCGTTCCAGATCCCGCAGCCGGTCTGTCGCCCGGGCATGTGCCGATAGCGCCGTCTCGGTCTGTTGCAGCGCGACCAGCACGGCCCCATCGAAGGCCGCCAGCGCAGCGTCGGCATCGGCACCAGCCTGGGCGATCCGGGCACGGACCGCTTTCCTGTTCGGGAACGACCACGACACGAGCGGGCCCAGGCTGAACCCGAACGAAGTCGATCCCAAAGCGCGGCCTACCGAAGCAGCCGTGCCTAGCGATCCGCCGATGCTGACCCTCGGGTAAAGCTCGGCCTCCGCGATGCCGATGCCCGCAGTGGTCGCCGCGAGCAAGCGCTCGGCCCTTCGCACGTCCGGGCGACGCCGGAGCAGCATCGCACCGTCCCCGACGGGGATCGGCCGCGCAAGCGCCGGGATCGCGGCGCAGGCCTCGAGTTCGCGTGGATAGTCGGAAGGCGTCCGGCCCATCAGCGCGGCCAGTTCGAACAACGCGGCCTTTCGGTCGGCAAGGATGTCCGGGAGGGCTGCCTCACTGGCGAAGGCGGCGGCGCGTGCCCGGTCGATGTCGAAGCGCGTCCCGCGTCCCCGGCGCGCCGTGCGCACCGCCACTGCCAAGGTCGCGCGCTGGATCGCGGCGATGTGCTGCGCCGCTGCCAAGGCCACGCCATCGGTGCAGGCCCGTGCATAATTCCGGGCAATGGCTGCCGCGACCACGACGCGCACCTGATCGCGCGCCGCCACCGCCACTTCTGTTTGCGCCGAAGCAGCCTCGATCCCGCGCCGGATGCCGCCCGCGAGATCGAGCGGGTAGCTGGCATCGAAGCCGAGCGCGTAGCTGAACGGCGCCGGCAGGGAGGCAGTAGGGCCGCCAATCCGACCGCCCGATGCCTGGCCGCTCAGACCGGTGCTGACGATCCTTGCGGCGGCGGCTTCGCGAACGATCGCGCTCGCGCGGCGGAGATTGGCGTCGGCAGCGCGCAGATCGGTGTTGGCGGCCAGCGCCTCCTCGACATAGCCGTCGAGCCGGGGATCGCCGTAGAGCCGCCACCAGCGCGGCGGCAACGCGGCCTGCGATACGCTCATATCCTTGCTTCCCAGGAACGGTGCCGCCGCTTCGGGTCGGTTGACGATTGCGGCCGGGGGAATGCGATAGTCCGGCCCGGCGACACAGCCGGCGAGGAGCAGGGCGGGGAGGGCGGTGAAGACACGCTTCACGACCGCCGCCCTCCTACCGGCGCTGCGACGGCGGGAAGAAGCTCCACCGTCGCCGTGCGTCCCGCGATCAAGCGGGTGCGGGCAGGCACCCGGTCGATATGCACGCGAACGGGAATGCGCTGGGCAAGCCGAACCCAGGAGAAAGTCGGTGCGACCTTCGGCAGCAGATTGCCTGTATTGTCGCGCTGATCGTCGGCGATCGCGGCGGCGATGCTCTCAACATGCCCAGCGATCTCGCCATCCTCTCCCATCAATCGGACGCGCGCACGGTCGCCGATCGCCACCCGTCGCAGCTTGGTCTCTTCGAAATAGCCCTCGACCCGCAGCGAGGCCGTGTCGACCAACGCCATCGCCTGCGCGCCCGCGGCAAGATAGTCGCCGGGGTGGATGTCTAGGTTGGTGACGATGCCCGCCACGGTGGCGCGGATTTCGGTCCGCTCGATATCGACCTTGGCGACATTGCGGTCGGCGATGGCGCGGGTCAGCGCGGCCTCCGAGGTCCGGACCCTGGCGGCGCTCTGTTCGCGCGCCTCGGTCGCGACGAGGTCGCCCAACGCGACGTCGCGGCGCGCCTCCTTGCGCGCCTGTTCGAGCTGCGCCCGCGCCTCTGCAATGGCGGCGTCCGCGCGCTCGATTGTCGCGGCAAGACGCGGCCGGTCGAGCACTATCAGGAGTTGCCCGGGCCGGACGGTCTGGTTGTCGCGAACCGTCACCTGCGTCACCAGCCCGCCGACGTCGGTCGAGACGCGAACGACATCTGCGCGGATGCGGCCGTCGCGCGTCCAGGGCGTCTGTTGGTGCCGGTCCCAGAGCTGCCAGCCGACCAGCGCGGCAACAGCGACGACGGCAAGCGTGATGCCGTAGCGCGCGAGGACGGAGAGAATGGACTTCATAACAAGGTTCCGGTCACAGGGTGGCCCGCAGGAGCAGGCCGTAGAGGAGGAGGAACACGGCGATCTCGGTGGGCGCCGGCCAGGCGAGGCGGCGCGACAGGCCGGTGACGGCGAAGATCCGCAGCAGGAGTATCGTCGCGATCAGGGCGAGGCAGGCGAGCGCCAGCAGTCCCGGTACCAGGACGCCGGCAATGTCGAGGTCGCGGATCATGCCGCGCGCTTCGGATCGGTTGCGGCTGCGGCAGTTAGCGCAAAGCGGAGGTCGAGCAGCGGATCGAGCAGCCGCCACCTGCCTTCGTCCCCGTCGGCCGCGACACGCGCGATCAGCGTTTTGAGGCGCTGGTCCAATGCAGCGAGCGCGTCGGTATTGTCATCGCGCCCGTCTGCTACGCTCTCGGCGAGCGCCCCGAGCAGTTGCCGCGCCTGCTGGTCGATGGCGCCGACGGCAGGGTCCAGCGCGCGACGCAGCCGGGCGACCGCATGCCCGATGCGGAGATGGCGCAGCATCGCGTCGAGCGTGTCGGGGCGCGAGCGCCTCGACGCGGCAAGCCGCGGCAGGAGGAGGGCGGTGCGGTCGACCATCAGGCTCGTCCAGCCCGCCTCGGCTGGGCCATGGCCGCGCGCGCGCCGGGCGACGTCGCGGCCGCTCAGCCGCAGCAGGCGGTCGATCGCCGCATCGGCGGGCAAGGTCTGGAGCAGGGTCATGCTTGCCGCCCCGAACGCGGTTGCCACGAACAACGCCACGCTGCCGTTGAGCGCATCGGCAAAATCGCCGCTATACTGTGCACCCAGCCCGGAGAGGATCGGGATCGTTAGCGTGATGCCCAGCGCCATATAGGCCGTGGCCGGCCGCGCCTGCAGCGATCCGCCCCAGAGGAAGGCGGGGGCGAGCACGGCGACCAGCGTTGGGAAAGCCGTGACGCGCGGCAGGATGACGAAGCTGTAGGCTAGGCTCAGTATCACGCCGTAGAGCGAGCCCAGCATGTATTTGCGCACATTGGGCGCAGGCGCGTCGACATTGCCGAAGAGCGCGCAGGTAACGCCCAGCACCGATACCGCCAGCCCGCCGTCCGGCCAGGCCGACCAGATCCAGAACAAGCAGCCGGTCAGGATGCCGAGGGTCGCGCCGGTTGCAGCACGTGCGGCCATGAGCGGGTCGCGGTGATGGACATAGCCCGTTGCTGACATGTCACTGAACCGCAGTGTGCAATTTCGAGCCAGACGGGTGTTCGCGAACTCGCGCCCCAGCAGGTCACCCTCGTGGAGCAGCCCGACCAGTTCGGCGAGGTGGCCGGCGAGATTGCCGGTCTGCAGCCGTCCCTCTTGCGCCGGTTCGGCATAGGCCTCTGCTCGTAGCTGACGCGCGCGGTCGATCAGATGGCGGGCGGTGGCGTCCGACTCCGGCGAGGGCGCAGCGTCGATCCACTGGCCGATGGCGTGCAGCAGCGCCGCCAGCGCTTCGTCGTTGTGCATCGCTGCCAGCCGGGCCTCGATCTCCGTCGCCAGCGGGAGCAGCCGCGCCAGCCGATCGTGGAGGTGCCGCAGCGTCGCACGGCGTGGGCGGACGATCGCCGGGTCGTAGGGGAGATGCATTGCCAGCCCGTTCAGGGCGAGCAGATCGAGCGCCAGCCGGTGGCGGTCGGCCTGCTGTCGCGGGTCCGTTTCGCCGCGCAGTAGGTCGCCGGCCAAACGCCGTGAATCGCGCAATGTCGCTGTTACCTTGGCCACGAGCTGGCCGGTCATTGGCCGGGGCAGCAGGAAGCGGTGGATCAGCACAGCACAGAGAATGCCAAGCCCGATTTCCTGCACGCGGACCAGCGCGGTGTCGAAGATCGCGTCCGGCTCGGCGACGCCGGGAAAGCCGATCAGGCTGGCGGTATAGCCGGCCAGCACGAAGGCATAGGCGCGCGGCGTGCGGTCGAGCAGCGACAGGAACAGGCAGAAGCCGATCCAGCCGGCCAGCACCAGGCTGCAAATGATGGGCTCGGCGACAAAGGTAGGAAGGATCACCACCGTCGCCGCAGCGCCGATCAGCGTGCCCACCATGCGGTAGACGCCGCGGCTGAGCGACGCACCGGCCGAGCCTTGCGACACCAGATAGGCCGTGATGATTGCCCAGGACGGGCGGGGAAGCCCGATGCGCAGGGCGATATAATAGGCCAGCATCGCCGCCGCGAAGGTCTTGGCGGAGAACAGCAGCGCCTCCGCATCGGCGCGCAGCGCCGGCGCGCGCAGGAACTTGCCGATCGGCGGCAGCGTCAGTCGCGGCCCGACCCAACCATAAGTGTAAAACAGCCAGATACCCATCGGCTTGTTGATAACGATTCTTAGATCGTTATAAATTCGGTATCCTGACAATCAGTCCCTGAATTCGGTCAATCGCATGCTGTCCCCGCAACCCGCCATCGCCGCCTTCGATCCTGACGCGACCGACCGGCCTGCGATTGCCCGCAATCTCGATTTCGCGGACTATGCCGCAGAGGTGCCCGCGCATGTGCACCGCAAGGGGCAGATGATCCTGGCGCTGCATGGTGCGGTCATTTGCACCGCGGACGACCAGCTCTGGATCGTACCGCCGAACTGCGGAGTCTGGATTCCGGGGGGCACGCCCCACAGTGCCCGCGCCACGCTCAACGCGCGGCTGAGCTATCTGTTCGTCGAACCGGGGGTGGCAAGCCTGCCGGACCATTGCTGCGCGTTGTCGATATCCCCGATGATCCGCGCGATGATCGATCGACTGACCGAGGAAGGCGCCAGCTATCCGCCGGACGGCCATGCCGCACGGCTGGCGCGCGTGCTGCTCGATGAATTGGCCGAGATGCCGCACGAACGGTTCAATCTGCCGGTTTCGACCAACCCGAAAATCCGGGCCATTGCCGATGCGCTAACGTCCAACCCGTCGGACTGCGCTACACAGGCGGAATGGGCGAAGCGCGTGGCGTTGGGCGAACGGTCATTGTCACGGCTTATGATCCGCGAAACCGGTCTCACCTTCGGTCGCTGGCGCCAACAGCTGCATCTGATCATCGCGCTTCGGGAGCTGGCAGGAGGGGCATCCGTACAAGGCGTGGCTGCGGATCTGGGCTATGAGTCCGTCAACGCGTTCATCACCATGTTCCAGAAGGCGTTGGGCAGTACGCCCGCGCGCTTCTTCGCCGGAAGGCGGCAGAATCGGGCTTAATCTTCAAGATCACGGAGCGGACCAAGATTCTGGCGGGAGGATAGGTCCAACGTGCGCCTTCGGCCACGTGCGTCCGCACGTGCATATTTGACGTATATTTGACAAGTTTCCTGCTGATCCAGCTAAGCAATTGAAAAATGGCGCACCCGACAGGATTCGAACCTGTGGCCTCTGCCTTCGGAGCGATATAGCCGTCTCGCCTTAGCGAAAGGCTAGGCGGGTCTCGACTTT
>NZ_BCYY01000051.1 GCF_001598435.1 Sphingomonas pituitosa NBRC 102491
CGATCTCGGCCACTCGCTTTGGCCGAATATAGGGCGCGATCTGCCTCCGCTAGCAGGGTAGCCGGCGAGGAGTTACGCTGATAGCAAGCAACTCCTCCGCTCACCGTGACGCGTATGAACTTGCCATCAATGACCAGGACCGCGTTGGATATCGCCTCCAGAAGGCGTTCGCAGACCGCCTGCGCCTGCAACCTGGACGCACCCGGCAGGATGATCGCGAACTCCTCACCTCCCGTTCGGGCGACGGTATCGCCCTCCCGCACGCATTGGCGCGCTTGCAGGGCGAAGCTCTTCAGCACTTCATCCCCCGCGGCGTGGCCGAATCGATCGTTGATCTGCTTGAAGTGATCGAGGTCGAATAGCGCCACGCAGCCGGAGCCTTCCTCCTCGCTGGAGGTGGCAGCTCGAAGCGCCGCATCGAAGGCCCTCCTGTTCACGAGGCCGGTCAGCGGGTCGGTGGCAGCCGCATGGGCGAGCTTTTCTTCGACCGCCTTTCGATGTGTCACGTCTCGAATGGCACAGACTACTCCGACGACCTGCTCGCACTCGATGACCGCCCGGGTGTGCGATTCGAACCAGCGCGCGCTTCCATCCCTCACAGCGGCGCGATACTCCACTATGAACGTTCTCGCAGGGTTTGCGAGTGCCTGGATATGCGTCCGCTTCACAGCTTGCCGGTCTCGAAGTTCGACAAGCTCCACTGCGTTCCTTCCGAGAACACTGCCGACGTCGCAGCCACTGATCTGAGCGATAGATGGCGACGCGAAGCGAATATCACCGTTCATGCCGAGGTTCAGAATGATGTCGGTGGAGCTTTCCATGAGGAGGCGATATCGCGCCTCACTTTCACGCAGCGCGCGGAAAAGCTCCCGGCGCCGGCCCAATTCAGTTGCCGCGGGCAGGATCGTCAGAACCGTGGCGGCGAGGTAGAACTGGAGAAAGTTCACTCGCTCACCGGGAGCAGCGTCGATTGCTGCTATAGGGCCAAACCCCTCCAGCGTGAGCCCTCCAGCGATGAGCGTGAGCATGAGCACGGATATTGCGGCCGCCAGTCGCCCGCCCCGGAATGCAGCCAGCGTCATGGGAAGGATGGGCAGGAAGAGGGTAGGCGTAGTATTCTGGACAAAGGATCCAGCCGTCATCAGACCGACGAGCAGCGTTAGTCCGGCGAGTTCCAGCACGCGCACTGTGCTCGCTCGCCGAAGCGACCTCACGAAGGCGCCACGAGCGATGTAGTGTGCGACTGGCGTAAACGTAATTAGGCCTAACGCATGGCCGGTGGTCCAATGCAAAAAATTCACAGGATAAGAGCCCGAGCCAAATGCAGCTGCGACTGCTGCACCAAGTAGCCCGCTGACGCATGACGCAACGACCGCAGCCACTAAGAACGCACCTAGACGCCTGTTCGTCGTGAATGCCGTGCTAGGCGCGGCAACACGCCCTATCAGAAGGGCTGCGATCACCGGCTCCGCCAGGTTTGGCAACAGCATGGGCAAAGCCGCTTGCGGACCTAATCCAAAAAGTGAGGTCGCCACGGCGCTGCTCACTCCGCACCACAGCAGCGCCGAACTCCAGTGGCGAGGTCGCAGCGTGAGCAGGCGAGCAAGAAGTGCCGCACTCGCGAACCACACGAATGCCACGCCCCCTTCGTACCTGCTCCACATGATGGTGCTCGACGCGAGGGCGCAGTAGGTCAGGCCCAGCGGAGCAGAGGCGAGAAGGCATCGGGCTGTCATTCGCGGCATAGCCAAGTGACCCTACGACAACCTCGGTTATCAGTGCTTTACGGTCATATACGGAAAGAGGCCTTGCCGAGCGCCTATCTCGCAAGGGGAGGTGCGACAGCTTCAACGTAGGTCATGTCGAAGCCGAGCTGGGCAGATATCGCGGGAAACCGAACGATGGGACGCTGCCCCCAAAGTCGTCAGCCTCAAACCGCGGCCTATGCTGTCGAGCTGGTGGCGTTTGCAGAACGCTTGGCTGAGCTTCCGGAAGCGGATGCGAAGGATCGCGCGCTTCATGAACATGCCGCTTGAAGAAGGAAGCCATTCTCTCCGAACGCAGATTGAACTCTCGTCGAGACTTAACCTGCTGATGTCAGCACATATTCCGCACCTCTTGAAGAAACAAAGGATTACGGGCCTCTCTGAATAGACTGCACCTGCCTTGCATGATTCTGCAAAATGCACGGAGGTTCCATCCCGTTATCCTATCGGAACGATATCACCCCGCATGCATTAGGCAAAGAGAGACGGGCGATGAGAGTGGAGAATGGATAGTAGGAATTTTCCCTTAGAGGCACTTATCGCCAAAGTACAACGATTATCCCCTGTTGATGATGAAGACATCGCAGCCTTGCGATCACTCTCTCACCGGACGGACAGGCGGAGATCTCAGCAGTACATTGTGCGTGAGGGCGATAAGCCAACAGAATGCTGCCTACTCGTTGACGGATATGCGGCCCGGAGCAAACTCTCTGCTGAGGGCGGCCGGCAGATTGTTTCTTTCCACGTGTCCGGAGACATGCTTGACCTGCAGCATCTATTTCTAGACCGGGCTGATCATTTCGTTCAGGCGATGACGGACGTCACGCTTGCGTGGATACCCATGCCAGCGCTGCGAGAACTCATATCGAATCGGCCAAGGGTGGGAACCGCTTTCTGGCGCGACGCATTGATAGACGCCTCGATTTTTCGTGAATGGGTGCTCAATGTCGGACGTCGCGACGCCAAGACCAGGATCGCTCATATGCTTTGTGAGTTCATTACGCGCAGCGAAGCAGCCGGCCTTGGAAGCGTGGAAAGCATGCGCCTTCCCTTCACGCAGGAACAGATCGGTGATGCCACGGGCCTTACAGCTGTTCACGTTAATCGCATGCTGAGGGAGCTTACCGAAGAGGGGCTCATTCGACGCTCGCCAGGCATGCTGCAAGTCAGAGACTGGTCGGGCTTCAGGCGTGTCGCAGCGTTTGATGCAGCGTACCTGCACGCCGCGGCGTAGCTGATCGATCGGAGTTAGCGGACCCCCTTTCTCATGGACCGATTCTTCTTCCATCTTCACGACAGAATAGGCCTTCTGGAGGATCATGAGGGCATCAACTGCGCGACACTCGTTGAAGCGAGGGCGCGCGCGATAGATACGGCTCGAGACGTGATGATCGGCGAGCTGCGAAAAGGCTGCTTAAACCTCGCCTGGTACATCCTTATAACCGACGAGCGAGGCGAGGTCGCGGCGCAGGTCCCCTTCCGGGAGGCGGTCACTCTGTCCGGCGTGACGGAGGAACAGAACTGAGATCCGTTACGTCGACGAAGCAAGCGTACATACCGTACTGATCCAGGCGATCCTTCGAGTATTGATCGACGAGAAAGGCGTGGGAACCACGTGGTTCCCACGCCTCCTTGTGTTGCGCGTCCGAATCAGAAGCTGAAACGAACCGAACCCGTGATAGTGCGGCCCGTGAGCGTCTGTGCGGTGGCGACGCCGGAGGCCGGGACCGCCGCGGAGTTGACGGACACGAAGGCGAGCTTGTCGAACACGTTGTAGACGTTGAGGCCGAGCTGCAGGCCCTTCACCAGGCGGACCTGCACGAACGGGCTGACGATGGTGTAGCCCGGCTGCTTCAGCAGGTTGCCGTCCTGCGCAAAGCTGCTGGTGGTGCCAATCAGGTTGGTACCGATGGTGAAGCGCTTCCCTTCAAACTGCGGGGTCGCCTGGAAGATCAGGTCCGGCTGGTGGCGCGGGGTGTTGCCGACCAGCGTCTTGTCCGCCTTGTCCGCATCAATCTTGGCCTTGGTGTAGGTGGCACCGAGCCGCAGGCTGAGCGGGCCATGCTCGAACAGGCCTTCGAGCTCGACGCCCTTGGCGCTGTAGTCGCGGTCGATCTGCAGCACCACGGTACCACCGCTGGCGTCGGCGCCGATCTGCAGGTTCTTGTCGGTGGTCGAGGCCCAGAAGCCGGTGGCGAACAGCGTCACGCCGTCCTTGCGGAACTTCACGCCAGCTTCAGCCTGCTTCACTGGGCCATAAGCCATGGCCGGATCGGTCAGCGCACCCGAGGCGGGGTTCACCGCCGGCGAGAAATAGATGCGTTCGGCGGTTGCACGGGCACCGCGGCTGTAGCGCGCGAATACCGACAGCGGCTCCGCAATGCGATAGTTCACGCCGACCGAGTAGGACGCATAATTGTAGCGGTAATCGGCCTGGCCCGGCTGCGACAGCGGCAGGACCGCCACGCTGCGCTCGGGCAGCGAGATGGTGCCGTCGCGGTTCATGTCGACCGGCGCGGTGCCGACGCGGCCGCCGCCGAGATCGGCGCCATAGAGCGTGCCGCTGACCTTGCCGAAATCATAGCGCAGGCTGCCGCCGATCGACACGGCGCCGATCTGGTAGTTCACCGAGCCATAGGGCGCGAACACGCGGTATTGCAGGTCGTAGCGACGACGATAGGCGGCGGTGCCGCGAACGCCATAGGCGAGCACGCCGCCCTGGGTAACCGGAACGCCCCCGGCAGTCAGCACATCCACGAAGGCGGAGTTGCCGCCGCTGGCAATGTCATACACATCGTTGATGAAGTGCAGGTTCTGCACCATCGCCTGGGAGGAGGCATAGAAGCCCGCGGTGGTGGTCAGCTTGGCGTTCCCCACGTTCCAGACGCGGCTCCCCCGGAAGTCGTTGGTGAAGTTGTCGAGCTTTTCGAGGTCCGAATGCAGCTCGAGGCCATACATCAGCAGGCCGTTTCCGTTTAGCGTCGACGGATTGGCAATGGCCTGGCCGGCGTTCGGGCCGGTTGCATAGCGCAGCGTCGCACCCGGGCCTGCGAACGTGGGGGCGAGGGCGGCGGCGGGCAGCAGCGCCAGCGAGCTGCTCTCGTTGTAGCTGCCCGAAATGCCCGCGTAGCGCATGCGATCGCTGAAGGTCCAACCGGCGATATCAAACTGGGCTTCCAGTCCGATCGAGGCGACCTTGCTGTGATTGCCCTCGCGCAGATCGACGTTGGTCACATTGTTGTTGCCGTCGAGCGCAAGCACGGACGAGCGGTAGCGCGAGGCAAGCGTGTCCTTGCGCGGATCGAAGCCGGGGATCGTGCTGTAGACGGGGTCCGCATTGGTGCCGCGCACCGCCACCGGCATCATCGCGTAGTTCGGCTCGCGGTCGTCGAGATACTTGCCGTAGACGCGAATATAGCCGTTATCGAACGTCTTGGTGACGTTCATCTTGATCTGGCCGCCCTTGAAGGCATCGTAACCGGTAGCGCGCGGGCCTTCGCCCTGGCGGTAGAATCCGCCGACGTTGAAGCGCACCGTCTTGCTCAGATGGCCGCCATAGTTGAAGTCGGCGCGACCCAGCTCATGGTCGATGCCGGAGGAAAGCTGCAGCGTGCCGCCGTCCTCCTCGCCGGTCTTCGAGATGAAGTTGACGAGGCCGCCCGGCGAATTCGATGCGAAGGTGGATGCCGAGCCGCCGCGGATCGCCTGAACCTGCGACAGGCTAAGGTCGGTCCGCAGAAAGGCGGTGGTGGAGGCGAAGTGGATGTCGCCGAACTCGAGGACCGGCAGGCCGTCTTCCTGGATCTGCAGGAATTTCGAGCCGTCCGCCGCCATCGGCAGGCCGCGAATGGTGACTGCGGTCAGTCCGTCGGTTCCGGCGGTCTCGGCGCGGATGCCGGGCATGTTGCCCAGCACTTCCGCGATCGAGCGGGTGCCGATCTTCTGGATCTCGTCTTCGTCAATCGAGCTTGCCGAAATCGCCGAATCGAGCAGGTCGCGGCCTTTGGCGACGCCGGTGGTGAAAGCCTGCTTGGGAGCTGGCGCAGCGGACGGAGCCAAATCGCTACGATCCGACCCTGAAATCGGCGCGCCGCTTTGCGCATGTGCAGGCAGAGCGAACAAGCTGCACGACGCGGCGAGACCAAGTCGAAAGCGACGATCCATAATAACCTCAAATTCTCAGATTTTCACTCTCCGGATGTAGGCGGCGAACATTAAGATAGTTCGATGCTGCCTGTAGGTATAATCACGACGTTTGGCTTCGCTCATTGGCCCAATCTGACTTATTGAAAGCCCTTGCCTGTTCCAGCGATGGTGGCGCTTACTTGCCAAGCGCGATACTTTGATCAGGCTCGCGGCTGAAAGGAAGCGGCAATCGTTCGATGAGCGCCTTCATTGCGATGGGTTTCGCAAGGAACTGATGAACGCCAACGACCTCTGCTGGGGGCGCGGTAAAGGCATCGTCAGGATCGAATAGAACGGTAGCGCCGACGTTACAGTTGCGCGCGGCGGCCAGGAGCGGGGCTAGATCCGCCGCTAGTGCCGCATCCGCATTGACGAGCATCAGATCGGTAGCGTCTGTCGCCAGATGCGCATGTGCCGCGCGTATCGAAGCCACGGCATCTACCGCAAATCCAGCCTGGCGGAGCGCGTGCAGCGTCACTCCTCGCGAGAGCGGGTTGGCTTCGACCAGCAAGACCCGCTGCGGCTCGGTGAGTGATGATGCGGTTTTGATCGCTGCCCCTGCGTCGGGCTCGCCGCCGGGCAAAAGCAGACGGAAGGTGGCTCCCATGCCAGGCGAGCTTTCGACCGTTAGGTTGCCGCCCATTGCAATGGCGAAGGCACGTGCGAGCGCCAGTCCAACGCCTATCCCGCCATAGGCACGGCTGGTGCCGCCGTCGACCTGATAGAACTTTTTGAAGACAAGCGCCTGCTCGGCCACCGCGATGCCGATACCGGTGTCGACGACGAGGATCTCGATGCCTCGCCCATTCTCTGCGCTGCGGGCGGTGAGCGTAACTCCACCCTCGGAGGTGAATTTGACGGCGTTGGAGAGAAGATGGTGGACGATCTGACGGACGCGACGAGCGTCGCCAGTCAGCATACCTGGACATTCGGAGCAGTCCAGCGTGAAGGCCAAGCCGCCCTGCTCCGCCACCACTCCCCATCGACGGCCACTATCCTCGAGCAACGCGCGCAGGTCGAACGGCGCCTGCGCAAGAGTGATTTCGTTGCTGTCCAACGAAGCCATGTCGAGCACGTCGTCCACCAGTGCCTGCATCGTTCGTCCGGCATCCTGCAACACTGAGATCTTGGCCCGGGCCTCGCCCGCGAGCGTAACGTCGGCGAGCAGTATCTCGCTCATGCCTAGAATGCCGTTCAGGGGGGTGCGGAATTCATGGCTCGTGGTGGCGAGAAACTCGCGCTTGGCGGCGAGTGCCTTGCTGAGCTGAACGTTGGTGGTGGCAAGGTCGCGGTTCGCTTCGCGCACTTCGCGGCGGCTGCGGTGGATATGGAACAGCGCGAAAGCAAGCAGTGCGGCGCCCCCTGCAACGATCAGAAGCAGGCCCCCAGCCAGCAGCAGCTGAAACAAGGCGCGATCCCGGGCGAACCGGGCACGCTGGTTGGCCTGGCTGGTGCGCAATTTCTCGATACGAAGTTGCTGGTTGGTTGCATCGAACCGCGCGGCAAGCAAGGCGGTGTTGGTGTCGGTAGCGACCTTGGTCACCTCGTCGTCGATGCGCTTGAGGGTCTTGAGATGCGTCAGCGCATCAGCTGGGCGCCCGGCACGAGAATAGATGTCTACTGCCGCCTCGTGCACCTCGCGCCAAACTGGTGAGCTGGGGTCGACGATAAGCGCGAAGGCCGCCTCGATCTCGGTGACAGCTTCTTCCACCGCGCCGCGCCGCAGAGCAATCTGGGCGCGAAGCGCATGGAGGTTGCCGCCATATTCGGCTTCGTGACCGACGCTCGCGGCGAAAGCCGCGTCATTATAGCGCCGTGCGGCGGTCAGAGCGCTCTGGTGCAAAGCCGCGCGGGCCAGGTTGTTGAGGATGGGTACTCGTAGCCCAGTCGCTCCCATGGCCTGAG
>NZ_BCYY01000052.1 GCF_001598435.1 Sphingomonas pituitosa NBRC 102491
CCTGCCGCTGCTGATGGCGGGCATGGTCGGCGCCAATATCGGCTGGGCGCCGGCGCCTTATGTCGCGGCGCCGGCCGGGATCGCCGAGCTGGCCGCCGGGCTGCTCTGGGTCGAGGAACGCAGCGCGATCGTGCCGGGCGTCTCGACCATGGTCACCGGGCGTCCGGATGTGATGCGCGGCGAGGAAGTGCAGCTGCTCGGTGCGGTGCAGGCGGGGCTCGCGCCTGCCGACGCGCTGCTCGTCCAGCCGGGCACGCACTGCAAATGGGTCGAGATGGTGGACGGCCGCATCGCCGACTTCACCACCGCGATGACCGGCGAGCTGTTCGCCACGCTGCGCAAGCACGGGCTGCTGGCCGCGCAGCTGGGCGGCGACGTGGAGGTCGGTCCCGCCTTCCTTGCCGGGGTGGAGGAGGGGCGCAAGCGCGACCTCGCCGCGTCGCTGTTCGGCATCCGCGCCGCCAAGATGCTGGGCACGCGCGACGATGCCGAGGCTGCCGCCTTCGCCAGCGGGCTGCTGATCGGCAGCGACGTCGCCGCGCGGCTCGAACATGCCGGGCACGACACCGTCCATATTCTGGCCGACCCGATGCTGGGCGGTCTCTACGCCGCCGCGATTCGTACGCATGGGCGCGAGGCGGTGATCGCCAGCAGCCATGAGGCGTTCGTCGCGGGAATCCTCGCACTTGCGGAGCAGATTGCATGAGCCACATCGCCGAATTCGACGCCGCCTTCGCCCGTTGCCCGCTGATCGCGATCCTGCGCGGCGTAACCCCGGACGAAGTAGAGGACATTGGCGACGAGCTGGTCGCGGCCGGCTTCACGCTGATCGAAGTGCCGATGAACTCGCCCGAGCCGCTGGAGAGCGTGTCGCGCCTCGCCAAGCGCTTCGCCGGCCGTGCGGTGATCGGCGCCGGCACGGTGCTGAAGGTCGAGCAGGTGCAGGCCGTGGCGGACGCCGGCGGCACGATGATCATTTCGCCCAACGCGAACCTGGACGTGATCCGCGCCAGCGCGGCGGCGGGCCTCGTCTCGCTGCCCGGCATCCTGACGCCCAGCGAGGCCTTCGCGGCGCTCGACGCGGGCGCGACCGCGCTCAAGCTGTTCCCGGCCGAAGCGGCGAGCCCGACGGTGCTGAAAGCAATGCGCGCGGTGCTGACCGAGGCGCGGATCCTGCCGGTGGGCGGTGTCTCGCCGGACACGATGGCGCCGTGGAAGGCCGCCGGCGCACCGGGCTTCGGCCTGGGCTCGGCGCTCTACAAGGTGGGGATGACCGCCGGGCAGGTCGGCGCCAATGCGCGGGCGTTCATCGCCGCGCTGGGTGCTTAATTAAAAACGGACGGGAGGTTGCCCTCCCGCCCGCTGTTTTCAATTTAGTCGAACCGTCGGATTGAGCAGGTGAGTTTGTTCTCTCAAGTTGCTTAGTGCTTCCACCTGAGAGTCAAACTGTCGATCCGAACGAAGATATATTTCGTCTTCGTCTACGACTTCCCACTGCCATGAGCCTCGACGGTCGAGGAATATATTGGCACTTACCATGTTGCTTGTCCTTCATTGATAATGAAGGGTAGCGCTCAGATCGTAGATAAGTCGCGGTACGTGGGTTTCAGGATTCTGGTCGCCATTTCGGTCTATTCTTCCGCCGTCCTGAATTGCCCAAGGATCCGGAGCTTTCGTGTCCTTGTGTTACCCTGCAATTAGACCAAATCGAACTTCGTTAGCTGGCAATCTCCTATGTTGAGTTGACGGGTCAGCCGCGGCCGAGTTTCACCTCGGCCGCGAGCAAATTCTGTCGCTTACTCCGCGGCAATCCCCGCCTTGGCGAACATGTCGCCTTCGATCGCGTCTTCGTTGGCGATCGTGCTGGTCTTGGCCTGGCGGCGCTTGTCGAAGCTGTCCCACACCTCGTTCCACTGGCCGCGCGTCGCTGCCTTCGAATATTCGGTCGCGCGCGTCTCGAAGAAATTGGCGTGCTCGACGCCGTTGAGCAGCGGGGCGAGCCAGGGCAGGGGATGCTCGTCGATCATGTAGATCGGCTTCAGCCCCAGCTGGCCGAGGCGCCAGTCGGCGATGAAGCGGACGTACTTCTTGATGTCCTTGGGCGTCATGCCGTTCACCGGGCCCATCTCGAACACCAGATCGATGAACGCGTCCTCGATGCGGACGGTCTTCTGGCACATGTCCAGAATGTCGTCGCGCACGCTGGGGGTCATGCAGTTCCGTTCCTTGCAGAAGGTGTGGAACAGCTTGATGATGCCTTCGCAGTGCAGGCTCTCGTCGCGGATCGACCAGGTGACGATCTGGCCCATGCCCTTCATCTTGTTGAAGCGCGGGAAGTTCATCAGCATCGCGAAGCTGGCGAACAGCTGCAGCCCCTCGGTGAAGCCGCCGAACATCGCCAGCGTCTTGGCGATATCCTCGTCGGTATCGACGCCGAAGGTGCTCAGATAGTCGTGCTTGTCCTTCATCTCCTTGTACTGGAGGAAGGCGCTGTACTCGGTCTCGGGCATGCCGATCGTGTCGAGCAGATGGCTGTACGCCGCGATATGCACCGTCTCCATGTTGGAGAAGGCGGTGAGCATCATCTTGATCTCGGTCGGCTTGAACACGCGGCCGTATTTTTCGTGATAGCAATCCTGCACTTCCACATCGGCCTGGGTGAAGAAGCGGAAGATCTGGGTGAGCAGGTTGCGCTCGTGATCGGTCAGCTTCTGCGCCCAGTCGCGGCAATCCTCGCCCAGCGGCACTTCTTCCGGCAGCCAGTGGACCTGCTGCTGGCGCTTCCAATATTCATAGGCCCAGGGATATTCGAAGGGCTTGTAGGTCTTGCGGGCTTCGAGAAGCGACATGGGGGGTACTCCGGATCAGAAACTGGAACGGGAAAGGCCGGCGCTGAGCATTAATATGCCCAACGCGACATAGAGAGCGCCTGCCGCCAAGCGGGTCCACGCTCTCTTGAAAGGTTGGTTGTAGCGGTCGAGCAGATAAGAAAGGCCGATCAAGATGAACCACCCTTGCGAGTAGACGCTCGCCCAGGCGGGCAACGTACCGAGTCCAAGTGCCGGACCGAAAAAGTCGATAATGAGAAAACCGAAGAGCCATGCCGAGGGTAGCAGCAGGAAAACTGCCGGCCGCTTGTACCAAACGCGCGGATCTCGCTCCTCCGCCGTGTCGTCGATCTGGGCGATCGCGGCCTCGATACTACGCAGTTCTTCGAAGTAACGATCGTGGCCGCGCGCCAAGCGACGTTCGCGCCGCTCGTGAAGTCGGTGCAGGCGGGACTCGGCCGCCAATGGCACCCACCGTTCCAGCACTTTGAAACCTGCCAGCAGCAACGCGAAACTTGCCGAGCCCAGCAGGAACGATACCAGAAGGAACAGCGGAGTGCTCACGCCACCCCTCCCGCGCTCGCAAAGGCCAGCGCGAAGCCGGTGAGGAACAGGCCGAGCGCCACCAGCATCATCCCGGCGATGCGCATCGCGTACGTCGCCGCCTCGCTCGCCTGCATGCGCAGCAGCCCCCGCGCCGCCGAGGGGCGGAGGAGGACGATCAGTCCCGCCGTGCCCGAAGCGATGCCGAGGCCGGCCTGTATGGCGAGGGTACGGGTCATTGGTCGATCACGCGTCCGCGAACGGTCTTCATCCCATCGCGCACGACGATGCGTTCGCGATAGACGACCTTGCGGCCACCCTGCGCGCCGACGCCCAGGAACACCACGCCGATGAAGAAGCCGAAATCATACCAGCCGCCATTGTTCGGCACCGCATAGACCGCGACCTCCGGGAACAGCAGCGACAGCCCCCAGGCGACCGGGAAGATGAAGCCGTGCCACAGCCCGAGCAGGAAACCGGGTGCCTGCGGTGCGACGGCGCTCGGCACCTGGTGCGCGCAGGCGGCGAGCAGGGCGAGCGCGGCGACGGTGAAAAGGCTGCGGAGCTTCATGCGGCTATCCCTAGGTATGGCAGACGTCCCTTGGGCCATTGTGCATCGTTTCGCGAGCGCGTGCGTTCGGTGCGCGAACCCCAAGCAGGAGAAGACCCATGGCAGATCTGAGCGCAATCCAGGAGCATATGGAAGTCATCGGCGCCGACGGCGTCCATGTCGGCACCGTCGACCATGTCGACGGCGATCGCATCAAGCTGACCAAGAAGGACGCAGGTGCCCAGATCGAAGGCGCCGAGGGCAGCCATGAAGGGCATCACCACTACATCCCCGGCGGCCTGGTCGCCGAGGTCGAAGGCGACAAGGTGCGCCTGTCGGCCAATGCCGATGTCGCCGCCGAGCTGTTCGAAGAAGAGGCTTGAGCTACTAAGCGGAAGGCGTGAGGCCCCCTCACCCTTCCGCGGCTTCGCC
>NZ_BCYY01000053.1 GCF_001598435.1 Sphingomonas pituitosa NBRC 102491
TCCCGCCGGTAGAGGCGCCCATGCACACCACCATCTCGGTGGTGCGGCTCATCGGCCTGTTGTCCGGCGGCGGCAGCATCGCGTCGGCAGTGAGCTTCTTGGCCGGCGCCTCCCGCTTCGGGAGCGGCTTGCCCGGCCGCCCGCGCACCTTCGCACGCGCCGCCGCCTTCACCACGTCGCGGATCTGGAGATGATGTTCGGCGAGGTGATCGGCCACGCCGAAGCGCGGCTTCAGGATCACGTCGACCGCGCCGGCCTCCATCGCCTGGAGCAGCGTGTCGGAGCCCTCCTCCGTCAGCGACGAGCACATCACGACCGGAATCGGGCACTGCGCCATCAGCTTGCGCAGGAAGGTGATGCCGTCCATCCGCGGCATCTCCACGTCGAGCGTGATGACGTCGGGCACGGTCTCCTGGATACGCCGCGCCGCGCTGAACGGATCTGCGGCCGTACCGATCACTTCGATCGCGGGGTCCTCCGCAAGGATCGAGGCCATGGCCTGCCGCACGCTGGCGGAATCGTCGACGATCAGGACGCGAATCTTGCCGGTCATGGCAGCCTCCGCTGGAACACGGTGCTGCCCACCGGCACCAGCGGCAGGTCCATGCCGTGCACCGATTCCGAATGGCCGAGGAACAGATAGCCCTCCGGCGCCAGGCACTCGAGCAGCCGCGCGACGACGCTTCGCTGCGCAGGTTTGTCGAAATAGATCAGTACGTTGCGGCAGAAGATCAGATGCATGGGCGCACCGACGGGATAGGCATCGTCCATCAGGTTCAGCCGCGCGAAGCCGATCGCGCTGCGCAACCGCGGCACGATCCGAACCTCGCCGCGAAGGGGATCCCTGGGCAAGGAGACATAGGCGCGATGCAGGGCAGGCGGCACCGGCCGGAGCATCTCGGCCGGGTAGATGCCCGCCCGCGCCGTCGCCAGCACGTCGGTATCGATATCGGTGGCGAGAATGCTAAAGTCAGACCCGATATGGCGCCGGACATGGTCGTCCAGCACCATCGCCAGCGTGTAGGGCTCCGGCCCGGTCGAACAGGCGGCGCTCCATGCCCGTACCGCGCGAACGCCCGTTGCGGCCAGCGCAGGCAAGGCCGTCCGGACGAGAAAGTCGAAATGCGCGGGCTCGCGGAAGAAGTCGGTCTTGTTGGTGGTCACCGCGTTGATCAGCAGCCGCGTCTCCACCTTCGCATGCTTCCCGGAGAACAGCCGCTCGCAATAGGCATCCAGCGTATCGGCGCCCGTCGCCTGCAGCCGCCCGCGCAGGCGCCCCTCCACCATCGTCTTCTTGGCGTCCGGCAGCTTGATGCCGGCGGTTTCGTAGACGAATTGCGCCAGGCGGGCGAAGTTGCGCGCACTCATCGTATCGGCGCGCCGCGACCAGGAGGGAGCCGGTGCGACGTGGGTCAACCGGCGCTCCACGGACAGGCTGGGTGGCGGCGACGCCTCATGCGGCCGCAGCGGCGGGCGGATCGAGCAGGCCGGCGTCTTCGGCCGAGAAGATCCGGCGCATCTCTACCAGGACGACGAAGCCATCAGCGCGCCGGAACACTCCGCCGATATAGCCCGACGGCCAGCGCACGCCGATATCGGGGGCGCCTTCCAGCTGGGCGAGGGCGACGCTGCACACCTCCAGCACGCGATCGACGACCAGGCCCAGCATCAGCACGCGGTCGCCCACCGGCACGTCGACCACCAGGATGCGCGTGCTGGCGGTCGGTGCCGCCGCCGGCAGGCCCAGCCGGAGGCGGAAATCGACCGTGGTCACGCCCCGGCCGCGCATGTCGGTGAGGCCGAGCAGATAGTCGGGGCCGTTGGGGATGCGGAAGGTCTCGCGATAGTCGAGGATCTCGCGGACCAGCGAGACCGGCACCGCGAACACTTCCGCCCCCAGGCCGAAGGTGACGATCTGGAGCTCGGCGCCCTCGCTCACGCCGCCTGCACTCCGAAATCGGCATCGTCGGCATCGGGGCCGCCGTTGCTGAGATCGAGCGCGAAGCCGTGGACGCGCGCCTGCTGCTCGGCGACCGTCCCGCGATGCGCGGGTTTGGGCGCCCGGGCGGCGATCCGGCCGCGCGCAGTCTCCGCGCCGCGCCCGCGTGCGGCCTTGGGCGCCTCGCGCTGGCCGCCCTGCAGCAGCTGGAAATAGGCGATGCTGGCCTGCAGCTCGTCGGCCTGGCCGGCCAGTTCCTCGGAGGTCGACGAGATTTCCTCGGAGGCGCCGGCATTCTGCTGGGTGACCTGGTCGAGCTGCTGGATCGCCTTGTTGATCTGGACGGCGCCGATGTCCTGCTCGCGGCAGGCGGCACTGATCTCGCTCACCAGTTCGGCGGTGCGGCGGATGTCCGGCACCAGCTTGCGCAGCATCTCGCCGGCCTCGACCGCGGCCTTGACCGTTTCGGACGAGACCGAACTGATCTCGCAGGCCGCGCCCTGGCTGCGCTCGGCCAGCTTGCGCACTTCGGAGGCGACCACCGCGAAGCCGCGGCCATGCTCGCCGGCACGCGCCGCTTCCACGGCGGCGTTGAGCGCGAGCAGGTCGGTCTGGCGGGCGATTTCCTGGACGATGCCGATCTTCTCGGCGATCGTCCGCATCGCGCCGACCGCGCGCTCCACGGCTTCGCCGCTGCTTTCGGCGGCGAGCGCAGACTGGCGTGCCATCTTCTCGGTCTGGACGGCGTTCTCGGTGTTCTGGCGGATGTTCGCCGCCATCTGCTCCATCGAGGCGGAGACTTCCTCGGTCGCCGCGGCCTGTTCGGTCGCGCCCTGCGACAGCTGCTCGGAGCTGGCCGAGAGCTCCTGGCTGCCCGCCGCGACCTGCTCCGCCGAGGTGCGGGTGTCGGCGATGATCACGCGCAGCCGCTCGATCATGCGGACCAGCGACGTACCCAGCATGTCGTTGTCGGACAAGGGCTTGTGCGACACGGTCAGGTTGCCTTCGGCAATCTTGTTGGCCAGGTCGGCAGCCAGGCGGAAATTCTCGATCAGCTGGTTGATCGCATCCTTCATGCGACGATGATCCCCGTCGCACGCCATCTCGAAGCGTTCGCGCAGATCCCCCGCACTGACCTGGTTGAGCAGGCGATTGCCTTCCGAGATCGGCGCCAGGATCGCATCCAGCATGCCGTTGATGCCGGCGATGAGCGCCGCGAAATCGCCGACGAAGCGCTTCTCGTCGCCCCGCTCGCTGAGATGGCCGGAGGTGGAGGCCTTGATCAGTCGCTGCACCTCCTCGGTTATCTCGCGCAGATTCTTGCGCAACGTCTCGACCGTGTCGTTGATGAACGCCTTCTTGCCGGGAAACTGCTCGAGCGGCGCGTCGAAATTGCCTTCGCCGAACGCCTTGATGCACGCCATCGCCTTTTTCTTCACCGCAATATGGGCGGCGACCATTTCGTTCACGCCTTTCGCCATCACCGCGAAATCGCCGGGGAAGTTCTCGGCAGCGACAAACACGTCGATGTCTCCCTTCTCGTGCTGGGAATACATCTGCCGCATCTCGTGCAGAACGCCTTTGAAGTTGGATCGCAGCGTTTCGATATTGTCGTTGATGAACGCCTTCTTGCCAGGCAACTGCGCCAGCTTCGCGTCGAAATCGCCGTCACTGAACGCCTTGATGCAAGCCATCGCCATCTTCTTCACGGCGATGTGGCTCGCGACCAGGTCGTTGACGCGCTTCGCGATCGCTGCGAGGCTGCCTTGGAAGTGATCGACCGGCAGAACGGCATCGATATCACCCTTGTCGTGCTCGGCGCACATCTCCGCCAGGCGATCGTTCAGCGCGGTGACCGGGCGATTGGCCTTGTCCAGCAGGCTGTTGATGGCGAACAGAATCTCTCGAGTCTGCCCCTTTGCGAGGGAGAGATCGGCGCGCTCGGAAACGTCGCCGCGAGCCATCGCGCTGTCCAGACGCGCGATTTCGGCGATCAGGGTCGCGTGGGAAACGCCGTTGAAAATGTTGATCGTCATAAAGCATCCTCTTGTCACGTTTTCGCGTATTGAAGGGCACGTCTTCGTCCAGACGATTCACCCTGTTCCGGCGTGCATTTCGGGTCTTCGCGCGCTTTCGACGGGCGGGATCGACGTCGAATAGGCGCGTTGTTCATGCGCCCGATCCGGATCACGCAGGAGATACAGCTGGTTCATGCTGCGATCCC
>NZ_BCYY01000054.1 GCF_001598435.1 Sphingomonas pituitosa NBRC 102491
CCCCTCGAAGAACAGCCTGACCACCGGCACGCTCCACGCCAGCGACCTCGAGAACCGCGAGACCTGGGAAGCCAGCCAGACCTCGATCGGCGGCGGCATCGGCGGGATCAAGGCGAGCAAGGGCGGGCAAGCCTCGCAGCAGGGCGCCACGCCGCTGTCGGGGCTGCCGATCAAGGGTATCGGCACGGTGACCGCGACCCCGCCGATGGCGATGGGGGCGAGCGGCGACCAGTCGGGCACCACCCAGTCGGCAATCGCGAACGGCACGATCACGATCACATCGGGCGACGCCGCCAGCGCCGCGCTCGCCCAGACGATCAGCCGCGACACCAGCGGCGCCAATGCCGGCGCGATCGTCCAGCAGTTCGACGAGGCCAAGCGCCAGGAAATCGCCCAGGGCTTCCAGGCGGCGCAGACGCTGGCGGCGGAGACCACGGCGTTCCTGAGTAGCCAGGCGTCCAAGGCCGAACAATGGGCCAAAGAGAATCCGAACAGGGATCCCCAGTCCAACCCCTATGCGATCTGGGGTGCCGGTGGCGCCGGGCGGCTTGTACTCACGGCGATCAACGGTGCTGCCGGATCGGACGTCGCCGGCTCGCTCACCAGCCTCGTGCAGGGAGCGGCGGTCAACGTGTTGCAGGGCCTGGCGACGAGCAAGGTCAAGGAAATCGCCGACAAGCTACAGAGCAAAGAGGCCCGCGCCGCGCTGCAGGGGCTGGTCGGCTGTGCCGGCAGCGCCGCAGGGGGCTCGGGCGACTGTGCCAGCGGGGCGATGGGCGCTGCGGCAGCGGTCGTGCTGAACGATCTTCTCAAGACTGGGAAGACGACGGCAACCGACAAGGACGGCAAGCCGCTGACGCTCGCGGAGCAGCAGGCACGCGATAATCTGGTGGCGACGATCGTCGCAGCGGTCGCCTCCGGTGCAGGCTTGGATGCGCAGAGCGCCGTGACGTCGGCGCATCTCGAGACGCAGAACAACTCCGAACGGATGCCGGACGGAAGTTTGAAGGTGATTCTGCCCCGTCAGGTTAAATACTCGATCGAGCAGCTGATCGAGCGAGATTCCACAGGATTTGGTGCGCAAGTCAAGAAAATTGCGGATGATCAGAATGTTTCCGTCTCGGATCTGTTGAAATCCTATGGAGAATACGTCGCGTGCAGGGCCTCCTCTTCATGCGTACAGGAGAACAATCCTTACCTAGATAAGCTAGCTGTATCATACGGAAATGCCGCGGATGCCGCCTCTAGGCAGGACGTAGCCGAGCTTGTGAGTAAGATGAAGTCTGTTGGTCTTGATGAAAAGCAGCGGAAGGCTCTTCTTGATAAGCTGGAAAGCGGCCAGATCACGAGCGCAGCCATCGAAAGCCAGATAGCTGCTGCTTATCGTGGATCGAAAATCGCTTACCTGTCCGGCGGTAGCGCCGATCTGCAATCGGTTCTGTCGCGTTTCAGTGATGCCGAGCTTGCATCCTTCCAGCGGAACTTTGATTCGCTTGATGACGCCGGCAAGGCGATTGTGCGGTCTGATCTAGCGACCATCAAAAATCCAGGCCCGATGGAACAGGCGCTTGGCACGGTGCTGAACGCCATTGCTGATCCGGCAACGCTGCAGGACTTGTATTTCCTGAAAGTACAAGACCGTGCAAACGTGTCGAACGGGCTGGCAGGCGCTACCAAAGAAGCGGCCCCAGCTGCGCAGTTCCTGGCGGATCTCGGTACCCTAAGCAGCGTGGCTGACCCGGAGACGGGGCAGTTGGACCCGGTATATCAGACGGCGGAAGGTCAAGCCGTTGTCAAGGCGGCGCAGGATCGCATCAACGCGCAGGCCAAGGCGGCGGGTGGCGCGGCTACCAAGACCGGGCTGGCCTTGCTGGACTTTGTCGCGGCCCTCACTCCCCCGGGGGACGGAGATCCTTTCTACGTTCCGACGCAGGCGGAGGCAGACGCCTATAAGGCGCGCTCAGCAGCAGCCCGTGCTGCTGCGATGAACGCTACTAGTTCCGCGCTTAATGCTGTTACAGCTCAAACCGCGCCCTTCTTCGGCTCGTGCGTTTTCGGCAGCAACGCGGATTCGGGTGCGTGCGGTGGTGCGGCAGCTGAATTGACTATCAATGGTGGCGTCGCTTTGGCAACGGACGGGTTGGTTGGCCGATTTGCTTCTGTGGGAGTTAAAGTTGAAACCTCAGTCGATGCCGGGATTGCGTGGGGCAAGGGGATTGCAGGCCAAGGTGGCCCGTGGGAGGACTATATCGCCGCTCGGCTGCCAGTTGATGATAGACTGCCCCCGAACTTTAAGACGTTCGACTTCTTTGAGAAGACAACCGGTCGCGCTATAAGTGCGAAGACGCTCGATACGTCAACAGCGTCTAGATTGTCTAATCCATCTCAGATCTATGCGACCCTAAAATCATACGCCGATGCGGTGGCGGATTTCGGCGGATATAAACTTTCCAATGTACGACTTTCTCCATCTGATATAAATGTTCGAGAAATTCACCTTGCCATTCCTTCGGGTACAAATACAGCGCAATGGGAGCAAATTATGAAGGCTGCAGAGTATTCTAGAAAGATAGGCGTAAATATTGACGTCACGGTGACAAAATGACCGAGATGGAAGTGCCTCCCTCTCGTCCGCGTGCGTCAATATTGAGCAATTCGGTATTTACCTTGATTGAGACTTACTCTGGTTTCCGCTCGGGGTGGGCCGATCCCGAGGGGCAGCAGATATACCTTTCTCCTGACGCATCCGCCTGCTCAATCGGCTCTGCTCTTATCAAAGCACTCGAGGCCAGCAGAATTTTCACGCTAGAGAACCTGCCGATCATTACACGCGAGCAGCATGCTGAGCGCTATGAAGCTTGGGTAAAGGACGTAATACAGCGATATGGCTTCAAGAATCGTGCTGCAATGTTCAAGGCAATGAAAAGCGTTGATGCAGACGTTTATCACCAGAAACTTCATCTTCTTCCGACGAAACATGAAAAACGTGAAGCTTGGGGTAGGTCCAATAGTGACAAATTTGAAGATGTTATTATTTCTTACCCAAACCAAGCAGATGCCATAGGCGAGGCGATTCTACTCGCCCTAAGTCGATGCCGCTGACGTACTGGCCAAGATAGGGGTTGTTGGAGCAAGAGTAACGCAGAAATCACGGCCTCGCGGCGAACGGCGCGATCACGCTGGCGGCAGCGACGGAGGAAGACCGCCAGAGCGGCAACGCCAAGAGCAGCGGCTTCACGCTGGGCGTCACCTCGGAGATCAAGCTCAACAAGAATGGCGAAGGCGTGTCCGGCCTCGACAAGCTGAGCCCGACCATCTCGGTGGGCCTCTCCTCGTCGAACAGCAGCTACACCGGCACCCAGGTCACCAATGTCGATAGCGTGCTGACCGCCGGCGGCACGG
>NZ_BCYY01000055.1 GCF_001598435.1 Sphingomonas pituitosa NBRC 102491
GGCGGCGTCGTCGCGAAGTTGTGCGGCGAAGATGGCGTGGAGGTCGGGGAGGACGACGATGCCGCCGGGGCGGCGCACGAGGGTGCGCACGAAGTGGCGGCGCCAGCGCATGCCGACGGCGGGGGGCTCCTCGCTGGCGGCCTGGTCGAGGGTGGCGACTTCGTGGACCTTGTCGGTGCGGATGCCGATCTGGAGCGGCTCGCCGGCGAGCGGGATCTCGATCACGACGATGCGGCTGTCGAGCGTCGCCTCGGCCGGCGCCATCGCGAAGGCCTGGCGCAGATCGGCGATCGGGATGATCTTGCCGCGGAAGTTGACGACGCTGCGCACCAGCGGCGCGGCGCCGGGCACGCGCGTCTCGGGGAGCAGGTCGAGGATCTCGCGGACCAGCACGGCCTCGATCGCGAAGGTCTCCTCGCCGAGGTCGAAGGTGAGGACCTCGAGATGGCCGGCCTCGTCCCAGGGGACGGCGCTTTGGGTGGGGGCTTGGGTGTCCTGCATGGGCTCAACCGGCGGCACGCAGCCGCTCCTCCTGCTGCTGGCCGGCCAGCACGAGCTGGACGACGTCGAGGATCAGCGCGACGCCGCCGTCGCCCAGGATGGTGGCGCCGGCAAAGGCGGCGACGTCCTGGTGGAGCGGCGACATCGACTTGATCACGGTCTGGTGGCTGCCGATGATCTGGTCGACGACCAGGCCGACGCGCTCGGCGCCGGTGGCGATGACGACGATCTTCTGGTGCGGATCGGGGCGGGTGCCGGTGTCGAACATCTCGCGCAGGCGCAGGAACGGCACCAGCCGGTCGCGCAGCGTGATGAAGCTGCGGCCGCGCGAGCGCAGATCCTCTTCCAGGCTGAGCTCGAGGCATTCCTCGACCGCCGCGAGCGGGATGACGTAGCGGCCCTCGCCGACGCGCACCAGCAGCCCGTCGATGATCGCCAGCGTCAGCGGGATGCGCAGCACGACGGTGGAGCCCTCGCCGGGCCTGGAGGTGATGTCGATCGCGCCGCGCAGGCTCTCGATGGTGCGCTTGACCACGTCCATGCCGACGCCGCGGCCGGACAGGTTGGTCACCGCCGCCGCGGTCGAGAAGCCGGGGTGGAAGATCATCTGGAGCAGCTCGCCGTCGCTCACCGCCTGGCCGGGCTGGAGCAGCCCCTGCGCTTCCGCCTTGGCGCGCACCCGCTCGCGGTCGATGCCGCGGCCGTCGTCCTGGATGGTGATCAGCACCTCGCCGCCGGCCTGGTGGGCCGAGAGGCGGACATGGCCGGTGGCGGGCTTGCCGGCGGCGATGCGCTCGTCCTCGGGCTCGAGGCCATGGTCGCAGGCGTTGCGGATCAGGTGGACCATCGGATCGGCCAGCCGCTCGATCACGGTCTTGTCGACTTCGGTCGCCTCGCCTTCGGTAGAAAGCTCGATCGCCTTGCCGGTCTCGCGGGCAAGATCGTGGATCAGCCGGCGGAAGCGACCGAACAGCGTGGCGACCGGCACCATGCGCAGCACCATCATCGTGTCGCGCAGCTCGCTGACCAGCCGCTCGATCTCCTCGGAGATCGAGCGCAGCACCAGGTCCGCGCCGCTGCCGTTCGCCAGCTGCGACAGGCGACTGTGGACGATGACGAGCTCGCCCACCCGGTCCATCAGCTCGTCGAGCCGCTCGGCGGGCACGCGGACGCTCTCGCCGGTCTTGGCGGCGGCCCTGGCCGGGGTTGCGGCGGCGGCTTCCGGGGTGGCGACAGCAATTGCTGCGGGGGCGTCGAGGGTTTCCGCCGGCGCCTCGGCCTCGCCGCCGATTGCCTCGACGGTCAGCTCCATGTCGTCCATCACGAACAGGAACACGTCGTCGATATCGTCGCGCGCAATGTCGCCGAGCAGCGTGACGTCCCAGCCGATATGGCATTCGACCGGGTTGAGCTCGGCGAGCGGCGGCAGCCGGTCGGTGCGCGCGACGATGGTGCAGTCGCCCAGCTCCCGCAGCTCGTCGAGCAGCATCAGCGGGTTGGTGCCGTTGGCCATCGATTCGGGCGGCAGCCAGAAGGTCAGGCGCCAGCCCTTGCGCACCGGCGCGGCGGGCGCGGGCGGCGGCGCGCCGGCGGCGGCATCGACCTCGCGCTGCAGCGCGGCCAGGATCGCGGCGCCGGCGGCCTCGAGGCCCGCACCGTCGCCGTCGACCAGCGCGCGCATATGGTCCTTGGCCGACAGGATCACCGCGACCAGCCCCTGCGTCGCCGGGGCGAGGCCCTTGCGGACGCGGTCGAACGCGGTCTCGCAGTGATGGGTGAAGCTCGCCAGCGCGTCGAAGCCGAACATCGCGCCCGAGCCCTTCAGCGTGTGCAGGCCCCGGAACACCGCGTCGACCAGGTCACGATCGTCGAGCCGGTGGGTGAGGTCGAGCAGCCCCTGCTCGACCTGGTCGAGCAGGTCGCCGGCCTCGACCCGGAAGGCGGCGACCGGATCGCCGCCGCTCACCGGCCGAGCACCTTGCGCGATACCTTGAGCAGCTGTTCGGGCACGAACGGCTTGACCAGCCAGCCGGTGGCGCCGGCGGCCTTGGCCTGCTGCTTCATCGCGTCGTCGCTCTCGGTGGTGAGGAACAGGATCGGCGTGCCGCACTGGGCGGGATCCTTGCGCAGCTCGCGGATCATCGTCAGTCCGTCCATGTTGGGCATGTTCAAGTCGGTGATGATCAGGTCGAACGTGGCGCCCTTGGCCTTGGCCAGCCCCTCGACGCCGTCGCCGGCCTCGGTGACGCTGTAGCCGGCACCGGTCAGCGCGATCTTGATCGCCATGCGCAGGCTGGGCGAATCATCGACGGTGAGGATCGAGGCGGTCATTGGGCACGTTCTCCGTGAAACCAGAATTCGAGATCGTCGGCGGTCGGGGCGGCCAGGAAGCCGGCGCGCTCGAGCAGCGCAGCCACCGGCGCCGGCGCCGGCGCACGCAGGCGAACCGGGCGACCTGCCGCCGCTGCAGACACGCGCAGTGCCGTGA
>NZ_BCYY01000056.1 GCF_001598435.1 Sphingomonas pituitosa NBRC 102491
GGGTAAGCGTCCGGTTAGCCGCGTGTTGTCCCGTTCGGCGTAGCCGTCGATGTCCGGACCCGTCGTGGTCTCCTTCTGGAGTCCAGAAGGAGGTCAGGAGATGGGGCGGATGGAGGTCATCACCCGGACGGAGCGCCGGCGGACCTACAGCGAGGCGGAGAAGGCGGCGGTGGTTGCCGAGGCGTCGCTTCCGGGCGTGACGGTGCGCGAGGTGGCGCGGCGGCTCGGTATTGCGGAGAGCCTTATCTACAACTGGCGCTCGGCGCAGCGGAAGGCGGCGAGCATCGCCAGCGAGCCGTTGCAGTTCATCCCGTATGGCGTGGTGACGGACGCGGCGCCGACCGAGCCGGGTACGGCGCTGGCGTCGGCAACACCCGCATCATCGTCCGCCAAGCCGTCGTCATCTACCGCAGTGACAGAAGACCTGGTCCGCCCTCATCCGGGTGCGCGGCCTGGTGGCATCGACATCGATCTGCCGACGGGTGTCCGGCTGAGCGTGGACAGCTACGTCAACGAGAAGGCGCTCGCCCGCGTGCTGCGGGCGCTGGGGCATGCGTCGTGATAGCGCTGGCGCCGGGCACCAAGGTCTATTTGGCCTGCAAGCCGGTCAGCATGCAGAAGGGCTTCGACGGACTGAGCGCGCTCGCCAGCCAGGTGCTGGCCGCCGACCCGTATTCGGGCCACCTGTTCCTGTTCCGGGGCAAGCGCGGCGACTATCTGAAGGCGCTCTACTGGGACGGTTCGGGCATGTGCCTGTTTGCCAAGCGGCTGGAGAAAGGCCGGTTCGTGTGGCCGCCCTTGGTCGACGGCGGCATTGTGCTAAGCCCCGCGCAGCTGGCCCTGCTCATCGAGGGCATAGACTGGCGGCGCACCGTGGCGCCGGCTCCGGTAGCCGCGCCGACGCTCGTCTGAACGACGCTTTTCCGTCCTTTTCGCTTGGTCTGAGTCGGGCCGGTGGTAGGATGGGCCATGTCGCTGGCGACGGTCGATCTCCCCTCCGACCCGGACGAACTGCGCGCCTTCGCACAGGCGTTGCAGGACCAGTTGGCGACCGTCGAACATGCCCGCGTCGTTACCGCTGCGGAGCTTGCCAGCACCGCTGCCGAGCTGCGCGCGGCCAAGGCGACCATCCAGCTGACCGCGCTGGAGATCGAGAAGCTCAAGGTCCAGCTGGCGCGCCTCAGGCGCATGCAGTTCGGCCAGTCGTCCGAGCGGCTCAACCGTGAGATCGAGCAGCTGGAGCTGCGGCTGGAGGAACTGGAGACGGTCGAGGCCGAGACGACCAGCGCGTCCGCTGACGCCGGCGTGCCGCCACCCGCCCGCGAGAAGCGCAAGCCCAAGCGCCTGCCGCTGCCCGACCACCTGCCGCGCCACGAGGTCGTCCACGCCGCTCCGCACGGGGATGGCTGCGGCGCATGTGGCGGCACCATGTCGGCGCTGGGCGAGGACGTGACCGAGGTGCTGGAGTATGTGCCCGGCCGCTTCCAGGTCGTTCGCCACGTCCGCCCCAAGCTCGCCTGCCAACGCTGCGACGCCATCACTCAGGCGCCGGCGCCGGCGCTGCCCATCCCGCGCGGAAAAGCCGGACCCGGCCTGCTCGCGCACGTGCTGGTGTCGAAGTATGCGGACCACCTCCCGCTCTACCGACAGGCCGAGATCTACGCGCGCGAGGGTGTCGACCTCGACCGATCGACCATGGCGGACTGGGTAGGCCAGGTCAGCTGGCTGCTCCAGCCGCTGGTCGAGCACATCCGCGCCCACGTCTTCGGGGCCGACAAGATCCACACCGACGACACGCCCGTTCCGGTGCTGGCGCCGGGCACCGGCAAGACCAAGACCGGCAGGCTCTGGGTCTATGCTCGCGACGACCGCGGCTGGCAGGGCATCGGTCCGCCGGCAGCGGCCTACTTCTACACCCCCGACCGCAAGGGCGAGCGACCGCGCGCGCACCTCGCCGGCTTCAGCGGCTTTCTGCAGGCGGACGGCTATGCGGGCTATGAGCAGCTGTACGACGGACACCGGCAGCCCGGTCCCATCGTCGAGGTGGCATGCTGGGCACATGTCCGGCGCAAGATCTACGACGTGTGGAAGGCGACCGGCTCGACCACGGCGCGCACCGGCGTGAGCATGATCGACCTGATGTACGAGGCGGAGGAGCTCGGACGCGGGCTGCCGCTGGAGGACCGGCTCGAACGACGCCAGGTCGTCAGGGTGGGCGTGGACGGATTCTTCACTTGGGCCGAGGACACCATGCGCCGCATCTCGGGCAAGGGCGCGCTCGCCGACGCCATCCGCTACGCCGTGAAGCGGCGCGAGGCGCTGACCCGCTTCTGCGACGACGCCCGGCTCGAGGCGGACAACAACCGTGCCGAGAACTGCCTCCGCCCCGTGGCGCTCGGCCGCAAGAACTACCTCTTCGCCGGCTCGGACAAGGGCGGCGAGCGGGCAGCGGCGATCTACACGCTCATCCAGACCGCCCGGCTCAACTTCGTCGACCCCGAAGCCTGGCTGCGCGACGTGCTCACTCGCATTGCCGACGGGCATCCGGTAAACCGCATCGGCGAACTCGCGCCGTGGTGCTTCTCAGCACTCACAACGGGGCAGCCAACACCGGCTGCTACCGATCGATCCGAGGCCTGCGTAGAGACGCATACTCCTCAGGCAGCGACTGTGAGCGATAGCGCCCACCGGGCCTAAAAGGCGGCAGGCAATCAACCAGCTTGAACAACGCCCGGACCACAAGCCGGTTAAACCAGAGACCGACAACCAGTAACGCGGTAATGACAGCCACGCCGATCGCGATGAACACAATCTCGTTCAAGGCATTCCCCCCGCTACGCGCCTCCTCATACTGCCCGTGCTCCACGATCGCCAGTAGCAGTCCGCCCACTGGTCGAACTCAGACCTGACGGTAGTGACCGGACGCTTACG
>NZ_BCYY01000057.1 GCF_001598435.1 Sphingomonas pituitosa NBRC 102491
ACGCGGGTTCACGCTTGGCCCCCTTCATCCACATGCCGCGCAATCTCCGCGAGCACGCCGTCGAGGTTTGTCATCACCTCGTTGTTCCAGAAGCGCAGCACGCGATAACCTTCGGCATTCAAAAACCGCGTGCGCACCGCGTCGCGATCCCGACGCACGGCATGCGTCGCATCGTCGACTTCGACGACCAGCTTCGCGCCATGCGAACAGAAATCGGCATGATAGACACCCATCGGCACTTGCCTGCGAAACCTTGCGTGCGGCAGCGCGCGGCGCAGCGCTGCCCATAATGTCCGTTCGACGGGGCCCGCATCGCGGCGATGTGCACGCGATCGGGTGGCGGTAGTGGACGGAAGCAGCTGGCGCTTGGTGAGACCTTCGGCATTACCGCGGGAAAAGCTTCCACCTTTCCCCCTCACCCTCCCACGCTGCTGTGCAGCGCGGGCCTCTCCCTCTCCCACAAGGGGAGAGGGATTTTCAGAGGCGCCGCGTTCCTCCATCCCGTTTCCTCACTGGCAGGCCAGGCATTCGTCGTAATCCGTGCTCTCGCCCAGATCGAACTTGGGCTTCTCGATCGTGTTGTCGGCCTCGACTCCGCCCGCGAAGCCGGCGCGCTGCACCGACTTGGAGCGCAGATAGTAGAGCGACTTGATGCCCAGCTCCCAGGCGCGGAAGTGGAGCATCAGCAGGTCCCACTTTTCCACGTCCGCCGGGATGAACAGGTTGAGCGACTGCGCCTGGTCGATGAACGGCGCGCGATCGCCCGCCAGTTCGAGGATCCAGCGCTGGTCGATCTCGAAGCTGGTCTTGTACGTGTCCTTCTCTTCCGGCGTCAGGAAGTCGAGATGCTGGACCGAGCCGCCCTGTTCGAGGATCGAATTCCACACCGCGTCGGAATTCTTCGACTTCTCCTTGAGCAGCTTCTCCAAATACGGATTGCGCACCGAGAAGGAGCCGCTGAGCGTCTTGTGGGTGTAGATATTGGCCGGGATCGGCTCGATGCAGGCGCTGGTGCCGCCGCAGATGATCGAGATCGACGCGGTCGGCGCGATCGCCATCTTGCAGCTGAAGCGCTCCATCACGCCCATGTCGGCGGCGTCCGGGCAGGGCCCGCGCTCGACGGCGAGCGCCATCGAGGCTTCGTTCACCTGCGCGCTGACATGCTTGAAGATGCGGAGATTCCAGCTCTTCGCCATCGCACCTTCGAACGGGATGCCGCGCGCCTGGAGGAAGCTGTGGAAGCCCATCACGCCAAGGCCGACCGAACGCTCGCGTGCCGCCGAATAGCGGGCACGGGCCATCTCGTCGGGCGCGCGCTCGATATAGTCGGTCAGCACATTGTCGAGGAAGCGCATCACGTCCTCGATGAACAGCTTGTCCTTGTTCCACTCGTCCCAGGTCTCGAGGTTGAGCGAGGACAGGCAGCACACCGCGGTGCGATCGTTGCCGAGATGGTCGCGCCCCGTGGGCAGCGTGATTTCCGAGCACAGGTTCGAGGTCGAGACCTTGAGGCCCAGATCGCGGTGGTGCTTCGGCATCGTCGAGTTCACGTGATCCGAGAACACGATATACGGCTCGCCGGTGGCGAGGCGGGTCTCGACCAGCTTCTGGAACAGCGCGCGCGCATCGACGGTGGCGCGGACCGAGCCGTCCTTCGGGCTCTTCAGCTGCCATTCGTCGCCGTTCCGCACCGCTTCCATGAACGCGTCGGGGATCAGCACGCCGTGGTGCAGGTTCAGCGCCTTGCGGTTGAAGTCGCCCGACGGCTTGCGGATCTCGAGGAACTCCTCGATCTCGGGGTGCGAGATGTCGAGATAGCAGGCGGCCGAACCGCGGCGCAGCGAGCCCTGCGAGATCGCCAGCGTCAGCGAATCCATCACGCGGACGAACGGGATGATGCCGCTGGTCTTGCCGTTGAGGCCCACCGGCTCGCCGATGCCGCGCACGCTGCCCCAATAGGTGCCGATGCCGCCGCCGCGCGAGGCGAGCCAGACATTCTCGTTCCAGGTCTGGACGATGCCGTCCAGGCTGTCCGGCACGGAGTTGAGATAGCAGCTGATCGGCAGGCCGCGGCCCGTGCCGCCGTTCGACAGCACCGGGGTGGCCGGCATGAACCACAGCTTGGAGATGTAATCGTACAGGCGCTGCGCGTGCGCCTGATCGTCGGCATAGGCCGAGGCGACGCGGACGAACAGGTCCTGATAGCTTTCGCCGGGGAGGAGATAGCGGTCCTTCAGCGTTTCCTTGCCGAAATCGGTGAGCAGCGCGTCGCGCGCATGATCGACCTCGACCGGATAGGGCTGCGGCACGATCGCCTTGCTGTCGAGCGCCTTGCTGGCGGGGGCGGCTTCGATGGTGGCGGTCTCGTTCACGCTGGTCTCACTATCTCTGAATTCCATACTCGGACCCCTGTCTTCTGGCTTACGCAACAACCGACTCGGGGGCACGGTAGCGATCGTAGCACCAGCCGGGTTTGCGCGAGAACAAAAAGTGTCCATCGGCCCGGCGCCCGGCACGAGTCTGCCCATGCCGCATCTGGGGATGCGGACGACGGGTTACCAGTGCTTGGGTTTGCCCCTTGGTGCGACCACTACAGATTGTGCCAATCCGAGTTCGGGCACAAGAGCCCAAATGCGGTCGGAATGCAACGGCTCATCGCTGGAATGACTCGGCTCATGGCGCGCAGTACGTTGCCGATGGCGCGCGACGCACGGACCTTCCTTGCCTCCGGAAAAGGCAAGGGAACGAACGCGGAACTGCAAATAAATTTTGGGGGATGAATCACCCCCGCCACAACCGATGGTGGCTGTGGCGGGGG
>NZ_BCYY01000058.1 GCF_001598435.1 Sphingomonas pituitosa NBRC 102491
CCCAGCCGATATTGGCGCCGACCATGCCCGCCATCAGCAGCGGCAGGTCGCCGTGCCGCGCGCGGATGCCGGCGGCCTCGGCGGCGAAGTCGGTGACGGAGGTGACGCCCTTGTCGTCGCGCTCGGTGTGGGAGACCGCGCCGTTCTCGACAAGGAAGACGCGACGGTTGGTCGTGCCCCAGTCTACGCCAAGGAAGGGCCCGGAAAAGCTTACCACCATGTCGCGTACAGCCCGATGAGGATCAGAATGATCACCACGGCAGCGATGTTGAAGCCGGTGGTGGTGTGGAAGCGCACGCCTTCCATGCGGATGCGGTTGCTGCCCCCTGCCGCGGGCCGGGCGAGCGAGACGATCACCGCCAGCGCCAGCGAGGCGAGGAACACGATTCCCATGCGGTTGATGAACGGCACCGCGTTCAGCGCCTCGATCCCGCCCCACTTGGCCGGGAACCAGAAGACGAAGCTGAGCACCACCGATGCGACGGCGCCGACCAGCGCCCCCACCTCGGTCGCGCGCGGCCAGAACAGGCCGAGCAGGAAGATGACGGTGATCCCCGGCGTCACGAAGCCGGAGAATTCCTGGATATACTGGAATGCCTGGTCGAGGCTGCCGAGCAGCGGCCGCGCGGTGAACATCGCAATGATGATGGAGACCACCGCTGCGATCCGGCCGACGCGCACCAGATGCGTTTCGTAGGCGGCCTTGTCAGCACCCTCGTCGGCGCGCGCCTGCACGCCCTTCAGCTTGGCGTAGATATCGAGCGTGAAGATCGTCGCGATCGAATTGATCTTGGAGGCGGTCGAGGCGATGATCGCCGCGATCAGCGCCGCGAAGACGAGGCCGAGCAGCCCGGTGGGCAGCAGCGCCATCATCGTCGGATAGGCCTGGTCCGGCTTGGCGAGGTTCGGCGCCAGCACCACCGCGGCGATGCCCGGCAGCACGATGACAACGGGCATCAGCAGCTTGAGGAAGCCCGCGAACACCACGCCGCGCTGCGCCTCGGCGAGGCTCTTCGCCGCCAGGGCACGCTGGATGATATACTGGTTGAAGCCCCAATAGCTGAGATTGGCGATCCACATGCCGCCGACCAGCACGGCGATGCCCGGCAGATCCTTGTAGTGCGGATTGTCGGGCGAAAGGATCATGTCGAAATGATCGGGCACCCGCCGCGTCAGCTCCTGGAAGCCGCCGATCACGCCGCCGTCGCCGCCGATCTTGGTCAGCGTGAGGTAGGCGACGACAAGGCCGCCCAGCACCAGCAGCGTCACCTGGACGATGTCGGTCAGCGCCACCGCCTTCAGGCCGCCGCGCAGCTGGTAGAGCAAGGCGAACGCACCCAGCCCGATCAGCGCCACGTCCTGGTTGACGCCCGCGACCTGGGTGACCGCGATCGAGCCGAGCCAGATGATCGAGGTGAGGTTCACGAACACGTAGAGGATCAGCCAGAAGACGGCCATCACGGTGCGGATCGTCGGCCCGAAGCGCTGCTCGAGGAACTGCGGCATCGTGTAGATTTCGTTGCGCAGGAAGATCGGCAGGAAGAACTTGCCGACGATCAGCAGCGTCAGCGCCGCCATCCACTCATAGGAGGCAATCGCCAGGCCGATCGCATAGCCCGACCCGGACATGCCGACGATCTGTTCGGCGGAGATATTGGCCGCGATCAGCGAGGCGCCGATCGCCCACCAGGGCAGGTTCTTCGAGGCGAGGAAATAGTCGCTCGAATCCTTGGTGGCGCCCGCCTTGTCGCGGCTCACCCATTGCGCGAGGCCGAAGATGCCGATCGCATAGACGATCACCACGACCAGATCGATGTTGGATAGACTCATGCCCACTCCTGCCGGCCCCGGCGCGAGCGGCACGGCCCGCGCATCTTGCCCCCTTCCCGCCTGAAAACGACGGTCAGCTGTTCATTTATCTTATTTATCGGGGTTGTCCAGCAGCGCCGCTGGAGTACGATGCCGAAACATTCGATGGTGCGCAGCATCGCACAGGCAAGAACAGGAAAGCAATCGCGAGCATGTCCACCGCTCTTCCCCATGCTGCCGAGGAGATCCGCTCAGGGCTCGGCCGCAATCTCACCTACGGGATGCTCGACGCGCTGGGCCGGGCGATCGTCACCGGCCGCTACGAGACCGAAGCCTTCCCCACCGAGGCGGAGCTGGCCAAGCAGCACGGCGTCAGCCGATCGGTGACGCGCGAAGCGGTGAAGATGCTCACCGCCAAGGGACTGCTGAGCGCGCGGCCGCGCCAGGGCACGCTGGTGCAGCCGGCCTCGTCGTGGAACCTGTTCGACACCGATGTGCTGCGCTGGCTGCTCGAGCGGCAATTCTCGGTCGACCTGCTGCGCCAGTTCAGCCAGCTGCGCATCGCGATCGAGCCCGAGGCGGCGGCGCTGGCGGCGCAGTTCGCCACAGCCGAGGACCTGCAGCGGATCTCCGCCGGGCTCGCGCGGATGGAAGCGGCCGAGCGCGGGCTGGACGACACGCTGGATGCCGACATCGCCTTCCACGTCGCGGTGCTGCGCGCCTCGGGCAATCCCTTCTACGCCCAGTTCCGCGACATGGTGGCAACCGCGCTGCGCACCTCGATCCGCTTTACCAACCGGATCAAGGGCCGCAGCGCGAGCGTCGCCGACCATGCCGCGGTGCGCGACGCGATCGCCGCCAAGGATGCCGCCACCGCCCGCACCGCGATGCGGACGCTGATCGGCGACGTGGTCGAGCTGATCGAAACGTCAACGGGCGCGGAAGCGGCGGTGTAGAGAGAGCGTGTTGCCTCCCCCCAAAGAGAGTTTAACGCGCGT
>NZ_BCYY01000059.1 GCF_001598435.1 Sphingomonas pituitosa NBRC 102491
TAAGCGTGTTCAGCAGGCCGCCTTGCGGCATCGTCGATAGCCGGGATGCTTGCCGCCTTTAACGGGGGCGTTGGTGGTGCAGGAAGTTTCCGGTTCTACGACCAGTCATACGAGCACTCGTATGACTGGTCGTATGGAAGTAGTCGGCCGTGTGTCTGGGCGGCGGCGATGGTCGGACGCGGAAAAGCTGGAGATCCTGGCCGAGGCGTTCCTGCCTGGGGCCAGGGTCTGCGATGTGATCGCCCGGCGCGAGGTGTCGAGCAGCCTGATCTATACGTGGCGCAAGCAACTGCGCGAAGGCAGGCTGGCCAGGGCTGCGCCTTCGCTGCCGGTGTTTGCCGAAGTTCGGCTCGCCGAGCCGGTCGTGCCGGCGTCACCGCCGGTGCCGTGTTCGTCGGGGCGCATCGATATCGCGTTGCCCGGCGGTGTTCGGATCAGTGTCGACGGCGGGGTGGATGCGAATGCGCTGGCACGGGTGTTGTCGGTGCTGCGGTGAGCCCGGCGCCGTTGCCGACACGGGTGTATCTGGCGTGCGGCGTGACCGACATGCGCAAGGGCTTCGACGGCCTGGCGGTGCTGGTGCAGCAGGTGCTGGCGAAAGACCCGCATTCGGGCGCGCTGTTCGCGTTTCGCGGCAAGCGCGGGCATCTGGTCAAGCTGCTCTGGTTCGATGGGCAAGGCCTGTGCCTGTTTTCGAAGCGGCTCGACCGGGGCCGTTTCGTCTGGCCGGTGACGGCAAGCGGAACGGTGGTGCTGACGCCAGCGCAATTGTCGATGCTGCTGGAGGGCATCGACTGGCGCCGTCCGGAGCGGACCTGCACGCCGACGCTGGCGGGCTGAAACGGGCGGTTTTGCGTCGCTTTTGCTCGCCTGAAACGCTGCGATCTGCTAGGAAATCCGGGTGTCGGAAGCGCCCGTTTCCCCTGCTGATGCCACCGCGCGGATCGCCGCGCTGGAGGCGTTGCTCGCCCGGGCCAATGCCGCGCTTGCCGCCCGCGATCTGCTCATCGACAGCTTGCGCGGGCAGATCGCCCGGCTGCGGCGAATGCAGTTCGGCGCCTCCTCCGAGAAGCTGGGCCGCGAGATCGAGCAGCTCGAACTGGCGCTGGAGGAGCTGGAAGCCGAGCGCGACGCGGCGCCGGTAGAGGAGCGCCCGTCGGAAACCGCGTCGCGGCCGGCACCGGTCCGCAGCCTGCCGGCGCACCTGCCGCGCGAAGAGATCGTCCACGAACCAGCATCGGGCGCCTGCACCTGTCCCGATTGCGGCGGCGTACTGCGCCGGCTCGGCATGGATGCGCATGAGATGCTCGACATCGTGCCGGTGCGCTGGCGAGTGGTGCGCAACGTCCGTCCCAAATATAGCTGCCGGGTCTGCGAGAAGATTGTCCAGGCACCCGCGCCGGCCAGCGCCGTCGCGCGCGGCAAGGCCAGCTTCGCGACGCTCGCGCATGTCGTGGTATCCAAGTTCAATGACCACCTGCCGCTGTACCGCCAGGCCGAGATGATGGCGGCGCAGGGGCTCGACATCGACCGTTCGACGCTGGCCGGCTGGGCCGGACAGGCCGCAGCGTTGCTCGATCCGGTCGTCGCCCGCATCCGCGACGAAGTCCTCAAGGCCGACAAGATCCACGCCGACGACACCCCGGTGCCGGTGCTCGACCCCGGCCGCGGCAAGACCGCGACGGGGCGGCTATGGGTGTACGCGGCCGACGACCAGGCCTCGGGCAGCACGGCGCCGCGCGCGACCTGGTATCGCTTCACGCCCGACCGCACCGCCGCGCACCCGCTGGCGCATCTCGCCGGCTTTCGCGGTTTCCTCCAGGCCGATGCCTATGCCGGCTATGACGGGCTGTATCGGGGCGGCGCCACCGAGGTGGCATGTTGGGCACATTTCCGGCGCAAGATCTTTGACCTGCATGAGCGCACCTCCACGCCGCTGACCACCGACATTCTAGAGCGGATCGGCGCGCTCTACGCCGTCGAGGCCGAGGTGCGCGGCCAGCCGCCGGATATCCGGCACCGGGCACGGCAGGAACGCAGCAAACCGCTGGTTGAGGCCTTGCGCGAAGTGCTCGACACCGCGCTGCGCCGCCTGTCGCCCAAATCCGACATGGCGAAGGCCATCGCCTATGGCACCAAGCGCTGGCCGGCGCTGTCGCGCTTCCTCGACAACGGCCGGCTGGAGATCGACAACAACATCGCCGAACGCGCCCTGCGCGGCGTGGCCATCGGCCGTCGCAACTGGCTGTTCGCCGGCTCGCGCGTGGGCGGTGAACGTGCCGCCGCCATCTACACCGTCATCCATACCTGCAAGGCCAACGGCGTCGACCCACAGGCCTATATCGCCGACGTCATTGCCAGGATCGCCGATGACTGGCCCGCCAGCCGCTGGGATGAACTCCTGCCGTGGAACTGGACCCCGCCAGCCGATCAGCCAACCGCGCAAGCCGCATAATCTGCGGCCTGCAGACCGCGCTTA
>NZ_BCYY01000060.1 GCF_001598435.1 Sphingomonas pituitosa NBRC 102491
AAGTCGTTACGCCATTCGTGCAGGTCGGAACTTACCCGACAAGGAATTTCGCTACCTTAGGACCGTTATAGTTACGGCCGCCGTTTACCTGGGCTTCATTTCGGAGCTTGCACTCCTCCACTTAACCTTCAGGCACCGGGCAGGCGTCAGGCCCTATACGTCGTCTTGAAGCCGACTTAGCAGAGCCCTGTGTTTTTGCTAAACAGTCGCTACCCCCTGGCCTGTGCCCCCTACAAGAGCTTGCGCCTATGTAGGGCCTCCTTCTTCCGAAGGTACGGAGGCAATTTGCCGAGTTCCTTCAGGACACTTCTCTCAAGCGCCTTGGTATACTCTACCTGACCACCTGTGTCGGTTTCGGGTACGGTCTATACGGTGGGGCTATTTCCCGGGACTGCTTCGAAGCCAGCTCAATCCGATAAGAGCTGACAACACACGCAATCCGTCACACACCACCAGGCCCACGAATATTAACGTGGTTCCCATCGACTACCCCCTTCGGGCTCGTCTTAGGGGCCGGCTCACCCTGCGCGGATTAGCCTTGCGCAGGAACCCTTGGTCTTTCGGCGAGAGGGCATCTCACCCTCTTTATCGCTACTCATGTCTGCATTCGCACTTCCGATACCTCCATGGTCGGTTACCCTTCCACTTCACAGGCTTACGGAACGCTCCGCTACCGCGTGATCGTAAACGATCACACCCTAAGCTTCGGTGCACGTCTTGAGCCCCGTTACATCTTCGCCGCAGGAACCCTTGTTTAGACCAGTGAGCTGTTACGCTTTCTTTAAAGGATGGCTGCTTCTAAGCCAACCTCCTGGTTGTTTTGGGATTCCCACATGCTTTCCCACTTAGACGTGACTTGGGGACCTTAGCTGTAGGTCAGGGCTGTTTCCCTTTTGACGACGGACCTTAGCACCCGCCGTCTGTCTCCCGGATATCACTCCTAGGTATTCGGAGTTTGGTTAGAGTTGGTAGATCTCGCGACCCCCGCATCCATCCAGTGCTCTACCCCCTAGGGTGTTCATCCGAGGCACTACCTCAATAGTTTTCGCGGAGAACCAGCTATTTCCCGGCTTGATTGGCCTTTCACCCCTAAGCACAACTCATCCGGTAACTTTTCAACGTTAATCGGTTCGGACCTCCAGTGCGTGTTACCGCACCTTCATCCTGGTCATGCATAGATCGCCGGGTTTCGGGTCTAATGCATCAAACTAAGTCGCCCTATTCAGACTCGCTTTCGCTGCGCCTACACCTATCGGCTTAAGCTTGCTTGATACATTAAGTCACAGACCCATTATGCAAGAGGTACGCGGTCAGGGCATAAAGCCCCTCCCACTGCTTGTAGGCATTCGGTTTCAGGTACTGTTTCACTCCCCTCGTCGGGGTGCTTTTCACCTTTCCCTCACGGTACTAGTTCGCTATCGGTCATGTACGAGTATTTAGGCTTGGAGGGTGGTCCCCCCATGTTCAGACAGGATTTCACGTGTCCCGCCCTACTCGAGTCCTTGATCATCACTTTCGCATACGGGGCTGTCACCCGCTATGGCCAACCTTTCCAGGTTGTTCTGCTAGTTGAAATCAAGGCACTGGCCTGGTCCGCGTTCGCTCGCCACTACTAACGGAATCTCGGTTGATGTCTTTTCCTCCGGGTACTGAGATGTTTCAGTTCGCCGGGTTCGCTTCACCAAAGCTATGTATTCACTTCGGTGATACCTTGCCCCAATTAACTCGGTAGTTGATCGCTCAACCACTGAATTAATTGGTGAAGGTGGGTTTCCCCATTCGGAAATCGTCGGGTCAAAGCTTGCTCACAGCTCACCGACGCTTATCGCAGCGTGCCACGTCCTTCATCGCCTGTACATGCCAAGGCATCCACCAAATGCCCTTACCTCACGCTTGAGAGTCCACACCACCAACGACAACGCTGGGCGCTCCTTTCGGAAACACCAACTCGGCAGAGCAGCGTTACGCGGCATATCGGTGTGGATGAAAATCTCAGCCTTTAATTGGACGATCGTTGATCCAGCTTCACAGCTGAAACCAACGCCGTCACGGCATCGATTTGAAAAACCCATTCACAATGTCAAAAAGCTCGCAAGCCCTTGGGCTCGCAGGACCGCTGTCGTAACAGCGGATCTCGTGTCTTCATCTATCTGGATAACGCTAAAGCGCATGTTGCTTTCGGAGACGCGCACTGCGCGTCTCGACGAAAGCTGGTGGAGCCTATCGGGATCGAACCGATGACCTGATGCTTGCAAAGCAACCGCTCTCCCAGCTGAGCTAAGGCCCCTGAAAAGT
>NZ_BCYY01000061.1 GCF_001598435.1 Sphingomonas pituitosa NBRC 102491
TTCCGCCGGTCGACGCGCCCATGCACACCACCATCTCGGTGGTGCGGCTCATCGGCTTGCCGCTGGGCGGCGGCAGGACTGCATCGGCGGTGAGCTTCTGGGCCGGCGCCTCGGTCTTGGGCATGGGCTTGCCCGGCCGCCCGCGCACCCGCGCGCGCGCCGCGGCCTTCACCACGTCGCGGATCTGGAGATGGTGTTCGGCGAGGTGATCGGCCACACCCACGCGCGGCTTCAGGATCACGTCGACCGCGCCCGCTTCCATCGCCTGGAGCAGCGTGTCGGAGCCGTTCTCGGTCAAGGACGAGCACATCACCACCGGCACGGGGCATTGCTGCATCAGCTTGCGCAGGAAGGTGATGCCGTCCATCCGCGGCATCTCCACGTCGAGCGTGATGACGTCGGGCACTTCCTCCTGGATGCGCTTGGCAGCGCTGAAAGGATCGGCGGCGGTACCCATCACCTCGATCGCCGGGTCTTCCTCCAGGATCGCGGTCATGGTCTGGCGCACGCTTGCCGAATCATCGACGATCAGGACGCGGATCTTGGGCATCAGTCGCCCCGCCGGAAGACGGTGTTGGCGACCTGCTCCAGCGGCATGCCGAGGCCGGTGATCGATTCCGAATGGCCGAGGAACAGATAGCCGCCGGGCGCCAGACAGTCATAGAGCTGCGAGACGACCTTCTTCTGCGTCGGCTTGTCGAAATAGATCAGCACGTTGCGGCAGAAGACCAGGTGCATCGCGTCGCCCACCGGGTAGCGATCATCCATCAGGTTCAGCCGCCCGAAACCGATCGCGCTGCGCAGCCGCGGCACCATCCGCACCTCGCGCCGGCGCGGATCGTTCGAGGTCATCACATATTTGCGGCGCAAGGCAGCCGGCACCGGATCGACCAGCTCGGCGGCGTAGATGCCGCTGCGCGCCGCCGCCAGCACCTCGGTATCGAGGTCGGTGGCGAGAATGCCATAGTCCGGGCCGCCCATTCGCTCGGCATAATCGTCGAGCACCATCGCCAGGGTATAGGGCTCGGGGCCTGTCGAGCAGGCGGCGCTCCAGGCGCGCAGCGTGCGTACGCCCCGCGTCGCGAGCGCCGGCAGCGCCCGATCGACAAGATAGTCGAAATGCGCCGGCTCGCGGAAGAAGTCGGTCTTGTTGGTAGTGACGGCGTTGATCAGGTGCAACCCTTCAGCCGCCAGGTGGTTGCCGGCGAACACATGGTCGCAATAGTCGTCGAGCGTATCGATGCCGATCGCGCGCAGCCGGCGGCGCAGCCGACCCTCGAGCATGGTCTTCTTGCTCTCCGGCATCTTGATGCCCGAGACCTCGTAGATATAGGCGGCCAGGCGCGCGAAGTTGCGCTTGCTCATCATGTCGAGCCCCGGCGGGGGCGACGGATCCAGCGCTAATGCTGCGGACAAGGGCTGCTCCGTGACTCTCAGGCGGCAGCGCGGGTGGTGAGTACCCGCGCTTCCTCGGACGAGAAGATCTTCGCCATATCGACTAGCACGACGAATCCTTCAGACCGCTTAATCACCCCGCCGATATAGTCGGAGGACCAGCGCACGCCGATGTCCGGCGCGGCTTCCAGCTGGTCGGTGGTCACGCTGCATACCTCGAGCACGCGATCGACCACGAGGCCCAGCATCAGCACGCGATCGGCGACCGGCACGTCGACCACCAGGATGCGGGTGGCCGGCGTCGGCGTGACCGGCGAGAGGCCCAGCCGCTGCCGGAAGTCGATCGTCGGCACGCCCTGGCCGCGCATGTCGGTCAGGCCGAGCAGATAGTCCGGCCCGTTGGGGATGCGGAAGGTCTCGCGATAGTCGAGGATCTCCCGCACCAGCGTCACCGGCACGGCGAAGATCTCCGCGTCCAGCCCGAAGGTTACGAGCTGGAGCTCGGCGGCGTCGCTCATGCTGCCTCCATGTCGAAGGCGCTGTCCTGCGCATCGGGGCCGCCGGACGTCAGGTCCAGCGCGAAGCCGCTGACCCGGGCCTGCTGATCGGCGACGCTGTTGGGCTTCGGCCGCGCGGCGGGCTTGGCGGCGGCCTTCGGCGCCGGGCGACGGGCGGCGGCGGCGGGTCGGCCGCGCTGGTGCTGCTGCTCGACGCGGAAATAGGCGATGCTGGCCTGGAGCT
>NZ_BCYY01000062.1 GCF_001598435.1 Sphingomonas pituitosa NBRC 102491
CGATAGTGTTGAAAAACTCGGCCTTGCAGTAATCGCGCAGCCCTGATTCACTGGACCTGTCGTTGGGAGACAGGCCGATGATGGGTAATCGGACGGTGATGCAAGAGGCGCTGTTTTACAGCTTCAGCCTGGAGGACCATGTGCCGCAAAGCCACTTGTTGCGGGCAGTCGACCGCTTTGTGGACCTGAGCGGTATCCGGGAGAAGCTACGACCATTCTACAGCGAGACGGGCCGCCCGTCGATCGATCCCGAGCTCATGATCCGGATGCTGCTCATTGGCTATTGCCTGGGCATCCGGTCAGAGCGGCGCCTCTGCGAGGAAGTGCATCTTAACCTGGCCTATCGCTGGTTCTGCCGCCTTGGTCTTGACGGAGCGGTGCCGGATCATTCGACCTTCTCCAAGAACCGCCACGGCCGCTTCCGGGATAGCGATCTATTGCGGGACCTGTTCGAGAGGACCGTCACGCGCTGCATCGAGGAGGGATTGGTCAGTGGTGAGGGCTTTGCCGTCGACGCCAGTCTGATCAAAGCCGACGCGAACCGCCAGCGAGGTGTGCCCGGCGAGGAAGGCTTGCCCCCGGACATCGTCCACCATGCTGCCCGGGAGTATCTGGAGGTACTCGATGCAGCAGCGTTCGGCGCAGCATCGCCCATCACGCCCAAATATCTGTCGCCTGCCGATCCTGCAGCGCGCTGGACAAGCGCACATGGCGGGCAAGCCTTCTTCGCTTACAGCGCCAATTATCTCATCGATTTGGCAAACGCCGTGATTGTTGATGTCGAAGCCACCACGGCCATCCGCCCAGCTGAGGTGACAGCGCAGCGAATTATGATCGACAGGACGCAGGAGCGCTTTGGCATCTGGCCGCAGCGTCTGGCCGCCGATACCGGCTATGGCGATGCCGCCAATATCGCCTGGCTCGTCCATGAGCGTGGTATCGAACCGCACATTCCCATCTTCGATCACGTGGGTCGACGGACGGGAAGTTTCCAACGCACCGAGTTCCGCTACGACCATCACAAGGATCTCTACGTATGCCCTGGTGGCAAAAATCTCGTCCAGCACCGCCGGGACTATGCGACCCCACGGCCCGGCGTCGATAAGGACGGCTTCATCCGTTACCGCGCCAGTAAACATGACTGCGACGCCTGCGCCCTCAAGCCGCAATGCTGCCCCGGTCAGCCCAACCGCAAAGTGGCCCGATCTCTCCACGAAGGCGCACGTGACTTGGCAAGGGATCTGTCCAGAACCGACGCCTATGTCACATCCCGCCGCGAGAGAAAAAAGGTTGAGATGCTGTTTGCCCACCTCAAACGCATCCTAAAACTCGACCGCCTGCGCCTGCGAGGCCCAAACGGCGCAAGAGACGAGTTCCTCCTCGCCGCCACCGCCCAAAACCTCCGCAAGATGGCCAAGCTGATCCCGATGCCCGCCACCGCAGCGCCCGCATAACCGGGGACGAGCCCTCCAGGCCGTGCCTAAGCTGGCACCAGCCTCGATCCCAGCGCCGGGTTTTTCAACACAATCG
>NZ_BCYY01000063.1 GCF_001598435.1 Sphingomonas pituitosa NBRC 102491
GCTTCCCATCTGTGGACGCCCCTTCGAACGCAAGTGGTATCTGTAGGGTCTAGCAGGTTGTCGGATGCTGCCATCTGTCCGGCCTGTAATGCAGCTTGAGCTGCTGGCCCGTATGGGAGTTCGCGGACCGGAACCATATCACCAACAGCGTGCTCGTGGCACGGTGGGAAGCCCTGGTTCTTCCGGCCCCGTCTCGCCGACTGTTGTGCCATACCCTCCTTCGACCGACTGCGCCCTCCGACGCCTCTGGCCCGTCTTGGCGTTATGCCGCGACTGCGACCGGAGCTCTGTAATCCTCTTGCTTGATCAGCACCGCCCAGACGATGCGCGCGGTTTTGTTGGCCAACGCGACCGTCACCAGCATGCGCGGCTTTCGCGCGAGCATGCCCTCGAGCCATGAGCCCTTGGGTGCACCGCGCCTGCTCGCCTGCAACACGACCGCACTGCTGCCGATGATCAACAGCCGCCTGAGCGTTCGCTCGCCCATGCGGGATATTGCGCCCAGCTTCTGCTTGCCGCCCGTCGATGCCTGTTTGGGCACGAGCCCCAGCCAGGCGGCGAAGTCCCGTCCCTTTGCGAAGGTCTCGGCCGGGGGCGCGATCGCTGCAATCGCCGTTGCGGTGATCGGGCCGATGCCAGGGATCGTCATCAGTCGGCGTGCGACCTCGTCCTCGCGTGCACGGCGGGCGATCTCCTTGTCCAGCGCGGCAACCCGCGTGCCAAGTTCGGCCAGCATATCGACCATCATCGCGAACATCGGTCGCGCCGCCTGGGGCAGCGTTGCGGCCATCTCGCTGTCATCGAGCAGGTCCGCCAGCATCGCCAAGTGGCTTGGCCCCTTTGGGGCTACCCAACCATATTCCGCGAGATGCCCGCGGATCGCATTGCCGAGCTGGGTGCGCTGCTTCACCAGCAGGTCGCGCGTTCGGAACACCAGCGCTGCCGCCTGCTGCTCCTCTGTCTTCACCGCCACGAAGCGCATCGTCGGCCGCTGTGCCGCCTCACAGATCGCCTCGGCATCGACCGCATCGTTCTTATGCCGCTTCACGAACGGCTTCACATAGGCAGGGGGAATCAACCTGACCGCGTGACCCATCGCTTCGAGCTCGCGCGCCCAATGGTGCGCACCACCACACGCCTCCAGCGCCACCGTACACCGGGGCTGCGACGCGAAAAAATCCAACAGCTTTCCCCGCGTGAGCCTGCGGCTGAAAACCGCTCGCCCGGCGCTGTCCGCACCGTGTGCGTGAAAAACATGCTTGGCGATATCCAGACCGATTGTGCTAACTTCCGACACGGGCGCCTCCCTCAAGTGGTGTTCAACACCTCCACTTTGGCACATCGATGCCGTCGGGGGGCGTCCACCCCATCACCA
>NZ_BCYY01000065.1 GCF_001598435.1 Sphingomonas pituitosa NBRC 102491
CGGCAGACGCCTGTTCGGCGGCGGCGGCCTGTTCGGTCGCGCCCTGCGAGACCTGCTCCGAACTCGACGACAGTTCCTGGCTGCCTGACGAGACGTTGGTCGCCGCGACGGTCGCGTCCGACACCACGCCGCGCAGGCGATCGACCATCCGCACCAGCGCGTTGCCGAGCACGTCCTTGTCCGATGCCGGCTTGTGGTGGATGGTCAGATCGCCGTCGGCGATCTTGTCGGCCAGCGCCGCGCTGACGCGCAGATTGGCGACCATGGTGTTGACGGTGTCGACCAGGTCCTTGATCTCGTCGTTGCTGGTGACCTGCACGTCCTGGCTGAGGTCGCCGATCGCCACGGCGCTGACCGCGGTGGAGATACGGCGCAGCCCCTGCGAGACGATCCGCGAGATCCAGAAGGCGCCGCCGACGGCGATCAGCAGCGCGATGGCGGCGACGACCCACAGCGCGGTCGCGGCGCTGGCATACAGTGCATTGGTATCCTGATCCGCCTGCGTCATCTGCTGCTTCGAGAGCGCCACCAGCTGATCGGCCAGGTCGCTCATCGCCGTCGCGGCTTCACGCGAGCGGGTGATCGAAAGCGCGCCGGCTTCGGTATTCTTGTTGGCCAGCGCGAGCATGCGGACCTGATCGTTGACCGGCACGAACGCGTCGAACTTCGCACTCAATTGCATCCAGAGCGGCTTGCCCTGGGCGCTGGCGCCTGCCAGCCCCTTGGCGATCTGCGCCTGCACCTGCTCGCGGGCTTTCATCAGGTCGGCGTCGAACTTGCGGGTCAGCGCTTCGTCCTCGGTGAGCGCCATGTTCTTTTCCTGGCGCAGGACATAGCTGATTCCGCCGCTCACGATCTGGGCGATTTCCTGGCGCTGCGCCGGGCCGGCGATCACGTCGCTGATCGCCTGGTTGAGGCTGGCGAGGCGCGAGTTGGCGACGCCGACCACGGCGAGCAGCAACAGGATGAGGATGCCGAAGGTGATCCCGAGCTTCAGTTTGATCGTGGCACGCATTTGTTCTTGTCCTTGGAGCGTGGGGAAAGGTCTAGGCGGCGTGTCCGAACGCCGCGTCTTCGGCATCCGGGCCGCCGCTGCTCAGGTCGAGCGCAAAGCCGCTGACCCGGGCCTGCTGATCGGCGACGCTGTTGGGCTTCGGCCGTGCGACCGACTTGGCGGCCGGCTTCGGTGCGGGACGGCGGGCGGGGGCGATGGCGCGGGGGCGCGACTGCTGCTCGACGCGGAAATAGGCGATGCTGGCCTGGAGTT
>NZ_BCYY01000066.1 GCF_001598435.1 Sphingomonas pituitosa NBRC 102491
AAGATAGGCACGGCGGACGTCGTTGTTCTCGACATGCGCCAGCTGTCGCTCGATCGCATCGGGGTGCCATTTTCTGCTCTCGTTGAGGAGGCTGCTGGCCATCGCGCGGAAGCCGTGGCCCGTCATCTGTGTCTTGTCGTAGCCCAGCCGGCGCAGGGCGGCATTGATGGTGTTGTCGGAGATGGGGCGAGAGTCCGACCGGACGCTTGGGAAAAGTAGCTTCGACCTGCCGCTCATTTCTCGAAGTTCCGCAAGGAGCGCAAGCACCTGCTTGGAGAGGGGGACCCGATGCGGGCGGCCCATCTTCATCTTCTCGCCGGGGATGATCCAGACCTTTGCTGAAAGGTCGAACTCTGCCCACTCAGCGGCGCGCAGTTCGCCCGGACGCACAAAGACGTGTGGGGCGATCCGAAGCGCCAGGGCAACCGATGGCTGGCCCTCGTAACCGTCGATGGCGCGCAAGAGCGCGCCGACCTTGTCGGGTTCGATGATCGCGGCATGATGCTTGACCTTGGGCGTGATCAGGGCGCCCTGGAGATCGGCGGTCACGTCTCGCTGGGCCCGGCCGGTGGCGATCGCGTAACGAATGACGCTGCTGCAGGTGCTGCGGAGGCGTCGTGCCGTCTCATAGCGGCCTCGGACCTCTACAGTCCTCAATACGGTGAGCAGTTCAGGCGCGCTGATGTCGCCGATCGGTCGGGTGCCGATCAATGGGTTGGCGAAACCGATCAACCACCGCACCTTTTCGAGCGTCTTCGCCGCTCGCCCCTCCGCCTCGATCTTCCTCAGCCATTCGTCGGCGACGGTGGCGAACGTATCTCCGGCCGAAATGCTGCCGACGCCGCGAGTCAGTTTGCCGTAGGAGGAGGGGTTGATGCCTTTCTCGAGCAGCTTCCGGGCATTCTCTCGGCGCTCACGCGCCTCCTTGAGGGATACGTCCGGGTAGACGCCCAGGGCGACGGTGCCGCGTTTGCCGTCATGTCGGTAGTCCCATCGCCAGTACCGACCACCGCCAGGCTGAACGAGGAGGTACATGCCGTGCATGTCCTGAGTCTTGAATGCTTTTT
>NZ_BCYY01000067.1 GCF_001598435.1 Sphingomonas pituitosa NBRC 102491
ATCGCCGCGCAGCACCACCGCGTCATGGCCGGTCGAGAGCCCCACCGTCTGCAGCTTGAGGTCATACTGGTTGGACCAGAACCACGGCACCGCATCATAGTGCGCCGGCTGGCCGGTCAGCACCTTGGCGACGACATTCGCCTGATCGTTGGCGTTCTGCACCGATTCCAGCCGGATCTCCGCCCCGTCGGCATAGCCGTTCACGTGGAGGGCGCAGTCGCCGATCGCGAAGATGTCGGGCAGGCTGGTGCGGCACTGCGCATCCACGCGCACGCCGTTGCCGCCGGCTGCCCCTGCCGCCAGCAGCGGCGCGACCTTGGGCACGATGCCGATGCCGACGATCACCATGTCGGCGGGCAGCACCTCACCGTCGGCCAGCCGGACGCCGCAGACCCGCCCGTCCCGTTCCTCCAGGCATTCGACCCGCGCGCCGGTGCGGATCTCGACGCCGTGCGCGCGATGCTCGGCCTCGTAGAAGCGCGACAGCGGTTCGCCGGCGACCCGGGCGAGCACCCGGTCCATCGCCTCCAGCACCACGACCTGCTTGTCGGCCTTGATCAGCGCGGCGGCGGCCTCGAGCCCGATATAGCCGCCGCCGATCACCACCACGTGGCGGGTGGCGGGCAGTTCGGCCAGCAGCTGGTCGACATCGCGACGGGTGCGGATCGCGTGGACGCCGGCCAGATCGTGCCCGCTGCACGCCAGCCGCCGCGCACTGCCGCCGCCCGACCACACCAGCGCCCCATAGCCGATCGACGCACCGGCAGCATCAGTGACGGTCTTGGCGTGCGGATCGACCGCGACGACCCGGCGCCCGGCCAGCATCGCCACCTGGCGCTCCTCCCAGAAGGCGGGCGCCCGGATCAGGATGCGCTCGAAGCTCTTCTCGCCCTTCAGATAATCCTTGGACAAAGGGGGCCGCTCATAGGGCAGTTCGGGATCCTCGCCGATCACCGCCAGCGTGCCCGCAAAGCCGGCCTGGCGCAGCGCCACCGCGCACTGCGCGCCGCCATGGCCGCTGCCCACGATCAGAATATC
>NZ_BCYY01000068.1 GCF_001598435.1 Sphingomonas pituitosa NBRC 102491
ATGCCGATGCCTGCTCGGCGGCGGCGGCCTGCTCGGTCGCGCCCTGCGAGACCTGCTCGGCGCTCGACGACAGCTCCTGGCTGCCGGAAGAGACGTTGGTCGAGGCGACGGTCGCATCGGCGATCACGCCGCGCAGGCGGTCGACCATCGCATTGACGGTATCCACCAGATCCTTGATCTCGTCATTGGTGTGGACGGTCACGCGCTGGTTGAGGTCGCCCTCGGCAACAGCGGTAACGGCGCTCGACACGCGCGCCAGACCCTGGGAAACGGTGCGCGAAATCCACCAGGCGCTGCCCATGGCAATCGCGAAGGCCAGGCCGGCAACGGTGTACAGCAGGGCGGCGGCGCTGCCGTACAGCGCATTGGCGTCGCTGTCGGCCTGCGCCATCTGCGTCTTGGACAGGGTGACGAGCTGGCCGACCAGCTCGCTGATCGCGAGCACCACTTCGCGTGACCGCGACATCGAAAGCTTTGCTGCCTCGCCATTCTTGTTGGCCAGGGCGAGGGCGCGGATCTCCTCGTTGATCGGCACATATTCGTTGTACTTGGCCTCGATCTGCATCCACAGCGGCTTGCCCTGCGCGGTGGCATTGGACAGGCCCTTGGCGATCAGTGCCTGCACTTCGCCGCGCCCCTTCATCAGATCGGCGTCGAACTTGCGGGTCAGCGCGCTGTCGTCCGTCATCGTCATGTTCTTTTCCTGACGGACGACATAACCGAGCTTGGCATCGATGCTCTCGGCGACGTCCAGCCGGCTGGCCGGGCCGTTGATGACGCTCGTCGTCGCCTCGTTGAGCGTGGCGAGCCGGGTGCTGGCCACGCCCACCACGGCGAGCAGCAGCGCGATCAGCACGCCGAAGGTGGCGCCCAGTTTCAGTTTGATGGTTGCACGCATGGTCATCGATCCTCGAGGCGGGGGCGCATCGGCGACGTCGGCCGTGCGAGGGGGAAAGGGCGCAGCGGGGTCATGCGGCGGCCGCTAC
>NZ_BCYY01000069.1 GCF_001598435.1 Sphingomonas pituitosa NBRC 102491
GGGCTATTAGCGGAACAGCGAAGTGATCGTCTGCGGCGCCTGGTTGGCGATCGACAGAGCCTGAACACCAAGCTGCTGCTTGACCTGCAGAGCCTGCAGTCGAGCCGATTCCTTCGCCAGATCGGCGTCGACAAGGTTGCCGATGCCACCGTCGATCACGTCCGACAGCTTGCTGGTGAAGGTCTGCTGAGCATCGATCTTGCGCGAAGCGGCGCCGAGCGTGCTGAGCGTGGTCTTCAGGTTCGCCTGCGTGGTCGACAGGGTGTCGACCATCGCCTGCGCGGCAGACTGCGTGCTGATGCTGCCGCTGGCAGCGATCGTGATCGTCGAGCCGCCGAGGTCCAGGCCCTGGTTCGCAACGCTGAGCGAATCCGGGTTCCAGGTGGTGGCCGAGCTGGTGTCCGAGTCCTGCAGCGACTGCAGCGCGGTCACCTGACCACCCGAAGCCTTCAGCAGGTTCGTGCCGTTGAAGTCCGAAGCGTTGACGATCGTGGTGATCTGGTCACGAAGCGCAACGAAGTCCTTGTTCAGGGCGTCGCGGGTCGAGGTGTCGATACCAGCGTCAGCCGCCTGGGTGGCCTTCGCCTTCATCTGGTTGACGATGTCGGAGATCTGCTCGGCGCCGGCAACGGCGACGTCCGTCACGCTCTTCGCGCGGCTGAGCGACGACGAAACCGCCTTCAGGCCGCCCAGGTCGCCACGGAGGCCCTGTGCGATCGTGTACTGTGCCGAGTCGTCCTTGGTCGAGGACACCGCCATGCCGGTGTTGATGCGGCTCTGGGTGGTGGCCAGGTCCTTCTGGGTCGAAGTCAGGCTCTGGAGAGCCGCCATCGCGCCGACGTTCGTGTTAACCGAAAATGCCAT
>NZ_BCYY01000070.1 GCF_001598435.1 Sphingomonas pituitosa NBRC 102491
ACTCTGCGAGCTCAACCTCGTCGAGGTGGAAGTCGACAGGCTAACCAGTGCGCTGGCATTAGAATTTAAAGTGCTGGCATTCGAGCTCAACCTAGTAGAGATCGACGCCGACAGGCTGGTGACTGTGGAATTTGTTCCAACCAGCCCCGTTGACAGCGACGTTACCCCGCTATTCGTGTCCGAAAGCCCCGTCGACAGTGATTCGATGCTGCTGTTCGTCGTTTCAAAGTTCTGGGCAGTCGAGTTCGACAGGGAAGCGATGCTGCTGAACGTTGCGTTCGCGCCGGACGAAAGCGAAGCGATCGCATTGTTCGTCGTCGCGAAGCCTGTCGACGTCGACACGGACAGGCTCGTAAGCCCGCTTGTCGCATTCGCCACGCCGGTGGACAGCGAGGAGATGCTGTTTTTCGTTCCGGTCGACAGCGAGTCGATTCTGCTGTTCGCACCGGAAAGACCGGACGAGGTCAAGGTCGAGAGCGACGCGATGCTGTCGTTCGCGGTGCTCACGGTCGTTGACAGCGAATTCACGGTCGACGTGTTCGCGGCAACCGCCGTCGACATCGACGCGACGCTGCTGGTCGCTACGGCCACGCCCGACGACAGCGTCGCCACGTTGCTGTTGGCGGCGCTCAGACCCAAGGAAAGCGAAGTCTGCCCGGTCGACAGCGACGCGATGTTGCTTGCGACACCGGTCGAGAGATCCGTAACCTGGCTG
>NZ_BCYY01000072.1 GCF_001598435.1 Sphingomonas pituitosa NBRC 102491
TGATCATCCTCTCAGACCAGCTAAGGATCGTCGCCTTGGTGCGCCTTTACCACACCAACTAGCTAATCCTACGCGGGCTCATCTCAGGGCGATAAATCTTTGGTCTTTCGACATCATCCGGTATTAGCACCCCTTTCGGGGAGTTATTCCGAACCCCAAGGCAGATTCCCACGCGTTACGCACCCGTGCGCCACTAGACCCCGAAGGATCTCGTTCGACTTGCATGTGTTAGGCATGCCGCCAGCGTTCGTTCTGAGCCAGGATCAAACTCTCAAGTTTGATGTTCCACCACACGACAGCCGGAATGTGCCATCGTGCAGCAGCTCATTTCTAGGAGCCGTTCCTGCACATTCTTGTGGAACCATCTGATCAGGCGAACCCAACCAAACAGCTCCCACGTATGGAAACGTGTAAGGACATGTATGAAACGGCTTGGCTTTTACCGAGCACCTTGCACCTAGAAGCTGCAAGACCCGGAGCCGCCGCCCACATGTCCCTTCATCTAAACCAACAATGTCAAAGAGCGACAAAAATCGACGCTGCGCCTTTCCCCTTTCTCCGGGGCGGCCGCTGCGCCTGAATTTCGGTGACCGTCGCTGCGTCCCGGTGAGGAGCACCGCGTCGGTGGAGTGGCTTCTATGCCCGAGCCCCCCACCCGTCAAC
>NZ_BCYY01000073.1 GCF_001598435.1 Sphingomonas pituitosa NBRC 102491
TCTGTACATAATTGATTTCGGTCCGGTTAGCTTGCGCGTCTCCTGCCTCGCTGACTATTCGTCTAGCCAGAGCTCTCTCACCTCGCGCGCTCGGGGGCGATAGCCGTGTGGCTGGTAGTCTGACCCGCATCACAGATTACGCTTTCATGGATAAGTAACGGCTGTTCAGCTGCTTGCGTGTATCCGAGGTTGACAGGTCGGATTAGCGAGGTCGAGGCGCTCCACCAGTCCAAGCACGTATTATCGGGACGCACGCCACCTTGGATCCGATGACCAACGATCGAAGCAGAGTGCGTGGGCCGGCACACCCGCTCCTTTTGCACACATGCGCATAATCCGCTGCTCCGATGCACACATGTGCATACCAGCCGCCCGATGCACATGTGTGCATCACCAGCCGGCCTCGATGCACACATGTGCATAATTGGCCACCCCGATGCACACATGTGCATAATCGGCCACCCCGATGCACATATGTGCATACCGGCCACCCCGATGCACACGTATGCATAATCAGCCGCCCCGATGCACACATGTGCATACCGGCCACCCCGATGCACTCA
>NZ_BCYY01000074.1 GCF_001598435.1 Sphingomonas pituitosa NBRC 102491
GGGCCATACTAGTACTGGATGCATCTGCAGGATATCGCGGCCGCTCTAAACGTGGTAAATTGTTAACTCCGAGCTAGACTTCAGGTGGCCGTATTTATCAGATTTCCTCGTTGTGTCCTCAGAAAAAAATGCCAATACCACTTTCAGCTGTGAATATCCACCATGAAGGGCAAGACATGCTCATAATTAACTGTCAGGCAGGCCAGGCCTTCAGCTACAACGACCTTGAATTGGTTTATTCTGCTTGTCCTCTATAAGTTTGCCAGAGGGAATCACACATGAGCCAAACCTATTGAAGAAAGCATTAGGACAGTGCCAGTCTTAATCACAGTGGGGGGTATGTTATTCCCAATGAAGTCGTCCAGAAACGGACTAGGTAGTTAGCTTTTTCTAGTGCCCAACACATTAGAGGTGTGGTTTTTTTTCTCTAAAATAAGGGTGGCCATAGGCTCTTTTAACCAGAATCGGTGTAGTCAGCTGAAATTGACTTGCACGCCTGGGTCCTGTGTGTCTACTAACTTTCTCGCGAACGATAGCTAACGGATCCCCCGGGCCATACTAGT
>NZ_BCYY01000075.1 GCF_001598435.1 Sphingomonas pituitosa NBRC 102491
CGATGGAAGAGATGGCCGCCAACATCAAGCAGAACGCCGACAACGCCGCGCAGACCGAGAAGATCGCGCGCCAGTCCGCCAAGGACGCCGAGACCAGCGGCGTCGCCGTCGACCGCGCCGTGGGCGCGATGCGCACGATCGCCGAGAAGATCGGCATCGTCCAGGAAATCGCCCGCCAGACTGATCTTCTGGCGCTCAACGCCGCGGTCGAAGCAGCGCGCGCCGGCGAGCATGGCCGCGGCTTCGCGGTGGTCGCCTCCGAAGTGCGCAAGCTCGCCGAGCGCAGCCAGGGTGCCGCTGCCGAGATCAGCTCGGTGTCGAGCGAAACGGTGAAAGCTGCCGCCGAGGCCGGCGACATGCTCGGCCGCCTGGTGCCGGACATCCGCCGCACCGCCGAACTGGTCAGCGAGATCAGCGCCGCCTGCCGCGAGCAGGACATCGGCGCCGCGCAGATCAACGAGGCGATCCAGCAGCTCGACCAGGTCACCCAGCAGAATGCCGGCGCCTCCGAGCAGATCAGCGCCACGTCCGAGGAACTCGCCGCGCAGGCCGAGG